>NZ_QNVV01000008.1 GCF_003384725.1 Chryseobacterium pennipullorum
TATTTTATGCCGATTTCCCATATTCGGAGAATCAGTACAATCCCTTGAATTAAAACTCCCAAAGCCTTCTATTTTTATTTGTTGTATAGTCGGCGTTTGAATGGAAAATGTTTTGGAAATTCCCGATTCCTCACTCTTAAGAACAAGTCCTTGATGAATGTTTACAGGATCAGGTTGTATTGTGGCCCAGTCATAATAGGAGTTAGGTTCGTATTCTATTAAAGTATATCCTTTAGTTGGATAAATAATTTTACTTAAAACCCCATAAACAGACTTGGTGTGATCAGGTTCCCGATCTGCACCACCATAGCTGATATTATCTAAATAATGCAGGTTTTTTGGTAATATATTGGTATTGGATTTTCCATTAAAATATCCCCAATGGTCCTGCGAAAAAGACAGTCTTGCTGGAAATAAATTGGCCTGTATATACTCAAATTTATAATCTTTTGACTTAGTAAGAGAATTTATTGAATTCAGAAACAGTCTGTTATTTGCAGTCTTGTTAAACTGAAAAGTAAGTTTTTCAATGATTTTTGCATTATAATAATGAGTGAGTACAGTTTCTCCAATGTTAAAATCAAATTCAATTTTTTCATTGTGCCGGTTACTGGTTATTCTTTTGAGTTTTTTACCGTTAATGCTGATTACATTGGATAGTATTGGTCCTAAATTTGGTGATTTTGCATAGGTTTTAGGTACAATATCTCCCGCTGGTGTATAGTCACAATCTTCCTGCATTGCGGGTTCAGAATACGATAAGGTTTGTGATTTTGATATGGTATATTCTTTTCCATCAGTCTCATATTCAAATATAAGCTGTTCCCCGTTAGCATCTTCAATTTTTGTAAGAAACCATGCTGTTATGGATAGTGGAGAAGGAAGCGAATGTGTGCCGCCACCGACTTTCGTATAAGTTTCTTCAATGGCTTTAAAATAATAGGTAATCCCCTTGGAATCCTTCATGACAAAATAGGGATTATATTCAATATCATGTAAAATCTCAAACTTAAGATTATCTTTACTCAAGAGTTCTATTTGGCCTTTGTTATTAATAACAAATTGTCCACTTATATTTCCTGCATTGAAGGAAAATAAATCGGCTTCAGTATCTTTATTAAGGTTACCTGCATCATAAAAAAATTGGGCAACTTTCGGATCAGAAGATCCAGCATTAAGATTTTCAGGAATTGGTAACTTAGAATATGCAAAATCATCCTTATGCCGTACTATTCTATTAATCACACCTCCCGCAATCAATGCCCAGCCAAGTCCAAACTGTCCATCTTTTTCATCGACCCTTATCCCACTCGTGGTATAAGATAGGGACAAGTCTGTTCCCAAATTGCTCCTTTAAAATGCAGTAGAGGAATACTTATATTGGGAGATCCTGTGAACTCTCCAACTTCCAAGCCCCCAAAACTACCTAAAGAATAGGCTTCAGGTGATGGTGGGGTAATATTGGGCAGTAAATTTTCATCACCTAATTGAGCCGTATAGGTATGAGCCACCATTAATGCAGCGGCTAAAATTATTTTCTTCTTCATGGTTATTTTTTAATCAGTTTAGCATTTGCTGTTTTATTCGTATCTGTTTTTATCGTCACCAGATAAGCCCCCTGCACTAAAGCCTGAGTATTTATTTTAGTCACTTTATTCTTGGTCTTCAAGTTCTGTAGCTGTCTTCCGCTCATGTCATACACCAGGATGTCTGCTTCTTTAAAATCGAAGCCGATTTCTACGTAGGCGTAGTCGGATACAGGATTCGGGTAGATCTTAATGTCATATTTAACGATCAGGTCATTCACCTGTTGATCACCCAGTTTCACGATCTTCCAGTTTTCTTTACCCAATTCTTCGGCACTGGTGCCGGCTAGGATAATGGAACCGTCACGATTTAATTTCAAGTCTGAAAGCCTCTCTTCTTTTTTTCTGGACTCGCCGCTTACGTGTTTTCGCCACTGCTCGTTTCCATTTCCATCCACATACAGCATCCAGAACGTCTCATCATCTTTTTCTATTCTTCCTTCTGCCTGGGTATAGCCGCCCAACAAAAACCCCTTTGTTAAGTCTTGGTTCCTGGCGCTTGTATCTTGACTCTGAATTACACTCATTCCCATCAGGATATCCCTGTTTTTGAAATTGTAGGATTTCTGCCACTGCTCCTCGCCTCGTTCATTTAAGGCCATCACCCAAAGGTCGGTCCCTTCTTCGATGCCTACGGATTTATTGCCGGATCTTTCGGATCTGGATTCGCCACCGATGATAAAGCCACCAGGGGTTGAAGCTAAAGTTCTGATATGGTCATCGCCTTTTCCGCCGTAGTTCTTTTCCCATTCTACTTTGCCAGTTTTGTCCAGCTTAACGATCCAGTAGTCTCCTTCGCCATAGTTTCTGTAGTTTTTTGTACTGATGTAAAATGTCGGGTGTCGGGTGTACCTGAGTTGCCGGTACTTTGCACATTGGACATTGTACCTTGTACAGCCGAGCTCCTCGAATAGATCCCCAACAACGCTCCGCCATCTTTCGTGGGAATCATTTTCTCTACTTCATCCAGTCCTTTTCCTCCTAGAATCAATTGGGACAGTTCTTTTCCGTCTTTGTCAAGCCGGGTAATCCATACGTCTTTGGAGCCATAGCCTTGGGCCGAGTTTTGGATGTTTCCGGCCACAAAGAAACCAAGGTCTGTGGTTTGGATAACGGCTTTAGCTTCTTCATCGGCAGTGGAGCCTAAGGTTTTCTGCCACAATTCATCTCCGAATTCATTGATCCGGATCAGCCAGATGTCGGATCCGCCTTTGGAATCGTCTTTTTTATCGAGGCCCTTCCCTGAATACGAGGTGCCGGACACCAAAAATCCACCGTCCTGGGTAGCTACCGTAGAAGACAGGTAATCATGATTTTGGCCAGAGATGTACTTCTCCCACATCCCATTCCCTTGTTGATCAAGCTTAATCAAATGAAAGTCGTAACCATTATTCTGTTTACCAGCTTGTTTTTTGTTACTTTGTATCGAGCTACCAGTTATAAGATACTGCCCGTCGATGGTGGTCGTGATTTGACTTAGAAAATCCTGTGTGTTGGACTGGATGTCTTTTTGCCAGACAATTTCCTGACTATAGAGATTTATTATGGTGCATAGCATTAGCGCACCGATGTAGTGTTTTTTCATGAGCATTTTGTTTTTTAGTTGTGGTAAAACTAAAATAAATTTTAGATAATTATATGGGGGATTTCCCCATATTTATTTGAAAGGATGTATTTGTTTAATAAGTTTCTCTAATTTTTGAATCTATTACAAAGCTACAAGTCCGTAACGACAGAAGTTGTCGTGTTATCTTATAAGTTAGTTTTTTGGTTACAATTACTTATGGCTAATGTATCAACTATTTCTGCCAACTGTGAAATGTTTTGGTTATAAATTGGTTATAAATTTAATAACCACAGGTTATAATTTTAGGATACATCATATTATATATTTTCATATTTTAGCTTTTGAAAATATATCTATGACATCACTTGGAACCAAACTGGCAAGGCTTCGGCAAAAAAAAGGCTACTCACAAAAGGAAGTAGCTGATTTACTCCATATCTCACAACCCGCTTATCACAAATGGGAAACAGATGCTACGAAACCAGGAGCAGAATCAGTTACGAGGTTATGTGAGATTTATGAAATTGAAATAAGTGATCTAATGGAAGATATACCTACATTCAATATCACCAATAATGATTGTACAATCCAAAACATTGGTAATCCAAATTCAAATTTTTATGCTGAATCACCTGATCTGATAAAAGGAGTTTTAAAAAATCAGGAAGCGATTACAAGCTTACTAAATGTACAAAATCAGTTAATTGAAGCGTTAATAGACCGACTAAAAGCATAAAAAGAGACTTAAACTTTTGTTATTTATTATCGTGCCGATATCAAGGCAGGTTTATACTTTGAATAGAATTTATTATTCTTCATTTAATAATTAACTAAAGACTAAAAGACATTAAATGCTTCAATCATATCCAACTAGAAACGGCACAGGAATTTCAATATTTGGACATTATGGGAATTTTAAGATCTGCAGAACACGAAAGTAAGGACCGATATAAAGGTAAAGAAACGTAGCCGTTATAAATGTGACTCGATTGGAAGAGATGATGAGGAAGAAATTTCAATTTAGGTTTTCTATTTTTTTGCAACTTCCTATAAACAGCATTTTTTAAACGAAGGATATCTGGCTTTACCAACGTACAGACCACATTATTAATCCAAAATTAAATAGCAAATCATTCTATGAAAGCAATACAAAATCCCGGCTGCTTGTGACAATCGGGATCGTATAATATATTATCTTATTTTAAGCTATACTTTAAAATTTACTATTATTATTTTTCCATGTTGTAATTTCTTCTGTTTTTTGTTGGGTAAGTTGTGCTTTCTCAAAAGATAAATTAAGCATAATAATAAATTTTAATAATTAGCTTCTTTGAACCGACCTATCTCTATTCATTTGAAAAAAGATAAAACAGTTTCAATTTTGAGATTTTTTGAATGATACATCAGTCAGCTTTGACCTAAAATTTGCCAAAGTGGAGATGATTCAGGAAATTATTATCCCATTATATAAGAAATCCAGGGAAGAAAATTTTAATAAAAAAAACCTACTGGTAATCAGTAGGTTTACATTTAGTACTTGCGGAGAGTGAGGGATTCGAACCCCCGGACCTGTTACAGTCAACAGTTTTCAAGACTGCCGCAATCGACCACTCTGCCAACTCTCCTTCAACTCCGGTCATCCCGTCGTTTTCAGTGGTGCAAATATAGAAAGTTTTTGATAACTGACAAAATATTTTTTTAAAAAAAGTAGTATTTCTCCCACTTAACAAGGAAATTAATTATTCTGAAAACCAGAAAACCCTACAGGAGTATCTATACCTCAACATTTTAAATACATTGCGTTTCATGTTTTGCATCTGAAAAAATGATCAACCTGGGCCTTTAAGCGTAATAATATTCAGTAGAGAGGTCACCACTGAAGTCCGGCTGACTTTCTTTTTTCTGCATATTGAGTTCAAAAAGCTTTTCGTCATCCTTATTTCCCCCTTTTATCTGTAAAGAATACCATCCATTTTCGAGGTTGAGTGTGATGCTGTTTTCGTCATTAATAGACGTCAGATCCTGTAAATAACCAATACCCACTATTTTCATTTGATTATTGGTGGTTTGAAATATCCATCCCCGGGACTCAACCGCTACCTCGCTATGATGCAGGGCGTGTTCACCATGCACGGAAATACGAAATGCATAATAATCTTCTTCTACGCCTATAATGGGGATGGCAATTCCCTGCTTTGTTATTTCATCTCCATGCTCATTTTCTACAAAATATTTTAAAATGTTATCACCCGGGAGGTGATGTTCCTGTAAATATTGTGTTAAAAGTTCCGGACTGTAGATCACAAAACCTTTACGTTCAGAGAATATTTTCTTCATAGTATATGATATGATTTGATTGGTTTATATTTCTGCATCATTCGGGACCCTTACAAAAACGGTCCATTTGTTCTGGCAAGGTTTTGCTGATATTTTACACCAGAAACGCGACCCGCATAGCCTATCACAAATGACGGGTCCACAAATCTTCAGTCCTGATCTTTTGTGATGTTCTTTAACAGCTGATCTTGATCGCGTATCTTTTGACACCACTACTTCCGGTATGTTCAGCTTATTGCATTTTCAGCATTAAAGGCTATGAATTCTTCTCTTGACAAGCCTTCGATCCTATTCAACAGGTTATCTTCTGCGTTGAGCTCTCTCTCGTAAAATTCGTCAAGGTAATCTTCACTTTCTTCGTCGGAACTGTCCGGATTATTGGTGAAAAACTCCTCCGATTTCAGATAATTAATAATATCAAGCGTATAGTCAATCGTTGATTTCACCTTACTTTCATCTCCCCTGATTATTTTAATGCTATTTAAGCTTATTAAAACAATATTAACTGCAATGGCAGCCTGATAACTGCTGTACTCATCATCTTCAGGAGCAAGGCTTTCTACGTTTTTTTCAAAAGTGTCCAACTGCGTAGCATCAAACGTACCATTAGAGAATATCGTATTGAGGATATAGCCTGAAAATTCAGTAAGAACAGCACTTCCATTTTTAAAACGCTGGGAATAATCATAGGTATCATCTTTCAATTCTTCTTCAAATAGAGCGTATAAGCTTTTGCTTCTGTTAAGGCATGATAGATTAAATTTTATTTTATTCGCTGTGCTTAAGTTTAATGCTTTTTCTTTAATGGCATTCTCGTTCATAGTCTATTTATATTTTGGTTGATATTTACCACCAGGTACATGGTACTTGCCACCCTCCTGTCTGTTTTTACTAGGTTTACCTGTGGTTCCTTGTTCAAATTTAACATTATTATTTTTCATATGATGTTCACAATCTATACAAACTTTGGTACTCGGTTCTATGTCTTTAATCCCTTTGTTAGCATTAATGAGGGCTTCCTCGGCGTGAACGTCATCCATTTTACTTTGAATGACTGTTACCCCCATATCCTTAGCCCATTGTTTTATCTGTCTGGGTACATAAGGCTTGCTGGATGAAACATAGTAGTTTCCATCTGCATCTACCCCTACAGCCGTCACACTGAATCCTTTTCCGTCTCCTAAGGTACTGTGTGCATCTCTTACCAGTTCCTGTAAAAAGTTAACAGGATCATTGTGTAATCCTAAAATATCTACCCACGTATTGCAATCGTTTACATACGCATACAGGGTGTCATTATTTCCCTTTAAACCGATAGGATCTTTAGACAGATATATACCGGAAGCGGCATCATAATATCTCCATCTGTTATAATAAAGTCCTTCCAGCTCCTGGTCTTCATATTGTCCCAACTGCCTGAACGGAATAAAATCCCTGCGTCCTTTTACATTGTTGAGATTTCCATAGATATCAAATTCTGCACTCCAGATCAGCTCGCCACTATCGGTGTAGGCCTGTACCGGTCTGCCAATATAATCTGATACAATACTGTAGCGCTCCCCATTTATAATTTTAGCGCACGGGACATAGATTCCTCTTTCATAGATCCAGGTTACCACATTATCAGTCGTTTCCTTTTCAGAAACAAATTGATTATCAGCATTAATGCTGTTTTTAGGAACATCCTCTATATCATAACTCCATTCATGCAGAAGGAGATTGGCATCCCAAACATAACGGGTTATTTTCCGGAGTCCGGTTTTTGAAACCCTTCTTCCCAATGCATCATATTCGAAGCTTACCTCTCTGCCGTCCGGGCGTTTTACAGTGGCCAGCATTCCCTTGGCATTCCAGGAATAAGCCCAGTCTCCGGATTCCCATTCGGGATTTTGGAGGTCTGTGGAATTGTCTTGTAGTACATCCGGTAATGCTGCCCCGTCCCGTAGTTTGGGACCGTTCAGCCAGTCTGAAGCAATAGTTTTATAGTAAGGATGGCTGCTCTCCCGGTCATCTGTTTTTTCTGGTTTGAAATTATTAATCTGCCGTTTGCTTTTTAACAATAGGTTTCCTTCTCCATCATAATGATAAAACCAGTTTTTATCCCGTATCAGCTGCCCTCCTTTACCATACACGCGGTCGGTCCTTCCGGCACTTTCATATACACATCCGGTAGCATCGGGATTTTTAAACTGTACGTCGCCGTTTGAATGTTCCGCAGCGATCAGACTCCTAAAAGCATCATAATCGAATCTGGTTTTTCTGCCACTCACTCTGTCCAGTACATGCAACAACCGGCTGCCAGCTCCCCAGTCGTACTCTTTGTGGAAAGCGGTATTTGTTTTGTTGACGTTAATTTTCTGGCTTACCGGCATTCCTAAATGATCAAATTCAAAGGTACTTTCTATCCCACCCGTCATTTCGCGGGAGTACCTTTGTCCGTTACGGTCTATATTAATATTCAGCTGCCATGGCATTTGAACATGCTGAGCTGCCGCGGTCACTGTCTCGAGCTGGCCAAGATCATTGTAAGTGTAATCGACTTCTGCGCCCAGGCTGCTCCTAAGTCCTGTAAGGTTTCCCTGGCTGTCATATTCATAATGAATCGACTGTTCCCCTTGTTTCTCGCTGGTGACCAGTCCCAGTTTATTTCTCTGGAAGGCAACGCTGCTGTTTTCGTTGTCTGCCTTTATGAGAAGCCCGGAAGTATCATACTGATAGGCCTCCCAGGTTCCGTCAGGATAATGCGTCTGCGTCAGTCTTCCACTCAGATCATATTCATAAAAGGTATCATTTCCGTGAGATGTTCTGCTTTGTGTAACCCAACCGTCTTTATTTCTTACAAAGAATTTTTTCTGGCCGTCAAAACCTGTTTCTTCAGTGATCTCGTTATTAAGGTTTCTTTCAAATTGGTAGATTTCGCCTTTTTCATTGGTAATACTCATTAAATTTTCATACGCATCATACCCAAAAATTAAGGTTTCTTCTTTTTTATGGGTTTGGGAATTCCGGCGGACCTGGCGTTTCAGGGTTCCCATTGGGGTATAGCTCATGAGCCATTCTGCGTGGCCATCGGTAGCATATACAGGTAAATCATATGCATCGTAACGGAGCTTTAACGGTAACTGTCCGTTTTCATTAATCTCTACTGCCCTTCCCATCTTATCTCTGCTAATCAGGGTTCTGATGAGAGGTTTCGGACTGAACAAGAGCAGCCTTCCATAGTCATCATATTTCCAGTATTGCTCAGGTCCGGCATTACTGATCAGCTGGATAAGCTGTCCCCTCTGATTATACTGGTAACGCGTGATAAGATCTTCTCTGATGCTTCTTTCGGGAATTCTCTCCCCGTCAGCATATTCATAATGAACGCTTTCTTCCGTAGGATCGGTATAGCTGATCAGCTTTCCTTCATCATCATAATTCCATTTTTCTGAAGCACCCGATGGTGAAAAGCGTGCGGTTATCTGTCCGAATTCATTGTACTGATAATGGTATTCTTCACCATCTGCGGTGTGGAAGATTTTGATATTTCCCATCTCATCATAGGTATATCCTTGTACTCTTCCTTCCGGAGTGCCGGCCATTTTCAGCTCGTTGTGCGCGGTAAAGTCATACCAGCTTTCACCACCTTCTCCATCTACGATTTTATAGACCAGAAAATTTTCATCATAATGATACTGTTCGGTCTTGTTGTCCTGTTTCGGATAGATCACTTCTGTAAAACCTTCTTCTTCGTCATAACGAAGTCTTCCTTCCATGTAGCCCTCCATTCCTCTGGTATGAACTACCCTTCCCTTTTTGTCATACTCCCAGGTGTAGATCATTTCATTCCTGTTGGTCCTTCTGACCACACGATTTTCATCGTCATAGGCGAAGACAATGGCTTTTTTATGAATATCCCATACATGCGTAAGATTTCCCCGTTCGTCATAATGGTAACGAACCTGCAGATCTCTCTGATCTTTATAGCAATAGTATACTTCCGTTACTTTTTTGAGCTCGGGATGGATCACTGTTTCTATTCTGAATCCACTTCTGACATCTTTAATGCTTTTCAGCACAATGCTTCGGTCCTGATATTCATAATCCCTGATTGTTCCGTCACCGTATTCGATACGGATGACTTTATAGAGAGGGCCTTCTGTAGGATGAAGAAAGCGTTTGTAGGTATAGACATCCGTTCCTTTGCGGATCACCCAAATACTGCTATCAGGTCTGTACTGCCATATTTTCTGGTCCCTGAAATAGGTCATTTCCTCTCCGATCTCCGGTGCCGGAATCAACATGGCTATATTTTCATCAGGATGCATCCATCCGGCAAACCGGTTATTTTCTTCGGGTAGAATAAACAAGTCATGATTGCTGAACACCCCATTTCCTAAGGGACCAAAATCGTAGGGCCTGTCGCTGTGCCACCTGTTTCTCCAGGATAAAGGAGTACTTCCATGAATTTCAAAATCATCCCACTCGAAAACCATTGCTCCGGTAGCAAAATTGACAGGTTCAAAGCCCCAGTGACATAGCTTTTTAGACAATGCATTGGCAAATTTAAACTTGCTGAAAGGCGCTTTTTTAAGAATACTGTTATTGAATTTTTTTAACCCTGATGCTCCTAGTTTTCCCATTTTTTTGGTTAAACTTCTCATCAGGAACATTCCTGCAAGGCGCATCAGCATTTCCCCGGCAGTATATACATGCGGCACAAAAGCACCGCCCACCAGTACAGGACCACCCGTATTGATCTGAATATACATGCTGGAAAAATTATTATAGAATGCAAAATAGGCAAGCGGATTTTTCTTTGGCTTATTCGGCATCGCCGGCAGCATGGTCATTCCAAAGGGAAACCCCATACAGGTAAGCACCTGCTGCGGCTGGTTTCCACTCATTTTGCTTCCCTGTGCCAGTACCGTTTGTGATCCGTAATAGACTTCACCTTCATGAGGAGCTTCCTGGAGAAAAGGAATCAGGTAAACGGGAATCAGGGAGGTAACATGACGGAAAGGAATCACCACCCCCATGACACTTGTCGTCGTGGTTGCCTTATGTCTGCCATGGACAAAAATAGAGCCTCCCATTGGGATACTTTCAGGAAGGGACGGAAATGCATCTCTCGCAAACTGCGGAATCGGAATGGTGATGGTAATATAATCCATCACATCAAAAACAATCCCGATAAACGGATGAGGTAACGGCAATGGAATAAGCATAAATGAAGGTGGCGGCGGAATGAGGGTCCAGTGGATATCAATCGCCAGCACAATATCAAAATGCTTACTGGTATGCTGGATGGCAGTAGAAGCAAGCGTTGGGGTATTTACCTTAATCAGCTTTACCTTACTTTCCGGGGTGGCCTTTTCTGCGGTGACAGCTCCGTCTCCACCTCCTCCACCACTGCTTTTCTGTGCCTGCCCGCTGTCTCCTCCTCCGGTTACAGATTTTACCATAGAAACAGGATTCAGGGAATCGAAATTATTCTTCATTCCGTTTTTCCATCCCTGGGTGGTTTTGTCCCCGCTTACTGACGTAACGTCAGCATTTACCTTCCAGGAGCGGTCCGGGTTCATATCCGGCTTGGCTACCTTTATGGGCTTAACTATTTTTTTATTCTGATCGGCCATGATGTTTTTAATTTGAGATTACCCTGCTTTTGGTCGCTCCACACTCACCCTCCAGTCATTTCCAAAATAAGTATTCATTTCGCTTTCCAGCGCTGTTTTTTTATCATTATCACCTTCGTACTTCAGGAAAAGCAAAGAAGCTACAAACCGTATACTACTCTGTTCTCTGGCTGCAGGTTCCATCAGTCTTGCTATTTCAAGGCATTTTTCGAAATACCTGATCATTTTATCTTTGGTCAGGACCGTATCACTTAAGGTCCCTATGATTCTGTAACATTCAATCGCCATGGCATGTTCTCCAATGGACAAAGCTCCTTCTGCAGCTTTTTCAAATGCTTTTTCAGCTTTTGTTTTTTTTGAATTTCCCAGCAGATAGCTTCCATAGTTCATTTGCATCTGAACTTCCAGCGGTGAGTTGGGTTCTACTTCTTCAAAAAGGATTCTGTAGGTATCTTCAGCCCTGTCTTTCCTTTTATCGGCTACATACGCCTGAATCAGCATAAAGTAGGCGGAGATCTCCCCCTGCTTGTTTTTCTGCTCTTTTGCAAGTTTTACGGCCGTTTTAAGAGCGTGTTCTGCTTCCCTGAACCTTCCTTTACTTAAGTGATTGCTTGCAATGAGAATCTGCTGCTGAAAGTCTGTATCTGCACTATTTTTTTTGCGGTTGGTATGTGCCGCTGTATTCTGCATCAGCTGATGAATATCCACATCTACTCTGAAGCTGTACGCTGAAGAATTCTGAGGTAAGGTTTTATAGGTATGATGTTCCGTCCACACCAGTTTTATATCTTTATTTCCTGATTTTTCACAGATTTCACACCATTCTTTCACCCAATGGGACAGTTCGCCGATATCACTGATCCTTACGGGAGCGATATAGAGATAGATCCTGGAATCCTGAATGCCGGGAAAGTTCTTTTTCAGCTCGAGTAATGGATAAAATGCTTTATAGGCATCAGTTTTCAGCTTCTGATCCGGAACACTGAGGTCCCAAGCCGGCATACTGCCCTCACTTTTTGCCAGAATTTCATAATATTCTTTCCATTCGTCCCATAATGTTTGCCCGAAGGAATCCATTCCGTTAAACTCCTGGTAGTGAAGCAAAAAAACATCATCTTCATCATCAGACAGTTTCGATTTGATGAATCCATCAAAAAGATCGGTTTCATGTTTTTCGCCTATACAGATGAGCATAGGTTGGTCTTCACTTTTTGAAACTACTTTCTGCCATTGTCTTTTCAGTTTCACGAGCTCCAAATCTACAGGATTCATCAGCTTTAATTTAATTTTACGGTTCCACTTACAATATTGGTTTCACTTCCGCCTCCAATATTGATTTTACTGCCGCTGCTGAGATTGGCTTCGGTATCGCCTCTCATAGACAGTGTTTTGGTCCCCACATCGAGGGTGTCGGATTTAATTCCGACTCCTGAAGTGGGATCGCCATCTTCAGGGCCAACGCCGATCCCGACACTCGCCGTTCCGCCCACACCAATATTATCACCCTGTACAAAAATTTCTTTTCCTTTGATCTGAATATTTCCATCTTTGTCCATAAAAATAGAGCTGCTTCCACACGTAAGGGTGATCGAAATTTTGCTGTCTACACTTATGTTTCCTGCTCCGTCCAGAAAAACACTGTTTTGATCTTTATCTTTTACAGTAATCCCTCCTGCATCGTCCAGGCTCATCGTATGGCCGCTTTTGCTGCTCAGACTTTTGATATTATTTCCGGAGCCACCGCCACCGCCTACTCCCCCATGAAACATGCCACCCATGACAAACGGCCGGTCGGGATGCTGGTGTGCAAAATTGACCACTACCTGGTCTCCCTCTTCAGGGATTGCCATGAACCCCCGGTTCTTACTTACTTTTTCACTTCCACCCCCGTCCGGTGTCATTACCCGGATGTATTCCGTTGTAGTGGAGCCATTCTGCCAGTCAAACTGAACTTTCACCCGCCCTTGATTGAGAGGGTCCGTATTGGAAATAACTTTGGCAAACTGGGCATCTGCTTTCGGGGTATGAAATTCCGGACGCGGAATAAATCCTGTATCTGAGGCTATTGCATCAAATGTTCCCGTATAATATCCACGGGCGTCCACTTCATGGTACATATCGGTAATCATGAGTTTGGTAAAGTAGGTGGTCTCATTGCTTTCGGCTTTACGCATTTCAATATCAGCGATGCAACCTGGATAAAGGAATGGAACTGTGGTAGTTCCGGAGATAACAAATACCTCCGAAGCTTTGCTTCCCGCCGTTCCTTTTTGTGAAGTTTCCACATCCATAAAAGAGACAGCCTTGATGGGAGCGACTCTTAACGAAGGGGTTGTAAAAGTTTTTTCTGAGATTTCATAAGCCCGTCTGGCAATATTCGACGTATGATTAATCTTTGAGTTTCCAGCGGTTAGTTTTTCATTTTTACTGCTGTTGTATCCGTAAAATGAAGGATTTACGTGCTGGGCTTTCATTTTTATTTTTACATCGCTTACACTGCTGCCATAGGTAAGCTTTACCGGTTTTTCCTGAGGAGGAAGTTTTCCGAAATGAAGCACTTCCCCATCATAGTAAAACTGTTCTCCATACGCTTCTGCAATTCTTGCCAGATAGTTGTAGTGGGTTTCTTCATATTGGGAACTGTACGAGATATTCCCGTGGTTAGAATCCACCCTGAAGTCAAATGAATTCTGGCCCAGACCTTCTTTAATCACCTGATCGGCAATGCTGTTCAGGCTGATTTCCTGTGCTCCACCAAAGCTCTGAATGTGAGGTGCGGCATCTAAAAGAACAGTAGGACTGGATCCTGTAAGAATAATATTTCCCAGGCTTCCTTTTTCCTGGCTGAAGCCTACTTCGGTGATGACTCCTACGAAATTTCTTTCAGGACCGTCTTCCACATCTTTGTATCTGAAAATAACGGTTATTCTTTTTCCAAGAAAATTCTGGGCTTCTTCAAGATTATGGTTTTCAGAGCTGCCCAAGGTATCATGAGCCAGCAGCAGATCAAATTCATGATGTTTTACAGCACTTTGTTTCAGCTTGAAATGTTTGAAATGCCTGATCACTTTTCCATCGATAACGATCTCAAGCTTTACAACACGGTTGATTCCTGCCACCTGGTTCCCGGGTATGGTATTCGCATTGTAAATTCCGGATGTGGGCTGCTTAGCCCATACTTTATCTTCTACAAGCGTGGGAGTATTAGGCTGTCTGACCTGGTTCATAAACATCTGGGATGAATTTTGCATCATTCCCGTATAAGCCTGGGCCTGAACCATTTTTTCCGTTGCTTTCTTAACTGTTCCAGAGGATTTCTCCTGTAATTTCTCTGTTGTTTTACCTACAGCCTGCTCTGTAAAAGCTTCCTGAACTCCTTTTACAGCAGATATTTTATCTTTGGAAACAGGCATTTTGGGTGAATGTTCATCCTGAAACATAATGGTAATATTTTGATTGATTGGGGTGTCAAATTTTTTAATGCTAAAATTGACCTGAAATAAAGCTCAGATCTATTTTTCAAATTTATATTTCACGTCCGGTACTGGTACGTGGAATACAGATCATGATATCAGAAGCTCTGATATCAGTATAAGCAAAAAACAGAATAGCACATTCAATGGGAGCGGGCTATTCTGTATCAAATACTTATTTATGGGAAATTTATCAAAATTACATCGCTACTGCCGGCCACAGACCGTCATACTCAGAATTCGCGTAGTTGATCTTTTCTGCGCTTATGATAAAGCTGATCAGCATACTATTGCTGTCTACCGCATCAAAGTCAACTTCATGCTGGATTACGTAACCATTTTCCCATTTCAAGGTGGTTAATGTTCCTTCTTCATGGGATTTGTTGAATGTAACCTCTCCGCTTGTCGGTTTGTACTTTCCGTTCAGCAGGGTTTCAAGGATATCAGACTTCTCAGTAGCTTCTACTGTAAGTTTGATCAGTGCATTGGAAGGATCAGATGCTACCCGCCCGGAAACATCCGTAGATCGGGATACACTGTAGTTTAATTTTAATAGTTTCTGTCCTTCTCCGCCGTTGAATTTTAAGATTCCTCTTGAATTTTGTTCAGCCATGATCAGTAAATTTTAATGTTAATAATATTTTGTAATTGGGTGATTGTATTAGCAAAGATAAAGCGGTTCCAGATATCCAAAAAATTTTCAGACCTCAATTTGAAATTTTGTCGTAGTTCTACGACTTTTAGTGTTAAAAAAATTAACAAAAAAGATAAACAACCTTCACAAAACACTACATAATAAGCCAATACAATTAAACAAAAATTATATTTTGAGACTAAATTTTACACTTAAATGGGAAATACTAACCATTAAAAGCGTTGAAAACAGCATATATCGAACTATTTTCTAAGGAATAGACAAAGCTCTTTTTACGACCTGAAAGCCCTGTGTTTTTATTCAAAAAAACTATAATCTAATGCTCATGTCCTGCACCTCTTCTGCAGAGAACCCATAGATCTGGGGTGTTTTTACGTCCAGCATATTCAGATAAATATACAGCTCACCTCTATGATGGATCTCATGCTCTATCATGGCCCGGAGCCATTTCCACACCGAAATTTCGTTGTTGGCCGGGGTAAGGCATTTTCTATGCAGGTCCTCATCAGAAAACCCGTTAATGATCCCCAGGGTCTGGCTGTGCATTTCATTAAAGAAGGCTATCGTATTTTCAAGGCCATCTGCCAGGTCTTTTCCGCATCCGGGATAAGCACTTTTTCTTCCTGAAATTGTTTCACCATACATATATCTTTCAATCGATGCAATATGCCTTATCTGGTCACCCACAGTAAATTTGCCCGGTTTATAAGAAAAATTGAGATGTTCGGGGCGAACTACTGCAATCAGTCTGTTTGTTCTGGCTCTTATCTTTTCATAGTAATCAAGGAACGATTGTACGGTGCTTATTTCCATTATTAATATTTTTTTTACAGTGCTATACAGATGTTTTTCTCTAGTGTGAAGATAAGAAATCTTGGAGATGTCGTACTGATTTTTTAAAGAGTTAGGTATTAGAAATACTAAAAGGTCATCAGTGACCGATTAAAAAACTTGCCAGGTCAGCAAATAACTGATATTTTAGTAAAAACGATAACCTGCATGAAATTATATTTTCTTTTATTTCTGATTGTATTCAACTTCAAAAACACGCACGCTCAATCTGCAAAAATGGATACCAGAAAACTGCTTGAATTTTACGAAACGCAGCGTTACGGAGATGCTGCAAGATATTTACAAAGTATATATCCTGAAGACACCGGGGATGTCAAAGTGCTCACTAAGATCGCTTACTGTAATATGATGGCTGGAAAACTGCCGGAAGCAGAGAAAAATTATCTTAAAGCATATGCTATTCAACCTGACAACCTGCCTATTCTGTTCAGTTTGGCTCATATCAATTCAAGAAGAGGGAATATTGTGAATGCAAAATCTTACCTTCAAACAATCATCGGGCTGGACAGTCTTAATTTTAATGCCTATAAACAGCTTGCCGCCTATGAAAATAAACCCGAATCTAAAGTAAACCTATTAAAAAAAGCCAATAGCCTGAATAATGCTGATCCGGATACTGCTTATGACCTTGCGATGGCTTACCATGCTCTAAAGCAATATCAGCCGGCCTACGAGGTTTTGAAAACGGCAATTGCTTCTGATCCCGAAAATTATACTCTGCAACAGGCTCAACTGTCTGTATCCAACCAGCTGGGTAAATATCAGGAGGTTGTTGATACAGGCGAAAAACTTGTGAAAAATAATACTGATCCCAATATCATCAATGAAATGGGAAAAGCCTATTTTTATCTGAAAGAGTATCAGAAATGTGCGGATGCTTACAAAATGCTGGAAGAGCTCGGTATTCAGAATGAAGGAACATTATATTATATAGCATTAAGTTACCGGGAACTGAAAGATGATGATAAAGCTGCTCTGTATGCCCAAAAGACAATTGACGAAGCTATTTCAGATTATACCCCAATTTATTATGCTACACTGGCAGGTATTTACGAAAATAAAAATCAGTTCAATGATGCTTTGGAGGCATATAAAAGAGGGCTGACCTTCGGAAATAATACTCTTATCTATTATCGCCTTGGACTGCTTTATGACCTTCACATAAAGCAGCCTAAGAATGCACTGACCTACTACCATCTTTATCTTAAAAACAAACCGGAACAGGAAAAGGAAAAAGAGCAGATTGCTTATGCGAAAGCCAGAATCGCTTCTTTAAGCGGTGTAAAACAGACGCGGTAATAAATATTCTTTATTAACTGCGCTTCATATGGATACTGCTGAAATAGGATCAAGTACAAAAGTTGTGGAGAAACGATTTTTTTCCTATTATACTTTTGCCTTGAAATCGAAGATTCGACGGAGTCAAACAAAAGTATACAAAAATTCAAGACTGGAATCATCCGCTAAAAATTGACCTTGCCTCCTAAAATTTCCAAACTCGCATGGATTCTACATTGGTTATTCGACTCAATAAAGTGGCCATGCTCAGATACTGGAAATTTTTTAACGGATTCAAGATCAATTTTGCCTCTGACTTTTTATTTTTTATTTGTATCGGCGAACCTTAAAAGGTTTATTAACGCTCCTGATTCCTAGGTCGATTAAAGAATACTTACAACTATTTTTCATCGTTCTTATTGGGTTGAAAGCCGATTAGAAAAAAAACCGAAAATATCCTCAAACATCTGTGGAAATTTGTTCCATCTATGGTTATTTTTTTACTTACACATTAAAATCGAAGATCACCTCCCTTGAGTTGATGAACGTTATTTCTACTGAGTAAAACAGTGATTGGTATACAATCCCAATATAATTTTCTATTCATATTAGTTCAACTTTTTGCTTGCCCCACAACTTTTGAGACTGATCCTGAAATACAAGATTTCCATTTTAAAAATCTTGCGTCATCTATATAAAGTGAGAAATAAATACCAGATATTTTGTGATTATAGTCACAAGTAGGCAAACCGGATATCCCTTAATTTTGGATAAAACAAAAACCGCACTTATGGACAATGCAACCAATACCGTAGTAGAACAGTTTATTCAGTATTTGAACGAAGAAAGCTTCGACCATGCTGAGAAATGCCTGAATCCTGATTTTAAATTCATTGGAGTAATGGGGAAAAGAGAGGGTGCTTCCGTGTACATTCAGGATATGAAGAAAATGAAATTTAAATATGAAATCCTGAAGACCTTTACGTCCGGGGAAGATGTGTGCCTCTGGTACCATATTGATATGGGCCGTAAAACCCTGCCTGCATCGGGATGGTATGAAGTGAAGGAAGGAAAAATTCATTCATTAAACGTACTGTTTGATCCCAGACCCTTATTGAGTGATGATGTATAATTCATACCCATAATGAAGCGGCCGATCCAGAGGATCGGCCGCTTCATTTAGCAGTATTAACAGTAAAGCGTTTTATACAATCCACCCTACTTTGCACCGCCATTCATTATACGCAGGATCCCTGTTGTCAATCTGAGCAATATCTTCAGACTGAGGAATTTTATTGAGCTCATCCGCAGATATAGCGGGCAGGCCAACCTTTTCACGCTCTTCATTCAGTCTTTCTTTGTTTTCTACCGGGTAAATTCCCTCCGGGATAAGCTGTGTTCCATATTTCTGCGGCTTACTTTGGAAAACCATGATCCTGTCATATAGATAGGCTTTATGAACAGGGTTGATATCCTCAGTATTCTCCTCCATCATCCGCAAACATGCCATCATAAAATCCGGTTCGCCAATAGAATGCTGTATGATCAGCCATGCAGCATCACTGCCCTCTTTTCCTACTTTCGACAGGGTCGGAAAGCCGATCTCATCGATCACTTCTCTCAGCCGTTTTGCATTCGCTCTGTGCACCTCTTCCATTTCAGGATGATAGCCACCAGCCAGCTTGCCGCCGGCTGCAAGTTTTTCCCTCACCGAAAGGTCATGGGCTGCAAGGTCTGTCAGCTCTTTTGCCAATTCAATATTCATAATGCTAAAGTATTTTCATGAGGTATTTCGGTGATTCCGTATATCCTTGTCTGTCATAAAACTGATGGGCTTTTTCACGATTTGCATGGCAATGCAGCTCTATCCGGTTGCAGGCGCGTTCTCTAGCTATTTTTTCACAATATTCTTCCATAAGCCTGCCGGTTCCAAGACTCCTGTGATCTTTATCCACCGAAAAATAGCTGATCCTTGCAAAATCCCCTTCCACAGCAATCTGTGGAATAATATGAACGGATATAAAAGCGATGACTTTTGCTTCAGAATCTTCTGCTACGATAAGGTATTCATCAGGATCCTCCAAAAGTTTTTTTATTTTCCCGGACAGGAATTCTGTTGTATCAGGATAGCCCAGCTGGTCGAGCAGATCTGCAATAGCTTCCTGATCTTCCTCTTTCATTTTTCTGAGATTCATTGTTTGTTTTAGAATATATTTTAACCCATTTAATTAATAAGCCTGATCAGCCCTCTCTACCGGATCCTGTCAAGAATAAACCCGGCTCTCACACCTACCTTCGCCTTGGGAACTTCTACGACAGTATAACCATAGTCGGTATAGATTTTTTTCATGCATTCAAAAGTGGATACTGCCACTTCAAAAGTCTGTTTTCTTTCCAGATCATTTTCGTAAATGTCTTTCCACGGGGGAAGGATAAAAATGACTTTGTTGTAAGCCATTTCACGCGCCCTTATTTCCATTTCCTGTGGTACCGGAATATTTTCGAGCTGAAGATAGCCAATGGTATCCAATATTCCCCGGTCAAAGAATACCGTTTCTGTGCCGGCGATCTCTTTTAGTTTCCGGTAGGAAGTCACAGAAGCATCAAACATAAGGTCAGCAAAAAGCTTTTTATTAAGCCATGGCAAAGCCTCTCCACCTGCCGCCGCCTGCTCTATGATGATTTTCCGGCCTTCTTCGGGCACAATCCGAAACCCAAGTCTGCTCAGTTCTTCCACTAATGTAGTTTTACCAGCTCCAGGGCCTCCTGTAATAACATAAAATTCTGAACTTGTACGTTCCATTAATACTATTGTTTACTATAAAAAACTTAATGAGATAATTGGTTATGAAGGATTATATTTTTAAACGTGTTCATACGGTCTTCTTCACTATACATATTGCATAATATCAGAAGATCACGGGTGTTGTATTTTTCTGAGATCTGCTGTAATCTTGGGTAAATAGTCTGTGGAGTTTCTATGATAATACGATCTAAAACAGTAAAAAACTCTTCCTCATCCTTGCTTCCCAGAATTCTCTGTTCTACGATTTCAGGAGGGAGTACCACCTCCGGGCTCACCAGCTGCCTGGACTGTAAAAACTGATAGGCCATCCCGTACGCATTCCGTCTTGCTTTCTCTATATTTTCTGCCACCGACACGGCTACTGTAACCTGTAATGAGGCAGTGGAATGCAACAGGCTTTCTTCAAAATCAGCAATATAGGCATCTGTATTTTCACTTCCGTATTCACTGTTCATAAAGGCGGCAAAAGAGTATCCCACACCGTGCCTGGCCGCTTCTTTTGCAGAAGTCATTCCGGAGCCCAGCCAGGTAATTTCGGGTAACTTCTGAAGGTTCACTGGTTGAGCAATAAGTCCTTCATACTCTCCTTTTTCTTCCTTCAGATATCTGATAATTTCTTCCAGCTTGGTTTCAAGGTTAGATAAAACAACCGGCTTATGGTTGTTCAATGCCATTACTGCATCTTTTAATCCGCCGGGAGCTTTACCCAGACCAAGGATAAAACGTCCGGGATATAAGGTGGTCAGGAATTTGGTCCACTCGGCTATTTTATAAGCAGAATAATTCCTCATCATAATTCCTGCCGTTCCCACTTTGATTCTTTGGGTCCTGCTCAGGACGGTCGCAGCCAGGAGCTCCGGGCTTGAACTTCCATAGGCCTCTACGCCATGGTGCTCAGAGTACATCACACTATTGAATCCTGCTTCTTCAGCCCATAAGGCAAGGTTGATAGAATTGGCCAGTGCAGCGGCTGACGTGCTGCCCATTGTGACCGGTGACTGATCCAAAATGCCTAATTTCAGCTTCATATGTTCAAATAGATTTTCCCAGTGAAGGTATGAAAAAAGCGTTAATGACTACTCTAACTCCAGTTTTTAGGTTTTTGCATAGTCTCTGATACTTTGATCGTAATGAAAAGCCGGTCTGTAATCAATGCTGATTTCATTTTGTATACATAAAAAAATCCTTCCGCAAAACTGGAAGGATTATTCTGTAAGAAGGTTATGCACACAAAAGATCTCCACAACCGCCTCCGCCGCCGTTTCCGTTCTTGTAATAGCATATGGGTGTAGGACATCCGCAGTCCTTACACTCACTTGCTGCAGGTGGGCGACCCCCTGTGATTGATTTTAAATTTTCTCTTCTGATTTTCTTTAAATTTTTCATAATAAGTTAGTTATAATTTGAAGAGGTAATTTACTAAAAATATATCACGGTCAATGAAAATATGTTATTATTTTGCCGTACGGGTAAAATACAGTTTATTCCTTCATTATTGTATTGACCTCATTAAATTCGTTTTCAATAACCGGATCCGGTTTATAAGTCAGTAGAGAAACGATAATATTGGTAAGCAGGGAAAGCGTGAACCCCGGGATGATTTCGTACCAGTCTTTCAACGGATGCTGAAGATACACCCATGCCAGCACGGTGATTCCACCCACCAGCATTCCGGCTAACCCACCCTGCCAGGTTGTTTTTTTCCATAAAAGGGAAAGAAGGATCAATGGTCCGAACGCCGACCCAAAACCTGCCCAGGCATTTCCTACCAGATTGAGAATACTGTCTTTCGGATCTAATGATAAAAGTACGGCAATCACAGCTACCAGCAATACAGAAAGCCTGCTGGCGATCAGCAATTGCTTAGAGGTTGCTTTTTTATTCAGGAAAGCTTTATAAATATCTTCTGTCAATGAACTGGAAGTCACCAATAACTGGGAAGAAATAGTACTCATCACGGCCGCCAGAATTGCGGTAAGCAGGAACCCGGCAATAAACGGATGAAATAAAATACGGGAGAAGTAGATGAAAATAGTCTCTGCCTCCGTTTTTGACCCGTCAAATTTCACCATAGTTTCCAAATCAAATTTTTGCAGATAAGCAATTCCTACCAAGCCTATGGCTAAAGCTCCGGCCACAGTGAAAATCATCCATGTGATTCCAATTCTTCTTGCTTTTACTAGATCTTTCGGATTATCGATCGCCATAAAACGAACCAGAATATGCGGCTGACCACAATACCCCAGCCCCCAGGCTAATAGCGAAACGATGCTTACCGTAGTTGTACCCCTGAATAAATCAAGATATTTGGGATCTTTAGCTTCAATCAGTGAATAGGTTTCTTCTACCCCTCCAATCTGGGTGATGGCCACGATAGGTACAATCACCAATGCCAATACCATAATGGTTCCCTGAACAAAATCGGTAAGACTTACCGCGAGAAACCCACCTAAGAAGGTATATAAAACCACGACCAGGCTGGTCACCAACAGTCCCAGTGTATAATCCATTCCAAAAGCTGATTCGAACAGTTTTCCTCCGGATACCATCCCTGCTGAAGTATAGAGGGTAAAAAATACCAGAATAAAAATAGAAGATGTAATTTTTAGCAGATGATTTTTATTCTTGAATCTGTTTTCGAAAAATACGGGTAAGGTAATGGCATTCTGGGCCACTTCCGTATAGATCCTCAGTCTTGGAGCGACAATAATATAATTAAGAAATGCCCCGATCGTTAACCCAATTGCAATCCAAGAACTGGAAATTCCGGATAAATACATCGCTCCGGGAACTCCCATCAGCAACCAGCCGCTCATATCTGCGGCACCGGCTGACAGCGCTGTAACTGCGGCACCCATTTTGCGTCCTCCAATTAAAAACTCTTCTGAATTACTTGTTGATTTTCTATAAGAATATATGCCTATCCCTATCATTAGCAACAGATATAACCCCACAGAAATCCCTTCATATACTTGCATATCATTTTTTTTATGAGCCCGAAGATAGTTATTTTTTAAAAAACAGAATCTGTCTAAGGCACTCATATGAGTATCTCAAAGCCCTTCCTGTAATAAAGGACTTTGAGATTTTGATATCCATCTATTTCACCAGCTTTTGAGCCCTCTTCAGATTATCCGTTGCCTGCAGAATTTTATTTTTCAAAATTGGATTATAGTCGGGATGTTGTGACAGGAACTGATTCACCACTTCAAGAGCTTTTGGATCCTGATAACTGCTGAATGTGGAGCGCAGCCAGTTATCTGGGAAGAAGATATCACCTGTTTGTTGTATTTCCTGCAACAGCTCCAAAGTCTTCGGAAGATACTGCACAGAGGTCTGTTGTCTCAGCGGATGGTGCAAGTAGCCCAGCGCAGCTCCTACCGCAGATTCATTGGCCCTGTTCTGCCTTTGTATAAGACCGTTGAAAAAATCGTCACGTGTCTTCTGATCTGATGAAGCCGCCTGCATAATGATTTTAAAACGGTTGATACGATCCGGATTCTTGATTCTGGTCAGTTGTTCCTGCAATAAACCACTATTGTCCGGATTTCGTAAAGATAAGGAAAGAGCAAGGCTTGTAAAATCCTCATCATTGAGCGACACCTCTTTTGGCGGAGTCTGGGATTTCCAGATGGTATGCAGGTTATCATACGCCTGCCGGGTTCTAAATACCCCCTGATAGCTGTCAAATAGAATTTTCTTGTTATTTTTTGCCGTTTGAGTCTGGATTGCTTTCCAAATAACGTTTTCCAGACCTGCCGACTCTTGCAGCCGTATATTTTCAGGTAAGAAATTCCAATATATTGCAGAAATATATCCGGTAATCAGTCGCAGGTTCAGCTCGGTAGTTTCTTTTGATATTTGTTCTGCAAGGAAACGGAATGTATCCTGTGGAGTCGTTCCCGAACCGTTAAGCATATTTTCATACAGCGAAATATAGGCACTGGCACGGGCTATCGGATCTTTTATCGAAGAGAACTCAGGCATCATGGCTTTATCTGTCTTAAACACGCCGTATCCTGTTCCTGATGAGTTTTGCAGGACAAAAAGCGGTTTTGTCTTGCCTTTCAGTTCTGCTATTTCCTGATGTTCTCCAGATAATTTTACCTTTACTTTTTCTACTTTATCTCCATAGAATAAACTGATCTCAAACTCTTGCGGCCAGATCTTTTGTTCTTTTCCATATTCAGGATGTTGAGAGACCGTAAAACGTTTAATGGTGTTGCCATTGTATTGTACATTATAATCAATAATGGGTCTGCCCGGGTCATTCACCCATACTTTATTCCAGCTCTGGAGATCTTCCGGGGTATGTTTATCCAGAATGGCAATCAGATCCGGCCATGTGGCATTGCTGTAGGCATATTTTTTAAGATATTCGCTCACTCCTTTTTTGAAATTTTCTTCGCCTGTCAACAGTTCCAGCTGACGCATCATAATAGGAGCTTTATTGTAAATAATAGGGCCGTACATCATACCTGCATTTTTCAGGTTATCCAGGACCTGCCGGATCGGATTGGCTCCTAATGTACGGTCTACCCCATAAGCGGCAGGAAAATGAGTCGTTAAAAATTTCAGACCATATACCGTCTGATCAGAAGAAGCTCCGGTACTTTTATCCGCCATAAAATTGGCAAAGACTTCTTTCATCCATACATCATTGAACCAATCCATCGTTACCATGTCCCCGAACCAGAGGTGGGCAACTTCGTGGGCAATAAGATTGGAACGGTTATTCAACTGATTTTGGGTCGCATTCTGATCTAAAAACAGGGTGGAATTCTGAAATAAGATGGCTCCGGGGTGCTCCATTCCTCCGAACTGAAAATCCGGGATGACCACCATTCCGTGCTTTTGGAAGGGATGTGTGATTCCTGTCCATTTTTCATAATAATCAAGAGAATTTCGATACAGGGTAAAAATAGAATCCATGCTGTTTTTGATCTTCACGGAATCGGTTTCGCGGTATAACATTCTGGAATCCTGCTGGCTGATTTTTTCTGTAAAATTTTTAAAATCGCCGGCAGCAAAAGAAAACAGATAGGTGGGAAGCAGGTCCGACTGGGCAAACTCCAGGGTTTTCTGTCCTTTCTGAATCGTTGTTTCTTTAAGTTTGCCATTGGCAATGGCACTCCATTTTTCAGGAATCGTTAACGTTAAAGAATACTTCGCTTTCAGGTTAGGCTGATCGAAACATGGAAACATGGTTCTCGCGCGATCCGGCACAAATAAAGCATACAGGTATCCGTCACGTCTGTTCAGGGCGCCGTTTCCGGCAAGAAAATTAAAATGAATCTGGTTGGCTCCGGATTTCAGATATTTTGCATCAATGATGATATGTTCGTTTTCAACTACAGGTTTTATGGATTGACCGTTCACCGAAACAGCAATCAGAGAAGAAGGATCTTCTTTAAAATCAATCTGCAGCGGAGCATTATTTTGTTTCTTAAAATCGAAAGAGAGAACCTCTGTTCCAGAGATTCTTTCTGATTTATTTTCAGGAATTTTCAGCTGAAGATTATATGTAATTTCACTGAGTGTATTTTTTCTGAATTGAGCAAGCTCATAAGAAACTCCGGCTTCTGTTTGAGGTAAAGATTTCATTTGGGCATGATATCCACTATTGAAAGCGACTAAAAATACTGCGAGTATACCTGTTTTTTTCATAATTCAAATATAAGGATTGGAATTGTGATGCAAAACAAAACCCTTGCAATAGCGAGGGTTTGTTTTTATGACGGGTACCGGTATCACTGAAAGTGATTGATCTTCCTGTTTTTGTACACTCATTTACTTGGTTCTGAATTTCACATGGACCTTCTCTTCTTTCAGAGGATATCCGTCTTTCGAGCTGAATTTCTTATTGGTCAGTATAAATTCATATTCTTTGTCAGCTTTAAGATCAGCTCCTAAAACAAGGGTTTTATCGTTATTTTCCAACCCGATTATCTTAGTGATCGGAAAGTTTTCTTTTCCTTTATCAGAAAAACTGATCGAGTACTGGTTGGGAATGATTTCTTTTGAGAAGGTTATTTTAATTTCTTTGGTGTCCGCATCTACCTGTAGAGAACCATTCGCAGGTTCTGTTTTTACAATATCTACACTATTTTTACGGTATGCGGCGATCAGTTTATTCTTGTCAATTTTCTCTTTGAAAAATTTCGATTTTTCAAGAAAGTTTTCAACGGCATGATCATCACTGTAGTTCAGTTCAATAATATCTTTTACCGCCTTTTTTTTATCAATAGCATGGTGATAATACGATTTGCAGATTTCATATCCTATATAATATCCCAAATCTGCGCGCTCCCCTTTTTCTTTTCCATTGTAAAGCCAGTTGGCAAAACTGTTTCCAAACATTTCTTTTTTGAATAAAGCTTTAGTCTCCTCTGCATGAGCCGTTCCATATGCCATATATTTGGTCTGAAGAGGTTTCTGCATAACGGTTTCAGCAATGAAATCACAGGACCCTTCTTTTATTGAGTGATTCAAAAGCCTGTTGCTGCTCCCGTTTTGCTGGGTATGGATATATTCATGAATGTTCAAAAAGACAATATTATCGAGTGACTGGTGGGCAAAAAATCCATCGAGCCAGCTTCCCCGGAATTCCGAAACATCAGTATCTGGAGTGCCTGTTGCAATTTCGGTTCCTACCAACACCTTGTTGCCACTTACCGTCCCACCGGAATTGAGTGCGCCAATAGTAAAATACATTTCGGCTTCTTTGAGATCGGGATAAAGTTCTTTGAGCTTGTTCACTGAGCTGTTCATTTCGGCAGCTTTATCCTTTACACTCAAGGTATTCGGCCTGATTGAATTCCAAAACTTCGGATAGCTGTCGATCGTCTTCACAAAAACAGTATCAGTATATGCTCTTGCCTCCATAAATGCTTTGAGTCCTTTTGTTCCTTTGCCGATGTAAAGCTTATTTATCAGACTTATTTTTTCAGAAAAATCATCTGTTTTATTAATATGGTCATAGGCATTCCAAAAATTGTCTATATCAGAGGTGAAAACAGCAGTGGAATTCTGAGCGTACATTCCCGCAAAAGCAAGGGAAAAGATAACAGTAATGATTCGTTTCATGGAAATTATTAAAGGCGACAAGTATACGCACAATTCTATGATTTTACAACACCTATTGTTAAAGGGCAGGTCTTTAATTTTTCGTATAAACAAAGGAAAAAATCATTTTTATATAATAATAGGCATCAGGGCCGGAGTTCCTGATTTTATTTATTTATATTAATTCCAAATAAATCATATCCTACTTTATCAATTTTCATAAATATTTAATAATTTTGTCTGATAATTTAAACGAATGGGAATATTCCTTAAACCAATTGATATTGTAGATGACATTTCACAAGAAGATTTCCGTGAAAAATATCTAAAGCCATGTAAGCCAGTGGTAATCAAGAATATGGCAAAGAAGTGGCCGGCATATCAAAAATGGACAATGGAGTACATGAAAGAGGTGGTGGGCGATGTAGTGGTTCCTTTATATGACAGTGCAAAGGCTGATCCTGCAGCCCCCATCAATACCCCAACCACACAAATGCCTTTTGGAGACTATGTCGATATGATCCAGCGGGAGCCAACTGATCTGAGAATCTTCTTTTTCGATCCGATTAAATTTGCCCCGAAACTACTGGATGATTATATTCCGCCCAAGAATCTGATGGGTGGATTTCTGGATAAGTATCCAAGCATGTTTTTTGGAGGTAAGGGTTCTGTGACATTCCTGCATTATGATATTGACATGCCTCACATCTTCCATACTCACTTCAACGGAAGAAAGCATGTTCTCCTTTTTGAATACAAATGGAAAACCCGTCTGTATAAGCTTCCTTATGCAACGTATGCCCTGGAAGATTACGATATCTCTAATCCTGATTTTGAAAAATTTCCTGCACTGGATGGTATTGAAGGTATTGAATGCTATCTGGAACATGGCGATACTCTGTTCATGCCTACCGGCTGGTGGCACTGGATGAAATACCTGGATGGTTCATTTTCTATTTCTCTTCGGGCATGGGATAAAAGCTGGGCGGTAAAGGCACATTCTCTATGGAATCTGACTGTACAGCGTAACTTTGATAACTTCATGAAAGCCCGGTACAAAAAAAGGTATATGGACTGGAAAGAAAGAAAAGCTGTTGAAAAAGCCAATATTGCTTTAAAAAGAGGACTTCCGAAGAAATAACGTCCATCATATTCACCGTGACGTAACACCTTATACTATTCACCGGCTATATAAATTTACTCATATCAATAAATTTTCTTACCATAGCCGGTGAATATTTTCAAAAAACGCATACTGGGTTCTTGATGGAGTCACCCGTTAAAATTCGAGATTAAGTCCTAAGATCTCAAAAACTTCCTCTTTTTTCACACAAATAGTGTAACTCTGCTCAGACGCTGGATTTTTTAACGGGTTCAAAACAAATTTTATTAACGCTCCTTATTCCCAGGTCAACCAACGGTTTACTCACTGCCGCTTTCTTACGATCGACCGCCAAAAATCTTAAGCAAAATATGCTAAAAAATCTGTGAAAATCTGTGAAATCCGTGGGAAACTTCATTTTTATCGCTTATATTTTGCCTTGAAGTAAAAGTATACAAAAGTTCAAGACTGGAATCATCCGCTAAAAATTGATCTTGACTCCTAAAATTTCCAAACTCGCATGGATTCATATTTAGTTCTTCGATTCAATATTCCAGCCATGCTCAAACACTGGAAATTTTTTAACGGATTCAAGACCAATTTTGCCTCTGACTTTTTATTTTTTTATTTGAATCGGCGAACCTTAAAAGGTTTATTACGCTCCTTATTCCTAGGTCAACCAAAAGTGTACTTACGGCCGCTTCCTTACGATCGACCGCCAAAAGTATTAAGCAAAATATGCTCAAGAATCTGTGAAATCTGTGAAATCCGTGGGAAACTTCATTTTTATCGCTTATATTTTGCCTTGAAGTAAAAGTATACAAAAGTTCAAGACTGGAATCATCCGATCGTATACAATTGGCAATTTTTTCCTTTTTATATTTTATTTACATTTGTGCAAATCTTTACCTTATGCCCCGACCCCGCGAACGGATACTAGACACAGCAATGATCCTCTTTCACCAACAGGGTTACAACAATACCGGCATCAACCAGATCATTGAAGATGCTGCTGTTTCAAAAGCAAGTTTTTATCAGCACTTCAGGTCTAAGGACGATCTATGTATTGAATTTCTGGATAAACGATATGCATACTGGGTTTCAGAACTGCAAAACTTTATATCTGATGCTGAAACCGTTGAAGAAAAGTTTTTGAAATCCTTTGATTTTCTGATCCACATGAATAAAAAAGAAAATTTCAGGGGCTGCAGCTTTCTGAACATTTTATCTGAAATACCGGTTGAGAAGACAGACCTTCATCATGTCATCCGGCAGCACAAAAAAACGTTGCGGGATGCCTTTAATACAGATATTAAGGATGATCTGATCTCAGACCACATCTACCTTCTTTTTGAAAGCTGCATCCTTACGAGCCAGCTCTACAGATCTAATGAACTTATTGAAAAATCTAAAACCATTGTCAAAGATATTCTCCACGATTCACTAAGGAAAAACGAATAGACTCACATTTTTTGCTGGGCAAAAAAGGCTGCTATTAATTTTGAGCTTTCGCCGGCAGTTCTCAGATTGATGATTTCTCCTTTTTCATCAGTTGTAAAATGTCCTTTAAAGGCTTCGGGCATTCTTTCATATTGTTTATCTGCCTGCTCCATCAATTCTTTAAGTGAGGCATAATGATACTGCTGAACCAGAAAAGGCAGAGCATTTTTTCCTCTGAGCAATTCATATTCCTGATAATTGTAGGGAGTAGTCTCTTCCCTCTTGGCCAATACTGCTTTAAGCTTACTTACTAATTTTTCTATTTCTTTCTCTTCAGCAAACTGAGCAAGCCCGCGCAAAGCATATATTTTCATATCCAGGAACCTTTCCTTTTTATAGGCGGCTTCAAAAAAAGCCTTTAGTTCAGGCGCTTTATGGTCATACAGGAGTTTCAGTATTTTATTGCGGTAGTCAATCTGTTTCGTTGCGCCGTAGAGTTTCATTAACGTCTGAATATGCTCCGGACCGATAGTATTCTGATCCAGTTCAAAGAGCGCGTTCCTGAAATCAATATGGCGTTCATTTACTTTTTCATCGGTTAAGATCTGCGGAAATAAGCTCATACAGGGTAGAAATTGGAATCTTTATTGTTTACTTATGCAAATTGGGAAAAATATTTAAATCGACCTATTGTAATACTATATAATTTAGATAATGATTGAAGTCCAGCCGTATTAACGTTTAAACGCGAGAGATCTTATTATTAAGTCTTTAATTATTCTACTTGGAAAACTGTTTTATTATCTTTGTCATTATCATTGCCATGCATATACCAGATCTTACTGCCTTGTTAAAAACTCACCTTCATGTACTCCCTGAAGTTCAGTATCCTGCAAAAAAAATTCTCCTTAGCGAAGGGGAAATTTCTACCACCCTGTTTTTTGTAAAAAATGGTGCCTTGAGAGAGTTTTTTATTCACGATGGTAGGGAACTGACCTTGGAGTTCATTACGGAAAATCAGGCCGTAGCTTCTTTTGACAGCTTTCTGAATGAAAGCAAAAGTGAATTTGTCATTGAAACACTGGAGCCTGTTACAGTGTACGAACTAAAAATAGGCACATTCCGGAAACTGCTGGAAGATCCAGACTTTCAACAACAGTTTAATATCCTTTTTTACAGACGTTTCGGGGAGCTCAGTAAGCGGCTGGTTTCCTTTATTAAAGATTCTCCCCAAAAACGGTATGAAAATCTCCTGAACAGCCGGCCAGAGCTTCTTCTGCGTTTCCCACAGCATTATATTGCCTCTTATCTGGGTATTACCAGTGTTTCCCTGAGTAGAATCCGGAACCGAAGGTGATTTCTTTACAATTGTTATCGTTTAACGATTGTTACCGGCTATAACTTTGCATCAAATTACATACAATATGATCCATTTTATCCGTCAGGTATTCACTCATGTTTTAGAAAATCCTGTATTTGACGAGTCACTGATTGAACAATACTTTTCAAGAGATTACGTCCAAACCGTCGACCACCAGCAATTGCATTATGAAGAATTTGTTCTGCACATCAAAAAGCTGAAAGAAAAAGTTGCAGAACAGCATATCGACATCGTAAGCTATGCAGAAAACGGAGATTCGATTTTTACCCGGCATATTGCCAAATCATTCCTAAAGGACGGAAGCTATGCTCTGCACCAGGTGATGGCAGAATTTACCATCCGGGACCAAAAAATTGTACGATGCAATGAACTCACTCTTTTATTGGAAGGAAATCACGCTGAAAAAAATCTGGGATCTGAGATATAGAAATAAGAATCTTGTCATCAGCTGATATTAGGATCAATTGGTTTGAAAAAGATGATGATGCATCTACTTCACCCATGTCAATTGATCCTAATGGTTTATATATCATGTTCCATATGTTTTCGCAGAAATTCAGCAGTGGATGATTTTTTATCGGTAAGCAACTGTTCAGGAGTTCCTTCAAACATAATTCTGCCTCCGTATTTTCCTGCCTCCGGACCGATATCTATAATCCAGTCTGCCTGGGCAATAATATCAAGGTTATGTTCAATGACAATCAGGGTATTGTCCTGGCTGACGAGGGTATTAAAAAAAGAAAGCAGCTTTTGGGTATCCTTCGGGTGCAGTCCCGTACTGGGTTCATCCAGAACAATAATCTGGCTGGTATTTTTAAGCTCTTTGGTCAGCTTCAGGCGTTGTCTTTCTCCACCTGAAAAGCTGTCCAGCCTTTGGCCCAGCGTAAGATAATCCAGTCCCAGTCTGATCATCGTATCTAAGCTTTTGAGAATAAGCTCATCAGTAAAAAAATGTACCGCTTCTGAAACGGTCATATTCATAATTTCCACAATAGTTTTTTGATGATAGAGGTAGTCTAAGACTTTAGGATCAAAACCGGAGCCGCCGCATACTTCACAGGGCTGCTCGATGTCGTCCATGAAGGCAAGATCTATTTTTTCGACACCTAATCCTCTGCAGTTTTTGCAGCCGCCCTCGCTGTTCCTGCTGAACAGCTTGTCTGAGACCCCGTTCGCCTGGGCAAAAAGCTTTCTTATGTAATCAGATATATTTAAATAGGTCAGCAGGTTGGAGCGGATACCCGCTGCAAAAAGAGACTGATCTATAACTGTCAGGTCATCATAAAAATCTGGCAGCACACGGTTGATCAAAGTACTTTTCCCCGAGCCGGCCACTCCTGTCACTACAGTCATCACGCCTTTCGGGATTTCCACACTGATATTTTTAAGATTATAAAGACTGGCATCTTTTATTGTCAGATATCCCTTTGCTTTCCTGCTCTTTTTCTTAATAGATGGTTTTTCTGCAAAATAAGCCCCTGTTTTTCCGGCCGAATTTCTAAGTCCTTCAAATGTTCCTTCATAAACTACTTCCCCGCCATTTTTCCCTGACCCCGGGCCCATATCGATGATCCAGTCTGCCATTTTGATGATATCGGGGTCGTGTTCCACAATTAAAACAGAGTTTCCTTTATCTTTAATCTGCTGAATAATGGATACGATCTTCTGTAAATCTTTAGGATGAAGACCGATACTGGGCTCATCGAAGATATACAGCAGATCAACAAGGCTGTTGCCCAGGTTTCTGACCATTTTTATACGCTGGGATTCACCTCCGGAAAGCGTGTCCGTCCTTCGGTCCAATGTCAGATACTGAAGACCGATCGTAACGATATTCCTGAGTTTCGTGAGAAGTTCTTTGATGACGGTTTCATAGGTTTTTGATTCCAGACCTGCAATGAATTCTGTAAGCTCTTCGATAGAAAGGGCCGTACAGTCGGCAATGTTCTTTCCTTCAATGCGGCATGATAATACTTTCGGATTCAACCTTTTTCCTTCACATGAGGGACAGGTTTTGGTAACCACCACATTCTTCAGCGCGTCTTTCCTTGTTATATTTTCTTTAGAATCTTTGGTAAGAAATGCCTTTTCAATTCGTGGGATAATTCCTTCATATTTTACGGTTTTTCCCCAGTCTTTATCAGGATGTCTGGGTTTATGTTCTTCGGCATGCAGCAGCATCTCCCACTCTTTGGCAGTATAATCCTTTATTTTTTTGTCGTTATCAAAATATCCTGACATGGTATACCTTGTGAGGCGCCATCCTCCCGGCTGGAAAGTCGGAAATCTTACGGCGCCTTCATTCAGAGACTTTGCCTGATCGATCAGATTATCTATATTCAGGGTCTGGATGAATCCCAGTCCCTCACATTCCGGGCACATTCCCTGAGGATTGTTAAACGAAAATACATTGGAATATCCTACAAAAGGTCTTCCCATTCTTGAAAAAAGCAGTCTCAATGCGGCATAAACGTCGGTAGCAGTTCCTACCGTAGATCTTGCATTTCCGCCCAATCTCTTCTGGTTGATAATGATGGGAACATTCAGGTTTTTAATTTTATCCACATCAGGAATACCATAATGCTGCAGACGGTTTCGTACAAAACTGTTCTGGGTTTCATTGATCTGCCTCTGGGCCTCCGCTCCAATGGTTTCAAAAACCAGAGAAGATTTGCCGGAACCGGATACCCCCGTAAAAACCACAATCCTGTTTTTTGGAATTTTTATGGAAATATTTCTGAGATTATTTTGCCTGGCATTGGTAATTTCTATATTTTCCATTTTAAAATGATTAACTTTATTAATTATTAACTAAGTTAAGTAAATATTTTATGAAACCTATTGAAAAAGAGTTTTTTAACACGTTTACAGAATTTCAATGCCTGATTCTGGCTCATATGAACAGAGGTGATATCAACGGGGTAACGGCAGCCCATTACAATATCATTGAGTTTATTGCCCGGAAAAATAAAGTGACCGGAACCGAAATATCATCAGCCTTTAAGATCAGCCATGCAGCGATTTCGAAACAGTTAAAATTTTTACTCGCCCACGATTTTCTTACCCAGCATCAGGATGAAAAAGACCGCAGAAAATTTAATCTGTCGGTGACTGCAAAAGGAAGGTTCCTGGTAGAAAATTCTGAAACGTTCAGGGAACATATGACCCGCCAGACCTCCGCAATATTGAGTGCTGCTGAACTGAAGCAGCTTAATGATTTGCTGAGCAAGGTTCTGACGCATATACAATTTTAACTATTCCAGCCTTGTCTCCCATTCCAATCTTTATGACAAAAAAGAAACAAAAAAACCAGGTAAGTTGGATGTATTAGAAGTTAAGGTTTCCTTTAAACATCCATACAAAATAATCCCCGGGGTTTCTTACTTATAGGTTCCAAATAAGCGATCCCAGATAGAAGTGTAAAATCCGAAATTCTTTGTTTCGTCCAGGTGGTGCTGATTATGAAACCGGGTCGTTCCGATTAATAACCGGTCAAAGGAAGCCGGAAAAAACTCTCTGTTCAGATGTCCTATGGTTCCCCAGATCAGGTTAAGCAAAAGATATATTGAAATAGAAATCACAGAGAAGTTATAGCCCATCAGCAAAATAAGCATCATCATTCCAAAGCCCAGGGTTTCGAAAGGATGCAGAACAAAAAGACTTAAAAAATTGGTACTTACATGCTCATGATGCTTTCCATGCAGAAGTTTATATACAAAAGGCGAATGGGCGGCGTAATGAAAAAAATACATCAGCAGATCCATCAGTAAGAGGAATGCTGCAACTTCAACTATGATCCATCTTACTTCCTGATTTTCGCCAAGCATAATCCATCCGTTTTTCCATAGGAAAACGCCGGCCAGCATGACCAAGCTGTTGCAGACTACGGTAAAAAGACTGAGATAAAAATCTGACCAGGTAACAGGATGATTCTTATCCTGAAGCTTTATTTTGCGGCAGGTTGTTTCAATAAAAATATAGAGCCCTATCGAAAACAGATACAAAGCAATGTTGATCACGAGACTCAGCGCAATCCACTGTGGCCACGAAAACTGCCAAAACATGAGCAATAGATCGGAAACTGTCGTCTCATTCATAAATGCATGATCTTTCAACTTGATGTCATAAATGTATGAAAATTGTTGTAAAATCCCATAAAACAAAACTTTGTAAGGAAGTAGAATGGTGCCTCATAACTGGCCGAACGACCTTAAGCTGCTGACTCATTGGTGATCCCTCAATCCTTTATTGTATGCATCCTGGTTTTATCTCTGTCTTTCTTTCCGTCTCAGCTCCCGGAGCCTTACCGTAAGTTTTTTTCTGAGGTCGTTATGGTAGGCGCGGTAATTTTTAATGCTTTTCTCAAGATTCTTTTTATTAAGCAGATATTCTTCGTAGAGATCTCCCAATTCTGAAATCTGCGTAACTACATCGGTAGAACGGCTTTCAGGATCATCTGCTGCTTCGATCAACAGCCGGTAATATTCGATGCGGCTGGTGAGGCTCATATGAAGTTTTGGTTCTATTCCCTGCATGGTTTTAATGTATTTTATGATTAATCTGGTGTTTGATTATGGTGTTGACGAGAAGTGAATTTTCCGGAGATCTTCAGCCTACAAAGACTGTTTTCCAACTGCTGCCGAAGGAACATCGCTCTGATACAAAATTTTCACGCTGCTGCTTCCTGGTTCTTTACCTGCTTTTACAGATCCGCCGTTCAGGGCTGAGGATATCAAAGTTTCCTCCGGATCTCCCAAAGGCAGTAATGGCAGTGATCCATATTCATTGACAGTGATCTGTGGCGAGATTCCATTGCTGTACTCACCCACGCCGTCGGCATTAGCAACTTTATAAACGACAGGATGAATCTGCCACGAAATTTTCCTTGGTTTGCGCCGGTCTTCGATGGTAAACCCAGCCATATCTTTACCCAAAGTAACATCTCCGATCTGAATTACCTGCAAATAAGGTTTGAGATTATTGATAACAATCTCAGCTGCCGACGCCGTACTGTTGGAAGTAAGAACGTACACCTTAGATAATCCTAGCGCATTCATTCTCAGATCAGCAAAATCAAGCGCTTTGGGATCATATTTAATCTGCCGGGCAAAGGTTCTTTTCACTTCACCCCCATTTTTATTGCCTTTGAAGATGATAAATGGAGAATCTGAAGATATCCCTGATGGGATCAGTGTACAGAGAGCGGCTGCAGAGGATACCGATCCGCCATAATTGTATCGGAGGTCAAGGATCAGCTCCTGTACACCTGCCGACTTAAATTCTGCAAACTTCTGATTGAGCACCTGCGTCATACCGTCGGGAAAATCATAGATATAGAGGTATCCTGTTTTTTTTCCGTTTTTGGAAAATATTTTAGACAATACCGGCTGTTCAAAAGAAAATCCGTAGTATACGGTAATCGTCTTTTCGTTTTCAACAGCGCCGTTATTCCAGTTTCCGACAGTGAGTTCCACGCTGGTCTGGTCTTTAATCGCAGATGCCAGCGCTTCCGCATTCGATGCTGTGATCAGTTTACCGTTGATTCTGGTAAGGACCATCCCTCTTTTTAGCCCGGCATTGAATGCCGGAGAGTTTTGGAGCACCAGCTTAACAACGGTAACGACAGTACCGTCTGCACGTTGAACAATGGTATAATCGAAGCCGTACATATTCCTTATGGAACGCGGATATGTAGAAGAATCTTCGGTATTGACGATAAAAGAAAACCGGTCTTTGGGAGCAAGCAGGCTCTTGAAAAAATCTTTTACCGGAAGGTGGTAATCCGGTTTGGCAGGCATCTGATCTGCCCAGTAGTAATATCTTTTCATGCTGTCCTGAACCCATACATTCACAGATTCTGTACTCCCGTCAGGAAAAACAGGTATGTTATCATCATTATTTGTGCATGAGATGAGTAGTATGGTGATGAACACCAGCTGAATCTTAAAAAAATAGGTCATATCTGATCAAAGGTATTCGGTCACATCAATATCTCCTTTAACGGTCCATACTCCGTTTTCTTTTTTTTCCTGGAGAACGATCAGGTTGGCGCCCATATGCTGCTTTATGGTCACCTTAATAGCGGAAGCACCGGCGTACGGTTCCAGAGTTCCCGGCTTGTACAGCTCCAGATAGACAGGCGCCGTTGAGCTGAAGAAGCTGTAGATTTTCACTTCTGAAAAGCTGTCCTTTCCGATGACATCAAATTCTGCGAGAACCATTCCGTTTTCCCGTTTTAAAACGCCTTTTACGTTTTTCAGAGCCGATCCTGAATATTCGCCCAGATTGGGAAAAATAAATTCAAAGCCTACTTTTCCCAGATTCACCTGCGGTTTTACCACGTATGTCTGCAGGAAAATTCCAGGAAGATTAAAGAAATATAGATTTTTATAGTCATCAATATTGTCATAGGTAATGCTGTATTTGGCGATTTCGGCCCCTGTTTCATGATTATATATTCCCAGTTTGTTGGTCTCGCCCTGATCCAGGACAAACTGAAGCTGTGTTTCTATTTTATTGGTGTATGAGGTCTTACCATCAATAGATACCGGCTCTCCGTTGAACCTCAGTTGAAGTCCGTCAGGTTTTGAGTATCCTTTGATATTAACAACTCCGGGTTTCTGTGACCGGTCATACAGCTCCATGCTATTTTGGTCTGTGCATGCAAGGATGAGGGTACAAAACAGTAGTAATGCAAAGATCTTATTCATCTTTCTTATTTCATTTTTAGAAATATTGCCCCACCCGATAAGCAGGGCAATACATAATTATAAAAAAACTAGTTGGATATGTTCTGAATAACCTTCAGGTTACCCATTATTGTATATTAAATTTCATGGTGCTTCTCAATCAGTTTTAAAGGGTACAGCCGTTATTTCTTAATAAACTTCAGCTTTTCTGCAGTTTTCCCGTCTGTAATTTCAGCAACATACATTCCTGATGCAAGACCTGCAATATTGATCCCTCTGGAATACTGAGTGGTCAGTACTTTCTGTCCTGTCGTACTGTAAATGTTGACTATCGTTGTATTTTCTTTCAATGCCGGATTAAGCTGCAGCTGCAATAATTCTTTTACCGGATTTTCTCCTATTTGTGTTAAAACTTTATTTCTCTTTACCTCGTTTGTTCCTAAAAATGACGTCGCGAAAATACCCATTTCATCAATATTGATGTTCTGTATATTATTACCGCTGGATTTTCTGTTGGCCCACATTCCGATGTATATTTTCTTACCTGCGAATGCAGAAAGGTCAACAAGTGATTCTACAAACTGGGTAAGGTCTGCAGGGAAAGGGTTGGCAGAATCTCCTACCTGTATTTTGTAAGGGCTTGGAATATCATTTCCACCGGCATCTACAGTCATTGCCTGAAAATCAGCCAATGCAGGAACCTCTTTCTGAGGAGTACTTACAAAGATGTAAAGATCTCTGGCTACAATGGTATGTGTCGTTCTCTGTCTTCCGATATAGGCTGCTAAAGTAATGGTTCCGGCAGCAGAGGTAAGATCTATCGCGGGAGAAATGATCCAGTCGTTTTCAGCTATAAACCCTGTAGCGCTTCCAGTAGGAACCACGCTGATAGAATGGCGCAGTACTCCGGCAGTTCCGTAAGCCAGAGATGTTCCGTTGTGGTAGATATTCTGTCCCTGTACCCAACCGTTGCCGTTGTTATTCAGATCATGGAAAGTCCAGTCCTGGAGATCAGCAGGAGTGTCAAAAGAATTACCCCACACCATAGTCTGCGCTGCAGCAAAGTGAGATAAGAAAAGAACAGATGATAAAATTATTTTTTTCATAGCACTGATTATTAAAATTTTTGAATAATAAAAGCAAGGAAACAGCAGATGCCGTTTCCTGCTTTTTAAAGTTTTTTATTCTACAATGGAAAAATTGTATTTCGTCCAAAGTCCCTGGAAGTTTCCACAGTTTCTTGGCGATACATTCCAGCTTCCTTCGTTGAAGAACGGCTGGTTCATCCCCCAAAGTGATGCAGGAGTACCCGTCAATAGGTTGGCTGCAGGAATTCCTGCTGTACCTGTACCGGTAACCGAAGTATTGAATCCATGAATCTTGATCGTGTTGTACGTTGAAGCTGAAGAAAGTTCAGAACCTGTTCCTTCCACTTTGATTCCTACAGGATATCCTGTAACCACAGCATTGTTTAGTGTCAATCTTCCGTGTCTTCTGATGTGGATTCCGTTTTCATACAAAGCCCCTTTCGCTGTGTTTTTAGCACCAATAATGGTAAGGTTGTTGATCACAGGGTGTGTTAGCAATGATGTAGAAGAACCGTCTGCGTTGTTATCAAGCTCTATACCGTTAGAGTCCGGGCTTGATCCACTAAGACTGTGTGTAGAATTGTAATCTGCCAACGCCAATGCGCAGGTAATAGTTCCTGTGTATCCGTTATCGAAATCAAAATTATCATCATCCGCTGCAAAAGAAACCAGGTTGGAAGCATTTACGGTTCCCCCGAAGAATTCGAAAGAATCGTCTTTACCGAAAGATACCTGAATGTGATCCAAAGTAGTTCCGTTTCCTACTCCTCCTAAAGTAAGACCATTGATTTCGTTTCCTGAGTTGGGAGCCAAAAGATCATATCCGGCAAACTCGATACGTACATATTTCAATGTTCCCCCGTTGTGAGAAGCATTGGTACCTCCGTAATAGAAATCAGGACCTGTTAATCCCTCTACAGTTTTTGTAGATGGAGTGTTGGTAGGAGCATCTCCCAAGATAATAACCCCTCCGAAATCACCGGGAGCTGCAGTCGTATCCTCATTACCGTCAAGCAATTTGTAGCTTGTGAAAATGATTGGCTGTGCTTCTGTACCTGCTGCATTGATTTTTCCTGTCTTAGAAATTACCAAAACTCCGGTAGCGGTATTGCTGGTGTTTGGTTTTGCTTTAATGAAAGTCCCCGGTTGGATCGTTAAAGTAGCGCCGTTCTTTACGGTTACAATTCCATCTAATTCTACTACTCCACTCCATGTAGTATTGGAGGTAATAGCACCGCTTACGCTGGTTACAGGAAGAGCCGAAGCGGTAAGGTATTCAGCAGAAGTAGGCTTCATTTCGAATGGAGATGATGAATCTGCCAGGTGATCGTTTTGACAAGCTGTAAGAGATAATGCTGCCACTGCAATTAGAGTTAGTCTTTTCATTTGTTATAATTTTTAGTGAATCCGGCCGTGTTATTTTTTGGGGCCTGATCAGTTTTTTAATATTCAGGAATATCTGCCTCTATCCCTTCGATTTGGTTTTTTAATAGTCTTCCATCGCCACAGGAGGAGCTGCATTGCGGAAGTTCCCATAAGAGCCGTTAATACCCGGGAAAAGCTATTAACGTCCGGTTTTTTCTGAACCGTTACTGATGGGCGCCATATCAGTACTTTTCCGATTCATGATCAGGTTTCCGAAACCTGTAGAGGTCTATCTATTGAGAATTCTTTCTTATATCACGATCTCCGGAAACCTTTTCTAAAAGGTATAATTCACACTTACACTGAACATTCTTCCACTGTAAGCCCGGAACATAATTTTGTCAATATTTTTATCATATCTGTCTGTTGCTCCCGGAAGAAGCTCCCAGCCTTCTCTTTCTGTCCCTACTGTACTTCCCGGCCCATCTTTGGCGGCGAGGTATGAATTGAAGTTGTTATAGTATTCTTTTACTCTATTGAAGAGATTCCGCACATTGAATTTCAATTCAAAATTTTTGTTGCGGAGGAATTTATAGGAAATCTGGGCATCTGCTACCGCATAAGGGCGCTGGATCTCCTCTCCTTTATAGGCGTATCCTACGGTGATGTACTGATCCCCTTTGGCATTGTACAAAAAGCTTAATCCCAGCCGGTCACCGTCGTAGATCAGCCCGAGGTTATACGCATAAGGAGTCTGTCCGTACAGTGGCCGCTTTACCTCATAGGTTTCGTCATGATCTCCTGTTTTATAAAGGTCTCTGAAAGCCACTACTTTCGTATGGTTATAGGTGAAATTCCCGCTTACGAACAGTTTTTCCAGGAAAGGAGACTCCGCGATAAAGGCTAAATTCTTTCTGACCTCGGCTTCTACACCGATCAGTTTTGCATTTTTGGAGTTCCCATTATACAGATACAGATTTCCTTCACTGGAAATATGTCCTTCCCGCTCAATAGGCCGGTCTATATTTTTGTAATACAGCCCTGCTGAGAATATTTCTCCCAGTCCGGGAAACCATTCAAATTTAAAATCATAATTGTTAATCACTGAGGAGGTCATTTCCGTATTATAGATCAATCCGTTAGCAATAGGATCAAAATAAGGCAGCCCCGTTCTTTCATTAAACTGCGGTCTGATCACCGATTTGTTGTAGGCAAGCCTAAGGTTCATTTTATTGGTAGGGCTGTATGTAAAATTCACAGACGGCATCCATTGCCAAGGCTTTTCCTCTATTGTTGTCCGGGTAATATATTTTGAATCTGCGGGATCCAGCTGCTGGGAAATCATATCGTACTTGAAGTATTCTGCACGAAGTCCCCAGACGAGCCTTAATTTGTTTTTCCAGCGGTTGTCAAACATGATATAAACCGCATGCTGATTCACTTCTCCTTCGTACTTGTCATTTTTATAAAGTCCTTTGGTTTCCCATCCAATACCACCCGGAACATAATGAGATCCATTAAACCAATCGGCAAGAGAACCATACATCGTCAAATAATTCTTCTCGCTATTGGGAACGTCCCGGTTTTCATCCACCCGAAGAAAAAACTTCTGCTGTTGATTGGTATTGGTTTTTATGGTTCCTGCATAGCCTGTCTTAAGGCTATTCTTAAAACTTCCGGCATCCATATCCCATTTGAAAGAAGCTCCATAATTGTAATCTGTTTCTTTGTTTTCTATATATCCCCTGTAGAAATCCGCTCCGGAATTGTAAATCTTATGAAAGGCCAGAATTTCATTTCCGATAAAATCATACCGGGTGATGTATTGCGTATAATCCTTGGTATCCGATGCTACTCCCGTACGGGCTGCAAACCAGCTGACCTCCGTATTTCCTATTTTATGATTTCCCTCCAGTTTGTTCTGAAGAAGGGACTGAAAAACGGGATAATTGATATTATCAGTGTACGGGCGGTCCAAGTTTTGAATCTGCGAAGGATCATTATTGGGAATAATCCCATGATAAAAATAATTATAGGCTAACTCTGCATTGGACGCCATTCCGCTGCCGGTGGTATATTCATTCCAGCCTGTTACCCTGGTGAGGGTATTATCAAAAATATGGGTATAGGAATTACGGAATGACACCCTGTTTTTTCCCCACTGCAAACCGAAATTCAGCATTCCTGCAAGCGTAGAATTATAATTGTAGGAACCTCCACTGTTTTTGAAATTATAAAACGGAATCTGTCCGTTGGCATCAGGCATTCCTGTCGTATCCAGCCAGTTTCCTCTCCCCGTATGATCTATATCCAGTTTATTCTGTTCATTTCTCAGGATCAATGCTCCGGCAAATCCCCATTTGTTATTATTTTTCAGGGCGTAGGTTCTTCCCAGGGCAAGCTGAAGATTGGATCCCATGTCCCCTCTGGTTCTGTACGTACTGAAGTTGTCATTCGTAAACTGTTTAGACTGCTCAAAAAACCTGGGGTTATTCCAGTCCATGGCTTCCAGCCCTCTGGGAAAATCACGGCTTCCGTCATCATATCCGAAATAATCATACTTCCCCCGCTTCCGGGTCAGGAATTCTTTGAATGCCGTCTGATCATTATAGGATGTTCCTGTACTTATTGTGGTGAAATTCTCATTGGGAATATCTTTGGTCCGTACTTCTACATAACCACCTGCAAAGCTGGCATTCATGTCCGGGGTGGCCGATTTGCTTACAATCACACTTTCTACCATTGCCGTAGGAATGATATCAAAAGAGAAATTCTGGTTATAAGCTTCCGTGCTGGGCAGATTGATTCCGTCCATGGCTGCGGTATTCCAACGCTCACCCATGGAACGTACCACCACATATTTATTATCGATTGTGGTAATTCCCGTTACTCTTTTCAGTGTTCCCCCTACGTCATTATCAGGGGTTTTAGAAATCTGTTCAGCCGAAATACCATCGCTCATCTGTGCTGCTTTCTTCTGTAATGCGAGCAATCCGGCCTGGGTATCTGCTTTACGGGTTGCAGTCACTACAACTTCCTGAATATCTGTTATTTTATCTGAAGCCCGGTTTAAAGCAAATGAAACAGTATTTGTTTCTCTCCCTGTAACGGGGAGCTTTTCTACCCGGAGGGTATTGTATTTAGGTGCCCGTATCGTGAGCTGGTACGTTCCTGATGGAAGATCTAAGGTAAAATCGCCGTTATTATCCGTTACCGCAGTTCTGCCGGCAATATGAACTTCCGCTCCAACGACAGGGCTTCCCACCTCATCAACTATTTTTCCGGAAATACGGCCGTTTCCCGGTGCTGCAGCCTGAGTACCTTCATATTTTATTGAAATAAGATCCCCATGCAGGCGGAATACAACCGGAAGTCTGCCGATGATATCTTTCAGACAGTTATTTACAGAAGTGTTTTCACATTTTACCCCTTTTACCTTCAGCTCCTTAATGTCTACTTGTGAATAGGCCAGCCGCATTCCGGTTTTTCCTGCAAATTCTTCCAATACTTCAATTAACGGTCTGCTGGCAGGCACAGAAAATGATACTTTCTGAACCAGTTCCTGAGCTTCGGCGGCTACCGTAAAAAATAAGGCTGCAATGGTAAAACCACATTTCATACTTTTCATACTTGAGTGTTCTCTTTTTGTTTATAAGGTTATCTGATTATTATTTTTATGTTGGCTATTTCAGGATATAGGTATTTCCTTTTTTCTGTATTTCGAGACCCAAGATAAAGGCCAGCGCTTCGATATTCTCCCCTACGGTTCCCCCTGTAAAATCTGCGGTGATTTTTTTATCTTCTGTTTCCTTCGGGTAGTGAATTTCTGTGCTGTAATTGCTTTCCAGCACTCTGATCACTTCTTTTACAGGCACATCATTAAAGCTTAGTGACAGCAGTTCCGCAATTTTTTTCCCTGAAACCTTGCCCGAAACCAATGAAATGACCGCTGCAGTGTGAGGCACCCCGAAGTTGGTCCATTTCTGATTCGGTTGAAGCACAGAGACAGGAACTCCGGGGGAGGACACAGCCACCTTTCCTTCATAAAGGTCTACGGCCTTTTTCTTCCCGGACTGCGAAATTTTAAATATGGTTCCCAGCACCTTAGTGCTGAACCCTTCTGCATGAACAATGAAAGGGTGTTTCTTTGATTTAGCGACAGAAAACAGAGCATCTCCCTTTAAGTCCACTACCCTGGTAGACCCGGGAAAAGATTTTGCTACAGTAAGTTCCGCTCCGGGAAGTAAGGTAACGGTAGACCCATCCTTCAGGTGAACTATTCGGTCCCCGGATTCTGCAAGGTAGACATCAGGCCTTATAAATTCCGTGTAGGTAAAAATACCTCCCAGCGATAAAAGCAGAATAATAACAGCTGCTATTTTATATGCATATGTTCTGAAGCCCTTTACAGCTTTTCCGGATACAATGGCTGACGCCTTCCAATACGATTCAAGTTCCAATAAAACCTTTTCTCTGGATTCTTTCAGATGAACTTCATCCAGCTCCTTTTCTGCATGGATCTTCCATTTTTGTAAAAGCTCATTTTCTTTTTCAGAGATTGGACCTTCGGAAACTTCCCGTTCCCAAAGTCTGAAAACAAAGGCTTCCCTATTTTTATATGACATACGTTTCATAGCGTCTTTCATGATATTCACTGATACTTCTATCTATAAGACAGTGAAAATGAAAAACTTCCCCGGAGGATTCTTAATATTCTATTCACATACCCAACATTTTGCGTCGCACTTTCAACCTTTTTTACAATTACTAAACATTACATTCATATTTATGTGCTGTTTTGAAGAAATATTTAACCTTAGTATAACCAAAGTTCACAAAAAGTTAATTTTCCTTTAGGTAATTTTGCTGCAACAATATGAGCGCAACAGACCATACCTTATTAAAGAAAATAAAATCAGGCGACCGTCCTGCATTTATGCTGCTGTATGACCGATACTGGGATTGTCTTTACCGTTTTGTATTTATACGGACCAAGGATAAAGAAATTTCAGAGGAGATCCTGCAAAACCTGTGGATGAAGATCCTGGAACATACAGACTCCATACAAACCGATAATTCAGAAAGTGCAAAAGGCTATCTTCTCCGGCATCTTCATTACCGGATTATCGACTGCTATAACAGTTATAAAAAAGCTCCACCCACATTACGCATCGATGAGTTTGATATTCCCGTGGAACTTGATATGGCAGATACAGATTATTTTGAAATACTGGAGGATCATGAGATTTCAGATTTGCTGTCGATGATTGATAAGGTCGTAGGAAATCTTCCTACTACAGAGCAACAGGTTTATGATATGAGAATCCGGAAGAATATGTCAGTTAATGAAACCGCAGAAGCGTTGGGAATAAGTAATAAAACGGTAAGCAATAAGCTAAGTAAAGCGCTGGGTGAAATCCGGGAACAGCTGAATCCGGAATATACCTCTTCGAAAAAGCTGGTTTCAATTCTATTGCTGATGGAGATCCTGACGAGATAGAGACTTCAGGATTAAACAATAATGAAATTACAGCCTATACATTACCGGCTGATTTTATAGACGCAGCGTTGACCGCCGGAAATAATATGATCTATTCTTTCTACGGTATAATCTTTACCGATGAGGGACTGGAAATTTGATAATTCGGCCCGACAGAACCCTTGACATTCAATGGCTGCCGCACAGATGGGGCAATGGTTTTCGATCAAGTAATAGTCGTTTCCTTCTTTTTTCCATTCGGCCATATATCCCTCCTGGCTGCGGGCCTCAGCTAAAACCTCCAGACGCTCTTCAAGAGATTCCGTATTGGAAATTGCCTTTTCGTAACGGTCGTGGGTATTCTTTTCCCGGTCGCTGATCAATAAATTCAACGCATTTTCGCCCAATAGATTTTTGACCGACTTCAGCAGCTGCACCGTTACCTCGGCATGGGTATCCGGGAATTGTGCAAAGCCCTTTTCAGTCAGGATATAGTAAGTAGACGGACGGCCCACCCCTTCGCTTTTTACAACAGGCTGGATCAATCCCTCGTGGGCAAGATTCAATAAATGCTTTCTCGCTCCCTCTTTGGTGATGGACAGTTCTTCAGAGATAAGAAGCGAAGTGGCTTCTCCTCTCATCTTTAAAAACATCAGAATGCGATCTGCTGCCGACTTCTTCATTTGACAATATTTAGGTTGTTTTATTTTTCAACAACAAATATAGTCATTTTCTATAATGTTTGTAATTACTTATTATATCAATCACTTACAACAAGTTTGATTGAATCTGACTAAAAATAATAAAACAACTATTAAGTTGTTTTATTTAAATATATTGTTACCTTTGCGATACAATAATCAAAAAAATAAACAGAATGAAACCATTTACATTACCTCAGCTTGCGTATGCGTATGATGCATTATCTCCTTTTATTGATAAAGAAACAATGACCATTCACCACCAGCGTCATCATCAGGCTTATATAGATAATCTGAATACGGCCCTGGAACAGACTGCTGAAACCAATCCTGATCTGGATTCCCTACTACAACGGGTAAGTGAATACAGTCCGGCAGTTAGAAATAACGGTGGCGGTCATTATAATCATTCATTATTCTGGGAAATTCTTTCTCCGCAACCCAAACTTCAGCCTGAAGGCAAGCTTAATGACGCTATTATATCTACTTTTGGAGGCCTTGAAGAATTAAAAGCCGAGATGAAAAAGACGGGCCTTGCGCAGTTCGGATCCGGATGGGTATGGCTGTACGTAAAATTCAATGGTTCCGTTGCAGTAAGCTCCACGCCCAACCAGGATAATCCAATGATGGATATCCTTTCTATGAACAGAGGCTTTCCTATTCTTGGTATTGATGTATGGGAACATGCTTATTACCTGAATTATCAGAATAAAAGAGCAGATTATCTTGATGCATTCTGGTCTGTCCTAGACTGGTCTTCTGTAGAGAAAAAATATGAGGAAGCTCTTGCCAAAGTAAGATCATAAACCAGCGTTTCAGCACCTAAATATTGCAACAAATGGACTCTCAAACTTTCGTCAACAAAGCTGCCGCTTCAGGAATTATAGCTTTTGACCTGTCAGATTATAAACCGACTACAGACATTGTAGAGCTGGATATCAAAGATCATCTTTTTATGGGCATGATCGTTAAAGAGAAAGAATTTAAAGAATCAATTGCCGCTACAGACTTTTCTGTGTATCATGAAAAAGCGGTCGGCATCGTATGCTCTACAGAAGCCATCATTCCTCCCTGGGCTTATATGCTGCTCATGGAAAAGCTATCACCATATGCCGTTTACACCGATTTGAATGATGCCCGAACGGTTCTTTTGGATCTGTGGAAAAGACGCCTCACCTATGCTGATCTGAAACATTATAAAGATCAGAAAGTAGTGGTTAGGGCAAAAGCAGAGCATGATCCGACACTGTACTTATTGGCAACGGGGCTTCTGAAACCTTTGGTAAAAAGCCTGATGTATGGTGAGATTGGACTTCCCAAAGTAATTTTCAAAAAATAAAACAGTATGAAAGCGATCATCTTCAATGGATCTCTGGAAAGACGAACCGAGTCTACTTCAGGATATATTTCCCGTTACTTTGCAGAGCATCTGGAAAAGCTCGGGATCAGGACTGATATTTTTACCCTTGCAGATTCCGGCATCCCTTTATTTGATGTCACCCTTACCAAAACACCGTTGGCGGTAGAACGCATGACGCAGATGTTTACGGATGCCGACCTCCATATCTGGCTGGCTCCTCTTTATCATGGAAGCATTCCCGGAGTCATGAAAAACTGCCTCGACTGGCTTGAGGTAACCGCCAACAGATATGAGCCTTACCTTACTGATAAAACAGTCGGTATGGTTTGCTGGGCAGACGGTTTACAGGCCATGCAGGGAATCAATGCGATGGATGCCATTGCCAAATCATTACGCGCATGGCCTGTCCCCTTTAGTGTTCCTATTGCACGGCCTTCCCTGTTCAATATCAACAGCACAACAGAAATTTCATCATTCTATGCTGATAAGTTTGATAAGCTTATCAGTATTGCAACCACGAAAAAAATTGAAAAAACGATAATAAATCACTCATAACATGATAGAAACAGATATACTGATCATTGGCGCCGGCCCTGCAGGGTTGTTTACGGTATTTGAAGCCGGCCTTCTCAAAATGCGCTGCCATATTATAGATGCACTGCCACAGATGGGAGGCCAGTTGTCAGAATTATATCCCAAGAAACCCATTTTTGATATTCCCGGATTCCCCAGTGTTCTTGCGGGTGAACTTGTTGATAATCTTTACGAACAGGTTAAACAGTTTGAACCGGGCTTTACTTTCAATGAAACCGCCATTCATTTGCTTAAGCTGGAGGAAAACCTTTTTGAAGTCATTACAGATAAAGGAACAAAACACAGGGCCAAAGCAGTCATCATTGCCGGAGGACTGGGAAGTTTTGAACCCAAAAAACCACCTATTGAGAATATTGGAGACTATGAAGACAAAGGAGTCAATTACTTTGTGAAACATCCTGAAGATTATGCCGGAAAACGTATTGTCATAGCAGGCGGCGGTGATTCTGCACTGGACTGGACAATACATCTTGCCGAAATTGCCTCTTCCCTCACCCTGATTCACAGACGGAATGAATTCCGGGGAGCTCTGGATTCGGTTGAAAAAGTGAAAAAGCTAAAACATGAAGGTAAGATCAGCCTGATAACACCGGCCGAAGTTATCGGACTAAGCGGGGATACTCATCTCAGTGGGATTGTTGTAGAAAAAGAAGGGCTAATTCAGACCATCGAAGCCGACCACTTCATTCCTCTGTTCGGATTGGTACCCAAACTGGGCCCCTTGTCAGACTGGGGTCTTGAGCTGGAGAAAAATGCGATAAAAGTAGATAACAGTACAGATTTTCAAACGAATATCTCAGGGGTTTATGCTGTAGGTGATATCAATACGTATCCTTATAAGATGAAACTTATTCTTTGTGGCTTCCACGAAGCTGCCATTGCCTGCCAGAGTATCTACCAAAGACTGAATCCCAATAAGAAATTTGTTTTAAAATATACGACGGTCAGCGGTATTGAAGGTTTCGACGGGTCCAGAAAACAGGCAGAAAAGCAAGTTGTAGCCACCATTGACTGATTCGCATGAAAGATGAAATTACAATCACAGTAACGGATCAGAATGGTGATGAGCATATCCTGATCTGCCCCGTGGACATGGGACTGACTTTAAAGGATATCTGCAAAGCTTATGATCTTCCAATGGAAGCGATGTGTGGTGGAATGGCTATGTGTGCCACCTGCCACTGCTTTATCAATGAGGAAACGATTGCACTGCCGGAGAAAGGTGATATAGAGGAAGCACTGCTCTCTGAACTGTTCAATTCCGACGCCACCAGCAGGTTAGCCTGCCAGATCTACCTGACCGCCCAGATGGATGGGCTTTCTGTAAGAATAGCAGGTCATTAGCAGGTCAAAATAAAAGTTTGCACAGTTTATGATATCTATAAATTGTTGAAACTGCTTTAATTAAGTTTGGTAGGGATTTCTTCAACATGTTGTTTTTAGAAATCCCTTTTTTAAAACCCTCTAAAAACAAATACTATGGCTATAAAAATAACGGAGGACTGTATCAACTGCGGAGCCTGCGAACCTGAATGCCCCAATTCAGCCATTTATGAAGGAGCCATCGACTGGCGGTGGCAGGACAAGACAAAGCTTACAGGAAAAGTAACTTTTCCTGACGGCACTGAAGTAAATGCGGATGCATTCAATGAAGCGATGTCGGATGAAGTATACTATATTGTTTCCGGAAAATGTACGGAATGCAAAGGATTCCATGAAGAACCGCAGTGTAAGGCCGTATGTCCTGTAGACTGCTGCGTAGACGATCCGGATCATCGTGAAACCGATGAAACCCTGTTTGCCCGGCAGAAGTTTCTACACACTTAAGTTATAATGATACTGTCTTTTGAACACATACATATTCCATTGCAAGTAGATATGGTGTGGGCAAGACTATTTCAAATTTTTTCTTTTTTATATTTAAATGAACATAGCAAAATAGTAACAGAGAGACCGTCTTAAAAGACAGTCTCTCATTTATTTCATCACCATTCTTGGATTTCAGCTTATTTTTTCTTTGATCTCGTTGTAGATTTTCAGCGTAAAAGGAGTCTCAATACCAAGTGCTTTGCCATAGGCTATTATGGCTCCCGCAAAAAGTTCCAGTTCATTGTCCTTTTTTCGCGAATGAATATCCAGCTGAAGCGATGTTGGCGTTTCAAAAGGAAATGTAGAAGCTTTCTGGAACGTTTTCCCGATGATATCTTCCTCTATCTTAATTCCTTTTTTATGGGCAATCTTCTGTATTTCTTCCATAATTCCTGAGGCTTCGTGCTTTTGCCGCTCATCAGTGCATACAGTACCCATCGATGAATTGTGCTTTGCGGTGACCAGACCAAAGCTTGCAATAAAGAAAAACTTGGTCCAGATATCTGATAATGAATTGTCTTTAAAGTCAAAATCTATAGCACTTTCTTTCAGGACCTCCATTATCCAGTCAACATCGGCAGAAAAATGTTGCGGGTCTCTTCCTATAATCATTTTCCCTGCCTTTCCCTTGTGTTCTACCACCCCTTTCTCTTTAATGTGAGAAGCCACATAAATACAGGTCGGAAGCACCACATGATCAGGGATTATTTTGCGGATTCTGTCATAGATATCTGCACCGTTCATCATCGGAAGCAGCACAGTATCTTTCTGAATCACCGGTGCCAGTTGTCTGCACACATTTTCAAGATCATATTCCTTTACACAAATCAGAACCAGATCAGGTCGTTGTATACTGCTGATGTTTTTCTCAAGGATATCGGGATGAGTTGTGTGAGCCTCATGTTCCGGAGAAAGCAAAATCAATCCGTTTTCTTTTACTCTGTCATAGGTTTCGCCTCTGGCTATAAAAGAAATTGTGTATTTCGCTGAAGCTTCATTAGCCTGGCTTATTTTAAATCCAAAATATCCGCCTACACCGCCCAGTCCTACTACTGCAATATGTTTCTTATTCATGACTAATTTTTTCAGCAAAGATCAGGGACAACCTTCAAAGTATCACTTGACAAATGAAAAGAAATTACAGTTTATGGATATCTCTTCTGATTCTGCTCAGGGAACTGTCTTTAATTCCCATATAAGAAGCTATAATCTTTAATGAAACATGCTGAAAAATATCCGGGTCTTTCTTCATCAGATTAGAATACCGCGTGGAAGCTTTCTGACTTGCCATTTCTATGAGCCTGTCGTGAATATTGTAATAGTTAAGAACAAACAACAGCCGACTAAATTCTCTGAATTCAGGAATCGTATGGAAGTTATGCTGTACATTATCTAATCCTGTTTCCCAGAAAAAACAGTCGGTAATGGTCTGGTATATTTCTTTGGTAGGCTGCTGTCTGAAAAACGATAGAAAATCATTGACAAAGCAGGGCGCAGCATAAATATTGGTGGTGATCTCCTCATTATCTTCATTCAGAATGTAGGAACGGACATACCCTTTTTCCAGAAAATAGGTTTTGGTACTGATCGTATTCTGATCCAATACCACAGCATTCGCCTTCAGCTCAAAAGAAGTGAAGGTTTCTGTGATCTTTTCGACAACCTCATCCTGAATGGTAAACAGGGAGTGAAAATAAGTATTGATTGAAGTTTTATCCATTGAAATAATCTGATGCCAACGAATATGTATGATTCGCCAAACAGCAAAATTAATTTTTTAAGCTTCACTTAAAACAAAAAAGCACAATATCATTGACCAGGAGTAAGAATCCTGAATCACGACCGGCATCACTAAGAGTTTTCCCGGGTTAGTTTTACCGCCTTTGTTGCCATAAAAGTTGGCAGATACCGATCTATTAAAAATCTTGGGTTTGGCTGCATTTCCTCTGTATAATCTTCAATCAGGAAACCGGCACGCAGCTGACCGCCAATCAGATCTGAAAGACTGTGCCCGAAAACTAGAGCTTCCCTGTTTTCAAGCTTCCTGTCGATCTGCTGCTGATCCAGATCTTTGAGATCAGCATACGGCAAAGTATATCTGGGCCGGATAATTCCTTCTTCTATATCTTTTGGATTTCTATCCGCCACAAATACAACAGGATTAAAAAAGCTGGCCAATAAAACGCCTCCTTTTTTTAAGACTCTGTAAGCCTCCTTCCAAACGGGGTTTACATTTTCTACATAATGATTAGAAATAGGATGAAATACGATATCAAAAGATTCATCTTCAAAAATGCTCAGATCCGTCATATCACCCTGAACGGTCTTCAGAAGCAATCCATCACGTTCTGCTACCCACTCATCCTGTTTCAGCTGTTCCTCAGAGATATCAAAAACAACCACTGAAGCACCTGCTGCTGCCAATACAGGAGCCTGTTGACCCCCTGCAGAGGCAAGGCATAAAATATTTTTGCCCTGTATGTCACCCAGCCATTCTTTATTGAGGGGTTTTGGAGTAAGGTGCACTTCCCATATTCCTTTTCTGGCATCATCAATAAGCTCTGTACTTACGGCCTTGGACCATTCATTCTGCTCCAGCGCCTGTTTGTTCCAGGCAGACTGATTATGATGTAAAAAATCTATTTCTTGATTCTGCATATTCTGTTCTTTTCATTTTCGCATTATAAAACCAATTACAATGCATCATACAGATCAAATATAAGGACTTTATCCATGTATTGAAGTACTTTTCGTTCTGAAAAACAGGATTATTGATTGTTTTATCTTTTTTTATTGTTTGTAAAGACCTAAACCGCAAACAATCATTATTTAAACACTATGATTGTCAATACATTAAATCAACCAACACTTATTAAGAAACAAAATATTGTCCGCCTTATTTGTATTTCTGGCTGGGAAAAGCTTTGGGTATCTACTGCTTTACAGGCCTACTCTTCAGAAACCAGTTCATCATAGGTAACCGGATCAGCAATTTCCTGATATTGCTCCCATTCTGCTTCCAGTTGTTTATTGGTTTTCATTTCTTCATTAAGCTTGACGGTTTCGCGATATTGCTTTGCTTCAGCTGTAAGTGTCCACTTACAGCTTATCCCCATGGAATCAATATAATTTCTGATGTCATGAATATTCAATTTGAAAAACTCTTTTCGAGGATTGATTTTGTTTAGCTGGCTTTTCAAAAACTTTCTGTGCAGTTGTTTTTCTAAGGCGGGAGCATCTTCAGAATAGATCATTGCATGAACATCAAATTCAAATGGTACGCTTGCGTCACCCAATTCCCGAACGCGGTCCAGGGGTTCTAAACGTCTTGTCATACCGATTTTATAAACATCTTCTCCAAACGACCCGATATTGGAGATGACATAGACATTTCCGGTTCTGGTCTGCTGTGCCATAGATAATGCCCGTTGATTTTTCTCCTCAGCCTGCTCTAGTTTTTGCTGTAATTCTTCCAGCTTATGCTGAAGCAACATTTTTTGTTCCTCATTCGCTCTTGCCACCTGTGCTTCCGCTTTTTCTATCAATCTTTTTAAGATCTGTTCTTCCTTTTCCGCTTCTTTTATAGCTTTTTCATAGTCTTTTCTTGCTCTCTCTTCTTCACGGATCTGCTCCCGGATCTGTCTTTGTTCCTCCTGTTCCTGCCACTTCAGTTCCTGAGCAACAACAGCCCACTTAAGCTCTTCCAGTCTTGCACTGTGATATATTTCAGAAATTCGCGCGTTCCTGAAAGCCTGTCCATTAAAATTAACAAGCTGGAAAGCATCGTCCATTTTTTGCTTCAATATTCCGAAGTTGTCTTTTTTTACATAGGACAAAATAGAATCCACTTTTCCGTTATAAGCGTCAATTACAAAATCAATCGCCGTATTTCTTCTTGCTTCATCCATATAATCACAGATTCCAGCCTGCCTATTTATAATCAGCAGCTTATTGTTCTGACGTAGTTTTTTAAGGCTTTCCCCGGCTTCTTTATGTCCAAAATCTTCTGCAAGCTCATCCAATAAAGTGTATGTCGGAACTAAATATTCGTTACCATATCCTTTAATTACATTTTTCATAGCCTTTATTCTGTCTGCAATCTGATCTGCTTCCCTCAGGCTTCGATAGGCATCACCTCCAATTGATTCGGCCCTCACTTCTGCATTGCCTACAATTCGCCCGGCCTCATTCACTGCACTTTCATACAGCAGTTCTATTTCCCTGGATTTTTTCTCAGTCAGTTCTTTGATATTCCTACGGATTTCCCTTGCTTCTCCCTGGGCATCTGCCAGTTCCTGCTCCCCTTTTATACGCAATTTTATGTTGTCCTTCTCCGCTTTTTTCAGCAGATATTCACACTCCACTTTAACATCAATGATATCCTGATATTTTCGCAAAGCATCATTATGACTCATTACTTCTGCAATCTTCTTGCTTAAGGTGATTTTATCTGCCTGCAATCCTGTAAGCTCAGTTTTCAGCAGATTATTCTCTTCATGCAGTATTGCAATCTTTTTGTCCTTTTGTAGTAATTCCTTTTTTAATTGTCTTGATTTATTGAAGGCATAAATCATTAAAAAAAGCAGGACCATGATCAGTAAAATTTCCATAGTAGATGTGGGATTATATATACCACAATATTAGATAAAACCATAAGCTATTCATTGCGGGAAACCGTAATTATCATAAATAATATACAGGCGGTATTCTGATTTTTCTTTATATATTGCCCTAATTTTCACTTAAACTTCAACATACCATAAAAATGAACGATCTTACTTTAGAATCAAAACGGCTAACTCTTCGACCATTTAGCAAAAATGATGTTTCTAATGTGCATGAAATGCTGCTAAGACCGGAAAGCACCACATTCAATCCAACCACCTATTCCGAGGATAAGAATGAAACAATAAAACTGGTTAATGCCTGGCAACTGGAATCTGAACAGGGAAAAAATCGCAAAAAATTTACTTTTTTAATAGAAGACACTATCACCCGTACATTTGTAGGAATTATCGGCATTGATATGATTAAATTGCATTATAAAAATGCTGAAGCATGGTTTAAATTGAGCCCTGAAATATGGGGAAAAGGCTATGGAACAGAGGCACTTGGCAGAATTATTCAGTTTGGCTTTGAAGATCTAAAACTGCATAGAATTGAGGCAGGCTGTGCCATTGACAACATTGCATCCTACAAGGTCATGGAAAAATCAGGGATGATACGAGAGGCACACCGGAGAAAACTGCTGCCACTAAAAAACGGATGGAGCGATAATTATGAGTATGCTATTCTTGAGGAGGATTATGAGTCAAAAATCTAAATAATACAATAGTCCTACAAAAATTTCACTAACAATAAACTTTAAGTCTGTGTTTTTGGTGACTTGATCTCTCGTCAGGCTGAAGGAGATGGTAAGTATTCTGCTTTATTAAATACTTTTCCCGTTTTCACTTCTTTTATTCTGATGATTTTATTTTCTTTTTTAATGTAGTCCAATGTAATTCTCTCTTTTTTCGGATCTTTTTTATCGGAGATCAAAATTTTATTTCCTCTTACTTCGACGGTATCATAATCTTCAAATTTCATTGTATAGCCGAAAAGAGCATTTTCCGGATCATTTTTCCCTGGTTTTTTATAGCTTACTGTTTCAGTTGGATAATTGGAAATAATACGCACGCTGTATTTACCATTAAATCTGTATATTTTTTCTATAAGATCATCCGGAGTAAATGTTGTCGGTTTTTCAGGTTCATCTTTCCAGCGAAAAGCATCGTTATCTCCCAGCAATGGCTCTGAAGGAGCAGCTTTAACGGCATTGGTATACGCTGCTTTCTTAGGCGGCGTCAATATCTCTTCGCTTGTTTTCTTTTTCTGTGCGGATACTGCTATTGTCGTTAGCAGTACCATCAATACAAACTGGTATCGGGTCATCATCTTTTTATTGATTAAATGGTTGGCAGGTCCTTTTGAAAACCGCCTTATTCAAAAATACATTTTTATGCTTTACAAAGTTCCTGGTAATTATTTATTTTTTTTGAATAACGCTTTATTTAAGCAGATAATATCATATTTCGAAAATAAATTAAAGATCTTCACTTCATTCTTAGGGATTACTGGAAATGATGCTAGCCTTCTTTAACAGTCATCAGGGCTGAACAAAAAAAAGAGCTGTCTCAAATTTGAGACAGCTGCTTCCCTATAGATAAAGAATTTCCTCTTCCTTAGATTCTGTTAAGGAGATTCATTTGTATTATTTCTTAATCAGTTTGGTGTTGTAATTATCTTTATCCCCTTTAATAGCAATAACATACACTCCTTTTACAAGAGAAGCTACATTGATTCTCTGCCCGTTAAGCTGGCCTTCCTGCACCAGTCTTCCGTCTGCACTGTAGATCTTGTACTCAGCTTTTCCTTTAAGGTTTTTCACTTCTACAAAACTATCTGCAGGGTTAGGATAGATAGCGATCTCTGATGTTTTTGTATTCTTTATTTCATTGACAGCCAGTGCCGCATTATCTGCAATCTTTACCGTAAAATCTCTGAATGACCCTACTGAAACTACACCCCCACCATTCACAGGAACAGAAGGACTTCCACATGGACCTGTTGCTGCATTAAAGAAAGTACTTGCTACTCTCATCCTTAAAGTTTTATCACCAAAATAAGCGGTATCGGGCACAGTAAATGTCACACTACCATCTCTAAGATAAGCCTGAGCAGCAGCAACATACATAGGGACAGCACTGCTGGAAGCTACTTTTTCCGAATTTTCAAATACACCGTTTCTGTTATAATCGATCCATATTTCAAGCCAGTCGTTATAATTCCCACCTGCCAAATTTCTGAAAGATGCCGTGTATTGAGTACCTCTGGTCAGGTTAACCACCTTATTGGCATCCTCACTAAAATCCAGATACGTTTTATACACATCTAATCCTGTAAAGACATAATTAAGGTTTGACAAGGTCAGTCTGACAAGACCGCTGTTGAAACTTCCTCCGTTTCCACCGGTAGTCATCAAGCAGTAATCTCCTGATCTTAATCCTTTGGTTTTAAAAGTATAGTTGCTGGAGAATGCTCCAGGCACCGTATTTACGACAGAAGCTACCTGAACTTCATAATTGGTCTCATCCTCCAGATTATTCAGTACCACAGAATTGGTCTGGCTGGTTGCATTGGACCAGTTGGCAGTCCCTGTTTTCCTGTAATTAACAGAGTAGGTTGCTCCGGGAACACGATTCCAGGACACTCTTGCCGTTGTTTTGAAAATTTCAGTGTCCAGTGCAGAAACTCCCACAGGGGCAGCCACAGCAGAAGTAGGCGCAGATCCCACTGTAACTGCCGGAGAAACTGCGTAGAATATATTTCCTATCGCAGATATTCTCAGTTTTATGGTTCCATTCAGATTACCTGGCAATTGAGCAGAATAACTTCCGCTGTTGGGTGTTGAAGCCACAAGGTCCGTCCATGTTACCCCATTGTCTGAAGTATAATCTATTTTAATATTCGCTACGTTATAAGGTGCTGCATTGGTATTCGCTCTATCCCAATAAATAATGTTGGAAGCATCATTGTACAGAACAGATGATGCTGTAAGTCCATTGAATTTGAATGGTCCATCATTTCCTACGGTTACAACTGTTTCCGAGGTAGAAGTCATAGGTCTTTGTGCATTCTGATCTCTGGCTGTTACCGCGTAATTCAATACTCTCGGAATATAGGAAACCGTTTCCCACGCCTGCTTGTCTGTCAGGACACCGTTCATTACACTTGCCAACTTAGGAAAGTACCTTCTGCTGTTGGCGGTTCCCGGCAAGGACCTTGCAATAGCGCCTTCGGCATTATACCCCCAGCCGCTGTCTCCGGATATTGTATTTCTATCTCCCACGCTGTTATACTGCTCCCAGGTATAATTAATTGCGTCATTTTCAGCATCTACAGCTACCGCATCCAGATAATACGCAGTTCCTTTCGGAATGGAATAATTAGCCAGCGGTGTAATAGCAGGCGCCGTATTGTTTGCGATTTCTGTACCTATACCGCATCCAGGCTTACTTTCAAGTACATTGAGAACCTGGGAGATCGATTTGTAATGGAAATATCCATCCATATTGGCCTGAATATTATCCTGTGTAATTCCCGGGTACCCCATAATTGTTGTTCCACCCCAAGGCTCTACATTGGCGCCACTTCCTTCCGTCCTCATGGAAAATGTATGATTGGCTCCCAACTGGTGTCCCATTTCGTGGGCTGCCATCAGGTCAAAGACTTCTCCTCCCGGATCCGGACTCATTGAAAAAGCAGATCCTTTTGCCAAAGAATTATTATTGGCCGGGCTTGTACAAATGATTCCTATGCCCCCGGCATTTCCGTTTCGACTACCTCCTGCATTGCGGTGAAACACATGGCCGATATCATAATTACCGTCCCCAACCTGGCCTGTCAACAGCCTCTGAAGCTGTAGATTAAGGGAGGGATCTGCCTGAGCCGCCGGCGGGGTATAAAAATCATTCGCCGGATCTGTATAGATAATTCCGGGAAGATCCTGAACAATAAAATGGGCGCCAAAATCTTTTTCAAAAACCCCGTTTATTCTGGTCATGGTATTGTTAACCGCTGCAAGGGCTCCTGCTGCTGTACCTCCGTGATACTGTGCATATTCTCCTGTTACAGCCATTGCCATTCTGAAAGTTCTGTACCTCGTATTGGTAGGCCTGCTGGCAATTCCCACATTGGAAAGGTTTTTCTTTCCATTAGCCTCCAACGCTTTGATGCTTTTAAGGTCATGTTCTTTTGTCTCGCACTCAAAACCATGTATTCCGCCCTCTTCTTTTGTTTTATAGAATACACCGTATGTTTCTTTGTCCATACTGATAGGTTCTATAAACTGAAAAACACCATCTTTGATGATCATCGACTGCATATCCGTAGGTGAAGTACTGAATCTCAAATACTTTGAAGGATCATCTATGCCTATTCCTACATACGAACCCAGCTGATATTTGTCTGCCAGGGATTTTTCCATTACAGGATCGCTATACACGGCAAATTTTTCAATTTTTCCTTCTGCAGTAGGTAAAGAGATCACTACAGGCTTTGCATTTTTTCCTGTTTCTACAGCATCATTTAATAAGCTTCTGAGAGATTGCAGATTTACTCTGTAAGAATACAGCACCTCTGTTCCTTTTTTGATCTGAGAGGTTCTCTGAGATGCAGCTTCCCATCTTTGAGCTTGTAAACCGGCCAGGCCAGAAGCCAATGCGCAAACCAATAAAATTGTTTTCTTCATAAATTTTTAATTAAAATATTTTAAGTTAAGTGGTTGATCTTATTAATAATACATTTTTTACCTTTTAGATTACGAACATTACAAGACAACAACGATATTATCCAAAAACAAATCAATAAAATAAAAGATAAACTAAGAATTAAATAAATAAAATACGTGAACAGCATTTATCCAACAAATCTATTGTTTAATTCAAAAAATAAAAGAAAACTACCTACTACATAGATACACTATGAAAATAATAACCTAAAAACCAAAATGTTAGAGAAAAGATATTTTCAGGGCAACCTCAATAAGACCCGGTATATTCATGATAAATATGGATTAAAATTAAATTTTTCTTATGCCTGAATTATTAAACAAACTAAAAATTTCAAGGTCTGTTACAGGCAATGTAAAAAGTAAATAATAGGTTTCAATGGAGAGAAATGAGAGAGATTTTAACAATTAATTGCTGATCTACCCTTTTGTCATAAATTTTACCCATAATTTGAAACCAAAATATAAACAACTGATAATAAACAGTTTGAAAATAAAAAATCAATAAAAAAAACCGGTGTAGTACCCGTGTAGTATAGATTTTCTTTCTCATTTGGGTAAATTTATTCATATTTGGATCACAAGATCACCAAAAAATCCGAGTGGTGAAAGGAGAATATTTCGAATGCTGTCTGATATACATCAGGCAGTTTTTTTGTAATGTCAACTTTATGGACTGACCGGCAATAAAATCATGCAAATTCTCTGGCAGAGAAATTAGGACCATTTTTAAATTCCCCCTTCTTGTATTGTTGGAGCACTGTATATAAAAATTACAGAAGGAACTATTAATATAATTTCTTAATCTCACCCGTTTTCAAGTTTGTATCATTGGTCCTTATTCCGGATCAGGTACAAAAGTTGTGGAGAGACGAATTTTTTTTTCCTATTATACTTTTGCCTTGAAGCAAAAGTATACAAAAATTCAAGACTGGAATCATCCGCTAAAAATTGACCTTGACTCCTAAAATTTCCAAACTCGCATGGATTCAACATTGGTTCTTCGACTCAATACGGTGGCCATGCTCAGACACTGGAAATTTTTTAACGGATTCAAGATCAATTTTTTTAACGCTCCTGATTCCTAGGTCGATTAAAGAATGCTTACAACTGTTTTTCATCGTTCTTATTGGGTTGAAAGCCGATTAGAAAAAAAACTCCGAAAATATCCTCAAACATCTGTGGTTATTTTTTTTACTTATACCCTAAAATCGAAGATTAATCTCTCTTCAGTTGATAAATGTTACTTCTACGGAGTCAAGCAGTGATTGGTATACAATCCTATATTATTTTTTCTATTCATATTAACCAAACTTTTTGCTTAGTCCCACAACTTTTGCGCTTGATCCCTTATTCCTCAAGGAGCATCAGAGGCTATTGTACTGCACTCAACTTTTTAAGTTGATGAGTCCTGTATGTAAACAATACCGGACTCATCAGAACCTTTTCTGCCAGATCCTTTATAACCAAGGCAAAAGCGAACTTCTAACAGATAACAAAGTTCTTGGCCTTATGATTGGTAAAAATTAAAAGTGTAATCGTTTTATGACAGTTTATCAAAAAAATCATAAATATCCGTTTCTCCGGGAATATTAAGTTTTTTTCTGATCCTGTATTTTTTCTGTTGCACGGTTCTGTGCTGGATAAGAGTATAGGCTGCAATTTCTTTGGAAGTGAAATGTAATTTGAGCATGGCGCAGAAAGCCAGTTCAGAGTTTTCCAGATCAGGATTTATTTTTAAAAGACTATTGATCAACTCAGGATAGGCATCTCTGAAATGGTTCAGAAATTCGGGATCATTATTTCTGGCCAGATCCATAATTTCCTCCTGTCTGTTATCATTGATCCGGTTTTTCAGGTGTTCAGCTTCCACTTTAAGAACTTTTTTCCTTTTTCTGAGCTTGCGGATGATGCTCCAGGCATACAAACCAAGCAGCAAAAGACCTGCAACAGACAGCAGGACCAGCCACCGTACATACTTCAGATGTTCTTCGGAATCTTTTTTAGTTTCTGTCATAAAGGATTCCATATCCTGATTGATGGTAGCCAATAAAGAGGTATTGGTCCGGCTTATTGCTTCTGAATAGGCCTGTAAATAAAAATATGCCTTTTCTTTATCCCCTTTTCGTTCATATACCTTCCGCAGATCATTATAAATATATTTGGAATAGTAGGCATAGATCCGTTTTGTTTTCTGATCAATCTTCAGGGCATGTATCAGTACTTCTTCTGCCTTGTCATATTGCTTATCCGCAATATAGTACTCCCCCATTATGGTATTGGCATATAGGGCGATTCCGTCTTCTGTTTTTCTTTCATTGGCTTTTTGATAGGCAATGGTGATGTATTTGTAGGCAGAATCCTTATTTTTATTCATATAGATATAATCACTTATCGCACATTCTGCCAATCCCGTATCATTAAGTTTCCTTGCCTTCTGAAGGTAATCAAGCCCCTGGGCATATTGTTTTCTATGGATGAGATAAAGGGCTTGCCTTAAATAGATATTGAAAAGCAGATTATTTTTCGCTTCTGATCCTTCGGTCTTTCTGATGTATTCCAACGCCTCACCATTGTATTCAAAAGCTTTGGCAACCCTCCTTAGCTCCATATTGAAACGACCATAGACATTATAAAACCTCGCCTTATGCATGCTGTTGTCCGAATCATCCAAAATTTCTTTCGCCTTATCAAAGAGAACCTGTGATTTCTGATAATTTTCCAATGAAATATTAAGCTCGGCCAGATTGATATAGCACAGGGCCTTTCCGTCTCTGTATTTTATTTTATCTGCCTTCTGATAATATTGTCTGTTCAGATTAACCAATGAATCATACTCTCCTGAAAGCCGGAATTGCTCATTCTTTTGAAGTAGGGAAACATCAAATTCTTTCTTATAATCATCCTTAGAATGGGGATTACATGAAAATAAAAATATAAGTACAATAGAAAGAAAAATACGCATCATAGGCTTTCTAAACGCTAAGATTTCTGTATAATTTACTGTAAAAATTTGGCTTTTTGCATCCTTTCATATTACATATTTCTTAATTTTTCAGAGTCATTTTTTAATTTTATGGTCAAAGGTTATCAAAAAACTCATAGATATCTGTTTCACCGGGGATATTAAGCCTTTTCCTGATCCGGTATTTTTTCTGCTGCACAGACCTGTGCTGCACAAAGGTATAATCTGCTATTTCCTTAGAGGAGAACTGAAGTTTCAGCATGGCGCAAAAAGTAAGTTCAGAGTTTTCAAGATCCGGATTAATTTTGAGCAATGCGTTGATAAAGTCAGGATAAAGTTCTTTAAATTTCAGGAGAAAAGAAGAGTCATTTTTCCGGGCAAGTTCAATAACCTCTTGCAGCTGCTTATTGTATACATGATTTTTCAGCTCATCGGTCTCCTTTTTAAGGTTCAGCTTTTTCATATTCATCTTATGAATCACTTTCCTTACATACACCCCAGAAACGGTCAGTACCGTGATGGACATTGCAATTAGAAGAGGGAAGTCACTTTTATGCCAATCCGACTCTTTTTTTATTTCTGAGATAAAATCTTCAGTTGCTTTATTCATTGTGGCAAAGCGTGCCGTATCAATCCGCTTCTCTTCCTCCATGTATTTATTCAGATAATAGTAAGCTCTGCCACCGTCGTTCTTTTTTTTATAAAGATCTGCCATGGCTTTATAGACGTCTTTGATATGGCTGGAATAGGTACGTCTCGTTTTGATATTAATTTCAAGTGCTTGCTTAAGTGCTTTTTCAGCGTCGTCACTATTGTTTACCTCATTATAATAATATCCGGTGGTATAATACACCCACATCGATTCTGCATCACTGGTCTTTTGGCTCTCCATTTTCTCTTCTGACCTCTTGATATAAATTCCGGCTGAATCCGGCTGATGTACAAACAGGTAGTATTGTGCCACCATACAGTTTGTATATGCAGAATTTTCCAGCACATTCCCTTTTTGAAAACTTTTCAAAGAAGTTCCACGCCACCCTTTCCTGGCATAATAGATCCCTTTGTTTACATACAGTCTCGGAAGAAGTTTACTGCTAAGCATCGTCTTTTTAGAAGCTTTCAGGTAAGCAAATGCTTTATGATTGTATTCAATCGCTTTATCATATATTTTGAGGTGAGCATAATACTGGCTGTAATCATTATACAATTCAGCCTTATGATAAGGATTTTCAGAATTTCCCAGATAATCTTCAGCCTTGTTAAAAAAGAAAAGAGCTTTCTGATAGTTTCCGGCAGATACGTTTACGCTTGCGATATTGAGGTAGCAAAGCCCTTTTCCAGCGTGATATTTCATTTTGGCAGCCTTCTTCAGATAGGCTACATTTAGTTGGATAAGAGATTCATACCGACCTGAAAGCTGCAATGCAGCGCTTTGCGTCAGTAAAGAGAGGTCAAAGTTCTCTCTTTCATTATTATTGGAATCACGATTACAAAAAATCACAAACAATAATAACCCAAAGCAAACTGGATAGGTTATAATTTTCTTCATGATCATTGCAAATATTTTTGTTACTTTTAAAAATGGTAAGGCCTGAGGTAGTATTGATGGTGTTTAGATGCCTACCTAAGCATATTTCCCAATTCAAAACATCAATACAACCGTAAATCAATTGCTATTTCAACAATTTATGTGATAAATATACATAATTTATGATGTAAATCATGAAAAACAACATGAATATGTTAAATCCATAAGAATAATATTAATCAATGATTTTACGCAAAAAAAATCTTATCATTTATATTTTAAAGTAAAATCTAAATTTTAAAGTAAAAAAAAAGTTAAATTAATTATAAAATAAATACTTTTTACACAACAAAAAAAACAATTGTAGTTGAATTTTTTTTGTAAGGTGCACAACTTTCTTTAAGTCAATGATAAACCAACTCATCATAAAGCCCATCACCTTTATCGTAAAATAGGATTTAAAGAATTCAATAGCAGTAAAGAAGCTGGACATAAATATAGAACTGGACATACACATACATATAGAAATGGAATATTGCAGATCCCTTTAATGCAGAATTTTGTACGATCAGGTATAAAATATTTGGCAAATTAAAATCAATTTTCTTTAACAATCCTGATTCCTAGGTCAGCCAATACATCCGCTTACACCTATTTTTTCTAGTCATGCATTGCTGTAAATCGATTCGGGAAAAAATAATGTACTCTAAAAACATGCCCAAACATCAATAGGGACGGACTATAGTCCGTTCATATATCAGGCTAAAATCCAATTGGCTTTTAGCCAAAACCTATTCTATTGTATTAAAGAAAACTGTGTTTACGTTGTGTATTACAAGTGATCAGAAAAAAGCCCTCTGAAAAATATACTTAAACATCTGCGGTTAATTTTTTATTTGCCTCTATAAGAATGAAAATAAAAAAAGAACTACATAATTGCAGTTCTTTGTGTTAGTGACCCGGCTGGGATTCGAACCCAGGACCCATACATTAAAAGTGTATTGCTCTACCAGCTGAGCTACCGAGTCGGTCACTTACTTTTTTTAAGTAAATCCCTTTGTTTAAGGGACTGCAAAGATAGAAACTTTTTCTTTAAATACAATATTTTCCGGTAATTCCCCACCCTAAATTCTTTAACGTTTACAGTATCAGATATAAAAATTTAAGTGCGATAGAGCTTTTCTTATAAACAAGTGTCTTAAAGCAGATCCAAGTTCCCGACGGATCTTTAATTGAGAGAGATACTATAAGCAAAAAAAGAACTACAAAATTGCAGTTCTTTTTATTGGTGATCCCGCTGGTACAAAGTTCGAACTCTTTATTGGAAGACCTGAGACGGTTATGTGCACTTGACAACATAGTTTAGGTCTTTGCATGTATGCTCGAAACCCTAATTTATTTAAGATACTGTTTAAAGAATGCTTCCAATTTGTCAAAAGGCGCCTTACCTGTAACATTGTCGTACAAATCAATGTGATTTGCATCTTTCACATAAAATAATTCTTTTGGCTGTGCCGCTTTTTGGTAAGCATCTTCACTAAACTCTCTGGAGTGCGCCTTGTCACCTGCTATAAACAGCATTGGGCGCGGGGAAATGGTCTCGATATCGTTGAACGGATAGAAATTATTAAATTTCATTTCACCTACCAGGGTACGGTTTTGCGTTGTTTCCAATGTTCTTCCTTTGGGAATATGGATACCGCGTTCTGTCCTATAGAAGCTGTGATACATAGCGGTAATGGAGTCGGCGTCTTTGGGAAGTTCAATGGGCAAATAGTTCATAAAGATCTGCTTGCCTGTAGTGTACTCTTCATAACGTTGCTCGGCAGCTTTAGCAATCAGTTCCTTACGTTGCTCCACTGAACGGGTTTTGCCATATCCATTGCGGGTGACAGCCCCCATGTCATACATGCTAATGGTCGCAATAGCTTTCATCCTTGGATCTATTTTTGCCGCACTGACTACAAAGCCACCGCTTCCGCAGATTCCTAAGATACCTATGTTGTCTCTGTCCACAAATGGTCTGGTGCCTAAAAAATCAACGGCTGCGCTGAAACTTTCGCTGAACATATCAGGTAAGATCGCATTCTTCGGTTCTCCATCACTTTCGCCCCAATACATTTGGTCAATGGCCATCGTGATAAATCCACGTTCTGCCAGAGCAGAGGCATAAACATCGGCACTTTGCTCCTTTACTGCACCCATTGGATGCCCTACGATAACAGCAGGGTGCTTTTGTTGTTTCTCAAAGTCTCTTGAAATGAACAAATGGCCCACAACTTTCATATTGTACTGGTTCTTGAAAGATACCCTATACATTTCTACATTATCACTTACCTTAAATGTGGTAAAGTCTTTAGCTGATACTTTTTCCATTGTTTCTGTTTTTTTTGTTTGTTCAGTATTTTTATTTTGCCCGTTTGCCTTTTGCATATAGGCTTGCCCTAAAAGCATTAGAGCAATTGTTCCAAGAACTGCTAATTTTTTCATTTTTTATATTTTTGTTTGTTGTTTGAGACAAAAGAACAGTTCCTGTGGCAGACTTAAGCACTTCAATGTCTTAATATGCCTAGACTACTGTTGTATTTGTCTTTCTTTGATTGAGTTTGCTGTCAAAACTAATTTTCAACATTTTCATTTCCGATGCCCACAGTTTGCCCTCCATCAATAACAAGGGCGTGCCCAACTATGAATCCTCCGCCTTCAGAACACAACCACAATACTGCCGATGCTACTTCTTCAATTTTGCCCAATCTTCCTATAGGCTCTTGTGCTATCATGGCTTTGTAACCCTCTGCAGTACCTCCCGAAAAACGCTCAATCATTTCTGTATCTATTATACCCGGACAAATTGCATTGATACGGATACCAGATGAGGCGTAATCTAAAGCAGCTGATTTTGTAAGACCAATTACACCATGCTTGGCAGAAACATACGTTGAACCACCTTTAAAGCCAGCTATACCTGCGCTTGACGAGTTATTTACGATTGCACCGCCGCCATTTTTCAACATAAGCGGGATTTGGTATTTCATACACTTGAATATGCCTGTCAGGTCAATATTGATCAAACGGTCAAATTCTTCTTCGCTAACTTCGTGCAAGGGCTGTACTTTATATTCAACACCAGCATTGTTAAAAGCAAAATCAAGTTTCCCAAATGTCTCGATTGTCTTTTCAAGAGAATTTTTAATGCTTTCTGAATCGGTCACATCGACTGTTATCGCAAGAACATTACCTCCGATTTCTTCAATCAGCTTGGCTGTTTCTTGATTTGCTTTTTCGGAAATGTCGGTTACTACTACATTTGCGCCTTCACGAGCAAAGGCGATTGCCGTTCCACGACCAAGTCCACCGCCTGCTCCGGTAATAAATGCAACCTTACCTGTGAATTTTCCACTTATTTTATTTTCCATTTTTTTATTGTTTGTGTTTAATACTTATATCTGATTCGCTATGAAACTATATTTGAGCCACAAGACATTCTCAATCAATTTTACTGTATCGATAAGTTTCAGTGATTGTGTTGGCGTTTTGGAAAGGTATTTGCTTACCTCGAAAGTAGTCGGTGCACCTCCAGTTCCATCCACGACGGGCAATAGCAAAAGCGAAAGCTCATCAATCAGTCCCTCATTCAAAAGAGAACCTTTGATATGCCCGCCACCTTCCAGCATAATCGTTTGTATGGGAAACAAACTGCCTATCTGCTCTAAAGCAACCTTAAAATTTACTTCATTCTTTCCTGCAAAAACATATGATATACCGACCCTCCGCAGGTAATGAAGATGACTATCGCTTATGTCTTCCGTTAAAATCAAAATGATGTGGTCACCGTCAATCTCATTGCTTTTCCAACCCAACTTACCTTTATTGTCCACTCCAATGACAAATGAGGTTGCATTGCTATCTCCAACAAATGCTTCTCGTCCAATAGGTGTTTCCGGATGTATGAGTTCTGGAGGTGATCCTTTTGTAAAGTCCTTTTCAAGGGTTGCTCGCCCCACCATCCATGCCTGACTCTCAAACGAATTGTGGCAATGTTCATAAAGTGTAGAATACTTATTACGCTGCTCGGCATTGCCCCAATTGACTGAAATTATCCTGCCATTGACCGTTGATGCCATATGGCAGATTATATATGGCTTACTGTTTCTATTCATACAGATTGGATTAAAGCACAAAGTTATCGACAGAACACAAGTCTTATGTTACATTTATGTCCATAATAATGTCAAATAGTACGTATCTTTGTTAAAGATTACATTACTGAAATGAATATGGTGAAAAATCAAAAGGTTATCCTCTATAAAACCGCTTCTACTGAGCAATTCCCTGAAAACTTTCAAACCCGGTTTCATACGCATATTTATTGCCAGCGTGGAAGTGTAGAGTTTGTGTTCAATGGTCAGTCATACCATTGCAAAAAGGGCGAATTCATCTTTTGGCTTGCCGGAATTGATGTTTCAGAGTTATCTTTCTCTGCAAATTTCACAGCCGCTGTATTGTTTGTAGATAAAGATTTGTTGACAGAAAATTTTCCAAGTTTAAATAGAAGTATTGATTCAATTTTGCATTCTAAAGAAAACCCAATATTGCACCCCAAAAAAAAAGACAAGGAGAAAATCTTAAAAAACTTTCAATTATTATACGATATATTCCTAGAGACGAACCACCGCTTTTATGAAGAAGCATTGAAGCTCCAAATGCAATTGTTCCTTTTGGAAATGTGGCATATTTTTGCAGACGAACTCGATAGGCGTAAGCGTAGCTTACAAAGCGGCACATTGTATGAACGATTTATGCAATTGGTACAGGAACACTGTATGAAAGAGCGGGAGGTTCGGTTTTACAGTGAGAAGCTTCACATCACCCCTAAGTACCTTAACTATATTTGTAAAGTCAATACCCGTATCACTGCATCGGAATGGATACAGCGATATGCGAAAGAGCGGATAATACTTTTATTGCAGAACAGGAACCTGAATATTTCGGAAATTGCAGACGAAATGGAGTTTTCGAGCCGTTCGTTTTTTACCCGCTATGTAAAAAAACTATTGGGTGTAAGTCCGAAGGAATATAGAGAGCGGATGTAAAAAACTGCTTGGTTAAATAAAGTATCTTATGAAGAATATCATAAATAAAACTGGCGCCATTTGTCTGTCAATGGCGCCAGTTGTCTTTTGTGACCCGGCTGGGATTCGAACCCAGGACCCATACATTAAAAGTGTATTGCTCTACCAGCTGAGCTACCGAGTCGGCCACTTACTTTTTCAAGTAAATCCCTTTGTTTAAGGGACTGCAAAGATAGTAAAAGCTCTTTTAAATCCAAATTTTTCGAGACATTTTTATCAGAAATTCAGCCCGTTTCCAGACAAGCATCTGTTAATAAATTATTTACGATCATAGGTTTTTTTATATAAATAGCCTATCTCGCAAAAAAGCCTACAGATAAGCTGTCTCATTCCCATCATCATGCATAAGCGTCCTATTCATCAAACAGGAACATTTTCTCAATTATTTTGCGTATTCATCGACATGACTTTTGTTCACAAAAAAGGGACTGCTTTATCATGCAGTCCCCAATCACTCTAACTATAAAATAAGCTGAAACAGCTACACTCTTTTACTATTTGATGAAAATACGACACTTTTCCCCATCCATTTTATGCAGGTGATAATCTGCGGGACTTTAAATAAAGAACGGTACGGTTCAGATAGGGAAAAAGAAGAATTAAAAGTAATGAAGCGGCCAGCAGCCACATCATCATTTCATAATAATCCATTGCGAAACGCACATGATCCTGAACATTCATTCTTTCAAGCAGTAATTTATTAGCAGCTTTCACTGCGTGGTCTTCAGACATTCCTTTGGCCATGAGCCTGGCTACCTGCTGATGAAGAAAACTTTTTACTGCCGGATCTACAGCGGTTAGATGATCCTGAAAAGCGTTGTAATGGCGGCTCTTCTCAAAAAGTTCGAAAAAATTAATCAGCGCTATGCTGGCGCAGAATCCCAGATAGCGTATTGTAAGTGCCGCCGCCGCTGCCGAAGGTCCGATAGATGCCGGAACTGAAGATATAATAAAAATAATGGTGGGAACCATAATCAATCCTACACCCAGCCCCTGCAGGAACAAGGGAATAAAATAATTGAATTCATCAGCCTGGATATCAAAAGAGAAATACATGAGCAGATGAAACAGAAAAAGCAGCAAAAAGCCAGGTACCCAGATGTACTGTATTTTCTTTTTTTGGAGCACCATGCAGCAGGCAACAATAACTCCGAAAATAAGTCCTGAAAGATTAAAAATATTGATATAAGAAATGTAAAAAGGATCCAGATGGAGCTCTGTTGCAAAGAAAGTATTGGTAATTCCCGAAGCAAAACGACAGATATACATGATAAAAAGAATCAGCAGACCCACCCTGAAATTCCGGTATCCGAAAATACGCAGGTCAATATAAGGCCTTTTGATGGAATGCTGCCGGAAGATGGATACTCCTGCTAAAATAACAATGATGATCACGCTCCCCAAAATCCGGAAATCTTCCAGCCAATAATACTCCTGGCCGTAAATGGCAATATATCCTGTAAGCAGCAATATTGTACTGAATACCACAAAGCTTTGCCAGTCGAGCTTATAAAGGTGAAATCTGGCATGGGTTCTGTAATTGCTCATGGCGAGCGTCAGAAAAAAGAGTCCGGGCAGGTAGGAAAAAATAGCCGTTTTATAAACGATATTGAAATTGTACGAATCTATCAGCTCCGCTGTAATCAGATTATTGAAAGGCAGCGCACAGATCAGGATTCCGAAGAACACAGAAAAGCTGATTTCCCGCCCTCGCTCGCTGTTCAGGCGAGTAAAAATTAAAGTCAGCGACAGGTTAACGTTTCCTGCGAATAACATTCCCTGTATAAAACGTACAGGAAAAAGGATATAAATATCATGGGTACAATAACATATCAGGCAGGCCAATATTTGTAAAGTGGTGAATAACAGGAAGTATTCTTTAGCAGCCAGGAAACTGAAAAATCTTCTTTCCAGGCTGTAAAACCCAACATATCCGGCATAAAATAAAGCCACTGCAAACTGAATGTCAGCAGGTTCACTCCCATAATATCCTGCCGCAGCATTGAGATTGGCCAGGGGAAGAAAAAAAATAATAATCCCTGGCAATGTCATCGAAAAGAGGATAATCTTAATCAGCCATTCCGGTGCCCACCGTTTGAAAAACGGCATTTTTCTTTTAGCCATTGGAGTGCTTTTTATGAGCATATACATTGACATTCATTCCCAACTTTAGAACGTCAATATCTTTTCGTTTTCCATCCACTCTGATTCTCACAGGAATACGCTGTACGATTTTCACATAGTTTCCCGTGGAATTATCCGGAGGCAAAAGCGAAAAACTTGATCCGGTCGCTGGTGAAAGGGATATGATCGTTCCCTGAAATTCCCGGTCCGGGTAGGAATCGGCAATGATCTTCACGTGATCACCAATCTGCATATCCTTAATCTGTGTTTCCTTATAATTGGCCACTACCCATTTATCGGTTTCATTATTCACGATAAATGCAAGAGTATCTCCGGCATCGATCATCTGACCGACCTCTACGGTTCTCCGTCCCATTCTTCCGTCATATGCCGCAATCACTGCGGTATAGCTGACATCCAGCCGATGGCGGTCCAGTAATGCCTGCAGCCTGGCTATCTCTGCCTGTACCACAGTTTTTTCTGCCTGAATATCATGTATTTTTGAAACAGAGGCAGCATAGGTATCCTGAGAAGACCGGTACTCACTTTCATTGACATCCAGGGTTGCTTTTACATCTTCAAGCCGTTGTTTTGTAGCCGATTCTTCATGGTACAGTTTTTCGTACCTGTTATAATCGAGCTGCTGTTTCCATACTTTTGCCTTACTGGCATCTACCTGAGCCTGTGCTGCGGCCGCTTCTTTCTCTGTAGTGCCGGTGTTGCTTTCCAGGACTTTAAGCTGTGCCCAGGTTTTCTGAAGGGCAGCCTGAGTCTGCTTTTGCTGAAGAACATATTCCCGGTTATCGATCAGCAAAAGGGTATCCCCTTTTTTCACTTCCTGATTCTCCTCAAATCTGACGGCGACAATGAATCCGCCTGCTCTTGAAATGACAGGATTGAGGTATTCCTGAACCTGAGCATCATTGGTCTGCTCGTACTGATAATAATTCTTAAGACTAACGCTGCCCCATACAGCAAGTGCAGCGACGATACATACGGCGATCCAGCCTGTAATTTTAGTAATCAGCCGGTCCGTGGGGGTATATTTTTTTTTCATTGTTTTTATAAAGTACCTGTTATATTTTGTAGTAAATAGTAATTGTTGCGGGCCATGATTTTGGCGGCCTCCAGTTCAAATTTTGTCTGAAGAAGCTGTATATCAGCATCCAAAAGCTCCGTAATAAGAGAAGTCTGACTGAAGTAGGTATTTTTGATAATCCTGGCATTTTCTTTAGCCTGCGCAACATTAGTTTCAGCCAGCTTTATCTGTTCCAGCGTCTCCTGATATCTGAGATACGCTTCTTTCACCTGCTGCCTTAACTGGTCTTCCGTATTTTTATGGGCTTCTTCTTCCTTTTCAAATTCCAGGGTGGCTGCTTTTACCTTTTGGGTATTGTGGTACAGAGAGGATAGGGAAAAAGAAGCCTTCACTCCTACAATCCCCAATGAGTACCAATCCGGATTGTATGGATACAGGAAAATCTGTGGATTGGCATAGTAAAATTCTCCATACATCCCGATTTTGGGTCGTACATTAGCTTTTACCTGCTTCAGTTTAATTCTGCTGAGCTCAGATTGCTGTTCGGAAACGTGATAATCGAAAGAATGCTGTAATGCCTGTTTCAGAGACTCTTCATAGGTGATGCTTTCATTCCAGTCACTGAAGGGAGCTTCAGGAATCACTACCTCACCATCGGGAATCCCTAAGATTATATTCAGCTTCTGCATAGCAATAAGAATATCATTTTCTATGGTGATCAGCGTCATTTTCCGCTTGGAAAGCTCAAGTTCAATCCTTAATACATCGCTTTTCAGGACCACTCCATTCTTATAGAGCGCCTTTATTTCTTTCACCTGTACCTCCTGATCAGCAATATCCTTTTTGATAAGATCTCTGAAAATAAAAGTCTTCTGCAGTTCAAGATAAAGGGTTGCTGTTTTGTAGTGAATATCCGATACGGCCTGTTCTTTTCTTATTTTGTATACCTTCTGAAGGGTCTGATTCTCTTTGATTTTGAGGTTCAGTTTATTTCCGTTATAAATATTCAGATAAAAATCGGCTCCGGCCCGGTAGAGGGTATGAATAACCTCATGCTGAGTGGGTTTGGAAAAAATTCCGTTTTCATAAATAGGGATGTTGGAGGCTTTTTCTACAGATCCTTTCACGCCTATCTCAGGCAGCCGTTCCCGCAGGGCATCTTTTACTTCAGCTTCTGCAATGTCTACATTGATTGTATTGATTTTAATATGACGGCTGTTTTCTTCCGCTTTTTGCCATGCTTCTTTTAGAGAGAGCCGGATGGTATCATTTCGGAGACTGCCTGTCTGGGCTTGTGCAGCATAGGTAATTCCCAGTACCAGCAATCCGGTGATATAAATTTTCATCAGAATTTTTCGAATTATTGCAGTGCAAATTTATTCTCAATCTTGAAAATATTTTTATCTAAAATAGTCAAGTTTTACATGATTCCGGCCAAATGATTATATTTGCATTTTCATTGGATTCAATTCTTTTTTTATGGGATTAATTGCTGCACTTCCTCACATAGATGAACATGCTAAAAGTGTCTTTGTCATGCATGAAAAATCAGAAAAATTGATCCCTTTTCATAAGCATACGAAAGGACAGCTGAGCTATGTAGAAGGAGGTATTGCCTATATTACCATCGATAACCGTACGTATGTAGTGCCCGCGAGACATTTTTTCTGGATTCCCCAGGGTATGGAACACATTTTAGAAGTCGGCCACTCCGCAACGGTCCTGCATTCTCTATATTTTTATGCCCATGATGACGGTTCAGATCCTTTCTATGGAAGACTCGGGATCTACCCCGCGTCTGAGCTTCTGATCCAGATGATTAAGTATACGGAAATATGGGATGAAAAGCATATTACTGCTGAGGATGAAAATTTTGAATTTCTAATCGCTTTAAAAAAGATCCTTCCCAAAACCCACAAACAGCCTTTACCCATCATCCTTCCTGCTACCCACAATAAGCAAATGATGAGAATTGTCTCTTACCTGGAATGGAATATCGGGGAAAAGCATACGCTGGCGAATGTAAGCACAAGATTTGGCCTTAGTGAGCGGTCGATGTCACGCCTCTTTAAGGCAGATATGGATATTTCTTTTCTTCAGTATCTTAAGACATTGAGAATCATTAAGGCGATTGAGCTGCTTTTAAATACTGACAAATCGATCAGTGAAATTGCTGATGATGTCGGGTACAGTTCCGTCAGTGCATTCAGTGATACGTTTCATGAATTTACCCGGTCCAGACCTTCGGATCTCAGAAAAAGCAGCAAAGCTTTTAAAAATACCTCCACCTGATCTTTGTCAGCACAATAAAAAAATAAAAGAGTTTTTTATCCTTTATTAAAAATAACTTTATATCTTTGTAGTGTAAAAGTATAAAAAAATGTTTTCCAAAACCTGTGAATACGCTCTACGCGCTTTAATCTATATTGCCCAGCAGTCGAAAAATGACAGCAGGGTCGGGATTAAAGATATTTCAAAAAGCATTCATTCTCCGGAACATTTTATTGCTAAAATTCTTCAGGACCTGAGCAGGAAAGGATTTGTACAGTCTGCTAAAGGACCGAACGGAGGCTTTTATATGGACCAGAAAAACCTGGATACTTCTATTGCTGATATTGTAAGGGAGATTGATGGTGACAAACTGTTTTCAGGCTGTGGACTGGGGCTCGATCAATGTTCTGAGCTTCATCCCTGTCCGCTTCATGACCAGTTTAAAAGTATCAGACAGGATCTTCGCGTGATGCTTGAAAACTCTAGGATACAGATGTTTGTTGATAATCTGGATTTAAGATTAACCCATCTGAAGGTTTAAAAAAAAATTTACTCCAATAAAAGATAAAAAGGTCTTAATATATTTAATACAAAAATTATGAAATTTTACCTTAAAAATCCTTTGGTGCTGACGGCCTTCTGTCTGATGACAGGAGTCTTTATAACCATAAGTTTCATAGAAACGCCTTTGAAGTTTCAGGTTGAGGGAATCACTCTTCCCATAGCCCTGGGGCTGGGTAAACTGATGTTCGGAGTATCCACTGCCCTCCAGTGGTTTTTCCTGGTTCTTATTTTGGGCCTTATGCTGATCAGCCGGAAAAACTATACAAAATCAGATTTTTATATCATGACGTTTTTGTTCCTGCTCCAAGCTTCAGAGCAGTTTTGGATGCTGCCGGTTCTTGATGCCCGGGTTGATGCACTTTCCTCCGGAAAAACACTGGCCCCTACTGCACTGCATGATTACTTCATCAACACTGAAATAGCGAAAGCTATTCTTATGATAACCGCTATTGCATTACAATTTAAAAAAAATAAAAAGTATTCATTATGAAAGCACTGGTAATCCCTACAGCAATGATATTGATCTGGGTACTGATCTCCATGTCATGTTCCGGCAAAAACGAAACAACGCCCATTCCCATCCCTGAACCGTCCACGGGACAACAGGCTCCACAACCGGTTGTTACTCCCGAACCTGTTGCTATAACTCCTGTTTCAGATGACCCCGGATTTAAGCTCATTGAAGGCGCCGACTGTCTTGCCTGCCACAAGATCGATGCAAAAGTAATAGGACCTTCTTACCAGGATGTGGCTGCAAAATACACAGAATCGGATATTGATCAACTGGCTCAGAAAATCATCGAGGGAGGAAAAGGAAACTGGGGAGATATTCCCATGACGCCTCATGAAGGATTAAGTAAAGACAATGCTAAACAGATGGTGAAATATATTCTTTCACTAAAAAAGTAATTAAAAAATTTAAAATAATAAAAGACAAAAAAGTATTATATTATGAACACAAAAACAGATTTTATCGGAGATATGGTAGCAGAAGACTTCAGAACAGCTGCTATTTTTAAAAAACACGGAATTGACTTCTGCTGTAAAGGCGGAAGAACCATTGAAGATGCATGCAGCAACAAAATGCTCAATCCTGAAGACGTTTACGCAGACCTCGGATCTCTCCCCGACAGTTCAGATTCTGTGATCGATTTCAACAGCTGGCCGTTGGATCTTCTAGCTGATTATATTGAAAAAACACACCACCGGTATGTAGAAGAAAAGACCGCCGTTCTTCAGGCATTTTTGGATAAACTATGTCGAGTGCATGGGGGAAGACATCCGGAATTGTTTGAAGTAATGTCCTTATTTAACGAATCAGCTCAGGACCTCTCTGCCCACATGAAAAAAGAGGAACTCATCCTGTTTCCTTTCGTAAGAAATATGATGAAAGCCAAAATATCCGGAACACCTGTTCCCCACCCTGTTTTCGGAACCGTTGAAAATCCGGTGGCTATGATGCAGCATGAGCATACCGTAGAAGGCGACCGGTTCCGGAAAATTGCTGAGATCACTAATGAATACCTACCGCCCGCTGATGCCTGTAATACATATAAAGTAGCATTTGCCACGCTCCAGGATTTTGAAAATGACCTGCACAAACATATCCATCTGGAAAACAACATCCTCTTCCCAAAGGCCATCCGACTGGAAAAAGAATTAAATACCCCATCTTAAAAACTGACCTGAATGACACCTAAAAAACTTTGGATATGGCTTGCAGCAGTGATGGTTGTATCATTTGCCGTTCTTATATTCTACGGAACCGAGATTTACAGAAAAGTGCCTCCTGTTCCCGAAAAAGTAATCTGTACAGATGGGACCGTACTTGCTACGGGACAGGATATCAAGGACGGACAGAATGTCTGGCAGTCTATTGGTGGTCAGACGGTGGGAAGTATCTGGGGCCATGGTGCTTATATCGCCCCGGACTGGACCGCCGATTATCTTCACCGGGAATCTGTACTCCTCCTGGACGAACTGGCTAAAAAAGACGGAAAAATCTACACCGAACTTCCTGACGAGGAACAGGCCCGGTATCAGGTATTGCTGAAAAAGGAACTTCGTACCAATACATTTGACGGGAACGATAACGCTATTGTTTTTTCGCCAGAGAGAGCAAAAGTGCAGAAACAGCTGGCCGTTTATTATTCTAAATTGTTTATGAATGACTCCTCTATGGCTGAGTTGCGTGACCAGTATGCCATTCCCAAAAATACCATCAAAGACACAGACAGAATGGCTAAAATGAATGCCTTCTTTGCCTGGAGCTCCTGGGTGTGCATTACAGAAAGGCCTGGGGATCATGTAACCTACACCAACAACTGGCCGCATGATGAGTCTGTGGGAAATGTTCCGCCGCCATCGCTTCATTTATGGTCAGGGTTCAGTGTCTTGCTTCTTCTCGCCTGTGTAGGTCTTCTGGTCTTCTACCATGCAAGAAATAAAGAAGAAGAAATAAGTGAAGCTTTACCTCTCGAAGATCCTATGCGGAATATGAAGCCTACTGCTTCCATGAAAGCCACATTGAAATATATCTGGGTCGTGGCATTACTAATCCTGGTCCAGATGCTTGCAGGTGTCGTCACGGCCCATTATGGCGTGGAAGGAAGCGGATTTTATGGGATTCCGCTGGATGAGTTTCTTCCGCAGTCGGTTTCCAGAAGCTGGCACGTGCAACTGGCTATCTTCTGGATTGCTACCTCCTGGCTTGCTACGGGGCTGTACATTGCTCCTGCTGTTTCGGGACACGAGCCTAAATACCAGAAGCTGGGTGTGAATGTCCTGTTCGGAGCTTTACTGATCGTTGTATTGGGATCTTTGACGGGACAGTGGCTTGGCGTTATGCAAAAGCTGGGTCTGGTGGACAATTTCCTGTGGGGACATCAGGGTTATGAGTATGTGGAACTTGGAAGAATCTGGCAGATTTTATTGCTGACCGGGCTTATTCTATGGCTGGTACTAATGGTGAGAGCTCTACTTCCTGCCTTGAAACGTAAAGACGGAGACCGGCATCTGCTGTTGTTATTCACCCTTTCTTCTGTAGCTATTGCAATGTTCTATGGCGCAGGGCTAATGTACGGAAGACAAACCCATATGGCTATTGCAGAATACTGGAGATGGTGGGTCGTACACCTTTGGGTAGAAGGATTCTTCGAAGTCTTTGCAACGGTTGTGGCGGCTTTCCTGTTTACAAGGCTGGGATTACTGAGATTAAAAGCAGCAACAAATGCCGTCTTATTTTCAACTATCATTTTCCTTGGTGGAGGTATTCTGGGAACATTCCATCATTTGTATTTCAGTGCAACACCTACCGCTGTACTGGCATTAGGAGCCACTTTCAGTGCCCTGGAGATTGTACCGCTTGTCCTCATAGGGTATGAAGCGTATCAGAATTATCAGCTCAGCAAATCTACCCGTTGGATCAAAGCATATAAGTGGCCGATCTACTGTTTCATAGCCATGTGTTTCTGGAATTTTCTGGGAGCAGGGATTTTCGGATTTGCCATCAACCCGCCTATTGCTTTATATTATATCCAGGGACTGAATACCACAGCTGTTCACGGACACGCTGCCCTCTTCGGGGTCTATGGAATTTTAGGGATCGGACTGATGCTGTTCGTCCTGAGAGGGCTGTATCCGGACAGGCAATGGAACGATAAGCTGATAAGCTGGGCATTCTGGCTCACCAATATTGGCCTTCTGGTCATGGTAACAATAAGCCTCCTGCCGATAGGAATCATGCAGTCTGTAGCTTCCATTAAGGAGGGCTATTGGTATGCCCGTTCTGCAGAATTTATGCAGACTGACATCATGCATTTCCTGAGATGGATGCGTGTTCCCGGAGATATTTTACTGGCTGCCGGTGAACTTTTGCTTGTTATTTTTATCATAGGGCTGAAGTTCGGATGGTCTTTAAAAGAAAAACGGTAGAATCCCGACCTGTACCATCAGTTCATGTCTAAAATTTTATTTTCCATTAATTTTAATCAGAATATATGAAACGTAATGACAATATAGTACATCTTTCCCGGGATCATCATTTCGGATTGCTTTGCAGCTGGAAAATCAGGCAGGGTTTGAAAAAGCAAGTGGAAGCTGCCAGAATTAAAAATTATATCTTTTATTTCTGGAAAAATCATCTTGAAGAACATTTCCGGAAGGAAGAAGAAATCCTGTTTCCCTATCTTGAAGATGAGTATACAGTTCGGATCCAATCGGAACATACACGGCTAAAAAAGTTAATTTCCCAGATCGAAAATTATGGGGATTCCGGTCCGTTCCAAGATTTTGCAGATCTTCTGGAACAGCATATCCGTTTTGAAGAGCGCAGCTGGTTCCCACATCTGGAAGAAAAACTAAGTTGGACTACCCTGGAACAGATTGGAAAAGAACTAGACAGGATACACTTCGACGAAAAAGACAATCATCCTGATGAATTCTGGAAATAATGTTATTACTAAAAACCCTTCTGATCTGAAGATCCGAAGGGTTTTATTGGTCATCACGACCGGTTTACTTACTGCGTTGCCTTAATGATTTCTGTTGTAATCTGAACCTCTTTCTTTTTTGAATAGGCAGAGTCGAATGGCTGCATTATATCAAATAAATACTGATAAAAAGGAGCGATCTTCTGAATTTTTTCAGATTCTTTCACTGCCTTCTCCTTTCCCACCCTCTTAAGCATTTGGATAAAAGCATTGAACTTCTTATCAACCGGCTCTATGGATTTGATCAGATAGGCATAGGCTTTTTCATTTTGTCCTAAGGTTTTATAAGCTTCTGTAACTGCCGAAACTCCTAAAGCGTATTCCATCGGCTTGGTCCGCATCTGTTTTCCGGATGCCGACTGAAAGGCTGGTGAAAGACTCAGGTAATACTCATACTCTTCAAATATTTCTTTTTTAAGATTTTCTGCCAGGTCAAGCCCTTTCTTTTCTTCACCGGCTACCATATATGCGGTTACGATCGAGCTCAGAGAGCGCGGGTCATTATATTTTCCGGCTGGGATTTCTTTGGCAGCAAGATCCAGCAGCTCTCGTGCTTTACCTGGCTCTCCGCTGGCAACAAGTGCTGAAACAGCCCTGCTCACAGACATTCTGTAGCCTATAATATTGGATGTCGCTGTTTCATCATAATAAATGCGCTGATCTTTAAAATTTCCCCATCTGAAGTTCTTCACAACCTGATACAGGGAATGAGCATCCACTCTTCCTTTATCACCCTCCGGACTTTGAGGGGTATAGATGGGAACCAGGCGGTAGCTGAAGCCGTCAAACTGCAGGTAGTCATCGAGATAGAATATATTTTCGCTATCATACATGCCGCCTGACGAGAAATTAATCGGGCGTTTCCAGTCAAAGCCTGCCAGCATATCCAGCATCATGAGATTACTTTTATAAAGGGTACTGGCCTTGTAGCTGATCGTAATATGATCCACGGTATCCGGAAGATCTGCCTGGCTGATTATTCCGGCTTTTACAGCATTTTCTTTATTAACAGGAAGAATAAATTTGTTCACCGGAAGGATATTAAACTTCTCATATTTTTCTTCCCCAAAGTACATTTTTAGCAATTCATCTTTTTCAGGAGATTTGAATTTGATGAAATCTACAGCTTCTTTCAGGGTCATGGAATCCTGGGTCAGGTATTTTCTGAATTCGCTGAATGCCGTGTCCGGGGCGCCCTGCTCTTTAAGGGTAGAAAAAAGGCCTTCCCATTCTTCTTTATTCATGACGTACACCTGATCATTTACCCCATCCCTGTAATCATCATGGGTTAGCTGTCCGGGAATTCCCATTGCATTGTAGGTTTTCCTTTTTACCTGATCAATGCTCCATGGCATAGCCAGAAGGGTAAAATTGACTGTTTTCACATCATCACGGAAACGTTCTGTTTCCTGGATCGCCCAGACCGGAAAAGTATCATTATCTCCATAAATAAAAACAATATCGTCTTTTGGCAGTGATCTCAGAAATGAGTAGGCATAGTCACGGGCAGCAGTCTTACGGCTGCGGTCATGGGAATTATAATTCTGGAATCCCATCATCAATGGAATTCCCAATAACACTGCTCCAATTATGAGAATGGTACCTTTTGACTTTAGTTTAGATTGAAGAAACCACAGGATAGCCCCCGCCCCAAGACCAATCCAAATAGCAAAAGCATAGAAGGAGCCCACCATCGCATAATCTCTTTCTCGTACCTCAAAAGGTTTTACCCCTGTATAAAAAACGATTCCTACACTCGTCAGGATAAATAATGACAGTATAGCGTAGAATCTTCCAAAATCCCTGTTAAGATGGAAAAAGAATCCAATCAGTCCTAAAATAAACGGCAGGAAAAAAAATCTCACCGTGCTTTCATTCCTGAACTTAGCCGGCATATGGTCCTGATTTCCCAGTAAAGCATTGTCAATAAAAGAAAATCCGGAAATCCAGTTACCTTGTGTATTTTCCATATGTCCTTGGAGGTCATTCTGTCTTCCTACAAAATTCCACATCAGATACCTCACAAAGTAATACCCGTTCTGGAAAGAAATAAAATAGTTCATATTCTGTGCAAACGAGGGACGCTGCACATTGATCAGGTCGTAAGGCTTTACCTTCAGATAATCCTGTGCCGTTATCGAATTATTTTCGTATTTGGCCTTCAGTTCCTTAAAAATCTGCTGAGCCTGCGGATTGTCAGCTGCTTCTTCATTATCATAATTAAAGGTAAAGTCGGGAGCTCCGTATAAGGCTATATAATTGGACATTACATCTTTATCTTCATTAAACATTCTTGGCATCAGACTGATATGAGATTTACTGAATATATAGTTGAACCGCTCACCTGTTTTTCGGTAGGTTCCGGTTTTTTCATCTTTCTCATAAATATCTCCTGTCTTCTCCGTTTTATAACTTCCATCGTCATTTTTCTCGATCCCTTTTTTATCGAGAAAGGCAGTATAATTCTGTCCGTACATCGTGGGCCAGTCACCATACTGTACCCTGTTGTAATAGTCTCTCATCCCGATGGCCGTATCAGGATCATTAAGGTTCATTGGAGGATTCGCGTTCGCCCTGATCGGAATCACCAGCCAGCATGAAAAGCCGACCATCATGTATACGAGTGACAGAACCGCAGTCTGGTAGACCTTTCTCTTAGATTTTCGGGCATATTTTACCAGTAAATAGCAGATCACTGCCATGGCAATAAATGCAGCCACCGTTCCTGAATGGAAAGGAAGGCCTAGTCCATTAACAAAGAAAATCTCCAGTCTTCCGAATATCGTCATCACCAGAGGAAAAATAATTTTGAAAACAAAAACCAGAATTCCCAGAGTAATGAGATTCGCTACGATAAAACTCCTCCAGGTGAACGCATAGTTTCTGGCATAATATACCAGACAGATCGCCGGAATAGCAAGCATACACATCATGTGCACCCCTACAGAGAGTCCGATAATGAAAAATATAAGAATGATCCATCTTTCACTGTCTGCAGCCTGATATTCATTTTCCCATTTGGTAATAAGCCATACCAAAAGGGCAATAAACAGGGATGCCATAGAATATACTTCTCCTTCTACCGCAGAAAACCAAAAAGTATCTGAAAAGGTAAAGCATAACGCTCCAACAACTCCTGCAGATAAAATGGCGATTTCCTGATGCCTGGAAATGTTTTTAAAATCTTTGTTTAAAAGCCTTCTTAGAAAATGGGTAATCGTCCAGAACAGAAACAAAATGGTGAGCGAACTGAATAATGCAGACATCGCGTTGATGACAATGGAATAGTTCTCTGTGTTACCCAATGCAAAAATACTGGCTACCGCTCCTACAATCTGAAACAAAGCCGCTCCGGGAGCATGGGTTACCTCAAGCTTAACTGCCGAAGAGATATATTCGCCACAGTCCCAAAAACTCAGAGAGTGCTCTATCGTGGATAGATAGGTAATCAGTGCAACAACGAAAAGGAACCAACCCAGTATGGTGTTCCGTTTTTTAAAGGACCCGTTTTTCATATGATATTTTCCAATATTAATAGGACAACTGATGAAAAGAACTTATTACATTAATACTAAAAAAAAATGGATAAGGCGAAAAATTTGAGCTGAAACAATTTTTTAAGCTTTGCCTTGAAATTGAAGATGATTTCTTTTCAGTCGTGAATTTTATTTCAACAGAGACAGACAAAAATGTAGAAAATTCATCATCGGATCTACTGATACCATTGTACCTCTACTATATAAGAAAAGCCTTCAGAACAGTGATCTGAAGGCTTTTGTTTTTATGAAAAGATTCTTTATTTAATAGGTATTGTTCAATCCTCCATCCAAAGGAATACTTGCGCCAGTGAGATAAGAAGCATATTCTGAAGCCAGAAAGGACACAAGGTGACCGTATTCTTCGGGTTTCCCCAATCGTTTCATAGGAATTTTATGCTCTCTGCCTGCTTTGATCTCATCAGGAGATTTACCGCTCTGCTCTGCTTCATGCTGAATCAGATTCTGTATTCTTTCAGTATCAAAATATCCCGTAAGAATATTGTTAACGGTAATCTGATGGTGCGCTATTTCGTTGGACAGTGTTTTTGCCCAGGCAATGACCGCGGAACGGATAGAATTGGAAAGTGCGAGACTGCCGATAGGCTCTTTTACAGACAGGGATGAAACATTAATGATCCTGCCACTTCCCTGCTGTATCATATGAGGCAGAGCGAGCAAAGTGGTCTCACAAACTGTTTTAAAAAGCAGATCAAATGCCCTCTGATAGTCTTCAACATCTTTTTCCAGCGCAAGGCCAGGTTCCGGGCCATTGGTATTATTGACCAGAATATCGATGGAGTGATCTTTAAAAAAGGCAGCAATGATTTTTTTATAGTTGTCAAAATCTGAAAAGTCTGCGACAACATATTGATGTTTCTGATCAGGATGAATGAGAGGCAATAATGACACACTATTTTTTAGTTTTTCCTCATTCCGGGCCATCACCGTTACATTGGCCCCGCATTTTGCCAGCTCTGTGGCAATTCCGGCTCCGATTCCCTGGGTAGCGGCCCCTACCAGCGCATTTTTTGAAAAAAGTTGGATATTCATAGATCTCGTATTGATTACAGATTGATTGCTATCAAATGTAAGAAAAAAACCTCCAAAACAGGCTTGAAGGTTGTGGCTTTTTAGTTCAGAATGGTTTAACGGACCACCGTTGCCTCCAGTTCTACTGTCAGGGTTTCAAACAGCCCTGTTACTTGCAGCATCGTTACAGCCTGGGTGATCTGATGTTTTGCAATCCATTCCTGAAGAATCGGAAAATGAGGCCATAGTTCTTCTGTTGAGGTAGTATAAATATTCAGTCTCACAATTCCACTGCAATCATAGCCTGCCGTCCTGATGACTTCTTCCAGGTTGGCAATAGCCTGCTGCAATTGAGATTTCATATCTTTATCACTTGATGTCCCATCTGGATCGATCGCTGCCTGACCTGAACAATACAGGGTACTTTCTACATTTTTTACTTCTACGGCCTGGGCATAACTGCGCCCGTCCTGCCATGTCCACGGATTTACTGTTCTTTTTTCCATTGTCGCTGTTGATTTTTATTAAACATTTACTCTGCAAAGTTGCAGAATACCGACGGCAGATCTGTGTGACCGGAATCACAATTATGCAGTGAGCAAAATCACATTTTAAGGATAAAGACGGCTTAAAGTTTCCCTGGAAACGCCCAGATAGGCTGCAAGAAGAGACTTTGGAACTCTCTGCACCAGAGAAGGATATTTCGACAAAAGTTGTTCATATCTTTCTTTGATTCCCGTTGTCATGGTAGAAACAATACGCTGTTGTGCAGCGATATAGCCCAGATAGGCTTTTTCAAGAAAGAAATGTTCCAGTTTCGGCAATGCTGCACATAGTCTTCTGTAATCTTCCAGCTTAAGGCATAGAACTTCTGTATCTTCCACACATTCAAGCGACATTGTGGCTTTTTTCCCCAGGTAGTAGGCTGGAAAATCAGTTTCCCACCAGTCTTCCATCGCAAATCCTACGATATGTTCTTTCCCGGATTCATCGGTATACACCAGTTTCAGTAGCCCTTTCAACACAAAATAGTTGTACGCTACCGCCTCACCTTCCTGAATTAAAAACTGATGCTTTTTGTATTTCCTGTACGTGAAGCAGGATGCGATCAATTCAAATTCCTCTTCTTCCAGAGGAACCACTTTTCCGATATGGGTTCTTAGCTGCTCCAACATGCTCTATTCAAAATTATATGTTTGCTTTGAAGTAATGTTCTATAATGCATCTGTGTTTTTGCCAGAGGTTTACTTTATTGTTTCTATCGTGCTTCCGCACGTACGCATCTCGCTTCCATAGAAAGGATTTTTAATCTCCTGATCTTTGCTCAGCCAGTTTGACCCACCCTTAAACATGGGACAGCTCTGGTAATAAACGGGATAATCCAATGCTGCTGTTTTTACCAGTGTATGAATCATCACAGAGAGATCAGCAAATATTTTGCGCTGCTTATCAATATCTTTTTCCTGGGAAATATTCTGGGTCCTAAGCTTCATCAGCGAAACTTCTTTAGCGGTCATGATTCCGGTGATCAGTGAGTTTCTTTGAAGGTTGACCATCGCAGCCAGCAATTTTTCTGCCTCATCTGCCGCTTTTCCCTGATGAGTCTCTACAAAAGCCTCTTTCATCCCAAAATATAAATCGAAGATGGTTCTTAACTGGTTTTTATCTTTTGGAATATCAATCTTTGTCCTTGCTTTTTTTTCTTCTGGAGTAAGCTCCCTGGGCATTTCCAGCTGGCGGCTGTACCGGCAGCCTTCGGGCAATTGTCCGTAGGCCTTATTGGGTGCAAAGTATTCATCATTATCGAATCCTGCGTCTGCGATTCTTTTCAGTATTTCATTAGCTGTCGTTTTACTACGGTCATAGGCTATGGCAATGGTCTTTGATGAGGGATCAAACTGTACTTTTGCAATATCTTTCCGGTTTCCTGCCTGCTCTATCAAGCGTTTTGCCAGACTGCATTCACCTTTTACCCGGAAAGTTCCGGTCTGTTCATTTTTGATTTGTGCGCGAGTGGCTATGACCATCAAAAACCCCGATAACCATATACTTTTCTTCATATTTTAATTTTGAATATCATTTTTGTAACCTCCTTATTGCTAAGCAAATTTATTATACCATAAACGGATATTTTTCAGCCAACCCTTCCTGAATGGTATTCAGAGCTTTATAGAATGCTTTTCGTACAGACTCGGAGATCTCATCGTAATCCTCCAGGCAGGTATCCAGATCACTGATAAGATAAGCCATCTGAAGCCATTGTTCAAATGTAATGTTCATAGGTATTAGAGTTTCATCAGCATCGTGATCATAGAAAAAAACGGCCCCTTCCATGTTCAAAAACCAGCGGTCTCCCTGTCCGTTTCCGGCAAAGCACCAGTACTCCTTCAGCTGGAATTCTTTATTTTCGTTAACTGCTTCAGCCACGCTGTAAAGAAATGTTTCTGAAGAGATCTCCATCGTTTGAATAGAGGCCACCAGTTTTTTATATTTTTCAGGACAAGGAAAGTCAACCGTCACAGGGAAATTCCGGAAAGTTTTTATTTCCTTTAAAATGCTGGCTTCTATTGTTTCAACCGGCATGGGTTTAAAAGAAGTCATAGCAATGTTTATTCATGGTTATTATTTTCTATTTTCTGTCAATGCGATCAGTCACCGGAGAACAAATTTACAGGATATTGGTGATCGTTGTAATAGGGGAATTCAGGGATATTACAGTAAACGGATTAAAATTACTTCCTCGTGAGATATCGCTCCAACGTTAAAGACCCGTTTCCTTCACCAGTACATCAATATCTGTATAAAAAGAATCTTTACTGTAGTCTGCAAGTCCTTTATGATGCAGCCTGATTTTCCCTTTTTTATCCAGCACTACCGTCGTAGGTAGTGTACCATCATATAGCGTTTTCGGAACTGCGCTTGCAGGACGCAGAAAGGGAATGGTAAATCCTTTTTCTTCCATATATTTCTGACCCAGCACAGGATCATCATCAAGGTTAACGGTTATAAAAGCGACATCCGGATGACTCCTGTATTTTTCATAAAATTTCTGGATAGATGGAAATTCGGCACGGCACGGAGGGCACCATGAAGCCCAGAAGTTGATAAAAACCACTTTCCCTTTCAGATCATACAAATGAACCTTTGTACCTGAAGGGTCTTTTAAAGTAAAATCAGCATACGAAAATATGGCAGTGGCTTCGTCGTCTTTTATTTCTGACCTGGACATACCGGAGTTCAGTACACCTGTTGAGGCCACCTGTCTCATCAGCCATGCTTTGGCATCCGGGCTGACCAGTAATGTCACAAACACAATAACAAGGATCAGCGTTGACCAGTTGCTGCTGCTCCATTTTTTCACATTTTCCATAGGTTTCCGGCAATTCTTTAAGGCAATATAAGATAAATATTTGGATCAAATGCAGAGCCGGGCACGTTCATATCAAAAAAGGCCTTTAAATCTTCGGATTTAAAGGCCGCCACTACATCAGGTGATGCTTTTCCAAAGGTAAAGAATCCCCTCCATCCATCTTTAGCATAGTTAAATATAAATTTGTGTTTTATTTTACTTTCCAGCCATTTGACTGCTGCTGGAGATCCCACATTGTACGGTAGATTCCGTTTTTATGTAAAAGCTCTTTGTGATTTCCTCTTTCTGCAATTTCACCTTCTTTGAGAACGAGAATCTGTCCGGCGTTTTGTATGGTAGAAAGCTTATGAGCAATAACAATGACCGTTTTAGACCTTACCAGTTCCTGAATGGCGCGCTGGATGTGGATTTCATTTTCTGGATCAAGGCTGGCCGTTGCTTCATCCAGCAAAACAATGGGAGCATCTTTCAGCAGAGCCCTGGCAATACTGATCCGCTGTTTCTGGCCTCCTGAAAGCCTGTTTCCTCCCTCACCTACCCTGGTGTTGATCCCATCCGGCAATTCACTGATAAACTCCAGGCACTGCGCCTGTTCAACAGCACAATATATCGCTTTATCGGTAGCCCCGGGATTTCCGATCTTAATATTGTTATAGATGGTATCATCAAAAAGATATACTTCCTGGAAAACTTCACTGATCATGCTGTAAAAAGTATCCTGATTGATATTTCTGATATCAGTGCCGCCCACGGTAATGCTTCCCTCATCAACATCCCAAAATCTGGCAATCAGCGATGCAACCGTTGTTTTCCCCGATCCCGAATGTCCCACCAACGCAAGCATTGAATTTTCCGGAACGGTAAAATTAATATGCTGAAGAGTCCTCTTTTCCTGATAGCCGAAATTCACATCCCTGAACCTGATTTCATAATTCAGGGGAAGTTCATTCTTTTCGGTTTCCATAGTAGGTTCCTCCAGCACCCCTATGATCCGGTTCAGGCTTTCATTCATATATCTCAGGACCAGATAATCTACCATAACCACTTTTAGCGGATTGTAGAGGTTGTATCCCATAATCAGGAAGGTGATCAGCACCGGTACCGTGACCGACTGGTGAAGCAGGAAATACAGTCCCAGAGCTACCATTGAAATAAATCCTATTTCAAATACAATGGCTGCAGTCACAATAAAAGGTCCGGGTACTGCTTCCAGACGGATACATTCTCTCCGCAGCTTGTCGAACGCATCTTCCAGACTCTTATGCTTCTGCCCTGTTAATCCATAAGACTTGAGGTGGCGGATTCCCTGTACATATTCAAGAAACCTGGCTCCCACGGTATTGCGGGCAGCGATCTGCTTTCTTCCCAGACGGCTTACGAAATAATTGGCGATCCTTAAAAAAGGATAGATCAATGGTAAAGCCAGCAACAGGCAAAGGGCCAACCTCCAGTCATAGATGAGTAAGAATACGGATAACACAACCGTTCCAAAGGCTGCAGAAGCGAGGTTCCCGATACTGTGCCCGAATATTCCTTCGAAATTCGCCACATCCTGCAGGACCACCGATGCAATCTCCCCCGGATCTTTCTGTTTGAAGAATCCCAAAGAAAATTTCTGAATATGGTTTCCCAGCTTAATACGGAGTTTTGTGGAAAGGTCATAGACCAAAAGATTGGACCGCACCATAGAACGGGACGCTACAAAGAATTGCACCATGAGCATTACCGCCATCAATGCTACCACCGTCCATATTCTTCCCGTATCTGGTCTTTCTGAGAACAGTTCCCAAACCACAATCAGCAAAATCCCTGACGGCGCAGCAATGAAAAGGCTGTGTATGATTTCCATAAAAGCTACATTCCTGGTATCTTTTGGGTTAAAGGAGGTCACGTATTTCAGGTTCTTTATCATGCTAAGGTTCTTTTAAGCATTACATATTCTTTCAGCAGCTTCTTTCTGAAGAGGAAAAGCAATGAACTGAAAAATATCAGATATGCAATATTGAATATCGCTCCGCCAACCCACCCGGAATAAGGAAGCGGTAAAAAGCCTTTCAACGGAATAATAAGCAAGGTGAGGATAAACGGAGTCACTAAAGCCATCCACCTCGGAAGCAGGGTTTTATTTAAAAGAATGCATACCGCAAATGAAATCCAGCCGATCGCTAAAACACCTATGGCCGCACCCCATGCGATATTCAGCATTTTCATAAAACTTCTTCCTGTTTCCAGAAGATAGGGATGGGAAGCAGCATCTGTGTGATATACCGCTTTATAAATCTCACCCACATAAAAAAATCCTGCATGCCCCAAAGGAGACAGCACCGCTCCAGCCAGCAGCACCCAATATACAGAGACGGCATACCATTTTTGGGTGTCTTTAAAAAACTGATATACCAGCCATGTCGCAGGAAGCAGCAAAGGACCTGTAAGTGCCCCTATTAGCGCCCCGAACATCAGTCTGGAAGTAGATCCTTCGAGCATTAAAGTGGCAAATTCCAAATCAGCCTGCCCGGCGTATGTTTTTGAAAACAACGGATAATCAGCCGGATTGGGATCGAAACCGGCTACAAAAATATCGCCGATTAACCAACATACCGATACCATAATGGCCGCTGCAAAAGACCAGTTTATTTTTTTTGAATAGTTCATTTTCTAATAATTATGTGTCATAAATTCGGGTCCTGAATTTACCTTATACAGGACATCATTGAGCTGTATTTTATTGTGCTTAACTGTTTGCATTTTCCCGGTGTCTGTCCATGGCAGATTTATCTTCGGCCACCCCTGCTTTCCAATAGGAATAAGCATACAGCTCTTCCTGTTTCCAGTGTTTTTCTTTTCTTAGGTAGCTCCTGATCTCTTTTACTGTAGAAAATTCTGCAGCCACGTAACCTGAGCGTGATTCTTCAGGCAGCTGCTGCTGATGTACCGCTTCAGCCAGTTTACTGCCCCGTTGGGGGCGTTTATTGTGAAGCCATATAAAATTGATATCTGCAGCCGTTTCCAGATCCTGTTCATCTTCCTTACCATGAACCTCAATGATGCAGGTACCACGGGCGGTATCCGGAAGATCTTCCAGAATGGCAGCCAATACCGGAATTCCTGTTGCGTCGGCCACCAAAAGATAATTTTCCGCTTTGCCATAAAGTTCAGTTTTTCCATCTTTCATCATGACTCCCAGCACATCGCCTTGTTTGCAGTTTATTGCCCATGCCGACGCAGGACCTTCATCACCGTGTGCCACAAAATCAATCCATATTTCATTGTTTTCAAGATCAATGCCTCTGTGGGTATAGGTTCTTATGCTTGGACGGATGTCTTCGGACTGGGGTTTCCATGCCATTTTATCATAATCGAATTCAGGAAAGTGAATGGTATTGATTTCTTTAGGCGGAATCAGGATCTTATTATTTACTCCCACTGTGGTATTCGCTATTAAAGGCACATCATCGCCTGTCAGAAAAATTCTTATATAATGCGGAGTTATGTATTCTTTTCTGCTGACACTGAGTGCAGCCTGGATGGTTTTAAAATTTTTCATACTTAAGTTATTATCGGGGAATTCCCCTGTTATCATTTTTTCTTCGCATAGGAGTGATGACGGATCCCATGACAGTCTTCATTATCGTTATATGACAAATTCTTTAGCACGGACATGAGCGTTCCACATTCTCTGATACATTTCACTTTCTTCGAGAAGTTCTTCATGGGTACCTTCGCCAATAAGACTTCCTTTGTCAAAGAGCAAAATTTTATCAGCATCGGTAATGGTACTCAACCTATGGGCAATAACCAGCACGGTTTTATCCTTAATGAGGCGGCTGAATGCCTGCTGGATCTTATACTCATTTTCAGGATCTGCGAATGCAGTAGCTTCGTCCAGAATAAGGATCGGTGCGTTTTTAAGAATGGCTCTTGCAAGCTGAAAGCGCTGCTGCTCTCCTCCGCTCAGATGTACTCCCGACTGTCCAAATAAGGTATTGTAACCGTTGGAAAGATTCATGATAACCTCATGGATCTGGGCAGCTTTTGCAGCTTCCTCCACTTCTTCCCGGGTTTTATCCATCCCCATTCTTATATTTTCATACATGCTTTGCTGGAACATAAAACTGTCCTGGAATACAAAGGAAACCATTTCCATCAGCTGTTCCTGAGGGAAGTCCATAATGTTCACACCCCCTATTTTAACCGTTCCTCTACTGGCATCCCAGAAGCGGGCTAAAAGCTGTCCTACCGTACTTTTACCTGCTCCTGAAGGGCCTACCAGCGCTGTAATGGATTTTTCTCTGATGACAAAGTCAACATTATCCAGTACAAGGTTATTCTCATCATACGCAAAGCTCACATTTTCAAATGCTATGCTCAGGTTTTCCGGCTGATGATCTTCATGGTTTTCTTTTAAATATTGATGATACAAAAGCGCATCAATCTGCTCTACTCCCCGGTTGATCACTGAAATCTGGATTCCCATATTACTCAGCACAAAGAGAGGTTTGATGTAGCCTGTTCCCAGGATCAGGAACAATAATAAAGTGGCCAGCGTTACCCCATTCCTAAAGTACAAATACAACCCCAACGCCAATACCGGAAGCATGGCATTGCTGATAAAGCTCATGAATACTGCAAAAGCGGGTGTACTCGACTTTACCCAGTCATTGACAAAGCCATTGAATCTCTTCACTGTATTTCCATATTTGTCAAATGTTTCTGCAGACTGTCCGAAGATTTTCATCACCGGCATAGCCCTGACATATTCTACAATACCGGCATTCATATCTTCCAATGACTGATGATAGTTTTTCATTAGTACTTTTGATTTTTTGCCACCAAACATCACGGGGATCCAGATTCCGAGAATAATCAACGGAACAAAACTGATCAGCGCGAGTCTCCAATCCTGAGAAAAAAGGAAAGCAATTGTCACCACAGGCAGCGCGACCCCTTTTACAAAATCGGGGATCTGGTGGGCTATGAAGTTTTCAATTCTTTCCACATCATCAGACAGTATTTTTTTCAGCGCTCCTGAGTTTCTGTTGTTGAGATAGCCCATAGGCAACCTTCCGACTTTGTCTACAATGAACCGTCTGAGCTCAAACAGAATATTGTATGCCGCTATATGAGAGAGAATTCCTGAAAAGAAGAATACCACCATACTTGCCACCGCGGCAATCACAGCATATATAATATAGCGCTTTGCCAGACTGAAATCCACTGTTTCCAGCGTCAGTTCCCGGATGATGTAAAATACCAGAATATAAGGGACCAGGCTCAGCAGTGCATGGATTACCGCCAGAAAAGCGGAAAGGAATAGCATCATCTTTCTTCGTCCTGCGATTTCCAGCAGCCGGGCAATTCCATTTTTTCTTTTCTTGGATTCTTTCATAAAAAACAACTTAGTTATTAAGAATGATTCTAAATAATCATTACCTTTGTGCAAAAGTAGCACAGACAGTCAGCAGTTTGGGTATGTGAGACGGAATAAAAAGTCCGCAAAAAGGAAATTCTAACGAAAGGAAATGACATGACATTACGATTATACGATGAAAGCTTTGGAAAAATACTGATGGAAAGAAGTTATCCCGATACCTATTATGTAAGTGACGGGGACATACAGGAATGTGTCACCCGGCTTGTTCCGCCTTATGGGGACGGGTTTTATCATGAGATCTGTTTCGGGAATGTGCATATAAGCTTTGGAAATATCTCATTAACCAACAGGCTCCAGCTGTATTTTGAAAGTGACTTCGATACGGTAGAGATGCATTTTGCCCTTAAAGGAAAAAGTAAAGCCACTTCCGGTAATTTTCAGAAAACCGTAGCGTTTGACAGCTATCAGCACAACATTATTTATGCTCATAAAATGCAGGGCAAAATGGAGTTTGACGGACCGGATATGCATGTCCTGGAAATCAATCTGGCTCCGGACTTCTTTAAAAAATTTCTTCCTGACCATTCCGGGTTATTTGAAACATTCAGAAATGCTATAGAAAAGCAGAGCTCATCTCTTATTCATCCTGAGCACAACCGCATCAGCCTCGAAATGTACGGGATCCTGAATGACATCATGCACTGCGACAGAAAAGGGACTTTCAAACGGATCTACCTGGAAGCAAAAGTCACCGAGCTGCTTCTGCTGCAACTGGAACAGCTTTTCGATGATGGGGCCTCAGCATCCTCTCTTGCTAAGAAAGATGAAGAAAAGATCTACGCTGTCAGGGATTTTATCCTCAGCAATCTCAATGCTGAACGTTCATTGAATGATCTTGCCCATCAGGTTGGAACCAATGAATTTACCTTAAAGAAAGGATTTAAGGAGCTTTTTGGAACTACGGTTTTTGGATTCTGGAATGATACCAAAATGGAGCTGGCGAAAAAAATGCTTCTTGACAGTGACCTGAATATCAGTGAAATTTCAGATCTTGTTGGATATAAGAATCCACGCCATTTTTCATCAGCATTCAAAAGAAAATACAATATATTGCCCAGCAAAATCGGAAAATAAGTTCATAAGGATATGGATGCCGCTTCATCAAAGATATTGTCATTGTGTAGCTCTCCTACCCAAAATGGTCTGTACCAGCCTTTGTATTGAGTATACCTAAGTATGCTATTCAGAAATTGAAAAGAGACCGTATTTTTATAACTTTAAGACTATGTTATTTTAAATTGTAAGCAAAGGAGCCAGTATATGATGTTGTAGTTATCCATCTTATTTTTTCTTTCATGCAATATTTTACGCTTTAGCTTGTTTTAGTATTGGCCCGGAAGAAGAAACCGGGTTTTAAAATAAGTCATCATGAAAACGAAAAAAACATCCCTGAGCCTACTTGTTTCCCTGACCCCATACTCACTCAGTCCTTTCTATGGGCTTCCGACTTATGTTTTGAATTAAAATGAAAAAAAATGCGCATAAAAAAGGATAATAATTTATTCTATTACTATTTTACATAAACAAGCAAATAAAATCAATATACAATGCATAATATTATTTTTTATGTAATCATTTCAGATTATTTTTACTTCCTGTTTTTCCAGAAAAGTCATTTTTAACGGATTTACTTCATAACTAAAGCTTTAGATGTAACTAATCTCCTTTCTATTCAACTAATCCAACAAACTGTAACCTATATTAGAAAGCTCTACTACTGTAAAAAATAAACTAATGCAAACATCTTTTTTAAAAATTGCTGCTGCTTCAGCGGCGCTCTGTCTCAGCAGTTGGGCAATAGCGCAGCAAAAGTATCAGGTAAGCGGAACGGTCAAGGACCAGAAAAACGGCGAGCTTCTGATTGGAGTCAGTGTAAAAGTTGCTGAGGATCCTTCTATTCATGTAGTCGCAAATGAATATGGTTTCTACTCCCTGTCATTACCCGAAGGAAATTATACGGTAGTCATTTCTTATCCCGGATATAAGGATTTTGAACAACAGATCACTGTTGATCAGAATATTAAGCTGGACCTTCCCCTTAGCCAACAGGAGCCGATGGCCAACACCATTGATGAGGTAGTGATCACGGGAATCAGAAAGGACAAAAATCTGACTTCTGCCCAAATGGGTACGGAAACCCTGAGCATCAAAAATATAGAAAAGCTCCCGGTTCTTTTCGGAGAAAAGGATGTGATGAAAACCATCCAGCTCCTGCCGGGTATTAAAAGCAGCGGCGAAGGAAGCAGCGGGTTCAGTGTGAGAGGAGGTGCCACGGATCAGAACCTTATTCTGTTGGATGAAGCACCTGTATACAATGCTTCCCATTTACTGGGATTCTTCAGTACCTTCAACAGTGATGCGCTTAAAGATGCGAGTATCATCAAAGGAAACAGCCCTGCACAGTACGGGGGCCGCCTTTCTTCTGTTTTGGATGTCAAAATGAAAGACGGAAACAACAAAGATTATAATATCAATGGAGGAATCGGACTGATCAGCAGCAGACTGAGTGTAGAAGGACCAATTCAGAAAGAAAAATCATCATTCATTGTATCCGGGAGAAGGACCTACGCTGATTTATTTCTTAAAACGTCTAATGATTTTAAAGACAATAAACTGTACTTTTATGATCTGAACCTGAAAGCTAATTATCAGATCAATGAAAACAACCGCCTTTACCTGTCAGGATATTTCGGAAGAGATGTACTGGGACTGGGAAACACGTTTTCTACAGACTGGGGGAACACGACAGCTACCTTGAGATGGAACAGCATTATCAACAGTAAGCTCTTCTCCAATACCTCATTTATATACAGCAATTACGATTATAAAGTAAGCCTGAAAAGCAATGACAATAATTTCGGATTAAATTCCAAAATACAGGACTGGAATCTGAAACAGGATTTCACATGGTTTGCAGGCAACAAGCATTCGGTTCGCTTCGGACTTCAGTCTATTTATCACACCATCACCCCAAGCAGTGCTTCCGGGACCAGCGTAAGCAGCTTTCCCCGAAATCCTAGGAAATCCTGGGAAAATGCACTCTACATCAATGATGACTTTAAGGCAACTGAAAAACTGACCATTAATTACGGCGCCAGGCTTTCGATGTTCAGTGTTTTAGGCGGTGATACTTTTAATACCTATGAAAACGGAGTCCTTACCGACAGCAGATTTCTGGAGAAGGGGCAGTTTGGTAAGACCTATGTCAACATAGAACCGAGAATTACGGCCAATTACAGAATCAATGAAGTAAGCAGCATCAAGGGTGGGTATTCCCGCAATACTCAGAACCTTCACCTCTTAAGCAATTCCAGCAGCGGAAATCCTACCGACCAATGGATTGGAAGCAGCTACACGGTAAAACCCGAGATCGCAGACCAGATCAGTATGGGATACAGCAGAAACTTCAACAACAACAATTACGAGCTGAATGCTGAAATTTATTACAAATCGATGCAGAACCAGATCGATTTCAAAAACGGTGCGCAGATCACCTTCGATACGGCAGCCGATGTGGAAAGTGAACTGTTGTTTGGTAAAGGAAGGGCTTATGGACTGGAACTGATCGCCAAAAAGAAAAGCGGAAAACTTACAGGATGGATCTCGTATACTTTATCTAAAACAGAGAGAAAAATAAACGGAATCAATGATAACGAATGGTATAATGCCAGAATGGACAAAACACATGACCTGTCCGTTGTAGCGACGTATCAGCTGAATCCAAAATGGTCTTTATCAGGACTATTCGTTTACAGCACAGGAAATGCAGTGACCTTCCCGACCGGGAAATATGAACTGAACGGCCAAACGGTTTTCCAGTACAGCAACAGAAATGCAGACAGAATGCCGGCTTACCACAGAATGGATTTGAGCGCGACATACGAGCCATCTTCCAATAAGCGTTTCCGGGGATCATGGACTTTTGGAATCTATAATCTCTATGGACGTGAAAATGCTTACACCATCACCTTCGAAGACAATCCGAACAATCCGGGAACCACCCGTGCCATGCAGACCTCACTATTCCGCTGGGTTCCTAACATCACTTACAATTTCAAATTTTAAATCATGAAAAATACTTTTCTAATTATATTATCCCTGTTTGCAGTCACATCATGTCAGAAAGAAATCGATCTTGATCTTGAAGATCAGAGTGGAAAAATAGTCATTGAAGGCAATGTGACGGATCAGGCAGGTCCTTATGTGGTAAAGATTACCAAATCTGTACCATTTACACAACCCAACCAATACCCGGCAGTCACCGGTGCGCAGGTCGTTTTGAGTGATAATACCGGACAGACTGAAACTTTACATTATATAGGAGATGGTCAATATCAGACCACAGCATTTGTAGGGGCATCAGGTAGAACTTATACTCTGAAGATACAGGCGGAAGGACAGCAATATACTGCCCAGAGTACGATGCCTGAACCCGTTGATTTTGAAGGTCTGGCCCAGGATTCCTTTAAGTTTGGAGATAAAATTAGCTATACTCTTTTGCCAATTTTTACTGATCCTTCAGTATTGGGAAACCGGTATCTGTTTTCTTTCACCGTTAATAATTTATCTAAAAAATACATTAATGTATTCTCAGACAATCTCAATAACGGATTACCGAATCAGCGTCCTTTAATGATGCCTAATGATGACAGTGACGGAGCAGATCATGAGGTTGTACCGGGAGACAGCATCCATGTAGAAATGCAAAGCATAGATAATAACGTATTTACATTTTACAGTGCTCTTCTCGATATTTCCGGTGGCGGAGGCAGCGGCGTAACTCCTGCTAATCCTCCGGGTAATATCAGCAACGGGGCATTAGGCTACTTTTCAGCACATACGCAAAGCAGACAGAGTTTTGTGATCCAGTAGATAACACAACCCTATAGATAAGGCATTCCAAACATAAAGGAATGCCTTTTTTGTTGACCGTAGAAATAAGGTTTGTCCTCAGGATAAAAGTGGCCTTTTGAGCGATGAATGCATTTCTGCAAATGGATGGATGTTGTGAAAGATCAATTCTTGAAGGAAGGAGCCGTTTTGAATTATCGCTTTTGGAATAACCTGCTGACATACTCTTGTCACTACTCTGCCGTAGCTTTGTCTAAATTAAAAGCAAGACAAAATGAAATTAACATCATTAAGAATTATTACCAAAGACATCAGGTCATCTGTGTCGTTTTATGAACAAATAACCGGTTTAAAAGCCCAATGGTATACGGAAGATTTTGCAGAACTTTCCATGCCGTTAATCACCATCGCGATTGGAAGTACACAGACGATGAAGCTTTTTGGTGAACATATGACAGAATCCGAAAGCACCCAAAGTACCATTATCGAATTCCTGGTGTCAGATGTAGATGGAGAATACGAAAGAATTAAAGAAGTTACTGATCACATTGTTCAGGAACCTACCACCATGCCATGGGGTAACCGATCGCTTCTGTTTCGGGATCCGGACGGAAATCTAATCAATTTTTTCACACCGGTAAGTGCAGAAGCGGTGAAAAAATTCAGCTAAAGTGCTCATGACACTACTATTCAATAGGAACGGACTTTAGTCCGTTCACCTATAATAAACCTTCAGGATTGAATTTATAATCTGGAAGGGAAAGGAAAATCTGATCGGAACAAATAAAAATAAAAAAGGAGGGGGAACCCTCCTTTTTTGTTTGTAATAATAACCTGTTAATTGAACTTCTTTATATGTATTTGTGTTTTATTTTGATCATTTGCTTTTTCAGGAAGCCCATTACAGGTTATTCATACACTTCAATTCATCAGTTGTCGTATGAATTTTCATCATTTTTGTGTTTTTTATAATTATAGTTTATTATTTTTCCACTATAATCATTTGTGTTTTGTATAAAATTTTAAATTAAAAAAGCATTTTGTGTTTGGTTATGCAATTTTTCAATCCCTTAATTTTATACTGCAAAGTAACGACATTACTGAATACTAATCACAATAAACACCGTCGATACATATCGGGAGCGCCATAGATATTTATCGACACTTTGGTGTTTTTGTCGTATAGAAGCGTAAAAATATCTTTTAGTGAGTCTAAATTTTATGGTGTGTTTTGATCAGATCGATCAACTCAACAAGGTTTTCTATTTTTAATTTTTCAAAAATATTCTTTTTGATAGTACTTACTGTATTTTGCTTTATGTTTAAATGATTCGCAATTTCCAGATTTCCAAGCCCGTCTGCGTACATTTCTGCGATTTGTAATTCTCTTTTCGTTAAGGGACTGAGTGGGCTTATCAGGTCCGGATTAAAGACGAACTGTACCATTAAGCTTCTGGAAAGATCGGAGAAATACTCTCCTTTTTCAATGAAATTCAGGATGGCCGCCCTTACCTCCTCTTCTTCACTCAATTTACTCAGGTATCCGTTCGCTCCTGCCTTAATGAATTTAAGAGCATGCAGATCCTCTTCCAGACCCGTAAAGATCAGGATTTTGAGATTCGGATTAGCTATCTTCATCTGTGGTAAAATATGTAAACTGTTTCCGTCCGGGAAATGAGCATCAATAATGGCCATTTCGATCCCTTTGGATTCCACCAGCTCCACCACCTGCTGTAAAGACGAAGTATGATACACTTTCGCATGGGGAGCAATATCATCGATGATGATCTCAATTCCCTGTCGTACAATGCTGTGATCGTCCGCCAGAAGGAATACAATCTCTCTGTTTTCAACCGGTAGTTCCATTATGTATTAGTTTTTAAAATGATTCTGAATGTTATTGTTGTTCCTTTATGAAGCTTGCTGGAGACGGATATATCACCATCAAAAAGCTCTACAATCTCCTTGCACAGATTCAGACCTAAACCTGCGCCCAGATTGTCCACTTCATCAGAAACCATTCCCTGATAATAGGGATCAAAAATTTTCCCAAGGTCAGATTCCGATATTCCGATACCGGTATCGCTTACCGTGGTGATCAGGGTGACCTTATTTTCATCCACAGGCTCAGTAACCATGGTAAGATCGATCTGCCCGTTTTCTGTGAACTTGTTGGCGTTCCCGAGAATATTCATAAAAATCTGATTGATTCTTATATTATCCGAGTTGACAACAACATCTTCAGGAATTCTGTCTGTTACGACAAATCTGTTATTCCGGGTTTCAAGATAAGGAGTAATCACCTCCACGATGGACCCAATCTCATTTTTAAGATTAAAAACAGACTTTATAAGTTCCTTCTCAGCGTTTTCATTCTTGGTATACTCCAGGATCTGGTTAGATTGCAGCAATAAGGTACTGTTGGTAAATTTTATGGATTTCAGGTAGTCTTTTATCGTCTCGTCCTGCGTGGTTCTGTGAATTTTATCAATAAAAATATTAATGATCTTGAGTGGTGACCTCAGATCATGGCTCAGCATTCCCAGAATCCTGTTTTTAAAATTAAGGTTCTTTTTAATTTCGTCATTGGCAGCATTAAGTTTCCTTTCATATATAAAAGCCACGCGGGTAAAATACATAATCAAAATAGAGACGATGAACATCAGTACCATAAGTCCCAATACCAGATAGGTCCTGATCCTGTTATTGCTTGAGCTTTGTTCGCTATACTCTTTTTCAAGCTGTGATTTGAAATCGTTAATCGCACTTTCGTACACCTCAATCAGTCCGTTGCTGTACACCAGAAGTTTACTGAAATTACTGTAAAACTGCAGATTATCTCTCTGATTTTTAGCAGCAATGAGCTGAGCCTTCTTTACCTCCGCTGCATAATGCCTGTTCATGGATTTAATGGTATTGTCGATTTCCGACTGTACGTTGGAAATATCTACTGTTTTATCATTGGAGAGGGTAATGACTGTATTTTCTTTCTGCACATTCACTTTTCCTGTTATGGCATCTTTTAAGCGCCCCATAAACCGTTTCTTCTTAATGGTATCCGTATAGGTACGCGTCTGTATTTTGAGATTTTCAAAATCTCCTTTGTACTTTTCGGGTTCATATTGTTTGTCCTGGATTTTGGCAGGAGGGTTCATCGAAGACTGATAAACCGAATCAATCAGTACTTTCAGCTTTGTGATCTTTACTGTATCCTGCTTATGAAGTGCAAGATTCTTTTTCAACCTTGGACTTGAGTTTTCGTATTCACCAATTTTGTCAAAATTGGTTCTTAGCTTTTTCAGTGACTGAAAATAAAGTTTAAGATCTTTATCATCCTGGCTTACCATATATTTCTGAAGATGTTCCTGGGCATCGAGGAAGTCTTTCCTTGAGTTATCGGTCAGCCCCCCCAGCGCCCTGCTTTCTTCCAGCTGGTTCTTGATGAAGTTTAGCTTCTTTTCATTAACGAATTCAGTATAAAAAAATATGGCAATAATTACCTGTATCAGGAGAATACACAGGATCAGTGAGTAATGAACAATTTTCCTCAATTTAAAATTTAAAAATTTATATTTCATATGTATTTATCAGATAAAGTTAATTTCCTAATGACTTATCTTCAAGGCATGAGGCATTAATGATACCATTCAAAATTTTGTGTTCTTTGTTTAGCATTTAATTAGCAAAGTTAAAGTAATTTTTGGCTTGTTATAAAAGTAAATTCGTGATAAAATTCCGATGATTTAATTTTATTTAACATTAAAACAGACCGTAAATTTCAGTTTTTGCTTGTGTAAAACTTTTTTTTTAGATCAACTGCAAAAACCAAGGCCTTCAATAAAATATTTTACAAATGTGTATTTTTTAAGGATATGGTCCCGATATTTATCCCTCTTCCTCAACTCTTTACACGCAGAACTGCCATCTTCTGCCAGCAAATGCTTCTTCTATAACAAAAAATATTCACTTTGAACCTTATCGACCGCCGATGTATACGAACTATTTAGCTATTGATGATGTTACGTTTTATGAATCTATACTGATATCCGGTTTTCATATCGCGATCATTAGTTTTTTCTATTTTCCTTCCCGGATCATACAATGATATTTTCCTAACTTGTCCTGTTTAAAAAATATTAATCACACCCCAATCCTATCTGAGCCGCAACACTTACAGTTCGAACATCATATCCGTCTCAGATGGTGGTATTGGAAAAAGATAACAGTAAAACAGCTTCATATCTTATGAAAAGTAAAGATTTAAATTCTCAGAGAGGTTTTACGTTCAGTAAGCATACACCGGAAGAAGTATCCCATTTTGACCGGGTCTTTGATGTATTCAAAGATCTGTTGACCCATACTTCTGGTGATATTGAAGAGGCGTTCGAGTGGCTGGACATGCTCGACAGGGAATATGACATTTTCAGCGCTGAATATACGCTTCAGGATTTTGAGGAAGACCTGAAAAAACGCGGCTATATTAAGGAAGAAGAACCTGAAGAAGGTAATTCTGGAAAGGGAAAGGGGAAAAATCTCCTTACCCCGAAGCTGGAGGCTGCCTTACGGGAATATGCATTGGACCAGATTTTCGGAAAACTTAAAAAAAGTGGCGCTGGCAATCACCGTACCGCAAAAACAGGAACCGGTGATGAACGCGAAGGCGAGAGCCGTTCTTTTCAGTATGGGGATGACCTATCCTCTGTCAATATGACTGAAACCCTAAAGAATGCCCAGATCAATAACGGAATTTCAGATCTGCGTCTTACAGAAGATGACCTCATTGTAGAAGAAACGAAACACAAAGCTCAGATGAGTACGGTGCTCATGATTGACATCAGCCACTCGATGATCCTGTATGGTGAAGACCGCATCACTCCCGCCAAGAAAGTAGCTATGGCCCTGGTAGAGCTTATTAAACGGAAATATCCAAAAGACTCCATAGACATTATTGTTTTTGGAAATGAAGCATGGCCGATCAAAATCAAAGATCTTCCTTATCTAAAGGTGGGACCTTACCACACGAATACGGTCGCGGGACTGGAACTGGCCATGGATATTCTCCGTAGAAAAAGAAATACCAACAAGCAGATCTTTATGATCACAGATGGTAAGCCAAGCTGTATTCAGCTGCCGACCGGTGAATTCTACACCAACAGCTACGGACTGGACGAAATGATTGTTACCCAGTGTCTCAACAGGGCGGCACAAGCCCGGAAACTGAAAATTCCCATTACCACCTTTATGATTGCCCAGGATCCGTACCTGCGTCAGTTTGTGGAAGCATTTACAGCCCAAAATAAAGGAAAAGCTTTTTTAACTGGTCTTTCCGGTCTGGGACAAATGATTTTTGAGGATTATGAGAAAAACAGAGTCAAGCGGATATAGAGAACGTGAGTTTCAACCTGATCGTTAAAACTAACGATAAGTATTTGCATATAAATAGTATTATTACCTAAAGAAAATGAAAAACGATATTACATTCAAAGAATTAAAAGAATCCGGTTATACTGATAAAACAATCAATGAAGAGATCCAGGCCAACCTGATTGCCCGGATCAGGGCTAAAGAACCTGTATTTGAGGGTCTCTGGGGCTATGAAGATACCGTAATTCCCCAACTGAAAAAGGCTATCCTTGCCGGCCATCACATCAACCTTCTGGGGTTAAGGGGCCAGGCTAAGACCAGGATCGCCAGAAGTATGGTAGATCTTCTCGATGAATACATGCCCGTTGTAAAAGGCTCCGAAATCAATGACAGCCCGTTTCGCCCGATATCAAAATTCGCTAAAGATCTCCTGGCAGAGCTTGGTGATGAAACTCCGATTTCGTGGGTACACCGTTCGGACCGGTTCTTCGAAAAGCTGGCAACTCCTGATGTGAATGTTGCTGACCTGATCGGTGATATAGATCCTATCAAGGCCGCGACTCTCAAGCTTCCTTATTCTGATGAGCGTGTATTGCATTACGGAATGATCCCCCGCTCCAACCGTTCTATATTTGTATTGAACGAGCTTCCGGATTTACAGGCAAGAATTCAGGTATCGCTGTTTAACATCCTGCAGGAAGGAGATGTTCAGATCCGGGGATTCCAGCTGAGAATGCCCCTGGATATTCAGTTTGTATTTACAGCCAATCCGGAAGATTATACCAACCGGGGAAGTATTGTAACACCACTGAAAGACAGGATAGGTTCACAGATTTTTACCCACTATCCCCATACGATTGCCCTTGCAAGAAAAATAACGGAACAGGAGGCCCTGATCTCAGCTGAAGACAAATCGAAGATCAAGGTTCCTGATCTGGCCAAAGATCTTTTGGAAGAAGTTGCTTTTGCAGCCCGTGTCAGCGAATATGTAGATGCGAAAAGTGGGGTAAGTGCCCGTCTGACCATCAGTGCAATGGAGAATCTGATGGCGGCAGCAAAATTGCGTCTGATTGAATCCGGAGCTGAAAAAACAACAGTCCGTCTGCTTGATTTTATGTCTATCGTCCCTTCCATTACAGGAAAGATTGAGCTGGTATATGAAGGAGAACAGGAAGGTGCAGACTTTGTTGCCAAAATGCTTATCGACAAAGCAGTCATGAGGCAGTTCGAAGAGATCTTCCCCCGTATTCCGAAGCTGGAAAAAGAGGGAATCAATACCGCCTACACCGAACTCATCAGATGGTTTAACAAAAATCATCTGGAACTGAATTACAATGATTCGGATGAAGAATTTTATGCTAAACTTAACAAGATTAACCCTTTGGTGACTGTGGTTGAAGAAAATGCATCGGAATTTAGCTTGGAAGATCAGAATTTCTGTAAAGAACTGGTGCTTTGGGCATTGACCATCAGCAATAAAATTGACAAGTCTGAAAATCAGAATGCTTTTACTTTTGATTCGCCGGGTATTGGACAGTTTTTGCGTAATTAGAAACAGACTATACAAAGTTTGAAATTTAAAATCAGAATAGCCTCTTCTTATGCTGTTCTACCTATACAAAACCGCTTCACAATTGATGAGGCGGTTTTTTATACCTTTTCTGATAGGCATGGTCTCCCAAATTTATACCCATGAATTAAATTATGAGGAGAATACGGATAGCACAGCTTTCTATTTTGAAGACATCAGTTTAAAGGCGGTAGGACGCATATTGGTCAGCTGCTGAAACATATTGCTGAATGCAGAGATATTGGAGTATCCGATCTGATAGGCAATCTCACTCATACTCAAATCTGTTTCCTGCATTAATTCCATGGCACGGATGATCCTGATCATTTTGAGATACTGCACAAATGAGACTTGTAGCTCATTACTAAAAAAGCGGGTAAAGCTTCGCACGCTCATGGCAAACCGCATGCTCATGTATTCCAGTGTAAGGGGACTTTCCAGGTTTTCCCTGATGAAGGTTAACATTTCATTCAGCCGCGGGTGGTCGGTCACAGGAAGCTGAATAGAGAATTTCTTCAGATCTTCCCGCGGAAGCAGATGCTTCAGGGTCAGCAGATATTCATATTCCCATGAACCCGGAAGAAAATCTCCATTCCATTGGCTGCAGAATTTCAGAAGCTCTGAGAGTAAACTGCTGACCGGATATATTCCCAGATCGTCATAAAAATGATGATCCGCCTCCTCGTGATCCGGAAAATAGATGTTGATAATATGCAGATTTCTGGAATTGAACATCAGGTTATGGGCATATTTTTTAGGCATCCAGATATAGTGATTCAAAGGAACATAAAGGTCCTTTTCTTTGGTGCGAAGATTGGCCATCCCATCAGTTACCAGCAGCAATTGTCCTTTCTCGTGCTTATGCATCGGGAGTTTTTGTTCCCATTGCGTCCTTATGACGGATATCGAGGCAGGACAGCCATCTACCCTTTCTGCCAGTTCTTTTAAAATGCTCATTGATTCAAATTTAATTAATACCCTAGTAGCTGCCTTTCGAAATTTTGGCCTGAATTAACAAAAATAAGGCTAATAATACAAAAAGTATGCTGGTCTTACCAGATAATTTTGCTGGTACAAATAAGTTACCCATGAAAGAATACGTATATGCGCTTTGCCTTATGATATTACCGATGGCAGTATGGGCTCAGATACCGGAACCGGACAGTCCTGAACTGCTGACCCTGGAAGAAGTATGGAAAATAGCAGCAGCCCAAAACAGGCACCTTCTGCTGGCTGATCTTAACCGTCAGGAAAGCAAAATTGCCATTCTTGAGGCTAAAGATAAACTTTTGCCAGAACTTACTCTTGCCGGAGATTTCAGACTGAATTCAAAATTTCTGATTTATGACAATGGTCTTTTCTCGTCACCGCAGGATGTTCCCATTTCAAAATATGGATATGCAGCAGGTTACCATTTTAATCTCAATCTTTATAACGGAGGAAAAGACAGGCGAGCGGTCAGAATAAAAGAAGAGGAAGAGCTTCACAGACAATATGAATTTGACCTTCAAAGGAATAATGTAAACTACGCCATTGCTGTGGCATATTATGATTTGTATAAGTTTCTACAGTTCAGAGATTTTATTACTGCAGAAATAGCTGCAGAAAAGAAACAGCTATCAACGATAGAAAGTCTTAACAGGAACGGAATCGTTCTGAAAAGTGATGTATTACGTACTTCTTTAAAACTGTCTCAGATGGAACTCAGTTTTTCGGATGTATCAAAAAAAATAGAGATCGCCAGCCAGAGACTCAATACGCTGATGGGAAGGGAGGCTGAACAGTCGGTTGCAATTCCTTACCGGGAATTATTGCTTACAGACTCAATAAAAAATACTGGATATCCGGAGTACATGGACGTGGCGCTCAATAATTCTCCTGAATTAAAAATAGCCTCCAGTGAAATCCGGATCAGTGAGCTGACCGAAAAACAGACGAGATCCGCCAGACTTCCCAAAGTATCCCTGTATTCCGATTATAATTACACCTATCCGCAGGTTTCGTTTTATCCCTATTCCAATGCGCTGTGGGGATATGGGCAGACCGGAGTAAGAATGCAGTTTTCTCTGGACAATCTTTACAAAAGCAAACATTCCATTGCCCATGCCCGCACGATAAGTCTTCAGCAAAAAGAAAAAGCCGGCATAAGAAAGGATGAAATAAGCCTTCAGGTGAAGGAAGCCTACCTGCAACAGATACAGGCCTCCGAGAGTGTAGAGACAGCGGAAAAAAACATCGCACAAAGCACAGAAACCGTCCGCGTTATCCGAAACAGTTACCTTAATCAGGAATCATTACTTACTGACCTTCTGGATGCAGAAAATGTACTGCTCGAGGCCAGATTCAGCCTCACCTCTGCCCTTGTCAATCTGAAACTGAGCCATATCAGATTATTGGCTATCACAGGAACACTTTAATATCAACATGTATGAAAAATAACAGAACAGATAAAATCGTAGCCACTGCTACTCAATGGTTTGGAATCGCCTTATTAATTGTCCTGATCTCATGGACAGGATTGTATTTCTGGAAAGGAACACGGTATGAAGAAACCAATGATGCGCAGATAGACGCATACCTCTCCCCCATCAATGCAAAGGTAGGCGGCTATATCAGCAAGATCAGCTTTAGAGATAACCAGGAAGTACAAAAGGGAGATACACTGGTCGTCATTGAACGTGAAGAGTATGGATTGAAAAAAGAAGCCGCCCTGGCAGAACTTACAAGCTCCCGGGCAAAGCTTGGCATACTTAGTGCCAATGAGGAAACACAGCTTGAAAACATTGAGGTCAGCAGAGCTCAGGAGGCAGGATCACGGGCGAGACTCGCACAGCAGCAGAAAGAATACCAGCGTTATAAGAGTCTTCTGGAGGATGAATCTACCACCCAACAGAAATTTGATAATGTACACACCTCTTTGGTGATCAATCAATCCGATTACGAGCAGGCCCGCGCGTCCTTACGGGTAGCTGAATCTAAGCTGAATGATGTGAGGGCACAACGTGCAGCCGTGAATGCAGAGATCAGCATAAAGGAAGCTTTACTGAAAAGACAGAATCTGGATATCCGGTATACAGTTATTACCGCTCCTTTTGACGGCAAGATAGGAAAGAAATCCATCCAGGAAGGACAGTTGATACAGCCCGGACAAACCCTGGCATTTGTGGTCAATACATCTGAGCAGAAATGGGTAGTGGCCAACTTTAAGGAGACTCAGATCAGAACATTCACTATCGGACAGAAGGTCACCGTAGAAACAGATGCCTATCCCGGAGAAAAATTCGGAGGAATTATAGAGTCTCTGTCACCTACTACGGGATCCCGGTACTCTCTTCTGCCGCCTGATAATGCAACCGGAAATTTCGTGAAGATTACCCAGCGCATCCCGGTACGGATCAAGCTGACCGACAGCAGCATGAAGCTTGCCAAGCTTTCTGCAGGAATGAATGCCAATGTTTATGTTCTAAAATAGCAGATATGCAGATTCATCTTATTCCCGTTTTTAGAGAATGGATCCCTGAGTGGCTCGCACGAACACTTATTTTTGGGATCCTGATGACCTCTCTTTTTAGTTTTGCAGCGTACAGCAGTCCCGCGGCGGTAATGGGCTATTATGGTGTAGAGCCCGCGGATGTACAGTATGGTATGGTGATTACCTATGGCTCAGCAGTTACTTTTTTGGCCCTGGATTTCCGTATTGTGAAGTATTTTACTTCGCGAAAATATCTTCTGACAGGCCTTATCCTGAATTCGGTGTCTTCACTGGCCTGCTTTTATAGCAAAAGCTGGATTCTTTTCCTTTTGAGTGGATTTGTTCAGGGAATCGCCTGTGCCCTGCTCTGCAGCATTGTTCTCCAAATGACATTTCCACGCCTGCATTCTACCAGAGCCAGGATCATAGGCTACACTCTGCTGTATGCAGGAATACAGATCTCGGTTCCTTTTTATGCCATCTATTCCAGTATAATGCTCCAATTTTTTGACTTCAATTGGTTGTTTTACGGACAGAATGTTGTATTGATGGCTATGGCTGTTATTGTCTGGGTCACCATGAATGCAAAAGCCAGATTTCATAAAAAATTCCCGCTTTTCCAGGTAGATTGGGCCGGATACTTCTTCTATACCCTATTCTGTCTTACACTGGGTTATATTTTAGTTTATGGACGGCAATCCGGATGGTTTGACAGCTCTGTTATTACGGTACTGAGTATTTTTGCGGTAGTACTTCTGACGATTTTCATCGCCAGAGAAATGTCTGTAAAGCGCCCGCTTATCAATCTGCGGATTTTCAGGACCGGCAATTGTATCATAGGCCTGCTCTTGCTTGTTGTTTTCTACATTTTTAAGGGAACAACAGGGCTTACCTATGCCTATGTGGAAACCATTTTAAAAACTGATCCGCTGCACACGATTCCTATGTGGATCTCTGTTATTATGGGAACCGTTCTCAGTATGTTTGTAACTTCAAGGTTACTATTATCCGGGACACCTCTTGTACGGCTGATCCTTTCAGGTTTTGTCATCATGGCTTTGTATTATTTTTATATGCTGGAATTTGTTTCAGTAACCGGGGATTCCACAGACTTTATATTTCCCTTGTTTATTTATGGGGTTGCTACAGGGGTTCTGTTTGTTCCCATCGTTACCTTTACCGCATCTGCAGCCCCTCCGTCAATAGCATTCAACGCATCTCTTATCGGTATTTTCTCACGTTTTGTTGGGTTTTGTATCAGTATCGCTATTAATAATCAGGTACAGTTATTGACAAAATCTTCTGCGAGAGAACAAATTCGTGAAAGCGTGGAAGCAACCAATTCCCGGCTTCCCCTCGTTTTAGAGGATATCAGGAGCTCTTATCTGAACGCAGGCAACGATGTATACAACGCACAGGAGGCATCACAAATTCACTTCAATAGCCTTATCAAAGAACAGATCCTGATAAGAGCAACCCGTGATTATTACTATATTATGCTGGCCGGATTGTTGTGCATCCTTCTTATTCTTTTTCTTTTGCCTAAAATCCGGAAGGTTGTATTGAACCTTCGTAAAGGGAATATCCCCTATTAAGGCAGGTATTAGGTTACCACCAAGTTGATTTGATGAACTGGGCTAAAACCTTTATACTATTTAAACCATTAAGTTTTTAGGTGGTAAGATAAGGTAAGAATATGGCTAAAGCTACTATGGAATGTTTCATTAAAATCCTGTGGAGACAATTATTTATTTCTTTTATTTGTATTATAATATCGTCTGCAATCCTCAGACTTTTTGACTTATGGAAGACCATCTTACTTGTATCTATAGAGTGATCAATTTTATAGAACAGAATTACGATCAGCCGATCTCTGTAAAGGAACTGGAAGACATATCCCACTATTCCTACAGAAATATCCAGCGTATTTTTAAGTACAGCTGTGGTGAAACCATAGGTGCATTTCAGCAGAGACTTAAGGTAGAAAATGCCTATAAGCGCATCCTTTATACCAAAGAAAATCTCACTTCTATTGCCCTTGAAGTTGGATTTGCCAATATTGCCTCTTTTTCCAAAGCTTTTAAGTTGCATTTCGGTATTTCTCCGAAAGCAGCAAGGCTCAGCAAGGAGCAGCTTCTCTCCAGGGAGAATCTTATCCCGGTAACCTCTGAGGTACTTCTGGAACCCGAAATTGTATATCTCAAACCCTTACAGGTTTATTATCAAAGTACGACAACCTATTACAACAACGAGGAGATTGAAGTCCTTTGGGAAAAGTTTATGAAGAATGAATTTCCGGACTCCGGCACAGGATATTTTGGTGTGATAGCCGATGAACCCCTGATCAAGACTGAGATAAACTGCAGGTATGACGCATGTGCTACCCTACAGGCCCTCCATAAAAAACTACCAGCAAAAAAGATCCTCGGTGGCCGGTATGCCCGATTTACCCATACGGGCAGCTATGAAACAATAGATGAAACCTATACTAAAATCTATTCCCGATGGATTTTTAATTCCGGTCTTGAGTTTTCGCATACCCCGATTATAGAACATTATGAGCGGCATAGTCTCCATCCGGATCATCTGGATGAACAGCTTACTTATATTTTACTGCCATTAAAGTAAGTTGTCAATTCCGGACAAGTCTTTCACCATGCCTCTTACTAATTTTGCCCTGTTAAAAATAAATCAGTTATGCAAAAAAAGAAAATCATGTCCCTTTTGTTTCCTGCTCTTTTACTTTCATGTTCTCCCACAGACTTGCCTGAAACACCAGATACAGGAAATCCCGGATCTATAGCGTATACAATGCCGGAAGAATCTGCACCGCACGAGGGAACCTGGCTTCAATGGCCCCATGCCCACCAATATGGAGTGACCTACCGAAACCGTCTGGATGCTACATGGGTTGCAATGACCAGAGAATTGGTACAGAGTGAAAAAGTTCATATCATCGCTTACGACAATACTGAGAAAGAGCGTATTTTAGGACTGTTGAGCAGTGCCGGAGTACCGGTTGCCAATATTACGTTTAAGCTGTATCCAACTGATGATTTCTGGGTGAGAGACAACGGGCCTATCTATGTAAAAGATCAGAACGGCCAGTTATTCATCCAGGATTGGGGGTTTAATGGATGGGGCGATAAAGCCGAGTACAGCAACTGTAATGCTGTACCTTCTAAGATTGCTTCAGACACCAATATTCCAAAAATCGACCTCAACTCGGTAATGATCAATGAAGGCGGAAGTGTCGAAATTGATGGAAATGGTGTTTTAATGGCCTGTAAAAGCTCTATTCTGAACAGCAACCGTAATCCTGGGATGACGCAGCAGCAGGCTGAGGCCATATTCACAAAAAATTTAGGGGTAACCAAATTTATCTGGCTGAACGGTAAAGCCGGCCTTGATATCACTGACATGCACATTGACGGCTTTGCAAGATTTGCCAACAAGTCTACCATTATTACGATGAATTCTGATGATCTGGCCTACTGGGAGGTTCCGGACAGCGATATTGACAAGCTCTATGCTGCCACAGGAAAAACGGGTGCTGCCTATCAGTTTGTAAAAGTCCCTCTGACCCAAAATGAAGTGGTAACGACCTATGGGGAGAATGTTGGCCGTGCTTCTTACATCAATTATTATATTGCCAATAACCGCGTTCTGGTTCCTAATTATAACGATCCGAATGATGCCGTTGCCAACCAGATCATTCAGCAGCTGTATCCCGACAAAAAAGTAGTTGGAATCGATTGCCGGAATTTATTTGCCAATGGCGGTATGGTACATTGTGTAACGCAACAGCAACCCAAGTAAAATCATCGCAAAAAAGCTGGTCCCAACCGGCAAAGAGTCGCGGAAAAATAACGTAAATTTGCCCATCCATCTTTAAGGATGGGCTTTTTACTTTATATATCATGAAAAAAACAGCACTTTCTTTATTGGCCCTTTGTATACATATCATTTCTCAGGCTCAGAATTTTGAGGTCATTCCATTAGGAATCTATGGTGGCGAGCAGGAAGATAATTTATCCGCGTATTTGGTAGGTGCGCCGGAAGAGCAGGCATTTCTTTGTCTTGATGCGGGTACCATAAACACCGGAATACGAAAGGCCATTGCCATGAAAAGCCTTACTGCATCTGAGGAAACCGTACTGCGGGATCAGATCAAAGGTTATTTTATTTCGCACGGTCATCTGGATCATGTATCAGGACTTATTATCAATTCGCCTGCAGATTCTAAAAAGGATATTTTCGCAATAGCACCGGTGCTTCAAATCCTTCAGAACCACTATTTTATCACAGATACCTGGATTAATTTTGCCGATCAGGGTCAGAAACCTATTTTGGGCAAATATCACTATAATGAACTGAAGGAGGGAACAGAAATTCCGGTTCAGAAAACCTCACTTTATATCACCGGATATGAACTGAGCCACGTAAACCCATACAAAAGCAGCGCTGCCCTGGTAAGGAAAGATGATCATTACCTGCTTTATCTGGGAGATACAGGCGCCGACCGCATCGAAAAGGCTGACCGTCTGAATATGCTTTGGAATACAGTAGCTCCGCTGATCAAAAAAGGACAATTAAAGACCATTCTGATTGAAGTATCCTTTCCTAATAAACAGCCGGAACATCTCTTGTTTGGTCATCTCACACCCAACCTTCTCGTGGAAGAGCTGGGAAAACTTAAAGAAAAAACCGGCCTTAAAAGCCTGGAAGGTCTAAATATCATGGTGACCCACAGAAAGCCCACGGGAGATAATCCTGAGATCATAAAAGAAGAACTACTGAAGAACAATTCTTTAAAAGTCAACTATATTTTCCCTGAACAGGGCAAAAAAATCAGTTTACCGTAAATAATGCAAAAAGCTGAGACCCTAAGGGTCTCAGCTTTTTTTCTTACCAGGGCGAAAGAATAGAATTTTTCGATGCTACGCCCTCTTTATAAAGTCTGTAAAACCTTCGCTGCATTTTCATGCTTAGGATTGATTTGCAATACCTTTTGATAATTTTCTTTAGCCTTATCTTTCTGTCCCGCATTCAGATAGGCTTCGCCTAAACTATCATATACATTATCACTTTTAGGGTACAACAGTGTATTCACGCGCAAAACGTCAATAGATTTAGTGTAATCTTTTTTTCGAAGCAAGTCATAGCCAGCTTCGTTGATGAACCTTTCTGACAGCTGCTCATGATCAGGGTCCGCAGTTTTAGCTTTCTGATAGGCAGCAAGGCCTCGATCAAATTGTCCTTCCAGAATCAGCTCCAAAGGCACTTTTTCATCTTTGCTCATCAGATCACCTCTCAAGCGGACCGTTTTCTTATCAGGCAAAAGCTGAATGAGCTCTTTCTTCTCTGTTTTATCATTTTTCGTAAACTTTACCTTATAATCCCAATTTCTCAGAGCATAGAAGTTCTCTCCTACTTTAATCAGCTCTTCCGGATTTTCTACATTGTTGACCATCATCAGTTTCCCTTTCTCCTGATAAATTCTGCAAACCCCATATTGATTGAGATGGTAACGACCCACATGGTCTTTCAGATCATTGGAAGTTAAAGGTAAAATTTTATGGACAGGTGCTACATAATTTGGCCATTGATATACAGCAGCTACTGACCGAAGAAGCTCGCTGACAAATTCGGGCTTATTGGTATTGGTTAAGATCACGACTCCATCACCGCTTGTTGTACTTCCGACAAACTGGGTGGAGAATCCTTCATTCCAACCGCCATGACCAAAGTATCTTTGCCCATCCTTATTTTCAAGGAAAATGCCCAATCCTGTAAATGGTTCGATAAACGGACTTGTAAATTCCTCTGCCATTTTTTTGGAAATAACGGTATGGCTTTTACCGCTCAATGTGTTTTGGATATCAATGATAAACTTAGCATAATCTTCAGCAGTAGTCCACAACCCGGCAGGTGCCTGCTCGGGGTAGGTATGGTACCTACCTGGAACTTTAACCCCACTCTGGTCATAGGCTGTAGCAGCTGATGAAGCTAAAGCTTCCGGCAGTGGCTGTGCAAACGTACTGTTTTGCATATTTAAGGGATCGAGCACGCGTTCTTTCATGAGGGTAGTAAAATCTTTGCCTTCAATATCAATAAGCATCTGCTGCATCACACAATATCCACCCCCGGAATAGCGGAATGGCTTTCCTGGTATTTTATTGACAAAAACCGCAGGCGTATTAGCAGGACTTTGCCCATTTAAAAGCTGAATCAAACCTGGTACCGGTCGACCGGCTTCATATCCCGGAAAGCCTGATACGGTAAGGCCGGCTGTATGGCTTACCAAATTTCTGAGCGTCAATTTTTTATCTTTTGTAAATTCGCTATCGGGAATTTTCCAGGATTTTAAATAGGTATTCACCTCTGCATCTGCATCTATTTTCCCTAGCTCCACTTCCTTTAATGCTGCATAAGCGCTTACCGGTTTACTCATTGATGCTACCTGAAACAGAGTCTGGGTAGTGGCTGGCTTTTTACTTTCGATGTCAGCAAAACCATATGCTTTACTCCAGATTACTCTGGCATTCCTGATCACCGCAATACTGACTGCAGGAATTTTATAATGCTTCATTCTCGATTCAATAGTCCAGGCAGGTTCGCCCTGGAAGCGGACAGCAGGCGCCAATCCTGATTCTACCTGAGCCATCTCATTCTGTATCTGAGAATCTGTTTGTGCGGATAAAGGATTGCTTATCATGCCCAATAAAACGATAGTACAAATAGGTATTTTGGTTTTCATATTATATATTAGTTTAAATTCGATTATTGAAAAATAAATTTTGTGGATGGTGGAAAAAACCATTTTTTTACTTTGTCAAAGATTTTTCAGGCATCATTTTCCACGTATGTTCGATATTGAGCATGAGCAGCGCATGATCGAATACTACAGAACCTTTCGGAAAAAGGTTCTCATTTTCATAAAAAGTTGACTTTAGATCTACCACCTCCAGAGGCTGCATTTCCCAGGTATAGGTATTCAGTTCAAGTCCTTCCAGCTTATTTTTATTGGGCGAGTATCCGAGACTGCCCTTCTGAAAAAAGCAGGAAGCCTCCTCCAGCGTTCCGAAGACAGAATGGCTATTGAACTCTGCTGTTTCTCTGGCATCGATTGATGTTTCCAGCTGATCGGAGCTTTTAAAATCGATATGATAATTCTGATCGTTTTCTTTGACATTAAATCGGGCATGGTAGTGCTTACCCGGAAAAATGCGTCCGCCCACCCATGTATTAATCCTGGATGAGGTGTCTCTTCTCGGAATATAAACGCCTGATTTAACCTCTCCGCCTTCATCCCATTCAACCGCGATCCGATGCGCTCCATTCTCTGAACTAAAGCCCATAAAATCCGGAAGACCTAAGGCTTTTATACCTTTAAGCCTGATGAGGCAGATGCCAACTATGGCCTTATTCTTATAAAGCTTTGGCCTGAATGGAAAAGGAATGATCTTTTCTACCACCTGTGGATCTGCTGTAAAATTGATAAGGATCCTTCTGTCTATATAACCATGGATAACCGGTAATTTCATCGTTGTTGATTTTTTGGAAAATTTGATGCCATAGCCTGGAAAGCGCTGCAGTTCAAAAAAATTATTGAGGAGACCTGTATTTTCGGATCAGAACATCAGAGGCCCGCTCACTGATCATGTACACTGCACTTACAATAAAGAATCCTGGAATTTTTGCAAACACACTGGCATCTACAACCCGTAATCCTTCCGTTCCTCTCACACGAAAGTCGCCATCCAGTACAGCCATCGGATCATGATCAGCTCCTATTTTACAGGTACAGGATGCATGATGCCCCCATGCTTCGTTGTGTACAAACTCTGACAGAGCGGCCCGGCTGTCTGCATCTTTGCCAGGAATAAGTTCCGTCTTGATCATTGTGCCAAGACGGTCGGCAATTTCGCGGGCGATCTCTATCCCTTCTACGACTCCCTGCATGTCTTTTCCCTCTGTATCATTTCCCTCTTCAAAATACCGGAAATTAATCGCAGGACGTTCTCTGGGATCTGCTGACCGAAGCTGGACAAACCCTGATTTATTTTTTGTATGGGCTTTGAGAATGACAAAAGTTAGCCGGTCATGAAGTTCTGCGGACTCCCCGGAATAACCGGGATAATATCCTTTGAAGCTTATAGGCAATGCAAGAATAAAAAGATCCGGATCTTCCTCTGCTATACTGGATTTGGTAATGAAAGCGGCTAGTGATCCGTTGGTAGAATACGGCCCTCCTTTGGTATTGCTCCATTCCCGGAACAAAGGATCCCCCGGTTGTCCTTTTTCCGGCACATCCAGGGTTGCTTCTTTGAACAGGGAATACTCTTCTTTTAACTGATAGACCAATCCTACTTCATACCGATCCTGTAAGTTTTCGCCTACTCCCGGACTGTCGACTACAACATTTATTCCATGGGATTCAAGCTCTTCGCGGGGGCCGATTCCTGATAATTTGAGGATTTGAGGAGTATTGAAAGCTCCTGCCGCAATAATAACCTCTTTACTGGCAAATGCCTGAAATATCTTAGGCTCAGGCAATGCTTCTGAAGCTTTCGGATCGGCACTGTAAAGGTGCTTCCCGGATAAGTATTCCACACCGTAAGCCCGATTGCCCTCAAAAATCACTTTTTTCACCAGTGAACCATAGCGTATCGTTAAACGGTCAGGATATTTTTGAAGCGCTGATAAAATACGTTCTCTGGCCCCGTTTCTTGTGCCATCTCCTACGGCAACAGGGACAAAAGACATTCCCTCACCTCCGCTGCTAACAAAACGCCAGTCATTGGGATCATTGGGAAGTGCGGTATCCGCCGGAGTCTGGTATTTTTCACGGCTTATTTCCTCCATTGCGTTAATGATATCCAGAAAACGGGGTTCTCTTCCGGCAAGTTCCGGATTGGCCCGTGAAACCTTCAGCCATCCCTCAAACCCATGTCTTGATCCATCATGGGGTGCAGCAGGCTTTTGACGGTCCACATCAGGACCCTGCCAGTTTTCAATGCGGATGTATCGGTGTCGCATGGCTTCAGCATTCCAATCTTCATTTCCTGTAAGTCTGGCCAGATGATCCCAATCACTGTTATGGGGATAGACATTCACCATGGCATTGGTAGCGGTACTTCCTCCTAAAGTTGCTCCGCGGGGATACAAGACTCCATCATTGCTTTTCATAAATTTGCTGTCTTTCGCCTGTACGGTATCAGATGCATAATGACGGACAAAAAAATCCCAGCGCATTTCTGCATCTTCACTGGCTCTTCCCTGCATAATAGGAATATTGTAATAGTCACAGCTGTGATCTGTACCGGCTTCGAGTATCAGCACGCTGAACCCTTCTTCAACCAGATTTGCAGCCAGCGGACCTCCACCGGCACCGGAACCTACAATAATAAAATCATAGGTCCGATGTTCACTTTTATTGTTTTCTTCCATTTTTTATGCTTCGTTTTAGTCAGACCGAAAAATATTAAAATAGGTTACTTATTCATCTGCTCTTGCCAATCCGGTGGTACTTTCCCTTCCGGTCCCGGTACAGGCTGAGAAAGCGGACGACTCTGAGGATCTGCCAATTGAGGCCCTTCGAAAAATTTTCTGGTGCCATAATGATAAAACCAATTTTCTCCGGGTTCAAAACTTGTGATAATGGGATGCCCTGTGGTATGGTAATGCTTGGTAGCATGCTGATGGGGAGAATTGTCACAACAGCCGATATGACCGCATTCTGTACAACGGCGCAAGTGAACCCACCAGGTTCCGCTTTCAAGGCATTCGACACAACCGGTTCCGCTCGGCTCCACTTCCGGATTAATATTTTGCTCTTCAGGATTCATCGTATTTAATTTTGGGGTTCTTTACTCATTTAAGCCTCCTCTTATTACTTTCTCATTTGTGGCATAGAAATAACAATTGATTACTTGATTTATAAACAATTAGAGGTAGAAAAAGGTACAAAATTTATTTGAATGGGAGTAAAGCCTTTCAACAAATAATAACAGTTAATAGTATAAACAACGATCCCACCCCATACATTACAGGGTTGGATATTTAAATTCAGTTTTTAGCGGGAAACTATTTTAATTTTTAACGTTTTCCTGTTTTTGGAATGTAAAGAATCGCTGTTATTTAAGTAATGATCTGATATTCTCACAAAGCTCATCCAGCTCATCGCGCTTAGGCAGACTGTGATAACTTTCATCAAACCTCAGCCCAAAACCATCATTAGTGAATCTTGGAAAAACATGCAGGTGGGTGTGAAAAACTTCCTGTCCGGCCGCTTCGCCATCAGCCAGAAAATAATTAATTCCTTCACATTGCACCTCCGATTTCCGGATGGCCCGGTTAATCCTAGAAGCCATGTTGAACATCCTGGAGGTCAGGTTTTCATCCAGTTCCGAGATAAACACTTGATGTATTTTCGGGACGACTAAAATGTGTCCGGGATTCACCGGCTGTATATCCATAAACGCAATGATGTGATCATCTTCATGGACGATGCTTGCGGGAAGTTCTCTATTGATTATTCTGCAGAATATACAGTCTGTCATAAGGTTTATTTATGGTGATAAAATTAATAAAACCATTTTGTATTGCCAGGTTAACTTTTCGATAAAATCGTATACGCTTTCTTCACAGTTTCCTTTCCTAGTCCGTTTGCTGCAGGTTAAAAACCGTTCCTGCCGGATCAGTAATCCAATGCATATTTTCCGGCAGTTCTTCAATTTCATCACAGGTTTCTACGTTGTTTGCCTTCAGATACCGGGTGGCTTCTTCAACATCCGGAACGGTCAGTTGCAGCCACGTCTCAGAGTGGGTATAGTTGTCCACACAATCCAGCCATATGATATTATGACCGAATTTTACCTCATGTGTTCTGGAAACCGTTGGGTTTTTAATCGGCTTTTCTTCGACATGCAGCTTGAGAACATCTCTGTAAAAAGCCACTGTTTTTTCATATTTATTTTTTGGAATTTTTATAGCGATATTGATTCCTGCTTCGAATTTTGTATGCATAATGAGTATGTTTTTACACGAGTTAAAAAAAATGGCTGGTATTAGGGGAACCTTTGAACTACACAAAAAGAATTTCCATCCGGATCCAGCAATACCACGTAATCCGCATCTTTTTCATAGTCCCAGTTTTCAAGCTTCGATGCCCCTAGCTTAATCAGTCTTTCCACCTCAGTTTTTTGATTTTCAGCCAGTAAATCAATGTGATGACGTTTGGGTTTTTCTGAGGTTGTTAGTTTTAATGATAACTGGATCCCCTGCCCTTTTTTGGGGACTAGAATGGCAAAATCCTGATCAGGTTCTCTTTTCAATTTATAATTCAACGCTTCGCTCCAAAAAGCAATCGCAGAATTTAAATTTTTAACGCCCCAAACCACTGAAAGAATTTTTAGGCTCATATAAGTTTAATTTAATTGGATTTTCAACAATTCAAATAAAGCGGTTAGTCCGCTACATTACCCGTCACCACTTCGCCTGCTCTTTTGTAGTGGGTAATAATCACTCCTTTTGAGGTTACATGGCTTTCGCTTAATGTAAATGCTCCCGGAACAGCTATATTATCAAAAAGCTTCTTGCCTTTGCCAAGGAGGATCGGATATATTTTCAGCCGCAGCTCATCGATGAGATCATGCTGTAATAAAAGCTGAATCAGCGAGCTGCTGCCCCAAACCTGGAGGTTAGGACCTTCAGAGTTTTTAAGTCTTTCAATATCTTCTTTATTTCTGAGGAAAACCGTGTTTTTCCAGTCGGAATGTTCCATATCTCCGGATAGCACATATTTTGTACCGTCATTAATCGCAGGCCAGACCTCAGCATGAACAGGCCAGTAGGATGAAAAAATGTCATACGTTTTCCGACCCAAAAGATAATCTGCCGGTTTCATTTCTTCTTTCATGATCTCCCCGAAAAGCTCATCATCATAGGAGACCGTCCAGCCTCCGTACCGGAAGTCTCCGGAAGTATCTTCACCGGGTCCGCCCGGTGCCTGCATCACTCCGTCCAGTGTAATCATTGATAAAACAGTTATTTTTCTCATTGTCATTTATTTTTGTGTGGGGTATTGGAAGGGCTATAAATCCTGGTCACTTTAAAAAACTGTTCAGATAATTCAGAATGGTTGCGGTCTGCATCATCAGGCTCACGTGTCCCTGCCCTGGAACAACAGCAAGCTGGGATTTGGGCATCGACGACAGGTCTCCGGATTGATCCCCTCCCAATAACCGATAGGTTTTGATGAGCTCAGCTTTATCCAGCCCGTCATTATCTCCTGCTATGATCAGTACAGGTGCTGTAATTTTTGAAATATTGGAATCACCCATATCGTATGGAGTTCCGGCTGAAGCGATCATCTGCTCCAGAAAGGGTGTCCATTTAGATTTATCCGGAGCTACTGCATCGTATGCATCATGCATTGGGCTCTTCTCAAAGAGCGCCGGCTTCATCGCTTTAAAGGCATTGCGTACTTCGGGCAGCCAGCCGCTGCTTTTATAAGTGGCAGAAATAATCACCAGATTGTTCAGCCGTTTGGGATTCCGGATGGCAAACTCATAGGCGATGGCACCGCCAAAACTATATCCTACAATATCTGCACGCTCTATTTTAAGATGATCCATCACTCCTGCCACATCACCCGCTAATGTAGAATGTGACAGCTTCCTGTCTGAAAATGGGGTGTGCCCATGTCCCTGAAGTTCAACAGCTATTACTTTATGATTTTTTGACAGCTCTGGGATCAGCTGCCCCCAATTCATATCAATGGTCATAAAAGCTCCATGCAGCAATACAACAGGCCTCCCTTCTCCATATACTTCATAGTAAACCTTAATACCATTCACAGAAGCGTAACCGCTGTCAGAAGGTTTTATTTTTTGCCCATACGCTAAACATGCTGTCAGCAGCATGAACATCATTATAAGTAACAGCTTAAATGTCTGATAAGGTTTTAATAGATTTTTCATAATGTACCTGGATTTGGTTTAAATTTTATAGACCTCAGCCATCAATCCCATCAACTTTTAATCAAAATTACCAAGTGTTTATGAAAGCCTACTTGCCAAAGGGCAAGATTTTGCAAGAAAAAAAAAATACTGTCAGCGATCAGTTTTTAAAAAGGAACTATAGCCCCCATTAGTCCGCACTCTTAACTTTGTTTTAAGAAAAATTAAAAATAAAATGCCTTCTAAAAGCATTCATTGAAGATGAAAAATTTTATAAAAAATTTACTTCATTTAATGAAAATTGATTAATTTCGAGAACAACTAAACTTTATTATTATGAAAAATTTAAAAAAAATCGAAAGACAGGAATTGAAAACAATTAAGGGCGGAATCAATTGTCCAGGCGGTCAGATCTGCTTAATCGGCGGCAAATGGCAATGTATGCCATACGACGGGTGTGGTGGTGGAAATCAGCCGTAAGCGGTAAGTATAACCAATTCTTTTTATTATGAAAAATTGTAAAAAAATTTCAAGAGATCAGTTGAAAAGTATTAACGGCGGAGCGTCAGGTTGCTCTCAAGCATGCTGCCCACCTCCGGGAATCAAGAGATGTCCATGGGTAATTTGTGTAGCACCGTGTGATATATTAAGTTAAAACTAAAAAGTTAACTATAAGTGCGGAAGGACCTATAATTGCAGAAAATATTCATGGGTACATTTTCGCAAATTGTTAGATATTTGTATGGTATACATACAACAGCCTGTCTCATTGTGATGACAGGTTTTTTTTAAGTTACACTCAAGAAAATCGTATTATCTCCGGAGACAGGGCGGAATTTGTTCCACTTTTATATGATCTATTGAAAATCATATCATGAATTTACAATCTTGCTTTCTACCTCTGATAAAATGAGTAACACCATAGGCAAGTGAAATCTATTCAGCATTTTTTCTAACCACATCGATCATGTGGTCAATATCAAATGGTTTCTGAATAAAATCATCAGCCATGCAGTCTTCAGCAGTCTTTGCAATATTATGTGCGGTAGAAGTAAGAACAGAAGAAACATCTTCCGTCTCAGGATCAGACTTGAGTTCTTTAATGACCTGTGATCCTTTTTTGGGGCCTTTGATATGATCATCCACCACCACAACGTCCGGATCAATTTCCTCAATCTGTTCAATAGGCTCTGTTGTAAGAGACGAAGTTACATCGTACCCCTCGTCCTCCAGCACCTCGTCCATAATATTCAGGATATCTTCATTCTCCTGAATAAGTACAACCTTTTTTTTCATACCGTGTAATTTTATGTAAATATATGAAGGATTATTGAATTTGGATATAAGGGATTAATTTCAAAAACTCAACACTGGAATCTTTTTGTGAAAATTTATCCAATCCTCTTGTCTTACAGCTTTCTTTTAGCACAAATCAATATGGTATGTGATCACTGCGATAAGTAGTTAATGGGTTAATTTACATTTAGAACAAACTTCAGATCCGCAAAATCTGTATCAGCTTCAACTAATGTGCAAATTCCGTTGTGGTAAGTGTACGTCGTCGTATTTCCGTTCGGCAGATTCATCCTATACTTCTGGGAATTAATCTTCTGAATAGAAATCATTTTTTGAAATTTTTCCGAAAAAACAGATCTTATATTTGCAGGCTCATTAAAATAAAGACTTGCCGTAGAGCAAACAATGGACTGTTTCAGAGAACCATTGGAACCATCTTTATCCCAAAGGTTATAAGAACTTCCGTTCCATGCAGCAGTATTGTTCACTTTTATTTTCCCGTTCATGGTTCGGTAAAGTTTGGCTTGCTGCAGCATATTCTGTTTAAAAGTAGCCCCCATTTTGTCGTAAACTTCAATACTATAAAGAATTTTAACTTTAGCGCGGGATTCAAAAAGATATTCTGTGATATCGCCTTTAAAAGAACGTTCCACACGGATACTGCCAATTGTTTTATTGTCTTTTATAATGGAATAACTCAGATAGTCATTCGTAATTGCTGCTGCACTCTTAGGCTGGAAAAAATGGTACAACATGATCGAAAAAATGAGGAATGTTTTCATTGTATTTTATTCTTTAATAATTGATGGCTTATGGTATAGATTTTCTATGAATGCATAGTGAAGAAGCGGAAAGATTCTGGTAGACGTGCTTATAAGAAGAGTACGATTTTCTTCAAACAAATTCTGATGAAATTGTGATGACTACTTTCAGGTCAGCAATGTCCCCAGTTAACTGCTCATTTTAGTTAGTTCTTCATTCATCACTAAAATTTATAATGCAAAATTACGCATAGGAAAAACCTACAATGTTCAACAGGATAAATTGGAACCCATCAATCCAATAGTGTTTAAATAACTGAAAATAAGATATTTACATAAAGCAGGACGTTCCAATTTATAATCCTGAACTTTGTTTTTTTAAACTCTTAAAGAGATCTTCTAAACAAGACTACTAAATTTCAATATAGAATAGAAAAAAATAAAAGTTTTTTATTTAAAAATAATATCGTAATATTGCGATATTAAATTATTCATTATGGGAATTACCAAAACTGAAATATATACCGATGAGCAAAATAAATTGGCTTCGCTTCTTAAAGTTTTAGCACACCCTGCCAGAATTGCTATTCTTCAATATATTATTGATCAAAAAGCTTGTATCTGCAATGATCTTGTTGATGAATTGGGCCTGGCACAAGCAACCATATCACAGCATTTAAAAGAATTAAAGAGCATTGGAATTATTCAGGGATCAATAGAGGGAAAATCCGTTTGTTACTGTATCGAAGAGAAGGCATGGAAACAATTTCAAAATGAATTCAATACATTTTTCAATCAGGACGTCAAAATAAACCAATGCTGTTAAAAGCATTTTTTTAAATTTTAATATCGTTATATTGCTATATTACATTATTATTTTAACAAGCAAATCATTCTAAAATTTAACTATTATGAAATTATCAGAAATCAAAGAAATCCTACCAGCATTAGAAAACGTTGAGTTCCAGTTAGAAAACGGAACATTGATTCCCGAACATTTCCATGTTACTGAAGTGGGCATCATAACCAAACATTTTATTGATTGTGGAGGAACAATAAGGAGTGAAAGGGTTGTCAATTTTCAATTATGGAATGCTAATGATCTTGAACATCGATTAAAACCAAGCAAACTATTAAACATCATTACGCTATCGGAAGAAAAATTAGGAATCGAAGATCGTGAAATAGAGGTAGAATATCAGAGCGAAACAATTGGCAAATATGATCTGAACTTCAACGGAAACCACTTCATATTAAGAAACAAACAAACCGCATGTCTGGCAAATGATGCTTGCGGTATTCCAACTGAAAAACAAAAAGTAAAATTATCAGAGCTGAACAATGCCTGTTGTGCACCTAACTCAGGATGTTGCTAAACAAATCTAACATGGAAATAAGGACAATCACCCAACATAATTTTCCGGAAGTCACAGAAATCTACAAACAGGGATTAGCAACAAATATGGCTACATTTCAAAATGATATGCCACAATGGAAAGAATGGGATAAAGGACATCTTGTTTTTTGTAGAATCAGTATTTATGAAAATAATAAAATGCTTGGCTGGACAGCTTTAACACCAATTTCGAGCAGGTGTGTGTATACCGGTGTTGCAGAAGTAAGTGTTTACATCGCCGAGAACGAAAGAGGAAAAGGCATCGGTAAAATACTCCTTAATGAGTTGATCATACAAAGCGAAGCAAACGGAATATGGACGCTACAGTCGGGGATATTTTCTGAAAATCAAGGAAGTATCATGCTGCATGAAAAATGTGGCTTCAGATTAGTGGGTTTTCGAGAGAAAATCGGTAAGAAAAATGGTGTTTGGAAAGATAATGTTTTAATGGAACGAAGAAGCAAAACCATTGGATGGAACTAACAAATATTAAATTAAAAAGATAACTATGTATTCTCTATTATTGCAGACTATAACCCAAGTACAAGATATTACCGAAGAACGCAAAATCGTATTACAGTCATTAATAGATTTTATCCAACAAAAAGTAAGTAGCCGACAGGAAGTAAAACTCAATTTCATTTGCACCCATAATTCCCGCAGAAGCCATTTATCTCAGGTCTGGGCACAGGTTGCCGCCTCACATTTTAATATCCCTGATGTCCTTAGTTATTCGGGAGGAACGGAAGAAACGGCATTGTTCCCGAAAGTTGCTGAAACATTATCTGATCAGGGATTTAACATCTTCAGGATTGCGGAAACCAATAACCCTGTATATGCTATCAAATATGGCGATAATGCCTTCCCAATCATTGGCTTTTCAAAAAAATATGATCATCCCTTCAATCCTTCGTTCGCATTTGCAGCTATTATGACCTGCTCACAGGCAGATGCTGGATGCCCTTTCATTACAGGAGCGGAGAAGAGAATACCAATCACTTATGAAGACCCAAAAATTTCAGATAATACTCCCTGGCAAGCAGAGGTATATGCAGAAAGAAGCTTACAGATAGCATCAGAAATGTTTTATGTCTTTTCAAAAATTATTAAATAGCCCATGCAACCCAAATTAAAATTTCTTGATCGTTACCTTACGTTATGGATATTCCTTGCGATGGTGATCGGTATTGCTTTGGGATACTTTTTTCCGAACATTTCCGAGATCACAGATTCTCTATCAACAGGCACTACCAATATTCCATTGGCAATCGGGCTCATATTGATGATGTACCCGCCATTGGCAAAGGTTGATTACTCTCTTTTATCTATGGCGTTTAAGGACAAAAAAATAATAGGCATTTCTTTATTCCTTAACTGGATCATAGGGCCTGTCCTAATGTTTGTATTGGCTATAATTTTTTTACGTGATGAGCCTGATTATATGATAGGCTTAATCCTGATTGGATTGGCAAGGTGCATTGCGATGGTGATTGTTTGGAACGACCTGGCAAAAGGAAATAGAGAATATGCTGCATTGTTGGTAGCATTGAACAGTATTTTTCAGGTATTTACCTATAGTTTTATGGTTTGGTTACTTGTCAATATCCTGCCAAGCAGATTGGGCCTGGCCAGTTTTAATGTAAGCGTGTCAATGAAGGATGTTACTGAAAGTGTCCTGATCTATTTGGGCATTCCTTTCTTAGCAGGTTTTTTGACCCGTTATATCCTGGTAAGATCAAAAGGAATAGGATGGTATAACAGAAAATTTGTACCGAAAATATCGCCCATCACATTGTGTGCTTTGTTGTTTACGATAGTCCTTATGTTTAGCTTAAAAGGCAATAAAATTATAGAACTGCCAATGGATGTCGTGAAAGTGGCCATACCTCTGGTCATCTATTTTGTCCTTATGTTTTTCGTAAGCTTCTTTATGAATAAATCGCTGAACGTACCTTACGATAAAAACGCATCCATCGCATTTACAGCTACAGGCAACAATTTTGAATTGGCTATTGCAGTGGCGATAGCGGTATTCGGCATCGATTCATCACAAGCATTTGTAGGTGTAATAGGGCCTTTGGTAGAAGTTCCGGTATTGATATTACTGGTAAGAGCAAGTTTATATTTAAGGAAGAAGTATTATATATAAAACTTATAAAAATAAAAGGGCGCCATTTGTTATTAATGGCGCCACTTATTGCGGAGAGTGAGGGATTCGAACCTAAATTCTACAATCAGCACTCTACCTAATATTTCTATCTTTGCAAATAACTACTGCCATGATTCTGCCATAGTTTCAGTTATTATCAAACTTAACTTTTTAGTAATTTAATCCTTTACAAAAATAAAACTTTTCATGACATCTACAAAGTCCTTTTAAGGGACCTCAGCGGTGTATTTTCCGAACACTTTTGTAGAAGATTTGGATAAACTCGCTAAACTCTCATCATTCATTATCTCATAAAAGTTCCGATTTAATACTCAATAAAAATCGGCAATATTTGTTAAAAAAGAGTTACATAGGTATACGGAAGTCTAATTAAGGTTAGTTAGGAATAAAAAAGATTTAAATGATAGTTGATGTTTTATTTATTCCATTTTAGATTTTGGGCATACTTGGTATGAGGAGCAATTTCATACTTGAACCCTTTTGCACCTGCATCATGTCCCAAACCTTGAATAATTTCATCTGTAACCCAAATATAATTCTCGGAAGAATTTTCTTTCAGTTTTTTTAAAATAGGTAATTGTTCATTATTAATTACCAGATCAAAGACATCATAAACAAACATTCCTTTCCCCTTCATATTCAAATCTATTATTGGGGTTTTAATTGTTTTTTTAAATTTATAATCTATATATCTGAATTCCCATCCTGGTAAAATTTTCGTTGTAAGAAGCTCTTCACAAAATTCTCTCCAAGGAGAAGTTTCTCGATCTTCTTTTGAATCATACCATTTAAAAAATTCTATTACATTCTTACCTTTTACATACACTCTCAAATCATTTTTAGCAATTCCTTTTTCTGTTTCAAATTTTCTATCCGGTCTAACCTCTAATTTTTCGTAAATCTTTTCTGAACCGGGTAATGTTTTATAACATCCTCCAACAGGCTGAAAATAATTTCTGGTTCTACTTTTTACAAGAAGATATTCGTTCTCAACTTGAATTCTGAATAAATAAGAAATAGACAATCGAATTTCTTCTTCTCTGTAAAGCACTTTTGTTTTTAAAAAGAAGCCTAACCTATTGTAGTTTTCCCATAGAAAGTTTACTAATAAAGTTAGCACTATTACGTAACCTGCCCTTGAGTATGATGATTCATACAGATTATGTTTATCAAAATAACCAACCGCGATTAGAACAATAGGAACGGATAACTTTGTTAATATACTTTTCATACAATTTTGGGGCTAGGATTAAGTTTTTTAATTGTCTCGGCGACAGTTTCAAAATCTAAAGCTTTATCCGGGAAACATTTTGCAACAGCTTCTGGCAATATTCTTAATCTTATATCTGAAAAAGAAAAAGATAGTCCATTGTTCGATTCCTCTCCTGACAGGTTAGCCAATTCCTCTAACTGCTTATCTGTAATTTCAACACCAGCGAGAGAGGTTTTAAAAAGAAGCACTCTTTCCTCAAAAGTGGGACGCTCAAATTCTAAAATAATTGCCGCCCTTCTCACAATAGCTTCATCAAGAAAATGCAATCTGTTTGTCGACATAAACAATATTGCTCGCCCATTTAGTTCACGAATTTCATCAATTTTTTGAATTAATGTATTTACAGCTGCTTTTTCTTCCTGATGCATCTGCATGGTAGATCTTGCCGAAGCAATTGCATCAGCTTCGTCAATTAGTAAAAAAGCTATTCGTTTCTTACCTGCTTGAGTTTTTAGTTCAGCAAATGCATCATTTACTAAATTCCCCATTTGACCATGAAGACCTTCTCCTCTAACTCTTGTACTCAGTTTTAGAAAAAAACCTTCCTTTTTCAATTCCCTAAGCATTCTGTCCGCAATGGCCTCGGCAGAAACAGTTTTGCCTGTTCCTGCGTCACCTGCCAATATAATTAATGGATATTTTTCTTTCAGTTGTGAAATTACTGGAAGTTCTGTTTTATGAAATTTTTTGCTCCACTCAACAAGACCTTCTTGATCCAGCAAGAGCTTTAAGTTCGAAAGTATCCTATTATATTTGTTTTCAAAACCAATTAAGTGTTTAGCTCTTTCGGCAATTTCTCTACTAGGAAGTTCTGTTATATTATCGAAAATTGTACTCATATTTATTTATAATTCTTTTTTTGTAATTCATATCCATTGCTTGCATACAACTGTGCGTCTGACTGTTGAAGATGCGGAAAATTAGTATTAATATCTGTACTACCCCAACTGAGTTTTAATTCCTTTTGAAAATTTGTTTTCTCTTCAGAAGTTAGGTTCCTCCATTTCTGAGTATGAGATAATATAATTGATAGTGAAGTGTTATCAGTATCTGGCCAATCATTATTTTTCCCAGCACGTTCGCTGTCGGTTGCATCACCTAAATCATTTACAATAAATTTAGCTGCTTTCACGGGCAAACCCGTATTTGTATTAATCAAGGTTATGCTTACTGATTGTAAATAATATTTTTCTGCATATTTGAGCACATCATGGAAAACCTTATCTACATATTCCATTGTCCACTTATTAGTGCGTCTGGCAATTGTTCTGATATCTGCCTCACAGCTTTCAAATGTTTTTCTTATATCAAGGACCGTATAAGTATTTGTTTTTGTATTTGTTCCGTACATAGTTTAATTTATTTAATGTTAAAGGTTGGACCGAAGACACTTTTCCATTCTTGTATAGTATCTCCTTCATTATTTCTTGCTTGAGCAAAGTTCAAAGTATCAAATGCCTCTTCAGCCTCTTCAATAATTTCGTTCCATCTAGGTTTGGTCATTCTCTTTGCAACATTGTTTTCCTTATTAGTGTTGTCTGCTACATAAATAGCTGAATCGTATTGCGACGGAACACTACGAATGGAATCTTGAAAAATAATTTCTGGAAATTCAGTAGAACTTACAAATTCAAAAAACCGAATGATTCCTTCTTCGATATTTGTTTGGATTCCTTTATTTATGTCAAGATAGGCAACAATCAATTCAATAGTAAAAGAAGATAATCCTGGTTCATTATCAGAAGGTTTTAATTCTTTGTAATTTCTCCACCATTTTATAGCTCTTACAATTGAAGTGTAAGCAGAATTTTCTTGTCTTCTGTTAAGTGAAAAACTTAGCTGCTTGGAAATACTGGTAATATACTTTTTACCATTTCCGTGTCTGCTGGGTTGCCATACATAATCCTTTGGTGTGCTTAATGGGACTACAGGAACAATATCAACACTTAATCCTGAGCCTGAAAAATAAATGGTTACCGACTTTGTATTTCCAGCAGCATCCACATCTTTAGAAATGTCTTTTTGTGGATAAATTTCTTCCAAATATTCTACAATAAAATCAAAAAGCTTCCCAATATCATTATGAATATCTTCGTCACCAGTAACAAAAAGCACAAGATCAATATCTATGGGATGATCTCCTGTAGGCTTCAAAATCGTATGCTTTTTCCAAGAACCAGCAAGAAGATATTTCTCAACCTTTAATCCGTGTCTGTCATCTTCAGCAATTTTTTTATCTAATTTTTCTTTCAGGTTGTTTACCTGATCTCTATACTTGCCCATGTTTTCAGGCTGCAGTTTGATTTTACTAATAAAAAACTGTAAATCTTTGTCTGATAATTTCATTTTTTTGTTTATTAAATTTATTACATCAAACTTTTCTCCTATAATAACAGTAATGACAAACTGTCATAAAAGTCTGATTTTAATATAAATAGAGCCAAATGTAATTTTATTTTTTAAAAATATATTACGGAAATCCGTAAGCATATTATAATCTTTTAAAGAACCTCAAAAAACTACTACCTCTTTCTGATTTATATAATGATATTAAAAATTGGTAAACTCCAAGTATCATTTTTAGGATACCTGGAGCTTAAATGGAGTTACTTTTCCTTGGTAACTCCTTTGAAGGGAGTGTTACTAGAAGTTTTCACATCCATAAATCTACCTGTAGCAGTATCACGTTTTACCCAAGAATCTGTTTGTGGATTGTAGGTTTGTGAACGCCCTTTAACTGCTCCATTTCTGTGACCGTCTCCAGTCGGTTTGTTAGTTGCCATAATTAGTAAGCATTTTTTCCTTTAACATTCTAGGTCATAAAGGAATTGACCATTGAACAAACTTCAATCATATACTAATTCCATTAGAAAGATTTTTTTAACTTTGAAGTATATGAGCCTATCCACTCATATACTAATTCCATTAGTAATGCTTTTTGGTATATAGATGAATGTAGAACAAAAAAAAACCGATGAAATAGTTTTTGAGACATTACCCAGTGATGAGCTTATAGATTATATTTCTTTTAAAGAAGAATATCCTGAAGAAGCTGCTGCAGCGTTTACCGAGTTTTGTAGTAGGTTTGAAAGAGATATTTTGCAAAAAGCAGAAATATATTGTAATAAATTTAATTACAGTGAGGTTGTTGCACTTGAAATAGCAACTTGTGCTTTTGCCCGCGTTTGGAAATATCACTCTTTTAATAAAAGTAAAGCCAAGTATCCGGATGATATTGATCGGTCGATTTTGTTATGGCTTTATCCAATAGTATATACTCAATTGGTAAAATATGGAGATGTAAATACCTGTGCGGAACCTGATGAAGACGATTTATCAATTGTAGAGAATATTGATGATCTAATTTCGTTAACAGTAGGAGACGACGATATACAAAAGAAAAGAGAGCTGAAAATTAGATTAGAAATCATTGAGAGAGCTATGCTAGGTTTATCGGAAAAACATAAGATTGTGTATCTTACATATAAAGCTTACGAAAATACCGGAAAAAAAAATATACCAAGGTCAGTGGGTAAAAAATTGAGAGACAGATTGAATTTAGTTCAAAATTCAATTCAGGTTTATAAAAAAGAAGCTAATGATCACATTAATAACTATCTAAAAGCTTTCAATGGGAATAGATAAAAAATATATAGGAAAGGTTACAGAGACTAACCTTGATGATTGGTTACACTCAACAGGTTTTTTATTTCCTCAGACTAAAACTCAGATAGAGAGGTTTAATAAACTTTATGAAGATTATGATTTTAAGTTGAAAAACACTAGCATCAATGTTAAATCAATCATTGATGGTTCTTTTTGCGTTGAAAAAGAATCAAAAATTTTATCAATTGACACAAACCTAAGTCATGAAATAGAAAGTTTGAAAATGGTCGCAAGAAAAGGCCAAAGTAATATTTCTCAAAGCGTCTTTGACAAAATGAAACAGAATCAGAAAAAGAAGAAAGGTGATTGATAGCAGTTCCTTATCAAAAATAAAAAAGCTTGCTGGAACCATTAGTGGAAATTTCAATACTGAAAAAATAATTCCATTAGATCTTATTGCAGAATCTGAGGACATTGAGGTGTTTTATGATCATTATGACAAAGGAACTTTTGATGGAATGACTGTATATGAGGACAATGAATTTTATATTCACATTAATATTGATAATCATAATAGGTATAATTCTCCACGCTCTAGATTTACACTAGCCCACGAACTTGGACACTATTTTATAGACACACATCGCGTTGGACTCAAACTGGGAATTTTAGAACCTCATCCCTCGAAAATTGACAAGATTCAATTCGATAAAATTGAAAGAGAAGCAGACTATTTTGCAGCTTGTCTCTTAATGCCAGAAGAATCTTTTCAACGAGATTTAAGGAAGAGAAAAAAATTTAGTTTTGATGTAATTGATGAGTTAAGCAGGGAATATAATGTGAGTAAAACTTCATGTGCACTCAGATTTGCAGAAATAGGAAATCATCCTATCAAAATAGTTTATGCTGAGAATGGATTTGTGAAATGGCAAAAAAACAGTCAGGGCTTTCCTTTCTGGCACCTACTTAATGATAAAAAAGTTCCTGAAGGTTTAGCTATGGCTGATTATTTTAAAAATGTAAAAACTTTAATTGAAAATCCAGAAGAAATTTTTGCCATAGATTGCTTTGAAGGTGTAAAATCTGAAGACTCCAGAAGAACTTTCTATGAACATTGTATAGTGTATGAAAATTGTGCACTAAGTATTATTTGGGAAGATTAAGATTAAATTTATAAATATACTTTTATAATCTACAAATAATATTTATCTACAATAAAATACAACTTGATAAAAATGGTATTTTATTTTCATTCGGCACATCCAAGAACATAGTTGCTACAATTTATACAAAATTCTAAAAAAGAATTTTAAAATATATTTCTTCATAATTAATAAATTCTACATTAAAATAACTTCTTGAAAATACGGAAAACCGTATTTTTCAAATTTTTCATTTCATCCTTTCCTGTTGAAGATAGTCATATCTTAACTTCAGCCACTCAAAATGCTCTTTCTTAAATTGTCTTCTAGACAATTCCTTATTTACAATTTTATCAAGAATACCTTCAACTCGTCTTGTAAACTGTCTCATAGTAGCAATAAGATCTACCTCTTCAATTTCTTTTTTTCTTCCTATCAAACTTAAATTGCTACCCCATTTATCAATGCTTGTCATTGCTAATCTATAAAAATCAGTGTCTTCGTCTTCTCCAGCATTTATATAACTGGTTGTATGTGAGCCAAGTTTATTTCTAAGTTCGATAATTTTTGCAGATTTCAGATCAGCTCTAATTTGCTTTTGTCCCTCAACATTAAACAATCTTATCAGATCAGTAATAGCTCCCAACTGAAGATAGTAAGCATTCAATACTCCATATAGTCTTAAATACTGTTCTCCATGGGAATTAGATTCAGTAATTAATCCATTTTTAAAAACTTCGTCGATAGCATATTGTGAATCCTCCAGTAAATCTATACAAGCTCTGAATAAGTCCGGATCATAATTATTTTCAAATTTCAGCACTTTTGTTAATTTACTTTGATATTCATCCTCATCACAAAAATTTTTCACAGGTACATATCTTAAAATTCCTAAAAGTATTTCTGCATAAATAGCCACCGTTGAGGTAGAGTCCAAATATTCTTTATCAGTCATATTTAATTCTATAATGTGTATTAAAAATTAGGTCTATTTTTCAATTTTAAACAATGGGTTTAACAAATTACATTGACGAACTCCCCATTCATAATATTTCTGTTGATTTTCTGTATACAAATTGTTTTCAAGAAGGAATCTTTTTCTTTCATTTAGATAATTTAATATTCGTTGTGATTTGTCAAAATTTTCTGCATCTATCATCAAATTTTCAACTTCCCTTTTTTCATCTTCAATCTTTTTTTGTTTCTCTTTTTCCTGCTCTCTAATAATCGCTTGTTTTCTCCAACTTTCTTTTAGCTCCAAATGATATTCATGTGAATACTTCGCATAAAGTTCAATATATGCCACAACACGAATTAATTTTTCTTCAATGGCAGAATACGGTGTATCTTTCCATTCTTTACGGTTCCATGTATCTTCATACATTTGTACACACAAGAATTCTGTCATCACAAAATCTCTTGAACTATACTTACTATCATCATTCGTTACATACTTTCCCACATTTCGAATACTTAAATGAATTTCTCGATCTAAAATTTTAATAATGTTTTGATCATTAATGTCAAAACCGAAATGATGCCCTCTGAATTCAATTAGTTTTACCAGAAAATCCACAATAAGCAGTGTTCTTGCTAAATACTTCTTATCTACTGCTATAGGCACAATTAATTTCTTCCTTGCTTTTTTTTCCCAATAGTTCTCGGCGGACTCAAACCAATCCTTAGTATTTGATGTAATCTCGTGAGGGTTCGATAACCTTTTTAAAAACTTTATTGGAGCACATTTATCATTTTCGATCTCCTTTATTCTGTCTTCAATTTCTTGTCGGGGTATGGTTTTGAACATAATGAATCATCTTTTTATTTAAGTACATTATAGTTGAGTTATAATTTTTAACTACTAAAAAGCTATTCTTTCACCCATTTTCACATAGGTCTCAAATCCTTTCTTTGTATTTTCGATAATATCACGATCGATTGTTATATGACCTTTTTCGATAAGCATCACGATTGTCGAGCCACCAAATGCAAAATATCCCATCTCCTGCCCTTTTGAGATCTCTGTATATGGTTTAAAAGTGTTGATAATACTTCCAAACATGGTCGCTCCCACAGCAGAAATCAATATTTTACCTTTCTGGTCTGTTGATAAAATGGTATATTCTCTTTTATTCTCGCAAAACACTCTTCCAAAATCTTTAATCAAGGCATAAGGTGATACCGACAAATAATGTCCCTTTATCTTTACAGGTTCCGATGGGATTCCGTTATAAGGAAAATGAAAGCGATGATAATCATTGGGGGCAAGCCTTAAAATAAAAATTGATGAGTTTTCAAAAGAGCGTGCTAATTCCTTATTTCTAAGAAAGCCTTCCAATGTAAAACGCTGTCCTTTGACATAGAACTCATGTACATCTGCCACGTTTTCGAAAGCGATTATTTTTCCATCGCCGGGCGAGACAAGTCCGTCCTCTATAGTTCTTGCCCCTGTCTTCAGCTTTCTGAAAATAAAGTCATTAAACGAGGAAAAGTCGCCCATATTTTTTTCGGACTCAGACAAATCAATTTTCAGAGTATCTACAAAACTTTTAATCCTCTTTACAGATGATTTTTTATACATTTTTCTGCCATACCAATCCGAAACAATTTTTTGCTTAACCAAGGGAAGAATAGCCGTTTTTCCGAAAGGATGATGGTACAAAAATTTAAGCATACGTTCCGCTGGCGGCACTTCTCTTTGAATTTGTCCTGTTTTTCTTACAATATATTTTATTTCCATATTTAGGCATTCTTTTTATTTGAAAATCTGAATTCATCTTGGTAAAATTAGCAATAATTATAAGTTGACACTAAACAGACAGATCCAACATGCAAATTAAAACACTGATTAAGCGAGATTTACAAATACGGTATAAATAGTGAATTTTTATCCGGAATTCAAATTATGGTAATATTATGAATACTTGTGGTAAACTTAATCACTTCTGAACACTAATGTTATAAATCAACGACTTGTTTTACAAGTACTTACACCACAATCCGATATTAGATTGTTACCTATGAGATGTTCCGTAAGAAAATGAAAACAGCATTATTCAATAATTTTGCTCCTACAAAATAGTGAACAAGGAAATTATACTTTTCGTTTACTGAAAGTGTTGAAATATCTTAAAATAATATAATGTTATTTACCAAATATAAAATTCCGGATACTTACAAAGAGTATGTGACGAAACATGTAAAGGCCTTTAGTTTGATATTTTTAATGCTGGGGACATCATTTTTTGTCAAAAGCAGAGAAATTATACTTCCAGAAATGGCAGCACTATCCATCGGCTCTTTCATCTACCTAAAAGACGATTGGCGAAGAAAGCCTTTGCATCTATTCTACCTACCATCTATTACCGCTATAATTGGTTTTGGCATCAATATGTTAGATATTTCAATGGTAATGAAGCTTATCATCTCTCTAATATTGGTATTAGCCGTATTAAAAATTGCAGAAAACTTCTTGGCTCCTGCAATTGCAACAGGCCTTCTACCAATCATCACCAATTGTTCATCATGGGAATTTTTAGCCTCCATTTTCTTTTTTACTTTTATTTTGGGTTTTTCTATTTTTATTAATAAAAAAAATAACCCTGTAAATTCTATCAACAAATCTTCCGCAGGTAAATCTATTCATCTTTTTACCTATCTATTCATTACCATTGTATGGTTTATAATTTGTGATATGTACGAGCATATGGAAATGGCTGCTATCCCCCCAATAATAGTCATTGCATTTGAAAATATGACTAAGACTTCGTACACTATTACTACACTGGTCACACAAATTGTTGCTATGTCAATTGCATCAATGATTGGCTTTTATTGTTATAATTTCTTTAATCAGCACATTATAATAAGTGGAGCAGCGAGTTTTACTCTTATTACTCTGGTACTATATACTTTAAAGGTAAAACTACCACCTGCCTACGCAATGGCAATTCTTCCAATGATACTGGACAGGCAGACGCCTGTCTATTTTACCACAAGGACTTTAATAATGTCTTTAACTTTGTTCACTTTGATTTACATTTCAAAAAGGCTGATCGAGAATTACTCAACCCATCAGAAATAGCCGTCACAAGAAATAATAAGTTGCTAAAAATCATTATTTGGTATTATACAAAATTCTGCTGTCTGAAAATAAATACAAAATTAGTTGACTAAAGCAACTAATTTTGTATATTTGCTCTATGAAAAAGCAAACTGCACAAATAAGATCGTTTAACAGATTTTACACAAAACATATTGGCCTGTTAGAGAGTAGTTTTCTGGATAGTGAATATTCTCTTACCGATGTAAGAATTCTCTTCGAAATTGGTAACAATGACCAAATAACTTCTCAACAAATCAGTAATGCGCTTAATGTTGATAAGGGCTACCTCAGCAGAATTCTAAGATCACTCATTGCAAAAGGATTAGTCATTAAATTTCAATCCATCAATGATAAAAGAAATTTTAATCTGAAACTTTCAGAAAGCGGAGAAATTCTTTTGCAGTCTTTAGACAGTAGATCAGACAATCTGGTTGAACAATTAATCAAAAATTTAAACGGAACTGAAAAAGAATTGCTTATCAATTCAATGAACAATATTAAAACCCTACTGGAACCTGATTACAATAAATCAAGTTTAGCGGATAGGGTTACATTTAGAGAGGAATTAAAACCTGGAGATATCGGTTATCTTATCCATCTTCACGGAAAACTATATGCAGAAGAATCGGGATACAGTTTAGATTTCGAAAATTATGTCATTAAAACTTTTTATGAATTTCTTCAACATTATTCACCTGAAAAAGATAGAATTTGGCTTGCTGAATATAATGGGAAGATTGAGGGTTGCATTGCCATTATCGGTCAAAGCAATAATGAAGCACAATTGAGATGGTTTCTTATAACACCACTGCTTCGGGGAACAGGAATTGGTAAAAAACTGTTTACTTCTGCAATAGAATATTGCAGAAACCGAAAGTATGACAATTTGTTTTTAATGACTACTAATAAGCAGGGAAAAGCTATCTCAATGTACGAAAAAGCCGGATTTGTAAAAACGGAATCTATAAAATCACTCCAGTGGGGGCAGGAAATGGTGGAAGAGCGTTTTGATTTAAAACTTTCATGAAATGGATGATTTTCTAAACTCAATGGGACTCATCCCCGTATGATGTTTAAAAAATCGCGTAAAGTTGGCAGGATATCCAAATCCCATCTCAAATGCAATCTCATTCAGTCGTTTTCGGGGATCAAAAATTTTATTCTTAGCAACTGAAATAATTTTCCTATGTATATACTCCTGAGCTGAATAGCTAGTTTTCTTCTTTATAAGATCGCCAAAGTAGTTGGCAGATAAATTCATTGCATCAGCGCACCAACCCACGGATGGAAGTCCAATGGTTTGTGGTTTCTCAGAGTCGAAATAATGATCAAGCAGCGCTTCAAAATCAGATAAAATACCGCTATTAATCTCTTTTCTGGTATCAAACTGGCGATCGTAAAACCGAAGAATATAATTTAACAGCAATTCAAGATGGGCAATAATAAGTTTATTACTGTATTGATCATGCCCATTTTTAAGTTCAGTTTGAATGTTAAGAAAAATATCAGTCACAATCTCCCTCTCATTATCAGCGAGATGTAATGCCTCTCTTGATTGGTAAGTAAAATAGTGGAATTCTTTAATCTGTTCCGCCAGATTTGTTCCATGAAGTAAATCCGGATGGAAAATCAATCCTATTCCCATTGGTTGATAATGCTCTGATGAGCCTTCATAACCAACGATCTGACCTGGTGCAAAAAAAACAAGAGTACCGTTCTGATAATCATACGTCTCCTTTCCATAAATAATGTCTCCACACGCTATATCTTTTAGAACAATACTGTACAAACCAAGATACATCATTTTTTCATTTCCCGGCTTGGACTTGGAATAATCTATTATATTAATGAGCGGATGAAACGTTGGATGGTTATTATAACTACTATACTGATCTACAGTCTCGAATCGAATGATATTTTCCACTGAACTGAAAGTTTTAATCAAAATTAATACTTTTTTCTCATTCAGTCTCACATATAACTCATACTGTAATAATGATAAGTAATACCGTAATCTGCATAACAGAATTTCGTGTTATAATGCTGAATTTCGTATTACTAAAATTTAAAATATGCAAAAAAGAAAATTAGGAAACAATGGGCTTGAAGTATCAGCGCTGGGGCTGGGATGTATGGGACTTACCTCGTTTTACGGACCGGCAACTAATGAAAGCGAAGCAGTCAGCCTGATAGAAAGAGCGGTAGATTTAGGTATTACCTTTTTTGATACTGCAGAAGCATACGGATGGGGAGAAAATGAAAAGTTATTAGGAAAAGCGTTAAAACCATTTCGGGAAAAAGTCGTCATTGCAACCAAATTTGGATTTAAGAATTCTGACGGCTATCAGGGATTCGACAGCAGCCCAAAAAACATTAGAACAGTTGTTGAAAATTCTTTACGTTTTCTAGAGACTGATGTTATTGATCTGTTGTATCAGCACCGTGTTGATCCCAATATCCCGATTGAAGAAGTCGCAGGAACCGTTAAGGATCTGATAACAGAAGGCAAGGTGAAGTATTTCGGATTAAGTGAGGCAGATGCAGAAACCATTCGAAGAGCTCACGCAACACATCCTGTTACAGCGTTGCAGAGTGAATATTCTTTATGGTTTCGTGAACCGGAAAAAGAAATCTTTCCGACGCTGGAGGAACTGGGAATAGGATTTGTTCCGTTCAGTCCTTTGGGAGGAGGTTTTCTAACAGGTAACATCTCTGAAAATCATGAATTTGACAAGAATGATTACAGAAATATTGTCCCTCGTTTCTCAAAGGAAAACCGAATCGCTAATCAAACTTTTATTGAACTACTTGAGAAAATGGCGAGGGATAAAAACGCAACAAAAGCTCAGGTAGCGTTGGCGTGGGTAATGGCTCAAAACGACTGGACTGTTCCCATTCCCGGCACAACAAAGATCAATCGTTTGGAAGAAAATATAAAAGCGCTTGATATCACACTTAGTGCAAATGATCTGCAACAAATGCATTCAGCTCTTTCAACAATTCAGACTCAAGGATCGAGAATTCCTGTCGTTGAGTAAATACTAAACCTGAGTTACATTTTAAAATCAAAAAAGGCTGCTTAATCAGCAGCCTTGCAGAATCATCATAAAGGCAAAATTAATTCGATTTTAGCAGATCACTTAAAATCTTAATTAACGATTCTGAAGAATAAATACCGGATTCACGCCACTTCAATTCATTACTTTGAAATATCATGGTTGTCGGAACACTTCTGATCTGTAAATGAGAAGCTAATTCATGATTTTGGTCTATATCGATTCTCTCATACTGAATCTGATCTCCTATGGATTCAACAACTTCTTCTAATTGAGGTTTCATCATAACACAAGGCATACACCATGTCGCATGAAAATTAACCAATGTTGGTTTATCGGATTTTATAATTTCATCTAAATTCATCTCTAACAGTTTATAATTTTTATATTGTTTTACTTTCCATAAATAAAATGGTAAGTTCTTTCGATTTCCGGATTTAAACTGTTTCCTACGGGACACATTTTCGTCGCGGCAGTTTCCAGCACTTGTTTCTGCTCATCAGAATAGTCTTCTTTATAGATGTAGCACGTTATATTAATTTGATCCAGTCGGCTCATATCTGGCAGCGGTTCATAGCTGATTTCGGTTCTTGCTTCGGAAAGGCTAAAGCCTGACTCACCGGCAATTTTATCCATTACATTCATCATACAGCTTCCGTATCCGCCAATCAAAAAGTCAATAGGTCTGAATTTTTCTGAATCTGCATTAAGTAATTCTGTATTTAATGGTGATACAATTGCAGATTGGTTGTTACCAAAATATTTTGTTTCTATAAATGTTTCCATTTTGTTTTAATTATTTTTAATTATAATTTCTTCTTCCATTGGAAGATTATGTGAAGAGCATTTTGTCTATTTTAAAGTTTTTGCATATCAATAGTAAAGCGATACTTTACGTCTCCCTTAACCATTCTTTCAAAAGCTTCGTTAATTTCATCGGGCCTGATTAATTCCACATCAGCTGTAATCTTATGTTTTGCGCAGTAATACAACATTTCCTGCGTTTCTTCGATACCGCCGATGAAAGACCCGGTAACTTTTCTCCGTTTACCTGTTAATGCGTGCGCGTGAAGCGTTGAAGGTTCAGGAGGAACCCCAAGTAGAATCATCGTTCCATCCTTCTTCAGCAGATTTAGATAGGTATTATAATCGTGTTTTGCCGAGACCGTATCAACAATAAAGTCGAAATGATTGGCCAGCGAGGCAAACTGCTCTTTATCAGATGTATTGACAAAATGATGGGCTCCCAGCCTTTGTGCATCATCTTCCTTTGCGGCAGAACTGCTTAAGACGGTAACTTCTGCGCCGAATGAGGCTGCAAACTTGACTGCCATATGTCCCAGGCCGCCTAATCCCAAAATAGCTACTTTATGTCCTTTGCCCACTTTATTATGCTTTAAAGAGGAATATGTTGTGATTCCGGCACAAAGAAGAGGGGCTGCACCGGGTTGATTTAAAGTCTCAGGTACGCTCAGTACATAGTTTTCATTAACAACAATGCAATCTGAATAGCCTCCTTTTGTAAATGTTCCATCTGATAGTTTTCCGTTTTGAGTTGGGGTTATCCCATTGTCGCAGAACTGCTGTTCCTGGGTAATACAGCTGGGGCAGTGTCCACAGGACAAAATAAAGTACCCTACTCCTACCAATTCATCTTCTTTAAACTTTGAGACCTTTTCTCCGATAGAACGGATGCGGCCGATAATCTCGTGACCGGGAACGAGCGGATATTTTGTATTGCCATACTCATTTTTACTCTGATGAACATCGGCATGACAGATTCCACAGTATATAATATCAATTAGAACATCATAGTCGCCAGGTTCTTTGCGCTCAAAGGAATATAATTCCAAAGCTGCATCTTGATTGTGTGCAGCATAACCTTTTGCTGAAATCATAAAATTCGAGATAAAAATGCTGTCACGAATGACAGCATTTGTTAATCAATCTAATTATTAAACAACACTGTAGATATCTATTACAGGATCCGCCTTCAGGTAAGGTTTCAAAGCTACGACCACATCATTGTTGAAAAGGTCAGTAGACAGATAATCTTTGGCTTCTTCCACCGAATCAAATCCATGAAGAACCTGAACTTTTTCTTCACTTACCAAAAGTTCTTTAGATTTTGCTCCTTTCACAGTATCTAAAAATGGAGCTTTATACTGATTGTATACCCCTGCAGCACTTGCTCTGTCTGCGTCGTCGATCTTTAAAGTGATCTCTAAATATGCATTAGCCATAATGAATTGTATTTTGTATGACAAAGTTCAATAAACTGGCATTCACAAGCGGTGACCGTTAACGAATAGAAATGGTAATTTTACGAAATAGACTTCCTGAACTCCAATGGTGACTGATGGCTATGTCTTTTAAAATACTTTACAAAGTAAGAGGGATCTTCAAAACCAAGCCGATATCCAACCTGAGCAACATTCAGACTCGAATGCAATAAAAGGCGTTTTGCTTCAAGAATAATCTTTTCCTGAATCATCTGGGAAGGAGTTTTTCCTAAAAACTGATTGGTGATATCAAGCAGAGTGCGGGTTGATATGGACATCAGTCCGGCATATTCGGCAACAGTAAAACCTTTTTTAAAATTTTCGTCAAGAATGGTTACAAACTTTAGCAGTTGCAACCTTTTCTCATTCTGAGTAGCATCCACATCCATTTGCTCTTTCCCGAAATCATTTTTACATCGTTGAACCTGTATCAGAAACATTTTAAGAACGGATCTTAACAATTCATTTTTTCCGAATGAATTGATGTTTTGTAATTCTTTCTTTATAATCGAAAGATACATTTCAAGATCAGGAGTAATCGCATTTCCAATACAGCATGACGGTTGCTGAAAAGGACTGTTAAACATATTGCATTTTAAGAAAAATTCGACTTCATCATCATTCTGCACGAGGAAAGATTCATTAAAATGCAGAAGCACTCCCTCATAGTTGGGATTTTCATCAAAATAATGAACTTGATTTTTGGCAATGAAAAATATGGCATTATCATGAACGTCATATGATTTAAAGTCTACAAAATGCTTCCCAACCCCTTTTTTAAACCAAATAATCTGGTAAAAACTGTGGATATGGGGCTTGGTATTGTGGTGATTGTTTACTTTCTGATATTCGTTCAAATCATATACCGTGAACTGAGGTTTACCTTCTTCCAGGCCACTCAAATGATACTCATTAATTTCCTTTATTGCTTTTATCCTCATATGACTTCTGATATTTTGTCTAAAGCACAATGATCTTCCAACATGTAGTTTTAACTATTAAAAATAGGTATTTAAAGTAAATAATATTGTATCGGTTCTCAATATTACCATTTTTTTTCACATTTGTACATTCACTAAAAAAGAGGATATTTCGAATTTTGCAGTCATGCAAAAAGACAAAAAAATTGTTATTATCGGTGGCGGTTTATCCGCATTAACGACAGCTTATTACTTATCAAAGCACAATATAGATTCTGTAATTTTAGAAGCTTCATCAAGGTTAGGCGGAAGAATCCAAACGGTTAAAGGAGTGCTGGACACGCCGTTGGAACTCGGAGCCACCTGGTTTTCAGGAATACACACCCATCTTTTTTCATTAACTGAAGAGTTGGGACTAAAGAAATATCCGCAATTTTCTGATGGTATTTCATTGTTTCAGACAAAATCTTTTGAACCGCCACAGAGATTTTTTGTTCCGGAATCTCAAACGCCGTCTTACAGAATTGCAGGCGGAACACAAAAACTGATTGATACTTTAGAAGAGACGTTACGTCGTGAGCAGATATATCTGAATTGCAAGGTTACTGATGTTGAAGAAGCCGGAGACGGGCTTTTAGTGAAAACAGAAAGCGGAAAACGGTTTACTGCAGATCACGTAGTAGTATGTATACCTCCTCATCTTGCCGCAAACAAAATCTCTTTTACTCCTGAGCTACCAAAGGAATTACAAAGCTTACTGCCAACCGTACAAACCTGGATGTCAGGAGCTATTAAGTTTACCATTGAATATTCAGAGCCATTCTGGCGTCAGGAAGGATTTTCCGGAATGCTTTACAGCCATGCTGGAATCGTTGTTGAGATGTATGATCATACGAATTTTGAGGAAACAAAATTTGGTTTTACCGGTTTCTTAAACGGAGGCGCTGCCGGTTACTCACAAGAGGTCCGTAAAGAATATGCATTAAAACAATTAGCCGAACTTCTGGGCGAAAAAGCATTGGAACCGGTCAGTTACTATGATAAAGTTTGGACGGATGAATATATTTCAGGAGGGCCTCAGATGATCAGCAGACCTCATCAAAACAACGGGCATCCGCTTTTACAGTTCGGATATCTTAATGATAAACTGTTCTTTTCCAATACAGAAACATCTGCGGAGTTTTCAGGTTATATGGAAGGAGCCGTTATTTCTGCAAATAACATTGTAGAAAGATTAATAAAATAAATTCTTATAGATGATTAAACTGTAATTTTGCTTTCATCTTTATATATAATGTTTAGACCTTATGACAGAAAATAAATTAACGCATAAAGCAATTCAAGATCTTTATTCTGATGACTTAGCGCATTGCTTTGGCTGTGGAAAAAACAATAAAGAAGGACACCAGCTAAAGACTTATCTTATAGAAAATGAAACCATTGCTCACTTTACACCTGATGCAAAATATACCGCAATTCCGGGTAGTGTATACGGTGGGCTGATAGCCTCTTTGCTTGATTGCCACGGCACAGGATCAGCAGCAGCCTTTTATTGCCAACATGAGAATATACTGTTAGAAAATCCACTTCCTGTCCGATGCGTAACTGCATCACTTAAAGTAGATTTTAAAACAGCAACCCCTATGGGAACGAAGTTAGAACTTAAAGGCAAACTTCAAAAAATCGATGGAAGAAAAATTTGGGTTGACATGACACTTTCTGCTGACGGTATTGTATGTGTTACAGCTGAAATACTTGCAATAAAATTAAAATAACAGTATCTAATATTAAAAAAGCCTTTCTTGTGAAAGGCTTTTCTTATGATATATCATATTATGGTTTTACAATATCCCAACCTTCATATTGCCGAAGAATAATGATATGATTTTGGACTTGCTTTAGCGATTTGAAACTCTTTTATACTTGATGTTTGCGCATTGATTTGTTCGCAAACAATGCTAAAACAATCATTGCTATTTTGATACCTTGTCTCATATTACTTTTTTAAAAGTTCATCAATCTGTTCATAAAAAGACTCCTTACTGTAATCAGCAAGTCCCTGATGATGAAACTGGATTTGTCCATTCTTGTCGAGCACCACTGTTGTAGGAAGTGATCCGCTAAAGTAAGGTGTTGGAATTTCACCATCAGGAATAAGAAAAGGAACAGTGAAGCCCTTATCTTCAAGATAGACTTTGCCCAATTCAGGATTATCATCCAGATTGACAGTCAGAAACACAATATCGGGATTGGTCTTATACTTTTCATAAAAAGTCTGAATAGATGGAAATTCAGCCCTGCACGGCGGGCACCAAGATGCCCAGAAATTGATAAAAATTACTTTCCCCTTAAGGTCTGCAGTATTAATGACTAGTCCATCCTGTTTTCTTACTCTAAAATTGATCGTTTCTGATTTATTTACATCTGATGTTTCTACTTTAGGATCAGGAAACTGTGAGTTCAAAATTCCTGTAGAGGCTATCTGGCGCATTAGCCATGCTTTTGCATCTGTATTGAAAAGAAGTACAGCAAATAGTACAACCATTAAAGCAGTCGACCAGTTTTTTCTGATCCATATTTTAAAATTTTCCATATGTTCTACTTTTCTAATAATTGTTTTATGGCTTCATAAATCTTAGGATCATTAAAATCCATCATTCCCTGAATATTTCCCTCCAATTGACCCTCTTTATTATAAATCAAAGTTGTAGGCACAACATTTTTAAACAAGTCTGGCGAAACAGTTTTTCCAGCAACATAAACGGGTAGATCAAGTTTTCGTTGCACCATAAATTTTTTGGCCTTTTCCAAATCGGCTTCAATATTCAGCATTACAAAAACGATGTCTTTATCTTTAAATTTCTTCTTTAGTTCATTAATTGATGCCATTTCTTCAACACAGGGTCTACACCAAGTCGCCCAAAAATTGACAAAAACGACTTTACCTTTCAAATCACTTAATGCTATCTTTTCTCTTTTTTCATTAACAAAAATAAGATCATCGCCTGTTAAGGACGATACCAATTCTGAATTTACATCATTACTGTTCAATTTCTTTTCTTTCGCAAAAATAAAATTCTGAAAGAATATAAAACCAAGGATTAAGAATGTATTTAATTTCATTGTCTGTTTCATTTTGAGAGATTTTTATTAATTAATTTTTCCTTCTTTAATTTCTTCTGAAGGTTTTTTAAGTATTTTATCATTAACCGACAGATCACCGAAAACTTCTGTCATATTATCGGAGGTAATTCCTTCTTTTACAGGAATCTTCTTTATTTCATTATTATTTAAGAGCAAAACAAAAATGCCCTGCTGTGACTGAACAATACTCTTTTGAGGAACAAAAAGTGTTGGAGCATTTCTTTTAAGATGCAACCTTACCTGCGCGTATTCTCCACCTTTAAGCAATGGATTGTTTTCAAGATCAAATTCTACAGTCAATGCTCTGTTTTCATCATCAATCAGATGCGAATCACGAGAAAGATTTGCTGTAAATGATTGCCCAGGAATTGAATTAACAGTAAAATTTACTTTTGTTGACTTACTGAGAGATGAAGCATATTTTTCCGGCACGGAGACGGTCAAACGAAGTCTTTCTTTTTGTGCAATTTTAAAAATAGGAATCCCTGTATTGGGTCCGGTTAAAGCTCCAGCTGAAAGATTTCTTTCTGTGATCACTCCATTAAACGGAGCTGTAATGCGCAGGTATTCGTTCATTTGGGAGCTCCTTCCCGCTCCTGCTTTGGATGATTCATAAGCTGACCTGGAACTTTCCATTAAACTTTTAGCTCGCTCCAACTCAATATCAGCAACAGCCCCTTTAGTTTTTGCCGCATCCATTAATCTCTCATAAGCCTGTTTGTTATAAAGAAAATCCGTGTACATCTTCTTCTGGGAAGATTTATCGGCAAGATAATCCTGATTCATTTCGGGAGCTTCAAGAACTGCTAACAATTGACCTTTCTTTACCATTGATCCTCTATCCACATAGATTTTCTTTATAAAACCCTGAACTTTTGCAAATAGCTGAGCCGATTCATAAGGTTTCAGTTCACCCGGAACAGAAACTGTAAAATCAGGATTCATTTCTTTGACATTGACAGTTTCATAGGATACTGTAGATTTTCCTGATGGTTTAGTCTGCTTTTCTGTTTCCTGTTTTGAGCATGCTATTGATACTAGAAAAACAGTGGTTAAGCAACTTAGTTTTATATACTTTAAATATTTGATTTCGTTTGAATTCATAATTATAATGAGGAGTTTGATTGTACATAATATCTGCTGTCCTGATCTTCCGGATCAAGTGACGGATTGACAAGCGATGCCTTCGACATGAGACCTGAGAAAAAGTGAGGCAGAAACAAGAGAATAGTAATCGTTGAAGCGATGATTCCCCCAATTACCGCTCTACCTAACGGAGCAACCTGCTCAGAACCTTCACCCATACCTATCGCCATCGGAATCATTCCGGCTAACATTGCCAATGCGGTCAGCAGAACAGGTCTGAGTCTTGATGCTGCAGCCATCTGTGCAGAATGTACAGAACTTAGTTTGTACTGCTTTCTGTAGAATTCTGCCTGATTGATCAGCAGAACGGCATTGGAAACCGATACACCGATAGACATAATAATTCCCATATAAGACTGAAGGTTTAAAGTACTGCCTGTTACAAATATCAGAATCATACTTCCCGCAAGTACAGATGGAATTACTGACAAAATCACCAACGGAACTTTAAATGACTGATAAAATGCTGCCAGCATCAGGTAAATAGCCATTACTGCCGCGACCAAACCAATTCCTAAACTCGATAACGTATCATCCAGCAATTGAAGATTTCCTTCCGTCCATACAGATACACCTTTCTGTGGCTTTCCTGCTTTTTCAATGGCTTCTTTGACTGCTTTAGAAGCTGATCCCAAATCTTTTTTGTAAGTATTCCCCAGAATTGTTACATACCGCATCGGTCCTTTACGATTGACCTGAGCAGGAGCCGTAATTTTTTTGATGGTTGCAATATCTTCAAGCAGCGGTCTTGGACTGTCTTTTTTCAGAGGCAATGATTTTAGCATTTCTTCAGAATTCATAATCCCTTCAGGAATCTGAACCTGCGTCTGAAATACCAAACCTGACTTCGGATCAACCCACAGATTTTTATCTGTATATCGCGTCGATGATGTCGCCGCCACAAGGCTTCTGGTTACATCCTGCATACTGATTCCAAATTGAGCTGCTAAATTACGGTCTACATTGATCTGTAAGGTTGGATATTGAAGTGGTTCAGCGATTCTGACATCTCTTAAAAAAGCAACTTCACTAAGATTTTGCTTGATTTTATTGGCGTGCTGAGCTGCAAGCTTAAGATTGGCAGCACCCACTTTTATTTCCAATGGAGTCATAGAACCCTGTCCTATGATTTTCTCTGTCAGTTCCATTGGTTCAAAATTTATTTTAGCTTCAGGATATTTTTTGGCAATACTTTTTCGGATCTGTTCTTTGAGATCTTCCATAGAGCCATCATACAATTCCCTTTTAATAGCCACCTGTAAGACTGCCTGATGCGTTGCATTGGTAAACAAAAAGATTGGATTGATTGGTGAACCTGCGGGCTGTAACCCTACATAAGCCGAACTGATATCGATAGCATCTTTAGAGACTATTTCTGTGATATCAGCTAATATATTTTTGACCAAATTTTCGGTTTTCTCAAGTCTGCTTCCTTCCGGAGCATCAATTCTGATTTGGAAATCTCCCGATTCAGAAACAGGCATTATATCCGTTCCCGTTGATTTCATTAATAAGAAAATCACCAATCCACTCATCAAAATATAACCCGAGAACAGCATTAAGCTTTTTGCAGACCATTTTCTCATTGAATGGCTGTAACCGGTTCTGAATTTGTAAAAAAAGCTCCGGTCTTTGCCTATGTGCTTTTTTAAATGCGTATTTTTCATCATCCAGTTAGCCAGAATAGGAACAAAGGTCTGTGAAGCGAGAAAAGAAGCTATCATTGCAAAAGCAACTGCAAGGGAAAGAGGCAGAAACATATCTTTTGGGATTCCGGTCATTATAAATGCAGGCGTCAGTACAGCCAGGATACATAACAGGATTAGTAGTTTCGGAACGGATATTTCAAGAACTGCATCTAAAATAGCCTGTGGTTTGGATTTCCGCATTTCCATATGCTGGTGAATATTTTCAATGGTAACCGTTGCTTCATCTACAAGAATTCCAATCGACAAGGCTAAACCACTCAATGTCATAATATTAATTGTATACCCTGAAAAGTAGAGAACACTTACGGCAGCCAATACAGCAATCGGAATGGTAAAAACAACAATTAAGGCACCTCTTAAGTCACCAAGAAACAGAATAATAACCAAACCTGTAAACAATGCTCCCAGAATTCCTTCGTGAATCAGGTTGGAGAGTGACCTCTCAATATACTTTGACTGGTCGAATTCGTATCTGATGTTCACGTCATCCGGAAGCTGATCTTTGAGTTTTGGAAGTGCATTTTTAAGATTTTCGACCGCGGATAATGTTGATGCATCCGACTTTTTGATAATCGGGAGATATACAGATCGCTTTCCATTGATTAGTGCGTATCCTACAGTCTGATCTGCTGCGTCCTGAACATTCGCAACATCGCCCACATATAGCGTTCTTCCATTTTCAGTTTTAATAGGAATATTCAGAAATTCAGAAGGATCTTTTGCAATAGAATTGACAGGTGCCATATAGTTGGTCTCTCTGATTCTGATATTTCCTGCTGGCGAAGGATGATTATTTTTAGTGATTGCCATTGTGATTTCCTCCGGGCTCAAGCGGTTACTCTGCATTGTCTGAGGATCAATGTTGATGACAATAGATCTGATATTTCCTCCAAAAGGTGCCGGAGCCGTAATACCGGGAATTTCAACAAACATAGGCCTGATCTTGGTCAAAACCATTGTTTGCAGTTCCGTAACGGAATGATTGTCGCTCTCAAATACCAATTGACCAACAGGCAATGAATTTCCATCAAAACGTACGACCATTGGAGGAACTGCTCCCGGTGGAAGGAAGCCCATTGCCCTGGACACCTGGGTCGAGACTTCTCCTGCCGCCTGTGCCATATTGGTGCCGGGATAAAAAGTAAGCTTCATCAACGTTAATCCCTGAACACTTTTGAAGTCAATATTTTTAACGCCTCCAACGAATAAGAGAACTTTTTGGAATTCATTGGCCATAAAGCCATCCATATATTGAGGGGATAATCCACCATAAGGCATTGCGATATACATTGAAGGTAATTCGACCTCAGGGAAAATATCAACTTTTATTTTTTTAATTGCACTGAAAGAAATAATCCCAATAGCCAGTACCAGTACCATTATCGCTATCGGTTTTCTTAAAGCAAAGCGTATTAGATTCATATTTATTTTTTAGAGATTATTAAATAGATAATCAAAATCAGTAGTCATTTCTGCAAGGTTAATCACCTGTTTCCAATACTCTTTGACAGCATTAAGCTGGTTATTTTCAGCTGTTTCAACAATCTGCTGAATCTGAAGAAGTTCTGTTAAACCAATGAGTCCACTTTTATATCGGGCAAAATACATTTCGTAAGCTGATTCTGCTTTTTTAACTGCTTCTGCCTGCTTGCCAAGCTCATCAAATTGTGCAGAAATAGTTTTCTGCAGAGCACTGGTTTCAATCTGGATAGCCGTTTTAGATTGTTCTTCAAGATAAGCGAACCGGTGAGATTCTTTTCTGAACGCATCAGCTCTTTTACCATTGGTATATACACTGGTAATATTCCAGGTAACTCCAAGCCCTATCAAAAAATTATTAGCCGGATTTGAAAATCCTTCTATCCAATTGCCTGACGAATAACCTTGACTATTAATACCTGATCCTCGATAGGCATATCCCGCCAAAGCTTTAATGGATGGTAATGATGCTTTTCTTTGGATTTCAGCTTTCTTTTGAAAATACGCGGATTCAAATTCTAAAGTTTTGGTCAGTGGATGTGTAGTATTTAGTGACAATTCAAATCCAGATAGTGGTATCGGCTCAAGAAAATGAGCAGATTCTAATTTCGCCGTATCAATCTCTTTCGGATAAAACTCTTTGAGTTTCTCCGTCGTTGAAAGAAGCATACCATTAAGATTATAACTTACAGCCGAAGCCTGAAGGTAGGAAGAATACGTTAGGACACTATCTGCCGGAGGTCGTAGACCTGAACGTGAAAGAGCGCTATTTATCGCATGGATTTTCTGTATTCTGCTTTTATTTTTATCAGCCAAACGCAATTTTGAAACTGCGAATACTGCATCCACATATTTTTCGAAGACAGTTTTTTGAAGACGAATCAAATAGGCACTCTGGTTGCTCTTTGCCTTTGATGTCAGTAAAGACGCAGCATTTTGATCTGCTTGTTGTCTTCCGAAATTATAAATCTCATATTCTGTGACCATCGAAACAAAAGTGTTTGCCGAGAATGCTGAACCATCAGAACTTACCCTGCTTCCACTTACAGTAAAAAATCCCTGCTGCGGAAAGGAAGCTCCATTACTCCCTTCAAAAGTCCCATAGGTATTTTGCAGTTGGGTTTTAATCTGCGGTAAAGCATTACTTTTAACAACCGTTTCATTGATTTGGGATGATTCAACTGCTGATCTGGAAGCAAGAACTCCCGAATAGTTTTTCTCCGTTTCTGACCAGATATCGCGGAGCAACGACACCTGCTGTCCATATAAATCAGAACAGCTCAGTATTAGCCATCCGTACAGAATGGCTAAAAATGTTTTTCTTATCATTTTATAGATTATTGACTACCAGACAATCTGGTAGGATTAATATATATTTTAAAAACAGCTAATCACGTACTGACACGTGTTTGCTGAATCAAATGATAAGTTTTCGGTATTGGAGGAAAATAGGAAGCGTTCCCCGTATTTTAGAAGAATTATAGAAAGGATGATTCGGTGCTTTAATCAGTAAAAAAGCTCCGCAGATAACAAGAAAAGTAAATGTTAAAATTTCCTGAGCATCCGCTAACGAGAAATCCTTCAGATTATGATCCTTAGCCAGGATTTCTCTATCCTTGCAAAATTTACACTTTAATGCAGCTGAAACTGAATAGAAATTGCTTTTCCCAGATGAAGTGGTTTGAGAATGGGAAGCACTGTCAACATTTAAGAACTGTTTGATGCTATTCTTAACCGCACAGGACGAGATGATAATACAGAAAGCAAAAACCACAGCCAAGATGGTTTTAATTTTAATGTTGGTATGAATTTTCTGATTATTCATCGCTCACAAAATTATATTATTTGTGCTGAATTTCAAAATTTTCCACCTCAAATACTTCGGATAAAGCTGTAAAAGATATAAAACAGCAGTTTTTTGATCCACGTTATTTAATGTTCATATGAAACTATATCGTTATTTTCGTAAGACTGTACCTTTTATTTTGATTTGTACTTACTGATTAAAGCTATTGCGAATCAGTTCATGAACATCAGACAATTTGTAGTATAATTTTCCGCTGATGGTATAGTATGGCAGTTTTTTTTCAGACCTATATCTTTGCAGGGATCTTGCACTTATCTTCAGCATTTGAAGTACATCTTGATTATCAAGCAGCTGTTCTCCATCAATAGTATTGAGTTCATTCTGCTTTGCATTTAATTTTTCATGAAGAATATCAAACCTGGTCATAATCTTCTCCATCCATTTAATAAATTCAGTTCTCTCAATATTCATAAGTAAAGTATTTTATAAAGGTTAATGAACTTCACATCATACCGTGATGTTTAATTTTAAATTCCTTACGTTTACCTTACAAATTTGAAAAAGTCCATTATAAAAAAATCACTACTTTCTCGTAATACCGATAAAAAATTACTTACAAATTTTCACTGTCAATAAAATGCTGATTAAGATTATCCGTCAATAACTGAAGAAATTTAGTCGTACCATTTTTCCGGCTTCTGATCTCAAATATTGTTTTATGGTAATTTCCAAGATCAATATTGAATGTTTTTTCAGTAAACTTCATGACTTCACTCAATTCAATATTTCCTCCGTTAAAACAGCGCATTTTATGCAGTCCATAGATCAATTCGATCAAAGCAACCTTTGTGGCAGACCATGCTATATTCTGATGTTCCGATTGACTAACAGTTGTACCATCGGCTGCTTTAGCGGCCATACGCTTATAAAACAGTTCAAGTTTTTGATACGCAAGAATCTGCGCTGCATGATGATCATGGGAGGTGGTGAACGACTCATCATAATTATAAAAAGTCTGAGGCATTTTCATTTTTATATCAAAAGCATTCCGAACAAAGTACTTATGATCCATATAAGTAGCATTCCTTCGAAAATAGCTGTAAAATTCTGCGTTTTCCTCATAAAATACATTGAGTTTTTCAATTTCATTTTCATAATACTTTCGTAATATCTTCTGACCTGCTATTGGACGGCATGTCTCCACGTTCAGTACCGTTGAATGATAGATATAAAGAGAAATAAACTGTGGCTTTATTTCTTTAAAGAAATAGATCTCTTCGGCAATATTTCGGAATTGATACTCTGAAATTAATGCTTTTAGCCGTCTTGTTACTTCATCGATTTCCATCAGGCTGAGTTCTGAAATTACAATAGTTTCCTGCTCCTCTAATTCAATTTCACTGAGTCTCTGTTTAAGCTTTTCATGCATTTCTGCAATCTGTTTAAAGATATCAATATGTTCCATGTCCCTTTTTTAAAGGAAATTACAAACTTTTATTCAAACAGTAAAGAATTAAAATATTAAAAATCAATCACCTACATTACATATTATATTGAACTATACAATTAAATCGGCAGTTCTTATATATCCACACCGACCTCTTCTTTTCGCTTTCTGATGTAGTCTTTAGGCCGGATTCCGTTTATTTCATAAAACAGCGCTGAAAAGTTCTGTCTTGCAGCAATTCCGCATTCTTCTGCTAAAGCCTCAATAGTATAGTTTAAGTATTTTTTATTGGTATTCAAAAGATTAGTGATGTAATTGATTCGGAGTTCCGCCATATAACGTGTAAAACTCATCCCTTTATTTTCATTGATTAAAATAGATAAATAATGAGAGTTCGTTCCCAGTTTTGTTGCTACACTTTTCTGTGTTAACCCTTTCCTTGTAAAATATAAAGTCTTTTCGAAGATCTTCAGTTTTTCAAGTAATTCCTCTGTTAATTCCGGTGATAAAGATGCCTTTCGTAAAGGAATATCATCAATGGTTTCGTTATCATTTCCTTGCTCATTGCTATTAAGTTTTTTTTGTAAAGTTTCATATTGAATCCTGATTTTACGATCACGGTATAAGCGAATGCAGAAAATAATGATAATCACTGCGGAAATTCCAATGAGAACAAGTGCATTACGCAATTTCCTCTTTTCCTTTCTCTCCAGACTTTCCTTTTCTTTTTTCAATGATTGTACATCGTATTCCCTGCAGATTTTAGAAGCGATATATGAAAAGTCTTTATTGATGGTATGATCAGCTTTTAAAAGCTGGTTGGTGTAATACAACTGCTTGTCAACATTATCTGTTTTTGCAGCATTATTCATAAGATAACGATAGCAATCGGCTGCTTCCGGCAAAATAAACTGCTGTTTGTTAAATATGGAATCGATTTTCATGAAATTATTCATTGATTTGTCCACTTCATTCCGTGCAAAATAAATCTTCCCCAGATGCAGGTAAATGATGGAACATGTGGCGAAGTCATTTCTTTTTACGATTCCGGGCAACGCTTTTCTTAAACTTATCTCTGAATTTTTGTAATCCTTCTTATTAAAGTACACAAGCCCCTTGCTTTTGTGAAAATAGCTGTTTTCCAGGAAGTAGTCCGGTTTACTGACTGTATTTTTAAGACCGAGTTCAGCCAAGCTGTCAACTTTATCAAACTCACCCAGATACCGATATACAACAGCCAGTTGATGCAAACTGTTATAATACCCTTTACTGTAATTATACAGTTCATTTTCATGCAGATCTTTTTCTAAGGAGGATTGGTAAAAGAGCGTACAATCTAAAAAATGCTGCAATGCTTTTTCATAATATCCAAGATGGCTTTTAACAATTCCCATGTGATAGATCACTTTGTATTTATGATACTGATCTTTAGAATGTTCAGCAAACTGGTATGCTTTAAGATACTGATCTAAAGCTGCTTTATACTTTTTTGCATTAAAATAGAATAAGATTCCTTTGCTGAGATAAGCCTTGCTGATTTCGGCAGAATCATTCAAAGCTATAGCTGCTTGAATCGTGCTGTCGGCATATTTAAATTTTTTATCCAGCGATATGCAATACTGACGCGCATCACGGTATCCCTGAACCAGTTTTTCCTGATTTTTCTCTTTTTTAGCTTTATTAATGTACAATTTAACGAAAGGAAGTGCTCTCCGATCGTCATTTAACATTTTTTCATAATTCTTGCGAATATCGCTGTATGTTTCAGCACTGTTTTTTTGGGAATATACCCACAGTGAAAACAGCGAAAATACAAACAGGCAGTATTTACACTTTTTCATAGCTCTTTATATTAACCACACCTCTCAAAAGTAGCCATTTTAAAACGTAATAATTCAAATTTCATAGAATTACAGCAGAGAAAAGAGCTTTTACTGCAGAAGTGTTTATAGTAGCCATATTACTGCAATTTCTATATGTCTCAATTTTAAAATTAAGACGTCTCAATTTTAAAATCACACCTCCGGTAACTGTTTTCTCGTCCCTAATCCGATTAATTTTGGATCAACAATTCAATTGAATCCGGCCGGGATCAAGTCTCAAAAAAATGAAAAAATGAAAAAATTAACCTTACTTATCAGCACAATATTTTTGACATTGATTTTACATCAATGCACTGATCGTAGCCTTAGTCTTGAGCAGACCGAATTACCACTGGATAGATCACTTGCAAAACAGGAAAAGGAACATAACTCCGCCAAAGATTCGACAAAGTCAGGATCAGAAATACTAATTGTAAAAGATCCTCCGGTTCGTGATGGAGACGACTGGCGGCAAAGTTCAACAAAATAAAGAATGGTGATGAATCCTCAAACTTCTTTATCAATTGCCACAGGGTCACCATGTCCGACCAGTGGTATTTGGGAGAGTGTGGGGAGTTTTAAAACGACCATCGCTCTCATGGAGGGTGTTGAAATGCCACCTTACTGTGGCAGAAAGGTACTCTGGAAATTACTGATAGCCTGTTAACTAAATAAAACTAATGCTATGACACAATTTATTGAACGGTTGTATACTTTGGTCTGCTTCTTTTTCATCCTTTTATTTTGCTATGCTGCCATCGGCAAGATCATGGACTTTGAAACGTTTCAGGTTCAGATTACCCAATCGCCTTTATTGAATATTATTTCAGGTTTGGTATCGTACGGAATTTTAGCCGTTGAACTTGTAATCTGTGGGCTTCTTATTTTTGAGCGCTCAAGGCTTTTGGGTTTATATGCTTCATTTACTTTAATGGTCTTATTCACCTTTTATATTTATATTATTTTACATTACAGTGAGTTTGTTCCCTGTTCATGTGGTGGTATTCTGGAAAAGATGGACTGGAATACCCATCTGGTTTTCAATATCGTCTGTGTGATTATTGCTGGTGTTGTGCTTATTGTAAAAACAAAGATCTCTGGCCATCGCATCATAAAACCTGCGATCCTGCTGTTACTAATTTCAATCCTATGTGGAATTTCATTGGTACTACTCTACCAGAGATCCGAGTATATGCTTGTTAAAGAAAACAACTTTACCCGTCGATTGCTGAAACATCCTTTTGATTTGGAAAAAAAGTATAACCTTGAACTCGATTCCTATTATTTTGCAGGTTCCAGTGAAGATTCCATTTATCTGGGTAACAGTAACACACCGTTTTTATATTACAGCATTGATGCGAAACTCAACTATCTAAAACAGCATACCGTTATTCCGGATCACTTTAACTTTGAGTTCAAGAGTCCACGTATAAAAGTTAACCATCCGAATTTCTATTTTTTCGATGGAACAGTACCCGTTATTTATCAGGGGATTGTGGGAAAAGAAAAGATGCGTACCATCAGTTTTCATCAGAGCTATTTTTTGCAACTTCAACCAATGATAGAAGATCATTTCGCAATGATCGGTTATTCTAAAAAAGAAGATATTCAGTCTTTAGGGCTGTTATCAACAGGCTCCTACCCTTCATCACTGTTGAAACCAAATCTTTTGGAGAAAATCAATGACGGAATCTTTGATACCGATGGAAAATTGTTATTTGATGAGACTGCGGAGAAGTTGGTCTATGTCTACAATTATAGGAATCAATTTGTCGTTGCAGACCAGCAGCTTGAACACAGCCATACTTTTCAAACCATTGACAATCTCCAGATCCCAAAGATTGAGGTGACCCAGCTGTCCGACGGAACTAAAAAAATGAAAAATCCTTCAACGACTGTTAATAGAAACGCATTTGTGTATAAGGGTGTTCTTTTTATCGAATCACCCCGTATGGGAAAATCCGAAGATAAAAAGCAATGGAAAAAATCTTTTAGTATTGATATGTATGCTATCAGTGAGCAAAAATACCTGGGTAGTTTTTATCTGCCAAAAACCTCTGAGTCGTCGATGACGGGACTGATGGTCAGTAACAATACCCTATTTACAATTATTGGAAATGAGTTGATCAGATATCGTTTAGCGCAAAACATTACTCAACATTTCATTCAGGGGAAGCCGAAAACCTGATCCAAGAGTAGGCACCAAAACAAATTTTACATCATGAAAAAAATGAGAAAAATCGCGCTGCCTCTAGCTATTTTCGCTTTAGGAATCGGAAGTGCGTACGCTTCCACAGCGTCAGACAAAACAGAAAGTGCAATTCAAAACGGATTCCGTTATGATCCAATGGCTCCGGTAGGAGAAGAATGTGTCGAAACCACTAATTCTTGCAGCACAGAATTTAACGATGAAATCTGTACTTATACAGACTCTTCGGGACAGCACAATCTCTTTGATCAAGGTTGTGTCAATGTATTGTTCAAAATACCTTAACCATCAACCAATTAACCAAAGAAGGATGCTAAACAGCATCCTTCGTTTGTTTCAATATCCACGGAACATTTCTTTTACCTTTTAAAAAATACTGCCACCATTCTATTATTCTCGTTGTAAGATCTTTCTGAAGTTTGGAATCTATAATACCGTGATTTTCGTCAGTATAGAACAATGCGATGACCGGCTTTCTATATTTCCTAAGAGCACTGAATGTTGACTTATTTCCTTCGGGACTGACATTTGTATCCTTCAGACCTGACCATAGCAGCATAGGAGCTGTAACCTGCTCCATATAAAATAAAGGACTGTTTTTAATATACTTTTCCTTATTTTCTGAAAAATCTCCAAATGAATACTGTCCATGTTCCAAGCGTGCATAGTCAGGAGAATAGCTACCATAATTAAACGCAAATGCGGAATGCATAGGGTCTGAAAAACCAGTTCCTGAAATATAGGCTGCAAATCGGTTCGATTGCGTTGCAATAAAATTGGTTTCGTACCCTCCAAATGACCTTCCCATCAGTCCTACCTTTGTCATGTCAGCCTGCTCAATTTTCGAAAGCTGATCCATTGCCTGATTCACACAATAGAGCGCTGAAATTCCCGGACCTTCAGATCCCTTTGTAATATCCGGCAACATCACCATAAAACCTGCTTCCAGCAATAGCCGAATGCTGAATCCATCCTGATTTCTGAAAGTGGGCTGCAAATAATCATTGTGATACTTTCTTTGAACTTCATAGATATATACTACTACAGGCAATTTTTCATTCTTCTTTATGTTCGGCGGTAAATACAACAAAGCAGTTAAGTCTTCATTATTAGGCCCTTTGTACTGTAATCGCTCCATCCCAATTTTTAACGTAGTATCCGGCTGTTTTGAGTCATACAGTTGCTCCGCTGTCTTTTTTGCAAAGCCTTTCTTCATGATCACCGGATTTTTATTGTAATTTTCAGCAATCCAATAGTGTGATTTGGAGGTATTATTCCCGGACAGTGAACTAATTTTATCATTCGTCTGATTAATAACCGTTTTGACAACTCCATTTTTCCAACTGATAACCGAATGTTTTACATCATCTTCAGCAATAACTTTTAACAGCAGTTCCTGATGCAAATCGACAACAAACCCTGAAATATTGCTATCATTAAAGATAGGATCCTTTCTCGCGTTCAGAACCTCCAGTTTCCCCTCAAAAGTCTTTAGCTTGTGAAACTTCGAGCTCTTCATATCCTGAGACCACAATTCATTGTTTAAAGTCCATAATACCGTTTCACCTGCGAAGTACGGAGAAGCATCAATTCCAATAGACAGGGCTGTTTTTTTCCCTGTAGCTATTTCGTAGCTTATCCATTGTCCATCTTTTTTATACAACAAAATTTTACCTAAAGGATCAACCATTGTATATTTAAGAATTTCGTCAACATAAATATCTAATCCCGTTTTCGTATCATACAAAAAGGTCTTTTCAGGGACAGGACTGATTTCCGTATCCCTGTAATCTACTTGATTAGGATTCTTTTCAATCGACAGGTACATGCCTGATTTTCCTGCTGCAATACCGTCGATAAAACGGCTGTCTATCTGTTGGATTTTATTTTCTTCAGGAAACCAGATCACACGATTAGGTTCATAAACCTTACGAAAGTGTCCTGTGAGATTGACTTCATTGCCATACCAAATATCGAGTCCGTCATTGTTCATTTTTTCGTAATTCCCTAAAAACAAAAACAATCCATCTTCATTAGCCGACGGCTTATTACTGATTACATCAAAGTACTTTTGCCCATTCACTACCAATTCTTTCGATTGATGATTGTGATCCACGTAGATAGCTTTCAAACCTTGCTTTTCCATTACAGTTATCAACCATCCGCCAGATGCTATTTTGGATTCCGCCAGTGAATACACCTCACTTTTTCCGCTGTATATTTTTTCTGATTTTTTTTGAACACTGCTGAAAATTGAAATTTCCTTCAATTCATCAGTACTTGTGTAGAAAGCTAAATTCTGATCTAACGGCTTAACCCGGTCGACTTCAGACATTTTGTAAATCACTTTCAAATCTTTACTGTACACTTCAACCGCGTTAGCCTTTTTCGCATCATAATGGATCCAAAAAAGATCATTTGATTCAATGGATCCGAATGCTTTTACGTTTTGAAACTCTTTTGTCGTTCCTTTTACCGGGTCTTTAAACTCTACTGCACTTCCCTTTTGGATCAGCAGATTATGATCATGGATAAACAGTATATTTTTAGCATCAAACTTCATCATCTTTTCAGGATGTTTTGTATCTATGACCTTCATTTCCGAAGGTTTTGTTTCGTATACTCCCTGCCACATCATCCATCGTCCGTCTCTCGATACTTGCAACAAACGAATTTCTTCGGATTGCTGAACTATTTTCTCTAGTTTCTCAATATTACTTTGTGCGGGAAGCTTTTGTAACAACGCCATCACAATAATGATGAGCAGTTCTATAAGCCTATTCAATATTTTCATTGTTTTACTTCTTGTTAATTTTAATTATCTCATCCATACACTTTTCTTTAGTACCCTTCATTTTGAGGATTCAAATTAGGATTCAGCAGAAGTTCTTTCTGAGGAAGAGGCCACTGACGATGGTAAGATTTCCAGTTTGCTTTTACAGAAAGCAGCTGATCCAATTGCCCCCATCTCTTTAAATCAAAAAAGCGGATCCCATGTTCAGAGAAAAACTCCTTTCTTTTCTCCTGCTTTAATTCTTCTTTAGCGGAAGTGGGATTCAATCCTGTTGAAAGGGCTGACAGACCAGCTCTTTGCCGGGTTCTATTGATATAAGGAATTGCTTCAGCAACTTTATTTTGCTGAATGAGAACCTCGGCATACAAAAGGTAAACTTCCTCCAACCTGAAAATCACGGAGTCTTCAGAAGTGTTGGCTCCGGCAAGGTTTTTATATTTTACCGCTCTGTAATTAGTCTGTCCTTGGGACGTCACGGTAGCAATATAATTCTGCTTACGCAGATCATTTGCCGAAAAACTATTCACCAGATTTACATTGAGCATATAGGTTGTCGGAATTCCTGAGAAATTATAGAGGGCTGCTTCCTTTGTGGCATCACCGCTGTTTTTGGGTTTCAGCTGCCAGATGATGTGCGTACCCGTTTTCTGAAAAACCTTTGTGATATCATTTTGAAAAGCATAATCCGAGGACTGCAATACCAATTGCAGAAGATTTTCAGCCTCAGGCCATTGTTTACGCAGTATTTTCAATTTTGCCCAAAGCAGATTTGCGATGCTCTTATTCACATAAATCCGTTCGGCATTCCGGTATGCAGAAGGTAAAAGATTCACTGCCTGCTCCAAATCAGCATCTATACGGCTTAGCAAATCATCGGCTGAAAGCTTGGAAAGTTTGCTGTTAATCTGATAATCTGTCGTATCGGTGTATGGTATCTCTCCATAGATCTGCTGTAAATAGAAATACAGTAAAGATCGGATGAAGAGAGTTTCTCCGGTGATACGGTTTCTGGCACTTTGAGAAAGGGTTTTGGAATTCTTTACCCCTTCAATGATACTGTTTGCTGCATAAATATGCTGATAAGCATTTGTCCACACATTGGATACAATCAGGTTGCTTGATATTTGCTGATTGTAATACAAATCAATAATGCTGTTGCTTCCCGGTGAAGACACTGAAGCAGTATCATCGGTATACAGACCTAATAGAAGCCCCATTCCGTCTGATCCTCCGGAGATCAAAGAATTATTCCATAAGTTAGCATAGAGCCCGGCTAAAGCAGCCTCGGCGGTCTGTTCATCTTCAAATACCAGTTCTGTGGGTAATTGATTGGAAGGAAAATCTGTTTCTATCCACTGCTCACAGGAAACAGTGGTCAATGCTGCAGAAACAGCAATTATGATCATATATGGTTTTACTATTGTTTTCATTATAATAGAACATAGAGGTTAAAAAGTGAGTTGAAATCCTAATGAGTAGGTCTTCAGAGGAGGAAGGTATCCTACCACTGTAAACTCGGGATCAATTCCAAAATAGTTGGTCAGCGTAAGAAGATTCTGTCCCTGCACATAAATCATGGCTTCCTTGATTCCCGTCTTCTGAACAGGAATACTGTAGTTGATCTGTACATTTTTAAGACGTATAAAAGAAGCATCACTGATGGCTGCCGTGGAATTCTGGAAATAAGAATGTAAAGAATTTTTCTGTGCATTTGTTCCTGAACTGTACTGCATATAAGTTCCACTCGGATTTGACGGCGACCATGCATTTAATACTTCCAGAGGCTGATTGCTCATCATTCCCGGAATCAGCATACTTTTATTGTAGTTCCAGTTTCTTTGTTTGACAAACTGGAAAAGAAATGATGCTGACCACCTTTTATATTTCATAGCAGCGGTCCATCCACCGAAAAACTCCGCGCCTATTTTCTCCACCACTTTATTATCATCGGGGGAACTGATCTTTCCGTCACCATTAAAATCCGTAAAACTGTAGAGCCCCGTCTGAGGGTTAACTCCTTCAAACTGATATACTTTAACCAGGGTCATGGGATATCCGATGACGTATTGGTTCGCATAGGTTGAACCTTCAAGATTCGGAAATTCTAACAACGTATTTCGGGGTATGGACAGGTTCAAAGATGATTCCAGGCGTAGCTCTCCAGCTCTCAGTATCTGTGCTGACAGATCAAATTCCCATCCTGTATTTCTGACTTTTGCAGGAAGATTCGACTGAATCGTTGGAAATCCCGTTGTTGCCGGCAGCGGAATACCTACCAATTGATTGGATGAGGTATTGCTGTAGTAAGCGGTTGACAGATTAATTCTGTTCTTCAGAAACCCCAATTCAAGGGCAATCTCTTTTTTGGTTGTCTTTTCCCAGCTAAAATCACGGTTGTACAACCTTGAGGGAGACAATCCGGTAATGCCATTGTAGATATTGGTGGTTACCGAATAAGTATTCAGATACTGATAATCTCCGATTTTATCATTCCCTGTTGTTCCGATGCTTCCCCTAAGCTTTCCAAAACTCAGCCATGATAATTTCTTCATCCATGGCTCATCTGAAAATATCCATGCTGCACCCAAAGCACCGAAATTTCCGAAACGATTTTCAGGACTGAACCTGCTGGATCCGTCTCTCCTACCCGTAAGATTCAGAATATACCTTTTCCTGAACTGATAATTGAACCGGGCAAAAGCAGCGGTATAATAATACTGGTTGACCACCTGATCCGATACCGTCTTTGTCTTGGCAGCTCCCAGGTTCTGAATCAGTGCATTGCTTTCGAAGCCCACTCCCTGTATGGAGCCCTGCTTTGTTTCGGTCTGCTGTAAAGTTGTTCCCACCAGAATATCAAAATGATGATCCTTCCATTTAAAATCTGCATTGATCTGCGGTTCCAACAGATAAGAAAACACGGTCTGACGATTAAGAGATGAAATGGAATTTGCGCTGGTCAATCCGGATGCGGGATTATACATAGTATGAGGTTTCAAACTTCTTTCTTCAAAATCCTGATAGGTTACCCCTCCATTTAATTTCAGAGACAGGAACGGAAACAGGCGGTAAGAAATATTTGTCCCGTTGTTGATGAATGTTGTTGAATTCAGATATTGACTGTTAAAGGTTGCGACCGGATTGGTAAACGTATTGTTCTCCCAATTCAGATTTCCATTAGTATCATATAAAGCCGGGGCATTGGGACTTAGCTGAATACTTTTTTTGGTCATGTCATCATTCTGAACATTATTCTTCTGAAACGAAAACGTATTGTTCATATTAGCCTCCAGTTTTTTATCAGGTGACCTGAAAGTAAAATTACCCGTCAGATTATTCGTTTTATATTTAAAATCCGCTGGAAAAACCGTGCCCTGCTCCTGATGTCCGTAACTGATGAGATAGGATGAATTCTCTGCTCCACCACTTAGAGACAACTGTACCACGGAAGCATCGGAAGTGTTTCCGATCAGTGTTTTCTGCCAGTCCGTATATCGATTCTGATCCCATGCTTTGAGATCATACGCCGAAGCAGGAATCGTTGTCACTCCATCATTGACATAACCTTCACGTCTCATATTGAGATACTGCTCGGTGTTCATCATCTCCATATGGTTGGCTACTCTGCTTAGAGAATAGGCAGTGTTCAATTTCAGTTCCGTTCTTCCTTTCCTCCCCTTTTTGGTTGTCACAATTACAACCCCATTGGCTCCGCGCGAGCCGTAGATAGCCGTTGCATCGGCATCTTTTAATATTTCAAAACTTTCGATATCATTAGGATTAATCGCATTCAGCGGATTAATTGAGGCAGATGGCAGAATCGTTACAGCATATAAAGAGGGCGTTTCCGCACTTAAAGGCACCCCATCTATTATATAAAGCGGCTCGTTTCCTTCCTTTCTCAGGCTGTTCTTACCCCGAATCTGAATATCAAATCCACCTCCGGGAACTCCTGAGTTCTGTGTAATGCTAACCCCTACCATGCGTCCCTGTGCCGCAGAAAGCACATTGGTGACAGGCTGGTTCTCAATATCTTTAGCCGATACCTTGACAATACTTCCCGTTCTCTCTTTATCTTTTACTTTATAATATCCTGCATTGATGATCACTTCCTCAATTCCTTTGATCTTAGTATCCTGATCAGCATTACGATCAATACTATTATTAGCACTGGAGTCAGAATCAGAATCAGAATCAGAATCACCATGCTTACCATGACGATCACCATCCACATTATCACGCAACAGGTCTACATCAATGACCATTTGTCCTAATCCTGCTGTACCAGTATTACTAGCCTTCTCATCCAAAATAACAGGAATCGCTCTCTCTTTGTATTGCGGATGCTTAAACAAAAGAACAGGCTTTTGTTTATTGTAACGGGCATCACTCATCTTCAAAGTGAGCATAAAAACACCTTGGGAATTGGTTAGGGTGGTTTGATTGGAATTCTTCTCTGAAACAGTCACCCCGGAAAGAGGTTTATTTCCTGCAGTGACCGTACCTGAGATAACTTGAGTCTGAGCACTGACATGCGTGCACACTACTGTTAACATTAGGGTAAGAACAATGCCTCCTATGTTGATATAGGATTTTTTCATAGCTTTGTAAAGGTTTTTAATTAACTTTAAATTCTCACGCTCTTTCCCGATGTCGTCAAACTGTAAGGGAAAGGGCTTTTTTTATATTTTCATTTATATTTCGTTTATCAGTATTTCTTTCCAGTCATTATATATGATAGGGTTCCTATAAAACAATAGCGTAAATTTTCGTCGTTTAAGATTCTATTTAATCAGGATAAATTAAAACTTTCCAGGTGCCCATGGTATAAACAAAGGGTGTGTGGTCCAAAAGAGCTCAGTGACCTCAGACACCGGAAAGCATATGAATGAAAATTTGTCCCATGTAAGCTTAAAAAGCCACAATAGGCTGTACCCTCCTATTGTATCGTGCACTCTGATACTTATGTTGTAAGCGGGCTTAGATTTTAATGTAGAGATAAAGCGAACAGCATGAAATAAAATGGCATGGGAACTCTACATTATCCGATTCGAGGTACTGGTATACCTTATCCCAAGATAAGAGAGACCCACGCCTAGGTCGTGAGCCGCATACTTATCGTCTTAGGGATTAAAAATTACCAGTTTTCGAACCAAGACTCTAAGCAATAGCTTCTAATATTTCGTTGAAGTATCGCAAAGTTACATTTATAATGTAACTAAAGCAAATATAGTAAAATAACGACATATACGTCGTTGAATATGCAATTTTTTATAAATTATTTTACAGCAGTGCAATATCAGAAAAAAGTTTTTAGGTATAAAGTTGCTGTAGGCATTATAAACAAAAGATTGAGGGAAGCAATTTCCATCAATAGTAAACCTATGACTCAAATATATTTAAATAATGATATTAAAGAAAAATACAATATTGACTGGAACTGTGCTAGAGAAGAGTCATTACCTAATACGACTCTTCAAAATATTTTTTTAATCTGTGATTACTTTAATATAGATGTTAGCAAATATTTTGAGATCGTAAAAAATGTGTCAGATGAAGAAGTTGATATTGCTATAAATTCAAAGAAAAAACTAACAAGACTTTACTCAATATATTTAAAATACTAAATCCTGACAATCTCGGGATTTTTTTATTTCCCAATTGCATTGAATTAGCTTTCAGAGCATTGTTGGAGAACTTCTTCTGTTCCTTTAAATTCATTTTTGGCTTTGCTGTAGTCTTTGTTTGCTTGATAAAGAGCAATTGATAAAACAATAATTGCAATATTTGAAAAAATTACCGTAGATTTTTATTGCTTTCATATTTGTGGTTTTTGTAAAGATAAGCAATGCATAAGATTAATAATTGGAAAAATGATTTTATTGAGCCTAGAATCAAAATGTTGTGATTAACTACACTTCATATCTTCAATTCTATGCTTATATTTGACTACTTTTATAACTTAAAAATATAATAAATTTACATTTATATAAATGACTAGCACAATTCAAAAACAAGAATTACTCAATAAAATATGGAAAATCGCCAACGAAGTAAGGGGCGCAGTAGACGGATGGGATTTTAAACAATTTGTTCTGGGCACACTTTTCTATCGATATATAAGTGAAAATTTCAGCAGTTACATTGAGGCAGGTGATGAGAGTATTGATTATGCAGCTTTACCCGACAGCGTAATTACGCCAGAAATTAAAGACGATGCCATTAAAACAAAAGGCTATTTTATTTATCCAAGTCAACTTTTTGAGAATGTAGCTAAAAATGCCAATACAAATCCAAATTTAAATACGGAATTAAAGGATATCTTTAATTCAATCGAAAGTTCCGCAAATGGCTACCCTTCAGAACAAGACATTAAGGGTCTGTTCGCTGATTTTGATACAACCAGCTCACGTTTAGGAAATACTGTTGCCAATAAAAATAGCCGTCTAGCAGCTGTTTTAAAAGGCGTTGAAGAACTTAATTTCGGAAACTTTGAAGACAACCAAATAGACCTTTTTGGAGATGCATATGAAATTCTAATTTCTAATTATGCTGCTAATGCAGGAAAATCGGGAGGGGAATTCTTTACACCTCAAACCGTTTCCAAACTTATTGCGCAGCTAGCCATGCACAAACAGACTTCAGTAAACAAAATTTATGATCCGGCGGCAGGCTCTGGTTCTTTATTATTGCAGGCAAAAAAACACTTTGATAGTCATATTATAGAAGAAGGTTTCTTTGGACAAGAAATAAATCACACCACCTATAACTTGGCACGTATGAACATGTTTTTGCATAATATCAATTACGACAAGTTTAATATTGCACTCGGAAATACTCTTTTAGAACCTCACTTTGGTGATGACAAGCCATTTGATGCAATTGTCTCCAATCCTCCGTATTCGGTAAACTGGATTGGTTCCGATGATCCAACTTTAATTAACGATGACCGGTTTGCTCCGGCAGGCGTGTTAGCACCTAAGTCAAAGGCTGATTTTGCATTTGTACTGCATGCTTTAAGTTATCTTTCCAGTAAAGGTAGAGCCGCTATTGTTTGCTTTCCTGGTATTTTTTACCGTGGCGGTGCCGAACAGAAAATCAGAAAATATCTCGTAGATAATAATTTTGTAGAAACCGTAATTGCATTAGCACCGAATTTATTCTATGGCACTTCTATAGCCGTAAATATTTTGGTTCTTGCCAAAAATAAAACAGAAAATAAAACCCAATTTATCGATGCTACTGGTGAGGACTTTTTTAAAAAGGTTAGCAACAACAATGTATTGAATGACATTCACATTGATAAAATCATGGAACTCTTCGACACAAAAGATAATAATCCACATATAGCTGTAAATATTGACAATACTAAAATTGCCGAAAACGATTACAATCTTTCAGTAAGCAGCTATGTAGAAGCTAAAGACAACCGCCAAAAAATTAACATCTTTGAACTCAACGCAGAAGTTCGTAAAACTGTCGAAAAATTAGGTAAACTTCGTACTGATATTGATAATATTATTAAAGAGATTGAAGCATGAGTTTTTTAGAAAAATTATTAGAAGGAGCGAGGGTTGAATGGAAAACTTTGGGAGATATTTCTGAAATATACGGAGGATTAACAGGAAAAAACAAAGCTGACTTTGAAGGTGGCAATGCAAAATATGTATCATATAAAAATATATTTAATAATATCGAAGTAAACTTTAAGCAACTAGAAAATGTAAAAGTATCTTCAAATGAAAAACAGCATAAAGTAAAATACGGTGATATCCTTTTTACTGGATCATCGGAAATTGCCGATGAAGCTGGAATGTCATCCGCTGTCACTAAAAGTTTTGATGAAAAGGTTTATTTAAATAGTTTTTCTTTTATTTTAAGATTTAATTCAGAAATTGATATAATTCCTCAATTTTCAAAATATTTATTTAGAAGTCATTTTATGCGTAAAGCCATAGCTAAGACGGCAAGTGGTGTTACTCGCTTTAATATATCAAAAGATAGATTTAAAAAAATCCAAATACCAATCCCCCCTCTCAAAATTCAACAAAAAATAGTTGCGATTCTAGATACTTTTACAGAGCTTACAGCAGAGCTTACAGCAGAGCTTACAGCTCGTAAACAACAGTATGCTTATTATCGAGAGAAGTTGCTGAGTTTTAAGGAAGGGGAAGTACAATGGGAAACTTTAGGAAATTTAGCAGAAAATTTAGACTCTCTTAGGAAACCCGTAACGAGCGGATTCAGAGAATCAGGCGAAATTCCCTATTATGGCGCTTCTGGAATAGTAGACTATGTTAAAGATTATATTTTTAATGGCGACTTCCTGTTAATTTCAGAAGATGGAGCAAATTTACTTGCAAGAAATACACCAATAGCATTTAGCATTAGTGGGAAAAGTTGGGTAAATAATCATGCCCATGTATTGAGATTTGACACTTATACAGAACGAAAATTTGTTGAATATTTTTTCAATAATATTGATTTAACTCCATATATTTCTGGTGCAGCCCAGCCCAAATTAAACCAAAGAAATTTAAATAACATAAAAATTCCTAATCCTTCATTTGAAGAACAAGAACGCATCGTTTCTATCCTCGATAAATTCCATACCATTACAACATCCATAAGCGAAGGTTTGCCTAAAGAAATTAAATTGAGAAAACAGCAGTATGAATATTACAGAGAGCTATTATTAAACTTTCCTAAAGATGAAATAAGAGAATAATATGGGACAAACAATAACCGAAATAGCCCAATCTTTAAAGGATGCCAATAAAAAAGTGCAACTAATTTATGCATTTAATGGTACTGGTAAAACTCGTTTATCAGGTGAGTTCAAAGAATTGATAGCACCCAAAAATCCAGAGACTGATGAAGAAGGTAAAGAAATCAAAGTAATGTATTATAATGCATTTACTGAAGATCTTTTCTATTGGGATAATGATTTGCATAATGATGTAGACAGGAAATTAAAAATACAACCAAATACATACACCAACTGGATACTTGTGGAACAAGGACAAGAACCCAATATAACAACGCACTTTCAACGTTACACTAATGATAAATTAACACCTCATTTTAACGAAGATTTTACTGAAGTTCGTTTCTCTTTTGAGAGAGGAGATGATTCACTTTCGGATTTTATTAAAATTTCTAAAGGCGAAGAAAGTTGTTTTGTTTGGAGTGTGTTTTATAGCTTGCTGAAAGAAGCTATCGATGCATTGATTCCATTAGGAGAAGCACAAGAAGAAATAAAATCTTTATCATTATTAACCGAATCCAAAAATAGAGAAACAAAAAAGGCAGAAGATCTGGCTAAAAAAACAGGAAAGGAAGAGGATATCAAAAAAGCAGAAATATTAAGAAATGAAGCAGAAGTAGCTAATATTGAAATGAATAGTGCACAGGAAAAACTAAAAAGCTTAAGCGGGCTATTTAATAATTTAGATTATGTATTTATTGATGATCCTGTAAGCTCTTTAGATGATAATCATTTAATTGAATTAGCTGTGGATATAGCTTCCCTGATCAAATCCAGTAACTCTGAATTAAAATTTATCATTACAACACATAATCCGCTTTTTTATAATGTATTATTCAATGAATTCAATAACGCAGATTCGAGTTCCGGTTATAAAGTAAAACATTGCTCAAAACATCGTTTTGAAAAATTAGCAGATGGTACTTACTTACTGAACGAACAATCAAATGATTCACCTTTTTCCTATCATTTATTTCTTTTGTCTGAATTAGATAAAGCTATATCGCCATCAGGTAATATTCAAAAGTATCATTTTAATTTTCTTCGTAATATTTTAGAGAAAATGTCCACTTTTTTAGGCTATAATAAATGGAGAGATCTTTTACCTGAAGAATCACGTGAAGCATATTACAATCGTATAATTAATCTGTCAAGTCATAGTAAATTTTCAGGCGAAGAAACCTCTATGATCCTTGATAGTGATAAAAGAGTTTTAGAATATTTGGTAAACCAAATAAAAACAAATTATCGTTTTAATTCTATTAGTAACACAATTATAGAACAATAACAAAATGTCACAATATAACACCATAGCAGAATCAAATAATTTTATTGTTTTAGATAAATACACCAAGCATTCGTCAATTACTGATACACCTGCAGGTTATCAAACAGAATCGGCTTTAGAAAGTGAGTTTATACAGGATCTTATCAACCAAGGTTATGATAATCCTACTGAAATTAAGTCTTCAGAAGCAATGTTTGCTAATGTTAGAGTGCAACTTCAAGCACTCAACGACATGCAATTTACAAATATTGAATGGAAACGTTTTGTAGAAGAATACCTAGACAATCCAAGCGATACATTGGTTGATAAAACCCGTAAAATACACGATAATTACATCTATGATTTTGTATTTGATGATGGGCATATCCAAAATATTTATTTAGTTGACAAAACAAATATCGTCCGTAACAAGGTGCAAGTTATTAAACAGTTCGAGCAAAAGGGAACGTATGCCAACCGTTACGATGTTACCATTTTAGTCAATGGATTACCTTTGGTACAAGTTGAACTTAAAAAGCGTGGGGTTGCCATTCGCGAGGCTTTCAATCAAGTTCACCGTTACAGCAAAGAAAGTTTCAACAGCGAAAGTTCTCTTTTTAAATATTTACAGATATTTGTCATTTCCAACGGTACTGACACCCGATATTTTGCTAATACCGTACAACGTAATAAAAACAGTTTCGACTTTACGATGAACTGGGCAAAGGCAGATAATTCTTTAATTAAAGATCTTAAAGATTTTACGGCTACTTTCTTTCAAAAAAACACGCTGTTAAATGTATTATTAACCTATTCTGTTTTTGATATTAGTGACACATTGCTCATTATGAGACCATATCAAATAGCAGCTACCGAGCGTATGTTGTGGAAGATAGAAAGTTCTTTCAATGCCAAAAACTGGTCTAATACCGAAAGTGGCGGATACATCTGGCATACTACAGGTTCAGGGAAGACCTTAACCAGTTTTAAAGCAGCTCGTTTGGCTAAAGATCTCAATTTTATTGATAAGGTGTTTTTTGTAGTAGACCGTAAAGATCTCGACTTTCAAACAATGAAAGAATACCAACGCTTTTCCCCCGACAGCGTAAATGGCTCCGATAGTACTGCTGGTTTAAAACGAAATATAGAAAAAGAGGATAACAAAATTATTGTTACCACGATTCAAAAGCTCAACAATTTAATGAAAACCGAGGGAGATCTGGCTATATACCAAAAGCAGGTTGTTTTTATTTTTGATGAAGCGCACCGTTCACAATTTGGCGAAGCTCAAAAAAATCTTAATAAAAAGTTTAAAAAGTTCTATCAGTTTGGTTTCACTGGAACGCCTATTTTTCCACAAAATGCTTTAGGTGCAGAAACTACGGCCAGTGTGTTCGGTCGAGAGTTGCATTCATACGTAATTACAGATGCTATCCGAGACGAGAAGGTGCTGAAATTTAAGGTAGACTATAACAATGTACGCCCAAAATTTAAAGGAATAGAAACAGAACAAGATGAGAAAAAATTAAGTGCTGCAGAAAATACCAAAGCCTTATTGCATCCTGTTAGAATCAAAGAAATTTCTCAGTATATTTTACAGAATTTCAGAATTAAAACCCATAGGACACAAGGTGGTAATAAAGGTTTTAATGCTATGTTTGCTGTGAGTAGCGTAGATGCGGCAAAATGTTATTATGAAGAGTTGAACAAATTGCAAAAAGACAGTGACAAGCCTTTAAAAATAGCAACTATTTTTTCTTTCGCGGTCAATGAAGAGCAAAATGCAGTGGGAGAAATTCCTGATGAAAATTTTGAGCCAACAGCTATGGATCAAAGTGCCAAAGAATTTTTGGCTAAAGCCATCAATGATTATAATGCTATGTTCAAAATGAATTTTAGCGTTGAGAGTAAAGGTTTTCAGGACTATTATCGTGATCTTGCTAAAAGAGTTAAAAGTAAAGAAATTGATTTAATTATTGTTGTAGGTATGTTTCTTACTGGATTTGATGCCCCTACTCTTAACACACTTTTTGTAGATAAAAATTTGCGGTACCATGGTTTAATGCAGGCTTTTTCCCGTACAAACCGTATTTATGATGCTACCAAAACCTTTGGGAACATTGTTACATTCAGAGATCTAGAACAAGCAACCATTGATGCCATTACGCTATTTGGTGATAAAAACACCAAAAATGTAGTACTTGAAAAAAGCTATAAAGAATATCTGGAAGGTTTTACAGATGTGGCTACGGGAGATGCTCGCAGAGGTTTTGTAGACGTCGTAAATGATTTGATTACCAGATTTGCTAATCCAGATGAAATTGTTACAGAGAAAGATAAGAAAGAATTTACCAAACTATTCGGGGAATATCTTCGTGTAGAAAACATTTTACAGAACTACGATGAATTTACACATCTAAAAGCATTACAGCAAATTGATTTAAACGATTCACAAGCTGTCGAAATTTTTAAGGAAACCCACTTTGTAACAGATGAAGATATTACTTTGATGCAGGATATTACATTGTTATCAGACAGAACAGTTCAGGATTACCGCTCAACGTATAATGATATCCGCGATTGGTTCAGACGAGAAAAGCAAGGCAAAGAAGCCGAAGAATCTAAGATAGATTGGGATGATGTTGTCTTTGAAATCGATTTATTAAAATCACAGGAAATAAATCTTGATTATATTCTAGAATTGATTTTTGAACACAACAAGAAAACCAAAGATAAAGGAGCTTTAGTTGAAGAAGCGCGTCGTGTTATTAGAGCCAGTATTGGAAATAGGGCAAAAGAAGGCTTGGTCGTTGATTTCATCAATGAAACAGATTTAAACAGTATACTAGATAAAGCGAATATCATTGATAGGTTCTTCGCATATGCACAAAACAAACAAAAAGAAGAAGTTTCAGAATTAATTACAGATGAAAATCTGAATGAAGAAGCTGCCAAAAGATATTTGGCCACATCATTAAAAAAGGAATTCGCTACTGAAAATGGAACAGAACTAAATGCAATTTTACCTAAAATGAGTCCTCTAAATCCACAGTATTTAACAAAGAAACAAAGCGTTTTTAAAAAGATTATTGATTTTGTTGAAAAATTTAAGGGTATTGGTGGGCAACTTTAAGGATTGTAAGTATTATTTGTGTATTATTATATGCTATCACAAATATTTAATAAATTATAACCGTTAATCATATTAATTCAATGTTAGATGTTAAAAATATACCACTACATGGAAGGAGAATTATAATGATAGCTTCTGATGATTCCAAATTGAAACAAAGAAAAATTGACTGGTCAAAAATTTTTATTTCTGAGGAAGATGTATCGTTTTATAAATCATTATTAAATATCAAAAAAGATTCTTCTGATTCAAGAAGTATAATAAAAAAATTCAAAGATAAATTTCATAATGAGGTAAAGGATGGGTTTGCATATTATTTTAAGGAAAAGAGATTACCTTTTGTTATTTGCAAAATAGATGATGTTATTAATAATTTTAAATTTCCTCCACAACATCCAAAAAATGGATTTGTATATGCATGCAGTGATGCAGAGCCAGATTTATATCTTCCCTTATCTATGTTTCATTCGTATATGTATCAGTCTAAACTCTCAGCATTTAATGAATTGTGTTCAGCTTTGGGTGCAAAAACTTGTCGAGTTATATCTGTAGAAGAAAACGGAAAAATTATTACTAATAATATAGAGATTGATAAAATACCTTCTAAGTTAGGATTACTTTCTTCCAAACTAACGTTAAAAACAACTAAAAAAACAAATAGTGAATCTATAGTATATTTAGAACTACCTAAACCAAACAAAATAAAATCATACGAAAGTCTATGGTTAGATTCCGAGCCGACTTGGAAATCTCTTCAAAAAATTAGGTTAAATAATGACCTGCTTAAATATACAGTGGATCTTAATTACACTGATGAAATGGGAGTTGACACCAAATTAGCGGCATCAATAAATTCCATAGGTGGTAATATTGGTGGCACATTTACTGGAATTACTAAAGTAATGTACAGGTTTGAGGTAGAGTTTTGGCCAAAAGATCAAATTTTGTAAAAAAAATTAGTAGCTAGAATTTAAACTAGACTTTCCGTAGAAAGTCTAGTTTAAATTCTTGTCCTAAACCATTTTTTACGTACATAAAGATATCGTTAACCTTTGCAAGAAAGCAATAATCTTCAATCTGATTAATTTTACTTAAACTTAGATTTGATCTGGTAGAGAATTCCTTTTTTGAGCACATACGCATAGTTTTAAGTCTTAGCCCAATAAGAAAAGATTGATATTGATATTCAAATATTTCTCTATTTAAATTAAGCTCTTCTAACAAACTTTCTTTTAAAATCTCCCAATCACTCTTAGCTTTTTCATCTGGTTTATTAAACATATCATCTGGTATAGAAAAAAGAAACTTACTATATTGCTTATAAAAGGATGTTCTTACCTGCTTATCAAAACCTAAATTTTGATAATCGGGATATGTCCCAAAATCAGTATAATAATCGCAATTATCAGAAAGATATATACCCGCTTCTAACATGAATAACATCCTCATTTGTCTATTACTATCTAACGACTTTAGATATTTCAAAAACTCTTCCATTGAAAAACCATAATAAGAATTCATAACTTCACATTATTTTTTTAGTATTAGCAACTATATAATAGTTATTATAAATAAATCAGTCTTGTTAAATTCATAATCTTTTTTTTCGAATTTAATTTTTTGTAGTAATGCAGTTAATACTATATAGGTTCTAATATATTCTATTTAGTATATTTGAGAAATAGAAACTAATATAGAATGAAGATTAAGTTAAATTCCTTTAGCACCACAACTGAAAATACTAAAGATCTATCTAGATCCTAATTTTATAAAATTTACAATAAGTAATTCTGCTCATCGATTTACCATGAAAACAAATATTTTTTTTAACAATATAAAAAATACATAGTTAATTTTATTATAAAATTAAGACACTAATTGTATTTCCGTTAAAAAGACCTCAAACATCCTTATATTATTTTCTTAGTAATAGCAATATTAGAAAGAATTTACAGTAAATACTTTGGAAATATTATAGGGATCATTTAAAAATACAAAATGCATTTATTTACAAAACACGAAAATAATCTAAAAGCTTTAGAAGAAAAAAACTTTAAGTTGGAAAAAGATATTCAAAACATTTTCGAAGCCAATTTAGAAATATTGACTGGATGGAAATTCATCAAATCAGAATTTACAATTAAAGCTAATAGGATTGATACATTAGCATACGATACAGAAAACAATTCTTTTATTATCATTGAATATAAAAAAGAAAGACATTTCTCTGTGGTTGACCAAGGAGTTTCTTATCTTAATTTAATGCTTGAATATAAAGCAGATTTTATCATAGAATATAATGAAAGCCAAAATGAAAGCATTAAAAGAGCGGATACTGATTGGTCTCAATCTAAAGTTGTTTTCGTCTCCCCTGCCTTTACAGATTTCCAAAAACAAGCTTCAAATTTTAAAGATTTACCCATAGAATTATGGGAAATAAAACAATATGAAAATGGAACTGTATTAATCAATCCTATCAAAAAATCTAAAGCGGCTCCTAATATTAGGGAGGTTAAATCAGAGCAAAACTCCGCTATAAATAAAGTGACAAAGGAAGTTACTGTTTATACTGAAGAGCTATATCTTTCTAGCAAAAATGACACAGTTATTGAATTGTATGAAGACTTTAGACGAGCAATTTTGAATCTATCTTCAGAAATTGAAGTTCACCCAAAAAAATGGTATATTGCTTTTAAAACAAAAACAAATATTGTTGACATTGAAGTTCAAGCCAACACATTAAAAATATGGATCAATTTGAAAAAGGGGCAGTTAGATGATCCAAAAATATTATGAGAGATGTTTCTGAACTTAAAGGACATAATGGAAACGGTGATTATGAAATTATTGTTAGAGATACACTGCATTTAGAATATATAATGAGTTTGGTAAAACAAACTCTATCATAAAAAATACGATCAGAATGGATTACGACTATATTATTGTTCATAGTATTTTAACAAACGAAAGAGGAAAACATGGCCCCATCCACATAAAGCCTCTTCCTGGACAAGCCCCCTACTTGGAAACAATGTATGTACAATGTTCAAAAAGCATGTCAAATGACTACCCTGTAGGTACAAAATTTAGAATAAAGGCTAAAATCGTATACCCTGAAAATAAACGGCCATTTATTTCTACACACTATACGTGGAAATATGATGTTCTTGATAATAATTAAACTTTAAAATAAAAAATGCTATAATGACATTACATGAAGCTATAGTTAGAATTTTAAAAGAAAATGGACGTCCAATGTCTGCTGATGATATTGCATTAGCAATTAATTCAAACAGATACTATGAACGAAATGATAGAGAACCACTTAATAGTAATCAAATCAATATTCGTGTTAAAAATTATCCTTCCTTATTCGAAAACATAAATGGAATAATTATTTTATCAGATGATTACCATTGGAAAAATATCATTACAAGCTATTTATATCTCAAAGAAATACTAAGAGGAATTTTCTCTGAATCTCAAATTCAATTTATCATTGCTGTTTTATTTTTTTATAAAAGATTGATTGATATTAATGAGCGACCGGGTAGAGGATATCCATTTAATTTTATAGATTTAGAACCTTCTATAAATCATTTTATAGACGGAGGAAAAGAATGGATAGCATCTCTAAAAGAGATAGATCATCTGTCAATTGCTCCAGATCGAATTTTCACAGATCTTGCAGAGGATATCCTCAAATTAGATTCAACAAAAAGAGAAGCTATTAGGAGAGTGATTTTACAAGTAAACACTTCATCATTTTCAGATTTTGAATTTGGAAATATATATGAATATTTACTTTATTTAAGCTCTAGAGAACATTTTAATTATGAAAACTCAACACCTGAATCAATCAGAATTCTTATTTCTAAATTACTTAGACTATCCGATGGAGATTCAGTATACGATCCAGTTTCTGGACTAGGAGGACTACTTACTAAGGCATATAATTTAAACAGAAATATACGCATTAAAGGTTCGGAAATTAATAAACGTATTGCACAGCTTGGCAATATGAACATCATGATGTATGGCGGAGATTATCTATCTTCTATCGTTGCTGAAGATTGCTTTTCTGAAATAAATAATGAGAATAAATATGAATATATCATTGGTGATTTACCTATAAAAGGTATAACAAATTCTTACGAACATTTTATGCTTTATAATCAATATAATGTTCAGCCCGCAAAATCAGGAAAAAGTTTTAACTCCTTGGTTCTCTTTAGCTATTATAAGCTTTCTGCTGCTGGCAAAGCAATCGTAACAGTTTCTGATAGTTTTTTAACAAAAAGAGGAAAAGAAAAAGAAATAAGAAAAATACTAATAGATGATGATGTAGTAGAGGCAATCATAAGCTTACCACGTGGGACATTTAGGCCATATACTGAAGCCAAAGCATCAATTTTAATAATAAATAAAGACAAACCTTATTATTTGAAAAATAAGGTGAAGTTTATTAAAATATCTGCTATAGAAGAAACTAAGAAATATCTACTACTTGATAATGAAAGAATAGTTCGCGAATATTTTAGTGAAACTTCGAGTCCTAAATTTACTCAGATTATAGATATTGAGGACCTAGACAGTGAATTAAGCCTATCGGCGGAAAAATATGACATTGAATTTTCAATAATAAATTCAATGCTGAAAGATGGAACCGGTAAACAATTAAAAGATATTGCGCGTATAGTTTCTGGTAAACAACCATCTAAGCAAGAATTAGTAGCTAGCGGTGACTTACCAATAATTAAAATTGAAAATTTATCAAAAGATATACTAGATATTAATCTTAATGTAAATTATTCTGACTTAGATATTGTCTGGACCGAAAAAAAGTTTTCAGCTTCAGTGATTGATCGGGAGTCTATTCTTATAGCTAAAATCGGCGATAATTTAAAACCGACAATATTTAAGCCTAACGAATTATTACCAAAAATTTTAATTCATAGCGGAGTATTTGCTTTAATGCCACTAGAAAATGTGGATATCGACTTAAATTACTTGTACTATCAACTGAATTCAATATTTATTGATAATCAAATCAGCTCACGAAGAGTAGGATCGCCGATACCATACTTAAATAAAACGGATATTGAAAAAGTTATTATACCTTATGATACCTTAGAAGTACAAGCAAAATTCATTAATACTCAAAAAATTAATTTAATTGCTGAAGAAAACAGAAGATTCGAAGAAAGAAAAAAAGCTTTAGGTTATGAGGAGGAAATTAAAGATACTGAAAGCACTATAATAAAGGCTCTAACTCATCAATTAAATCCAAAATTTCTTGCTCTTTCGAACCTTACAAAAAGGATTGAACTAATTGTTAAGAACAACAAATTAGGAGAAATAAAAGAGTATAATGAAATACAAAATATCGACCCTGACTTACTTGATCTTATTACAGAAGCTGAGAATAATAGTCTATCTGAGTTAATATTGACATTTGTAAATGATTCGGAATACTTAGCTGAAACGATTGATAATGTTGATAAAGCATTAAATATGGCCATTTCTCCAGACGCATTTGAAAAAGTAGATATAAAAGAGTTCTTAAACGAGTATGTTAAGCAAAAAAAAGTAATTATTGGAGAAGCTTACAAAATAGTTGTAAAAGGAAATTCTATTATTACTTATATTGATAAATCTTTTTTTAAAGAAGCGCTGGATAGCTTGTTAATTAATGCGGAAAAGCATGGTTTTATTAATAAAAACAATAAATCATATCAGATTCTTTTTAACATTAAAGAAAATTCAAATACTAACACTCTAATTATTGAATATTCAAACAATGGAGAGAGATTTAAATTAACTCAAAAAGATTTTGTAACTCCATTTGTAAAAGGTAATAAAAGTGGTGGATTTGGAATTGGAGGTAATTTGATTAGTAAAGTGATTGAGGGTCATGATGGAGCTATAAAAATTGATGAGAAATACAAAAACGGATTTTTTTTAACCATAGAAATACCAATAAAAAACAACGAAGAATATGAATAACATAATTCTAATTGACGATGATCCAAATTTTTGCACAAGTTTTGTAAACATGGCAAAAACCAGAGGGATAAATGTTGCTACAGGAAACAATTTTAATGACCTACAAGAGCTTTTACCCTCACAAGCTCACAAATTTGCTGCCGTAGTTCTAGACATTAAGGGCATAATCGATGAAAATCAAGCAATTGAAGATTCTTCCTTTATTCCGGTTGCTTTACAATACTTAGACATTTCTATTCCTGGATTCAAAAGATTCTTGTTTACAGGTGATAAGTCAGAATACGATAAATTTAAGAGTTTATTTAAGAAAGAAGCTGTTTTTATTAAAAAACCGACTGATCAAGAAGCATTACTTGATCAACTCGAAATTTGCATACAAAATTTTGATCAATTTAAATTCAGAAGAGAGAACATCGCAGTTTTTGAAGCGTTTGAAAACAATAAATTACCTGCCGCTAAAGAAATCAAGATGCTAAATATTTTAAAAAACTATAATGAAAGTAATCCTGTAAATTTTACTGGACTTATAGGAGATATTAGAGAGATACATGAGGAAGTTTACAAATCGCTAAATAGCAGGAATAAAAATATAGTCCCTAACAGATTTGTGAATTCAAATGGTTCTCCATCTTTTACTGCTAATTTTTACAAACATCTTCTTGGCAATCCCGTACGTCCTACATTCGTACCAACCTCAATAGTTTACCAAGATAGTACGGTTCAGAGCCAAACTAAATTTATTCATAGTACATGCAGTGAATTTTTACATGGTAGTTCTAGTACAGGATATAGTATTTCTTCATATACACTAAAGAGCCTGATTAATAGTCTGATGGAAATAATTATATGGTCAAAACAATATTAGAAAATATTAAGTATCACTTTTTAACAATTTAAATAAAAAGTGGTACTTAATTTATCAAATATTGTATTTAAAACAGTATAAAAATCTAAAATTACTTCTAACAAAAATATTGATAGAAATATAGAAAACATTCATTGTTGCAAGCTTAATTTTATAGAAAAGATATAATTAAACTGCAAAATCATGTAAAATTTGTATAAAAATTCGAGCAAAATGAAGTTGCTCATCACTTTCGATCTTTTTTGCTCCAAAATAATAAATCAACGTTGCCAAAACAATAGCACATAAAATACCAATCCATAAATTCGTGTACCATCGAAGCTTAGATTTAATAAAGGCTACATCAGCTTTGTGCTCCTCATCATTATTAACGATTCTTTCAATATCTTCATCCGTCAGTAAATCAGTATATCTTTTTTTAAAATCCTCATAACTTTTTTTGAATCTTTTCTCCTGCTGTATTAATTCAGCTCTTGAAACAAGCATATATAGAAAGGTAACAACGATAAAAACACCAGTAATCAGAGTACTATAAAGAATAAAATCTTCATTATTTTTTGGAGCAGCCAACACCTTAGTTACAATCAGCGAAGAAAAAAAGGTGACAAGCGCCAATGCAGATTTTTGAAAACCACTTGCAAAATTATCAGTTATTGTTACTACTCGCTTACTGTAGTCCAGCAACTGATCCGACATTTTATTTCTTACCTCAATATATTGTTTTATATTTTGTTTCTCATAAATTTTGAAACTTGATTTCAGCGATTCGAATACATTCCCTTTAAGCTCAAGCAATGCATTATCTTTAAGATGAAGAGAAATAATATTACGCGCCAAACCAATTTTATCTACAATATTTCCACCTACATAAATCCATTGGTAAATATTGTAGAAATCTTCTAAGTTTTTGGTACTAATATCCTCAATCTTCTCGGTATGACTTATAGATTTATATCCATTTAGTTTATAATAGAATACATTGCCTGCAAGATCAGTAATATCGAAGATAGCAGAAATAACCAAAACTTTGGCAACTTTTTCAATGTGCTCCTTAACACTCTGTTTCAATGATCCATCTCCTTCGAAAATAAAATCTTCAGGCAAGACCTTTAGCTTTCCAAAAAATGACGAGTGGTTATTAGCAATGATGTTGTTAAATCGTTTTTCTCTGCCTTCGAATTCCTCAATTTGTGGATCATATGAAGTAGCGATGGTAATTTTATCACTGCTTAGAGTTCCCACAAAATCTCTGATAACAATATTTATTTTTGAATTGTGATCAAAAAAATCACTAGAAAAAAAACTTGCCAAACCATATGTATCAAATGATTGAATATAGTTAAAGAAACAGTCTCTGGAGTAAAAGTAAAAATTGTTTTTGTCGTTTTCTTTATAAATATTTATTTTCAGATTTACAATCTCACCTTCCTCGTGTCCTGAAAAAAGTATTTTTACATTTTCTAAATCTGACGTAAAGTCAACATCTTTAGTAATAGCTATAGCTTCTCCATCATCAATAGAAAAGAAAATCTCACATTTATCTTCGGCTCTAATTCTGTTAAAAAAGTATCTAAAATTTTCTTCCTTTGGCAAGTTGATACTTGAAAACTCATACTCCAATTCTAAAGTTTTGAAGTTCTCACTCTCAGATACAATAGCTGAAGGATTACCAAATAATTCTATGAAATTCTTATAGCTCATCATGAAGGTTTTTTAAATTCTTCATAGCCTTTAGACGTTTTTATAAAAATTCCTTTCTCTTGATTACCATTCACAAAGCCTTCAATAGTTCCGGAATGCACTTCTCCTTTAAGCACAAGATCTATGTTTTCCTCAAGCTTAATCGTTGATTTAACCTTTGCGGTTATTGCTTTTCTAACTAGACTAAATCGAGTATCAAAGTTCTGTTTTCTTGGCAGCTCCCGTATTGTATCTTTAAACTTATTTAGGTCCAGATCTTCAAACTCAGGAGTATAGCGATTGAAACATTTTTCAATATAATCGTCAATATCAAACTCATCATTTGATCGAAAATAGTGGATTGTAGTACTTCTAAGATTCCAGTAATCAGGATTAGATTCTTTTTTGATCTTTGTCAAAACTTTTGAATCGATCATTGTAAAGGCTCTTTTGGTATTTTCCTCATCATCATACTTCTTTGATAACTCCAAAAATCCATCCCACCAATACCTAGGAATGGTATCATTAATATCATTTATTAATATGTCTGTAATTTCATGAGATTCATCAAAAACAATTTGGGCTGATTTAAAGATCTTTTTCTTGATAGGAAAACCATCTTGCTGTGTAAAAGTTGTTCTTTCAATGTAAGACAGGGTTTCCGCTTTACAAATAATAATTTTTTCTGTTCCCCGGTCAGTTATATGAGAAATAATCAATAATCCTTCATGTAATTGTTTCCCCAATTTTGCGATCTGTTCTTGAGCATCAATTTCAACTCTCAACAGTCTTTCTGCAATAACTTTGACCTCCACAAATTCTTGAGTTCCGTCCAAGATTCCATTAATAATACTTAAAACTTCAGTATGCTCACTATTAACGACAAACTGACGACCATCTTGAGTCGAGACTTCATGTACGATTCCGTGTACGAAGCGTAAATAATCTTCATCACTTTCTGCAACCTCTAACTGTGAAAGTTCTTTTTTCTCAATATCTAAAATAAACGCTGAAGTATTGTGAATTTGAAGATCACGTTCTGGAATATGTTCTTCTTCCGATGAATTATTACTTTCTATCATATGACTTTAGTTTTTAGAGGGTTATTAGTTTATATTATTACAAAGTTTTAAGATAATTCAAATATATCAAAAATACATTTGTGAAAAATATGGATTCCCGTAAATATAAAATTAACAAATAATTGTCTTTGAAATTCAGCATATAGTATTTAAAGAAATGATAAATTCAAAACTTTCCTTCTGTTTTTTCATATTCTAAAACAAGATTGCATTATTAATAGAAATTACTATTTTTGGTTTATATAGAAAATGACTTAAAGTTGATCAAAAAAGGAAAAAAATATGGATAAGGGAAAAAAAACAGGATACAGTGTCCCTCTAAAATATTATTGGGACGAGCTTTATCGAAAAACAAAAAAACTGTACCCTAAATTTTCGAATGACAATATTTTTGCATTATTGAGATACAACATTTTAAACTCTGCTTCTACGGTAGACCAAGACATACAAAGTAAAGATTTAATAGTATCCGGTTTAGAACTATGGAGAGAAGATTCCAAAGGGGAACTACTGCATATTTTCTTCTTAGAAAAGTATTTACAAGATTTTCTTGAAAGTACTCCCCTTTCAGATTTAGATGGAATTAGAAAGTATCTTTATGATAATGGTGAAAAAAGGGAAATCATCTATACCAAAGTGAAGACTAAGGCAAACTGCGTTAATTATTCATTTGGTTTACATATACCAAATGAGAAAAATGGTTTTGCTTTTGCGCTGAGCTTATTTGATGATAATACTTTAGAATTGTATTTTTCTCATGGAATAAACAACGGACGTTTGTCAGACAAATTCTATGCTGATCTAAATAAAAAGCAGGATGTACAATCTATTACATTGTCTAGGATGTTCAGACTTGCAGTCAATACGATTGCCTATATGAAGTGTTTTCCAGAATGCATTACAGATGGTGTTCCAAAAATTTCTTATCCCAGAGGTGAAGATAGATCAGATAAAAATGTAATTTTCAAAATATCAGAAAATATTTGTGATCTTAACGAAGCTCAAATTTCTAAAATTCCTCATTTCAGAAAAGGATACTTTAGGCTATTGAAATCAGATTATTACACCCACAAAAAAGGACAACTGATTTATGTTACCGAGACTATGGTTAAAGGCAAAGCCAAAACTGTTGCAAAATCAGATAATCTTGAAAAGTTTAATTAATGTAAGTATTAAAATACATTTATATAACCAAAAGAAAATTTTTATAAATTCAAACCTCGACGTATACCAAATTTCTTGTTTTTTAAATTTTCCCTCCACACATTCTTAAAAGAAAACTCAAACTTCCTCACCCTTTTATCAAATCTCAAATACCCCTGATATTTTTTCCCTTTCCTATCCACGAGCCCATCAATATATGCTACCTCTCCTTTATTCAATTTCTCTACCTGCCACAATCTCAATTTTTTCCCTCTAAAAGTAGCCGGAACATCTTTTTTAAAACTAAGATTTGAATCTAAATTCAAATTACTAATATTACGAGGAAATAAAAACTCAACATACCTTTTATCTGTATTAAACTGAACCGTTGCGTTAAAAAGTGTACCTCTCCTGGAAAGCATATTTTCAATATACAATGGCTTTCCCTCTTTTAGCGTCTTCTTCTGTAACTCATCCAGTGTCACCCCTTTTATCACCAAAGGAATTCTTACCAAATCAGCTCTAAGCGGCACTAAGTCATTGGTCAGCTTATCTCTGCTAACCAAAGAAGGAATTACTTCTCCAGTTATGGGATGTATCAACTCCACCACCCGTCCCATATTCCCAATTTCCAGTAATTTTTCTTGATCCTCTTGGCTGAACTGATGCCCAAAGAACGGTTTTGTGAAATTACATTCCTTCCTAATAGGATGAATCCGAGTTTCAAGCTTTCCTACCTCATTAACCTTTAAAGACAAGCGCGCATCCAGTGTACTGACAACTGTTCCAAGGTCAATCTTCACTGGGATAAGCATTGATGTTTTATATCCCTTAAGCAAAGATTCCAATGCTCCCATACTTTCCAGCTTTTCTCTGGTCAATCCAATCTGAGACATCACTTTCCAATCCACTTGCTCGACATCATATTGATAACGTTCTTTCTGAGTTCTAGCAATATATTCTTTCTGCGCCTCCACTTTATCTATAGAAACGGAGTATTCATTCAGTTTTTCTTTTTCATCATCAGAAGCGGTATCAATATAATGTTGTAAATCTTTTACAGTCTGCTCGGCTTCAAATTCAGTCACTTTAAAAAATGAAAACTCATCCGGATTTTTTAGCTGATGATAGAATGTACTGTATATCTCGAGAAAACGGTCATCTCCCCGATCAAAACGCAACCTATTTTTATAAGACTCCCTGGAGACATCAACTATTAGCTCTCCATTCAAATCAACTCCTTGCACTATTCCAATGGTATTGGTTTGGTGGTGAAGAGCAAGTAGTGTATCCTGAACTTTAATTTTTTCAGTAGATTCCTTACCATTATTTGTTTTCATAACACTGTATCATTAGAAACTCAAACTAGGAAGTTCTTTAATAGCAATTGATTAAGTGATTGAAAGATGTATAATTTGGCATTCAGGGGCGTAATTCTCTTTAAACTTCAATTCTTATCAATTTTATTTCTACATATTATGATATAGCTTTCTGTAAACTTTTGTAGATTTGAGATATTTAAAACTAACCATGAATTCTGATTTTATCAATAAAGCTAGACAATATATCAAATGTAAAAATTCAGCAAAAAAAAGGATTAAACAATGCTTTTATCCTGGTTGTCCCAATGAATCAATAAATTCTCACATTCTTCAGAGACAAGGAATCTTAGATCAAATTTCTATAAATAGCCATCTTTGGACTTTCGAAAAAGATGTATTTGAGGAAAATGAATTTGCATTCAAACGAACCGGTTTAAAAAAAGCATTTTCATTTAACGGCTTTTGTAATACACATGATACAGAGCTTTTTAAAGAGATTGAAAGCGGTATGATCGATTTCACCAGTTATCGAACCAATCTTTTATTCACACTAAGAACTGTTTACGATGAAATTTACAAAAAGATGGTTTATGCCAATACCCGAGACTGTCTGTTAAAAAATGACACAACGCTTTTTGATAAAGATAAACTACAAGAAGAGAGTGAAAATGCAAAACTTGCAATCGATGATTTGAATACACTTTCAGGCAAAATACTCTATGATTTAGATAATAACTCACAGCAATTTGTTTTTCAAAATAGAACATTACCTCAAATCGGAATATGTCTTTCTTCATTCTTTACATATGACACTTCTGAAGAGATTGAACAGATCGAGAAAGAAAAAGGCAGCAATTTGGAAAGATACACTGAACTATTCATGACAATCTTCCCTTATAAAAATAATACTAAGCTCATTATAGCCTACGAAAAAATTGATGAAGAAAAAGTTAAAGACTACGTTGATGAATTTTTCTTAAGTAATAATCCGGAAATTTGCTACAAAAAGATAACAAATCTAACTATTTTCAATTGTCAAAATAAGGTATTCAGCGAAGATTTTTTTAACGAAAAAATTAGGGGTATTGAATATAAATATATTGAAGCAACACAATTTATGCTTAATGAAGAAAATAAAATTGAAAGAACATCTTATGATATTAATTTCTACGACAATAGTTTTAAAGATGACTTCGTAGGTTTAAATTTTCAATTAACATAGTAGCAGTAAAATATCTTCTCATTATTAATAATCAAGAATTATTTTTTAAGTTTAATCGCATGATTTAGATAATAATTTAATTATAAAACCATAACATTATGTCCCAATATAATCCCGCTGAAAGAATTGGCGTAAATGCAGTTGAGGGAATATTTCTTAAAAAATTTAATTGGATTTTTAGAGATCAACCTATTTCTGATATGGGAATTGATGCTCAAGTAGAGGTAGTAGCAAATGGAGCCCCAACAGGTATTTTAATATGTTTACAAATAAAAACGGGTGAAAGTCATTTTACAATTAATGAGGAAAAGTTAACCTACTACGGAAAATTGAAACATATGGAGTATTGGAAAAATCATTCTTTACCAGTACTTTTAGTGGCACACTTACCAGGATCGGATGAGACTTATTGGGTACATGTCAATACAAAGAATATTATGCTAACTAATACTTCGTGGAAAATTGATATTCCTAAGTCTCAAAAGTTAAGCGAAAGATTCCTCTCTGAAATTGCTGAGATTGGAGATGGAACAGATGAGTCAAAACGAGCAAGAAAATTAATTATGGACAAATCGCTTATGGAAAATATTCAAAATGGCAATAAGGTTTCTGTAACCTTTATGGAATATTTACATAAAAGTTTAAATCGAACGCCTTTTAAAATCATCTTTACAATAGATGGAGAAGAAAGTCTACATAAAAAATGGGGAATTGCATATGCAGGCTATAGCAATGAGGAAATACTACAAAAAATATTTCCATGGGCAGATTTGCAAGTTGACAACGACTTCTATCAAGAGAATCTTAATGAGGAGTCTTTAAGAGATATGTATAATCTTGATTGGCTTTACGAGCAGAAGTTTTATCCTTATGAGGTTCTTTTTAGGGAAGCTGCAAATTTTAGATTAGAGTTATCGCTGAATCATTTAGGAAAATCATTTTTGATATATAATAAATATATCGAAGATGGAGATGTTTCATAATACTTGTATAAATCTAAAAAGTATAAATTGAGTAGTAAATGGAAGAGAACTTTAGTATCGATCAAATACGCGATCATATTATTAAATTTAAAAATGATCCAGATTTTCAAAAATTAGAGAATTTCTATTATTCAAAATCATTTTCTGAAATCTTAGGAGTAAGTAGACGGGAAGTGAGTCACAGTCGTTTTCTAGCATGGTTATTAGGGAACTCTGAAAGTCATAATTTAGGAGAATTTCCTATTAAAAAATTTCTAGACATTATTTTAAAGTTCAGTAATGATAATTTTAAGAATAAGCATAACGAACTATTTAACGCATTTGCTACTGAAGATTACGGGATTGAAAAACTGCTTATCCAACCAGAATATTCGATCAAAAATGTCGGCAGATTGGATATCTATATTGAATTACAAATTTTAGTATCATCAGTAGAGGAAAAACATATTAAAATAGTAATCGAAAACAAAGTTGAAAGCAAGGAGAATAATGATCAAACAAATACCTATTACAATTATTTTAGTCCTTTAGAAAATGACGATAATATAGTAATCTATGTGTATCTTACGGCATTACCAACTTTACAACTTATTGAACTTGTCGAACCACAATGTAACTGTAAAGCATTTACTCAAATTAATTATCAATCAATTGTTGACTATTTAATTGAGCCAGCACTCAACCAAAATATTTCATCTCGAACAAAAAATATTTTAACGGAATACTTAAACTCTTTAAGCCAACCGGCGATTGATGAAGAGGATGAAGGACATAAACAAGAATTAATTATGGCACTCGGAAATGAAGAGCGAAAACTATTATCAAGTTTTTGGCAGAAAAATCAAAAATTAATTTTAGCAGCATTATACGCAATAAGCTCAGACCCAGAGCAGGAGAAAGATACAAGAGACAATATTAGAGATGCCCTTGATAGTCTTTCTTCAGAAAAAGACAGAAGCACATTTAATATTAAATACAAAGATGTAACGTTCAAAGAAAAATTCAGAAAATCTGATATTGGACTGCAGACCATAAATCTACTTAAAACTTATGGTTTAATTACTGATCATACAATCAATTTTTTAAAAGAAGACAAAAGTTGCAGCTTCTTTCTTCTTAGAAAAAAAGAAGATTTTACAACTACAGAGATTAAACATAAAAAGTATCGAACTAATGATTTACCAGAGTTGATATATAACGAAGAAGAATTTTATGTCGCTAGAAACTGGGGTATCGGGAATATTTATAAGTTTATAGATAAGTTTACTGCAAAATTTCCTGGTCTTGAGTACGAAATAAATGAATAAGCTTGCATATGAATAGCAAGCTAAACAAGTTACTATATAATGCATTCAGAACTATTAAACGTCTGGAGAGACATATTACAAAATAGCACATCGAATTATCGAAATTTGATTGAAAAATTAGTTGATGTATCTCGAAATTACAATAACAGAAAAAAAGTAAGTTTAGATGTTGGATATAATATCTTTACGATCATTTCGGACTATTATTATAGAGAAAATTTTCATAGTGATATTATCAAATCTTTCATCGAAAATGAAAGAGATACAACATTTCCTATTTTTTTAAAAATGATTAATTTGATAAGGAAGCAAAATGAAATAAAGAAATCAGATTTTTCAAAGTTTAGCATACATCGTGAGAAAGAAAGAATTGATATTTTGATAATAGATGATTATTCAAAGAAGGCAATTATTATCGAAAATAAGATTAACAATGCTGCAGATACCAATAGACAGTTACCGAAATATTATGATAAAATTTCAGAAAACTACGAAGTGGTCGCTATCGTATATCTTACCCTAAACACTTCAAAAACACCTCATAAGGTGGACTGGAGCGATGAAGAAATCAAACAAATTGAAAATCTGTTAGTTATAGTTCCTTCAATGAGTAGTAATTCTATTAATCTTTTAGATCATTTTTTAAACCCGTCTATTTTAGAAGTAAAACAAATAAATCTAAACTCAACAATTAGACAATACACTAAATTAATACAATATATAAATCACAATTCCATGGACTCCATAAGTTTAAAAAAATTCAGAGAGGAGATGTTAGTAAATGATAATCTAGAAACTGCTATTTCAATTAAAAATATGCTCAATGATCTTCCAGAATATCTAGCAATTAGAATAGAAGAAAAATACAATCAACACTGCTATCCTTTTAAAAATGTTTGGCGTTATAAAAATACAACCACTGTGTTTGATGGCTTAGAATTTAATGATATGTATTTAAAACTGGATATTCAATGTGATATGAAGGGCTATAAAGCTATATTTTGGAATCCAAAGATTGATGATTTTAATACAAAGGAGAAATTTCAACATTTAGAATCTTTGAATGAATTTATTTCAGAAACCGATAGAATAACTCATATCTACAAACATTATAATTTTAATGAAGAAGATGAGCTATTTAAATTTATAAATCATTTATTAGAAGAATTAAAACTCATGAAAGAAAGTTAAGTGAAAAAATAATAACTTGAACTATTTGTACATTAAAATTGATCTCAAACTAAATGCTTAAAATTATATCAACATTTGCAGTCATTCTATCCCTCAACATTGCTGCACAAGAAATTCCCATTAAAGACAACAACCTCAAAACGGCTCTCTTACAGCAGTTCGATCAAAACCATAACGGAAAATTAGAAGTTTCAGAAATAAACACCGTACCCGAACTGAAACTGGATGAAAAGAATATTTCCGATTTAAGCGGTCTTGAACACTTTCAGAATTTGAAAGAACTTAATCTGCGCAAGAATAATATTTCAGATTTTTCCCTTGTAAACAAACTTACAAAGCTTGAAAATCTTTATATAGGTGACAACAATAAAATTGGAGTTCTAAATTTAAAAGGTTTGGTTAATTTGAAAGGTATTTATGCTTTCAGATTGGGATTAACCAAAATTCAGTTAAACTCTAAAAACATAAAGTACATTTATTTACAGGATAATTTATTTACTGACTTCGACACCAGAAAATTTCCAGCCCTCCACACGCTTAATCTTGACGGATGTAAAACACTGGTCAACCTTGATCTATCAAAAAATAAAGAATTGGTACAATTGTATCTACTCGATACATCAATAAAAGATCTGGATATTACGAATAATAAAACCCTAAAAACATTCTATATCGAAGATTCAGTAAAATTAATTAAAGATGCTGATCAGGAAGCAACGAAACGTGCGCCTATTATTACCGTTAAATAAACACAGTCACAATAAGACAGCATATAAGTAAAAAAAAATGATTACCATACAAGAACTGCTTTATAACAGAGGGTTAGAAAAGAATGTAAAAGTTAAAATAGTAAGGCACAAAGACGGAAGGCAGAATTTATATGATCTTTATAAGAATCACCGTTCAGAATTCCTTGCTTATCAGAGTTCACAATCTAAAGATGTTTTTAAAGATGTCGATTACATCGTTTCGTTTATTGGTGAAGAGGGGATCTTCGCTCGATTTATAGGTGTATATCAAATTACAGACAGAAAAAAGTTTGCTGAAGACTGCTTCCATTATGAAATGATAGAAGTACCTGAGCAATATGACGATCTTAAAGAAAGGGTTATTATCAAGTGGAGCAATGCTATTTCCTGGCATCAATGGATAAAAAATGAAATGGAAGTCATAGAGATCAAACCCGGACTTCATTATAAGCAGTTTACAGATTATTTCGATTTTATTCTAAGTTTTAGCGAACTGAAAGAAATAGTAACCAATCAATACAGCGACTGGAAAAAGGTACTTTCCATCACAAAGGGTGTGTATCTTATCAATGATACCCAAACAGGCAAGCTTTATGTAGGATCAGCATACGGTGAAAATGGAATCTGGGGTCGCTGGTCAGCTTACGTTTTAACGAATGGTCATGGAAATAATAAGATGCTAAAAGAACTTCTTGATTTTGACCCTTCACATGGTAACCATTTTCAATTTTCAATTTTAATGCTGCTTCCGAAAACGATAACTGCCGACGAAGCCATCAAAAAAGAACGTCTTTTCAAAAATAAACTTGGAACTAATTCATTTGGTCTAAACAACAATTAATCAACTATTTTATTTTCAATTCTTCAATTAACTCCAATGCCCAGGCACTAGGAAATTTATTCAGAAGTGTGTAATACGGATATTTTCCCGAAAGAAACTTTCTTGCTTGGGTATAATGCGTAGTGCTTGGTCTATCGTCAAGATCGAACCCTAATTCAATTACCTCACTTTTCTTATAGGTTTTTCCCTTTATTGCTATAGAGATGTAAAAATCTATTTTATCATCCGGAATCATAAAATCATCATCCTTACTTCTCCTATCCTTTTCTACAATAAAAAAATCATTGTACATTCTAAGATATTCAGATAAATTAATCTTTTTTCGCTTAACAAAAGGGTTAGATTGATACATGATTTCAAACCATTTAGATAAGGTATCATTGTCTACCTCCCATTCTTTGGCGATGTCAGCCTGACTAAATTGAATTTTCTTGTCAAAAAACTTTATTATATCTTCTTTTGAGTAAATAAGAGTTTTTTTCCTAATTGAAATTAATGTCAGGATATGCACATACTGTAAAATAAAAAATCCAAAAATTAAATACAGAACCTTTTCACTGCTGGAAATAAACCGCGTGATATCATCTAGTTTTTCTATACCTGAAGACAAGTTATTGAAATTAAATTCGCTTATATTAATGTTGTTATCTTCTGGCATATTTTCATTACAATAGTGTTTATACCTCAAAATAAAATCATTAAAATTATCTGGTAAATCATCTTTATACTCACTAAATCGATCTGCGATAAATTTTGGATAAACCATTGAAGAATACTTTTGATAAGCAGAAGATTCTAAAGAGTATTTTTTTTGATTTAAATAACTTAGCAATATATCTATCATTTTATAAGACTTTAGAAAGGGCACCATTACAGGCACCCTTTAATAAATATTTACTTTCCTTTTTTAGCCAATACACTTTGAGCTTTTGCTGCAAAGCTTCCTTTAGGAGTTACTCCTCCATTCGATAGAACTGTTGCTTTTTGAATTCTTGCTACAGCCGCTGCAGTAATTTGTTTTTTTGACATTTTTTTTGTTTTAAAATTCTTTCACAAAGGTAATTACTGTAAAAATCAACTAGAAAACTTTCCCCGATAGCCTCACTAAAAAAATCATCATCATCATTTAAAAAGAAATTAAACAATTAATTATTAGGTATAAAACTCTATTTTTACTCAATGGAAAACAGAGATTTACTCATCATAAAATATCTATCAGAAGGCTATAAGGTCACAGAAATCAGCGAACAACTAAGCACCCACCACTCCATCACAATCAGTGAAAGTTTAATCGAAAAAAGATTAAGTGCTCTCCGGAAACAGTACCAGGCAAAAACACTTTTTCACTTAGCCGTTTTACTCACCAAGGAAAAAATTATTTAAAAAGAGTAGCCAATACAAAACCAACAATTAACGAAATAATCACAGCAATAATAATCTTGGAGTAATCCCCTTTGCTTTGCTGAACTTCTGTAGTCAGTCTGGAATTTTCTTTCTGTAAAGATTCCATTCCTGCTTTCAAAGATGCGGTCTTCTCATTAATAACAGATTGCAAATTCTTTTCGTACAGTACGGATATTTCTTTTTTATAATTATCCATCTCCAGCTGTCTTTGTTTTTGCTGTTCAGTGAAGTTTTTCTGTGTATCAATAAGTTGCTTAGAAGAAAGCTCCTGTAGTTTCTGAAATTCTTCCGTCTTTTTAGCAAGTTGCTGGGACAATGTTTTCACTTGCTCAGTAAATTGCTTGCTGACATCTTTTTTAACCTCATCAATAAGCAACGCTCTCGAATTGGACTTTTCATGTAGTAGCTTCTCTACAATAGCGTGTAGACCCGCTCCATAATCATGAGGTAGATGAAAACGCTTATCTGCGAGTTTATCCAAAAGGGTTTCATCCACGGTATGTCCTATGGCCGTTACCGACACTGCCGGTAAATTGATAAAGAGTTTTGATAATGTAATATTATTAAAGGTTTCCATGCTTTGGCGATCCCCTCCTCCTCTGACTAACGCAATAATATCATAATCAGATTTAGAGACCTCCTTCAGTTTTTCTGCAATAGATGTCGTAGAAGTAATGCTGCAGGTATATTCAGAAATCTGAAAATATTTCTGCGAAACATCAAGTCCTTCAGCAAAATCTCTTTGAACAATCGCATTATTCCCATAAATATTCGCAATTCTGATAGGCTCTTCTTTTAGGATTTTATTTCTGATTACCGTTTCCAGATCCATTGATCCTTTTTCCAGTTTTTCCTGTATAAGTTCATACCGTTGTAACTCTTCTTCCGAGATTGCTTTCTCTTCCTGTTGTATGATTTCATCTACCACAAACCTTAACTCAACAGAAGAGTTCTTTATACTTTTTTCAATATACCCACGTAAAGTATACACCTCATTATTAACAATCTTTGTTCTTAATAATGCTGAAATTCTAACTCCTATTGAAATATTATCCGATTCCGAAAATAAATTATCGTAATAGTAATTACCATAAGATTTACCTCCACCATATGCATACCTACCTTTTAAATAAATCAGGGTCGTAGTAGCATTAATTCTTAAAGCATTGCTAAAAAGACCTAAAATAGAAGCTGGAGAATATATTGAGCTATTAATATCTAGAGACTGCATAATAATCATATTATATTACAAAGTTATTACATTTTAATGCCAGTTTAAAAGTGGATTTTATTATCAGGTATGATAAATCAGTTTAATAGTGATATATCAAAATAATTTGTATTTTTAACAATAAACTAATAACCAAAATGACACAATACATTTTTGATACGAACTATTATCGAAATAAATACCACGAACTTAGCAATATAAATGATTTTGACAAGCAAATTATTATAGAGAAAGAGAAGGGCGTAAAAGTTTTATTTCCCACTATTGTTGGACTTGAATTATTAAATCATTTTCAAGATCCTGATGCTGTTTCTGGGATATGTTATGATTCATTAAAAATATTAATGAAACATGCTTATAATAATGATGGATATGCAATAGTTCCGACAATATATCCGCTTATGTGTATGGATTTGTATAAAAAAAGATCAAGTTTAGAAGATCTGAATATGAATGTGTTTAACTTAAGCGCACAGGTTACACAAAATAGTCTACAAGAATTCAATAAAAAGTTCCAAACCTACCTATCAGACGTCCAGAAATATATTGTAACCGAAAAGAAAATAATCATAGATAATATTCAAGAGAAATATATTAAGGAGCTTAGTCCTGATAGCAGTAATCCTGACTGGGAGATTTTAAAAAATGATGCAAAACTCAACAATGAGTTTAGAACTTTTATTAGAAATAAGGACATGCACAAAATTATAGGACTTTCATTTATAAAAATGGCTGCGGAACAAACTCAATCAGATGAGTTACCATTTGACAAACAATATTTTGAAAATATTTTCATCAATGATTACAAGGTTTCAATAGATTTTTTTATTGAAAAAATTCTAAAAAAATTAGTAGATCTGCCAGAACTTGAAAATTTCTACAATCCTGCATCAGACAAGAAAAAAAGATGGAATAGTTTTTACGATATGCAACTTATTCTTGCAACTGAATTTGAAAATAAGTGCAATAGAAAAACAATCTACGTCACTTCAGAAGCCAAAATCATTAAAAGCTTCAAAGATAATGGAAAAGAAGATTTAGTTATTCATAGTGATGATTATGATACCTTTTTAAGAAGCTAAAAATGGAGGTAGGAATTTGCCATGCTTTTGCTGCATGTTCACGTGAAATATTACATTGGCAGAATAAACAGGCTAATGTTAATGAAGAATCAATATCCGATTGGCTGTTATTCAAATTAAATGACCTGAATTCTTGTATCAAATCTATACAATTTACAAGATTTGAAGAGGCGAGATTTACCGGCGCAGATTATGAATTATGGGTTATTGATGACAGGCATGGTCATAGATTTCGAATTCAGGCTAAAAGACTCCGAAAAGATTATGATCATTACAGTAGTATCGGATACAGTAATAGCCATAATATGCAAATAGAAAAACTAATTTCGGATGCCCAAAGAGTAAATGCTATTCCTCTTTATGCTTTTTATAATAATGAGAATTTCCCCAGTCGATGTCCTTTAGTTTCTCAAGAAGGAATGTATGTGGCTAGTGCGGAGGAAATTTTCGATAATGTCATTAAGCCAGCGAAGTCTTTCACATCGACAGAGAAACTTATTTCACTATCTATACCTTTCAAATGCTTATTTTGTTGTGATTTACAACATGAAGTTGATTTTGATACTTTTCTCAAAAGATATTTTAAAATGATTGATAGTGAGAAAGGAAAGATTGATATTCGAAAACTACCAGCATATGTTACCGAACTTCTAACATTTTCAAATGAAATTCCTTCTTGGTACTACAAGGAATTTGAAAGAGATTTTATCGAGTTTACAAGATTAATCATTGTTGATAATAGAAATAAGCCAGTATAAAATTTAATTATATTCTATTTCAAAATGATATTAATGAAATAAAAATCTCCAATATCTATGAAAAATTATTATTGTATAAACTTAAAATTTAGAGATCAAAGAATTTCCGATAAGATTCATCATGCACATTTATTCATTTCCGACGAAGAGATGTATTTTCAAATAATTGATGATAGTATCAATTCTCGTATTGACCTTTATTATTCACTATCCGAAAATGCACTAGGCTTATTCGAAGAAAGTTTTGAAATAGTAGATACTGAAGTTTCTCTTATATTTGATAAAAGTAGAGTTTATAAATCCATTTCTTTTCAAAGTGATGGCAAAAATCGTTTTTTCACTATCTTTCTTAGTAATGTCTGCATTATCAAGGATAACATTCACAAGGAATTTATCAATGAAGGTATTGCTTATCTAAATAGAAATGGACTCAAAGTTGTCAATTTATTTTATTCTTTTTTCACAAATCTTGGTAATAAAAATTTATTTTCCATATCCCGGATGAAAGGTATGTCAGACTATTATAAAATAGATAATTTGTCATATAGACCTGAGTTAGAATTTACAGACAATGAACGAAGATCAAGTGAAGAATTTACTGTAAAGAAAATGGGGACTATTAATTTCAGATTTGAAGAGATTGAATTTGAAGAAATTAGATATAGGCTTCAAATAATCTGCAACTGTCTTTCATTCTTCTATGGAATAAGAGTAATAATAGATAAATTAGTTTTTAGAACTGAGAATTATATTTATATTTTTAGAAATATGGAGCCTACAAACCAAACCTATGTCTCAGATATGGAAAGTGTTTCGGAGTTTCTAAACAAAAATTATAGAATAGAAAAATTTCTAAAGAATGATTGGTATTCAAATTATATTAAAAATGAGAAAAAAATAACAAAAGCAATAGATAATATTCTCCATGCTAGAGAAGTAAATCCGGCATCTGCTTTTCTCCTATTATTCAACATTATTGAAATTTTTAATATTAATCAAAAGCAGGAAAAATTTAGTTTCAACACAGATAAGAAAATAATTTCTGAAAACTTATTTGATACTTTAAAACTTTATCTAAATAATAAAGAGGATGAAGCAGAATTTGAGAAAAAACTTAAAGGAGCTATCGACAAACTTGAGTTTAAGCCTTTCAAAAGTCCTCTTGAAGAAACTTTAAAATTAAGCAATATTGACTCATCAGCTTTTGGTTTTAATTTTGGAACATTAAAGAAAACCAGAGATAGCATTACACATGGGAGCCTGAAATCTATTAAAGAAGATGATTTGCAATCTCAAGTATATTGTTTACGAAAGATTGCAATATCATTAATATTATCTAATCTTGGATTTAAAGATGAACTTAATAATAATATTTAAATTACATAACCAAGAAAACTTCATTTTTGTTAATACATTATATCTTTTCTGAGACATGATGTATTAGTAAGAATTATCTTATTCTGGTTGAACTCGATGTGATTCCCATTCTTTAACATGTAATAGCAAGGCGTAATCTCCTTCATTATTCCAAACAAAACTTTTAAGATTCCAATAGAAAAAATGAATGGTATTTTCTGTTTTTTGTACACTTTTGTTACTACCTTCCTTTGTGTATAAAACGACCTTATCACCTTTTTTGACCTTTTTATCCGGAAACCAATAAGGATGTCTTACTTTATTAGATACTTTTCCTGAAGATGTATAAGTAGTATCTAAGATTAAATATTCACCAATATCAGTATCTTCTAATACATTTAGTACTATTCTCTCACCATCACTTCCGGGATTTATAATTTTGTCAATTTTTACTTCATAGTATTTTTATTTAAAATAATTTATTAATCGCCATTCTATATAGCTTTAACAAAGGTACAATCATTCTACGCAATGTATTTACGTAATCAAAAATGACATGATTTTTTTTCAATTACCTCATCTTTTCCCTCGGCAACCCAATCTCATGTTCCTGTGGATAAGGTTTTCTAAAGGTCATACTAACGTCTTCCCTAAGATTTCTTTGTGTTTCCTGAGATTTTTCCTGGTCCATTGAATACCTGGGATCGGGAATGAAGGGCATTTTTGCCATTTTATGAATGGTAATCGTAGGAAAATGGAAGTCGACTTCCACAGTTCCCAACAGCAGATAACATCCTCCGCCCTGAAAAGGATATTGTTTAAGAGAATCCGGAAAATGAGCGGTATCAAAATACTCCCCTTCTGCGTCAATCCAGGTCCCAAAAAACATTTCATCTCTTTTATTTCCTTCCCGTTTATTTTTGATAGGAACATGTTTTCTCGAAATCAGATATGCCAGCATTTTCACCTGCTTCTTATGGTATTTTATCAGATTCTTAGCCATGACTGATCCACGGTATTTTGTCTGCAGAAGATCAAAAGGAGAAAAGGAAACCGGAAACCCCAGAATTTCTATTTCATCAAAAGCATCTTCAAACTTATTTCTTTCAATCTTAGGAAGGTGATAACTTTTTTGCGGCTCCTCCAATAAGGTAGGCTGCCGGTAAACCTCTTTATTATTACCTAATAAAAATCTTGCTTCAATAAGCAGCTCATGTTTTTGTTTTCCTGTAAACCGGAATGCACCGATAAAAATCAGGATCTGTAATATTTCGATGCCTATAGGAATTCTCTTGACAAAGTTCTCTAAGGACCGATATTCCCCATTCTTTTTTCTTTCTTCGGGAATCAACTGACCCAGCCTTCCTTCCAGTTTTTCGATATGCATCAATCCCAGATAGACATCAGTCCCATATACTGTGGTCTGCCATTCACTGAGATTGACACAGGGATTATTAATGGTAGCACCAGACATCTTAGCTTCATGCACGTATACTTCCGTTCTGTAAAAGCCACCGCCGTTATTGATTGCGCACACCATGAACTCGATAGGATAAAAGACTTTAAGGAATAGACTCTGGTAGCTTTCAACGGCATAAGATGCGGAATGTGCTTTACAAAAGGAGTATCCGGCAAAAGATTCTATCTGGCGGTAGACTTCTTTAGACAGCTGTTCAGGATGCCCTTTTGCTCTGCAGGATTCAAAAAAATGATCTTTCACTTTCTGAAGTGCAGCCAGAGAACGTCCCTTACCGCTCATTGCCCTTCGAAGAACATCACCATCGGAGGCAGGCAGTCCTCCGAAGTGTAAGGCAATCTTGATGACGTCTTCCTGGTATACCATAATGCCGTAGGTTTCACCCAGTTCCTTTTCGAAAACCTCATGAAAGTATTCAAACTGAGTAGGATTATTATGTCTGAAAATATACTCTTTCATCATTCCGCTTTGCGCTACACCCGGGCGAATAATCGATGAAGCAGCCACGAGCACTTTATAATTATCGCATTTCAGTCTTCTCAGCAATCCCCGCATGGCGGGCGATTCAATATAAAAACATCCGATAGTTTTTCCGATACTCAGAAATTCATTACATTTTACCTCATCTTTAGAAAGGGCTGTATCTTCGATATCTACTTTAATCCCTCTTTTTTTTTCAATTAGTTGTACGGTATCATTAATAGTTCCCAACCCCCGTTGTGAGAGAATATCAAATTTTTCCAGTCCGATATCTTCAGCGGTATGCATATCGAACTGTACAATCGGAAATCCTTTAGGAGGCATCTCCAGTGCAGAATAATTGGTAATAGGTTCTTCCGATATCAAGATTCCACATGAGTGCATACTTCTCTGATTAGGAAATTTCTCTAATAATTTCCCATATTTATGAACCAATCTGAATACTGAATTATCATCATGCTGATTCATGGGTTTTGTCGCCAGGGCATCCAGTTCTTCTTTCGGAAGCCCAAATGCTTTTCCCACTTCACGGAAAATAGAACGGTATTTAAACTCAACATTGGTTCCGCAAAAAGCCACATGATCTTTGCCATACTTTTTAAAAATATATTCCAGAATAATATCCCTTCTCTGCCAGCTCCAGTCAATGTCAAAGTCAGGGGGAGTCTTGCGGTTCAGATTCAGAAACCGTTCAAAATACAAGTCAAGTTCTAACGGACAGATAGCGGTAATTCCGATGCAATAACTAACAATTGAGTTAGCTCCACTCCCCCTTCCTACATGCATAAACCCCATTTTATTACTGTATTGGATAATATCCCAGGTAATCAAAAAGTACGCACAGAAATTCAACTGGTCAATGACTGCCAATTCCTTTTCCAGCCTTTGTTTAGCTTCTGTATGATTCATTGAATACTTTTTTTCCAAACCTTCATAGGCTAATTTTCTCAGCAGCTTAATGTCATTTTCTTTTGAATCCGTATAATACTTCTTGTTTTTAGGAGTGGAAAAATCAAAATCAAAACTGCAGTAACCGATTATCATTTTAGTATTTCCGATAATCTGAGGATAATGAATATATTTCTGTAACAGTTCTTTTTTATCAACAAAAGTTTCTGTAGCCTTACATACATCTGATTCATTAAGCTTTGATAACAATGTATTGTTGTCAATGGCCCGCAATATCCTGTGCAGGTTATATTCCTGTTTTGTTTTAAATGTTACGGGATGAAGAATAACCATTTTGGGAATCAGCTTTTTCAGTTTAGGTTTGATCAGCAGATTAAGTTCCTCATATCGAATACCGATGAATTCATTATCAGATAATTTTTCCGGCAGATTATGCAGAGGATAAATGATGATATTGTCAGGCAGATCAGGATTGATCTTTGGAATCTGTACATGTTCACAATTGTAATTGGTGAGGAGTTTATTGACTTCTCCGATCCCTTTCGGATTTTTGGCGAGGCAGATATAGTATAATTCATAATCTACCCTGACTTCCATGCCTACAATAGGCTTGATCCCCTTTTCCTTACAAAGCTTATAGAAATCATAGATTCCGGTAACAGTATTGATATCCGTTAATGCTAAACATCTTACATTATGCTCAGCAGTCTGCTGAACAAGATCCTGAATAGGAATGGTTCCATAGCGTAAGCTGTGAAAAGAATGACAATTGATAAACATAACCTAAAATTTTTAACGTATTAAACCTGAAGCCCTGCATACACTGGTTGTACCAAACCTGTTTTTAATCTTGTCCATTGCCTGATACAGTGAGATCTGTTCCTCAGTATCTTCAAAAAGATTCATCTGGTGGCATCCATGAACCAGGTTGGTAAATTTTACACCCACCATTCTGATCCTGATTCTTCTGGTATAGAGTTTATTGAACAGTTCAAGTACATATTTGAGTAAGGTATGATCAGCTGAAGTATGAGGGATTCTACATTGCTTTGTTTCCGTATCAAAGTTGGAATATCGGATTTTTACCACCACTGTGGAAGTAAGCCATTTCTCTTCTCTCAACTGGTAACATAACTTTTCCACCATTCCTGAAAGAATGCTTCTCACAGCAAACACATCAATGGTATCCTGTGAAAAGGTATCTTCCGTAGAAATGGATTTTCTTTCAGAATACTGCATGACGGGCGTTTCATCAATCCCATTGGCTTTTTTCCAGAGCACTGTTCCGTTTTTGCCAATCAACTGCTGCAATACATCAGGCGGGGTCTGGGAAAGCATTTCAATGGTACGGACTCCTAATCTTGACAGTAACTGGAATGTCTCATTGCCTACCATTGGAATCTTCTTAATAGATAAAGGATTCAGAAAAGGCTGAACATCTTTTTCTTTAACCTCCAGTTTTCCGACAGGTTTAGATTCGCCTGTTCCTATTTTAGCCACGGTCTTATTGGTAGAGAGTGCAAAACTGATGGGAAGCCCTGTGTTGTCTGTTACTGCCTGTGCCACTTCCTGAGTCCATTTATAGCAACCAAAAAACTTATCCATTCCTGAGAGATCAAGATAGAACTCATCAATACTTGCTTTTTCCATTACCGGAACTTTATCTCTGATTACTTCGGTGACAAGTTGAGACATGTTAAGATACATATCCATATCACCTTTAATCACCATTGCTTCAGGGCATAAGCGTAAAGCCATCTTGATGGGCATAGCCGACCGTACGCCAAAGAATCGTGTTTCATATGAGCAGGATGCAACAACCCCACGGTCACCACCTCCAATGATGATCGGTCTTCCCACCAATTCTGAATTCTTTTTCCGTTCGCAAGAGACGAAAAAAGTATCCAGATCCATATGTACTATCGAACGATTCATGCGACAAAATTAGATACTATTTGTCTCAAAATTTATATATTTGCTGGTATAAATTATACCAATGTCAATTTTTTCAGAAAACATCAGGTTTCTGAGAGATCAGAAAAAAATCTCTCAGGCAAAGATTTCAGCTGACCTTACCATTACCCGTGAACGGTATGCGAAGTACGAAGATGGTCGCTCTGAACCACCGATTGAAATCTTATTAAGGATTTCAAAATATCATAAGGTCAGTATTGATTTACTGGTCAGTATTGATATTCGTAAATACCCTTTAGATGATATTGTTAAACTTCCGGGTAATAAAATTATTTTACCTGTTGTCGTAGATTCAAATGGCGATAATTTTATTGAGATTGTTCCTCAAAAAGCTTCTATGGGTTATCTGAACGGATACAGCGACCCTGAGTATATGGAAAACCTTCAGAAGATGCAGCTTCCGTTTCTGAAAAACGGCAAGTTCAGAGCCTTTCTTGCAGATGGAGATTCTATGCCTCCTTTTGCAGATCAGTCCATTATTATTGGGGAATATGTTGAAAGACCTGAAGATCTCAAAGCCAAAAAAGAATATATTTTTGTTACGACTGAGGGAATCACCTATAAAACTTTTGTTAAGCGGAATTCAAGAACAATTACGGTGGCTGCGGATAATATGTTTTATGAGCCTTATGATATTCTTCTTAAAGATGTCGTGGAAATATGGAGGTATGTCAGAGGAATTTTACCTCAGGACTACAAACCGCATTATCTGCCTGATGAGGAGAGTCTGAAAAATCTGGTCAATGATGCCAAACGCAGTATCAGTAATCTAGAAAACAGGCTGCTTAATATGAAAACAAAATAAAACTTCCCCGAAGGGAAGTAAAAAACACAAATGATGAAAAAAAAAATCCCAATGAATCGGGATTTTGTAAAAGTAAAAATTTTATTAAAAATTGACAATGAGCCAGCTCAGTTTATTTAATGCCGAAGAATTTTATGAGTTTCCAAAAGATCTTTTGGAATACAGGGAACATTTTTTAAGTGCGGAAGAGGCGGATACACTTAAAGCATTACTATTAGAGAATACTCCTTGGGAACAGCGTACTCAAAAGATGTATGACAAAATGGTTTTGACCCCGAGATTAACAGCATGGTACGGTGATGATAAGAAATCGTATCAATCAGCAGACAGCAACTCCTCAAAGACTAATTCATGGACCCCGGAACTACTTTCGTTAAAAGAAAGAATTGAAAATGAGTTCGGATACAGATTTAATGGTGTATTGTTGAACCTTTACAGAGATAACAATGATTCTGTTGCATGGCATAGGGACAAAGAAAGCAGATATGGGAAACGACCGGTTATTGCTTCAATAAGTCTCGGACAAACCAGGAATTTCGATTTCAGAAAGAAAGACCATCATCAGAGTAAATACAGTCTGCCGCTTCCCCATGGTTCTTTGCTTATTATGAAAGGTGATTTACAGGAAAACTGGGAGCATCGAATTGCTAAATCAGCCACTCCTATGAAAGAGCGCATCAATCTTACTTTCAGATTAATTAATAATATCTGATTCAACCTTTTACCGCCAAAGGCTTCCACTTCATTCCAACCTATTTTCTTAACGAGTTTAGTCCGCTAACTTCGATGTTAAATTAAATATTTAGCATCATGGAAGACATTCAAAACACTCAACCGGATCCTTCTTTAATCAATATTCTGTTGGTTTTCAATCCCAAAACCAATAAGATTGAAGCTGTGAAAACAGTAGATGATAAAGGAGATCTGAAAACAGTACCCAACACCAAGAAAAATCAGAATCAATTTCTCAAGATTGATAAACAGGGTGATCTATTCTCTAACTTTTTCTCCAATTTTTTGAGTCAACTTAAAAATCCGACTCTGTTCAACTTTTTTAAATTGCCACTCAAAGAATCAGAGAAGATCGGAAAACAGATCCAGCATCACCTTACCCACCCCAGTACTGAGGGTGAAGAATTTCTGAAGACCTACAAAATATTAACCCCAAATACCAATACGATGAGTACAAACCCTTTATCAGAAAAAGAGTATCAGTATTCTGCTGATCAAATCGACTGGAATATGATGTCAAAATTCGGCTTAACTCAAGAAAAATTAGAAAAAGCAAATGCTTTAGATCCTATGTTAAAAGGATTTAAAACCAACGGTCTTGTTCCTGTCACCATCAATCTCGGAACAGCCCTTACCAGAATGGATGCCCGGCTTTCACTGAATACCAATGATGCCGGAGATGTGGTCATCAATATTCATGGAATCAGAAAAGAACCCAATTTCAATTTTAAATTTCTGGGTCATGAGTTTACTGCAGAAGACAAAAAAAATTTAATGGAAAACGGGAATATGGGACGTGTTGTGGAGCTTATTAATCCAAAGACTGATGAAATTATTCCTTCTGTTATCAGCAGAGACCGTCTCACGAATGAACTGGTTGCTTATAAAGTTGAAAATATCAAAATTCCCGATGAGATTAAAGGTATCAAATTAAATGAAGAGCAAAAGCAAACTTTAATAGAAGGCAGGGCATTATATCTGGAAGGCATGATTTCTTCCAAAGGAGAGCCCTTTAATGCACATGTTCAGTTTAATGCTGATAAAAAATATGTGGAATTTTTATTCGATCATAAAGAGCGTCAACAACAATCTCATTCAGAAATTCCAAAAACATTCAGAGGCAAAGATTTAAGTGATGAACAGTATGAGAAATTTAAAGGTGGGCAAACCATCTATCTGGATGGACTGCTGGATAAAAAAGGCCAGCCCTATCAGGGTTATATCACCCTTAATCAAGAGACAGGAAAAGTAGATTTTTCGTTTCAGAATCCAACTAAAGCGAGAGAACAGGCAAGACCTACGGAGGGACACAAAACACAAACGGCAGTTAATTCAGAAGGTAAAACCAATGAAGCCACTAAGAATTTAAAAGAACCGTTACAGAAAGGACAACAAACCCCTAAAGATAAAATTCAGCAGGCAAAACAGGATAAGACACAGTCTCGTGCAAGAAGACGCGGTGTCTGATGTAACATAATGAAGAACGGTATGAAAGTAGTATTAGCAGAAAAACCCAGTGTTGCCAGAGAAATAGCGATAGTCTTGGGAGCGACTGAAAAGAACGACGGATATTTAACAGGTAATGGCTATGCCGTTACCTGGTCTTTTGGCCATTTACTGGCATTGGCGATGCCTGAAGATTATGGTATTTCAAGTTTTAGCAAGGAGGCATTGCCTATTTTACCCGAACCATTCAAACTAACTGTCAGAAAAGTAAAAAAGGGCAAGCAGTTTTTAGTGGACCCTGGAGCATCCAAACAACTGAAAATCATTGAAAAGTTATTCGATGCAGGTGACCGTATTATTGTCGCTACAGATGCAGGAAGAGAAGGAGAGCTTATCTTTCGGTATATCTATGAATATCTGAATTGCAAGAAACCGTTTGAAAGGCTATGGATCAGTTCCCTAACACAAAAAGCCATTCAAAATGGTTTTCAAAATTTAAAACCCGGAGATCAGTATGATGGCTTATTTCATGCGGGTCAGTGCAGAAGCAGAGCCGACTGGTTATTAGGGATTAATACCACTCAGGCATTGACTATAGCTGCAGGTAGCGGATTGTATTCCTTAGGTAGGGTTCAGACTCCGACATTAGGTTTAATCTGCAAACGTTATCATGAACACAAAAATTTCATCAGTCAGAAATACTGGCAAATTGGGTTGCGGCATCAAAAAGATTATACAGAATTTAAAAGTCTTGGTAAACTAAAATTCACAGAAAGAAAACAAGCTGAAGATATTGTAAAAGCATTGGAAAGAAACCCGACAACAGCAACCATTACTTCCATTGATGTAAAGACGGTAAAAGAGCAACCCCCTCTCCTTTTTGATTTGACAGGTCTGCAAAAAGAAGCAAACAAGAGGTTAAATTTCAGTGCAGAGGAGACGCTGAATATTGCTCAGAGTCTCTATGAGAATAAATTTATTACCTATCCCCGAACGGGAAGTCAATACATCCCGGAAGATCTATGGCAGGAAATACCTGATCTCATCAGAATTCTTCAGGAAAAGGAGCCATATAAAAATGCAGTAGGCTCACTTCCTTGGGGAAACTTCAGCAAAAGAATTGTCAATGATGTGAAAGTTACCGATCATCATGGACTGCTCACTACTGAAAAAATTCCTTCAGCACTTACGGCAAAAGAGAATGCTATTTATGAACTGATCGCTTTTCGATTACTGGAGGTTGTTTCACAGCCTTGTATCAAAGAAATTACAGATGTTGGTTTAGAGGTGCTTCATTTTGATTTTGCAGTCCAGGGATGTAAAATCCTGCAAAGAGGTTGGCGTAATATAGCCGGTATTTCTTCAGATGATTTTGAGACGGTTGAGGAGTTGCCTGAGGTCAGGGAAGGTGCAGAACTTAAAATTAAAGAAATTACGATCTTTGAAAAGAAAACCCAGTCTCCAAGCCTTTATACTGAAGGAAGCCTATTGTCTGCAATGGAAAATGCAGGGAAAGATATTGAAGAAACAGAACAACGGAAGATATTAAAAAATATAGGCATTGGCACACCTGCAACAAGGGCATCTATTATTGAGACGCTAATTCATCGGGATTATATTAAAAGAGATAAAAAATCAATCATCCCAACTGACAAAGGTCTATATGTTCATGATCTCGTAAAAGATAAAAAAATAGCTGATATTTCTTTAACTGCAGAATGGGAACTGGAAATGCAGCGTATAGAAAATAATGAATCCAAGGAAGCTGAATTTCAAAAGCAAATCGAAAGCTATACAAAATCTGTTACTGATGAATTACTGCACATCCACATTGAACGGCCTGATGTTCCCAATATTATATGTCCAAAATGTAAAACGCAGTATTTGGTTATTCATGATCATATTGTAAAATGTCGTGATATTCGTTGCAGTTGGTTGCAGTTTAGAAATATCTGCGGTATACAAATCTCAGTATATGATATCGAAAGCCTTATTAACACAGGTAGAACTTCATTAATAAAGGGAATGAAAAGTAAGTCAGGAAAAACTTTTAACGCTTATATTACACTGAATGAAAAGGCTGAAAGCTCATTTGAATTTGAAAGAAGCTGATAGATTAATTTCCTTTTAAGTGAAGCAAACTATATTTACAATACAACTCATAGATGAGGTGAATCGGAAAAAAAAGGTAGTATCTCACTAACTGTGTAAGTTAAAAAGTTATTCTGGAAAATTTTGAGCCCTTACAGCTCAAAAAATTTTACGGAAATAACTTTTTATTATTTT
>NZ_QNVV01000009.1 GCF_003384725.1 Chryseobacterium pennipullorum
TATTGTACTCAACCAATTTATGCTTATTTTTGAAAAAAGGCTCAGATTATAAAATCTAAGCCCTAACTTTTTAACTTACACACTTTACGGGATAGTGTCTTATGAATAGTGGGACTGTTGAACTCCGCCACTCCCACTCTCTTACTCTTACACTCAAACACTCTTACCCTCAAACTTTACAAAAATCACTTCTTCGAAGCCTTCGCCATCGGGTTATAATCAAGGCAGATTGTGATCCAGTATTCAAAATCCGCTGACTTTTGGAAACCAACAGGCTCTACATAGCAATAACCATTTAACTGCTTTCCTTTCATGATCATTGGCAGAAAGCCCTTCTTTTCCGAAACCTCATCTTCCAGTTCGGGATTATAGCGGCACATCAGATTATCGTGACTGATGTTGATGCACATCTTCCCGTTCACAAGAAAAGACAGCCCGCTGAACATTTTCTTCTCTTCAACCTCAATATTTTCTACCATTGAAAGCCTTTCACGTACACGGTCGGCAAGTTCAGTACTGTAAGCCATGATTTCAATTTTTTATAATTTAAAATTAATTAAAAACATTGATTACCACACTGTTTTATTTAGAATTCTGGAAAATTACAATTTCAAAAAATAAAATTTTATTTAAATTAATTATTTAGAAAGGATTTTATCAATTTGTCTATGACTGTTTCCACAGAAAAAGATCAGACTGCTGTTGGCACCGGCGATCTGCTAAAAAAATGGACTGCAGGAGCAAGGAGCTATTTTCTGTATAAGGCAGAACGGATTCCGTTCAGATTTGCAGTTTCTTCTGCCAGATATGCGGTTAAAAGTATCGTTTATAAAGGTATCACGGTCAACCTTCTCTATCATCCGAATCATTCTGAAAATACAGATCATCTCCTTGAGAATGCTAAGCTTAGCCTGGATTACTGCCAGCAGAATTTTGGAAAATATCCTTTTAAAACGGTCAATTTTGCTGAAGTTTCTTCATTTTCAAGAGGTTTTGCTGCTACCGCTTATCCATCCGCTATCTTTATGCCCGAGGATATGATTTTTCATGCCAACATCAATGCAGACCGGAAACAGGATGTTATCAACGAGCTTGCAGGACACGAACTGTCTCATCTGTGGTGGGGAAACAGCCAGATCAATCCCGATGACCGAGAAGGTTCGGTAATGCTCACGGAAACATTGGCGATGTATACCGAAATGATGCTCTACAAAAAAATGCATGGCCAGGAAAAAATGTTGGAAAGAATACAGGTACACCAACAGATCTTTGAGAATGAAAAAGGATTGTATGAAAATCTTCCGATCTATAGAGCAACCGGAGAGGTCCCTCATATTTCGTACTCCAAGGGCGCTGTGGCCATGGTAGAACTCAACCGTTTGCTGGGTGAAAAGAATCTGAACACGGCGTTGAAAAGTTTTCTCATGAATAATTTTTATCCGAAGAAACCAACTTCCCTGGATCTGATCCATGAATTTTACAAGGCATCTCCGGACACAGGAACCCGAAAACGGATTGACAGATTGTTTAAATCAACAGACGATATTGAGATTACTTCCGGTTCAGAAAAGCCGTTGAATACATCCAATCCCAAAGAACCAATCGGCAGCTTTTAATTTTTGGTAAAATATTTTTCAGGATTTTGTAACAAAATAAAAATGTATTCAACAAATTAATTGATATATCAATAATTGATACATCATTTTAAATTTGAAACATGGAAAAATTAAACTCAATTATATTCTACAATATAGACAAGGCAATCAGATCTTACAGGAACTATGCACAACGGCAGCTGAAGGCCAATGGTTTTACCATTACCATTGATCAGTGGCTGATCATCAAGGCTATTCTGGAAAACCCGGGAATTACCCAGAATGAAATTGGTGATCTTGTTTTTAAAGACAATGCCTCTATAACGAGAATAATTGATTTAATGGTAAAGTCTGAATATGTCACACGCCATACTCATCCTGATGACCGTAGAAAAACCAATCTGGAAGTGACTGAATCCGGAAAAACAATCATCAGGGAAGTTCAGAATATTGTTGAAAAGAACCGAAAAACAGCATTAAACGGAATCAGCAATGAAGAACTGGAAGTCATGTATTCTGCTTTACTGAAGATTTCGGAAAACTGTCTTAATCCTAAAAAATAAACATGATGACCAGAATATTTTTAATCCTGTTGATCTGGCTGCTCAGCTTCTTCAGCAGTATGCTTTCTGCACAGACGGCACCGTCTTTTTCCCTCTCCGGAAATATCAGATCCGGACAGGTGGAACAAATGGAAATTCACCTCCTTGATGCGGATCAGAAATTGATCAAAACAGAAATTGCAGATGCAGGCGGAAAGTTCAGTTTTAATGACCTTAAAGCAGGAACCTATCACCTGAAGATTACCCGGAACGGGTCTGAAATATACCATACAGACAACATTTCAATGGTGGAAAATAAAACGCTATCTCCCATCGATCCGGACATCAAATCGATAGAAGGAGTAACGATCACGAAAACAAAGCCACTGATTGAAAGACAGGATGGCAAGATGATCATGAATGTTGAAAACAGTATTGCCAGCACAGGAAATTCAGCTTTTGAGGTTCTGGAAAAAGCCCCGGGAATCACTATTGACAACAATGACAATATCAGCCTGCGCGGAAAAGGAAATCTGCTGATTCAGATTGACGGAAAAAATACGCCAATGACCGGCAGTGATCTTGCCAATTATCTTAAAGGAATGCCTTCATCTACTATTGAAAAGATAGAGTTTATTACGAATCCTTCGTCAAAATATGATGCGGCAGGATCTTCTATCATCAACATAAGACTCAAAAAAGAGCAGAGAAAAGGTACCAACGGCAGTATTTCCACCTCCCTGGGGACAGGCAGGTATGTGAAAAATAACAACAGCTTCAGCATCAATCACCGAAATAAAAAAATAAACGTATTCGGGAATTACAGCTTTGCATACAGGGAAGCATATAACGGGCTCGTCCTGGACAGAAATTTCTATGATGCCGGCCATTTCAGAAAAGCCTATATCCAGGATAATTTCCTGAAGTTCCGATTCAATAATCATATCGCCAAAGCTGGAATGGATTATTACCTGAATGATAAAAATATCCTAGGTTTTTCAGTAGGATTGATCACCAACAAATTCAATGTGAACGGGGATAATTCCAACCTGACTCTGGGCAGTAATTATCTTCCTGAAAGCACATTCGACACCCAGAACACAACGAATGACCACTGGACCAACGTATCCGTTAATGTCAATCATAAATACACCATCGATTCTCTTGGGTCGGAGATATCAACCGATTTTGATTACATCAACTATTCCAATTCTTCTTTACAGAACTTTGAAACAAGAACCCATCAGATAGCCAGCAATAGTGATGATCTGGATATCCAGAAAGGGGATATGAACGGAAGGCTCAATATCTTTTCTTTAAAGTCAGACCTTACCAAGAATTTTAAAGATGAATGGAAATTGGAAAGTGGTGTGAAAACAAGCTTCGTAAAAACCGACAATGACCTTAAGTTCTTCAATGCGAGCACGGGCATATCTTTGCCGGACCTCAGCAAAACGAATCACTTTATCTATGAAGAAAACATCAATGCCCTGTACGGAAATGTCTCAAAAAAATGGGAAAAATTCAAAGTAGTCGCCGGCCTGAGGCTTGAAAACACCAATGTAAAAGGCATCCAGGTGACGACTCAGCAGGTCAATAAAAGAAATTATACTCAGCTGTTTCCCAGTGCCGTTCTATCCTATGACCTGACGGAAAAGAGCAACCTTGAAGTGAATGTGAGCAGAAGGATTACAAGGCCGAGCTATAACCAGCTCAATCCCTTTAAGTTCTATCTTGATCCCACCACCTTAAAAGCAGGAAATCCGGATCTCAATCCTCAGACTACCATGAATTATGAACTCACATACAGCCTGAACAATACCTATTTTGCAACATTAAGCTATAGTAAAACGTCCGACAACATTACAGATATCCTAAAGCCTGTAGTGGATAACGGGCAGAATGTAACTGTACAAACGATTGAAAACCTGAGTTCGGTTTCTTACGTTGGGCTCTACCTGATTGCCCCTGTAAAAGTAACGCCATGGTGGGATATGAACAACAGTGCGAATTTTTATTACGGATCTTATACAGGAAATATCTCCGATACCCAAATCAATAATAAAGGAAATTTCACCTACAATATCAACAGCATTAATTCTTTTAAACTGGGAAATGGCTTTACAGCTGAACTGACCGGGAACTATAAAGCAAAAGAGGTGTATGCCTACCTCAATGTAAGTTCTAACTGGTATCTGAACATCGGGGCACAGAAAAAATTCAAAAACAACAGCACGCTGAAACTTTCCTTTAACGATGTATTCTTTACCAGCAACATCAAAGGTCAGACTGTTTACAATGACTATATCGAAAATTTTGCAGTAAAAAGGGACTCCCGTGTCGTGACACTTTCCTATACGTATAATTTTGGTTCTTCTAAAAACGGGCAACCCCGAAAAACCGGTGGTGCGGATGATCTGAAGCAGAGAATCGGAGCTTAATTTATAAAGAACATGCACATTGAGAATTACGCTGGTTGTGATCTGCGTGTAAAGCAAAATCCCTCAGAAAACTGAGGGATTTTTATATTTAAGAAATATCTTATTAAGCTTCGTTGGAAGGCGTTGGATTTTCCGCAGGTTTTTCACCTTGTGGCTTTTGTCCTTCCGGTCTTTCAGGTCTTCCTTGTCCTTCAGGTCTTCTCTGTCCTTCCGGTCTTCCCTGTCCTTCTGGTCTTGGTTTACCTTCAGGTCTAGGAGGTCTTGGCAAAAGAACTTTACGGGAAAGTTTCATTTTCTTGCGGTCATCGTAACCCATGAACTTCACTTCCACTTCATCTCCTTCTGCATATGGAACTTTATCCAAACGAGCCCACTCGATTTCAGAAATGTGAAGAAGTCCTTCAGTACCTTTGGCAATCGCTACAAAAGCTCCGAAATCCATTACTTTCACTACTTTTCCGTTGTATACTTCACCTATAACCGGTACGAAAGTAATCTCGTTGATTTTAGCAACAGCAGCATTGATTTTCTCTCTATCTGTTCCTGCAATCTCGATACGTCCGATTTCTCCGATTTCTTCGATAGCAATAACTGTATCTGTATCTTTCTGCATCTGCTGAATAATTTTTCCACCAGGCCCGATTACAGCACCAATGAAGTCTTTGGAGATCTCCATTACCACCATTTTCGGAGCGTGAGGCTTCACATCTGCTCTCGGCTCAGCAATCGTTTCCGTGATTTTATTTAAGATATGTAATCTACCGTCTTTAGCCTGCATCAAAGCCTTTTCCATGATGTCCATAGAAAGTCCCTGAATTTTGATATCCATCTGACAAGCAGTGATACCGTCTGCAGTCCCTGTTACTTTGAAGTCCATATCTCCCAGGTGATCTTCATCTCCCAAGATATCAGAAAGTACGGTAAATTTCCCTGATTTTGCATCAGTGATCAATCCCATTGCAATACCGGAAACTGGCTTAGTGATCTTTACACCTGCATCCATTAATGCCAATGTTCCAGCACAAACCGTTGCCATTGAAGACGAACCGTTTGATTCTAAAATATCAGACACAATTCTGATGGTATATGGATTTTCTTCAGGAATAACTGCCTGTAATGCTCTCTGAGCAAGGTTACCGTGTCCAACTTCTCTTCTTGAAGTTCCTCTTAGAGGTCTTGCTTCACCTGTAGAGAACGGAGGGAAGTTATAATGTAAAAAGAATTTTTCGTCGTGTTGCGTGATTACGCTGTCTACCATGTTGGCATCTTTTACAGAACCTAAAGTTACAGCTGTCAAAGATTGGGTTTCACCTCTTGTAAACACTGCAGAACCGTGAGCTCCCGGAAGGTAGTCAATTTCTGACCAGATCGGACGGATCGTCTGAGGATCACGACCATCAAGACGGATATTGTCTTCAAGGATCATCTGACGCATGGCTTCTTTCTCTACGTCATGGTAATATACTTTTACGAAAGGGGTTACCCTTTCCAGTTCTTCTGCATTATCTGCATATTGAGCAAGGAATTCTTCACGAACTGCTTTGAATTTTTCTCCTCTTTCTTCTTTACCAGATGGAGTTCTTGCTACTTCATATACTTTATCATAAGTTTCTTTCCAAACTTTTTCACGAATTTCTTCATCGTGATCTTCGTGAGAATATTCTCTTTTTGGGTAAGCTTTTCCAACTTTTTCTGCTAATCTTTCCTGAGCTTCAATTTGTTTTTTAATTTCAGCATGACCAAAATTAATAGCTTCCAACATTTCCTGCTCAGAGATTTCCTTCATCTCCCCTTCTACCATTACGATGGAATCTTTAGTAGCTCCCACCATAATATCCAGCTCAGAACTCTTCAGTTCGTCATAACTTGGATTGATAGAAAGTTTTCCGTCGAATCTTACTACTCTTACTTCAGACATAGGTCCGTTGAAAGGAATATCAGTGATAGCAATAGCAGCAGAAGCAGCTAAACCAGCTAAATCATCAGGAATTGTTTTTCCATCATAAGAAATTAAAGAAATCATGACCTGAACTTCAGCATGGAAATCTTCAGGGAAAAGCGGACGTAGCACTCTGTCTACCAAACGCATGGTTAAAATTTCCTGATCTGAAGGTCTTGCTTCTCTACGGAAGAAGTTACCAGGAATTCTTCCACCTGCGTAGAATTTTTCTCTGTAATCTACCGTTAATGGTAAAAAATCTACACCAGGATTTGCTTCTTTATTGGCTACAACAGTTGCTAAAAGCATTGTTCCACCCATTTTTACTACCACAGATCCATCAGCCTGCTTAGCTAATTTCCCTGTTTCAATAGTGATTTCTCTGCCATCAGCAAGAGTAATCAACTCTGTAAACGCTTGAGGTATACTCATAAATTTGTCTTCTTAATACTCCGTATTGAGTATGAATTAATATTTAAACTCTTTAAATTTTCGTTTGCAAAGGTACTATATAATAATGATATATTAAATTTTTCAATTGCATTAATAACCTGTCAAAATACAAAATTTTGGCTATCAATAGATGAAAGATTTAAAAATTTGCGATGGCAATCTCAACGCATTCATTTATTTGTGAAATGAAAAAACTGTTTTTTTGCAGATATTGCATTGAAACATCCTGTTGTTTTTGTATTATTGTCTCAAAAAATGGAAATAAAATTCTGAATTAAACAAAGACTATATTTCACGATAAAAATCTTGCAGAAACATGGGTTGATTCCTATATTTGCCCTACTTCACAAAATGCCATGCAGCAGCAAAAAAGATAAGGACCTCATCATCCTTACACAGATAAATAAATGTTTATGAATAAAGAAGTACAACCACAAAGCAGGAATTATACGGTTCCATTGATTACCATCACCCTGCTGTTTTTTATGTGGGGATTCATTACCTGTATGAATGACATCCTGATCCCCTATCTGAAACAACTTTTCAATCTTACCTTTTTCGAATCCATGCTGGTACAGTTCTGTTTCTTCGGGGCCTACTTTATCGGATCGCTGATCTATTTTCTGATTTCCATTACCAGCGGAGATCCTATCAATAAAGCAGGATATAAAAAAGGGATTCTGTTCGGGATCTTTCTGGCAGCTTTTGGCTGTATTCTGTTTTACCCGGCGGCTACTTTTTCTTACTATCCGCTGTTTTTAGGTGCCTTATTCATCCTGGGACTGGGTTTTACTGTATTACAGATTACGGCCAATGCGTATGTTTCTCTGCTGGGGAGTGAAGAATCGGCTTCCAGCCGTTTGAATATGACCCAGGCATTCAATGCCTTCGGAACTACGATTGCACCTGTATTGGGCGGACACCTTATATTTGAATTTTTCTCTGCAGCGGACGGCTCGTTCAGTGCCGTAGCAACCAGAATCCCATATCTGATCTTTGCAGGGATTCTTTTACTGGTAGCTTTACTTATTTCAAGAGTGAAACTCCCTTCTTTCCAGACCCAGGAGGAAGAAATTGAAAAAGGGCTGGGTGCCCTTGAGTTCAGTCACTTAAAATTTGGTGTTTTTGCCATGTTCTGCTATGTGGGCGGAGAAGTGGCGGTAGGAAGCTTTATTATCAGTTTTCTGGAGCAGCCTCAGATTATGGGCTTCAATGAAATCATCAGTAAAAACTACCTTGCCCTCTATTGGGGCGGAGCCATGATCGGGCGTTTTCTCGGTGCGATATCTCTGAACCAGTCGTTAAGCCAGGGTAAAAAAGCACTGTATATGCTTGGAGCAGCGGGAGCAGTATTCCTGGTTATCTTCAGCATTGTTAATCTCAGCTTTTCCCAGATCAGTTTTTTCCTGGTCTTCATCGCTCTTAACTTTGTTGCCTTTTTTGTGGGTAGAGCAGCTCCGGCAAGAACCTTATCCATTTTTGCAGCAATCAACGTTGTATTACTGATCTCCGCGATGGTCAATCATGGAGAGCTGGCCATGTACAGTATTTTAGGAATCGGAATTTTTAATTCTATTATGTTCTCCAATATTTATACGTTAGCCATTTCAGGCTTGGGTAAATATACCAGCCAGGGATCTTCATTGGTGGTAATGGCCATTTTGGGAGGGGCTATTGTTCCTATTTTCCAGGGGTACCTCGCTGACCAGTTTGGAGTACAGCACTCATTTATTATTCCTGTATTCTGCTATGTGATCATTCTGATATTCGGAGCGTACTGCACTAAGTATCTGGGACATGTGGAAAGCACTGAAGCCAAATCAGGCCACTAATACTTGTGTACTGAAAATATACTAAAAACGGAATGTCCTGGATATTCCGTTTTTCTTTTTGTGGATTGAATTCTGTAACTTTCTTCCGGAAAGTGGCACCTATCTAACAGAAGCATCATCTATGAAACTACAGTTAAAGTTTGAATATATTGCATTTTTGATTCTGGGAATCCTTGCTTTTGCACGCACAGAATATTCCTGGTGGTGGTTTGCTGCGCTTTTCCTGGCTCCTGATATTTCGATGCTGGGCTATACCCTCAATAACAAGGTGGGTGCTTTTTGTTATAATCTGTTCCATCATTTTGGAGTGGCTGTTGTGGTTTATCTTGCCGGGATTATACTGTCTTTACCTTATCTTCAGATGATTGGAGCCATTCTGTTTTCACATTCTGCTTTTGACAGAATTTTAGGGTATGGATTGAAATATCCGGATAGTTTTCAGAATACGCATCTGGGGAAAATTGGAAAGAAGAGAGATTAACACCTTGGAAAAATCCTTGAATTTCCAACACCTCTTTGTGGAAGGAAGCGCATCGCATCTTCATTTGGGAGATTAATATAACCTGGATCTAGTACAAAAGTTGTGGGGAGAAACTAAGTATTTTTCTATTTATACTTTTGCCTTGAAATCGAAGATTCGACGGAGTCAAACAAAAGTATACAAAAATTCAAGACTGGAATCATCCGCTAAAAATTGACCTTGCCTCCTAAAATTTCCAAACTCGCATGGATTCTACATTGGTTCTTCGACTCAATAGGGTGGCCCTGCTCAGACACTGGAAATTTTTTAACGGATTCAAGATCAATTTTTTTTAACGCTCCTGATTCCTAGGTCGATTAAAGAATACTTACACCTATTTTCCATAGTTCTTATTTGGTTGAGCCGTTTAGAAAAAAAATCTGAAAAATATACTTAAACATCTGTGGAAATCTGTGCAATCTGCGGTTAATTTTTTTTACTTATGCGCTAAAATCGAAGATGATCTCCCTTCAGTAGATGAATGTTATTTCTACGGAGTCAAACAGTGATTGGTATACAATCCCAATAGTATTTTTTCTATTCACATTAACTCAAGCTTTTGCCTGCGCCCCACAACTTTTGTACCTGATCCTATAACTTGTCGTGATTGTAAAGTCCGTTCAACAAGATGGCAAAAAAAGCAACCTCTTTCGAAGTTGCTTTTTATTTGAAAATCTTTATAGATTATTTTCTTAAACCTAGTTCAGCAATAATTGCTCTATATCTTGCGATATCTTTATTCTTAAGGTAATCTAGTAATCTTTTTCTTTTACCTACCAATTTCACCAAAGATTTTTCAGTTGCGAAATCTTTGTGGTTACTCTTTAAGTGAGCAGAAAGGTGGTTGATTCTGAAAGTGAAAAGAGCGATTTGTCCTTCAGCACTCCCTGTGTCTTGTGCAGATTTTCCGTGTTTTGCGAAAATTTCCTGCTTTTTGTCTGTTGTTAAGTACATTCCAATATTGTTTAATGATTATTATGTAACGGGTGCAAAATTACGACTATTTTTTGATTCTGCAAACATTATTGATTTCATAAATCAAATTTGATAGAAAAAAATGTTAAAAATTTCTTAATTAATTTGAGGCAATCCAACGAAAAGGCAGTAATTTTGCATTCGATTACAAATGAGAAAAATTATATTCTTTACAGCAGTGACTACTTTTTTAATGATCGGCATTACTTCGGTAAAAGCTCAGAAAAATGCTGATGATAAAATAAAAAAAGTTTTGTACTTCAATCCAGAGGTAGAGCCTGATATTGACGAAATAAAAGAACCTACCAATCATGCTTTTTTTGATGCTGTTTCCGACAATTTCGGCGGCAGAAGAAACAAAATGCTGCGAGCAGAGGTTCAGGTTCCCTTTGATAGCATAGATAAGCAGACCATTATGGATTACTGTGTAAATAACGATGCTGATTTTGCCATTGTCTCTAAGGTAAGATATTTCAAAGTAGGATTAGGCAAGTATGTATTTTCCAACCAGGTGGTGGTAAGCATGAAGCTTTTTGGTGCCGACGGCAATCTGGTGACGGAAACAGATCATGATACCTACCGGAAAAATATGCGTCTATTAGGCTCTACGGTGAACTCTGTAAAATTAGGAACCGAAGGCGCCATCAAAGGAATCATCAAGAAGCTCCGGAAATTGAAACCTATGGAGGCAGAGCTTTAGATGTGAACTGAAGATAAGACCCGCATTTTAAAATATCACCAAGTCCCCAATGTCAAGGATCAGGTTCTTTACAGCATCACGGTACTACAATGTAAGTTATATCTATTTTCTCAGTATATAATTTTCTCCTGACTATTCATTATAAATTTTCATAGACACTTCCGCGCTATACATCCCTAATTACGGATGGGATATCCCCTCTTTCAGTACCTTAGTTTGACATTTAAATCCAGATCATTATGAAAAATTCAAACGTAAGGAAGCTGAGCAGAAACAGCCAGAAAAAAATCTCTGCAGGAAACAGAGGACTTCAAAAATGTAATTATTCTTTTGAGTGTCCCGGGGGATCATGTTGTGGAAAAGTATGTGTGTATTACGCCTGTCCGGAAGTATAATTATTCTTATGTACTGCTTCACATTTTTGATAGTCCGATAAAAAAACACAGCACAATCACTTGATTACCAATTAAATATTTTCACCAATATAGGAATAATATAAAATATTTTATTATTTTAGTGGAACATTAAAATCTAAATCCTATGAAAAATTTAAAGAAAATCTCAAGAGAAGCAGCAAAACACATCAATGGCGGAGCCATAGCAAGATGCAGCAATACAAGACCATGCACGGTAGGATGGTGTTGTGATGGTGTATGCAGCCCGCAGATCTGCCGAATCGACTAAGAAGAACAATATGTTTTTCAGCATCTGTTATTATACAGATGCTTTTTTATTAAAATAAATAGTACAACCCATTGATTAACAAGTAAGTCATTGAACTATTTATTATTTTATTAACACTAAAACCTAAATCCTATGAAAAATGTAAAGAAACTCAGTAGAGAAAAAGCTAAGCAAATCAACGGCGGATCATCTGACCGATGCAGCGAAACCAATCCCTGCCCGGTGGGCTGGTGTTGTAATGGGATCTGTTCGCCTTTTATTTGTCTTGAATAAGATCATACTCAGCGCAATAATTCCATAAAAACGGGATATTAAAGCTGATGAACTCATCCGAAACGATGCATCAAAAATGTAATTATTAAAACAAAACACTGACAATCAGTAAAATATTTTCACTCATAATTGAATAATGTGATTTTTTTTACTATTTTAGTCACACATTAAAATCTAAATCCTATGAAAAATTTAAAGAAACTCACGAGAGAAGCAACCAAACAAATTAAAGGCGGAGGGCTTAAAAAATGTACAGAACATTCACAGTGTATTTACGGAATGTGCTGTAAAGGAGTTTGTATGGAATATGCATGTTTTGAAGATTAAGTAAAAAATTATTCAACTTAATTATTAAAATCAATAGCCATGAAAACTTCAAATTTTAAGAAATTGAGCAGAAATGTGCAAAAGGAAATTAAGGGAAGCCTGCAGGCTAGAAAATGCAGGAGCACACAACCTAAATGTGATCCGGGAGAATGCTGCACTGGAGGTTTTTGCTTACCCTCTCCCATTATAGAATGTGAGCCTATTTTTTTAGAATAGACCTGCATACATTTTAAAATTTAATTTTTTAGACATCCGCTTCGGCGGATGTTTTTTTATCACCTGCTTCAAGATCATGTTCCAGCAGTCTACACCACTAATGGTATAGATTCACAATGCTTGTATCACCTACTTTTTATAAATAGTATCAGAATTTTTTATAAAAAATCATCATTCCCGGTTTTTTATACAGAAAGATTCTACAACCTTTGTCCCGAATCACTCAACAAATTCCAACACCTTAAAAACAAAGTATTATGAAAAATCTAAAGAAGCTTAACCGAAATCAGCAGAAAACAATTCAGGGAGGGTCCTTACAACGATGTACCAGCCATTCCCAATGTAGATTTTCGTGGTGCTGCAGAGGAGCATGTACACCCTCCGCATGCATTGAAGACTAAGGACTTCAAGTGTGTTTAACCAATAATACCTGAATCAGTATGAAAAATTCAAATTTTAAAAAGCTTGACAGACAAGCGCAAAAAAGTATTCATGGCGGCGGACCAAGAAAATGTTTAGATGAAAACCAATGTAATCTTGGAGAATGCTGCAGCGGAGGATCCTGTATTCGCTCTCCCTACCCTATCTGTGGGCCAATTCTTGAATAAAAGATGAACTTTTAGTTTCCAGACATCCGTTGACGCGGATGTTTTTTTGTTTCACACGCTAACGTTCTTATTATCTGCACCATAAAGCATCACTGCATTTTAAATTATCCTTAAATCTTCTCCGGCATTGGTCAGTCTTAAAAATTTGAATTATTTTTGCATATCAAAAAATCACACAATTTGAACTCCAGAGACGAACTTATTTTCAATCCCGCCGATATTGCCGAAACTCTCAGCGAACTTCCTGCTGATGAGCGACTGCTCGCGTTTTTGAAAGTTCCAAAAGAGTACAAAGCAGAGGTTTTTTCTCATCTCGATCCTGATTTCCAGGAAGATACCATCAGAAGTATCGGAAGCGATGAAGTTTCTGAAATTCTGAATGCCATGACTCCGGATGACAGAACAGCCCTTTTCGAGGATTTTCCGGATGAGCTTATCAAATACTCGATCAATCATCTTAATCCACAGGAAAGAAGGATTGCCTTAAAACTCTTAGGGTATAATTCTGAGTCTATTGCCCGTCTGATGACGCCTTATTATATCCAGATCCGTAAGGAATGGACGGTAAAGCGGTGTCTGCAGCAAATAAAAAAGGTAGGACGACGAGTAGAAACCATGAACTACCTCTATGTAGTGGATGAAAGAAACCGCCTGATCGATGACCTTGCGATCGGAACTTTATTGCTGGAGGAAGAAGACACCCTGGTTTCCGATATTACAGACAATCATTTTGTAGCCATTACCACTACAACCTCTAAAGAGGATGCGGTAACCTACTTTGAAAAATATGACCGTGGCGCACTTCCCATCATTACAGAGGCTGGTGTTTTGGTAGGCATTGTAACGATTGATGACATCCTGGATCAAATAGAACAGCAAAATACGGAAGACATTCAGAAATTTGGGGGATTGGAAGCCTTGGATCTTCCCTATACCCAGACATCATGGACAGAAATGATTAAGAAAAGGGCTACCTGGCTGATCATTTTGTTTATTTCCGAAATGCTGACCGCCTCAGCCATGGGATATTTTGATAAGGAAATTGAAAAAGCTGTTGTTCTCGCACTATTTGTTCCATTGATTATTTCCAGTGGCGGAAATTCCGGGTCCCAGGCAGCAACGCTGATTATCCGTGCAATGGCTCTACAGGAAATCGGACTGAAAGACTGGTGGTATGTCATGAGGAAAGAAATTATTTCAGGAATATGCCTCGGGGTTATTCTCGGTCTCATCGGATTTATCAGGATTATGCTGTGGCAGCAAATCGGACTTTTCGATTACGGACAATACTGGGTGTATGTTGGACTAAGCGTCTCCATCTCCCTTATCGCCATTGTATTATGGGGAACTTTATCGGGTTCCATGATTCCTTTCGTTTTAAAGAAGTTAAAGCTTGACCCTGCAACATCTTCTGCTCCATTTGTAGCAACTTTAGTGGATGTCACCGGGCTTATCATTTATTTTACCGTAGCCGGACTTTTCTTAACGGGAAAACTTTTGTAATTTTAGGCATCATCTTAACATGCCAATATGAAAATTGTATCTCTTGTACCCTCTATTACAGAGGCTCTATTTGACCTTGGACTCACCGAAAATGAAGTAATCGGCCGCACAAAATTCTGCATTCACCCTCAGGATAAAGTAAAAAACGTAAAGATCATCGGCGGTACCAAAAACATTCATATTGATACAATCAGGGCATTAAAACCCGATCTTATCCTTGCTAATAAGGAGGAAAACATCAAAGAACAAGTGGAAGCATTAATGGCTGACTTTAAAGTCATGGTCACGAATGTTGAAACTATTGAAGACAATTATTACCTGCTGAAAAATCTCGGAAAATTACTGGGCCAGGAAGACAGGGCTCAACTATTCAATCTTAAAATTTACGACATTCTTCATCAGGCCAAGCTTGAAACGAAGGTAAAAGCAGCATATCTTATCTGGAAGAATCCGTATATGACCATTGGTTCAGACACTTTTATACACAGGATCCTCACCGAAATCGGCTTTGAAAATATTTTCCAAAAGAAAACCCGGTATCCCATCATCACAACAGAAGATCTTGCGGAGGCAGAGGTAATCATACTGTCTTCCGAGCCGTTCCCATTCAAACCAAAACATATTGAGGAACTCCGGGCCATTTATCCTGATAAAAAAATAATAATTGTGGATGGGGAGGCATTCTCCTGGTATGGGACGCATATTGCAAAATGTGAGCATTACTTCAGGGAACTCATCTCTGAAATCCATGCGATGCAGTTTTGATTTTTCTAAACCGTAAAGGCACATAAAATTTTAACACTTTTGTTATTTTAAAGTGATTACTCATTGCCTGCTAAATTCTTTGATGATGATATGAATATTGTCTTTTACCAGCTGTGGAAAAAAAATTCGGAAAAATTGAATCTTGTCTTATCGTATAATTTTGGTACATTGTTCATCATTTATATTCAAAAGACATGTCTGACACTATTATTTTATCTGAAGGAGCTGAATTTGATCACGTTATCCAGGAAGTTTCAAAGTACATCCACCTTTATGTTATGGCCTTTGAAAAAGAAGAACGAACCTTTACACGTATTGACAAGCGGAACAACATGTATGGAGGAAACGGCACCGTATATATGATACAGATGTTTGGTCAGAAAGAATTAGCCAATAACCGACTGGCTGCTTATATGGTTTTATTGAACAAGGGTGACGAATCGGGATTCCATACCCACAATGAAAGAAATGAGGAAGAGCTGTATGTTGTCGTACACGGGACCGGAGAATATCGGGAAAGAACCGGAACAGAAGGACCGGAGCGTAAAAAAACGCTTCAAAAGGGAGATATTACCGCAATCAGCTCCATAGGCTACCATTCCGTTGAAAACACCGGAAATGAGCCATTAATCATGTTTGTGATTACCACCAATACCCCTTAGTAAATTTAATAGTGATGCTTATTGACGTGTCCTGCTTTAGATTTTCAATACCATAAAAAAACTCCGGCTTTAGCCGGAGTCTATATTTTAAATATCTTCAGATATTCGTTACAGAATCTTTGAAACCTCACTGCACAGCCACTCCAGCAACTGACGGTCTTCGTCTGTGAAAGGATCTACGGTATGGGAGTCAATATCAATCTGACCGATATTTTTACCCTCTTTAAAAATCGGAACTACTATTTCCGCTTTGGTATCAATGGAACAGCTCAGATAATTGCTTTCTTCCTTCACATCCGGAACTACAAATGTTTCATTGGAAACAGCCACCTGGCCACAGATTCCTTTTCCGTAAGGAATAATCGTATGATCGGTAGGAGCCCCAACATAAGGTCCCAGGATCAGCTCATCCTTATCTCCGTTTTTGAAGTAAAATCCTGTCCAGTTGAAATACGAAATTTCCTGATCCAGCAGGTGACAAACTTTCTCAAGTTTTTCTTCTGTATTATGCTTAGGACTTTCAAGAATTGAGGAAAGTCTTTTCTTTAATTCTGACATTTTATTTATTTTTAAGAGAATTGTTTAAGGGAAAGTTCTTCTTTGTATCCGAACATTCCACGTTCTATAATCATTTCTGAAACTCCTTCAGGAACCTGTGTTTCCCAACCTTTAGTGCCACATGCTATTTTTCTCAGGATTTCTCTTGAGTAAATTTCCAGAAACTCAGGATTATAATTGGTAATGTCTACAATACGGTTATTACGTTTGAAATATTTATAGAGTTCCTTCAGATTTTCTTCCACTTTAAGGTTGGAAGAATCCAGCAGCTGGTGCGTTTCAGGATCTTTATAAGGATACAGATACACCCTCATACCGTTTCGGAAAAATTTACCGAATGCCTCAAGAATTCCTCCGGATAAGTTTTTATAATATTTCTCATCAAATACCATCAGAAGGTTGTTGACTCCCATTGCTACTCCGATATTTCCACCAGTATAAGAGGCAAAATAATCAATTAGTCTGTAATATTCTGAGAAATTTGAAATGATAACGGTATACCCCAGTTTACCCAGAATGTCTACCCTGTCCAGGAAATCTCTTTCATCAATATCCCCGTCTGCCCTCAGGTTTGAAATCGTGATCTCAATAAGAACTTCTGTTTCCTCATGGGTACAGATGGCATCTTTAAAGAACATATCCATCCCATTCTTCAGCATATCTATATTTACTTTGGTAACCGGTCTGAAACTTCCTCTTACCGCAAAAATATTCTTTTTGTATAATACGTCTGCCGGCAGCATATTGTTTCCTTCAGAATTGAAGATTACGGCATCCGTCATTCCGTTCTTTACCAGCTGAAGAGACATCAGCCTGTTGTCTACATAGGCAAAGGCCGGTCCGCTGAAATCGATCATATCAATTTCCAGATTATCTTTTGCGATGTCGTCATATAAAGACTCCACCAGCGTTCTTGGGTTGTCAAAGTAATTGAAAGCTCCGAAGATAAGATTCACCCCAAGATTCCCTAATGTTTCCTGTTGTAAAGTCGCATCATTTTCCTTGAATTTCACATGGATAACGATCTCATTATAATCTTCATTTTCTTTGGTCTGAAAACGGATTCCTACCCAGCCGTGGCCTTTTACTGTTTTGTCGAAGTTGATGGTGGTTACCGTATTGGCATACGAAAAGAATTTTCTGTCCGGATTATTATCCCTTGAAATTCTCTCTTCGATCAATGCTACTTCATATCTGAGCATTTTACGAAGCCTGTTTTGGGTAACGTACCTGTTTTTTACTTCTTTTCCGTAGATGGCATCACTAAAATCTTTGTCGTAAGCAGACATTGCCTTAGCAATCGTACCGGAAGCTCCCCCTGCTCTAAAAAAGTGGCGAACAGTCTCCTGCCCTGCTCCAATTTCTGCGAAAGTACCATAAATAGTAGGATCTAGATTAATTGTTAATGCTTTTTGTTTAGGAGTTAGTTTCTGATACATTAGGACATGAAATTTTTTGTAAATTTACCAAAATTAAACCAACCTCAAAACAAAATGAAGTTGAAATTTTTAGGAACCGGTACTTCGCAAGGTGTGCCCGTTATAGGCTGTACATGTGAAGTATGTACTTCCGAAAATCCCAAAGACAAACGCTTACGCTCTTCCGTGATGGTGACTACGGAGGAAAATAAAAAGATACTCATCGACTGCGGCCCGGATTTCAGGCAGCAAATGCTTAGCAACAACGAGCATACCGTGGATATTGCCCTGATTACCCATGAGCATAACGATCATGTGATAGGTCTTGATGATATGCGCCCCCTGATTTTTAAGAGCGGGAAAGATGTACCGCTTTATTGCTACCACCGGGTAGCTTATGAGATCAAAAATCGTTTTCCCTATGCTTTTGCAGACGTCCGCTATCCCGGAGCTCCGGCTTTTGAACTTCACGAGATTGAAAACAAACCCTTCCAGGTTCTGGACACAGAAATCACCCCTGTTGAAGTGATCCACTATAAGATTACCGTGTTCGGATATAAATTTAAAAAACTCGCTTACATCACAGACGCCGGTTTTATTTCAGAAACAGAGAAGGAAAAACTTAAAAATCTCGATGTGCTGATCTTAAACTGCATCCGAAAATTTGATCCCCACCCCGCCCATTTTATTCTTCCGGATGTAATCCGACTGTTTGAAGAGTTACAACCAAAAAAATTATTTCTGACCCACATCAGCCATCACCTGGGCCTGCATGATATTGAAGATAAGCAGCTTCCGCCCGGCATCCACCTTGCCTACGATGGTTTGGAACTTAATTTTTAATTTTTTTCTTCAAAAAAGCTTTTGAACCTTGAAAAAAGTTTATATATTTGCACACCAATTTGAAACAAACATCACGTTTGGAATCAACATCAAGCCCAGGTGGCGGAATTGGTAGACGCGCTGGTCTCAAACACCAGTTCTTAGGAGTACCGGTTCGATCCCGGTCCTGGGTACAAGACCGGAAAGAGGTGATAATTCACTTTATTTCCGGTTTTTTTTCGCACCTAACTCGTTGTTTATCTGACACATATAAGAGAGCAAAACATTGGATCGAGTGGTTCGATAATGATTTTTAAAAAATTGCAGTTTTTCAGGGAATATCGAACCAATGATTTTACGTTTTATGTCCATATCCCCGTCAGTATAGACTTTCGCAAGGTCTACCAGGTTCGATAATGCTTGGTCTAGTAGTTTTTGAAAATCTATTTTCTTATTATCTTTTCCTTTAGTTAATTTAGCTTCAAGTTTTTCAATTTGTCCTTTACAGTCGGTCTTAATTTCAAGATAATCTTCATCATCAATTTTTATTTTGCTGTTGAGAGAATTAAAAGTATTTGTGATTTCATTGATCGGCAATATCTGATTGTATTCCTTCAAATAAGATCAGACAATTAGTAATGATAGAATGAGTTACAACATTGTCAGCAAATGTACTTTGTTGATACGCAAGGTAAGACACTGCATTTGTACCAATCTTGACAATTATACAATTGATAACAGTAATATATTGTAGATTTCATTAAATAGGAATATCAATATTTTGTGATCCATTTATTAAAATCCGATTCAGAAGAAATACCCAGTTTTTTCTTTAAACGGTATTTTTTTGATTCTACAGTTCTTATAGAAAGATGCGCATACTCCGCGATTTCTTTATTGGAAAAATTTAATTTTATATAAGCACAAAACAAAATATCATTTGCAGTAAGAGCAGGATTTTCTTTTGTTAAATTATCGTAAAAGTCTGAATAAGCTTCCCTAAATTTATGGATAAAAGACGGGTCTGATTTTATAGCAAGCTGAACAACTTCCTCATAAAGATTTTCAAGTTTTCTTCTGAGAATGTCAGTTTCATGTTTTTTTTCATTTAGCATTTTATCTTGCCTTTTATATCTTACTTTATGAACATTATCAATGATCAAAATAATGGCTGTGCTCACTAAAATAATACTGGCGAAACCATAATAGAAATTCTTACTGTTGGCTGTAAAATCTTCTTCCTGACTTGCCAATATATCTTCTACAGATGTATTTAAAGCTACCTTTTCACTTTCCCGCAAGCTGTCATTTAACCGAGAATATTTTGCTAGATATTCATTTTCTTTTTGCAGATTATTGAGACGTTTGTACAGTATTGCCAAAAGCTTATACGTTTCTAACGTTCTTTTTCGGAGCCCAGCCCTATGCGTAATAGCTAATGATTCCAATAAATACTGCAACGATTTATTATATTCTTTTTTTTCTATATTAAGCCTTCCATAAGCTCTTAGTACATTAGCTTTTCCCTCCACAGGAATTTTTTTTATCAATAATAAATGGTTAGCCTTATTGATATAATACTCTGCAGAATCTATATTATTGTTTTTGAAATGTCTATTTGCAATGGTTATATAAAGCATCGGCATTGGTGACTTCATACATTTCCGTTCATTACTGTATACCGAATCTACCAACCCTAAAAAACCAAAACAAGAACGTTTCCAATCATAAACAGAGTATTGTATTCTCTGCTTTTCTTTTTCATGCGAAATTTTTTTGGCCACTTCCAAAGCTTTATTAAACCTTTGCAATGCTCTTTTATGTAGCCCGAGGGAAAAATAGTTTACTCCATATACATGATTCATCTGAGCCTCAAGACCCGCGTCATTAAGTTTCGTGAGCTTTTTTCGGGCGATATCCAGAAATTGTAAACTTTCTTTGTTCCTATTTATACCGCTGAGTGCATTGGCAATATTGATATACCCTTTTATTTCGCCTGGTATATAGCCCAGCTTCTTACATTTAATAATCAGTTTTTTTTCTGCTAAAATGATGCTGTTAAAATCACCTTTGTTTAGCCATTTATTATGTATTTCCTTCCGCAGACTATCGACTTCCCATGTTGCAGATCTACCACTGCTCAACACTCCAAAGAAAAGAAGCAGACAAAAAGCTGCTTTTTCCAAAAAATATTTGATATTCATAGTTTCACTTTTTTAGTACGTATTACTAAATACTATTAACTATATCAAGGCTTTATAAAAGCAATATTACTACTAGCTTTGAATTTATTTTCACATTTTTTACCACTTAAAAAGTGGCTATTACAAAACAGTAATAGCCATCTTTTTTGAAAACATTAAATCATTTTCATAAACCTTAGATAGGCTTCAATTACATTTTTATTAAAAACCGCAGGCCTGATATCTGTGTCTTTTAGAAAGTGTTCTGTATTGTTGCTTTTAAAATAATAGGTGTTTTCATATGCCTCAACAAGGGATTTACCTTCATGCACATCATCGGTAAACAAATAAAGCAAAGAGTAAATTGGCAGTTCTTGATTTCTCCTCCATTGCTCAAACCAATTCCGGAAATCCAAACCTCGCATTTCCAATCCACAATAATCACTAATTCGGACGCAAAAATCGGTAAGAGATAAATCATGCTGAGGTAGCGGATTCAGATTGAAATTTAGTCCTAGAGCTTCGGGTTTTCGGCTGATATGTGCCATCGCTTTACAAACATAATCAACTGTTACTACTTCGTCTTTTAAACCCATTACCAATGGAAATGCTTTCAGCTCAATACATGATCGCATCAGAGAGCTCCACCATTGATTTAAAGGTGTTGCGCCAGTTTTTCCATGACATACAACAAAACCTAAACGAAAATTGATCAATGGCAGCCCTTTTTCACGCGCTTTTGAGGCCATACTTTCCATTACCCATTTACTTCGGATATACCCCATATCACGACAGACAGCAGGCAGATTCTGTTCAATAGGCTCATCTTCTGTCATCCAGGTTTTCCCTGTAAAGCTTCTTCCCCAGCTATACACACCCATTGAAGAAGAAATGATCAAAAATTTAGTTTTATCATTAACTGCAAGATGAAGTATATTAGCCATTCCATCAACATTAGGCTTTTTAATATATTCATATGGTTTTACATAACTTACATCGCTTGCCATATGATAAATAACCTCAATATCTTTTAGTAGTTTTTCATATGTACTTTCGTCAATCCCCAACTTAGGCTCGGTCAGGTCACCTAAAATAATCTTAATTCTATTTTCGTATTTAATCTCCCAAACCAATTTGAATTTTAAAAATGTACTTTTAATGCGTTCTAAAGCTAATTCTTCATTTTCGGCACGAACAAGACAATAGATCAGGGCTTCAGGATTTTTTGGTAGAAGCTCCTCCAATAAGTGTGAACCAACAAAACCTGTAACTCCTGTAAGAAAAATATAAGAGGGATTAGCTAAAATCTGTGGGTCAGGTTGCACTGTTATTTCAAAATCAAAAGGTAGTTCTGCATCTTTTAATAGCTGCTCCTCTACAAATCGGGCTTTCTGCTGTTGACTGGCTTCATTTTGATACAATCTGCTTTCTGCTTCTGTTACAAAAAGACTGATTGTAGGATAACGATATAATTCTGGAAGCGAAACTTTTTTCTGCACATTTATAGGCAAGCGCTCATGCAGTTGAGCTAACATTAAAGAATGTCCCCCAAGATCAAAAAAGTTATCGTTTTCATCTATATGCTCAAGATTCAGCAAATCCATCCATATTTCAGTCAATTCTTGTTTAAGATCCTCGGCCTCAACTTTTGCTTTTGCTTTTCTCTCAGTCTTCTGTAATGGGACATGCAACTTGCTTTTATCTATTTTTCCTGTCAATGTCAAAGGAAGTTTATCATATAAAATAACTTTTTCTGGAAGCATATAGGTAGGTAAACTCCGTTTTAACCTCGCGCGGATATCTTCCAGTGAAATCCGTTCTTTGTCATTATCATACAATTCTAAAAATGCAATAAGTATTGGTAATCCCATCTGCGGACGATGAACTTTTACTGCTACATTAGCAACTTGTGCCAGTTGTGCTATATGATGTTCAATTTCTTTTAATTCAATTCTGAATCCTCTTAATTTCACCTGATCGTCAAGCCTTCCGACAAACTCTATATTACCGTCTTGCCTCCAGAATCCACGGTCCCCGGATTTATAAAGTCGATAGTCAGATCCATATTTTGATTTCATCCATTCCGGAGCTTCAATAAAGACTTCTGCTGTCTCATTAGGTTTATTTATATACCCCTTTGCCACTTGCTTACCACCAATATAAATTTCACCTGTGATCCCACTATCTACATACTCAAGATCCTTATTAAGGATATGTATATCTGCACTATCCAGTGGCTTACCTATTATATGGGGATTTGTATCATCATCTTTAAACTGATGGCTCACAACACTTACTGTTGTTTCTGTTGGTCCATATACATTAATAAGACGTACACGTTTACACCAGTTTTTTATGGTCTGTTCAGAAGGAACTTCTCCGGCTATTGATAGTGTGTGAAGGCTGCCAATAGGAACATCTGTCGGAAGAGTACTCAATACAGCCGGAGGAAGATAAGGTACAACGTCAATATTGTGATCAACAATAAAATCCAATAATGGTTTTCCTATTATTTTATTATCAGGATATAAAAATATAGTGGCTCCGCTAAATAAAGGAATCCATATATCGATGATCGAAACATCAAAGCCGGTTGAACTAAACTGAAGCGTTCTGTCTTTCGCTGAAAATCCCCAAAGATTGGTAAACGAATGTACAAAAGTGTAAAATGCTTCATGATGGATTTCAACGCCTTTTGGCACTCCGGTACTACCTGAAGTATAGATAATATATGCCGTTTGCATAGGATCTATCTGATCAGGTTGTATCAACTGTTTATTGTACTCCAGGGCCTCATAGACACGGTTATCCATTGTGAGGAGTTTAAGATCCATTCCAGCAACTTTATCGATATAAGTACTACTCGTAATAATCAGTTCTGTATGAGCATTATCAAGCATCATTTTCATTCTGCTTTCGGGCAGCTGTCCATCCAATGGAATATAGGCGGCACCGATTTTAAGTACAGCCAAAAAGGATATAATCCGGTCTACAGACTGTGGCATGCATACAGCTATAGAGGTTCCTGCCTTCAGTTCCAGAGTTTGCAAGTAGGAAGCTAAAAGGTCAGAACGTCTGTCCAACTCACCATAAGAGATACTTACGGTTTCAGATATTATAGCTGTTTTGTTGGGAATGGATTTACTTACAGCTTTAAAAATTGAAATTACATTTTTAAAATCATTGTTCTGAATGAGAAAATCAGTAGAAAGATTTTCTTGATTGATTTGGTGTTTCATTTGTTTAAGTTTTGGGTTACTAAAAATATTTTTAAATATTAATCGGAAATGTCATACTATTATCTATCTCTCTAAATTAGGATTGGTAGAAAATCATACAGTTGATTGCGCCTAACTAATAAATATTTATCAGACGATATTCTCTGCGAAAATTGTTATAGTTACCTATTTGTTAAGAGGAGATATGATTTATCAATACTGATATGAAGCAAATATAATATTAGGCAACATTTCAATAATATGGCTTAAATCATACGTTACTATACATTATTTATTTTCAATCATAAAATCAATGTATTACAAAATATAAAATACATCAATAACAAAACTCAAACATACTTTAAGCTTTCTAGTTTAAATAAGTTAAGGAGCCTTAATCCTATATGAAGATTATTAGATTTTGTAGTATCATAATACTTTTTTTTTATCTGTACAATACATCGAATCCGTAATAAGCCACTTGAAACATTTATGAATGATAGTAATTGAAAATCTATTATACCTTCCCAAAATAATGGCATCAACTGTGTTTAGTTGACGCCATTTGGCAAATTTGCAACCTTGATCAGAGCTATACAAAAACCTTTGCCTATGATTATTCGTTTAAGTCAAATTAAACAAGAATTAAAAACTTCATTTTATCAGTAATTCTCTTTAAAAACTAAAAAGCTTAGTATGACTTTTTCATATTTATTTTATTCGTTAATCATTTAGCTACACATCATCTGACTCTTTGTAAAAAATATAAAAAAGACCAACTGTCGCAGTGTGATTTTTTTTCCGCATTTGTTGTCAAATTTCCACTTACCTATATGATATACTGCATCCTATTTTAAAATAAATGATTACAAGATTAAAGTTTAGTAATGACTGACGTATAGTCTTATAATGAATCCTAGTGAAATACTATACAAGATTTTTCTTATAATGCTGTAACACTAAACAATGCCTTAAATTCAGCTAAGTTTGCGTAGCCAAAACTAGTAGGATATGAAATTCCGCCGCTTGCGCTGGCGGCGGCATTTGCTCCGGTAAGGTAAACCACAGCGTTAAGGGTGTCTCCTGCATTTAAGGAAACCATTCCGGTAACAAGCACAGAATATCGTAATGCTGCCTGTAGAGGTGTTGCCCATCTTATGGTGGCATTATCCATAATAATAGTCCCACCAGAGGCATTTCCACCTGCGTTTTTTCTTATTTCAAGGTTTACAGGATAGAAAAAGCCTGAGAGATTTCTGGCTGGGGTAGAATTGGGCATAATATAAGCAGAAATTAAATAAATACCTGATTGTGCTACTGTATACGTTCCGTTGCTCAGATTAAAGCGTCCATTTGGGTCGGTAACTGTGGTATCAAATTTTTGGAAAAATCTCTGGTTTACGCTCCCGCCGTCAACACCACCATTTGTGATGTTAGTAGAGCCTAATGCTTCATTCGTCAATGATATAGAGGCTAAGGTTGCAGAGGCTGGGTTCATTGCTCCCCATTGTGTTACTCCAGAAGCATTGGTTGTAAGGACATATCCGTTGGCTGGTGCATTTGAAGGAAGTGTCAGTGTTCTATTTGCAGGAAGACTGGCAGGCGACTGTATTGATATGGAATTAGCTCCGTTTGCCGTATCTTCATAAAACTTTAATGATGAAGCTGCGCCTGACGAATTAGTGTTAAGTGAAATATTACCTGCAACATCTAATTTTTCAGATGGACTATTAGTTCCGATACCAACTCTATCATTAGATGCATCAATGCTTAAGGTATTGCTGTCAAAATTAATAGCATCAACACCAGCTCCTGTGATAGTAAGTTTATTCACACCGGTAACCCCCGATATACTGGTTGGCTCCGTAAGACTTCCTCCCAACTTCAAATTATTACCAGACATCGTTACACCATTGGTTGCTGTATATTGTGCTGATATTTTCTGCCAAAGTGTACCATCAAAATAATAGTAACCCACAGTATTCACATTACTTCTAGGCGGGTTGGTATCCCCTCCTGTTACATCACCGACATAAATTAAAGCTCCCCGCTGATCTGCATTATAAACGGCTGTATTATCCGTTAGCTCGGCTCTTGTAATGCGAGGCGGTATTAGTCCATATACCTGCGTATTGTCTGCAATTCCTGAGGCATTTCTTTTTGCGCTCACATCCAATGTAGATTTTGGTGTTGTAGTATTTATTCCTACTTGGGAAAAAGCCATTGACGAAAAGAATAAGGCTGTGGTTAATAAAAAATTCTTCATAATAAATGTTTTAATTAATAAATATAAAATGTGTTTAATAATGCTGATTTGTCGGTTAAAAAACGGTATAATTCATAATTGTTATGAATTATACCTTTATTCACCAGGTGTGTAATAGAACCATCAGGAACTGCTACTATTGAAATAAATTGAGGGGCTGATGCAGTAAGTTCGGGGTATAATTGATTATGTTTCTGGTCATCTCTCCTGTTGCATATTTGGTTTTCTATCTTACCTTTTTTAAACATAAGGGCATAAAGATAAATACTATCTGACAGCCTAATTATTTTTCTCATAGTAAGATAAATTTTATGCTTTTATGTTTAGCTAATTTATTGGTCAATTTAATTTAAAACACTTCAAGTTGAATTGATTTTAAATAAAAATTGTATCACAAACATACTTATGTTATAAAAAAATATACGCACTGCATTTATACTTCATTTTATTTAGTTTTGATTTTCAGACATTTAAATTTAAGCGAGGTGTAAATGCAGTGTGATAAAGAAGAAATGACAGGCTACTAATTAAATATAGTGATTGAAGGCTGTATCAAAAGATAGCTTTAATATGAGACGAAGCCTTTTTTAGTATCTACTATATAATTGACATCGTCGTTATTTAACTACGTCTTTGTTGGTAGATGTAAATCTTAGGTAAGCATTATTGTTGAGTATAAGTTCAATCCGTCAATGAAACAAGTTTACCTATATGTATCTAAAAATTTAGGTAAATCAATCCAATCAAGAGATTTTAGGTTGATGGTTTTATGTATCTTTAGAAAACATTTGTGCTTTCTCTTGCTAAAAGATTTAGTATAATCAGGAAAATTTAATCTTTGATATTCTATTAACTTTAATTCTAAAACTCAATATTATTATGATTATCGATCAAAATCTTTTGCAATTATACGGTGCAGAAACATCACAGTTTAAAGCCCATGAAACAATATTTCAAGAAGCTGATACTCCAAAACGTTACTATCAAATAATAGAGGGACGAGTTAAATTAAATCATTACGATGAAGACGGCAAAGAGATTATTCAAAGTGTTTTGTTTTCAGGACAGAGCGTTTGTGAGTTACTTCTTTTTATCACCGAAAAATATCCTGTAAATGCGATAACATTAACTCCTTGTGAAGTCACTACCATTCCAAAAAGCAACTTCTTTAAATTACTTGCTGATCATCCGAACGTATCTTTAGATATCAACAAGTTTATATCCGAACGATTGTACCAAAAATTTGTTATGATGCAGCATAATTTATCATTGAGACCAGAGGTGAGACTTTTAGGTATTCTTGACTACTTTAAAAGCTACAGCAATAACAAAGGAAAATACTCATTTGAAGTGTATTTAACCAGAAAACAGATGGCTGCCATCACAGGTTTACGAATTGAAACCGTGATTAGAGCTATTAAGAAAATGGAAAGTGATCATGTATTGAAATTGATTAACAGTAAAATATTCTACTAAAGCCTATCATGATAATTTGTATTGTGCAGAGCTATCTTTACCTTAAATTATAGGGAGGCAATTTAATCCTATATTGAATCTCTCGAAATAACATTTAGGGAGAGTAAGTAGATCATCTACAATTTCAAGGCAAAAGTATAAATAGAAAAACATTCCGTTTCTCCTCAATTTTTTTACCTGCTCCCTGTGTATGTTGTTGCGTCGTATTAACCGTTAACCATTTACTGAAATAGCTCCCAAATAGTTATCTCTATAAAAGTCAGAGTTAATAACAATTTAAAGCACCGTATATTTTTCGTAAAAGGGAGCAATCCTTGCTTTTACAATTATGAGAACAACTATACCATGTAATATAATACACGATATCGTCATTGTTTTATACCATTTATTGATCACGACAGTAAGCGAGCCATCTTCATCAATGAGTTTGTACATCTTTTTTTTAAAGTATGAAACAACAAGATCTTTCCTTTTGCCTTTTAGTGAAAATAAGTCTATCATAAGTATTGATAATTTTATGCTGTCCTTATTTCATGGTATTGTTTTATTATCCAAACGTAGGGAAATAATAAAAAATGTATTATGATCATGATCATAAAAGTACCGTTCTGGTCTTAAAAAATACCATTGCATAGGGCATTACAAGTGTTACAGATCATAAGACTGGCTAATCTTTTATTTATTTTCTTAAACCGACACGTCGTCTTTTATCTGTTTTCCTTTTTTTCTATTTTAGTTGAAACAAAAAACACACCTATGGCAGAATTATCGTTTCATAATAAAATCAGGGAAAGAGTCGGAAATTTGGGATCCAAAGAGTTTGAAACCGTAGCGAATGATATCATGAGGCTTGAATTTCTGTACGAGGAAGGCCTCCTGGAAACCAATCAGAGAAAGAACCTGGGAACCAGAAAAGGAAAACCGGATGCTCACATTAAAAGAAAAGACGGCTCTTATATCGCCTTTAATCATACAGTAACCGAGGAACGGAATGTAAAAGCCAAGGTCCTGAAAGACATCAGTGATCTATATCATTCCAGTTATTTCAATAAAGTCTTATCTAAAGTCATCACCTGTACCAATACACCATTGGATGACTCGCGTATTCTTTACGAACAGAAAGCTATGGAATTCGGCTGGGATTATGATATTTACTCTCTTGACCGGATCACTTCTTTGCTAGTAAAACATCCTATACTGCTCAAAAAACATTTTGATCTCGCTTTAGAAACAGACCAAAGTACAAAGTATTACAGTTGTGGAGAAAGACTTCAATCAATACGGGAGGAAAGAGGTTTGTATCCAAGTGAGTTTATCGAACTGGTTAACATCAATAGTGAACGGGAATTAAATTTAACTGAAAGCAATCAGGTTGAATGTTCGTCGATCACATTACAGGAAATTTCAGATTCTATGGGCGTCAGTTTAGACTGGCTGAAACATGGAAGAGGTACAAAATATCCCCGTTTGAAGCTCAGAGATCTGGCCAGCGAAAAAATCATGAATACTACCTATTATCCAGATATTGAAGATGCATTTTTCTGCCTTGAACCTGAAAGCATGTCCCTTTTTATCATTGTAGTTCATTCTAAGTATAAGCTCGCCATGATAGAATACGTTCCTCATCTCAATTTCTGGGACTGGTATGATGATAAAAATAAAATAGGTGACATTTTTAAAGAGCTGAAGTACTTCTTTAAAAAGCTATCCAGGTGGGAGAAAAGCAGGATCATTACGAAAGATCAGCTTGAAAAATTATCTACTTATCATTATTTTCCAATGGACATCGTGAATAACTGGAATGATGACGGAAGATTCTGGATGGAGTCCTTAGTCCGGGATATTGAAACCAACAATGAGAAAAGCTCGTATTATGACCGATACGAATGGTATGTAAAATTAAAAGAATACTTCCTCAACTATCAGCCCGAGCCGGGCACTACCTTGATATCATGAACAAAGAATGGTATATCCGCTTTGGATATACCATTCTTTATATATAATTAATTATAAGAGACCGTTCTTATGCCGTAGGCCATGCTCCGTGATAAGCAGAATCTCCCAGGTCAATCTGCTCTGCACTGATCACAAAGCTGATGTACATACTGTTTGAGTCTACAGCGTCGAAGTCTACTTCGTGCTGGATAACGTATCCGTTGCTCCACTTCAATGTGGTCAAAGTTCCTTCTTCATGGGACTTATTGAAGGTCACTTCCCCTACTGTCGGTTTGTATTTTCCGTTCAGAAGACTTTCCAGAATATCTGCTTTTTCAGTAGCTTCTACTGTAATTTTGATCAATGCATTGGAAGGGTCTGATGCTACACGCCCGGAAACGTCTGTAGATCTTGCTACGCTATAATTTAGCTTTAATAGTTTTTGTCCTTCACCGTTGTTGAATTTTAGAATTCCTCTTGAATTTCTTTCTGCCATGATTGTAAATTTTATTCGTTAATATTTTGTGATTCAGTGTTGTTATGTCACCAAATATAGAAGTAATAAACATAGCAGAACAATATTTAAAAAGAAATATGGAAAAGTGTAGTATATTTACGACTAACACTTGTTAGGTAACTAATGCATTATCAATCCAAAACTGATCACTCGCGAAGGCAGACATCGCACTTCATTCTTTCAAAAAAGCTTGATATTTTCCCTAAAAAAGGTTACCTCAGCAGAGATAACCTTTGTTCAAAAATTGTGAAGACCTCAGACAGTCTGTTCTTGATGAACAGAGGTTCTGTGTTTATGATGGTTTTTAACCTCTTTCTTTTTTTTGGATGGTTTCTTCCTTCTCCCCCACCAGATCAGAAATCCTGTGATGGGTAAGGAAGTGGCAATGATACCGGCCAGAAATGTGGAAAGTTTTCCAATCTGTCCCCACCATTGTCCCATATGCAGCTGCCAAACAACATTTTCCGTTTTTTCGTGCTGCAAGTATTTTTTATCAATTGGAATTTCCTTTCCTGTATACATATCGTATACATCAATAGACGCATGTTCAATACTTTTAAGCCCCACTTTTCCGGAAGTAAAGATATAAGCGCCCAGTTTTTTCCTTTCAAAATTCCAGATGCTCACTTCTTTTTCCCCGCTTTTAGCAAGCACTTCATAGGCAAAAGGAACGATATCTTTAGCCGTTTTTGCAGAATCCAGTTTAGGCAGGGTATCCATCATATGCTCTGTGGTACCATTGGTCATTTTCACTGTAGTCTCCATCAGAGGTTCAAAGAAAATGATAAGACCTGTAGTCCCCAATATAAAACAGACGATCAAAGAATAGAAACCATACACATTGTGAAGGTCATAATTGAATCTTTTGAACCGGGCTTTCCATTTGATGGTAAAACTGGCCTGCCTTGTGGTTTTGTTCCACCTTTTGGGCCACCAAAGGATCAACCCGGTGATGGTACTGATGACAAACACAATGGTAGCGAGGGCAACAATCCAGCCTCCTGTTTTTCCGGCCAGAAAAGAAGCATGAAAATGAGCCATCACAAAGAAAAACTGCAGCGACTCATCCTTTGCGATGATTTTTCCGGTATATGGATCTGCATACACCATCGCCAGCTTAGGTCCCTTGGGATTGAAAGCTCTTATCCGTACACTGCGTCCAGGATCTTTGAAAAACACAAATTCCGAAATATCGTACCCGGGATTAGCTTTACTGAAATTCGCTTTCAGGATATCCGAAGAAACACGTTGTGCATGGTCTGGAACCTGTACGTACTTTGCTTCTCCCGCACTAAAGTCCATGATTTCGTCACAGTATACAATAACGGTTCCCGAAATGGATACCACGACTAAAATTACTCCGGCAACAATACTTGGCCACAGATGCAGCCAGGCAACAATCCTACTGAAGAGAGATTTCCCTTTTTTCCTGGGAAGTTTTGCTTTATTGTTAGTATTCATCATACGTTTTATTTCTGATTAGGGATAATACTTTTTTTGGAGTTTCTCCAATGCCGTCACTGCCTCTGGCGTCCCTCTTTCTTTTGCAATATCGATCGTTTTTCTGAAAAACAGTTCGGTAGGCTTAAAAGGGTGATTCAGATCACGGGACAGGTCCTGATAATGCGTAACGATCAGATCAGGATTTTTCAGAGCCTCTCTGAAATTCCATTTACTGGATTTGAATATAAAACGCAATCCATCATTATTTCCCGGAAGCGGTACCGTTCCATGATCATCATTCTGGTAAAACCCGTATTTCCACTGCAGGTTTTTAAGTTTTTGTTGTTCCAGCAGGTTTTTAAATTTCCCAATCGCGATTTCATGTTCATCCTCTTTTACATTCCTTGCTTCAGCATTATTAGCCTGGGCAAGATAAAATTTAATGTTTTTAAAATCCGATGTTGAGTTTTCCGCTTTCTTAACCATCAGTTCCTGATCCCACCAAAGGCTTGGGTCATTCGCGATGTAAGCATTAAAAAAAGGTTCTGACAAGAGGTTGTTAACGGCAGCAAGTCCTCCAAATGAATGTCCTACAAGAACTTTGTACCCATTTGACCGGTATTTTTCTTCGATAAAAGGGAACAGTTCATTTTTAATAAACTTCATAAACCTCACATTCCCACCGCTTTCAGCAAACATGGTCTTTTTTTGACCCGCAAAAGTCATTTCCTTAGAAGATTTTGTAGGAGTAAGATCTCGTGTTCTGTCTGTATTGGCTATCGCTACCAGAATAGCCTGAGGCAAAACTCCAAACGGCTCTTTGCTCAGATAGTGGTATACTGAGGAGAGGTAATTAAAATTATTTTCAGCATCCAACACATAAATAACCGGATATCTGGTCTTTTTATATTGCTCATATCCTTCGGGCAGAGATACCCATATGGATCTTTCCTCGTTGAGCAATTCTGATTTCAATGGTATTTTGATTCCGATGCTGATATTCTCCTGTTGTACAGTCTGTGCATTGAAACCCGCTATACCGGTCATGAATACTACAATACATAATAATCTGGTGATCATAAATCTGTTCATTATCTGGTAGAATAGTAAGATTAGAATTTATAATTTAAAGAAACTAAAAGCTGGCGCGGATTCTGAACCGAAGTCCAGGAATCACCCAGATAATAAGTCTCATTGGTGATGTTATTCAGTTTAAGGGCAATTCTGTATGAGGAATGGTCATAGAAAACAGAAGCATCAAATTTTGCATAGCCTTTTGATACAACATCTGAACTGTCTACAAGATAAAACTTGGATTGTGCATTTCCACCCGCTCCAAGCCCGAATCCCGAGTACCTGCCCGAAGGAAGGGTATAGCTCATCCAAAAGTTCCCTGCATGTCTTGCCTGTCCTGCAGGTCTCCTTCCCTGAACATCTGCGGCAGCTTTTTCATAAACACTGTCGTTATAGCCATATCCCAAAATCACATTAAACCCGTGAAACGGAGAAGTAATCAGGTCCATTTCTACCCCGCGGCTTCTTTGGGTACCATCCTGAATGGTAAGCGTAGGATCATTTTCCGTAGGTGTTCTCCGAACTTTATCTTTTACCAGTATATCATAATAACTTACAGTTCCTGACAATTTTCCACCCAAAAGCTCATATTTCACACCTCCTTCCCATTGATTGGCTTGTTCCGGTTTGTAGGTTTTCACTTCCGTAAGGGAACTGCTTGGTGCAATATTTTTAAAGCCATTCATATAATCCCGAACAAAGAGACTTTATCTTTTACCACCTGATACACCAATCCTAATTTGGGAGACCAGGAATTTTGCCTATAATTATCAGAAACACTGTTGAAATTATCAAATCTTAAAGAGGCCATGGCAAATAATCGGTCTGAGAAACTGATCACATCAGAGACATACACACTGAAGTTTCTGTAATCACGCTTGTATCCTCTGTAGACTGTTTCCCACAGAACTTCCTGGTACGCTGCCTGAGAGATGTAGGGTGAGTTTTCATTGTTAAAAGCAATAGGAACAAAACCAATATCTGTTTTGTCTTTGCTTTTCATCGTATAGATTTTGCGGTCAATGTCAGATACTACTCCCCTCTTGTCCGTTGTTTTTGTAGTGGTATAATCGATTCCGACTAATATTTTATTCGTGATCTTGTCGGAGATATTAAAGTTACCAATAAAGTTCTGCTGAATCTCGGTGAGATTGAAGGTGCTGGGAATATGATAATAATCTCTTCGTATTGTTCCTTTGTTGGATAAATTAAGAAAAAGATAATTGGCATCGTTCTCTGTCTTTGCAGACGAGAAGCTGGTTTGGGAAACCCAGTTGTCTGAGATTTTATAATTTGCGGTCGCAAAAGTATTGAAGATTTTTGCCTTACTCTGGATCTCATCACTCGCATAAGAAATCTTTTTATCCAGGTTGAAATCGTTAATACTCTTATCCTTAAAAGTGACATCTTTCCCGGTGATCAGCCCCATATAGGTTGTATTCCTGCTGATATCAAAATATTCGAAATCAAGATTGATATCCAAACGGTCGTTCACCTTAAAAGAAAATGAAGGGGCAATAGCCACTGATTTTGATTTCCCATAGTCCTGGAAACTGCCGTCATTATTATAGGCGGCGTTGAGACGGGCTAAAAAAGTTTTGCTTTTATTAAGCGGAGTGCTTACATCCACCGTTACACGGTTACTGCTCCAGCTCCCTGCTGTATATCCTATTTCTCCTTTAAACTGATGCAGCGGTTTTTTGGTTACTCTATTCACAAATCCGCCATATCCTACCAATAAAGCAGATCCGAATAATGTTCCCGAAGGTCCTTTAATGACCTCAATAGCTTCAAGGTTAACAGGGTCGGACAGCGAAACAAAATTGGTTGCCATCCCATTCCTAAGCGCTCCTGCAGAAGCATTGGAACTGAAACCACGCATGGTAAGACCAAGTCCTACACCACCACTTCCGACACTTACCGATACATTGTTTACCCCCGGAAGTAGATTGAGTGAACTTTGGAGGTCGGTTGCCACCTGCTGCTGCATAAGTTCTTTGGGTAGTACCGTGTAAACCTGCGGGTTCTCCAGATTTTTAAGAGGCATTTTGGCAACATAATCAGATTTTTTCTCTGCATATTTTTTCACCCCGGAAACAATGATCTCATCAATGTGTTTTGACTGAACAGTCGTGTCCTTTTCTTGTTGTGCTAAGACAAATACTCCTGATAATAAGGAAATTGAGCACAATAACTTCTTCATAGTTTTTTGCTGCAAAGATATTTATTTTTATTAATTCTAAATAATAATTATAATAAATATTCTATCATTTACATCATTTTATCTGCAGACCTATACAGAGACAAAGAAAGTAGAGTTATTAATTCTTACCCCAAAGCTCTTGTTATGATGATGACTTTATTTTTTCTGAAGTGCATGCTCCTGAAAAGGACTTTTTTTGTTTAAGCCACACTAACTCCAAAGAGATGTCCTACGAGTGCGGTGATTCCCATCGCAACAGTTCCCCAGAAACAAATTCTTAGAACGGCAATTTTAATATTGGAACCTCCAGCCCGGGCAGACACAGCGCCCAGAAGCATCAGGAATAAGATAGAGAAGCCGTACTGAAAGTACACCATTTGTTTCATGGGAGCCATCAGCGAAACGATAAAGGGTAAAAGGGCACCTACTGCAAATGATCCGAACGAAGCGATGGCTGCCTGTAAAGGTTGCGCCTGGGTAATTTCATTAATTCCCAGTTCATCACGGGCATGGGCTTCCAAAGCATTATGTTCAGTCAGCTCAATGGCCACCTGCATGGCGGTTTCTTTGCTGCAGCCTCTGTTTTCATACACCTTAGCCAGTTCCCGGAGCTCTATTTCCGGCATCTCTTCAAGCTCGCGCTTTTCGCGGATCAGGTCTGCTTTTTCAGTATCTTCCTGAGAGCTTACGGAAACATATTCGCCCGCAGCCATAGACATCGCTCCAGCGATCATCCCTGCCAATGCAGCAAGAATAATGATATGCCGCTCCGGTTCGGCAGCGGCAACTCCTATTACAATACTTGTGGTGGATAATAAGCCGTCATTTGCGCCCAATACCGCTGCCCGAAGCCAGCCTACCCTGTTTACATAATGTTTTTCCAGCTGATAATGCATAAGTTTTCATTTGGTGGCAGCCTAAAGTTACCCAATATTTCATCAAGAATCGTTTTAAATTAATATCTGTATCACCTCATGGCAGCGCCAATACAGGATGTTCATTTTTGAATCTGCTAAAATCTTCCTGTGAATATTCCGGACATGCTCCTTCCTGCGAAGTTATAAATGCACCCAGTGAAACGGCCTGAACCATGGTTTCATGTACAAAACTTTGTTTGTCAAGTTTTTTGGAAAGAAAACCCGCTAAAAAAGAATCACCGCTTCCTACGGTATCTTTTATTTTAACCGGTATCGTAGGGTACCTATACAAATGATCCTCATGGGCATACAGTGCACCTTTGCTTCCTTTGGAAATAATGATTTCCTGAAGATCAAACCGGTCCTGCAGATATTTGACACCATCTTCTTCAGTAGTATATTCTTTCCCTAAAAAATCCAGCATCATCCGCATTTCTGCTTTGTTGAATTTGGCAAGATGTGTTTTGTACAGTAGATCCTTGATCATTCCAACCTCGTAATACGGCTCTCTGAGATTAATATCAAAAACGTTGTAGCTGCCGATGTCGAGCAATTGAAACAATGTATTTCTGGATTTTTCGTTCCGCGCGGCAAGTGTTCCGAATACGAATGCATCTGCGGTGGTGAGGATTTCCTTGTTTTTGGCAGTGGCATCAATAAAATCCCATGCTACGTCTTCCACAATCTCATAATGCGCATCATTATTTTCATCCACTGTAGCTATAACAGTACTGGTAGGATACCTCGTCGTGATCTGGACATGCTCTGTAGGAATGTTCCAGCCTTTCATTTTCTCCAACAGCGCATGCCCGGGCTTGTCATCACCGACACTGCTTATCATATTGACCTCCAGTCCCATTTTGGAAAGATGATACGCTACATTAAAGGGCGCTCCCCCTATTCTCTTCTGTTCTCCCGGAAAAATATCCCAGAGAACCTCTCCGAAACAAACGGCTTGGGTTTTTATATGTTCCATGATATAAAAGTAATTAAATGTATTGAGTTGATAAAAGATTCAATTTTGAATTTTATCTGTTCAGAATAAGCAAACCTGTACACAAAACTGAAAAAACGTACGGTTGCTGCGAGAATTTTATACTCCCTTATGCCTAAGGAAATTTTACATCTTCCTCATCCAATTTTGCAAAACCTTAGTGTTAAAAAATGATTACGATGATTGAATAATGTCTTTTTCTCTTATACGGGAGCCAAAAAGCGCGTAAGCAAGCATCACCAATTCACAGATGACGGTAAGCCACCACGTCCATCTCCATGACCCTAAGACATCTGCCAGTCCGCCCTGAATTAAGGTAAACACAGCACCGCCAAATACTGCTGAAATGAAAATCCCTGATGCTTTGGAAGTGTATTTATTCAATCCTTTGATGGAGAGCGTATAAATACAGCTCCACATCGACGAATGCAGCAGGCCTATGGCCACCAGAAACCATAGATTTTGTGTCATCATGGATATTAAGGCAAGGATAGCTGCCATTGATGTCGTTGTCACCAGCTGTGTTCTTGCGGAAATCTTACTCAAAAAACTGGATACCGCCCTTCCCACAAGGAAACCTCCCCAATATAAAGTAGACAATAAAGCATGGATGCCCAGGTCCATTCCCCCAACCATAATATCTGTTTTTCCGAAAAATGTGATCGGGTGACCGGAATCCATCAGTTCAAAAGCATATAAATTAATATTAGCACCGATAGCTACTTCAGTTCCTACATAAAAAAATACAGCCAGAACTCCCAGCACGAAATGTCTGAATGACCATATACTCCGCTCAAGCTTTTCTTCTCCAACCAGTCTGGTATCGGCAAGATCCGGAAGGTGAAGCCTTTTGGTAATGATCATTACACCTACAATACAAATCATAAGCATAGAAAGGGGAAATAAAAGCTGCCTGATCTCTATCTTTTCAATGGAAATCCCGCTGAACATCACTACCGTAACAAAAAATGGTGCAGAGGTAGTGCCTATCGAATTGATGGCGGTAAGAATATTCAGACGCTGTACCGGCTCCGTTCCCCTCAGTGGGTAGGACGCTGCATAAGGATTCACAACCACCTGAATAATAGATGCTGCAGTTCCCATCAGGTAAGATCCTATTACAAAAATAATAAACCCAAAAGGGACGACCGCATCTTTTATACTGAACGTCAAATCTGGATAATGGCTTCCAAACCATGACGAGCACAAATACATGAATAACCCGGAAATCATAAATAAAAGCCCACGCAAAATAGTATTTTTATATCCAAAGGCATTCACCCACCGGCTTCCCAGGGTTCCGTTCAGGAGATATCCCAAAAAGAAGAAAAACGAGATCAGCGTAGTCAGTGTATTTTTGAGACTGCCTGCATGGCTCAGAAAAGTAAATTTCAAAGGGGCCTGCAGCTGTTCGTTTACCGTAGTCAGAAAACCTACGATAAAATAAATAAACGTAATGATTGCAAACGGCAATATCGCATTATTGGTCTTATTGCCCGGGGAGCTTATACCTGGATGTATCTGCATGATTGATTATTGTATGATTGATTTTAACACGGAATCCACTCCCACTTCTTTAATATCCTTTACAAACCGGCGGTATTGTTGTATAAATTCTTGCGAATCTTTCAGACGAACTCCTTTAAAAGCGGATAGTTCCAAAAAGGCCAGTGAATCCTCGCTGCTGATGAGCTGTTTATCTTTTTCCGTCAGCCAGGGCTCTCCTATTTCAAAAATATCGCCACGGTCATCTTTCTTATATTTAAGATAATGCCTGTAAGATGCAATAAGAAACGCAGGCCTGGTAAGATCTTTCCCTTCTTTTATCATCTTATCAAGGTTGGGAATAATATATACCGGAAACTTTGAAATTCCATCAAAGCACAAACGGCTTACCTGATCACTTACACTGGGGTTTGCAAACCTTTCGATAAGGGTTTCTTTATACTTCTCAAGATCTGTATTTTCAGGAGCAGGAACGAATGGCGCACTATCAACATCCATAAAAATCCTGATAAATTTCACAAGATTTTCATCTTTCATAGCCTGATCAACCTTACGGTATCCCATGAGAAATGCTGGATAAGACAATAAGGTATGAGAAGCATTCAGCAGACTGAGTTTCATATTTTCAAACGCGGTTACATCCCGGGTAAATTCTACACCTACTCTTTCCCAGGCAGGTCTTCCCGCAATAAACTGATCCTCAATGACCCATTGGGAAAAGTCTTCACAATATACAGGTACAAGGTCATTTGTGCCGTTGCGTTTGTTTAGCCTTTCGACATCTTCCGGAGTTGTGGCCGGTGTGATGCGGTCCACCATACTGTTGGGGAAAGTAACGTATTCTGCTGCCCATGCTGCCAGTTCTTGATCCTGAGCTTCTATAAAAGTCATAAAAGCTTTTTTCGCGGTATTTCCGTTATGTTGAAGATTATCGCATGAAAGGATTGTAACACCAGCCCCGTTTTGTATTTTTCTCCGGCGTAAGCCTTCCGCAACAAAACCAAAAACAGTAGCAGGAACTTCAGGTCTTTTCAGATCATGTTGTATTTTTTCATGATCGAGTATAAATTCTCCTGTTTCCTTATCCAGATTATAGCCTCCTTCTGTGATGGTTAAACTAATGATTCTGACGGAACAGTCTGCTATTTTTTCTATCACGGCTGATGGATCTTCCACTCCCCAGATCAGTTCCCGTAATGAACCTATTTTATAGACCTCATCTTCACCGCTTCTCCCACATACGGTGAGTGAATAATTAAGATTTTGAGCTCTCAAACCCGTAACCATCCTTTCATCTGAAGGCAACAAACATACGCCACAGATTCCCCAATCTTTCTGGTCATCGTCATTCAACACCAGATTGGTATAAAATTGCTGATGCGCCCTATGGAAATTTCCCACTCCGATATGCAAAATCCCCGTACGGATTTCCAGACCTTCATAATGATAATAAATCATACTCATAAACATAAATTTTGTAACAGATTAACCGATTCGTTAAAACTAAATTAACAATCACTTAACTGTAGATTTTTTTTATACATTTTGAATTGGGAACGTTCCCAAAAGTCCGGGAACGTTCCCAATTGCCTATTTTTTTATTATTTTTAGCGAAAAAATAAGGCTGATGAGACGTATTACGATTAAAGATCTGTCCAAATTTTTGTCATTATCCACCTCTACCATCTCCCGGGCGCTGCTTCATGATAAAAATGTAAGTGAAGAAACGAGAAAAAGAGTGTTGGAGGCTGCGGAAAAATTAGGCTACAAACCCAACCTTACCGCCTTGAATTTAAAGTCGGGACAATCCAAAACCATCGGATTTGTAGTTCCGGAAATGATCACTCCGTTTTCATCAAAAGTTCTTAAAGGAATTCAGAATATCCTTTATCCGCTCGGATACCGGATCATCATCACCCAATCCGATGAAGATCCCCTTATCGAAAGGAAAAACTTACAACTCATGGAAGAGTTTAATGTAGATGCCATTATCATCAATCTTTGCCATGAAACCCATAATAACGATCTGTACGAGCATATTATGAATCAGGGAATTCCACTCATATTCTTTGACAGGATCCCACATAAGTCCCTGGATGTATCGAAGGTAATCATTGATGATTCCATTAAAGCTTCCTTAATGGTGGAATATTTAATTAAGACCGGAAGAAAAAGAATTGTTCATCTTATGGGGCCATCCACCATCCGAAATGCTGTAGAAAGAGTCAATGGCTATAAGCGTATTATGATGAAATACAATATTTTTGATGACAACCTGATTATACAAACCGATGGAATGAGCTTCGAGCATGGGAGAAAGGCAGTCAAACAGCTATTAAACAATAATATTGGATTTGACAGTATTTTTGCATTCAGTGATACACTGGCTATGGGTGCGATGAATTTTCTTCTCGAACAAAAGATAAAGGTCCCTGACGAAGTGGCAATAGCGAGTTTTTCGGGTACAGAGCTGTCATCAATGGTATATCCTCAGCTGACGAGTGTACAGCAGCCTCTGGAAAAAATGGGTGAAGCCGCTGCGGAGCTGGCATTGGAAAAGATCAAAAACAACAGAGTCTCCAGCAGATCTGTTGTAATGGATGCAGAACTGGTTTACAGAGCGTCTACCTGATAAAATTATCCTGGTTTATTTATACCGGTAGTAGGTCATCTCCTGTTCTGGAGCAACATCATTTTTATCCCTGTTTCGCATCCTTTGAATTTCAACATTCTTATAGAAATTCTGAAGCTGATTGAACTCATCATCTGTTAAGTCCTCAAATTGCGAGTCCACTGTATTCTTCTCAGCGATCAATTCATCGAGTTTAATCTGAAGAGCTTTCATATCTCTGTTTTGTGTATTGCGTATAAGCAATACAGCCAATCCGGCAATCCCAAGTACTGCGCTTCCTTTGAAGTAATCGGCCCAGTTCCCTCCTAATCTGCTGAATATATTGTGTATCATAACTGTTTTTTTACGTTAGTCCTTCTCAATGCTTTCCACTAAAAACAGGCATTTCTGATTATTTTAGTTGATCAATGGTAACTCCGCTTTATCATGTAAGCGATGGCGGAATTATGGTCCGTAAAGTCTTTGGACGGATATCATCAAATATAAATAATTGCAGGCTAAAACTTTATGACTCAGATCATAAACCACCAAAACGGGATGTAAATACCCGGAAAATCCTAATTCCTTATATTTGCAGACTGAAAATCCGATAACAATATCAATGAGTTTACTATACATCAACTGGGATGTTAATCCCGAAATCGTCAATATTTTGGGGATTCCCTTAAAATATTACGGACTATTATTCCTTGCAGGTCTTGTCCTGTGTCTCAATATTTTAAAAAGAATTTACAAAAAGGAAAATCTGAGTTCCCAAGCACACGAAGCCCTGTTTTCTTATGCACTGATCGGCATATTGGTAGGAGCCAGGCTGGGACACTGTATTTTTTATGATTTTGATTACTACTCTCAGCATCCGCTTGAAATATTCTTACCTATTCAGAAAGGACCGGACGGGATCTATCATTTTACAGGATTTGCAGGTCTTGCGAGCCACGGGGGTGGTATCGGGCTGGTGATTATGCTCCTGCTCTATTCCAGAAAGTTTTCTATTCCGTTTATGACCGTTTTGGATGCCATAGCGATCGTGCTTCCGCTGGGTGGAACTTTTATCAGGCTTGCCAATCTGATGAACTCAGAAATCATCGGGATTCCAACAGATGTTCCCTGGGCTTTCGTATTCAGACAGGTAGATGACCTGCCAAGGCATCCTGCCCAGTTGTACGAAGCCATTTCTTATCTTGTGATCTTTTTGCTGGTATACTTTATCTACAGAAAAAACATCTTCAGCATCGGAAAAGGGTTTTACTTCGGCATCAGTATCTTACTCATCTTTATCATGAGGATTCTGATCGAATTTATCAAGGTGGACCAGGTTGAATTTGAACATGGTATGAGCCTTAATATGGGCCAGCTTCTGAGTATTCCTTTTGTCCTTCTGGGATTATTTTTTATCATCAAAAGTATACTGGAAAGAGGGAAAATGAAGACCTCCTAATTCTGAAACTTATTTAAAAAAAAACTCACTGAAAGCTTTTTCAGTGAGTTTTTTTATAGGTTATAGTATGGATTATCTTGTGGTATATCCACCGTTGGCAAAAATCGTCTGCCCCGTGATCCACCATCCTTCAGTCACCAAAAATTCTACTAATGGAGCGATATCTTTAATATCTGTAAGCCCGCCCAGTGCTGAAGCAGATTTGTGGTATGCCACTGCATCGTCGGTTTCCTGTCCATAAAAGAATGGAGTATCCATCGGGCCTGGTGCTACAGCCGTTACAGAAATTCCCCTCGCCCCGAATTCTTTGGAAGCTGCTCTCGTGAAATGCTCTACGGGTGCCTTTGCTCCTGCATACGTAGAATACAGTCCGGTATAGGCAGCCAGCAAAGATGTGACAATGGTACAGATTTTCCCATGGTCATTCAGTTTTTTACCGGCTTCCTGCAAAAAGAAGTAGGCAGACTTGGAATTCACATTGAACATCGTATCATATTCAGATTCTGTGGTTTCGGAAAACGGTTTTTTCAGTACCATTCCTACCGTATTGATCGCAATATCAATTCCGCCGAAACGCGAAATGGTTTCATCAAAAAACCGGGCAATCTGATCTACCTTGGTCAGGTCTCCCTGAAAAAGAAATGCTTCTGCTCCTGATGCCTGAACTTCTGCAAGCGTTTTCTCGCTTTCAGCTCTGGAGCTTTCACTGTTGTAGTGAATAGCCAGCTTTGCTCCTTTTGCAGCAAAATCCCTGCTCAATAATCCGCCAAGGTTTTTACCTCCACCGGCAATTAAAACAACTTTACCTTTTACATCTTGTGTTGACATGATTCTTATTTTAAAATGTTAATGAAACAAAGATGAATAATAAAAAGCATCTCAATATGGTGAATTTTTCGGGAGTTGCATCAATTTTAAAATTTAAACAGCAGATAAATGCCAATGGAAATCAGATCCGGCTATACCGCGTGAAATTTTATCAAAAATAGTATTAACACTATAATCCTATTTACCAACAAGATAGAGTATGAACCTCCTGTTTCACCTTAAAAATATTAAACAAATCTCTAATATTTGTGAATTTTAGGCATAGCATTTGATACTTCCCCACCTGTATTATTACACCACATCATTTTTATAATATATTTTTTTATAACCCCCGGCCCGCCGGGGATTTTTTACCGCTTTGCTTTAAGGACGACTTCCCATCACTGTCTTTTTACATCATCATATTTTTACAGAAACTCTCCTGAAACTATTTCTGATAATCAATTGTTTAAAACGGGATTATTCATTTTATTGTTGTATATTTGTACATTGTAACCAAGTCACTACTTTGTTTTCTGTAACGGCTCGAATATCTTTTTATTCAGTCTTTGCTTTTTGAGCAGCCATATTTTAAACTTTTATTCTTCTATTAGGAACAATACTTGTCGGAATTTTAAGCTCTGGATGATTGGGAAATCCAAGACAGAAAACATCAACGGGCTTTGTAAGGTCTCTACAGACCAGACTGAAAACAAAACAATATAGAAACTTAATACTAAAAATAATTTATGGCAGATTCTTTTTCTAAAAAGGAAAATTTCAAGAAAAAAATTCAAAAGCAAAAAGAAAAGGCGCTAAGACGCGAAGAACGTAAAACGAACAACAACAAAGGGAAGGACATGGAGGATGTATTCATGTATGTAGATGAATTCGGAAGATTGACCTCTACTCCACCTGAAGAGAGACAGGAAGTAAACCTTGAAGAAATTCAGCTGGGTGCAGCTCCTATTATTGAGGAAGATCCGAGAAAAACAGGAATTATTACCTTCCACAGTGAGAAAGGATATGGCTTCATTACTGAAGACAGTACGAAAGAAAATATCTTCTTCCACAATAACAACTGTGCAGAACTTGTAAAAAAAGGAAATAAAGTATCTTTTGAGAAAGAAAAGTCTCCTAAAGGATTCTCCGCAGTCAATATCCAGATTGTTAAATAATTTTCGAACAGAGATCTGTAGTGTACAGAATATCTGTTTCAGACCATACAGAAAGCCACCTTTTCAGGTGGCTTTCTTCGTACATCATAAAAATAAAAATGGCCGGTTTCTAAAACCGGTAAAATGTCCGGTTATCCTGTAAGACAATCATTGCATTGAAAGAATAAGGTAAAAGTGACATCCCTTACATAAAGATCAATCGATCATTATAAGGAAGTCACCTTTTTCCTGTTTTAAATGCGTTGCATCCTGCTGAGTGAATTGAATCCTGGATCTTAATTCAGCTTTCCTCCCAGCGCTTTGAACAGCAGTACATTATTTCGGGTATTCTGATGCTGAAACTGCAGCAGATCCAGCTCCGCAGTAAGTTTACTCTTCTGTGAATTGATCAGCTCAAAATAATTGGCATAGCCTGTGAGATAAAGATCGTTGGAAACCTCAACACCACGGTCCAAAAATCCCACTTCTTCGGATTTCAGCTTCAGAACACGCTCATATATTCTGGTCTGCTTCAAGATAGACTGAAGTTCATTAAATGCTGTTGTTATGCTTTTCTGATAGTTCAGAAAGGCAATTTCCTGCTCTTTGCTGGCCACATTAAATTCGTATTTCAATTGCCCTTTATTAAAAACCGGAACCATCAGACCTCCCAGCAGCTGTCCTGCAAGTGAACTTGGCTTGAAGAATGTCTCCACGGAAAAAGAATTCAATCCAAATCCGGCACCCAGATCAATTTTAGGATAGAATGCAGCCCTGGCCGCTTTGGCATCTGCCTGGGATGCTTCCAGGACATAATAGTTTGCTGCTACATCAGGCCTCGAGTGAATAACCTCTTCTACATTAATGGCTGTATTAAGAATTTCCATATTGGTAGGCATTAATGTTTTTCCACGTTTTACCACTCCGCCATAGCTTCCGGTAAGGGTGGTGATGGCCTGTTCTACGGTAACAATCTCGACCTTGATATGTTCAATTTCTGCCAGCCAGTTGTTATTCTGAGCTTTAAACTGCTGTACGGCAAGCTCTGTCGCTTTTCCTACTTCCCGCTGTGCAAGAACAATTTCAAATGCCCGCTGCTGAAGATTATAATTTTTCTGATAAATAGCAAGACGGTTGTCCAGAGCCACCAGCTGATAGTACAGATTCGCGATATCGGTAAAAAGTTCTACCTGCAGCAACCTTAATCCTTCTGTAGATGCCAGGTATTTTTTCTGGGCCGCAATTTTTTTATTCTTCAGCTTGCCCCAGGCATCAATTTCCCAACTGCTCCTGGCTCCAAGCCAATAGTTGGGGGTAAAATCTCTGTTGATTTTCTGATTTTCCGCAATATTTGGAGACAAGTTGGTATCATAGTTCCCCACCCCTTCCATCGTATATTTCCCATACCGGTTTCCGGATGCTTCTACCCCAACATCAAGGGAAGGCAGGAGATCCATCTTAGACCGCTGAAGAAAGCTGTTGGCAATTTCCACCCGTTGCTGGGCAATCTGGAAATCAGGATTCGCCTTCATTACCTTCTCAAAAAGTTCCGTGAGGTCAGGATCCGTAAAATAAGCCTTCAGATTGATCTGCTGAAATTCTTCCGTTCCCGAATTTTTCTCCTTTCTGATCACTTCATCTGGCAGTGTACGGGCTTTTTTAAGCTCCGTTACTTTCGGGACAGCACATGACATCAGACTCAGTGCTGCGATGACGTACCCTATATTTTTATAATTCAGTTTTTTCATCTTTCTTCTTATTTTCAAGTTTCGCAAAGAATATGTACAGCCCCGGAATGACTACCAGCCCGAAGATGGTTCCGATCAGCATTCCTCCTGCCGCCGCAGTTCCGATAGAACGGTTACCGATAGCACCTGCCCCTGATGCAATACATAATGGAATAAGACCTGCTACAAATGCAAAAGAGGTCATCAAAATAGGCCTCAGACGCTGTCTTGCTCCTTCAATAGCCGCAGGAACGATATCAAACCCCTGCTTGTTTCTGGCTACTGCAAATTCTACAATCAGAATCGCATTCTTTGCCAGAAGTCCGATCAGCATCACCAAAGCAACCTGAGCATAGATATTATTATCCAACCCGGCGAGCACCAGTGCGATATAGGATCCGAAGATTCCCGTAGGAAGACTTAAAAGCACCGGCATCGGAAGCAGGAAACTTTCATACTGTGCAGCCAGCAACAGGTAGACAAATAGTAAGCAGATCAGGAAAATATACACCGTCTGGTTTCCCGAAAGAATCTCTTCCCTGGTCATCCCCGACCATTCGATATCGAAGCCTCTCGGCAGACTCTCTTTAGCAATACGCTCTACCGCTGCGATCGCGTCACCGGAACTGTATCCATCAGCCGGCTCCCCATTAATCATCGCAGACATATACATATTGTACCTCGTCAACACTTCAGGACCATATACTCTTTCAATGGTAATGAAGGTGGAAAAAGGCACCATCTCCCCTTTATCATTTTTCAGATATAAATTCAGGATACTTTCAGGAGTATCTCTGTGTTCAGGGCTTGCCTGAACCATCACTTTATACATCTGGCTAAACCGGATGAAATTCGTGGCATAGTAGGATCCCAGCATGGTCTGTAAGGTAGACATGGCATTATCCACCGAGATACCTTTCTTCGCCGCCATATCATAATCCACATGGATCATATACTGCGGAAAAGTAGCATCAAAGCTGGTAAAGCTGTTCTGAAGCTCAGGAGATTCATTAAGCTTTTTCACAAAGTCCTTGGTGATTTTATCAGTATTCTCAATGCTTCCACCCGTTCTGTCCAGCAACCTCAATTCAAAACCACTGGTATTTCCAAATCCCGGAACTGTTGGGGGTGCAAAAATCTCAATCTGGGCATCAGCAATACCTTTTGTTTTTTCAGAAAGCTCTGCGATCAGGTCATTGACAGAGATATTTCTCTGTTTCCAGTCTTTAAGGTTTATCATTGCCATTCCGTAGGACGAGCCTGCAATTTCTGTTACAATACTATATCCTGCCAGTGTGGTAACGTTTTCCACTCCTTCTATTTTTTTAGCAATCACCGTTACTTCGTCCAGCACCTTTTCTGTTCTTTCTACTGTAGCTCCCTGAGGAGTCGTAACACTTACATAGACCATTCCCTGGTCTTCCATCGGAATAAATCCGGTCGGCAGGAATTTACTGGTTACAAAAGTTAGCCCGACAAATAAAAAGAGCAGTCCAAAAGTAACAGTAGTTCTTGTCGCAAATTTTGACAAAATACCTACATAACCATTAGTCAGACGGTCAAAACCTGTATTGAAACTCTGGAAAAATCTGTCAACGACTGTTTTCTTCTTATCAGGATGGTGCGGCTTTAAGATAATGGCACAAAGAGCCGGAGTAAGCGTCAAGGCATTGACCCCCGAAATGACAATACTGATTGCCAGCGTTAATGAAAATTGTCTGTAAAATACCCCTACAGGCCCGTCGAGGAAAGCAACCGGAATGAATACGGCAGACATGACGATGGTAATCGCCACAACAGCTCCGGCAATCTCTTTGGTTGCGGTAATGGTGGCATCCAGTGCATTTAAACCTTCTTCCATTTTTACATGGACCGCTTCTACGACGACAATGGCATTATCTACGACAATTCCGATCGCCAGAACCAAAGCAAACAGCGTAAGTAAGTTGACCGAGAAATCCAGCATATTCATAAAAGCGAAGGTTCCTACCAATGCCACAGGTACCGCCAGCACCGGAATCAATGTGGAACGCCAGTCCTGAAGGAAAATAAACACCACAATTCCTACGAGGATAAAAGCCTCGATAAGGGTGGTTAATACTGCACTGATGGAGGCATCAAGAAATCTTGAAACATCATATGCCATATTATATTCCATTCCCGGAGGAAAGGAAGTTCCTTTCAGCTCTTCCATTTTAGCTTTTACGCTTTCAATAACTTCTGAAGCATTGGAGCCGGGACGCTGTTTCATCATGATTGATGCCGAGGGTCGCCCATCCGTTTTGGAGACCATCCCATAGTTCATTGCTCCAAACTCAACTTTGGCAATATCTTTAAGTTTTAAGATCGTTCCGTCCACATCTGCCCTGATGGGAACTTCCTCATATTGTTTAGGTTCAAAAAATTTACCTTTGTATTTGATTACATATTGCAACTGACTGGAAGTTTTCCCGGATGTCTCCCCGACCTTTCCAGGTGCCGCTGATATATTCTGCTTTTGGAGTGAGATAATTACCTCATCTGCCGAAATACGATAAGCAGCCATCTTCTGCGGATCCAGCCAAACCCTCATCGAGTATTCTTTCTGACCCATAATTTCCGCACGCCCTACTCCATCGATACGTTTCAGCTCCTGAAGAACATTGATATCCGTAAAGTTGTAGATAAACTGCTCGTCCTGGCTGGGATCAGCACTGGTAATATTAAGATACATCAGCATGCTGTTTACCTCTTTCTCCGTAGTAACACCGGCTCTGATCACTTCCTCCGGAAGCTCATCAAGAATGGTTGTTACCCTGTTCTGGACGTTTACGGCCGCTACATCGGGATCCGTTCCAACTTCAAAGAAAACCTGGATGAGCGTGAGCCCGTCATTAGAGGTTACAGTTGACATATACGTCATCCCCGGAACCCCGTTGATAGCCCGTTCCAAAGGAAGTGCTACTGCATTGGCCGATACTTCTGCATTGGCACCGGTATATTTTGCCGTTACGGTTACAGATGGCGGTACAATATCCGGAAACTGGGTAATGGGCATTTTCAGTAAAGCCATGATCCCCAGCAGTACAAATACTATGGAAATAACCAACGAAAGAACCTTTCGTCGTATAAACATTTCTACCATGATACGTTGATTTAAAGATTACGAAAGGTTAATATTTCTTTTTAATTCTGATAACATCACCATCTTTCAAAGACTGGGTGCCTTCGTAAATGATTAAATCTCCTTTTTTAAGTCCGCTTTCCACCATATAGGAATCTCTCAGGGTAGCACCGATCTTAATGTTCGTCATTTTCACCTTATTCTGCTTATCCACGACAAAAGCATACGTCTTATCCTGAATGGAGAATGTAGATTTCTGAGGAATAAGAATGGCATTGTCCTGCTGTTCGGAAATAATCAGTTTCCCCGATGTACCGTGCTTAATCAGACGGTTGGGATTAGGGAATAATGCTTTATAACGAATGGAACCTGTGGTTCTGTCGATCTCACCCTCGGCCGTTTTCAAAGCTCCGTTAAACTGATAGTTCACCCCGTTTGGCAAGGTCAGTTCAATCTTTTGATGATTTCCGATCTTATCGTTGGCAAGAAGCTCAAAATACAGGTTTTCGGGAATTGAAAAATAGGCATACACTTCATTGAGTTGCGATAAAGTAGTCAGTAATGTGCCGTTTTCCACTAAGCTACCGTCCTTATGAGGAATTACATCAATCACTCCATCAAATGGTGCGGTAATTCTGGTAAAGTTTATTTTCTGAAGGACGGTTCTTTTTTCAGCATCAGCGAAGGCATGTTTTGCCTTAGCCGATGATAGTTTTGCCTTTACCATCTCCAGCTCGTTGTTTGCTACAAACTTTTTAGCATGCAGGCTTTGGATCTGTTTCAGTTCCACTTCAGCAATGCGTACATCCGCTTCTGTCTGCTTCAGGGTGGCATTCGCTTTCAGAAGCTCCATCTGCAGCTCCGCATCATTGATTTTGAAGAGGGGTTGCCCCTGATGGACAAACTGCCCTTCATTCACGTAGATATGCTGTATGATACCTCCAATCCTGGAACGCATTTCCACATTCTTTTTGGCCTGGATATCGGTGACAAACTGGTTGCTTACCAAGGTATCTTTTTCTTTAATTTCCAGTACAGGAACTTCTTTTTGCTGTTGATTGTTTTTTTTCTTGTCTTTACTGCATGACGCAGCGAATAATGTTGCAAGAATGCAAATTATTACGTTTTTAAAATACATTTTAAAATGTTTAAGTTATAAAAATTCGTTAAAATAAATTGATTTCCAATAACTTAAATCTAATACAACTGAAGGAGATGGAGGAACGATTTGACACCGCAAATCGTAGAGACCGCAATATCCGGAAGAGTAATTTTAGGAATAATCTTTAGGATCCCTGAAAAATCACCAACGGCATGATCGTCTTTACGGACCGAATGCTTTACAATTTTTGAGGCAGCCGGAAGTGCATGCGTGTTCATATCAGCCTCCTCATAGATGTCGAGAAGATGAACATTAGTTACATGCGGAACATGAGGAATATTCTGTAATGATTTTTCTGCCCAATTCGAATTGAAGAGGGAAAAAACCAGTATAATATAGAATAAGAAAAAGGACCTCAGACCTGCCATGTCACCAGAACACATTAGTTTTTTAGTAAAAAAACGATAGTCCTGCAAAAATAAGAATTTTTTAGTGGAGTTATGGTCTGTATAGTGTTAAAAAAACTTAAACAATGGGCAAAAATCAGCTCTACTGATGGTATAGAAGATAATAGTTCAGATACTTTTCTGTATACAGACCTCTGGGACTGCTCAAAATAATTTGCTCAGTACACGGAACCGGTAATCAAAAATATATTCCAGCTTCTTTTTTACGAAAAGCTTGTGCGCTGCTTCACCCAAAAATCCCATAGGAAGCTCATATTCTATGTTGTCCCTCATCAGGACCCCATGCTCATTGGGAATAAACTCGTGATGGTGATGCCATAATTTATATGGACCTTTCTTCTGAAAATCGATAAAACTTCTCTGAAAATCGACATGGATGATCTCAGTCTGCCATTTCATTTTAATACCAAATAATGGGGAGACGTAATAATCAATCAACATTCCTTCGTAGATTTCATCATCTTTCATTTCTGTCAGAACAATGAAGCCCATATCTTTTGGGGTAATCTCCGAAAGATTATTGGCAGAAGAAAAGAACTTCCAGGCAGTTGGAAGGTCACAGTTGAGTTGCTGTTCTCGAAAAAGGGTATGTTTCATATAAGATATAGTCGTGTATTGCTTTTGCTAAAATAAAAGAAAGGTAACTTCTATAAGCAATGCACCAAATTTTATGCTAATTAAGGAAATTCCGAACTACAATCTATAAAACGGGAGACTAAGAGTTCCTGCGATGTTTCGGATCAATCAGTTTCATTGACTTCATGCGCGTTACTTTCTTCTGTTTTTAGTTGTAAATCCACATCAGTACCGGTTTTTCTGAGTGCTGAATCTTCGGGTCAATTTCTTTCATCGCATTATTGGAAATTGTCGGGCATCCCCATCCTTCCGGAGATCCTTTGGGAAAAATCTCTTCATCACTCATCAGATCCCAGGAATGAAAGACGATAAATCTTTTTAATGCATTGCTGTTCGTTTCCTCGAGCCCGTGCATCAGATATTTAATATGGATTCCCCAGTCACTGTAACCTCTTCCCTGCAGTTTGTATTTTCCGAGGGAAGAAAGGTGACTATCATTCTCATTGCTGAATTCCGGATGGTCTTTTGATTCGTCTCCACTCCAGCTATTCGAGCCACAACCGTGGCCTACGAGATATTTTTCTGCAACAGCATTATTCTTAAAATCCCAGATAAAAAAACGGTTAACTCCGGAATGAAGGCTCATGTCAATTAGGATACAGAAATCAGTATTTAAATTCTTTGAAGTACAGAATCTCAATGCTTCTTCAGCTTTCAACTTCAATTTGGAAAGGTCTGCTTCCGGTTTCCGTATGACAGCAGCAGGTGTTTCAGTAATGGAGATGAGTTCCTTTTTTTCCTGTGAACATGAACAAAGCCACAAAGCCAGGAAGATAAGACAAATGGTCTTCATTCCTTATTTATAGTGTTGAAAAATTCCAAAATCAGTAGGAGTCCAAAGCGCGGCTTTTTGTCCTGCTGCTTTCAGGGCGTCATTGCTCCAGGTATTGCAGGTGTACAGGAAACTGTAGGTTCCTTTTGCATCATAAAATGCATCATTATCTCCGTACACCGCATTTGTAGGAATCAGCATAAAGTTTCCGTTCTGATCTCTGTCGAATTTCTTTTCAACAAACACTACCAGCTTTTTATACTGATCCCTGCTGATCATGATCATTTTACAGTCATCTCCTTCTGTCATGGTTTGATAATACGTACAATGCATCGCAGAGTCGCTCAGCCAAAAAGCAGCTTTTACCGCAGTAGAAAATTTCAAATCAGCCCAGGTAGGTGTATCGAGGTAAAATCCTTTATCCCCCCATCCTATTCCAATATACTTGTAATCTGTTCTTTTTGACTTTACATTGGCGAAAGGTATGGCAAGGCTCCAGTCGTGAAGGTCATTCTTTACAGGCATCACGATATCAGTGTGGACGCCATTGGTGTAAATATAGACAGGTATTTCCTTCTTTTGTCCGTCATCTTTAGCAGAAACCGGAATAAACGGGATCAGCAGCCCCAGGATCACATAGATCACCACGATCCCCAAAATAATTCCCAAAACTTTCAGGGTCAACATCAGTATCATTTTCACATTCATGTTTTTTACGAAAATTTAATCTTTAATTTTTAGTAAAAGTATTTGTTTTAATCGAAAAAATGGCTATATTTAGTTACGAAATATTCACAAATATGCGTAAAAATACCAAATCCCAAAAAAGATTTAAAGTAAGAGTAAAAACGGCTCCAAAAAGAATACAAAAAAAACGTTGATTTTCGGTGAGATCTGATCTCCCAGAAGTCAATTTTTCTTTTTAGGAAAGGCTTTTCAAAGAAATTACCCTTCTAAATCTTTACTTCCTTAAGACAAAAAATTTAAGGAATGGTCATTTATCAGCTTTAGTCCGGAAATTCAAAAAATTCCGGGACAGGGATTGTCACCAAAAGTTTGGGTTAAATTTTCTCTGATGACTTCTCCAGAAATTCAATATTCCTCTTCAGTCCTGCGAATTTTGTTCTTTTTACGGGCGATTTTCTGAAGATTTCGGAGAACATTTCCTGGGTCAGTTCTTTCCATTCTCCTTTTTTAAAGTTTTTTAAAGCTTCATTGGGCGTAAACCGGCTCTGCATATTGGGGGCAGAGAAACGGTTCCAGGGACAAACATCCTGACAGATATCGCAGCCAAACATCCAGTCTTCCATTTTATCCTTAAAGTAATCGGGAATTTCATTTTTCAGTTCTATGGTTGCATAAGAAATACAGCGGCTGCCATCGATGATTTTTTCCGATACAATGGCGTCCGTGGGACATGCATCAATACATTTCCTGCAGGTCCCGCAGTGATCGGTCGTTTCATGATCGGCTTTCAGTTCAAGATCACAGATGATTTCAGCAAGAAAGTAAAAAGAGCCGTTTTGTTTGGTAATCAGGTTGGCATTTTTGCCTACCCATCCGATTCCTGATTTTCTGGCCCAGCTTCTTTCGAGAACCGGTGCAGAATCTACGAAAACCCTGAATCCGAAGTCTCCGATCTCTTTCTGCAGTTCAGCCACCATTTCCCGAAGAATCTCTTTGATCACTTCATGATAATCCTCTGCATAGGCATATTTTGAGATTTTGAAATTCTCCAGTACTGAAATCTTCTCTTCCGGAAAGTAATTGTAGGAAAGCGAAATAACGGATCTGGAGCCTTCTACTAAAAGCCTGGGATCAAGCCTTTTGTCGAAATGGTTTTCCATATATTTCATTTCTCCGTTGAAATTATTTTTAAGCCACTGTTCAAGCGGCCTTGCATCTTCTTCTAAAAAATCAGCTTTGGAAATGCCACAACTCTGAAATCCAAAACTTTGGGCCTTGGTCTTTATCAGTTGAGCATATTTTTCAGCATTTTGATTCATAATTTCACATTGCAAAACTAAGATAATTTTATAAATTAGCGGTTTACAGAATTGTCTTTCAAAAGATGAAAAAATTATAAATTTATATTAATAACTATGAGAAAAATAAGTCTTTTAGCAGGTTTGCTTGCTACAAGTATATATTATGCACAAATAAAGTTTGAAAAAGGTTACTTCATCAACAACTCCGGTGAAAAAAAAGAAGTTCTCATCAAGAATTCAGGCTGGAAAAACAATCCTGTAGAATTTGAATACAAATTAGAAAATGCCCAGGATATCCATAAAGAAAATATCAAGAATGTTCAGGAGTTCAGTATTGACGGGGCAGAAAAATACATCAGGGCCACCGTACCGCTCGACCGTTCTTCTGAAAACCTCAATCTGATGTCTCATGACAAAGCTCCTGATTTTAAGGAGGAAACCCTATTCCTTAAATATGTTGTAGAAGGAAAGGCCGGGCTTTTTTATTATGAAGACGGTAATATTAGAAGGTATTTCTATTCTGCCGACAATACTGTTCCGCAGCAGCTTATCTACAAGCCTTACTATATAGATGAAGGCAGTATCGGCTACAATGAAGAATACAAAAAACAAATTGCGGACCACCTGAAATGCGGTATTGAAAGCAAGCAGCTTCAAAATTCAAATTATAATAAAAAAGATCTTACCCGATTGTTCACCCAGTATAATTCATGTTCCGGAAGTCAGGCCGTCACCTATGATGACAACGGTAAAAAGAAAAGTCCGTTTCACATGAGCATCAGACCGGGAGTCACTTCCTCTTCACTGGAAACCACAAATTATTATAATTATGGCAATAAAACGTTGAATATTGATTTTGGAAATTATACATCCTTCAGAGTCGGACTTGAATTTGAATACGTCCTTCCTTTCAATAAAAATAAATGGGCTCTCTTTGTGGAACCTACGTATCAGTATTATAAAGGCAGCACGGAAATTGTTGATGATGAAAATACGTATTTTGAATACAGGTATACTGCAACGGCTGATTATAAATCGATAGAGATTCCGTTGGGAGTGCGACATAATTTCTTCCTGAATGACCGGGCTAAAATTTTTATCAATGCTGCCTATGTATTGGATTTTGCCATCAATTCCTCTATAAAATTCAGATACTCGGAATTAGAACTGAAATCCGTAAGTAATTTTGTCTTTGGAGCCGGGTTTAAGTACAATGACAGATTCAGTGCAGAAGTGAGAGTAGGCACCGCCAGAGGTCTGACCCGAAATTATGTAAGTGTAGGATCCGATTACAAGGCCGTATCTTTGATACTGGGGTATACCCTATTTTAAATAGTAATTATAGAAGAAGGTTTTCAAAAAAATTACGTACTTTCGTCTGTAATTTAATGTTTAAAATACCAAATATGTCTTTAATAGAAGTAATACAATCCGGAAACTATGAATTGATCGACGTTCGTGAGCCTATGGAGCTCGAAATGGACGGAAATATTGACGGGGCCAAGAATATTCCTCTGGGCGAGGTGGAAGACAGACAAGAAGAGATTCTGTCTGTAGAAAAACCGGTAATCATTTTCTGCAGAAGTGGAAACAGAAGCGGAAAAGCATTGGAATATCTGAACTCTCAAGGATTAAAGGATGGTTATAACGGCGGAGGCTGGGCTGAGCTAAAAGCTGTTCTGGAAGCAAATCAGGGAACTTTTTAAAGTTCCTTTTTTTATATCTTTTTGGGCCATGAACCTTAAGAACCGATTTGAGAACCTCTGTCTCAGTTTTACGAATGACCATGAGGAAATAGGTGGTCTGTGGAAGGAGATTGAGAAACAATATACCGAAAAAGGCAGGCATTATCACAATCTGGAGCATCTTGAAAATATGTTTCTCGAGCTTGAATCCGTAAAAGAAAGAATTTCGGATTTCAGAGTTTTATCTTTTTCCGTCTTTTATCACGATATCATCTACAATCCCACCTCTAAATCCAACGAAGAAAAAAGTGCTTTGAGAGCTGCAGAAAGGCTGAGTGCACTTGGACTGCCACAAAATAACATACAGTATATTTCTGATCAGATTCTGGCAACCCGGCTTCATCAAAAATCAGAACATGAAGACACCAATTATCTTTTGGATGCCGATCTTTCCATCCTTGGAAAGGATTTTGAAAGCTACCTTGCCTACACCAAAATGATCAGAAAGGAATATTCCATCTATCCTGATATGCTCTACAAACCAGGAAGAAAAAGGGTCCTGAAACATTTCCTGGATCTTGACAGCATCTTTAAGACCGTGAGCTTTAAAGGAAAATACGAAATCCAGGCAAGAAGGAATATTGAAGCTGAGCTTCAGCAACTTTAGTAGAAAAAGACAGCCAGCTGGCCGTCTTTTCTTATTTTAATGATTCTGATTTATAAAGTGAGCCGCTTTTGCCAGCACCAGTTCCGGGGCTTCTTTATGTGGGGTGTGTCCCAGACCGGGAATAATGTATTGTTCAGATTGACCACTCACCTGAGAAACGGTTTTCTCCATTTGTTCCAAAGTACCGTATTCATCATTTTCACCTTGAATAAAAAGCAGGGGACTTGTCACATTCTTTAATGCATATTCGATATTCCAGCTTTTAAAACGGTCACTCAGCCAAATTTCTGTCCATGCTTTTACGATCATTTCGACTTTATCGCCATGATATTTTTGGAGACGTTCCGGAAGGTTGGTAGTATGGTATGCCTCCAAAGCATCCTTAACGCCTTTTACGGTAACATCTTCCACAAAAATATGTCCTGCTTCACAGATGATTGCTTTTACTTTTTCGGGATATTTTGAAGCAAATAGCAGAGCTATTGTTCCCCCATCACTGTGACCGAAAAGAATGACTTCCTGGATGTTTAACGTATTCAGTACTTCATTTAAAATGTCCGCCTCGGTCTCCATATAGTTATTTTCTCTCTGATGAGAAAACATTGGAAAAGACTTTCCATATCCTAAACGGTCATACATCAGAACATTGCATTCAGTTTGTCCTGACAATTTAGCCGGAAAATCCCTCCAGAGCTGACTGCAACCTAAAGAATCGTGCAAAAATACAATTGTCGGTTTATGTTCAAATGAATCACTCTGCTCTACATAAAGTCTTTTACCACTTACACTGATGATACTCCCTTCCATTACCTTTACATGATTATAATTGCGGATTGTTTGCTGCGTTGAATTCTTTAAGTAAGTTTTGAAAAACTTCTTCCACGGGAAGAATGTCGTCAATTAAAGCTGATACCTGTCCGATTTCTAATTCGCCTTCTTCCATATCTCCTTCAAACATTCCTTTTTTAGCTCTTGCACGGCCTAAGGAAGCAATTAAGGATTCTTTGTTTCTTCCGGTTTGATAGATATCTTCGAGTTCGTTGAAAAACTTATTTTTAACCATTCTTACAGGAGCCAGCTCTTTTAAGGTAAGATGGGTGTCACCCTCCTGAAGTTCTGTAATTTTTCTTTTCCAGTTCTCGTGGGCACTGGCTTCGGTAGTGGCCGCGAAGCGTGAACCGATCTGCACTCCGTCTGCTCCGAGAATCATTGCGGCTTTCATTTGTGAGCCGAGAGCAATTCCTCCGGCAGCAATCAGAGGTTTAGAGATGTGTTTTCTGACATTGGGGATCAGACAGAAAGTAGTGGTTTCATCCCTTCCATTGTGGCCGCCTGCTTCAAACCCTTCTGCAACGACAGCATCTACTCCGGCCTCCTCACATTTCATTGCAAACTTGGTAGAGGAAACAACATGGGCTACTTTTATGCCTTCTTTCTGAAGGGTTTCTGTATAGGTTTTAGGATTTCCTGCTGAAGTAAACACGATCTTTACCCCTTCTTCCAGAATGATCTGAATGATCTCTTCAAGATTGGGATACAGCATCGGAACATTCACCCCAAAAGGCTGATCTGTTGCCTGTTTACATTTCTGAATATTCTCTCTTAAGATATCAGGATACATACTTCCTGCACCTATTATTCCTAACCCTCCACAGTTTGAAACTGCTGAAGCCAGTCTCCATCCGGAATGCCAGATCATACCTGCCTGGATAACAGGATATTTTATATTGAAAAGCTGCGTAATTCTATTTTGGTTATCCTGCATCTCATGAAGTTTTTTTGCTGAATTGAAATCTATAAAATTGCTCATGCGTAAAAATACTAAAAACAACCGTTTTGAAGGGAATATATTGCAGGATTTTCAAGCAAAAATATCTTAATATTAAGGTGGAAAAACAGGATTTATTAATTGAATTTCCAAAGGCTGTAAGCGCCTTTTAGAATGAGGACATAAAAAAACCTCCAGAAGTTCTGAAGGTTTTGATTTTATTTTTTGATGGCTTCTTTTTTCCAGTTGGATTTGAAGCTACAGCTGTCGTAACGTCCGTCAATAGAAATAAAAGTTGTCGGCAATTTAGAATTAACAAACTTTTCTACCATTTCGTTCTTTTTCTTATTAAGCGCCATCTGCTTGATTCTGCTGAAGTCTGTTTCCAGCGTAATCTGGTGGGCAGGAATCACATCATCCATTTTAATGATCTTCACCACTTTTCTTCTGTTTTCGTCATCTTCAAAAGCGGTGGTGATATCTCCTTTGTTCAAACCAGCCAATTCATAACTGATAGTTCCGGGGATACTTTCTCTTTCTATTTTATCAGAACCATCTCCTCCCGGGATTATCCCTGCATTGAATTTGGTTCTTTTATCATCTGAAAATCTGAAGGCAGCGTCCTTAAAGGTCATCTTGCCATCCATTATAAGTCCTCTGATGCTGTCTAACTTTGCCTTTGCCGTTTTCATTTCCTCATCTGTAGGCGTGGCCTTCAGCAGGATGTGTCTTGCATCATATACTTTACCCGATTTTTTGACCAGCTGAATAATGTGGTATCCGAATTCGGATTCAATAGGATCTGAAATTTCATTTTCCTGAAGGTTCAGTGCTGCGGCCTCAAATGGCTTTACCATTTGCCCTTTATTGATCCCTTTATATAATCCCCCATTGGAAGCTGACCCTTCATCTTCAGAATAAATTCTTGCCTGGCTTTCAAAAGTTTCTCCCCCGGCAATATCCTGCTTGATCTTTTTCAGCCTGTTGATAAGATCCTGCTTGTGAGCTTCTGTCAGAGTAGGATAAATCATGATCTGAGCCAATGTCACCTCATCTTTGATCTGAGGAAGCTGAAGCTTATACATATTGTAAAAGTCTGTCACTTCATTTGGGGTAACGTCAGCTTTTTCAGTGACTCTCTGGTATTTTGCCTGTCCATAATATTGGTCAGTATCTATCTTTTCGATAGCATTCTTCATTTCATAAGCATTTCTGAACTTATAAGCAGTCAGTAATGCTTTTTCATCCGGAAATTGAGAAAGCAACTGACGGTATTTTGCATTAGCCTGTTCTTTAATTGCTGCAGAACGGTTTTCGATCAATGTATCTTTTTTTGCTTCGTATACAAGAAGCTTATTGCTGATAAGGTTTTCCAGGAACTCACATTTATCGGTATTGGTAGCACCCTGCTGTTTTCCATAATTCATCTGCTCTGCTACATCGGATTCCAAAACAATTTCATCTCCGATAACAGCTGCAATACCATCCACCAAATCTCCTTGTTTTAGCTGGGCATTCATCATATCTGAAGAAAAAATCATGATAAAAATCCCAAGAAGAAAAGTGATTTTTAGTTTATTTGTCATTTTACTATTTTAACAAGTTGCAAATTTAGAATTCTTAACGAATTTTACTCAATTTTTTATTATAAATATTTCTTAAAAAGACTTATTTACTGCAGTTCAACATCAAATGTCGTCAATTCTTTGAATTGTCTCAATCTAGTGAACATATCGGATTCGTTTACTTCTTCTATTCTTTCTGTTCCAAATTTCTCTACAGTGAACGAAGCCATGGCAGATCCAACGATCAGTGCAGACTTCATGGTATCGAAATCGAATTTTCCTTTTTTGGCAAGGTATGCGGCAAATCCTCCAGCAAAAGTATCTCCGGCTCCTGTCGGGTCAAAAACCTCTTCCAGTGGAAGCGCAGGAATGGCAAATACTTTCTGGTCATGGAAAAGTAAAGCACCATGCTCTCCTTTTTTAATGATGACATATTCAGGACCCATCGCGTGGATCTTTTTAGCTGCTTTTACTAAAGAGTACTCTCCGGAAAGTTGTCTTGCTTCCTCATCGTTGATGGTAATGACATCTGTTTTTGCAATCATCTCCATCAGAATATCCCACGCACAATCCATCCAGAAATTCATGGTATCAAGGATAACCAGCTTCGGACGGTTATTCATTTTTTCAAGTACAGACAACTGAACTCCCGGGTGTAGGTTTCCAAGTAATAAAATTTCGGCATCCTGCATTGAATCCGGGATTTTTGGATCAAAATTCTCCAGTACATTAACTTCTGTGGCCAAAGTATCTCTGGTATTCAAGTCGTTATGATATCTTCCTGACCAGAAGAATGTTTTTCCTTCTTTGATGATCTCAATTCCCTCAATGTTTACTTCTCTTCCTGTGAACATATCGAGATGTTCCTGTGGAAAGTCCCCTCCTACTACAGAAACAATTCCGGATTTAACGCCTAAAATAGATGAAGTGATCCCAATATAAGTGGCTGCACCGCCTAAAATCTTATCCGTTTTACCAAATGGTGTTTCAATTGCATCAAATGCAACACTTCCTACAACTAAAAGTTTCATATATTTTTCAATGTATATTAAAAGTAATTATTTTTTCCATTCAAAAGAATCCAGCAGGTGCTTCATATCGTTTTTGATATAGTTTACTGCAGGAGCCAGAGAATCCGGTTTCGGTCTCGTATTAAAGTATAGATAAGCAGTCACGAAGTGCTTCGTGCTGTCTGTAATGTAAAACTGAAGATTGGAAGCCGTCTGCCCTTTCAGCTCATAAAAGTTTCCATATACCTTTTTTTCAGGATACTGAAAAGATTTGGTATCGATGGAACTTGCTTTAATGGTATGTTCATATACCATTTTCTCGGCTTCCCTGATATGGTCTGCAAAGTCATTCTGTATGGGGTAATAGGTAACGAATACCTTGGCTTTCATTTTCGGATAGTTCAGGTAAAACCAGCATGGTTTTTTGGCTGGTGTTATCGAGGCAAAATCCGAAAACTCAAAAGTATAGGCACAGTCGTTTTCAAACTTCTGGTACTTCGGTGCCGGATATTCAAGACGCAGTTCGCCGTAAGGTTTCGGAACAGGGTCTTTTCCACATGAAATTAAAAGCAGTGATACAAAAATAAAAATGACTTTTTTAATCATTTTGCAAAAGTACAAATTAGATTTTAGATTTCGGAAGACAAATTTCAGTCTTTCAATGTGTTTTGAATGTAATTTTCCAAAGGCTTCGGAAACGATTTCTCGTGGGAGCCTTCAACATCTGTAATGAGATATTGATTTTCAGTGATGAAATCATTCCATACCTCTTCAGAAGTCACTTCAACATTAAACATTTCAATGCTTAAATTCTTGTGAGTCAGCTTGTGGCTAATCGTTTTTGAAGCTGTAACGAATGGTTCCATTTCAAAAGGAATGGAGATGGGAAATTCAAATAATTTCTTCCAGATAAAGTCATCTTTTCTCTGACGGATCAGAAACTGCCCGTTTCTGTGGACAAAGTAATAGGTCAGAGCAAGATCCTCCGCTTTTACTTTCTTACTTTTTACCGGGTAATCTGAAGTTTTCTGCAGAGAAAAAGCAAGACAATCGTCATTAACAGGACATTCTCCACAAAGAGGATTTTTAGGTTTACATATTTCAGAGCCTACATCCATCATCGCCTGGTTGAAATCTCCTACATTCTCCGGCATGATTAACGCTGCCAGTTCAGAAAAATAAGTGAAAGCCCTGGAGTTTGAGACATCAAAGTCATCCGCAAAAAGACGGCTCAATACCCGGTAAAAATTACCATCAACTGCCGGCATCTTTCCTCCAAAACATATACTTGAAACTGCGGCGGCTGTATATTTCCCGACTCCTTTCAGCTTCAGAATATCCTCATATTGCGAAGGAAATATTCCCTGATAATCGTCCATAATCTGTTGGGCAGCGGTATGGATATTAATGGCCCTGGAATAATATCCCAAGCCTTTCCAGTACAGCAGAACTTCATTCTCTTCAGCTTCTGCCAGAGTTTTCACGTCCGGAAATCTTTTAATGAAATTATTGTAATGATTTAATCCCTGGCTGATTCTGGTCTGTTGAAAAACAATTTCACAGATCCAGATTTTATAAGGATCTTTCGTCTGTCTGAAAGGCAGATCCCGTGCATTATTCCTATACCATTCCAAAAGCCTGTTTCCGATATGCCGAAAATCAGGGCTTGTTCTATTTTGTTCCAAAAACCTAATCTGTTTAATCTTGTAAAAGAGTATTTTCTTTTACCTGAAGATACAAAGATAAGCTTATTTATTTTTTCTTGACAGCATATACAGGTGCAGCCCTTAGCCATTGATATCTCAGTTTCTTATCTTTCGCAATAAAACGGTATCCCTCAAGATGTTTGAGGTAAACATAGATGGAATCATCGGTCTTATTCAGTTTTAACCTTTGAACGGAGAGAAACTGCATGGGATATTCTACAATTGAATCCCGTACTGTTTTTAGTGTCCTTCCTGATCTTATTTTGTAAATAAAGAATGATCTTCCTCTTCCTTTTGAGCTATCTGCCAGTTTTACGTCTGAACTGGCAATAACGAGTTCGCTGCCGTCAAAGCATTCATCTTCATTCATGATATAAGCTTTGCCTTCTTTACGCTCATGGGCAAAAAGATCTTCTTCATAATGTCCCGGGCTCTGGTATTTTTTTTCACAGCTTAAAATTATCATCAATAAAGCCGGAAATCCGGCCATAAGCTTTTTATTCATCTTAATATTCATAGGTGTATTGGTAGAAAAAAACCGATGTAAAATTGCATCGGTTTTTATTATGTAAAATATTTTTTTTATTCCTGAGTATATTCAGCATCCCATTCGTTACCATCATCTCCTTTGTGTCCGTCAAGTTTAATAACGAAACTTTTTGTAGGGAAATAAGGCGTCATACGGATGTCCAGCCAAACTCTGTCTTTGTTGACTCTGTCCTGCTCAAAACGAACAATCTTGAATTTCTCGATCAACTTGTCCGGTCCTTTGATATTGTCCAGGAAAGTTACAATCTGTCTTCTCAGATCATCTTCGTTCTTGGCATTCCAGTTTTCGAAAGCTCTTCTGTTCAAGAAGTCAAGTAACACTTTCGTTACATAGTCGAATACACGAACTACAGAGTACGTCTGAAGACCGATATTATCTCCTGTAAATAATGTTTTTGCAGAAAATGCCATGATTTTTCCATATTCATTCACCATAGGAACAAGACCCATTTTTTCCAGCTGAGAGATTTCACTTTTCTTCAGTTCAAATTTTACAGCGTCTACTTCGTTGATGTTACCATGCTTTTTACCTGCTGCTACCTGAGACATCAGTGTTTTGTGAATTTTTCCAGCCAATGAAGTGGAAGGTGGAAGTTCTACGTTCTCTTCTTCTCCTACTTCCTCAGCTTTTCCACGTCCTACCAGCCAGTTACAGGTCATAATTACATTACTTCTGTGAAGCTCGCCTCCTGTAAGGTTTGCAGAGTGGAATAAATCTACCACATCATCCGGTTTATCAAGGTTGGCGAAGTCTGTAACCATCATTACTTTGTTTTCGTTACAGATTTTTGCCCATTTCTCAATCACCTTGTTAGATCCCAGGTATCCTGGTATCGCCAGGATAGAATAATTATCTCTAAGGTCCAGACGGTCGTAATAGTTTTTGAATTCTTCAGAAATTGCATCAATGAAGAGTGGATTATCCAGATCGGATACCTGGTCAATGCTTGCATTAACAATACTTACATTATCCACTTTATCAAGTTCTGTATTTTTGTAGAACTGCGCTACTGTTCTGTAGTTGGTTTCCAACATACGAACGGCATCAAGGGTATTTTTTAAGTTTGTTTTCAGATTCTGATCGGCGAGTTGTGCTTTATTCTTACACGTTTCAGCCATTTTATCAGCAGATTCGCTTCCTTCCAGAAGACTCACCCAAAGGTTGATCTTCTGAAGAAGTTCTTTTCTTTCATCTGCTTTATTGCCATCATTAAGGAAAATTTCCTTTCTGGCTTTTCTCGTCGGGTTCATATTGGCGATACCGTCTACTACGGATTCCACAAAGCCAAAACCTCCCATTTTATTAAGTTCTGCAAGCGGATTACCTTTCGGTTGTCCTGAATGCTGCTGTTGACCCTGCTGCTGGCTTTCCTGCGCCTGTAATTTGCTATCCATGATTTAATGTAAGTCTTTAATTATTTTTCAAGTTCTTGTGCCACATCTTTCAATACTTCGATGAACGCCGCTCTTGTCTGATCGTTCTCCAGCATATTGCGTAGAATTTTATTAGTTTTCAGCTGGCGTACAATTTTGTTGTACTGCTCCTGCTCCATGCTCAGCTGCTGCAGATAGTCTGATTTCTGAGTAAGGCTTTTGGGAGTAAAGTCACCAAGATTTTGAAAACGGAATTCTTCTTCCACTGTTCCACCATCTTCTGTTTCGTGCTGTACCGCTACAGAAGGCTGGAAATGTCTGAAAACATCTTCCACAGTTTTTAATCCTGTTACAATTTCAGGGGTATAAGATTCTTCTGTTGTAAGTTGACTTACTATCAGTGATTTATTTTCCTGTATTTCCTGAATAGCTTCATTAGCGTCTACTTTTACCTCGTTTCCGCCAACACCATAATTAAACATTGCCATATTATTATTATTTTGAGATTTCTTATTTTGGTTTTATTCTGTCCTTGAGTAATTTACAGATGTATTAAATAAATTACAAATCCAGCCTTTAAATTTAAAAAAAAACTGTAACATACAAAATTTTGTCAAGATTTTTATTAGATTATTTAAATTTCTATAGATATATTTAACATACAATCACTGTATTACATTGTCACTAAGCTATGAAAAATAAATAAAATATATCACAAAAAAATTAAAATAAAACCTTTGTGCATTTTAATCTTATATAAAGGCATCCCCAGGGCCGTCAAAACATCTAATTCCTTTTAGCCTGTAAAATAAGTACTGAAAAAAATATTCTTTATATTTAAGCAAAGTAAACAGACATGAAAGATGTAAAAATAGCGTTTAGAAAACCCATATTTCCCGTTTCAGACGCACTGCAGCAATATCTGGAGAAATATAACAGAACGACTAAGATTCATTTTCTGTATGAGGACCTCCTGAGGTTTAGTGACAGTGTGAATATTCTGGATCAGGACGGCAAAGATACTTTGTGGCTCGGGGTGCTCTATTCGGAGTATGAGTTTAAAGAAATCGAAGCTAATTTAAATAAGATTTATACCCTTCTTCATTCAGACGGAGACGAGGCTACTTTACCCTATCTGAAAGTAGATACGATCGACTTCTGTACTTTTGGAAACTCTAAACCTTTCCGGATCAGGGTGAGAAATATTCTGAATGATAATTATACCAATTTTTATATCAAACAGGCGGATGCTTCCCGCATCTACGGTCTGGAACTTGAAGACCTTCTTTCTCCCAACCGGATTAACTTTCTCATTTATAAAAATACTTTGATAGAAGAACATATCCTTGGGATTCCGGGAGACGTTTTTATTCAGAAACAGCTCCCAATGTGTACGGAGCTGGAAAAGGCGCAGATTTCCAAGGAATTTGTAAAATTCAATGAACGCTGCCTCATTGGACTTTTGGGCGACATGCGCTCGTATAATTATGTGGTTATTCCAATACACGATTTTGACCAGGTTATATACAGAATTCGCCCCATCGATTTTGACCAGCAAACATATGAAGGGAATCTGAAGGTTTATCTCCCTCAGTATTTCAAGGAAAACAATCAAATGGTCAATATGGTCATGGAAAAGCTGAAACCCAGTTCCATAGAACAGTATCGCAAAGAGGTACGCTCACAAATTGTAAAAAGGGTAACCAGCAGCAAAACCAGATTCGATGAGCTCATTTCTATTATGAAAAGAGAAGAGATCGCGCCGGAAGCAAATGTTATAGAACTCAGGACTGCCTTACAAAAACTTACTTATGATATTAACTTCAAGTATTGTAAAACCATGGGAGACATTGTAGAAACCGGAATAAAATTTGTTCTCCGGAATTATAAAAAGGCCTATTAAAAAAGAGAATCCGTCTCAATTCAACAGGAGACGGATTCTTTCTTTTCTGACAATTTTGGTAAAACTACCAGATTTTTATTCTGTCCTGAGGAGCTTTATACATTTTGTCCCCAGGTTTGATATCAAACGCTTTGATGAATGAGTCCTGATTCACCAACGGTCCGAATGCTCTGTACATTCCCGGTGAGTGCGGATCTGTTTTCACCTGATTAATCATATATTGGTCTGTTGCTTTGGTTCTCCAAACGGTAGCCCAACTCATAAAGAATCTCTGATCCTGAGTGAAGCCGCTGATTTTCCCTGGATTTCCTTTATCTTTTAAGTACATCTGAAGGGCATCATAAGCCACGGCTACTCCACCTAAATCACCGATATTTTCGCCACTGGTAAATTTACCGTTAACAAAGCTTCCTTTTACAGGCTCATAGCCACTATACTGAGCGGCCAGCGCTCCTACTTTAGCATCAAAGTTTTTACGGTCTGCTTCTGTCCACCAGTTATTAAGGTTACCATCACCATCGAAACGGGAGCCACTGTCGTCAAATCCGTGAGAGATCTCATGTCCGATAACCGCACCGATACCTCCAAAGTTAACAGCTGCATCAGCTTTAGGGTTATAGAAAGGCGGTTGTAGAATGGCTGCAGGGAATACAATCTCATTATTTGATCCGCTGTAGTAAGCATTTACCGTCTGCGGAGACATTCCCCATTCTGTTTTATCTACAGGCTTCCCAACTTTGTCAAGACTTCTCTGATACTGCCATGCGGCTACGTTCTGTAGGTTAGAATATAAGGTCGCTCCTTGTTTTGGAGATTCCACTTTCAGCTTCGTATAGTCTTTCCATTTGTCAGGATAGGCGATTTTCACCGTAAACTTGGACAGTTTTTCCTGAGCTTTCACTTTGGTTTCCGGAGACATCCAGTCTATACTGGCAATATGGCTCTTAAACGATTTTAAAAGGTAATCGATATAAGTTTCCATCTGCTGTTTGGCTTCAGGAGTAAAGTATTTATCTACATACAACTTACCGAATGCTTCTCCCAGGACACCGTTCACCAGGGTAAGTCCTCTTTTGTTCATGGGACGCTGCTCTTTCTGTCCCTGCAGATATTTTGAATAGAAATCAAATCTGATCTGCTCCAGTCCCTCATCGAGATTACTGGCATTTCCATTGATGATGTGATATTTGAGATAATCTTTCAGCAACGGAAGGTTCTTCTGATTGATGAACTGATCCATATTCTGGTAATACTTCATCTCTCCGATGATCACACGGTCTGTATTCACTCCGGCTTCTTTGAGGTATTTTGCAAGGTCAACATTTTTCACCAGTGCTGATAATTCGGAAACATTTTTAGGGTTGTATCTCAAATTGGCATCTCTGTTCTGCTCAAGCGTCAGTAAATAATTCCCCAGCTGTTTTTCAAAATCTACAACATTCTTTGCTGCATCAGCTGAATTTTTATAGCCTAAAATGCCGAAAAGCTTCCCAATATAGGTCTGGTATTCCGCCAGAGTCTTGGTATTGGCTTCGTTTACCTTCTGATAATAGTCTCTTCCGAGACCAAGATCCGGACCTCCAAGATAAACGGCATTCATTTTAGAGTTCTTCATATCGGCTCCCACTCTCCATCCATAGAAAGAGTTGTCACCCAATCTGGTAGCTTCCAGAAGGTATTTCTGAAGATCGCCTACGCTTTTGATAGCATCTACTTTAGCAAGATCAGCTTTGATAGGAGATAATCCGTCTGCATTTCTTTTATTGGTATCCATAAAAGAAGCGTAGAGATTCTGAATTTTCTGTCCTTCAGATCCTGCAGTATAATTTTCGGTAAGAATTTTATTCAGGATATCCAATGAAGCATCATCTACATTTTCTCTCAGGGCATTGAAAGATCCCCAATTGGCTTTATCGGAAGGAATCTGTGTATTTTTCACCCAATTTCCGTTCACATAGCTAAAAAAGTCATCCTGCGGGCGGACATTGGTATCCATATACGATAAATTAATCCCTTCTTCTTTCATTTCTTCTTTCACCGGTTCAGCAACCTTTGCCGTAGTCTCTGTTTTGTTTTCTGTCCCTGCAGTCTTTGCTGCACCACACGAATTGAGAAATACAATACCTGATAGGGCAAGTATTCCGATATTTAGCTTTTTCATTAAAATAATTTTTGATTTTTACACAAACTTATCAAATATACAAACTTTAACGATATATGGTGAAGGAAATGTAAGCAGCAATTAAAGTTCAAAATACAGAATAGGAATTGATAATAATTGAAACATAGAACAACGGAAAAGTTGCCATTTTTATAAAATATATTTTTTGACAATGGCTAAAGTGACATACTTTAAACTCATGACAGCGTTATAGATTAATAGGATACAGGTATTAGTAATGTATAAGATAGTTTTCGGTTTATTTCGGCAACTCTCTTTGTTATTTGATTAAAAAAATGAGTTTACTCTTTTAACAAGAGCTTTAAAGCGTGCACCTATTTTTTAACGCAATGTTTGCAAGGTTATTTGTGTTGTGTATGATTTCCGTTCGCGGTGGCACTTCATTCAGCAATTTTTTTGATACTGAGTAAAACGCCTTAGCGATCGTTTAAGTGATGTCGTCAATGGAAGATTTTCTTTGATCTCAAAAAACAAAGCCGCTCATTGCTGAGCGGCTTATATGGTTTACCAGATTTTGATTCTCTCTTCCGGAGTTTTGTATAATTTATCTCCTTTTTTCACATCAAATGCTTTGTAGAACGAATCAACGTTGATCAACGGACCGAAGCTTCTGAAATATCCCGGAGAATGCGGGTCAGTTTTCACCTGATTGATCATATATTTTTCACTTGATAAAGTTCTCCAAACCGTTGCCCAGCTCAGGAAGAATCTTTGATCCTGAGTAAAGCCGCTGATTTTCCCAGGGTTCCCTTTATCTTTCAAATACATCTGAAGGGCATCATAAGCAATGTTTACTCCTCCAAGATCGGCAATATTTTCACCGTTTGTGAAAGTACCGTTTACAAAAGTTCCTTTTACAGGCTCGTATTTGTCGTATTGAGCTGCAAGTGCTTTGGTAGCTTTCTCGAAGTTTGCTTTATCTTCAGGCGTCCACCAGTCTACCAGGTTACCGTCAGCATCAAACTGAGCACCTGAATCATCAAATCCGTGGCTCATTTCATGTCCGATAACGGCACCGATTCCACCGAAATTCACGGCAGCATCAGCTTGTGGGTTAAAGAATGGCGGCTGAAGGATAGCTGCAGGGAATACAATTTCATTGTATACCGGATTGTAATATGCATTTACAGTCTGCGGTGTCATTCCCCACTCTGTCTTGTCAACCGGCTTTCCAATTTTTGCAAGATCTTTGTTATACTGCCATTCGCCGATGTTCTGCAGGTTGGAATATAAAGTACCTCCTTGTGCTTCAGGAGTAATCACCAATTTTGAATAGTCTTTCCATTTATCCGGATAAGCCACTTTTACCGTAAACTTATTCAGCTTCTTCATTGCTTTTTCTTTAGTTGTAGAAGACATCCACGCCAGGTTGTTGATGTGTACGGCAAAACTTTTCTTTAAGTAATCGATCAGTTCTACCATCTGAGCCTTAGCTTCGGCCGGAAAGTATTTTTCTACATATAATTTTCCAAAAGCTTCACCAAGGTTTCTGTTGATCAACTCAAAACCTCTTTTGTTCAAAGCTCTTTGCTCTTGCTGGCCTCTTAAATATTTACCAAAGAAATCAAATTTCATATCCCCCAGCTTTTCGCTCAGGTAAGAAGCGCTTCCGTTGATCATATGGAATTTCAGATAATCCTTAATGACAGGAAGATTCTGAGTATTCACCAATTTATCAAAGTTTTTGTAGTATCCCAGTTCACCGATGATTATTTTGTCTGTATTTACCCCTACTTTTTTAAGGTAAGTAGGCAAATCAACTCCTTTTACCAAAGCTGAAAGCTCGGCCATCGTCTGCGGGTTATACTGAAGAGTATTGTCACGGCTCTGCTCATTGGTTAAAAGGGTCTGTGCAATACTTTTTTCATAAGCAACGATACCTTTTGCTGCTTCATCAGCATTCTTGTAGCCCAGTTCCTTAAGCATAGAAGCTACATATTTCTGATATTCAGCAATAGCTTCCGTATTTTTTTCATTTACTTTCTGATAGTAATCTCTCCCTAAACCAAGAGATGCTTCCCCTAAGTAAACCGCATTCATATTGGAATTTTTAAGATCAGCATAGACTCCCCATCCGTAGAAGATGTTCTCACCCTCCTTTGTTACAGACGCCAGGTAGTTCTGCAGATCAGCCATATTTTTGATCGCATCAATTTTAGTCAGGTGATCCTGAATAGGCTTTATTCCATCTGCATTTCTTTTCTGCATGTTCATATAAGAAGCATACAGGTCCTGAATTTTTTTCCCTTCGCTACCGTCTGCAAATTTATCTTTCAGAAGAGAGTTCAGAATGGTCATGGAATTGTTATCCGTATCTTCTCCCAGTTTGTTAAAGCTTCCCCACGTTGGTTTATCAGAAGGGATCTTAGCGGTTTTCATCCATGTTCCGCTTACATAGTTATAAAAATCATCCTGTGGACGCACGGAAGTATCCATAAGGCTTATGTCTAGGCCTTTATCCGTATTATTCACTGCCACTTTAGCAGCTTTATTTTGTGCACTCAATGTATTTTGAGAGCAGATCCCTGCTATTAGAAACAAAGAAAGCGTAAGTTTTTTCATTATGATAACAATTTATACAATAGGTATTATTTATTTACATTTTGTTACTTGTATTTGTAAAAAAATGTTGCTATTCACGTAAAAGCGATGGGAAGCCGGAAAATCACTGTGCAACCAACAGTCCTACCAGGTCCTGAATGACCTTCTGGGAAACAAAATACATAAAATCCAGCCGTTCCAGATGAGGCATATAGAGTTTTGATGTTACCTCCTTATCATTGATTCTTATGGTATAGTAAACGGTTCCTATCTCTTTCCCGTCTTCTCCTTTTCCCGGGCCTGCGACACCGGTTGTAGAGAGAGAAATATGAGTTTCAAACAGTTTCTGGCATCCCTTTGCCATTTCACTGGCGACCTGCTCGCTCACCACTGTAAACTGTTCCACAGTTTCTTTGGAAACATTTAATATCTTTATTTTTTTCTCTGTAGCATAGGGCACCAAACCACCAAGATAGTATTTTGAACTTCCCGGAACAGCGGTTAGCATTTTTGCCAGTTCTCCGCCCGTACAGCTCTCGGCTGTAGAAATAGTCAGTTTTCTTTCGGTCAGTATTTCTGCCAGAATATTTTCGATCTTATCTTCTGATACGGCAATCACATGATCTCCTAATAGAGGAAGAAGTGTTTGAATCTCACGTTCCACCTGCTGTTGCAAAAATGCCTCATGATCTCCGGAGGCAGTCAATCTGAGCTTTACCCTTGTTCCCACCGGGAGATAGGACAGCGCGATATTATCCGGAAGGGCAAGTTCCCACTCTTCAATGGTATCTGCCAAAACACTTTCAGGAATTCCCACTACGGATACAATTCTCGTATGTATATACTGAAGGCTATATTTTTCCTGCAGATAAGGAATGATTTGATCTTTTATCAGCGGCTTCACCTCATAGGGAACACCCGGCAGACTGTAACAAAGTTTCCCGTCCATCTCCATCATCATGCAGGGCGCAGTTCCATACTGATTTTGAAACACCGTGGATCTGGTAGGTACAAAAGCCTGTTCTCTGTTTCTTTCCAGAATATCAGTACGCCCTCTTCGTTCCATATATTCCTTAAGGTGATTAAACGTTACCTCATCCAGGGCAATTTCATCATTGAAAAACTCTGCCAGGGCTTTTTTTGTTTTATCATCCCGGGTTGGCCCGAGCCCTCCTGTGGTAATGACGAGGTCTCCCAGTTCAAAGGCTTCACCTAAAGTTTTTTTAATGGTTTCAATTTCGTCAGAAATAGTAAAAATCTGAGAGACTTTTATCCCTATATTTTTAAGTTCAGAGGCAATAAAATTCGAATTGGTGTCTATCGTATTCCCGGAAAGGATTTCGTCGCCGATAGTAATCAGAACAGCTTTTTCCATAGATCAGTTTGTTGAAAAAAATTCTCTGCAAATGACGGAAAAATCAATGGCTGCGGCAACATAAAATGATTTTTTCTATTTTTGGCAAAAATTGTTTTTAACTATAATTAAAGATTATGTCTACATATGATGATGCCTCATGGCATTATGGCGGAGATTTTCCGGAAGGTCTTCCTAAGAAAAACGGAGCAACCCATACCGGAATGTTTCTGAACTGGTGCATTCACCATAATCTCATTTCAGAGGAATTAAAAAAAGAGGCAGCAGAAGAAATTGAAAAATTAAAACAGCGAGAAATTACAGGTGCTGAATTTGTCATGGATGTTCGCGATGGCAAGTTTTCTGATCCTGACCTGAATGATCTCGGAAACAGCTTTGCCAGGGATTATTATGCGGATGACACGGATTTTGGCAACAGATACAGTTCATTTGCTGATGATTACGTGAATATTTTTGATGCGAAAGCTGAGGAAAATGATGATGAATACGAAACATTTTACCATATTGAGGACACCTACGAAAACTATGATCTGATGAAGCAAGTGATAGACCATCGCTTTGAGGAGTGGAAAGAGTATCTTGGAAGCTAAAATATAAATCAATAAGAGCTAAAAGAATCGATCCGGTTCAAAAGTTGGGGTAAGCAAAATTTTGTGAGCTTGAATAGAAAAACCCTACGAGGTCAGGCATACTAGTCCCAACTTTTGATATTGATCGCAGACCATTCTAAAGATTGAGTTTATGCTATTTTACGGGATCCTGATTATGTTTTACCCAGATCAGTTCATCTGTATTGTAGCCAATTTTTTTTGCTTTTTCAAGAAAACGCTGACGTATGCTTTCCGGAATTGTAGTTGTCCGGGATAAAATCCAGAGATATTTTAAATTGCTTCCTACGACCAATGCGTACTGATACTCTTCATCAATATCGATTACGTTATAGCCAGCCCAGATGGGTTTGAAAAAAGATACTTTAAGACGCGCTTCTGAGGGATCCTTTACTGATTTTGCTTCACCAATGGATTCTTCCCAGACTTTTTTGACGTAATTGTATCCTTTATTTCTAACCTGAATGGTTCCATCAGGATTTGCTGAATATTCTGCGGTCACATTATCCATATTCTTCTCAAACCTATAGTCGAAACGGGCCACTTCATACCATCTGCCGAGATATTTTTTAATATCAAAATTTTTGACAGCTGTTGCGCCTCTGGGAATTCCCACCGAGCAGGAATTGAAAATCAGAAGCCCTATTGCTCCTAAGGATACGGGAATCAGTATTTTGTGAAGAGTTCTCATAACAGAAATATTTTGTGTGGTTGTGAGATGAGAACGTCAAAAATAATGCCTTTACCCTGTTAAGGAACGATAAATTCTACGAAAATACCTTTAGAAAATTATCTTTAAAGCTTCCTGAAACCTCAATTTCCGTATCATCAGAAAGCATTACGGTTCCGCTTTTATGGTAGGATCTCACAAAAGCGGTATTGATAATATGAGAGCGGTGAACCCTCACAAAAGGATTCTCCAGAAGATCATCGAAATGTTTTAGAAACCGGCACACCATCTTTTTGGAACCATCGGTAAGATAGACCTGTGTAAAGTTCCCGTCTGCCTGGAGCCTGAGAATATCTTCGGTTTTCACCACATCAAATCCCTGTAACGTTGGCAGAATAAGCTGTTGCTTTTCGGGCTTTAGTTTTAGATTTTCAAGCAGGATCTTGTTACGGTTCAGTTCTTCTTTCTTTTCAAGACTTTCACCAACTTTATTTACTGCCAGGATCAGCTCCTGGATATCAATGGGTTTCAGGATGTAATAGCTGGCAGATTTGTTCAGGGCCTGCAATGAATACTGTGAAAACGCAGTGATGAAGATGGTCTCATAAGAAAAGTCTTTGGTAGCCTCCAGAACATCAAACGCGTTTCCGAACGGCATTTCCACATCCAGAAAAACCAGTTGGGGCTGTTTTTCAGCAATCAGAGGAACTGCATCTTTGATATTTTCAGCTTCACCCTGTATTTCCACCTGCGGACAATATTTAGTGAGGTAGCTTCTTAAAACTTCTCTTGCGATGATTTCGTCATCTACAATTACGGCTTTTATCTTCATTGGATAATTATTTGGTCTATGCCTATTGATATTTTGTGTTCCTGAATTTTAGAATTTTATACGAAGCCCTGATGGTTCTTTATTTTTTCATTTACCTTATTATTTAAGTTCGAAAATAAAAAACATCAAAACTGGCGGGACTACCTATTTACACTCCAATAGTTCTTTAGCTCAGATTAATTTTCAGAATGACCAGTACACCGCTGTTATTATCTTTATCCTTTACGGAGCAGGTAATTTCTTTTTTATAAAGGTCATTCAGTAATTGGATTCTTTCCATGGTATTTTTCATTCCCCTTCCCTCTCTTGTCTTTTGATGCAGGGTTTTCTGTTTTTTACTTTCTTCAATTCCTATACCGTTGTCCTCAATGGTAATTTTCAAATATTGCTTTTCTTTCACAAAGCTTAACGTCAGGAATCCTTTTTCAGTTTTATAACGCAATCCATGCCATATAGCATTTTCCAGAAACGGCTGTACGAGCATTCCCGGGACCTGCAGATTATGCATACCCAGATCCTCATCCACATCAATTTCATAGTCGAATTTATCTGCAAAACGTGTTTTTTCCAATGCCAGATAATTCTGGAGGAGATCCAGTTCCTGCTGAAGGGGAATAAAATCTTCTGTGGAGTTTTCCATAACACCGCGCATCAGTTTGGAAAATTTGGTAAGATACTGATTGGCTTCCAATTCATTATTCGTAGCAATAAAATGATTGACACTATTGAGACTGTTAAAAATAAAATGAGGGTTCATCTCCCGACGAAGCGACTGAAGGGCAATCTTTTTGTTTTTAACCTGTACTTTTTTCAGGGTTCTGAAAATGATAATAATCAGTCCTGTAAGGAGCATTAAAGCACCGATCAGTCCGTAATTAAAAACATTTTTCTTCCGGATCAGCTCATCTTTAAGCTCTTTTTCTTTTTCCAGCTGCGAGATACGCTGCTCGGTATCTTCCAGGATTTTGTTATCGATCAGACTTCGGTCTTTGGAGACCAGATTGGGAAGGTTTCCCAGAAAATCCCTGTATAATTGCATTGAAGCATCTGTATTTCCCGAGATGGCATAGAGACTGTCCAGCTTCTTTACACTTTTCTGAGCTTCTAAGGTATGACCTTTATCCAAAGCAATGGTATAGGCATTTTTCAATAAGCCGACGGCCTCTTTCGGATCATTCTTCTTGAGGTAAATATCCGCAAGCTCCTGAATCTGATTGACTTTTTCCTGAGAGTTTTCTTTTACAAAATCCTCTTTGAGCACTTTCTTTTTTGCTTCAATTGCTTTATCAAAATTCCTGTTTTCAACATACAGATCCGCGAGCTTCTGATTAATGGCCAATGCCTGCTGTGGAGCCTCTTTTTTTGAGATCGTATAAGCATTGTTGAGGTTGGCTTCAGCTTTATAGAGGTCTTTCTGCTGGAGGTTAACTTCTGCCAGCTGGCTATAGCTTTCTGCCAGATCTGCCTGTTCATTTTCCCTGCTGCTGATACTGATATTGTTTTGAATCGCTTCAACTTTCTGCTGTGGAGATGAAGATGAAAGTCTGGCAACATCATTGGCATTCACCGCCCGGCTTTTTTCGCTGTAGCTCATCTGCGCTGCCATATTGTAATTGCTGATGGCAGGTGTTATTTTATTCTGTTTTTCCTGGGACTGGGCCAGTTTCCGGGTCACTGCCTCCAGGTTTTTCTTATCATTAAGATTCTGATAAATATTTTTAGCCTTCATGAGAAATTCTTCACTTTTAGCATAATTCCCCTGATTGTAGTAGTCATTGGCCATTGTGACATAGGTCTCAGCCACACCTTTATGATCATTTTTGTCTACCGCTTTTTTCAGTTTTGCAGCAGATTTCAATGCCTGAGAAACTCTGGTAGTATCCTGTGCAGCGAAAGAATGTCCCACAGCAAGCATTATCATAAACCCTATTTTTAAAAATAATTTCACAGACTTCAGATGTTTAGTGCAAAGTAACTAAAACTTTATATATTGTCTCTTATTCTTTACCAAGTCAAACTTTCCTTTCACCAAGTTCGCTCTTTAAAAATCTGCCATCAATTTACAAAATACGATTTCACAATCGATAATGCTTATTATATTTGTAAGATCATTTCACGTATACAATAACATGAAAAAATTTCAACTCCTTTTTGTGGCTGTCTTGTGTTTCGGCTGCATCCGGGCACAGCTTTATATCAAAAACGTCACTGTAGCAGATGTTGTGCGACAAAAAATGATTCCTTCCCAGACTGTAGTCATCAATAATGGGATCATCACCACGGTAAAATCCAGCAAACAGGTAAGAATCCCAAAGAACGCCCAGATCGTGAACGGAGAGGGTAAATTTCTGATTCCCGGAATGACGGATTCCCACATCCATTTTTTCCAAAGTGGTGGACTGTATACAAGACCGGATGCTTTTGATCTCAGAAAGCAGGTTCCCTACGAAAAAGAAATTTCCTGGGGCCATGATCATATGGAAGAGCTTCTTCAGTACTATCTTAAAGCAGGGATTACATCCGTTATTGATCCTGGTGCCACTTATCAGTTTCTTCGCCTGAGGGACTCATTGAGGAAAAAGGAAAGTCTGCCATCCGTTTATATGTCCGGTCCCCTCATTACCACTTATGAACCTGAGGTTTTTAAAAATCTTGGCAAAAATGAACCCTTCAGATTGTCATTAACTGTAGAACAGGCTAAAAAAATGGTTCAGGAACAGCTTCCTTATCGGCCGGACTTTATCAAGATCTGGTATATTGTCCTGGGAGATGCACAGCAAAAGGAAGAACAGGCCCGGAAGCTGGAACCTGTTATAAAAGCAGCTATTGATGAAGCCCATAAAAACAATTTGAAAGTGGCGGTACATGCCACGGAACGTTTCACGGCTGAAACTGCCGTTCTGAACGGAGCCGATTACCTGGTTCACAATATAGAAAATGAAATTCTTGGCAAAGCCTTTGTAGCCCTTTTAAAATCAAGAAAAGTAATAGTATGCCCTACGCTCACCGTAATGGATAATTATTATGATACGTATGCCCAAAAAAAGCAGTATACAACTTATGATCTCGAAAATTCACATCCGGAGAGCATCGGCTCCATGTATGACCTGAAGCACCTGGAACAAACTTCAGATTCGGCATTGATCAAAAAATATAAAACCAGATTCAATTCTGCCCAGATACAGTCTTATGCATCAAAAACCGACTCTATAAGAAGGATTAACCTTAAAATGCTTGCTGAAGGCGGCGTAACAATTGCTGCAGGTACGGATGCCGGAAATATCGGGACCCAGCACGCTGCTTCATTTTTGGATGAGCTTTTGGCGATGAAAGAAACCGGAATGACCAACTGGCAAATCCTGGAATCCGCCACGATCAACCCGGCGAAAATTCTCAATAAAGAGACCCGGTACGGCAGTATTGATGAAGGAAAGGCTGCAGATCTTGTGATGTTAAATGCCAACCCTGTGGATAATCTTAAAAATCTGACTGATATCAACACGGTCTTTAAGAACGGACAGCCCTTTGATCCTGCTAAAATTATCAAAATAACCCCTGAAATATTGGTACAGCAACAGCTGAACGCCTATAATGCAAGAAATATCGATGCATTTTTGGAACCTTATGCCGAAGATGTAGAACTGTATACATTTCCCAACACCCTGTTGAGCAAAGGAAAAGAAGCCATGCGTAAAACATACGAAACAATGTTCAGTAAATATCCTGACCTTCATTGTGAAATTAAGCAAAGAATCTTGAACCGTACTAGCATCATCGATAAGGAAAGTGTCTCCGGAGTAAGACCTGGTCAAAAGATAGAGGCTACCGCCATTTATGAGTTTAAAGATGATAAGATTTCAAAAGTTTACTTCTTACAATAACAGGTACCAGGAATAGATATTTAAAGATATTATAAAGGCAGTTCGGAATGAACTGTCTTTTTTGCATCCATTCACCAAGTGAAAGTTCCGTTTTACCAAGTCTCCCGTTTTCCGGTTGACGATCTGTGTAATTTTACTTCAGAATTTAAAATTAAAAACAGGAAATTATGAAATTGAAACACTTTTTATTGATCGGAATTTTAACTCTTGGAAGCTTTGTAAATGCTCAGGAAGTAAAGAAAAACGCTATTGAAGTAACAGGCGTTGCAGAAATGGAAATTGAACCGGATCAGATTATTTTCAGCATCGGAATAAAGGCTGATAATAAGAATGATCTCGCGGATAACGAAAAGAAATTATTTGAAACATTGAAAAATGCAGGGGTAAAAAATGAGGATATCAAATTTAAGTCGATGTACCAGAATATATATTCTAAGACGGCTAAGTTTACCAAAAACTATCAGTTTACAGCCGGTTCAAAATCAAATCTGAGTAAAATATTTGAAGACCTGAACCAAAAGTGGGTAAGCAGCCTGAATATTTCAGAAGTAAAGAATACCAAAATTGCAGATTTCAGAAAAACGGTTAAAATCAACGCCTTAAAGGCAGCAAAAGAAAAGGCAGATTACCTATTGGAAAGTATGGGTAAAAAAGCCGGGAGTCCTCTGGAAATCGTAGAGATCGAAGATTATACCAGTGATATGATCATGCCGGCAGCTTATAAAGGCAGAGCAAGCAATGTACAGCTGGAAATGGCAGATGCTCCGGTAGATTACTCTTTTGACAATATAGAAAATATCAAGCTGAAATACAGCATCAAAGCGAGATACGAAATCCTTTAAAAACAACAGATTTAATAAAAGCGGTCTCAGAGGTCCAATCACGGGTCTTTGAGGCAGTTTTTTCAACTGAACAGCTCTTTCAATGTCTTGAAATCGAAGGCTATCTCTTTCCAAACGATGAATGCTATTCGAAGGAGTCAAACAAAAGTATACAAAATACAAGACTAAAATCTTTTGCATCCGCTAATACAACAGATAACCTATAAAAAATAATGATATGACGACTTTACAAATCTTAGCACTTGCTGCAGGTACAGCTTTTCTAAGCTCCTGGAATAGTGCAGGTCTTAGCTGTTCAGAAAAGAACACCAAAGCCAGTACTTTAAAAGTACAAAATGCATCTATGATGCCGATACATACAATAAAAGATAATAAAATCCAGGTCGCCCTACTGCTGGACACCTCCAACAGTATGGACGGATTGATTGATCAGGCAAAATCCAGATTATGGAATATCGTCAATACGTTAACTACCTTGAAGTATAACGGAAAAGCTCCACAGATTGAAATTGCCTTATACGAATATGGTAATGACGGAATCAGGGATGAAAATTACATCCGGCAGGTCACTCCTCTTACCCAAGACCTTGATCTGGTCTCTGAAAAGCTATTCGCCTTAAAAACCAATGGCGGAAGTGAATATTGTGGTGCCGTTATCCGGGATGCTTCAGCCAACCTGAACTGGGATGGCAATGATAAAAGCATGAAACTGATTTATATTGCAGGAAATGAAGCATTCGATCAGGGGCGGATAAGCTATAAAGAGGTCATTGCAAAAGCAAAGGATAAAAATATCTACATCAACACTATTTTTTGCGGTAGCCGGGAGGAAGGAATTCAAACGTTCTGGCAAAACGGAGCAACCTTAGGCGGTGGTAAGTATTTCAATATTGACAGCAACAGAAAGGTAATGTACATTGAAACGCCTTATGATATCAGAATTTCCGAGTGCAATGCAAAACTCAATGATACGTATCTCTATTATGGGAATCGCGGTTCGGAATTCAGGGCGAAGCAGATCTCTCAGGATAAAAATGCAGAATCGCAGTCTGCCTCCAATCTTGTGGAAAGAGCTGTTGCTAAATCCAAGAAGAATGCTTATAAAAATGACCATTGGGATCTGGTAGATAAAGCAGAGAAAGACGCCGGATTTATTGCCAGTGTTAAAGAAAGTGAACTCCCGGCAGAACTGAAAGGGAAAAGCAGAGAAGAAATTCAAAAAACGATTGCGGTAAAATCGGCGGCTCGTGAGAAAATACAAAAAGAAATTGAGGAACTTTCCCGGAAACGCCAGACCTACATTGACAATGAAATGAAGAAAAGGGGAACTGATGATTCTGATGATCTAGGAAAAGCAATTGAAAGCTCAATTCTGGAACTGGCTGGAAAAAATGGGTATAAATGATAACTTAAAAGCGGGCTGAAACCCGCTTTATGTGTTCTGTTATATCCGAAACCTTCAGCCAGGCAGATTACCAAAGTAAGGTTTTTACTTAAACAATTATTGTCTTTATGTGTTACCTTCCAAATTTAAAGTATCTCGATAAGGGGTGCTTTTTGTTTTTCATAAAAAGGGAAGCCATCTCCATTCCTGTCACAGAAAACGTGATTCCGTTGCCACCAAAACCTAATACAAAATAGGAGTTTTTAAAATTTTTATGTTCTCCGATATAAGGTAATCCGTCTTTGGTCTCGCCAAAGGTCCCTGCCCAGACAAAATCTGTGTAAAAGTGATAATCTGGCTTTATTTTCTTTAAGGTTCTTACAATTTCTTTTTCCTTTTTATTCAGTAAGGCATCCCTTTTCTGAGGATCGTGAAAATCCTCATCTCCTCCCCCTATCAAAAGTCTCCCATCATCAGTGGTCCGCATATACAGATAAGGGTCATCGGTATTCCATACCAGGGTATTCTGAATATTTTTAAATTTCTTTTTATCAATTTCGGAAACAATGGCATAGGTACTCTTCAGATCAACGAAGTTTTCCTTCAATAAATTTTTGCTTTCGTAACCGATACAGTATATTATTTTTTTTGTTTTGATCTGGTATCCGGTGTCTGTTGTGGCCAGATTAAAGCCTTTATGGTATTCCACTTTCACCATTTCAGTTTTGTCAAATATTTCCAGTCCCTTTTTTATATTATGGATGAACAGCTCATGGGCAAATTGAAAGGCATCAATGCTTCCTCCCTGATCAGAGAGAATTCCCCCATAGGTATTTTCAAACTCAAATTTTTCGAACACCTGCTCCGCCTCCAGCCATTTTACATTAAACCCGGCTTTTTTCCTGGCGTCATATTCTTTTTTCAGCCATCCGACATCTTTCTTTTTTGAGGCAAAATACAGTGATTTTTTTCGTCTAAAACCGGCACCGGAATTAATACGGTCCGAAAGCTTCTCAATGATATCAATAGCATCCGAGCAGGCTTTATAGCTTAAGAGAGCACCTTTCTCACCAATTTTTTCTGTTAACTCATAGAGCGGGACATCAATTTCATACTGAAGCATGGATGTTGTGGCTGATGTACTGCCGTTACAAAGCTCCCGTTTGTCTATAAGAATTGTTTTATATCCATCTTCGATCATCTGATGGGCAATAAGGCTTCCTGTAATTCCACCGCCAATAATCAGCACATCGCATTCTTCATCTGATTTTAAAGAGGGATACGAGGCAATGAGTCCGTTTTTTAATAGCCAAAAAGGTTCATTTGATTTAAGATCCATATTAATATTTTACTCTAAAAATAACAATATTTATATCAATTTTAACAACTTATCATGAACTTATGGTGCAATTATTGTTATCTCACTCAAATCAAACCACTATAAAATATTCACTATGATAACAATTATTCCAGAAGCTCCGGAAAATGTTGCTGCATTCAATGCAACAGGAGAAGTAACGAGAGAAGATTTTGAAAACCTGGTAATTCCGCGCGTTAAAGAGAAGGTAGAACAATTTGGTGAGTTAAATTACCTGCTGTATTTGGATACCGATCTGGATAAGTTTACCATGGGGGCATGGCTTGAAGATGTGCTTTTGGGATTAAAAAACCTTACCAAGTGGAACCGTACCGCTATTGTTACAGACAAAGAAGGGGTACAGAACTTCACGGATATTTTCAGCGTTGTCATGCCGGGAGAGTTTAAATCTTTCCCTAAAGAAAATTTATACAATGCGCTCTACTGGTGTAAAAACGGAGATGAAGTAGAGGCTTAAAGATTCCATAAAAAGAAAAAGACTGCATCGTATAGGTGCAGTCTTTTTCTTTTATGTTTATCCTGAAGCTCAACGGATTCAATATCCGGTTCGTATTCAGAATGTATTTATTTGTCGCATGAGATACATTCTGCAGCAGTTTCTTCTTCACCGGATGTCCGGGAGCCATAGAGATACATATACCGGATGCTGACAACAAGGCCAATGAAGGTCATCCCCACCCCTACCAATGAAGGATAATTGAAAGGCAACCCATATTCCAGGGGAATTCCTCCCAGGAAAGCCCCCATCGCATTGGCAATATTAAAGCCTGCCTGCATAAAAGCAGCCGCCATCATTTCACTTTTTGGAGCGGCCTTCATCATCATAATATTAATAGGTGACGCAATAGACATGGATAAGGCTCCACACATGAACGTCAGTATCAGCGCTATATTCTGATGCTCAGCAAGTAAAAATACGCCTCCTAAAGAAATCATCATCAAAAAGATAAGAACAGCACACGTTTTTTCAGGACCGAGTTTATCTGAAACAATACCTCCTACCAGGTTACCTACCACCATTCCAGCTCCGGCAAGAACCATCACATAGGCCATTTGGCTGCTTTTGATTCCGGCTACCACAGTCATTAAGGGTGTAATATAGCTGAGCCATGTAAAAAGTCCTCCAAAACCAATGGCCGTAATAGCCAACACCAGCCAGGACTGCTTATTTTTAAGAAATTTAAGCTCTTCCAGAAAATGGGTATTTTGATTGGATTCCATTGGGGGAAGCCACAATTTTAAAAACAACAGGGCAAAGATCCCTATGACCGCTACGATAGCAAAATACAACCGCCAGTGAAAGGTATGCCCGATATAAGTAACCAGAGGCACCATAGCCAGATTGGCAACGGTAAGGCCGGTAAACATCATCGATATATAGAATGCTTCTTTTCCTTTCCCGGCCATCCTGGATGCAACTACGGTTCCTACTCCAAAGAAAGCTCCATGCGGAAGACCGGACATGAACCGGATGATCAGCATAGTACCATAGTCAGGAGCGATCGCCGAAAGCCCGTTAAACAAAGTGAAAAGGATCATAAAAGCCATCAGTACTTTTTTAGGCGGAAACTTCACAGAGTATCCTATCAGAATAGGAGCTCCGATCACTACTCCCATCGCGTAAGCTGAAATTAAATGTCCTGCCTGGGGAATTGTGATCTGCAATGTTTTGGCAATATCGGGCAGCAGCCCCATCACGGTAAATTCCGTGGTTCCTATTCCTAATCCGCCAATCGCCAGCGGGATTATTCTTTTATCAATCTTCATTGTCTCTGAATCTTTTTCTCAATTATTCTGATGCAAAATTCCAAAGGCTATCCTTTTTTATTTTGACACTGCAAAAATCGAAAGAAAGTTTGGATTTCACCTCTCTTTGAATGATAAAAATTTGCTCCATATTAACCTTTTTTATTATTTTTAAATCCATAAACAATCAAATGAGAACAAAATGAAGATCCAGAAAGAAACCATTGAGTTTGAAACGGGAAAATCTTTCAAGCTCTTTTCACCATCGCTGAAGAACTGTTTTTTCTGGCATTACCATCCTGAAATAGAGCTGGTATATGTAGAAGCTGTAAACGGGATCCGGCATGTAGGAAAGGATATTTCTGCTTTCACAGACAGCGATCTTCTCTTGATTGGCGCTAATGTTCCGCATTTAAATTTCGACTACGGTATCCAAACCGAATGCCGCCAGCTTGTCGTTCAGATGCAGGAAAATTTCCTTCAGGAGATCATCTTACCCGTTCCCGAATTTGAGCCTATCAAAAAGCTGCTGGAAAGATCCTACCTTGGGCTGTCATTTTTTGGCGAAACCAAAAATACGGTTGTAGAGAAGCTTCAGACCATCAAAAATAGGGATGCCTTCGGGTCTATGATGGGGCTGCTCGAAATTCTACAGATCCTTGCTCATTCTGCCGAAGTAAAAGAGCTCAACCGGGAGGATACGAGAATCAAATGGTTTCTGAACGATAAGATCAGAATGGGAACGATCTACGATTACATCCATGAAAATTATGACAGGAAACCCAATGTGAACGAAATTGCAAAGATCGTAAGCCTGAGCACTCCTGCATTCTGTCGTTATTTTAAAAAGCAAACCAATATGACTTTCACCGATTTTGTCAATAACTACAGGATCAGTCAGGCCAAGGTATTTCTATTGAAAGATTATTCGGTGACCGAGGTTTGCTTTCAGGTGGGTTTTGAAAGTCTGTCGTATTTTAATAAGCTATTTAAGCAGCATACAGGAGAAACACCTTCTGAATTTAAGAAAAAACATTTCAGGGCTATTGAAGTGAATGGGAAGATTGGTGAGATCAAAAGAGATTCCGCATGCAATACGTAAACCGACATTCAATCTTATTATGGATGTTCCTGTTATCCGGAAAAAAGAAAACCGCTCATTTCTGAACGGCTTATATCTTAATGAATATGTTTTTCTGCGTGATAGGAGCTTCTTACGAGTGGTGAGCTTTCCACATGTCTGAAGCCTAAGCTTCTTGCAAAATCTCCGAACTCATCAAACTCTTCAGGCGTAATGAATTTTTTCACCGGAAGATGCTTTTTGGTTGGCTGAAGATATTGTCCCAAGGTAATCACATCCACGTTGGCATTTCTGATGTCTTCTATCGTCTGGAAAACCTCATCTCTGGTTTCTCCCAAACCAAGCATCACACCGGTTTTTGTTCTTCTCTGTCCCGCTTCCTTCAGATATCTTAAAACCTCAAGGCTTCGCTCGTACTTAGCCTGGATTCTTACTTCTCTTGTCAAACGTTTAACGGTTTCCATATTGTGAGAAATCACTTCAGGAGCTACATCTACCAATCTGTCAAGATGTTTTGTAATACCCTGAAAATCGGGAATAAGGGTTTCCATAGTGGTTCCCGGAGAAATTCTCCTTACTGCATTTACAGTTTCCCCCCAAAGAATAGATCCCATGTCCTTCAAATCATCACGATCTACTGAAGTAAGAACGGCATGTTTGATCTTCATTAATTTGATAGAACGGGCTACTTTTTCAGGCTCATCCCAATTTACATCAAGTGGCTTTCCTGTTTTTACCCCGCAGAATCCGCAGCTTCTTGTACAGATATTCCCTAAGATCATAAAAGTAGCCGTACCTTCGCCCCAGCATTCTCCCATGTTCGGGCAGCTTCCGCTTTGGCAAATGGTATTTAATTTATATTTATCAACCAAAGTTCTCAGCTCTCTGTAATTCTTTCCGGTAGGAAGTTTTACGCGGATCCATTTTGGTTTTTGAACGGTAGTGTCTTGAACTAAATTTTCCATTTCTAAAATTGAAGTTCAAAGTTAAGGATTTTTTAATGGAAACCATCAACTGGAAAAATTGATGAAACTGATAATTCAAATTTTCATCGTAAATTTCCAAGGTAAAATCTGATTCATGAAAAAGACACTTTTTCTTCTATATATGGCTGTAAGCGGCTTATGCTTTGCTCAAAAAGAATTTCAGCCTGCTGGCTCTACGGTAATTGATACCATAGACGGTGACCTTGATGGCGATAAAATTCCTGAAAAGGTAATTATTTATACGACAAAGGATGAGGGCGAACTGGGAAAGATCCGTGAGATCCAGATTCTGAAAAAAGTAAACGGAAAATGGGCTATTTTGGAAAAATCAAGGAACGCTGTGATGGAAAGCAGTGCCGGCGGGATGATGGGTGACCCTTATAGAGAAACCAGCATAGAGAAAGGGATTCTGATTATTTCTCAAAACGGGGGAAGCAGCTGGAAATGGGATGTTACCGACCGGTATAGATTTCAGAACGGTCATTTTGAATTGATAGGAACATCAAGTACTTCGGGAAGACCCGGGGATTACTGGAAAGATATAGATTTCAACCTTTCAACGGGACAGCTCAATTATACAAAAGAAGTGGAAAATAAGGCTGAATATGGTCAATCTTTAAAAGAAACCTATATTAAAAAAGGAGTTAAGATCAATCTGCAAAACAGAAATCAGGAAAAGCAGCAAAAAATAATCCTTCCTAAAACAAAGGAAGAAGTTTACTTTTAAGGTAAGGTTGTCAGATTTAATTCTGGAGTAAAGCCAATGTTCTGCCTTATCATTTTAATCGGAAAAGCCATTTTCCTGTTGAATAAATTCCCTTTAATTATCGTCAAACTCGTTATTCTTCAATAGTTCGGCAAGTACTTTTTTGGCACGCATTACCCTTACTTTTGTATTGGCAACGGAAATCCCCAGCTCCTCCGCAATTTCTTTGATGCTTTTTTCCTCGAAAAACCTCAGTTTAATAATATCCTGATAGTTGGCATCCAGAGATTCTATGGTTTTGATGATCTTTTTCTGTTCTTCAGCAGAGATCATAAGCTCTTCCGGTGATTTGGCGTACTGATTTTTGACCTCATCAAGGTTTTCAACAGCATCTTCATTCTCCCGGTTCTTCTTTCTCCAAAAATCGATTACAGTATTTTGGGCAATGGTAAGTATCCAGGTTTTGAACTGAAAATGAGGATCGAACATATCCAGTTTCGACAACACTTTGGAAAAAACATTCACAGTAATTTCATCGGCGTCATTTTCATCTTTTACTTTTTTCATGACAAAAGAGAAAACGTCCACCCAAAAAACATTAATGAGTTTAGTCTGGGCCTTCTGGTCTTTATCCTTGGCCTTCTGGATGAGCAGGAATAGCTGTTCGTCGTTCATTGATAACAAATATAACCTATTTGGGACAAAAAGACAAATGGCGAGAGTGGTAAAATAGAAAGGCTGGAAGATGAAAGCATGACGTTTCTGTCAAACCATTAACTTCTTGTTTTTTTATAAGCAGATCAAGAATATTTTCAATAATTAATAGCATCGGAAGTCTTTTTATTTTTCAAACCTTCATATCTTCTCTCTTCGAGCCTCCGGCTTCCCTACTGCACCTATTCATCTCCCATAATTTCCGTTTTTTCCATCCTTCACTCTTTCAACAATTTTACGTTTTCGCTTTTCCCTTCATACTTTTGAATTTACTATCTTTGCACCGTAAAATTTTAAAGTAAAAAATCAATGAATTCCTTTATAGAAGAACTGAAATGGCGTGGTCTGTTTGCCGATATGATGCCCGGAACCGATGAACAACTGAATAAAGAGGTAACTACAGCATATATTGGTTTTGATCCTACAGCCGATTCTTTACATATCGGAAGTCTTATCCAAATCAAAATTTTAGCTCACTTCCAGCAGCATGGGCACAAGCCGATTGCCTTGGTAGGTGGGGCTACAGGAATGATCGGGGATCCATCCGGAAAATCAGCGGAGAGAAACCTTTTAGATGAAGAAACTCTTTTACATTATGTAGATTGTTTAAAAAATCAGCTTTCAAGATTCCTTAATTTTGCAGGGAATGAGCCTAATAAGGCTGAACTGGTGAACAACTACGACTGGATGAAGAATATTTCATTCCTTGATTTTGCCAAAAATGTAGGGAAAAACATCACTGTGAACTACATGATGGCTAAAGATTCAGTAAAGAAAAGATTCTCAGGAGAGAGCGGTGCAGACGGAATGAGTTTTACAGAATTTACATATCAGCTGATTCAGGGGTATGATTTCCTTCACCTTTACCAAAATAATAATGTAAAGCTACAGATGGGAGGAACTGACCAGTGGGGAAATATCACGACCGGTACAGAATTGATCCGTAGAAAAGCTCAGGGTGAAGCATTTGCATTAACTGTTCCATTGATTACAAAAGCGGACGGTTCTAAATTCGGAAAGTCTGAAAGCGGAGAAAATTACTGGCTGGATAAGAAGAAAACTTCACCATATAAATTCTATCAATTCTGGCTGAATGCTACGGATGATGATGCTGAAAGATTCATCAGGTTCTATACGTTCTTAGGAAAAGAGGAAATTGAATCTTTAATTGAAGAGCATAAAACGGCTCCCCATGAAAGAAAACTGCAAAAGAAACTCGCTGAAGAGGTTACGGTTTGGGTACACGGACAGGAAGAATATGAAAAAGCCCTGAAAGCTTCTGAAATTCTTTTCGGACGTTCTACTGCGGAAGACCTAATAAGTCTAGATGAGGAAATATTCCTTGAAGTTTTTGACGGGGTTCCGCAAAAAGAAGTGGCAAAAGCTGATGTTTTAGGCATAAATATTATTGACCTGCTTTCTGAAAAATCAGGATTCCTGAAATCTAAAAGTGAAGCTCAGCGAGAAATTAAAGGAAATTCAATTTCTGTCAACAAACAAAAAGTAAACGATACGTATACAGCAAATGAGACCGACCTTATTGACAGCAAATTCCTGCTGCTTCAGAAAGGTAAGAAAAGTTACTTCATTGTAAAGGTGATTTAATCATCATGCAAAATATATGTAAAGAGCGGTCCCGCAGGACCGTTCTTTAACTATCACAGACTAAATTCGTGTTTTTTAGCCTTAATAATTTGTCATTTACCAATTATCTTCCTTGTTGAGCAGCCTTCTCAGGAAGACTGTAGGTAACGTTTCCTTTTTCATCAAGAAAATCTATTTTTGCATCACCGCCTGCCTCTACGGACAGTCTCAGCCGAGGTTTTCCTGCCCGGTCGGCCAGCATTACGGTAGCTTTCTTTTGCTCATCCCTTCCTACAAAAACCCTTTTTGCGAATGCAGGTTCTCCGGGACGAGGTTCCATCAATTCTTTAATTTTCTTATTTCTTTCTTCGGCATCAGTAATTTTTGCTGCCTGATGATACTGCTGGTTCCATTCGGAAAATATCGGCGAGTCCTGCCAGTCGTCTATATTAAGACCCATTTTCCGTTTACCGTTCCGATCGCCGTAGGATAAATAAAGCGTTTGATTTTGGTTATGCTGATCAAATGATAAGTGACCTATGGCGGTATATTTTCCATTGATATCAGTCTTTCCGGAAAAAATCAATCCTCCTACCTCCGTTTCTTCTTCATTGAAAAAGATAAGTCCTGTACGGTCTCCACCTTTAAGACCAAAAGATTTTCCCTTGTATAAAGGAGACGGTGAGCGTTCTCTATTTGAAATCGTCATTCTCAATGTACCATCCTTTTCAATGATATTGATTCGTTCTACATCAATCTCTTCAAATCTCTTTTTATCTTCCGAAACAAATCCCATCAACAGGGTAAAACATGCTATGCTCATCATCAATGTGCAAAGAATCTGCAAACGAAAAACTTTTTTTTCAAGCTGAGTAGTATGCTCCATAAATCAATAAAGCTATTTTTTAATAATTTTCCTGGTCTGCGTTTTTCCATCTTTAAAGCTTAGGGTAAGGTAATACACACCCGAAGGAAACCCTGAGAGATCAACCTTACCTGCATTATTGGATTCATAAATTTTTCTACCTTCCGTATTGTTTATTTCTATTTTTGTTGCTTTATCTCCATTTTTTATGGTCACATAATCTGAAGCCGGATTAGGATACATATCAATCTGTTTATCGACCAGCAGATCTTTAGTCCCTAATGTTAAGATATTTTTTCCGTAGCTTAAACTTCGGGTATGAATTGTAGGATATCCTGAAATTGTTGTATCTGCAAAACCTATTGTTAACAACGCCCCTGAATATTCGGATGAAATCCATGTATAAATCTCAATCACAGAAGTAGTTAAGGGACTTCCTGTCACATTATTGGTTACGTTTACTATTCTTTTGGTTCTTAGTGTATTGGGGAAAATACCCAAGGGAGTTTTGAGCGTTCCGTAAGCATCTACTGTAACGGTATGGTTTCCGGTTTCTGATGTTCCTGAAGGGGTACTATAGCCTGTCCAGGAATCCGTGAACGACTGCAGATAGGTGACTGGAAATTTAAGTTCCAGTTTAGGATTGTCAAAAGTATACAAGGTCGTTCCGCTTGTACTAGTGGACTTACTTCCAATTGTAGAAAGCTCATTATTGGAATATAACAAGTAGCTGTAGGAGTTTCCATTATCACTTCCTATCATTTTATTCGCTCCGTCAAAATCTAAACAGTTAGAATTACCCGGGCAGTTGTACATCGTCTGTGATGTCGTTGTAGCGGAAGAATATTGAGAAAAGTCCCAGGATACATTGGCTCCTGAGGGCCCGGGTGTCAGCCCACTTAGTGTTAAAGGGTCTGCATGCTGGTATGTAGTTGCTCCCGGCTGTATGGCATGATTGGCTGAGATAACCGGTTGTGCTGCTATTTTTACGATGGTAAAAACCAGTAAGGTGAGGTAAAATTTTTTCATAATTGAATTGTTTTAGTTATGGTTAGTAACCCTGTATTTTATTTTATTTTATCTTAATTTCTATACTTCCCTCATCAAAGCTTTCAACATTTTTATCCGTGAAAATACTTTTTGCTTTAGGTTGTATGTTTTCCAAAAGCATTTCTGAGCTGCCGGTATGCATTACGGTAATAATGGATTCATTTGCATTGTACTTCATATCAGTGTCAGTTACTCCGCTGGTTCCTGAAATGATGCCATCAATTTTTTTTAGGCTGGTAAGATCAATATTTGAAATTCTGATTATAGTCATGGTTTCAATTTCATTAGTTTTAGAAGTGTTCTTTTTATTTTTTTTACCGAACAAAGAACTCAGTTTCCGACCTGTATTGGAGGCTCTATCTGCTGTATTTGACGCACGGTCCACTTTGTCTACCGCCCTGTCTATTTTATCTAAAAAACTTTGTGCTTTTGCTGTTGAGATGCTGCTTAATGATAGCACGATACTCAGGATTACTATTTTTTTCATATCGCTTTTTTTAAGGTTAAAAAATTTCTGTGATTATTTTACCCTACAAATTTTGCTTAATCCGAAGCACAAAAAAATTGCAGCTATATATATTTCATAAAAAATAGTATAACTTTTTATAAAAAGTAAGCTCTCAAACAATACTATAAAATACTAATATACAGCAAGATACAAAACACAAACATGCTCACTAAAAGATTAAGACCCAACCATCAGATTGAAAGCTTATTAATTTTCTACATTTGTAATACTCAGTATCAAGACCATGAGATGAAGAATAACCGGAACGACAAATGCAATAAAATAGTAACAGCCATTGAAAAAAATTAAACTATGAAAACACAATTAAAAACGTCATTAAAAAAATTATCAAAAAAGAAGCTATCAACTATAACCGGAGGTAATATAGAAGTCTTAAGTGTGGAAGATGATGATGACAAAAATAACGGTGCCGGAACCAATAATGGAAACGGATCAGGAAATATAATAGGACTGTGCTGTGATTCTGCCAGTGAATAAAATTCTAACAATCAGCTTGCAGGTTTCAATCTGCCTGCTACTTTATGAACTGAGAATTACTTCTGGATATAAAAACACATCAAAAAAATGATTACAATGGAAACTAAATGTACTTCGAAGTTTAAAAAACTGTCAAGAAAAGAGCAATTGAATATTATTGCCGGAGATATCTCTATTAATAATGGAGGGAACGATGACGGCACCGGTGCAGGAGGCACCAATAATGGTGGCGGTTCAGGAAATGTTATAAATCCCTGCCTGGTAAAGGTAACAAAATGCCTCTCTTACAATAGATGTACACAGCAAGATGTTCCGTTATGCTAAAATAAATATTTCAAAATTATTTACAAATCTTTATTCAGTTTTTCGATATATTGAAACGGGGTCACTCCCGTTTTTTCTTTGAATGTTCTTGCAAACGAAATTCCATTTTTATAGCCTACAATATCAGCCAATGCCTGGGTGGTATAATTTCTCAGCTTTTTATCTTCGGAAAGTTCTTTCAGAATATAATTGATTCTCAACTCATTGGTGTATTCACTAAAAGATTTTTTCATGTACTTATTAATCGTCTGTGATAAATAAGAGGTGTTGGTATTCAGTTTTTTAGCGACAAAAGCCTGGTTATACTCATTTTTAAGATAGAGCTTCTTCTCTTCCAGTTCAATCAGTTTTCCCATGATCTCCGCTTCCTTTTCGTCACTTATGGTAAAGCTGTTTTTAGTGGGTCTGCTAGCCAGGCTGTAGTCTTTTACCTGAAGCATCAATTCATCCAGACTTCGCTCAATATTTTTCTTTTTCCGGATCTGAAAAAGCAGGTATCCCGTGATACAGCCGATCAGAGCAATTAATGCAATGATAAGAAACAGGCGATTTCTGAGTGTGGATGAACTTTTACTGATCTCATCATTCAGATTTTTAGAATTGATCTCTCTGTAGATCTCCCCCATTTTCTTTTTTTCCAATTCTGAATTTTCTTTGTACAGCTCTATGAATTTTTTGTTATAAAATTCAACAGAATCAGTTTTCCCTTCCTTCAGATAAATTCTGGCCAGGTAGTCCTGTGCAAATATATAATCAGTATTCACCATGGAATCCTTTTCCATCAGATGGGACATTTCAAGGAAATTACGTTTTGATTCCATATAATCATTATGCTCATAGAAATTAACGCCTAAGTTGTATTTGAGATTAAGGGTTTCATCTTTAAGCTTCAGAGTTCTATACATATCCAGACTTTTCAGATAATATTCCGATGCTTTGAAATACTCCTTTTTTTTATTACTCAATGTACCCAGTTTCAGATAAGTCTTTGCCAGGAGCTTCTTATCTTTTGTGGTGCGGAGAAGTTCGTTAAAATTATAAAGAGCGCTGTCTCCATATTTTTTATTTTTTTGGGGGTCCGTAATGTATTTATCGGAATACAGGTGTCCCATATTAGAAAACACGGTATTGTAGATGATTTCAAAATTTTCCTGTGGATATAAACTTTTATTCTTTTTCAGCAGATTCAAAACCTCACGGTTTTCTACAATAGCATCGTCTGTCTGCCCGATGGTAAGCTTTACAAAAGCAATATTTCCCTTGATTTTAATATGTTGTTTGATATCATTATTCTTTTCGGCAAAAAAATCAGCTTTTATAAAATTCTTCAATGCTTCATCAGGAAGCTGATTGGCCATATCTGTGTTACCCAGAATATTATATATATTGGACAAGGTTGTGTAGTTTTCTTCAGTTTCCTGTACTTTCTTAAGATAATGATTGATTTTTAAAAGACATGCCCGGGCTTCTTTTTCTTTTCCGGTGATGGTAAGCAGATATCTCTTTGCCGTATAGGCAAAAGCAAGATCTGCATCATTTTTTGATAAAAGAATCCTATCAACATACATTAATGCACTGTCTGCTCCGATTTTGTGATAGATAAAAAATTTTTCCCTGTAAGACTGAATCTCCTTATCACTTTGTGAAAATACGGGAACAGCGATCAACAGGAATATAAATAAAATAAATTTTTTCCACATCCTTTTGAGTTAAATACAATACCAATATACTTAATTTGTTGTTGATCTGAATAGTTAAACTTTATTAATTGATAAATTTAAAGTATGATCCGAAGATTATCTACGCAATCTAGAAAAAGAACATCATCCATCCAGAAATAAACAAAAAGTAAACGATATGTATACAGCAAATGACAACGGCCTAATTGACGGCAAATTCCTGCTGCGTCAGAAAGGTAAGAAAAGCTACTTAGGTTAGTTTTAAACACAATATAAAAACGGGCGCTGAGATTGATCTCAGCGCCCGTTTATGGACTAAAAATTTAATATTAAAATGTATAGCTGGCAGAAGCTGATAAGTACTGCCCGCTTGAAGTTCCTTCTTTTTTCAATTCTCCGTCTACCCAGATCTGCACCTTCAAAGTAGCAGATGCATCAGGTCCTACTGCATTTACAGCAACATTAGCATTATATGCTCCCGGCTCGGATGTTACTTCCGGACTGCTCCAGGTACTTCCACTAAGGCTGGAAGCTGTGGTAGGGTTACCATCTATTCCGTAAACTGCCACATCAATATCACTTCCCGAAGAAGCAATCGCTTTAAAAACTATTTTATGACTTTTTCCTGCTCCATTCACATTGTCGTCATCATCATTACTGCACGAAGTTGTAAAGCCAATAAGCATTACTGCTATTACAGCAGCAAACACCCCTTTGAACAGCTGATTCATACTCGTTTTTTTCATAATCTTTTTGTTTAAATTTTAGTTACTTTATTTGATATTCTATGATTTGTAATTAGGTACCTGCAAAGCTAGTGGTGTCATCAAACACTATCAATACTGAATAATGAGTAATTTTTTCTACCGAAATTCTGGTATTTTTTATCCTGAAATTTTTAGTTAAATTGAACGCTTTTAAAAATACACCCAACAGAATTGAGACCAATGAAGAGATTACTGATCCTGTTAAGCATATTGCTTTCCTTTGCTCTGCAATCCCAGCAAATCATCCCGCTTAATGAGAAACCTTATCTGGACAGTTTGCAAAACATCATAAAAAGTACTGCCCCCAAAACTTCAAAGGCCAATGCATCTTTTCTGCTGTCAAATTATTATAGAAATATTGATTCCCTGGTCAGCAAACAATACCTGGAAAATGGAAAGACGCTCATTCATGGTGACACTTTTCTTTTAGCAAAGTATGAATATTACAGGGCACAATATCACCTGGATCGGAACAAGGAAAATGCCGCCATATATTATCAGCGCGCCATTAAAACACTGTCCAAAATTAAAAATGAGGAATCCGATCTTCTTCAGGCATCAGCCTGGTACAGCTATGGAGTAACGCAGAAGGATAAAGAAGGTTATCCTTTTTTGGTAAAGACGATCCTTGAGAAAAGCATTCCACTGGCTAAAAAATACGAAAACAGTAGAAACCTTGGTTTTTTATATACTCAGCTGGCTGTCATTCTCACGTATAATGCCGAGTTTAAAAAGTCCGAAGATTACAATGATAAAGCCCTTAAAATTCTCCAAAACCATTATCCAAATTCTGCTGAGTTATTCTTCACCTATCTAAACTTTGCCAATAACTTCTGCTATCAGGCCAAAGGAGACGAAGCCAAAAAGTTTTTGGATAAGGCTGAAAAGCTAATCACCCCCTATCCCGAATCCTCTGTTAATGCTTTTTATTATTATGCCAGAACATTATATTGCATTACACGCCAAAAAAATGCAGAGGCGCTTCCCATCATTGAAAAGGGAATCTTCTATACAAAAAAATTCAACCAGAACTTACTGGCACAGATGTTTTATTTCAACAAATATGACATTTTACGAAAATTAAAAAGATATGAGGAGGCTAAAGAGGTCCTGGAAGATGTTTTAACAGAAAAATCCCTCGCTCTGGATCTTGCGAACAGAAAAACTATTTATAAACAGCTTTCTGCATTAAATGAAGAGATGGGAAATCTCAAAGGAGCACTGGTCTGGGAGCAGAAGTATTCCAAACTCAACGACAGCCTGAATACTGAAAATGTGAAACTCGAGATCAATAAAATTGAATCAAAGTTTAATGCTGCAGAAAAAGAAAGAAAAATAGCAACCTTAAATGCTGAAAAAAATCAGAAAGACCTTGAGGTCAATAAAAAAAACTCCTATTTATGGGGATTAAGTCTTGTCTTATTATTAGTGATAAGCCTTCTGATCTTCCTTTTTATCATCTTCAGAAAAAATAAAAAAATCAATGCCCAAAAAATCAATGAGATCAAACAAAAGGAAGAACTATCACTTACAAAAGCAATTCTTGATGGTGAGGAAAGAGAGAGAGAGCGTATTGCAAGAGATCTTCATGATGGCTTAGGCGGAATGCTTGCCGGTGTAAAGATCAACTTTTCCACCTGGTCAGCCAATCATTTAGATCCTGAAAAAGATAAGGAGTTTTATAAGATTCTGGGACAACTGGACCGTTCTGTAAGTGAGCTCCGGCATGTTGCAAGAAACCTGATGCCTGAATCACTGCTTAATTTCGGATTGGAAACAGCCTTAAATGATCTGTGTGAATTTTACAACAGAAAAGATATGGAAATAGACTTTCAGGCGATCCGTATTGATAAAAAGCTTCCCATAAATATTCAGCTTAATATTTACAGGATTATACAGGAACTATTGGCTAATGCAATAAAGCATGCCGCAGCCAGCAGTATTTTACTGCAGTGCTCGCAATCTGAGAAAAACTTCCTCATTACCATTGAAGATAATGGAAAAGGATTTGAAAGCAATGCTGAACAAAAGACCAAAAGCATGGGACTCCGAAATTTAAAAAACAGGGTTGATTACCTGAAGGGAAATATGGAAATACATTCTGACAGCCAGGGAACAACCGTGAATATAGAACTCAATATAAATGGATAGTGAAAAAATAAACATCGTCATAGTAGATGACCACCCCATTGTTATCGAAGGATTAAAGATGATGCTGAACAGTCAGCCCGGCTTCAATATCGTGGAAACATTTACGTCAGGTTCTGAACTGATAAGCCTTATCAAAAGCCATAAGATTGATATTATTCTTCTTGATATCAGTCTACCAGATGCCAATGGTACAGAGCTATGCAGAGAGATAAAAAAGACTGATCCGGAGATTTCAGTGATTATGTTCAGTAACCGGTCTGAAAGAAGTATGATTATGCAGGCACTAAAAAACGGAGCCAGCGGATATCTGCTTAAAAATACCTCGATCCACGAGCTGGTTATATGCATCAAAGGGGCGCTTTCCGGAGATATTGTTTTCTGCAATGAAACCAAACAGATCATCAGTCGTCCCTCTCAAAACGATCTGCCGATTCCAAGGCTTACCAAAAGGGAAAAACAGATCCTTCAGATGGTGGCACAGGGAAAAACCAGTAATAGTATTGCGGAAGAACTTTTTTTAAGCCCGCTCACCGTAGATACCCACCGTAAAAATCTATTACAAAAATTTCAGGCAAAAAACTCTACAGAACTCATTAACCGGGCTATACAGCATCATATGATCGACGAATAAAAAAAACCGCTGTAAAAGCGGTTTTATATTTTAAATCAATATCAATTTTTTATGGCTCTAAAAAACTGTAGTCGATAGAAGCTTCCAAAACTCCTTTACCTTTCTTTGTAACAGTTCTCGCAATTTCTCCGTCTATCCAGAGATTAATGGTCAGTTCTGATTCCGGATCCGGCATATCCGCATTGGCATCGAGGTTCACCTGAGCCTGACTGGAGTTTACAAAAAATTCTTCACTTTTCCATGGTGATGTCACAGGAGTAAGTGGTGTATTGTAAATCGTATTCTGAACGGTGCCAACCTGAGTTACAACAGCGATAATTTCACCACCAGTAGTAGTTTTTACTTCGAATTGAACCATGTGATCCTGAAATTCATCATCGTCATCTTTTTTACAGGAATTGACAACGGTAATCACAGAAAATAATAAAACGAATAAAAAAGAAAGTCTCAGTAAACTTTTTGAATTGTAAAATTGCTTCATTTCTCCAAATAGATTTTTTAATGTTCCAAATATAAGTTTTTTATTAATATAAAAATAACTTTTATGAAAAATTTCCAATAAAGATTTACAAACAATATGAAATCGTCAAAACCAACAATAGATTAATAAAATGCAATACTACAGCACGAATGTGCAGTCTTTATCAAAACAGGATTCAGAAGATAAAGTTCTTCGGATGAATAACAAAAGTTACTATTTACAATGTAATTTATTAATTATATTTGCTGTATGAATTTAGATTATCTGATAAGAGAACCGGAAAATATTACACCCCAAACCCCTATTCTTTTTATGCTTCACGGCTACGGCAGCAATGAGCAGGATCTTTTCAGCTTCAGGGAAACGCTTCCTTCTGACTGGATCATTATCAGCTTCAGGGCACCGCACGACACCCAGTTTGAAGGATATTCGTGGTATGATATCAATTTCAATGATCCAGAAAATTTTATTGATCTTCCTCAGGCTAAAGAATCTTTGAATTCGGTACTTGAAAGTATACTGAAAATCATCAATCATTATGGACTTACCGAAAGCAGAGCTCATCTTTGTGGCTTCAGCCAGGGAGGAATATTATGTTATGCTCTTGCTCTCAAATATCCTGAGCTCTTCAATTATGTAGCCTGTCTGAGCAGCTATCCTGAAGAAAAGCTTCTTGACGATATTGTAAAAGACAAAAAGAAACTTGAAAAACTGCGCTTTTTCGTTTCCCATGGTACAGATGATGCAGTAATCCCACTTGAATGGGGAAGAAAAGCAGCTGACCTTCTGTATGACCTTAGCTGTTATTTCACCTTCCGTGAATATATGAGTGGACACGGAGTGAATCAGAAAAACTATATGGATCTTATGGATTTTTTCTCAAAATAAGCCCGTATCCATTTTTACAGATTCCCAACAATACACAATACTTATTGTAGTTTATATAAACATTCCTGCATTTGGAATGTTTTTTTATTATGATATTGATAATTTCACTAAATTCAGTAAATGAAATTCAAGCTTCTTTTACTGGGTTTATTATTAAGCATTTTTATCAGTGCCCAGAACTCTTTTGAGTTGATTAACACCAAAAAAGCAGTGATTCCTTTTCAGCTCATTAATAACCTGATCTTTATTCCTATTACCGTTAATGGTGCAGAACTTACCTTTCTCTTAGATACCGGCGTAGCAGAAACGATTCTTTTCAGCCTGGAAAATAAGGAACTTAAGCTGGGAAATGTTGAAAAAATAAGATTTTCAGGTCTTGGAGGAAGCCTCAGTATTGACGGCCTGAAATCTGACCGTAACATAGGGCGTATAGGAGATATAATGGTCAATAGGTCTATGTCACTGTATGTTATTCTGGATGAAGATTTTAATATTTCTCCGCATGTGGGAATTCCGGTGAATGGAGTGATCGGGTATCATTTTTTTAAGAATCATCCCATTTCCATAGACTATACTGCCAAAAAAATAACCGTCTATGAAAGTACGGATCTTGTCAGCAGAAAACTCAAAAGATTTAAAGAGCTCCCCATTACCATCGAAAAAGAAAAACCTTATGTAGTTGCAGATGTTGAAATGACCAACGAAAAGAAGGATTCAAAGCTGCTGATTGACCTGGGAAACAGTGATGCGATCTGGCTGTTCCCCACGCTGATTAAGAATTTCGTGTACAACAGACCTAATATTGATGATTTTCTGGGCCGTGGATTCAATGGTGATATTTATGGAAAAAGAAGCCGGATTCATAATTTTTATCTGGGAGATTTCAAATTTGAAAAACCGCTGACTGCTATGCCTGATGAATTTTCCATTCAGCATGTCAATCTTGTCCAGAGCAGAAAAGGCTCCATAGGAGGAGAGATTATGCGTAGGTTCACATCAATTTTTGATTATGCCAATAAAAAGCTATATTTGAAAAAAAACAGAAATTTCGATGACCCTTTTCATTTTAATATGAGCGGGCTGGATTTCAAGCAGAATGGTCTGGAGTGGCATCAGGATAAGGTAAAGATTGAAACCCATGCGCCGGAAGGTGTAGAAGTATACAAAGATTCTTTCCAATATAAATTTACCCTAAAGCCTATATTTTCCATTGCAGGGGTAAGAAAAGACTCCCCAGCCTATGAAGCCGGCCTGAGAAAAGATGACAGAATCATCAGCATCAATGGAGATAATACTTCAGACATGACGCTGGAGAAAATGATAGGACTCATGAAGTCGTATGAAGGGCGAAGCATCACTATGGTTGTCCAGAGAAAAGAGGAGACCCTTACTTTCCGCTTTACTCTGGAGGATCCAATTCCTTATCAAGAATAGAATATGAAAACCGAAGAAACCACCTTAGACAGAATAAGAACCCGGCCAAGATTCAAGATGTTTACGCACCTTACCAAAGAGGAATATGCAGAAAATCTGAAAAAGTATCTTGCTGAACATAAGGGTGAATTTTCCGGAAATATCAACAGGGAAGTCGCTACAATTTCTGTAGAAACGGAATATGACAATTACTGGAAACCCTGCCTTGCCCTGCGTGTTGAGAATGAGGATGAGCACACGGTAATACGGGGCGTATTCGGTCCCAGCTCTGCCGTATGGACATTTTTTATGTTTCTCTATTTTTCTTTTTCCATTCTTTGGATGACTTTTTTTACCATGTACTATGTCGAAAAACAGATAAAAAGCGCTGAATACCCTTGGGCACTGAGCGCTTCTTTTGTAATGTTATTTTTTATTCTCCTTACTTATGCAGCTGCCAGATTCGGACAGCATAAAGGAAAGGAGGAAATGCTTAAGCTGAGAAAATTTGCTGAAGAATCTACTTTACAATTTGAAAAGAAAATTAATTAAGCGGCGATTCTTCTGGTTTTTCGTTTTGGGCCGGTACCTCCATAGCTTTGGCAGCTTTGATGGAATCGGCTATCTTTTCCCTATTGGTCTGCTCTTTCAACATTTTTGGCACATCCGGTTCCAATAACTTGGTAAGTTCTTCTACTGAAATATTGTTGGCATTAGGATCATCCAAAAGTTTTTTCCAGGGTCTTCTTCCTCCCCACTTGTAATCACCAAATACCATGACCGCAGTACCTTTTGCTTTTGTTGTCGCTCCTCCGGGATTAAGAATCCACGTATCTGCATAAGAATACAGCCATTGTGCATCTTTTCTCAATAATCTCAGACAGGAATGGGAAGCCGGATATCCGGGAAGGGTATATTCATGCCAGCCGATACCGCCGATATTGTGAATATTGAAATTATATGGAAGTTTCCATTCACTGCTTACTGTAGAAATAGAGAGTTTCTTTTTCCAGTTGGCAAAAGTAAGTCCTCTTGTAGTTTGTGCAGATTTTTTACCCATACTTGTCGGCCCCCATTTTACAAGGCTTCCATTGGAATATACTGCATAAGCCTGTATAGGATATGAAAAGATCACAAACTTCTTCACCCCGCTTAATATATCCAGCTGCATTGGAAACGGCGAATAAGCCATCAGGGTGGTGTCTATCTTTGCAGGAACTACCAGGGTGTCGGCATTCCATTTACTTTTAGAATCTAATCTGTTTAACGCTAAAATAGCCGCCCTTTCTTCCACACTATATTTTTTACTGAACTCCGCATATACGGAATCCCTCATTTTTTTATCCTTCGGAATGATAAAGGCATTATAAAAACCGTTCTCCTGCATGACCGGCGGAACAGATTCTTTCTTTACTACAGGAACAGAATCTTTTTTTATGGAGTCTTTTTCAGCCTCCGGAGTTCCGGATGCAGATGCAGTGTCTTTAAAAGTATCGCTTATTTTTTCTATTTCTTTTTTACATGAAACAAGAAATACAGCACATAAGCAGGCATATAAAAAGGATTTTTTCACAGATATGTTCTTCATAAAATAAATCGGTCATTTAGTTTGGCTACCCAGTACAAATATCAGACCTAAAATCGAATCGTGAAAGACATTCATAAAAATACCGTAAAAAAACGGTAAACACGTCAATAGCACTAAAGCACCTAACTGGTTTTTTTGCACAAGTAAAGCATTTAACTCCCATTTTCCATAACCTTTTTCTCCCTGAAACTTTAGGATTTCCAAAGATAATATTTCTACCTATGATCCTCTGAAACGGGAAGTAAGCCTAGTATAATAATATGACCAAAGTACCATCCACGGAAGATTCATAATGAATAACATGATGATCTCCTCTTTCCCGATCTGACTGTCCACAACCAGGAAAAAAGAAGAAATACAGGTTATCAGAGGTAAAATAAACCAGCATATTGCGGTCTTTACTGTACTCCGAAATGGTTTTAAAAGAGCCAACAAACTGGTGAAAGATACCAGGCTAAGGATCAGAACCCAAAAAATAACAAAGCCATACGCTAATCCGCTCATATCACAGTTTCTTGAAACCTCCCTGTCTTCCCGGGTTACACTAAGGTACAGAATGACAAAAACAACTGAAGTAACGGTTGAAATCAGCCATGTTTTAAGTATTGAATACAGAATAAATTTCTTTTTTGTCACCAGGTATATGTTGAGCAGCTAAGATAATAATATTATCAGAAGTATTTTTTTTCTTTTCCTGCTGATACTGGATCAAGTACAAAAGTTGTGGGGAGCAAGCAAAAAGTTGAGTTAATATGAATAGAAAAAATATAGGATTGTATACCAATCACTGTTTGACTCCGTAGAAAGAACATTCATCAACTGAAGAGAGATTAATCTTCGATTTTAGCGTATAAGTAAAAAATTAACCACAGATGGCGCAAATTTCCACAGATGTTTGATGATATTTTCGGAGTTTTTTTTCTAATCGGCTTCAACCCAATAAGAACTGTGAAAAATAGTTGTAAGTATTCTTTAATCGACCTAGGAATCAGGAGCGTTAACAAACCTTTTAAGGTTCGCCGATTCAAATAAAAAATAAAAAATCAGAGGAAAAATTGATCTTGAATCCGTTAAAAAATTTCCAATGTCTGAGCATGGCCACTCTATTGAGTCGAATAACCAATGTTGAATCCATGCGAGTTTGGAAATTTTAGGAGGCAAGGTCAATTTTCAGCGGATGATTCCAGTCTTGAATTTTTGTATACTTTTGCTTCAAGGCAAAAGTATAAAGAAAAATACTCAGTTCTCCCCACAACTTTTGTACCTGACCCCGCATGCTTTTAGGTCATCTATTACATACTGCCGATAATTTTCCAAGTATATAAACAAAAAAAATCTTCTATTTCTAGAAGATTTTTTGCGATCCGGACGGGACTCGAACCCGCGACCTCCGCCGTGACAGGGCGGCATTCTAACCAGCTGAACTACCGGATCAATTTTTTAAAGAAATTGAGAAAACTTCTGCGATCCGGACGGGACTCGAACCCGCGACCTCCGCCGTGACAGGGCGGCATTCTAACCAACTGAACTACCGGATCAAATTTTGTAAAGAACTTCGTTTCTTTTTCGTGGTTGCAAAATTACATCTTTTTTTATTACCTGCAAATTATTTTCAAAAAAAATGCCCTCCAATAACGGAAGGCATTCATTATCAAACTTATTTTTTTATAAGTGAGCGCTTAGCTTTTCAGCGATCACCTCTTTCGGAGCTACACCTACTAATTTATCTACTACTTCACCGTTCTTAAAGATAAGCACTGTAGGGATATTTCTGATGCCATACTGCATAGAAATTTCCTGGTTGTTGTCTACATCCACTTTTCCTACTACTGCTTTCCCTTCAAAATCCGATGCTACTTCTTCGATGATCGGTCCCAATGTTCTACATGGTCCACACCATACTGCCCAGAAGTCTACTAATACCGGTTTATCTGATTTTAAAACCGTATCCTGAAATGAGCTGTCTGTAATTTCTAAAGCCATTTTGTTTCTTTTATTTTATTAATATTATTTTCTTGTTGTTATCTTTTTGATTCTTCAAAATTACAATTTTTACCGCATAAGACTATCTATGCTCAACATTAGTTTTTTCTATAGCAAAGTCTTTTGAAATTTCCTTCAGTGCATCCACCAATGCATCAATATCTGATTTTGAAGTCATATGACTGAACGAAATACGCAATGGCGTACAATGATCCATCTCATCTTCTGACAGGACCATCATCATCACCATAGATGGCTTGGATGCTCCGGAAGAGCATGCACTTCCCTGAGAAATTGCAATCCCCTTCATATCCAGCTGAAGGCCTATCAATGGGTTTTTATAAGGCAATAGAGCGCTTAATACCGTATACAGACTGTTTTCCTTTTCAGAACTTCTTCCGTTGAATTTAATACCTTCGATATCGGCTGTAAGCCTTTCGATAGCATAATCTTTAATATCCTGCATATGTTGGGTATACTCCTCCATATGGTTAAGGGATAGTTCCAGCGCTTTTCCAAGTCCTACGATACCACAAACATTTTCTGTTCCGGCACGCAGACTTCTCTCCTGAGGACCTCCCGTAATAATACCTTTTAGTCCGGTTGCCTTTCTTATAAAAGCAAAACCTGCCCCTTTCGGGCCATGGAATTTATGAGCGCTACACGATGCAAAATCCACCGGAATATCTGAAAGATCAAGGTTCATATGAGCCATGGTCTGTACAGTATCTGAATGGAAAAGAGCATTATGCTCTTTACAAAGCGCTGCCACTTTCTTAATATCCATCAGGTTCCCGATCTCATTATTGGCATGCATAAGGCTTACCAGAGTTTTTTTATCAGATTCTTTAAGCAGTCCTTCCAGTGCATTAAGATCAATATCGCCTTTTTCGTTAGGACGGATGTATTTTACTTCCACCCCTTTTCTGCTTTTCATATCCAGAATACTTTCTGACACACATTTGTGCTCCAGGGGAGAACTGATGATTCTTTCTACCCCAAGATGTTCCACCGAGGATTTGATGATCATATTGTTCGATTCTGTTCCGCAGGAAGTGAAAATGATTTCAGCAGGAGTTACATGAAGATAGTCTGCAACCTGTCTCCTTACATTTTCAATAAGAATCTTAGCTTCCTGTCCAAAACTATGGGTGGAAGACGGGTTTCCGAAGTTCATCTTCATCGTACCAACCATTGCATCTATTACTTCATCAGCGAGCGGAGTGGTTGCGGCATTATCTAAATATATTTTGTCCATTTTTATTTTGAATATTTTAATTCTACGGAGGTAAACTGATAATTGACAGGAACAGAAAACATGAACCATGGATGGGAGATCACCTGGATTTCCATGCCACCGGATGGCGGGCCGGCCGGTACTTCCACATAAAGGATATGATCTTTCACAGCAATGCTTCTAATCTCTGTGACAGTATGGCTTCCTGATCTGAAGCTTCCTAAATTATACAACACCACTTTTTTATCCTTAGGAAATTTCGGGTACTCTATGGCGGGTTCTTTGCCTACTTCCATAAATCCAAAGCTTCCTTTGATCACATTACGGAATTCATTTTCGTCTTTGATGATTCGAAAGCCGGGCTGATCTGTTCCTCCCTGAGATTCGGAAACAAGAAGTTCTGCCTTGTTCTGCATATCATTTGGTTTTTGAGACGGTGTACTTGTGCAACTCATAAGGACTGCAGCGACAGCAATTAACAGGCTTTTCATTTTTTACACTTTTATCACCCAAAATTAGTGAAAAAATTGGTAATGTCCCTCATTTGCCCATTTCAACATTGGCTTATCTCCCGAAGTATCCCCAAAAGCAATAATTTTATCGTATTTGGAATCGTGAATTTCTTCTTTGATACGGATCAGTTTTTCTTTTCCATTACAGTTTTTACCAATAAAATTTCCTGTAAAGACGCCGTTTTTAAACTCTGCCCGCGTAGAAACAAGCTGCATTTTCAGTTTTTCGGCAAAAGGCTTCACCCAGATATCAAGGGAAGCTGTGACCAATAAACTTTGTGTATTATTCCTATCGATATTTTGGATAAAGTCCAAAGCATTTTCTCGTACGATCCTCGGATAATGGTGCTCAAAAAACTGTTTAGACTTCATTTCAATTTTTTCCTGTGTCTGACCCTTTAAGATAGAACCTATAAAGCTCTTTTTTACTTTTTCAGTTTCAGCCAGCTTCAGTTTCAGCAAAATAAAAAGAGGAACATGTCTTAAAAATTGTATCCGGTATTTTGTAGAATCGTAGAATTTAAGATACATAAACATCGTATCCTTGTAGGTCAAAGTTCCGTCAAAATCAAAACAATACAATTTTTTCATTTTTTAAAGCTTTAATTTTTTGAATATAAACTCAGGGATATTCCTGATAATCATCATGATAATACTCCAAACAGGCAAAACATATGCCACATTCCTTTGCTTTTTGAAGGCTTTATAAATACAGGCAGCTGCCTGTTTCGGGCTTGCTGTCAACTTAGGATTTAAAGGCAGTCCCTCAGTCATTTTAGTGGCCATGAAACCTGGTTTTACTGTCAAAACATGAACTTTTTTATCAAATAGATAGTTCCTAAGACCACTTAAATAAGCAGTAAAAGCTGCTTTTGCACTTCCATAAATAAAGTTGCTCTGTCTTCCCCTGTCTCCCGCCACTGATGAAAGCCCGATAATGGTTCCCGACCTTCTGCTTTCAAATTTGTGTGCAAAGTAATTCATCAGAGGAACCAGCTTTGAATAGTTGATATCAATAATCCTTTCGGTATTCCTGTTATCATACAAGCCTTCTTGTGTTCCTTCACCTAAGTATCCTACGGCACAAAATAATACATTTGAGGTGACATAATCAAATCTGTTATAATCAATCTCTTTTGTAAGATCCAGCTCAATAACTTCAGACTGCTGCAAAAACTTAACGTCGATATGCGTTGCAAATCTTTCGGTCGTTTCTTTATTTGAGGTAAAAAGATATATTTTTTCAAATTTTTCTCCTTCCTGAAGTGCTTTTTCCACAAATGCCTGTGCCACTTCAGATGTACTTCCCAGAACTATCATTATGAGTTGTTGTTTATGATTCTTTTGTGCTGTAAAGACACAAATTTAGGATTTTGAATATTTTTCAGGTAATTCGTCAGCGATGATCGACTCATACTGTCCTTGGTAAGATAAATTCTGCCACCGAATTCCTGTACAATGGCATCCAGCTGGTCTACCAGTTTCTTCAGCCTGGAATTCACCTTAAAATCAAGCGCCAGTGTATATCCTTCCATCGGAAATGAATTGTATGCCTGCGGATTGTTTTTTCCGAAAAGTTTCAGCACAGCCAGAAATGATCCATTCCCACTTTTGGCAATCGTTTCCAGGATTTTTCTCATTCCTTCTTTTCCTGCTTCTTTGGGAATGACCATCTGGTACTGAATAAATCCGGATTTTCCGTAAATTTTATTCCAGTCAGTGATAGCATCCAGTGGGTAAAAGAACGTTTCATAATCGATAAAGTTTTTTACTTCTTTTTTGGATTGCTTTTTATAATACAGCCAGTTGAATATTTTAACCGTGAGGGCATTCAAAACAAATCCAGGAAAATAAAAAGGAACAGTAGGCTGCAGTTTTTTCTTAAGCCGCAAAGGTGTTTTTCCCATACTTTGAGGAAGCTCGTGCTGAAAGGCATGTTCACCACGCATCAGAATACTTCTTCCTATATTTTTTCCTTTCTGCAGACAGTCAATCCAGGCTACGGTGTAGGTCCAGCTTTCGCTTTCGTCAAACAGCCTGAAAATTTCATCCAAATTATCTGCTTTAATGCTTTCCTGTCTGATATAGGCAGATTCAATATTCTTAAGTTTAAATGTAGCAGTAAGAATAATTCCCGTAAGCCCCATCCCGCCGATCGTAGCCCAGAATTTATCTGAATTCTCCTCTCTGGAACAGGTAATAATTTCCCCGTTTTCGGTCATCAGCTTAAACTCCATCACATATTCCGAAAAACAACCTTCAGCGTGATGATTTTTACCATGAACATCCGAAGCAATGGCTCCGCCAATGGAAATAAACTTTGTTCCTGGTGTGACATACAGGAAATATCCCTGTGGCACCGCAATTTCAAGCACCTCCGAGAGCAGTACACCGGATTCACATTCGATCACTCCATTTAAACGGTCAAAACTGATGAATTTATTTAACTTTTTAGTAGAAAATATGGCTTCTCCCAACGATGCATCACCATAACACCTTCCGTTTCCTCTGGCGATCACCTCGTTGTGATTGAGTACAAATTCTTTTATATTTTTGAAGCTGTCCTCAGATCTCATTTCTTTTTCCACTATCGGGAAATTTCCCCAGTTCGTAACTTTCTGTATGAAATTCGGCTTCATTTTTTAAAGTAAATTTGAATTAAAAATGAGGCCACCCACAATAAGAGAGTAACCTGTATATAACGGTCTCTGTACACTATTTTAGTCGGAGATTCTGTTCTGTTGTACACTAAAGTCTGCTGCAGATACCTTAAAAGAGCAAAAACAACAAAAACCACCGTGTAGAAAACCCTTTCATGAAATCTTTCCTGAACTTCCGGTGACAATGTAAACATCAGATAACAGACAATAGCCAGCGTAATGGATATAGATAATGCAATATCAGCAAACTGAACATTGTATCCATCCAGCGCTCTTCTGGTCTTACCCGAAACCTGAGCATTAATCAGCTCTCCTCTCCTCTTTCCGATAGCAAGGACAAGGGCCAGGACAAACGTCAGCAAAATGGCCCATTGCGAAATATTGATTCCGGTAATATAGCCACCCGCCAGTACCCGTAATACGAATCCTATAGCAATGATGAATATATCAACGATCGGAACATGCTTTAACCTGAAGGTATAAGCAAGATTCATGACCACATAAAAGCTGATAATCGCTCCGAATTTCCATAAAAACTGGTGGAAATACAAGTGTGCAAAAAATACCAGGACAATATCTGCAATGACCAGGCCTATAAGAATTCCTATTGCTTTTGATTTTGAGATCGCTCCGCTTGCCAGAGGGCGTCGCCTCTTTTCGGGATGTTTTTTATCTGCTTCAATATCATTGTAATCATTCAGAATATAAACAACACTGGCAGCAAGTGAAAAGATGATAAAGGCAAAAATACTTTTAGCAAGCAGGTCTGTGTTGGTAATATTGCCTGAAAAAAATAGAGGGACAAATACAAAAAGGTTTTTCACCCATTGCTCCACGCGGAGCAGTTTTAAATATTTCTTCATTTATGTTATTTCGGTTACAAAAATAATAAATTCAAAATTGCCAGCATAAAAATACAAAAAAAACCGCCGGAGCGGTCTTTTACGAAAATATTTATATGTTAAATTAATTACTGTCCCTGCTTGGCATCGTTAATCATTTTCTCGTTTGCAGTAATGGCAAATTCGACTCTTCTGTTTTTAGCTCTTCCTTCGTCAGTATCATTGCTGGCAACCGGCATATTTTTACCTTCCCCTTTTGTGAACATTCTGTTTCCTGCAATTCCTTTTCCTGATAAATATGCTTTTACAGCATCTGCTCTCCTTTGAGAAAGTCCCATGTTGTAAGCATCTTTACCTACACTGTCTGTGTGTCCGTAGATATTGATATTGGTGTCAGGATTATCAGCCAGGACTTTAGCTAATTTGTCAAGGTTAGTCTGTGCAACAGAAGTAAGGTTTGAAGAGTCGAATGCAAAGTTTACAATGCTTTCGTTCATGGTTACTTTAATACCATCTCCTACTCTTTCTACCTGTGCTCCCGGTAAAGTTTCTTTAATATCTTTTGCCTGCTTATCCATTTTGTTACCGATCACATTACCTGCAACACCCCCGATAATACCTCCCAATACAGCTCCGATAGCTCCGTTACCTCCTTTTCCAACGTTGTTTCCAAGGATTCCTCCCAATACAGCACCTGAAGCTACACCTACCGCTGTACCTCTTTGCTGGTGATTTGAATTCTGAACCGCTTCACAGCTTGTCAATAATAATGCTGATGACAAGAAAAGGGCTCCTACATATGTTTTAGTAAATTTCATTTTTTTTAATCTTTATGTTATAATTATTTCATTCCAGCTCTCTCGAAGTTGTACACAACTTTTACATTTTCTCCCTCAAACTGAACATCTTGCTGAAGTGAGAATTGATCTGTAGTCTGATTGATTACAGTAAGTGTATATCCTGCTGTATTTTGTTTTGCTTTAGTACCTGTAGCGATTTTTTTAAACATGAATGTATCGCCGTTTTTTATTTCAAACTTGATCGGTTGTGTAATTGCCGGGCAATTTCCGCCTCCGTTTAAAGTATAAGCTCCCGTCCAGTTGTTAGGAATCAGTCTCCAGTGACTTCCTACGAAGCACTGAGCATCTGCCCCTTCATCGAAAGGCTTTATTTTATACCCTTTATCGTAATTTACGCTCACAATCTGCCAATCTCCTTTTAATTTAAGGAATTCAGCTCTCTGATTTTGAGATGTGGCTGCGTTATTCACAGAGGAACAAGACACTGCAAAAAGTGATGTTCCCAACATCCCTGCAAGTAGTAACTTTTTCATTTTGTTGTTTATTATTTTGTTACATTAAAGTTACAAAAAACCGTGCCAAAATTGAAAATAAAAAATAAAAAAGTCCGAAAAAATTCGGACTTTCTATGGTTTCTTCTTAAAGACAGGAAGATAAACTATTTTTTAACAGCCTTTTTTACGGATTTCGAAGGCTTGGTATTTGCTGAAGACTTCCCACTGTAGAAGTTTGTATATGCATATTCTGCAGCTTTCTTCACATCGATAACTCCACCGGCCTGAGAGTAATCTCCAAACCCGTTTTCGGTATTAGGATTACTGGTTTTTACCAACGCTTCAATAATCTGCGCAGGCTTAAGATCCGGCATATAAGCTAATAAAACAGCTGCAGCTCCTGCCACCACTGGTGATGCCATGGAGGTTCCCTGAAGGTATTTGTATTCATTTTTCGGAACGGTAGAATAAATTTCTTCTCCCGGAGCGAAAACATTCACCATTTTCTTGTTATAATTGGAAAAGCTTGCTCTCAACGCAGCGTTTTTGTTGGTGCTGGCTCCCACTACCAATACATTGTTTACAAAAGGCTGTTCGTCTGTTACATTTTTAAAGTTCGTAGGATATGCCAGGTGCTCTGCTACATCTTCATTTTCGTTTCCTGCTGCTTTTACCAACAATACTCCTTTATCTTGAGCATATTTGAAGGCATCCCAAACCACATTTTTACCTGGAGAAACTGGTTTTCCAAAGCTCATATTCAGAACTTTTGCTCCATTATCCACTGCATATCTGATGGCGTTGGCAACATCCTTATCTCTTTCATCCCCGTTTGGAACTGTTCTTACCGTCATTATTTTTGCCACTTTGGATGCAATTCCATATTGTACCTCCTTTCCTTGTGGAAGGCCTGCAATGATTCCCGCTACGTGCGTTCCGTGTTCTGCATCAGGTCCTTCATAGTGGTTGTTTCCGTATATTTTTTCTGAGTAATCATCATAGTTATCTCCTACAATTTCTTTTCTCGGATCATAGCTAAGATCATACTGTTTAGACTGAGGAGCATAGTAATCTATCGCTTCTTTCATCTGTTCCTTGATTAATTTTTCAAATTCTGCAGATGACTTCCCTTTGAATTCCGGGCTTTGGGATACCTGACCCAGCACCTGATAAGCAATGGCATCTTTCTGATCGGTAGGCGCTTTAATTGCAGAAATGGTTTCCGTGGTTACCGGCTTCCCTCCCAATAACTTAACCATATTCGGCACCAGCTCGCTGATCATGGAATAGGTTTTAAAATTCTGGCTTGCATCGATGCTTTTTTTGTTGAAGATCTCCTTAGCCTTTGTATACATGGCAAACTCTTCCGGCATTTTAGCCATATTGGCTTTGTTCTTAGCAGAGTCGTCCCCTTCAAAAACGGATTTATATTTGGCTACAACTCTCGTCACTTCCATATTATCGATATCAATATCTCCGTTTTTGCCACCGATAAAGTTCCATCCGTGTACATCATCGATATAGCCGTTTCCGTCATCATCTTTACCATTTCCAGGTACTTCGTTAGGATTTGACCACAGATTTTTCACCAGGCCAGGGTGGTCTACCTGTACTCCACTATCCAAAACCCCCACTACTACAGTTTTGGGCTTCAGACCTTTAGATTCCAGATACTTGTATGCATTTTCAGTATTCACACCATATACCTTTGAACCTGAAAAATCCTTATGATACCAGGTCATCAGGTCTTTATCTTCTTTTGGATCAATGCTTTTAGCTTTAGCTTCCTGTGCTTGTGAGAAACTAAAACCTGCTAAAAAAACAGCGGCTAATAATACCTTTTTCATATGTTGATATTGATTTTAAGATCATATTCAGCTGCTACATCCCTTTATATTTAAGGGGCTAATGCAACTGTATATTAATATGATTGTTTAACATTTTTTATATAAGTCAGCGATTCAGGTCCTTTGTTACAGATCAGGTCCAAAATCGATAAATCTTGTAAAAATCCCAGTTTATCAGAGAACGTCTGGTAATATTCTTCCATTTCAAATTCTCCCGGATGTTTCGCTGAAAATTTTTCTCTGAAACTGATCCCTTCCGGATTTTTGATATATTCTTTATTCAAAGAGTGTGCCTTTTCTGTTTTAAGTATCTGTTGGATGATCTCTAAGGCCTTTAGGTTAAAATCAAGAAGACGATTTTCTTTCAGATCAAATATTTTTCTGAATTTATCCTCATAATATTCGAAATAGGGAGATCCCTGATAAGCTGTTTTCACGGATTTCCAGTGAAGGGTTCTCCAATCCTCCCTGTAAGAGATTTCGATATCCTTCATTTCTCTCTTTCCGTTATGATTGATAGGAATGATCAGTGACAATTTTCCGTTGGCCCCATAGATATTGGCTCTGTTTCTATAGGTCTGCTTCGGAAAGTTCTCATACTGTTCCAATACAATTTCGTTTTCAGCGTCCAGAAATACTGAAAACCACGAAACCGGTGGCATATAAAATACCGGCAATAAAACATTCTTCATATTCATAATGCAAAAATGAAGTATTTTTTCAAATACTTCATTCTATTTTAAGTTTAATTTTGTTTATAACTCGTCTTCAGTTTTTTTCTTTCTGAATAGTTTTACAAAGTACTCCCATCCGAAGAAGAGGATCAGGATCATTGCGGCAATCCACCAGTAAGAAGTTTTATTGGCTTCTCCAGTATTGGTTGCTTTGAACATTCTGTCCCAACGGATTTTGAATGGAGCCTGGTAAGTAGAGCCGCTGTCTGCAAACGCTCCCTGAAGACTCATCCATGTGAACATCGGTTTTCCAACAATGTTTTCTTCCGGAACGAAACCAAAAAATCTCGCATCTAAAGAAGCGTCTCTATTATCCCCTACCATCATATAATAATCCTGTTGTATAGTGTACTGATTCGCTTCTTTTCCATTGATAAAGATCTTGCCGTTTTTCTTCTCCAGGCTGTTATGCTCATACTCGGAAATAATCCATTGGAACATAGGAAGTGTTTCGTTGTTGATTGCAACAACGTCCCCTTTTTTAGGAATTCTAACAGGACCATACCAATCCTGGTTCCATGGTTTGTTGATTGGGAATATAGACTGTGTCGTATCAATTTTAGTTTTCGCTTCATCTCTGTACGCTACTGCAGATTCTTCTTTCGGCATAACATCCTCCTTCATGTCGATAACCTGAGAAAGCTCTTTGATTTCTTTGGCGGTTTTATCTGTCAGACCCTGGAAAGCATACAAGTATCCTTTTTCAGTCTGAATTTCCTGAACAGGTAAAAATCCATAAGTATTGTATAACGAAGGAATATCCAGTTGACTTGATGTGGTCACAATATACCTGTGCTGTACTTCCTGATCTCCAAGAACAGTTTCCGGCTTTCCGTTAACAAAAAGTCTTCCGGCTCTCATTTCGAAAGTATCACCTGCTGTAGCCACACATCTTTTTACATAAGGATCTTTTCTATCAATCGCTGTATGTACGGAATCCCGTGGGTAGTTGAAAACAACCACATCATTCTTCTGTGGCTTGTTGAACTGTAAGATTCGTGTGTAAGGCAGTTTTACGGCATCTACGTAAGATTTCGGATCATCTTTTGGATTTCCTTTTTCTCCCGTATCCATAATTGTTCCCTGAAGAAAAGGTATGGCTACCGGACGCATCGGAAGTCTGTATCCGTAGCTCCATTTGTTAACAAAAAGAAAGTCTCCTACGAGTAATGTTCTTTCCATAGATCCTGTAGGGATCCCGAACGGCTGAGTAACAAAAACGTGAATGATGGTGGCAAATACCACCGCGAAAGTAATGGATCCGATAAAAGTGTCTTTCTTTTGAGCATTCTTTTCCTCATCGGTAAGGAACATATCCCTTGCATTTTCATCTTCAATCTCCACATCTTTAGAATAATTGATCACGGCCATATAGATAAATGGCAGGATCACCGTAAGAATCTGGTCCTTGAAAAGAGTTTTTCCAAATTTCTTTACCAGATAGAGATGAAAAACAGACATCATGATGGGTCCCACAATCGGAAGATATGAGAGGATCGCCCACCATTTCGGGTGCTTTGTTTCTTTCAGGATAATGAAATAATTATAGAAAGGTATAAAAGCGAATAAGGGGCTATAGCCCATTTTCTTGAACAGCTTCCAGGTTGAAAGCCCCATCAATACAGATAAGATGAGGACATACACGGTATAAGTTAAAAAATAGTTCATAAATTTTTGTGCCTATTCTGATATTATAAAATGAAAAATGACGAGTAATCAATGATAACAGCCTTAGCTATTGACAATTCACTATTCATCACTTTCTGTTATTGGTATGCAATTTAAAGATTTTGTTACAATTTAAAGGCCCAAAACATCTTTCATTCCGAAGTTTCCCTTTTTATCTTTGATCCATTCGGCTGCGACAACAGCTCCTAAGGCAAAGCCATTTCTATTGAAGGCAGTATGTTTCATTTCAATCTCGTCTACTTCACTTCTGTAGAAAACGCTGTGTGTTCCCGGAACCTCATCTTCCCTGATGGCAAAAATTCCCAGCTGATTTCCCTGAGTTTCTTCCAGTTTCCATGCGTCAAATTTCGGGTTGTTTTGGATAATACCTTCTGCAATGGAGATCGCAGTCCCGCTCGGAGCATCTTTTTTATGAATATGGTGAATTTCCTCCAGCTGGCAGGAGTATTCATTCACATTTTTCATGATTTCGGCTACCTTTTCGTTAAGGGCAAAAAACAAATTTACTCCCAAACTGAAGTTTGATCCGTATAAGAATGCTGTATTGTTGTTAACAGCCAGTTGCTCTATTTCGCCTTTTTTCTCCAGCCACCCCGTGGTTCCACAGATAACCGGAATTTGTTGCTCAAGACAAGCCTTGATGTTGTCAAATGCAACTTCCGGTAAGGAGAATTCGATCACAACATCCGGGTTATTAAGATTTTCAGCAGTTGGGGTTTCCTTCAGGCGGGCTACGACTTCATGTCCTCTTTTCTGTGCGATCTCATCGATGATCTTACCCATTTTGCCATAACCAACTAACGCTATTTTCATATAATCTTCTTTGTTTTTATGCTGCATCAGATCTTTCGGTTTGATGCAGGTATTGTCTTTAAAATCTATAACTTAAACTGAATCCTGTTTTAGGCGGAGTATATCCGTATTGATCCTGAATAACGGAAGGTGTAAAGGTCAGATCCGGGTCGTGGCGGCTCTCGTAAAGGTGCGCATCCACTACGGCATCTACTATATTAAGAATATAGATGAGACCTGTAATCGCAATTGCATAATCACGTTGCCTTTTTGATCGGTCCTGTGCATTTCCCAGAGCTTTCTTATCAAGCCATGGATGGCTGTCTACAAATTCATTAGGCGTCCCGTTGAGTTTAGCAATATAATATTCACGATATTTTTTGTACTGATTATCATTCCAGACTGCAATTCCGACTCCTGCTCCCACAGCTCCCCAAACAATAGGAATTTTCCAGTATTTTTTGTTATAGAATTGTCCTAACCCCGGAAAAACTGCGGAATACAATCCGGCTCTGGTAGGATTAAGCTTTATTGTTTTTTTTGTAGGCCCATTGGCTTTTTCAAGATCTTCAATGATCCTGGATTCCGTTTTCCCAGGTTTTACGGCAGGAGTTGATTCTTTCGGAAGACTTTCCACCCGAACAGTATCAACTGGGCTTACTTGTGAATAGGCCAATACAGCGATACACAAGAAAAATGTGAAAAATATTTTCTTCATTATTTAATATGGGATAAAATATATTCCAGCTCTTCTTCATTTTTGAAGTCCAGAACAATTTTACCTTTTTTACCGTTTCCAGAAGCCTTGATCTCCACTTTTACATCCAGGATGTCAGCAATGGTCTTCTGGGCTCTTTTATAATTATTGGAAAGCTCGGCAGTTACTTTTTTTGCTGCCGGCGATTTTGGATTTTTAAATGCAGCGGCAGCCTGTTCAGCCTGTCGAACGTTCAGTTTTTCTTTTATAATCAGCTCAAACAAGGTCTGCTGATCTTCTTCACTTTCAAGGCTGATGATCGCTCTTCCATGTCCTGCAGATATTTCTCCGCTTCTGATGGCATTCTGGATATCCGGATTTAATCTTAAAAGCCTGATAGAATTGGTAATGGTACTTCTGTCCTTTCCTATTCTCTGGCTCAGATTTTCCTGGGTAAGACCGATTTCTTCCAATAGCCTCTGATAAGTGAGTGCAATTTCAATGGCATCGAGGTCTTCTCTCTGAATATTTTCCACAAGAGCCATCTCCAGAAGCTCCTGATCATTAACTAAGCGAATGTAAGCAGGAATCGTCGTTAACCCGGCTATTTTAGTAGCGCGGTAACGTCTTTCCCCGGATATAATCTCGAATTTTTCACCGTCTTTCCTTAAGGTAACCGGCTGTATCACCCCAAGATTTTTGATCGACTGTGCAAGTTCGTTCAATGCTTTTTCATCAAAGTACGTCCTTGGCTGTGTAGGATTCGGATAAATATCTTCAAGTGCTACTTCTACAATATTCCCCACGAACTTATCTGCCCCTTCATCAGTTGCCGAATTGACACTCGCTTTCGATTCTGCACTTAAAATGGCACCCAAGCCGCGTCCCATAGCTCTTTTTTTGTCCTTCATAGATATAATTGATAAATGATGTTTGCTAAGTGAAGCGGGCTTCACCTAAAGGCCATTTATTATATAGTTTAATTCTTTACTAAATTTTCGTTCTTTAAAAGAACCTCCTCTGCCAATTGAATATACTGAACGGCTCCCTTGCTCTCAGCATCATAATTCAGAATACTCTCTCCAAAGCTTGGTGCTTCACTCAATCTCACGTTTCTGCTGATGATGGTTTCAAAAACCATTTCAGGGAAGTGAAGATTCACTTCTTCCACTACCTGGTTAGAAAGTCTCAGTCTGCTGTCATACATTGTTAGAAGAAGACCTTCTATTCCAAGATCTTTATTATGGATTTTCTGAACATTTTTTACGGTATTCAGAAGTTTCCCAAGTCCTTCTAATGCAAAGTATTCACATTGGATCGGGATAATCACAGAATCAGCTGCTGTAAGGGCATTTACTGTAATAAGACCTAAACTCGGTGCACAGTCGATGATGATATAATCATAATCATCTCTTACACTAGCCAGAGCTTTTTTTAGCATATACTCACGGTCTTCCTTGTCTACCAGCTCGATTTCGGCTGCTACCAGGTCGATATGTGATGGAATAATATCCAGGTTTGGAGTCGCCGTTCTTTTGATACAGGTTCTTGTATCTGCACTGTGCTCCAGCAGATTATATGTAGAATACTGCACGTCTTCCACTCCCAAGCCCGACGTAGCGTTCGCCTGAGGGTCAGCGTCAATGATTAATATTCTTTTTTCCAATACTCCCAATGCTGCTGCCAGGTTTACGGCAGTGGTCGTTTTACCAACACCTCCCTTTTGATTAGCAATACCTATGATTTTTGCCATTATTAGAACTTTAAGTTTCAAAAATACACTTTTTTCTTTGCTCTCGGTGAGTGGCGAAATTCAAAATTGAGTTAAAATATTGTTAATAAGCTAATTAACAATTAAAAAAATTATCCACAAAAAAAAATCTTTGTGGATAACTCTATAAAATATGTCTTTCCCTATTAATTATCAAACTTCATCGAGATCGGAAATTTGAAGTAACTTCTTACAGATTCGCCTTTTTTGTTTTTGGCAGGAATCCATTTTCCTTTACCTGAGATGGATCGAATTGTTCTGATCGCTTCACTGTTGAAATCCGCGTTGGCTCCATTAGCTTTGATGCCGGAAATAGTTCCGTCCATTTCTACGATGAAAGTAACTGTTGTTTTAACGAGATCTTCAGCTTCAAATCCTGAACTGTCAAAACTGTTCATGACTTTGTTTCTGAATGAATCTATTCCCCCTGCAAAATTGGCTTCTACTCCAAGTTCTCCAGCTTCTGCAATTTTGTTTTTATCAACAGGATTTGAAATTACTGGCGGAGGAGTATTTATTACCGGTCCTGTTCCGACCGATATAGTTGGAACATGTGGTGTATTGGGTGCTATTGGATCTCCTTTAAAATTGTTTGTAAGGCCTGCTACAGCATCATCCGGAACAGGATCTTTTTTTTCATTATCCTCAGCATTCGCTGAAGGAGTAGGTATTGTGCTGTCAAACGTCTTTGTATTTGGAGGTATAACAGTTTTTACAATCTGCACAGGAGGATTTTTTGGAGTTTCTTCATCCGGAGGGATCAACACAGGCGGCGGAAGAGTCCAGGTTGGCTTAACCACTTCTGGAGTTTTAAACGCAGAGATCACAAATGGTGTAATGGATACTGCAGCCATTAAGCTTACACCAATGAAAAGTGCTTTGGTTAAGATTCTATCTGATTCGTTTCTTAGTACATATGCTCCGTATTCCTTGTTACGGTGTTCAAAAAGGACTTCGTTAAAACGAAAATCCTGATTTTGGTTCTGTTGTTTCATCACTATAATTATTTAAACTGTTAAAAAATGTGATTATTAGTTTTATTAGTTCTTATCGATAAGCAATGAGTCAATATCAAAAGATCTGCCATAATTTTATCAAAACAACATAATATTAGAAAATTTTATGATAAAGTTTAAAATTTAACATTTTACATTTTAAAATTTATCAATTCAAACTATTAAATCTACAGAAAAGCAACAAACATGACGGACACATGCGGCTGTATGAAACAAGGAATAATTTTCAATCTAAGTGTGATTATGTAGAAAGAAGCAGTAAAAGCAACAGCGGTATAGACAACCCCAGCGAATTAATAATGATCAGAAGAAGGGAACTTAGTTTTGCATTTTTATAGCTTTTACAGGCAAAAGTAATAGCAGCGATACTCAACAACAAACTGCAGGCTATAAACAATATCAGTAAAAAATCACTACCGGCCCCCAGTGGCAGGCTTAAATAGATCATCAGTAAAACAGCATACGCAATGGTACAATAAAAACTGATGGCAATATGGTCAAGAATACGTTGAGATACTTTTTTATTTTCCATTGATTTCGGTTACAGTTGATGGATAAATATAGGAAATTTAAATAACCGGCCGGTTAGGATACTTTAAACCGTACTCTTATTGTTCATGTACCCCTATTTTCGACTTGAAATACTGCAAAAAAAAGAGACCATCAAAAACTGATGGTCTCTTCCTGTTTATAGTCTAAAAATATTAGAATAATTCTTTTCTGATGATGTTCTGGCTTCTTTCAGGGCCTACAGAAACAAGGTACACATTGATTCCTAAATATTTCTCAATAAATTCGATGTATTTCTGTGCATTATCCGGAAGTTCGTCATAGCTTCTCGCTTTTGTGATATCTTCCTCCCAACCTGGTAAATCGTGATAGATAGGCTCGTAATGGTATAATTTCTCTGTTGATGAAGTAAAGTAATCAATAACTTTTCCATCTTCAGTTTTATAATGAGTAACGATTTTAAGGTTTTCAATTCCTGTAAGGACATCAAGTTTTGTAATCACAAGGTTATTGATTCCGTTGATCATGCAGGCATGCTTTAAAGAAACAAGGTCTAACCAACCTGTTCTTCTTGGTCTTCCAGTCGTTGCTCCAAACTCACCGCCAATCTGTCTGATTTTCTCGCCTAGCTCATTATCCAATTCAGATGGGAAAGGTCCGTTTCCTACTCTTGTACAATATGCTTTGGCAACACCAATCAGGTTTTGAAGTGATGTTGGTGGAACTCCTGCTCCTGAACAAACTCCTCCTGTAGACGGAGAAGATGAAGTTACGTATGGGTAAGTACCGAAGTCGATATCAAGCATTAATGCCTGAGCCCCTTCGAATAAAACATTTTTACCGTCTCTGATCGCTTCGTTCAGCTCAAGTTCAGTATCAACGATTCTGTCCTGAAGCTGCTTTCCGATTTCCAGATATTCGTTGTAGATTTCTTCAACGTCCAGGGTTGGTTTTCCGTAATATTTTTCAAAAAGAGAATTTTTAACTTTTAAGTTTTTCTCAATTTTATCTCTTAAAATTTCAGGATTTAAAAGGTCTACCATTCTGATCCCGACTCTTGCGATTTTGTCTTCATAACAAGGTCCGATTCCTTTTTTGGTAGTTCCGATCTGAGTTCCTCCGTGCTCCTCTTCACGGTAAGTATCCAAAAGGATGTGGTAAGGCATGATCACATGCGCTCTTCTGCTGATAAAAATGTGATCTGTTCTTAAGCCTTTGCTCTCGATCTGACCAACTTCTCTAATAAAAGACTTAGGGTTTACCACTACTCCGTTCGCAATGATACATTTCCCTTTGCATTGAAGAACTCCTGAAGGAAGAAGGTGTAGAACAAATTTTTCATCCCCTACATAAACCGTGTGACCAGCATTGTCTCCACCCTGGAAACGCACTACATAGTCCGATTTGGCTGATAAAACATCCGTGATTTTTCCTTTGCCTTCATCTCCGTACTGAAGACCTACAACTACATAAGTTGACATATTTTACATTTGTTTTTAGATTCGTGCAAAATTACTTTTAAAAAAAATGACGGCCAAATTATAGGGGATATTTATTTTGGGTTAAGGTGAAAATCATGAGGTTGAAGGTATTAAAATTATTTAGTCTAAAACAATAAAGTCACGTCTTGTAATTTTTGAAATAAAAATTTGTTTACTTTTGTTTTGTGGAAAAACATAGTCAAATAGAAATAAAAGTTTCTGGAAAAATTGGAAACGTAGATATAAATCCTGATAACTTTGATATCAAGGAAATAATTTCTATATTAAACAATGTTGATGACTTGTTATATTCTGGAGATAAAAAAAACAGACCTTTAATTTCTTATGATATTAAAGAAGGCTCTGTCAGAAATATTTTTAAAACCGGAATACAATATATAGTTAGTTTTAATGCTATATTAGGTTTAATTTCCCAAACTAATACAATTGATTATTTGGATCTAGCAACAGCTAAAGCTATTGAAAGCCTTCAAGACTTAGCAAAGAAAAAGGATTACACTTTTGATATCACTACATCACTTGAGGGTTCTAACAATATTAGAATAGATAAATTTTCTGATTTTAAAAGAACAGAAGCGATTTGGGCTGAAGCAGAATTTTATTTTTATGGAAAAATAACTAATGCAGGAGGTAAAGACAAAGCTAATATTCACTTATTGACCGATGAATACGGAACGGTCAGAATTCAAACTCCCATTTCATTCTTAGAACAACAAGAAGAAAATATTCTATATAAATCTTTAGGGATAAGAGCTAAAGGTAACCAACATTCCGAAAACGGAGAAATTGATTTTACAAATTTAGAATTCATTGAGTTAATTGATTATAATCCCATTTTTGACGAGAATTATTTGAAAAAATTAAGAGATAAAGCAAAACAATCTTGGCTTTCAAATATTAATCCTGATGAGTGGTTACGACAAATAAGAGGAAGCTATGAAAGTTAATGGGGTTTTATTAGATACAAGTTTTTTTATTCGATTTTTAAATGATGCTGATCCATTATTTAAAAATGCTTTAGAATATTATAAATACTTTTTAAACAATGATATTAAGATGTATATTTCAACAATTTCAATTGCTGAATATTGTGTTGGAGGTTCAATATCAGAACTACCTTTAAGAAATTTGGCTATTCTTCCATTTAATCTGAATCATGCTACTAAAACTGGAGGGATTGCTAAAATAGTTTTCACAAAAAAAGGAAAATTAAAACTAGCTGAAAGAAACATAATTCCAAATGACTCAAAATTATTTTCTCAAGCAGATGTAGAAAAAAACATCATTTATTATTTATCTTCTGATACCGAGAGTATTAAAATTTACAACCTTCTTCAAGAAGAAGGACAAAAGCCTGGTTTTAATTTTATAGATTTAAATATTCCACCAAATGAGTATTTTGGTTATTTAGATTTGTAAAAATATTTTTAGCGCTTAAACAATAGTTTAGAATTTTACATTTGAGGGGCTAATTGGTTTTGCCTAATAAAAACACATTTATTCAATATCTTTGACTCGCATCTAAACGATTCTCCATGCCAATATCCCAAACATCAGCGTATTTATCATCAAAAATGAACATCGAGTCTCAGCTTTTTCACACCCTGTTTTCGCCGCACACAGTAAAAGCAACCCTTCTCATCGTTCACGGTATGCAGGAACACAGCGGAAGGTATGCAGAGATTGCAGAATATTTTGCCGGTCATCAAATTGCGGTATTGACGTATGATCATTTGGGACATGGAAAGTCTGTGAAAGACAAAAAGGACATTGGTTTTTTCCAGCTTCAGCAGCCGGATGAACGATTGATTGCAGATGCAGAAATGATGGCGGATCATCTCGCAGAACAATTTCCGGATGTTCCTCATTTTGTTCTTGGGCATTCAATGGGATCCTTTATTACCCGTTGCCTTCTTCAGAAGTCAGGTAAGAAATTCAACGGTGCTATTATTACAGGAACCGGTGGACCATTACCAGGAATCAGTTTATTGAAAGGCTATTTAGCCGTGGCTAACCGTATTGCTCCCAAACACCGTACTTTTCTGAATACTGTTTTCACCCATGTCAACAATAAGCATTTTAAGCAAGATCAGGATTTCGGCGACACCAGCTGGCTGAGCATTAATCCCGAAAACAGAAGGGCATTTGAACAGGATGAGCTTTGCGGGATTCCATTTACGCATAATGCTTTTTATACTTTGTTTGCCATTTATAAAAAAGCGACAGCGAGAAACTGGGCTTCTTCTATTTCAAAATCATTTCCTTTTTTATTTGTAAGCGGCAAGAATGATCCGATTGGTGATTTCAGCAAAGGGGTCATGCATACGGTGAAGCATTTAAAGGCCGACGGATTCCGAGATGTGGAGACAAAGATCTATCCTGAAATGCGTCATGAGATTTTAAATGAAGCAATCCGGGAAGAAGTACTGGAAGGAATCCATGAATGGATTTTAAAGCACTTTTAGTACTATTGCAACTACAGGTTTCTGTGTGATCTCTCCATCTGCGTGATTTAAATATTTTTTTAAGCTCTCGCAGATTCTGCAGATTTTGCAGATTATAAATAAAAACTCATGAGGATACATATTTTCGGAGCTTCGGGTTCCGGAGTCACCACTCTCGGAAAAGCATTGTCTGAAAAGCTCGGCATAGAATATTTTGACAGTGATGATTTTTTCTGGCTCAAAACAAAAATACCATTTACAGAAAAACAAAATCCTGAAACAAGGAATAGCATTATTTCTGAAATCCTACATACTCATGAAAACTGGATTTTCGGTGGCTCAATAATTCATTGGGGTGAAGATGTATTTCCGGCATTTGACCTGATTGTATTCCTATATCTTCCCCCTGAAATCAGAATGGAAAGACTGCGAAAAAGAGAATATGAACGATATGGCGACGTAATAATTGCAAATCCGGAAAGAGCAAAACAATTTCAGGAGTTTATGAACTGGGCAAAAGATTATGATCACGATACCGGTATTGCCACCAGAACTTTAAAAGCCCACCTTGAATGGCTTTCCGGGAAAGATACACCGCTTATAGAAATCTCAGGTGATTATGATCCGGAGGAAAAGATCAATATGATCCTGGATGAAATAAAACAAAGGAGATTCCAGATAAATAAGAGGCTCCTTTAACGACAACCAGTTTATTAAAAGGGTATGATTAAAGTTCCTTCTTTTATAACGACCAAAGCTTTTCAAAAGGAATCCCTAAATTAGAACGCTGAAAAAATAAAATCAAAAACCATGAACATAGAAGAACTTTTTAAGGATAAAACCACTAAAGCCAAGGAAAAAACAGAGATTATCAGTCAATGGATCATTGACAAGTCCCTGCCAACAGATGAACTGATCGCATTTGCAGAAAAGTCTAAAGATCCTGTAAAAGGAGCCTGCATAGAAGCCCTGGAATATGCTACCAAACAAACTCCTGGCCTTGCAGACGAAACAGTATTTGCATTCATTACCCAAACTCTTACCGAAAAGGCTCCCAAAATAAAATGGGAAAGCGCCAAAGTGATAGGCAATACCGCTCACCTGTTTGCAGGAAATTTGGATCAGGCCATCAGGAATCTGCTGGATCATACAACCCATGAAGGAACCGTTGTGCGATGGAGCACAGCATTTGCCCTGGGCGAAATCCTGAAACTGAAAACGCCTTATAATACGACTCTTCTTCCAGCGCTTGAAGCAGTCAGCGAAAAAGAGGAAAAGAATAGCATCAAGAAAATCTATCTTGATGCTGTCAAAAAAACGAAGAAATAATATTTTTACTTGTAAAAATCAAAAGCCTGGACGTAAATGTTCAGGCTTTATATGTTTGGCTAAAGCCAAATTGAATTTTATTTTTTATTAAACGGACTAAAGTCCGTTTCTGTTGAATTTCTTTTGTCCAGGTCAAAAGGTATTTCAGCAACTCTCCTGCATAATGCATTAGCTGCATGATAGGATCCTTAACCTAATATCACCTCTTTGTGTACACCAATCTCTTCGAGAAAAACTTCATCATGCGAAATCACCAGCAGAGTACCGTGATAATCTTTGATAGAATTGGTAAGGATTTCCACATTCTGAAGATCAAGGTTATTGGTGGGCTCATCAAGAATCATCACATCCGGAGCACCAGTGCTGATGGATAGTCCGCACAGAAGTAACCTCAGACGTTCCCCTCCACTCAGTACTCCACATTTTTTGCCCCATGTTTCCTTACGGAACAAAAAACGGGACAACAGTGTTTTCACTTCTGATTCCTGCAACGCACTATCATTGAACTTTTGAACAAACTCATAAAGGGTCTTATCGGGATCTATCAGTGAATACTCCTGATCGATATAGATGCTGTTGAATCCAGCCCGGCTGATGTTTCCTGCAGAAGGCTTGAGGCTTCCCAAAAGAAGCTGTATGAGTGTGGTTTTTCCTGATCCATTGGGTCCTTTAATGGAGATTCTATCACCACTGCGTACTTCGAGATCCAGATTTTCCGGCCAGAGCTTTTCTGCTCCATAGCTAAAGTTAATGTCCTCAGCAGTAACCAGAACCTTCCCGGAATGCAGGTTGGAATCACTGAAATTCACTTTCATCTGGTCCGAGTTCCTGACGGCAGACCGCAAATCTCTCAAATCTTCCGAAATATCACTGATTTTTTCTGCATGTACACTTTTCAGTTTTGAGGTGTTTTTTTCAGCATTATTCCTGAGGGTATTCATCATTATTCTGGCGACTCCGGATTTCTCTTGTTTTTGTTTCCCTTTAGTATCGAGCTTTTGCTTACGTTCCAGGGTTTCCCGCTCTTTTTCTTTTGCTTTTTTCAGTGCCCGTTCCTTGGCATGGATGTCATTTTGTAAAGCCTCACTTTCCACTTCTTTCTGTTCTGCATAGAAATCATAATTTCCTCCATATGCAGCAATTCCCTGGTTGCTCAGTTCAAAAATTGTATTCACGAGATTCAACAGTGTCCTGTCATGGCTCACCATAATAACAGTAGCGTTTGTTTTTTCAATGAAATCATACAATTTCTTTCTTGCCTCCAGGTCCAGATGATTGGTAGGCTCATCCAAAACGATCATATCAGTTTCATTAACCATCATTCCTGCAAGAAAAACCTTGGTTTTCTGGCCCCCACTTAATGCTTCCAGTTTTTGGTTAAGATCAAACTGTTCAAGATTCCAGTACTGCAATGCATTCCGGCACCGTTCTTCAATATCCCAATCATCATTAAGGATTTCAAAGTATTGCTCATCCACTTCACCATTGGTGATTTTATAAAGCGCATCCAGTTTCGGATCTACTTTCAGACATTCTGCAATGGTTAAATGATTGAAGTTTCCGAACATCTGGGGAACATAAAAAATTTGTCCCTGAACATTCATATTTCCGCTTAATGGCTGTATTTCGCCGGCTATTATCTTCAGCAAGGTCGATTTTCCCATACCGTTGCTACCCACCAGGGCTGATTTAGTATGAGCTTGTATTGTTAAATTGATAGGATTGAATAAGAGATCTCCTCCCGGAAACCCAAAGGATATATTTTGTAGTAAAATCATGATTTCTTTCTTAATAAAGGTTAAACACCGGCAACTCATCGGTTACCGTTTTATTGAATCTGAAAGAAATTATATCCTACATGCCTGTATTTTTGGGTTTTGAAAGAACAAAGATAGTACAAATCGGGGATTAAACATAAAAAGATTTTAATCAAAAATCAAAAATCCGTAACTTTGCCAACTACTAAAATTTTTTATGGAAAGTATTAAAGTTCACGACAAAACTTTCGTTCCTTATTTAAAGGATGCCGAAATTCAGGAAATTGTAAAAGAGACCGCGCTAAGAATTTATGAAGATTACAAAGATGAAGTTCCTGTTTTCATTGGTGTTTTGAATGGGGTAATCATGTTCTTCTCAGACCTTTTAAAATATTATCCGGGTGAGTGCGAGATCGCTTTCATTCAGATGAGTTCTTATGCAGGAACTGAATCTACAGGGATTGTTTACCAGAAAATGGAGCTTACCAAAGATGTGAAAGACCGTCACATCATCTTGGTAGAAGACATCGTGGATACGGGAAACACGGTAGAGAGTCTTTTCAAATATTTTAAGGAGACACAGCGTCCGAAGTCTGTAAAACTGGCCAGTTTCTTACTGAAGCCTGAAATTTACAAGAAAGACTTCAAGCTGGATTATATCGGAAAAGAAATCCCGAACAAGTTTGTTCTAGGCTACGGATTGGATTATGATGAATTGGGAAGAAACCTCCCTAATTTGTACCAACTGGAAGAAGGACAAATCAACCATTAACGCTGTTGGCTATTAGCTGATAGCTTTTAGCTTAAAAATTAAAGTAAAGAAATAAATTTAATAATAACTTAAAAAAGCTGAAAGCAGAAGAGCAAGCCGCCAAAAGCCAAGAGCCCTACGCAAAATGCCATTTGCTAAAAGCGAAACAACATTATGATAAACATTGTTCTGTTCGGCCCTCCAGGAAGTGGAAAAGGAACACAAGCTCAGAATCTCATCGAAAAATTCAATTTAAAGCAGGTTTCAACCGGTGATCTTTTCAGATACAATATGAAAAACGACACTGAACTTGGGAAACTGGCAAAATCTTATATCGATAAGGGAGAATTGGTTCCGGATCAGGTAACAACAGATATGCTGATCGATGAGATCAGAAAGCCTACCGATACCAACGGTTTTATCTTTGACGGATATCCAAGAACGACTGCACAGACAGAAGCCTTGGAAAAAATCGTGAAAGAGGAGTTGAATGACAAGATTGACATCTGTCTTTCGCTGGTGGTAGAAGATAAAATTCTGGTTGAAAGACTTCTGAAAAGAGGAGAAACCAGTGGCAGATCTGACGATAGCAATGTAGAGATCATCGAAAACAGAATTAAAGAATATTATACTAAAACAGCAGAAGTAGCCGAACTGTATAAGCAGCAGGGAAAATATGTAGAGGTAAACGGTGTTGGAGAAATTGATGAAATTTCCCAGAAACTCTTCGCTGAAGTAGAGAAAATTAAATAAGGATTTAGGATTTAGGGATTAGGATTTAGCATGGTTAAATATCTATTCCCTAACCCCTAAGGCCTAAACCCTAACAATTATGTCAAACTTTGTAGATTACGTAAAGATCCATTGTAAAAGCGGACACGGAGGTGCCGGGTCTGCCCATCTCCGCCGTGAGAAATATATTCCTAAAGGGGGTCCTGACGGAGGCGACGGAGGTCGCGGAGGACACATCATCATGAAAGGAAATGGTAATGAATGGACTTTGCTTCCGCTGCGCTATACCCGCCATGTGAAAGCTGAACGAGGAGAAAACGGTGGAAAAAATCAGCTGACCGGAGCATTCGGATCTGATATTTATATTGAAGTTCCGGTGGGAACGATCGCCAAAAATGAAGAAGGAGAAATCATTGGTGAAATTTTAGAAGACGGACAGGAAATCATCCTGATGCATGGAGGTAAAGGAGGTTTAGGTAATGAACATTTCAAATCCTCAACAAACCAGACGCCCCGATATGCACAACCTGGGCTTCCGGGCGAGGAGGGTTATATTGTCTTTGAACTTAAAATTTTAGCAGATGTAGGATTGGTAGGATTTCCAAATGCAGGAAAATCTACACTGCTGGCTTCTGTTTCTGCAGCAAAGCCCAAAATTGCAAATTATGCTTTTACCACGCTGACGCCCAATCTTGGAATCGTAGATTACAGAAATTACAAATCATTTGTAATGGCCGACATTCCTGGAATCATTGAGGGAGCAGCTGAAGGAAAAGGTTTGGGACACAGGTTCCTGAGACATATTGAAAGGAATTCCATTCTGTTGTTTTTAATTCCTGCTGATTCGGAGAATCACTTCCAGGAGTTTAAAATTCTTGAAAACGAGCTCAAAGAGTATAATCCGGAGCTTCTGGATAAAGACTTTATTATTTCCATCTCAAAATCCGATCTTCTGGATGATGAGCTTAAAAAAGAAATTGCAGCTGAATTCCCTGAAAACAAACAGCCTCTGTTTTTCTCAGGAGTGACGGGAGAAGGTCTTGTAGAACTAAAAGATGCGATCTGGAAACAGTTGCATGGATAAATAAGACCATCTTGTCTGAACTGAAAATCAGATAAAATATATAAAAGGGAAACAGCAATGTTTCTCTTTTATTTTTTACAAATGATGATGGTTTCATCTTCACTCAGCCCGTGATACAAATCTTCTTTACAGGTTCTGATCTCTGTAATAAAACCGGCTTCCTTTAACCTGCCTTCCAACCCCGATACCGAATAAATCCGTACGTGATCCTCCTGCCCGAAATGCTTTAACCGGTCCTCCGGTGTCACAATGCTGCTATCCTCATCAATACCATCCTCTTTAAAAGGAGTCTGTATCAGGATTGTGCCTTTGTTGTCAAGAACCCTGTAAAGCTCTTTCATCGCTGAACGGTCATCAATAATATGCTCCAAAATATGGTAACATACGATCAAATCGAATTTGTTATCTTCTACGCTGATATTGGTGATATCATAATGATAGTCCGAGAGAAACTCATCTTCAAAATCAGTGGGAAAATACGCTATATCTTTTCTGTTTTTCCATTTCTTGTACAGCATCCTGGATGGGGAAAAATCAAGAAAGGACATATTGGGCTTTAGAAATTCATTCTCCAGAACGTCATGGAGTCTGCGGGTTCTGGGCAGACTTCCACATACCGGGCAGATCAGCTGTCCATTATTCAGTTCTGCAAAACGTTTGAGTTGTGTTCTGCAAATACTGCATTCATGATTTTGTCCCTGATACAGTGGCTTCAATAATTTTCTAAAGTGATCCTCATTTTTAATAAGGACATCTTTGGGAATGAATTTTTTAACGACCGACTTTAGGAAATTATACATGAGGCATTTTTTAGCGATTTCAAAATAACAAAAATTTATTCAAAAATAGTTATGGTAGATCATCTCAATCTTTCTTTACACCGATTCACGGTAGTCTTTGGAACAATTATTGACTGACAGTCTCAAATTGTAAGCTATGAAATATTTATTAAGTTTTTTTGCTTTAGCTGTAGTATTTTCATGTACTTCCCAGAAAACAGGTTCAAAATATTCTAAAATCGAATATGAGGCAACGCCCTGTTTCGGATTTTGTCCTGTCTTTAAAATGACAATCAACCCCGACAGAACGGCCGTATTTGAAGCGGAGCACTTTAATTTCAGCGACAAGCCGTCTAAAGATGAATTCTCCAAACCCCGGGAAGGAACTTTTAAAGGGACAATTAAAACGGAGGATTATAATAAACTCATCGGTCTGCTTGATGGTTTGGAGGTAAAAAAACTAAATGACCGATACGGAGAACGTAATATTACGGATCTACCGACATCTTATTTAAGAATTAGTTTTGCTGACGGAACTACAAAGAATGTTGAAGACTACGGAAAACGCGGTACACAAAAGCTGGCTGAAGTATATCAGTTTTTTGAAAATCTGAGAAAAAATCAACAATGGACGCCGGTGAAATAACTTACCTTTAAAAATATTAGATTACCTTTGCCCCAATAATTCCTTCTCATGAGGGGATTATTTTTTTATAAGAAACATCAATTATAATTATCAAACTCAATAACCGACATGAAGAACATTTTTTTCGTACTGCTTTTAGCGGCATTCACCTCTTTCAATGCACAAAGTTCATCAATGAGCTTTGGAATAAAGGGTGGGTATAACCTGTCCAGCATGAAATTTTTCGATGAGAAATCAGATTCAAAATCCTATTTTTATGTGGGAGCCCTTGCAGAGCAGGCATTATCACCAAAATTTGCTGTACAGGCAGAAGTACTTTATACCCAGCTTGGGGGCAAAGAATCTTATCCATGGGTAGAAGTAATAGGCAATGAAGTGGTGAATGTAGGAGATATGAATTTCGAGTATCAGCTCAATCAGGTGCAGATTCCTGTTTCTGCCAAATATTACGTTATTCCTGCATTCTCTGTTTCGGCAGGGATGAACTTCGGGATCAACGTATCCACAAAAGTAAAAAGTAGCAACGAGTTTACCGGAACCAATAAACAAAATTTTGAGTGGGTGAAAAGCGTCAATTTCTTCCCTTTCTTAGGTGCTGAATATAAAATCAACGATAAGTTTTTTGTAGACGCCCGATATAATTTCAACTTTATTGAAGTGAGCAAAGAGAATTCCGTACCTATGAAGATCGGATTTTTACAGGCTGGTCTGGGATACCGATTCAAATAGCCTGACGATATATCTTACAAAGAAGTGGCTGTCCTGATCGGGCAGCCATTTTTATGAACCTGGAAGGCCTCTGTTATCAATTCACTTTTTTCGCCAGTATTTCTTTTCTGCTGTACTGTGATCTCTGAATAGGCACAGAAAATAAAAAATAATAAAGTAGAATTATCTCAAATTGCTTCTTTTTTAAGGAAAGGTTTTTTTCAAAAGATATGTGGTAAGCTCTTAAAAATATTTAGATTACCTTTGCATAATGTAATTCTTTCAGACTGAAGGAATTTTTATCAATATTTTAAAATAATTCATTTGAATTTTACAGACTTAAACTTAATAGAACCTATTGCAAAAGCAATTCAGGAGCAAGGGTACACCACCCCTACTCCTATCCAGGAAAGATCTATTCCTGATATTTTAGAAGGCCGCGATTTTTTAGGCTGCGCCCAGACCGGAACCGGTAAAACGGCTGCCTTTTCTATTCCTATTCTACAGAATTTATCTAAAAATAAAATTTCCACTCCCCATATAAAAGCATTAATTCTGACTCCTACCAGAGAACTGGCCATCCAGATCGAAGAAAATATTAATGCATATGGTAAATATCTTCCGTTAAAGCAACTCGTTATTTTTGGAGGAGTAAAGCAGGGAAATCAGGAAGCTGCTCTCAGGAGAGGAGTGGATATCCTGGTGGCAACGCCTGGAAGACTGCTGGACTTTATTGCCCAGGGCATTATCAGTCTAAAAAATCTTGAAATTTTTGTTCTTGATGAAGCAGACAGAATGCTCGATATGGGATTTGTACATGATGTAAAAAGAATCATTAAGCTTCTGCCACAGAAAAGACAGACGTTGTTCTTCTCTGCAACAATGCCTGGTGAAATCCAGAAACTGGCAAATTCTATACTAAACAATCCGATAAAAGTGGAGGTAACACCGGTTTCTTCTACGGCTGATACCATTAAACAATCTGTTTATTTTGTAGAAAAAGAAAACAAGCTGAATCTATTATCACATATCCTGAAAAATGATATTTCTGATTCTGTATTGGTATTTTCAAGAACAAAACACGGAGCTGATAAAATTGCCCGAAAACTTCAGAAGGACAATGTTTCTGCGGAGGCTATACATGGCAATAAATCCCAGAATGCCAGACAGAATGCCCTGAATAACTTCAAATCGGGAAAAACAAGGGTTCTTGTGGCCACAGATATTGCAGCAAGAGGAATTGATATTGATGAATTAAAATTTGTCATCAATTTTGAACTTTCCGATGTGTCCGAGACCTATGTACACCGAATCGGAAGAACAGGAAGAGCAGGAGCTGAAGGAAGCTCAATTTCTTTTGTAGACGGATTAGACCTTCTGAATCTTAGAAATACTGAAAAGCTGATCGGAAAAAAAATTCCGGTGGTAAAAAACCATCCGTTTCACACGGATGACCTGGTAGCACAGAAAAGGGATTCTAATAATAAACCCGTTGCGCCTGGTCAGGAAAAGCTCAGGTCATCCAACAACTCCAGGCCAAACAAAAACAAGAATAATAACAAATCTTCGTCAAACACTCCATCGGTCGGTTATAAAAAACCTAAGAACAAGAGTTTTACAAGAAAGAAATAAAATAAAAACCTTCCGTCGGGAAGGTTTTTATTTTTTATACCGAAGTATAAGAGGTCACCGTTTATAAAACCAGAGGATCTATATCAACAGATTCCTGAAATTTTATTAAATAGCGCTTTCCAATTTAAAATCAGGTTTTAAATATATGCTTTGCGTTTTCTGTGGTAATCCTGTCAATTTCTGAGAAATCTTTCCCATAAATATTTACGAGTTTTCCTGCCACCAGATCAAGATATGAACTTTCATTTCTTTTTCCTCTGTGTGGAACAGGTGCCAGGTATGGAGAATCTGTTTCAAGAACAATTTTTTCCAGGGGAATTTCCCTCAGAAACTGATCGATCTTTCCATTTTTAAAGGTCACCACTCCACCGATTCCCAGTATAAAATTCAAATCTATGGCATGTTTTGCCTGATCGATTTCCCCTGAGAAGCAGTGAAATATACCTCTCAGTTTCGGATGCTTTTTTCTCTCCAGCACTTCAAATGTTTCGTCAAAGCTTTCGCGGGTGTGAATCACAATGGGAAGGTCTTTTTCAATAGCCCAGTCGATCTGCTGTTCAAAAGCTTTCACCTGGATATCCAGAGTCGTTTTATCCCAATATAAATCGATTCCTATTTCGCCTATGGCAGGAAAATGTCTCTGATCTAGATATCCTTTTACAATGTCCAGCTCCCTTTCCCAGGATTCCGGTTTTACATAGCATGGGTGCAGCCCCATCATGGAAAAAACCTGTCCGGGATATTCTGTTTCCAACTGAAGCATTTTCTGATGGGATTCGGAATCAATAGCGGGAAGATAGAACTCTGTAATTCCTTTATTTAAGGCTTTCTGAATTGCTTCGTTTCGGTCTTCATCAAATTCTTCTGCGTATAAATGGGTATGTGTATCAATCATTTTCTTACTATTTCAACAGATCTTCGTAAGGGTTTTCAAGGTTCATCAGCAGTCCGAATGCCGGCTCTGTTTTCATGCCCTGTCTTTTAAGATCTATTATTTTTTGTTTAAATTTTTCGCCTTTTTCCAGCAATATGCTGTATTCAGCTACCATATGCCTGTAGGCATTCTGCTCAGCAGATGGTTTATTTTGTCCAAAAATTTCAACGGGAAATTCTTCCAGTGTAAAATTCAGAACAATGCATCGTTCTCCTCTTACTTCTACCTCTTCAACCGTTATTTCAGTACCGGGAGGGATCACCTGGGCAGCTATCAGATCATTCAAAAAAACGTCTTTGGATGCCGGATCTACATTACAGATGATATCAAGATCACTGCTTTCAGTATCAATTTCAATAGGAATCGTTCCTGCCAGCAATGGAGAATATGGGTCTAGTATTTCAAAAATATTATACTTTTTAAGAACGTCATAAGCTCTTTTCTGTTTGGGGTTTCCGTTTTTTAAATAATGAATGGTTGCAAAATCAATCATTGGAAAATATGGTATGTTTTACTTTCGACCGCTGGACTTTAATTCTCTCGTCCAGCTTTTCCCTGAATTCAATAAATTTAGGGTCCTTTTCATCGTTGGTTCTATGTTCCAGCGCTTTCATGATCTTAAAATTCTCTTTGATGAATGCTTTAGCATCAATGGAAAAGTAAGCCTCTCCAAATTTATCAAAGATATAGTTCACAGCCTGCGTACTGGGATGAATCATATCTTCTTTGTAGAAACGATAGTCTCTGAGGTCATCCATCAATACTTCATAAACTGGCAAATAGTGGCAATCTTCAAACATCGAGATCGATTCATGAACAGCCGTGATTAATTTTGATTTACTGAGCTGATTTTCGATCATTCCATCCTTGGTATGCCGTACCGGCGAAACCGTAAACAAAATCTGTACACCTTCCTTGCAGATATCTTTAAGATCCAGAATGGTATTGTAGATGGCCGCGGTCAGTTCCTGATGGGAAAGCAAGCGTTTTTCAAAAAATTTCTGCGGAATTTTGTGACAGTTGGCCACCAGTTTTTTCTTGGGAACAAATTCATAGACAAATGATGATCCATAGGTGATGATAACCCAGTCTGCTTCCTGAAGAAATGCATTTCCTTCTTCAATGGCATCATTGATCTTCTGTAAGGTCTGATGAACATATCGTGTATCAAAACCGCTATGATGATCCAGAGAGATAAACTCTTCATTATAAGTAATCAGATCTTCTTCTCCATAGAAAGAAGAATCGTGAAGTCTGTTGACTGCTGTATTGATTGAAAAGGGATTAAAAATGGTTCCAAACGGATTACTAAGTGTTTGGATCTGTCCCTGTTCCAGCAGATCGGTCATCTCAGAAGCAAAACACGATCCTATTGAAAATATTTTATCTTCAATCTCAATTTTCTTTTCTGACTGGGGGATATCAACTTCAGTTCTGAATTTCATTGTATAGGTGTTAGGTGGCAGAAGAGAGATTGCAGCACATTGCTTCCGGCCTGCCACCTCTCTCCTGCTGCCTGTATTTAGCTTTCTCTTCTCAACAGGTAATTGGCCAGTTCAATGAACGGCTTTTTCTTTTCTTCAGGAATATCAATTTTTTTAAGATAGCTTTGTCCGATCTCATTATGTTTTTCGATCAGACGCAACGCTTTTTCATCTACTTTTGTTCTTCTGAATATTTTTTCTACTCCGTAAACTTTGTCAATGTTCTCGGTTTTTTTACCATACCAGTAATCCAGTTCCTTTATTTCTTCCTCGGTACCGTGTTCTCTTGCCAGAAGGTATAAAACTGTCTTTTTGTTTTCGTAGATATCCCCGGCATGCTTTTTCCCAAACTGAGCCTGATCTCCGAATACATCAAGATAGTCATCCATAATCTGGAACGCAATTCCGATATGTTTTCCAAAGTTAAAGATCGCTTTTGCATCCTTAAAGTCTGCTCTTGCAATCAGAGCACCGATTTCGAATGACGAAGCACTCAATACGCCGGTCTTATAGGTGATCATTCTGATGTAATCATCAAAAGTTACATTTTCCTGAGTTTCAAAATTGATATCATACTGCTGCCCTTCACATAATAAAAGACCGGTATGGGTAAAGATTCTGATACAGGCTTTAAAAATTTCAGGTTCAAGATCCTCGAAAAACTTATAGGCTTTCAGCATCAGTCCGTCACCGGAGAGGATTCCTACATTGATCCCATGCAAAGTATGAATCGTGGGCTTATTTCTTCTTAAAGGCGCCTCATCCATAATATCATCATGGATCAGTGTAAAGTTATGGAAGAATTCTATGGCCAATGCCGGCTTAATAGCCTGTTTAAGATCACCACCAAACAGATCGCATGCCATCAGCACCATAATGGGACGAAGACGTTTTCCACCATGGGAAATGATATAATTCATCGGGTCATAGAGCTCCGAAGGCTTATCTTTAAAAGTATATTTAGTGATGGCGTCGGCAACAATCTGCTGGTATCTGTCTAAAAATTCCATAAAATCTTATAATTTGAACAAAAATACAATTTTTCAAGGCTTTATAAAACAAAAAACTTATTGTTTCCTGCGGGATTTAAAGTTGATTTCAGCAAAAATGTTTTACTTAATCTGTAATTGATAAAATACGGCTGTCAATTAAAAGTTTCTGAAGATATATATTCCTTTTTATTAAAACAAAGCTGTTATTAAAATCATAAATGAAGGAATTTCTGTTTACTACTTAATTTCAAAAAAAAACTTTGCCCGTTGGGCAAAGTTGATATAGTACGTATAATTTTCTTTTTTTAAGAAAGGAAGGTAACCACAAGATAAGTGATTCCTGCTACGATCGCTGAAATTGGAATAGTCAACACCCAAGCCCATAATAAGCTTACCGTAATCCCCCACCTAACAGCAGAAATTCTTTTGGTCAATCCAACCCCGATGATAGATCCGGTGATGGTATGCGTAGTAGATACAGGAATACCAAAGTGATCTGTGATGAATAAAGTAATCGCACCAGCTGTCTCAGCACTTACTCCTTCTAATGAAGTCACTTTTGTAATTTTGGTACCCATTGTTTTGATGATTTTCCAACCACCGCTCATTGTTCCTAAAGCAATTGCAATAAACGAAACCAAAGGAACCCAAATATAGTGTTGCGCAAAGTAATCAAAACGTCCTGCAGAAGGAATATTCAAATACTGTGCATCCTGAAGCATGTTTACGTGATAATAGATTACCGCTGCTCCAATGATTCCCATTACTTTCTGAGCATCATTCAAACCATGTCCCAAACTAAAGAGGGCTGATGAAGCCAGCTGCAATCTTTTGAAAGACTTATCTGCTTTATGCGGATTGGACTTCTTATAAAGGTGTACAATAATCAGGGTAATGATGATGGAAATAATCATCCCTATAATCGGTGCCATGAAAATGAACAGGAAGATAGGAATTACTTTATCAAACTTTACAACGCTCTGATGGGTTACCTGACGGAAAGCTTCTTTAGCGGTCTCCCAGAAACCTAATTCCGGTTGTGCAGCTGCTACATCATGATAATCTAACATGAACGCATGCATTAATGCTGCTCCCAAAAAACCTCCGATCAGCGTATGTGATGATGATGAAGGGATCCCGAACCACCATGTCAGAAGGTTCCACGCAATCGCGGCGATAAGGCCGGAAAATATGACCTCAAGGGTGATAAAATTCTCGTTAACGGTTTTGGCAATTGTATTACCAATTTTAAATTCTCCAATGATATAAGCAGCAATAAAGAAAGCGGCAAAGTTCCAAAGCGCCGCCCAAAGTACAGCCTGGAATGGAGTTAAAACTTTTGTAGAAACTATAGTTGCAATTGAGTTGGCAGCATCATGGAAACCATTGATATAATCGAAGATCAGAGCCAGCGCAATAATAACTATAAGTAAAATCGGAAATTCCATTTTTGCTATGTATTAGGCGTATTTAATCATGATGTTCTCAATCGTATTGGCAACATCTTCTGCTTTGTCTGTTACGATTTCAAGATAGTTCAATACAGATGAAACCTTAATGATATTAATGGCATCATTTGTTTCAAATAATTCTACCATTGAATTGGAAAGCAGGTCATCAGCAATATTTTCAATAGAGTTCACCTTAATACAAGCTTCTTTCACCTGTTCCATATTTTTAAACCCTTTAAGGTTCTTCATTGCATTCTGGATTTCAAGACATGCTTTATGGATCAATAGAGAGAAGTCTGAATAGGCCTTCATCTCAGGTGATTTGTATAAGAAAATATATTTTGTGGAGGCGTAGATATAATCAGCAATATCATCTAATCCTGTTGCCAGAGTGTGAATATCTTCGCGATCAAAAGGAGTAATGAAGTTTTTCCCCAATTCCACGAAAATTTCGTGAGTCAGCTCATCATTTTTATGCTCGTAGTCGCTCATTTTCTTCAACATAGAATCGTCATTAAGATCGAAATCCTTGATTCCTGCATTGAATTCTTCAGACATTGCAACTAGATTTTCAGTTACTTTTTCAAAAAGTACAAAGAAGATTTTATCTTTTGGTTGAAAAGCGTGGAAAATATTACCAATTCCCATTTTTTAGTATTTATAATTCGTGTGCAAATTTCCTAAAAAAGCACCGCACGTGAAACTATATAACATTAAGTTTTGTTAACATTAGGTTAACCCCTGATAATCAAATAAAAAAACCGACATTACTGCCGGTTTTATAGGGTATAAAAGAGAGATTAGTTTGCTACTTCAGCTCTCATATCTTTTCCTTTGAACTTCATCGACTGAATATTACTAAGGACATTGTCTTTAAACGATTTTTCAACTTCGAAGAAAGAGAATTTCTCTAAAATTTCGATATCACCGATTTCAGCTCTTTTCTTACTTTTTCCATCAGCAGTTGCTTTGTTGATGATATCTAAAACATCAAGTTTCTTCAGATGATCTTTTTTTCCAAGATTAAAGAAGAATCTAACCATGTTTTCATCTCTTCTTCTTGGTTTTCCGCCACGGTCTCTGTCTCTTCCACGATCTCTGTCTCTATCGCGTCCTCTGTCTCTGTCACGGTCACGTCCACGATCTCTTCTTGAGTAGTCATCATCTCTGCTGCTTAGTTTCTGCTCAGCAAGATCATGTTTATCCTTGTAATACAAGGCAAGATCTTTCAACTGGAACTGTAGTAACTGATGGACAAGCTCTTCTTTCGTGAAATTGCTCAGATCCGGAATCAAACTGTCATCAAATTCAAAAAGGTCTTCGTGTTCGGTCAATAATTTCTCGAATACTCCTCCTACCTGAGCTTTAATGATATCATCACCTGTAGGGATGAACTTTTCGTTGATTTCAATTTTTGTTGCAGATTTAATCTGCTTTAGTTTTCTGCTTTCTTCAGGCTTTATTAAAGCCATAGAAATACCGTCCTTCCCTGCTCTACCTGTTCTTCCGCTTCTGTGAACGAATACTTCAGGATCATCAGGTAAAGAAAAATGGATAACGTGAGTCAGAGAGTTTACATCCAATCCTCTTGCGGCAACGTCTGTTGCTACAAGGATATCAATGTTTTTCAATCTGAATTTCTTCATTACTGTATCTCTTTGTGCCTGAGACAGATCTCCGTGAAGTGCGTCTGCTGCATAACCATTCTGCATCAGGAAGTCTGCAACCTCCTGAGTTTCCATTCTGGTTCTGCAGAAGATAATAGAATACTGGTTAGGATTGGCGTCGATCAATCTCTTCAACGCTTCTTTTTTCTGACGGTACCCTACTACGTAATATTCATGCGTAATGTTCTTCTTCACTTCGTTGATAGAACCTACTGAAATACGGTGAGGTTTTGTAAGGTAATTTTTGGAAATTCTTTCCACCTCCTTGTTCATCGTAGCCGAGAAAAGGAACGTTTGTTTTGTTTCCGGAGTTTCGCTTAGAATGGTTTCCAATTCGTCTTTGAATCCCATTGAAAGCATTTCATCAGCTTCGTCTAATACTAACCAATGAATGGCAGAAAAGTCAAGTGCCTTTCTGTTGATAAGATCAATTACTCTTCCCGGAGTACCCACAATGATCTGTGGCTTATCCTTCAAAGATCTCATCTGGTCTACAATACTACTTCCACCATAAACCGCAGTAGTTTTGATGTCTTTCATGTACTTAGAGTAGTTCTTTATGTCTTTAGAAATCTGAAGACATAATTCCCGTGTCGGACAAAGCACCAATAATTGGATTTTGCGACTCGTATCGTCAATCATATCCAAAATCGGAAGCGAAAACGCTGCTGTTTTGCCTGTCCCTGTCTGCGCAAGTGCGATTAGATCGCGAATATCTGAAAGAATAAAAGGGATAGTCTGTTTTTGGATTTCTGTTGGGCTTTCGTAGCCCAGTTCGCCAATCGCCTTAAGAATATCAGGACTTAAATTGGTTTCCGTAAATAAATTCATTAACTATTTTAAAATTTTTGCAAAGATACAATAAATATTTGACTTGTTTTTGAATAAAGTTTTAAATATACAATCTTAAATTCACAATCCTTTAATATTTTTTTAATATTTAAAAAATATAATCCAAAAAAACACCCCATGTATTAATAAACTGTTAAGCAATATTTTTTTTTATTAAATTGGATTAATTTTTTCTGTGTTATTGATGAATTATTAAAAATAAACCAACAAAACATAAAATTTTCTTTTTTGCTTTCACATCTTATTCACTACATTTGAATGATAAGAAACTGCATTCACATCAACGCTATAGCGTATTCATAATGAATAATATACAGTCTGAATAAAGGATCACAACCCATATAATCAACTTTAATACCACCCACAAAATATGCCAGCAGCTATTTCATCCAAAACATTTGATTTTTTAGAAAAGTTAAGTAAAAATAACAACCGCGAGTGGTTCAATGAAAACAAAAACCTGTATACAGAATCACAAGGAAATATCGTTGCTTTTCTGGATGACCTCATTAAGGAAATGTCAGGTTTTGATCAGGAACTCGCTAAAATAGACAGTAAAAAGGCATTATTCAGGATTTACCGGGATACGCGGTTCTCAAAGGACAAATCACCATACAAAACCAACTTCGGTGCTTCATTGGGCATGGGGAAGGGAAACCAGAAAGGCGGATATTACCTGCACATGGAACCTGGAAAATCTTTTCTTGCCGGTGGAATTTATATGCCGGAGCCCTCTGTATTAAAAGAAGTACGAAAGGAGATATCATTATATGGTGATGATTTTCTCCGTGTTTTAAATCAAAAAGATTTCAAAAAACATTTTCCTCAGCTCGACCAGGACGATAAACTTAAAAAAGTTCCCCAAGGCTTCGAAAAGGAAGATCCTATGGCTGAATATCTGAAACTTAAAAATTTCATCGTGGTCTACCCCATCAAAGACGAGGATGTTCTTGACAAAAACGCTGTAAACAATATGACCAAGGTATTTAAACTGATGAAGCCTTTGAATGACTTCCTCAACACGCCTTTCTCAGCTCAGTAAATCATTGGTTTTATCTTCTGTTAGCAGGCGATGAGTGTTTCAAACTTTTCCGGCATGAAAATAACCACTACCACTCCTGTATAGATCCCTGTGGCAGGTGACCCGTATTGTAGTATTAGCACCTTGTAAGACAAAGTCATAAAGTCTGACTCTGACAATCAACCTATTATATTTAACATTTTTTAAGATAAGTTTTACATTTTTGTTTATCTTTGCTATTCGTCAAATATCAAGGGATGTCTTTATACCAAAAAATTGCAGAAAAACTACAATATATAAGTCCGAGTTTCTACAAAAAAAGATATTTTAAGAACTTAAACAATCTTAATAAAGATAATTTTTCGGAACGAAATGTAGAGCCGGAATTGGTATGGATCAAAGAATATCTTTCTGAAGATGCCGTAATTCTGGACATTGGTGCGAATGTGGGAACCTTTCTCTATCAACTGCAAAATAAGCTGGATCACGGGCATATTTATGCGTTTGAACCTAATAAAAAGCTATACACCCGTCTGAAGAGGCTATTTCCTCAAATGCGTGTCCTTCCTTTGGCCCTATCTGACGAAAACAGAACGGCAGAATTCAAAGTTCCGGTTATTAACGGAAAAATGATCGCATCACGTGGCACGCTCAACACTTCTTACAAGGAAAAAGGAGAAGAAAAAAGCTATACTGAAACGGTACAAGTGATCAAGCTGGACGACTGGGCAGCCAAAGAGCAGTTCAATACGCTTGATTTTATCAAGATTGACGTAGAAGGTAATGAAATAAAAACTCTTTTGGGAGCTAAAGAAACCATCAGACAGTTCCTGCCGACCTTAATGGTCGAAATGGAACAAAGACACCACCAAACACCAATATGGACCGATATTTCAGAAGTAAAAAGCTGGGGATATGAAGTGAAATACCTTAACAGAAACAGCTTTACCCTGGAAGCATTAACGGAAGATATCATCTCACAAAATACAAATGACGAAAAAAATAAAACTCAGTACATCAACAATATAATTTTTATACCTAAAAAACCTTAAAACAACTTTATGAGTGTAGTAGCGAGACAAGGCTTCAAATATTCCATTATCGGTTATATTGGTTTTTTGCTGGGCACAGTTTCTGCAATATTCATTTTTCCGAATGATTTTGAATTTTATGGAAAACTCCGCTACATTCTGCCTACTGCTGAAATGCTGGTTCCTTTTGTTGTATTGGGTATCTCCTACTCGAACGTAAAGTTTTTTCATAGCGTAGAAAAAGATGGCAAAAAGCAAAATATGCTTTCTCTCTCCCTGCTCACGGTTTTTATTAATTTCATCATTTTTTCGGCGGTCTTTTTTGTACTGCCTTATTTTTATCCGAAGTTCAGACATTCAGAAGCCTGGAAAATCAAAGAAATGATTCTTCCATTGATATTAATTCTTTCGTTTTGTGCTATTTTCAACAAATACACCTCCAATTATAAAAGAATAGTTGTTTCCAATATCTTTGATAATCTATTCCCCAAAATAGCCAATCTTGGGGCTTTCTGTCTTTTTTTCTATTTTGCATTTTCCCAGAAGGTAGCGTTTGCTTTCTTTTTTGGAGTTTTTGCCTTGATGCTTTTCGGGTACATCTACTACACCAATAAGCTTGAAAAAATTCAGCTGGATTTTACTACCGATTATTTTAAGAAAAACGATTTCTGGAAAGATTTTTTCAACTACAGCTTTTTTGGCTTTCTGGGAACTTTCGGAAATTATCTGGCCATCAACAGCTTTATGATCGGAGAATTTATGGGGATGGAAGAAGTAGGGATCTACTCGGTTCTTTATGCTTTGATTTCATTGATTTCTATTCCTCAGCTGGGATTATTTAATATTTCAGCACCTATAATCAATAAAACCCTGGCAGACGGAGATATGGTAGAACTGGACAGGTTTCATAAGAAGACTTCTTTGTCCCTATATTTCCTGGGAGCCGTATTATTTTCATGCATCATGGTAGGGTTTCCCTATCTTACGCAATTCATGCCTAAAAACGGAACGATGCTGAGAGAATATGAGCCTGTGGTATGGATCTGGGGATCAGCGGTTTTAATCGATCTTGCGACCGGGTTCAATGGCAATATTATTTCACTTTCAAAGCATTACAGATTCAACATTCTGGTGATGCTTTTACTGGCAGGTCTTACGATAGGGCTAAATTATTATTTCATTAAAAACACGGATCTGAAACTGATAGGAATTGCTTTATCCACCGCAATCTCTTTGATCATCTACAATGTAGTAAAGATTGTTTTCAATTATATCGTATTTAAGGTCTCGCCACTCACCATTGAAATGATTTTTGTTTCGATTATCTGTACACTCGCCATTACAGTAGCGATCGTTCTGCCAACCTTTGACAGCAATTTTATCAATCTGATCTATAAACCAACTGTTGTCTTAATCCTTATCTATATCGGGAACTATTTTACCAAAGTATTTCCGATAGAAAACTATCTGAACGCAAAATTCATCAAAAGCGTTTTTAAGATTAAGTAGAACGAAAAAAGGTAAATCCGATATTAGCCTGGATTTTCAATCCCTGAAAGGTGGCTCAACACTGCTTCTGCTCTTTTTTGAACTTCTTCTTTGCAGTAGGTTGTATGGAAATCAACCTGAAGCTCTGAAATTTCTCTGAACTGATGAGGAATATTTTTTTCGGGGACTATCCATGCAAGCTCAGATGGATAGCTTGGGGGAAAGATGGCCAGTTTTCCATATGCAATGGCATCTCCCAGGTTTCCGGTCATCTTGGTAATTCCATAGACCTCTTTCATACTGAAAAATTCTGTTTCCTGTTGAATAGGACACCATAAAACATCAGCTTTCTGCATCCAGCTTTCAAAATCCTTTGCAGGAACTCTTTCTGAGAAATAAATGATCTGAATATTACGGGGGAGCTGTGCTGATAAATGTTTAAGATGTTTTAGTTCATGATCTTTTGCCTTCCCAAGAAATACAAAGGTATAATGCCCTGCATCCCGCATATTCCCGATAGTTTTTACAATATGGACATAATCCCGCCTTTTCTGAGACACTCCACCGGGAATGACGATGGTCAGACTTTTGTTTTCAGCCTTTTCAAAATTTTGTGTAAAAAAAAGCGGTAAAAAAAGATGCCTTTCTGAAGACATACCCTGATCCAGCACCAGTAATGATCCGGATTTCCGATAGACTTCAGGAGCATAGAACAATCCTTCTTTCCACCAAAGCTTCAGCCTGTATATCAGATCTTCTTTGAAAACACTTTTCATCAAATCCCATTTTGAGGCTTTTGTAAAATTAAGATTGTGGGAAATGACTGCAGTCCTGCATTTTTCCGTGATTGCCAAAAAGGTATTGAAAAACCGATGGACGGTTCCGATCAGGACAAGATCATATTCTTTAGCCTTTAACTGCTCTGAAATCATTGAACTGTCTGAAAGATAAACCGTCTGATCATTGATGATGACCTGATCTTTGATTTTTTTTGAAAAATAATAGTCTACCGCAAAGTGCTGAGATCCCTCCATGATATTCATGAAAGCCTGGGCAATTTCTACATGGGTGTCTATTTCAATGTAAGCTATTTTTTTCACTAACTGATTGGAATTGTTTTTAGGTTTTGGCTAAAGCCAATTGAGTTTTTATTTTTTGTTAAATCGGTTGAAACCCATTTCTATCACATTTTCAGCCATTTCTTCTTCAGCATTCTCCAACGCTGATCATTAACAGCTTTTTGCTCTTCCTTTGAAATTTTAAGCTCCAGTTTTTTTGACTTACAACTTTCATAGGATTTCACAATATCAAAGAAAAATGATGGTGATTTGCTTTTCATTGCTTCTTTTGAGGAGGCAATATAGGCCAGAAATCTGTTTAATCCTAGAAAATAGAAATAACGACCATAATAATCGGCTGGTCTTATCGTATAATCGGCTCCTTTTACTTTAATAAGTTTTACATGAAGCTTGGGCAAGACGATTTCTTTCCATCCTAAATGTTCTAACAAAATAGAATCAATATTATCCCATCCCAATGTTTCCCTTAGTCCGCCCATCTGAACAAAGCATTCTCTTCGGTACGCTTTCATGGGTCCTCTTACGTGGTGCTTATTGGAATTTCCTTCATAGACCCAGTTCCCTTCTTTTTCTACATACAGTAAGCCTCCTACCAATCCATAATCAGGATTACTGATAAAAGCTTTTTCCACAGCTTCCAGATAGTTTTGGGGAAGAATAATATCAGCATCGAATTTACAAATGATCTCAAATTCCTCTATTGATTGTGTTTGCAACCCTTTTTTAAAGGCATGAACCACCTTTGAACCGGGCTGATGTTCTGATTTTTGAAGATTAATGGTTTCAAAACGGGGATCAGCTGCAGTATATTTTCTGACAACATCAGGCGTACTGTCTATGGAACCGTCATTAACGACTACCACTTTAAAATCCTTACTACTTTGCTGCTGTAAGGAATCCAGAGTGAATGAGAGGTTCTGCTCTTCGTTGTGGGCAGGAATAATAATTAAAAACCTCACGGAGTAATTTATAGGTGATGAATGATAAGTGATAAATGATGACAAACACCATTTATCACTTATTATTTATTGTATTATTTGTTATGCGGCTTCAGCATATTTTTTGGATCCAGAATCTCGTCTAGCTTTTCCTGGGAAAGAATTCCTTTTTCCAGAACAAGATTGTAAACGCTTTTTCCTGTTTCCAAAGCTTCCTTCGCGATCTGCGTCGACTGCTTATACCCGATATACGGATTAAGTGCCGTTACAATACCAATACTGTGTTTTACCATATTCAGGCAGACTTCTTTATTGGCTGTAATCCCTACCACACATTTATCACGAAGGGTATCCAGGGCGTTGCAGAGGAAGTTGATATTTTCCATGATCGCATGGGAAAGTACCGGCTCCATTACATTAAGCTGCAGCTGTCCTGCTTCTGCTGCAAAAGTTACGGTAAGGTCATTTCCAATTACTTTAAAGCATACCTGGTTCACTACCTCCGGAATGACCGGATTCACCTTACCTGGCATAATAGAAGATCCCGGCTGCATAGGTGGCAGATTGATTTCAAACAGACCGGCTCTCGGTCCTGATGAAAGTAATCTTAAATCGTTGCAGATCTTTGAAAGCTTCACTGCAAGACGCTTCATTGCTGAAGAGTAGATCACATAAGATCCCGTATCCGGGGTAGCCTCCACAAGATCTGGTGCAGAAACGATTGGAAAACCTGTAATCTGAGCTAAATTTTTAGCACAAAGGGTTGCATATCCAACCGGAGCATTTAATCCTGTTCCAATAGCTGTTGCCCCCATATTCACTTCTACGAAAAGACCGGCATTATTATTCAGCTTGGAAATATCTTCTTCCAACGTTGCTGCATAGGCTTCAAATTCCTGCCCCAAGGTCATTGGTACAGCATCCTGAAGCTGTGTACGTCCCATTTTTATAACATCCTGAAACTCCTGTCCTTTTGCGCGGAAAGCTGCGATTATTTTTTCAAGCTTTTCTACCAGACCGGTATTCATTTGTAGCAATCCCATTTTGATTGCTGTAGGGTAGGCATCATTGGTAGACTGTGAAAGGTTGATATGGTCGTTAGGCGAACAGAATTCGTATTCTCCTTTATTTTTCCCCAATTTTTCCAACACGATATTGGCGATCACTTCATTCGCATTCATGTTGATGGAAGTTCCTGCTCCCCCCTGAATCATGTCTACCGGAAACTGGTCATGATATTTCCCTTCTACAATTTCATCACACGCCTCTGCTATTTTAAAATACAGGTTTTCATCCAGAAGACCCAATTCATAGTTGGTTTTTGCAGCCGCTTTTTTTACAAAAGCCAGGCCTTTGATAAAATCCGGGTAAGAAGACAAAAGCTGTCCTGAAATTTTGAAGTTGTCGATAGCTCGTTGTGTCTGAACCCCATAATAAGCATCTAATGGCACGTTCAATTCGCCCAATAGATCACTTTCTTTTCTGAAATTTTCCATTACAGATATTTTACTGTTTTTGATCGTTTAAAGATAGCAAAAACGCATCTAACCGATGCGCTTTAATTTGAATTATTTTACTGAATATTTTTGGTTCAGAGCCTGCAGTATTGCCCATGTTTCGGCATCCATAATTCCGTCATAATTCTGCGGACGGTAATGGTACTGGAAGGCCTCAATTGTTTTCTTGGTGGCATCATCCCATTTTCCACTTAGGTCTATACCGTAACCGAACTTCAGCAAGGCAGTCTGTACCTGGAAAATAAATGTAGGATCAATGTATCGTGTAGTAAAATCAGCCTGTGCGATACTGAAGAAATTCTGTTTGGTCATCTCATCATACCACATTCCGATCTGATATTCGTCGTACAGCTTCTTCCACGGGAACATAGGACCAGGATCTTGTTTTCTTGTCGGGGCAATATCTGCGTGAGCAAGAACATTGGTAGCGGGAATCTGATATCTTGTGACAATATCTTTTGCAAGAGCCGCCACTTTTCTTACCTGCTCATCACTGAAAGGGGCAAATATTCTTTTACCTGTCGCATCGGTAGAATAACCCGAATTTACGATCTCAATTCCTATAGAAGTATCGTTAAGGTTTTTATCGTTTCTCCACGAGCTTACTCCTGCATGATAAGAACGTTTGTTTTCATCCACAAGCTGGTAGATCTCATTATCGCCGGTGTTATTCACCAGATAATGTGAACTCACTGCCTGCTGGGTAAGAACAGTAATAGACTTATCGTCGGGAAGAGCTGTATAATGTAATATTAAATAACGTTGTCTGAAATTCTGTGCTATGGCTGGAAAATACGTTTTTACCACTTTATAACCACCAGGTTTTGCAGAGACAATAGAGCCATAACTTACCGTATTATCATTTTTCGCAGGGTCTGCTATATTAGTTGTAAAAAACTCGACGCCACGGTCGTTGGTAATTTTCGGTTTTGGAGCTTCCGAAGTTGTTGTTTTAGCTACCGGTTTCGGCTGTGCTACGGGGTTTTTCGATTTGTACGTATTTTTTTTCACAGTAGGCTGGGAAGTGCATGAAAAAAGAAAAGTGCTTAATCCGATGATATATAATGTCTTACGCATCAGTTTGGTTTTTGAATGATTTATTACTTCAAAAATACACAAATTTTTCTTGAATTTTATTTGGTAAATAAAGAAATCTATTCTATATTTGCACTCGCAATAACGGAACAACGATCATTAAAAAATAAACAAAAAGGAGGGTTGCCGGAGTGGTTAACGGAGCAGTTTGCTAAACTGTCGACGCGAAAGTGTCGCAAGGGTTCGAATCCCTTACCCTCCGCTCTCTTATATATTCGGGGCGTAGCGTAGTCCGGTCATCGCGCCTGGTTTGGGACCAGGAGGTCGCAGGTTCGAATCCTGCCGCCCCGACTTTTTTAATGCGCTTATTAACTAAGCGAGAATCAACTTCAAGGGTGCGTAGCTCAGCTGGATAGAGCATCTGCCTTCTAAGCAGACGGTCAAAGGTTCGAATCCTTTCGCGCTCACTTAAAACTCACAATTTTTATTGTGAGTTTTTTTGTTTTTAATTACCTTATTTAATAAGCCCGGAAATCATAGCCCTTCTTAAGCAATAATCTGGACACCAGACTTTTGTGGATCAGATACAAAAGTTTTGAAGAAATTATTTCTTCCCTATACACTTCATACACTTTCGCCTTTACATCGAAGACCATCTCATTTTAGTCTATACCTATTATTTCTACTGATAGAATTTTATACATTATACCTATCGGAAAATAAAGTTTTTTTATTCACCATCATATGACTGAAGTAATAAACAACCCAGTATAGATTAAGTAATTTTATATTACTGTGTTTGACTTACAAGTAAACACCGTATCCCTATAACAACATAAACACCACAAAATACTATGAGAACGGAACAAAATATAGCAGTGCTTAATGATTTGCTTCATATCACTAACGACAGAATGGAGGGATTTGAAAAGGTTGAAGGAAAAGTATGGGAAATGTATCCTGACGTAAAAGATGAATATGACCGGATGATCTCACAATCTAAAATTATGAGGAATGAATTGATCAACCTGATCACAGAGAAAAATGGGGAACCTCAGGACTCACCTTCTATAGCAGGAGCAGTTCACCGGACCTGGATTGATATTAAAAACTCCTTTACGATGGGAAATCTGGTAGAATCCACATTGGAAAATGTGGTCTTTGGTGAAAAAGCAGCTATAGATGCCTATGAAAGCGCCATAAACAGCGGCCACCTATGTGAGAAAAGCACAAAAATTGTGTCTGAGCAACTTCACAGCCTGAAGGTTTCCTACAATCAATTTAAAAACATTGTACAATACAAAAAGAAAGACCAATCGGATAGCTAAGGAGAAATGCTACACCAAATCTACATCATATGGAAAAAGAAATCACACGAAGAAATGCATTAGGGAAAATAGCAACAACTTTTGCAGTAGCAGCTGTTGCACCCGGTGCTTTTGCGCAAACCAAAAAAGATACCCGCAACACAGTTTCGGACCTTACAGATCCTAGGACAAAATATCCTAAACCTCCATTTAAAAAACAATTTCAGCCCTTCCCCGGTCTTGCAGGTAAAATGACACCAATCCCTGATCATGGTGAAGAAAGCTATATAGGCTCCGGAAGACTAAAGGGCCGAAAAGCATTGATAACAGGAGGAGATTCCGGGATTGGACGTGCTGCGGCTATTGCTTATGCGAGAGAAGGGGCAGATGTAGCAATCAACTACCTTCCTGAAGAGGAACCTGATGCTGTACAGGTCATTGAACTGATTAAAAAGGCAGGCCGGAAAGCAATTGCTATTCCCGGAGATCTGCGTGATGAAAAATTCTGCAACATCTTGGTGTCACAGGCGGTACAACAGCTTGGAGGGTTAGACATCCTAGTGAATAATGCCGGACATCAGAAAACCCACGCATCCATTCTCGACATCAGTACTGAAGAATTTGAACGGACAATGAAAACCAATATATATGCTCCTTTCTGGATCATTAAGGCTGCATTACCACATCTAAAACCGGGTTCCTGCATTATAGGCCTATCATCCGTACAAGCCTATGATCCTTCTGCTGAACTCTATGACTATGCTCAAACAAAAGCAGCTACAACAAGCTATGTAAAATCTCTGGCGAAACAACTCGGACCCAAGGGAATCCGGGTAAATGGTGTCGCCCCGGGACCGGTGTGGACAGCACTCGAGATCAGTGGTGGGCAGACCCAGGAAAACATTGAAAAATTTGGTGGTGATACGCCATTAGGCCGGCCGGGACAACCCGCAGAGCTCGCCTCAATATTTGTTCAGCTGGCCGATAATGATGCCAGCTTTGCAAGCGGACAGATTTACGGTTCTGCCGGAGGAAGCGGACAACCCTAACCGCACTTAAAATACACATCATTAAAGCCACTTTAGAGTGGCTTTAGCTGTTCTGCTATTGTTGACATATTGATCTTTAATACATTTACAAGTCTGATAATCAACATATCCTGAAATAAAACGACCATGCAGGAGATATCCCACAAGGCCGCTATTATACATGGTAAAGAGGATTAATCCTCCTGTTCCGCATCAAAATTGATAAAAGTTTCAGCAATTTCGGTAAGATTATAATCGGTATCCTCTTCCTCCTGCAATGTGGTTTCGAGTAAGTCAGCTACCTTATCATGTCCCATTGTAATCGCCAACTGAGCAAGCCCCCCATACGTCGCAATTTCATAATGCTCTACTTTTTGAGCAGCAATAATCAAAGCTGCATCCCGTGTCATTGAGCCTTCTTCAGTTGATTTGATAATTTCTTCACCTTCTTTAATGATTCCTTTAATGGCTTCACACTCTTTTTTCTCAGGTTTTTCATCAATTAATCTGAAGACTTTTTCAAGACGGCTTACATGTTTTTTAGTCTGAAGTTGGTGATCTTCAAAAGCCTCCTTCAGTTCTTCGGTCGTTGCAGCCTCTTCCATTTTTGTCAGTGCATCTATGATTGCATTTTCTGCAAAATAAATATCTTTAAGAGAACTCACGAAAAACTTGTGAAGTGAAGAGTTCTTCATTTCATTTTTATTTACAACAGCATTATCCACCTGCATTTTCTTTTCAGAGGTTGGCATAGTGCTGCTTTCCGGAATTTTAGTTTCCTGTGTTCCAGTTCCCGGAGTTTTGGTTTCTGTTGTTTTTGTTGCCATAATGTAATGTGGTGTTTAGTAGATGGAAAAGATTACCTCTTCAATTAAAATTAAAGAGGCAATCTATTAAAAATTATGAATTATTACGTCTTCCTCCAAAACCGGATCTGCCGGATCCTGAAGATCTTTGTGATGAACTGCTTCCTGAATTGGATCCTCTGCCGCTTCCTGAGCGTGAGTTTGAACTGGAGCCACGTCCACTTCCAGAGCTTGAATTTGAGTTTCGTCCTCTACCTGATCCTGAACTTCCTGAACCATTCCCATTGTTAGAGCCGGATCTTGAACCGGAATTTGACGCTGACCCCGAGGATCTGCCGCCGCCATGAGAAGCTTCGCCACCCATTCGTGCAATCCGGGTACGTTCAGCTTTGCTCATAGATGCAAAACCCCTTTTAGAAGTACCATTTCCCGATGACCTTCCTCTTCCCGATCCGGAACCCGAACCTGATCTGGACCCAGATCCAGACCCCGATTGTGATCCACTACGCGATCTGCCACCTGAGTTTCCTCTACCTCCTGAAGTAAATCTTCCCTGGCTGTCCCTATCCTGATTGTTACCTCCTGATCCTCTGTTTCCTCCTCTTGAACCCCGTCCTCTGCTGTCATTTTCCTCATCATCCTCGTCGTAGTCATCATCATCATAGTCCTCATCGTCATCATACTCGTCATCATCATACTCATCATCATACTCGTTGTCGTAATCATCGAAATAATCCTCATAATCTGAGAAATCATCATCATAATCTTCATCTTCCGATGCATCGCTATACCCATGGTCGTATCCTAACTGATAAACTTCTTCAAGAGTTGATTTTCCTTCATTTGAAGAATTGTTTCTTGAATTCCGGTTGTTTGAATTTCTAGTGTTCATACTACAATTTTTTGCAATTAATATTTAGTGATGTATTGCTGATTTTAACTAGTATTAAGGCAGCAATGGTTTTGGTTCTATTCAATGAATTACCAGCTGAATGCTTTTATGATACCCTTTACTCTATAAAGGGCTTTAGATTTTATTTTCACTGACTGATCAAAATTACAGGATCAATATTCTTTATTTTATGACTGGTATCATATCCATGGAATTATTAGAAAATTTTTCAATTTTATTACTAATGTATTTTTCTTCCATAGGTATTATACTCCACAAGGTCACATCAGGAGTTGTTATACAGACCATTGATATGACGTCGAATATGATCAATAAAAGATATTGTAGTTCAGGCATTAAGGATCAAATACAAAAGTTGGAGGAGAAACGGAATATTTTTCTATTTATACTTTTGCCTTGAAGCAAAAGTATACAAAAATTCAAGACTGGAATCATCCGCTAAAAATTGACCTTGCCTCCTAAAATTTCCAAACTCGCATGGATTCAACATTTGTTATTCGACTCAATACGATGGCCATGCTCAGACACTGGAAATTTTTTAACGGATTCAAGATCAATTTTGCCTCTGATTTTTTATTTTTTTATTTGAATCGGCGAACCTTAAAAGGTTTATTAACGCTCCTGATTCCTAGGTCGGTTAAAGGTTTACTTACAACTATTTTTCATCGTTCTTACTGGATTGAGCCGATTAGAAAAAAAACCTCTGAAAAATACACTTAAACATCTGTGGAAATTTGTGGCCTTCTGCGGTTAATTTTTTTACTTATACCTTAAAATCGAAGATTATCTCCCTTCAATAGATGAATCTTATTTCTACGAGTCAAACAGTGATTAGTATACAATATTATTTTTTCTATTAACTGAACTTTTTGCTTGGTCCCCAACTTTTGCGCCTGATCCGCATTATCTCACCACTTAATTTTTAATCAGGTAAAACTATTTTTATATTTACGTAATAGCCTAAGCAAAGATTCAGTATCAAGGCATAGTAAGCAGGGAGGTGATTATTTTAGAAACCCAGGATGAATGAAGATCGTTCCAGAATGGAATATAATAAAGGTGCCAGGTCTCAGAAATAAATTTTACGGTCTCTTATCTGAACCACTTTCTGCTGCTCCATAGTTTTTAAAGTTCTGATAGCAGTTTCAACCCTAAGACCGGTGAGACTCGCCATCTGCTGTCTTGTAAGGGGAATAAGGAAGGAATAAGGTGCATGATTATCATGAAAACTTTTAAGATATTCCATAAGCCCTCTTAACCTGACAATAGCATCCTGATAGGAAATATTCTGCATCATAATAAATTTATAATACAAACGCTGTGAAAGCCATGTACAAATATCCATGTAGATTTCAGGATATTCAGTCAGGAGCCTGAAAAATTTTTGTTTACAGAGTTTTAGAATACTGCAGTCTGTCATGGCTTCAGCATTCATAGGGTAATTCTTGTCAATAAAAAGAATGGATTCTCCACAACTTTGCCCTTCCGAAAGGATATTCTGAATAAACTCCTTACCGTCCTGATCATAATTGTTTAATTTAACATCACCTTTTACGATTTGATAGTAGAAGTAAGATCCGTCACCTTCTTTGAAAATAAATTCCGTGGGCCTGTAATTTTTGATTTCCGCACCTGCAGAATACAAAATGCTTTCGTTGATTACCATAATACCTGTATTTAATATAGGTGTGATATAAGATTTTCACAGGTGTCTCAGGTATTAGTGAATAAATTATAAAAAACTTATAGAATTATATGTAAATATAGATTAATTTACTAAAACACTAATAAATAATAGTAAATATTTAACATAAAATAACTATATTTAATAATTTATAAATACAATATAAAATTTAACCATTATGATTAAACAATAAATAGGACTCTCCGACCTTATGTTTATTACCTATTTTATTTTTCTAAAAGCTGCTCCTTTTTAATCGTGTCAATTCCCTGATGATAGGAAGTCACGTGAAATTCAGGAAATCTACTTCTGAATTTTGAATCATCAAAAATATTATCATGAGCATATCTTGGCAACAGCTCCAGCAACTCTTTCACCTGTTTGTTAAATAAAGCACCTATGGTAAAAGCAAATTTAGGAATCACAGAATAATCGAGATCCCTGCCATAAATTCCGGAAGCGAGATGAATGAATTCTTTATAAGTAGGATGCGTTTTATCAACCGGAAGATGCCAGGTCTGACCGAATGTATCCGGTGTATTGCCAATCAATGCGGTTGCACGGCTGGCATCAGGTGTCCATATCAGGCTTCTCTTTTTATCAGCACTCAGTGGAACCTTCAGCTTCTTTCCTGCTTTGATATTGTTAAAGATCAATGTATTGGTTATGCTCTGTGTTTTACCCGGTCCATAAAATTCTGGCGCGCGGCAAATAACAGCCTGCAGCCCGCCGCATTTAATTTCTTTCAAAACCATATCTGCCATTTTCTTCCTTACTCTCCCTTTTCTACCCACTGGTTCAAACGTCGTATTTTCCTTCAAAATGCGGCCGTCCTGAGGGTACATATATGTATTATCGAAAAACACCAACTTAGTCCCATGAATCCTGCAGGCTTCAATCACATTGTGAAGGATAAGCGGGAACTGCTTCTCCCAAAGATCAGAGCTCATCGGAAGCCCTAAGGTAAAGTAGGCAATTTCACTGCCTTTAACTGCTTCAACAGCCTTTTCACGGATTGATAAATCTGCTGCGAACACCTCATCGGTCTCATTGATCTTTTGGGCTGCCCTGCTTACAATACGGATATCTGAAGTAAAATTCCGTTTGAGCTCTCTTGCCAGCTCTTCACCAATCTGTCCGTTGGCTCCTAATATTGTTTGCATTGTATTGTATTTTTATTCATTTTGTATCAGCTACAAACAGAAATTATTCTCTGCTGCCATCCTATGAACAAATCCACTTTAAAAGGAGATTTAACTCATGTTTAAACCTTCTATTTTTAGTGTGATAATTCCGGAGTAACAGAAGCAACTCTATAACACAGTTAAGGTCAATAGCAGCAAATCCCCCGTCCTGCAGGAGTCAATTAAAAGCATCCTTACTCTCAACCAGCTTACCTGCTTCAAACTTAAGCACTAACAAATAATAATTTAAAATCAACAGCCAAGACTATACCATTATCCTCCTCCAGCAAAGAATTAATATAGGTTCAACGAAGGAAAAAACTGACAGCCGTTTAGTAAGCTCTTTGTTTAAGCCATTATTATGAGGAGAAATATCAGTAATACAGAATATAATCATTTGTCTACTTACCTTATATCATTGCTTTTGCATTTGTATTTTTTTTGTTGACCTGATATTTTTTATTTCGGAGTTCACGCTTCATTTTGCGGTACTCCCACGGAGCAACAGCATGAACATCCTGCCAAAGACCTATCTTTTTGCTCTGAGCAGCTTTCTGCAGCTTCCCTAATGACACATCTTTGGAATAAGAAAAATACCACCACCCCATTCCGGCTCTGATCAGCTCTTTTGAAAGGTATTTGCCATTATCATAATATACTTTGGCCACAGAACGTCCGTAGCGGTCTGTTTTTGTTTCAATAAAATGAACGGTTTTACCAAATACCTGCGCTGAAGTAAACTGTTTGGCATTTTTTCCAAAAGCCTGACCATTTTCTGGACAATCTACCTCTGCAAGCCGCAGTTTTTTCTGCCGGTTCCCTTTTAAAAGGATTGTTACAGTATCTCCATCTGAAATTTTGATGATCTTCCCTGTGGTCTGTGAAAAGAACAAAACGGGAAAAAGAAGGCCCAACAACATGAATCGTTTCATCCGGCAAATATAGGAATTCGACCCGTTAAAATCATCAGCAAATCTTTGATTTTAGTCTTTAACCCCAGGGTTTCTAATGATCCTGTTTGGACTTTTGAATATAGCGGAAAAGAAACCGTAATAAGACAACCTTCCCGGATAGCATTCGGGTTAATTTAAATATTTTTTCTTTTTTGTGATCAACACCTGATAAAAGAAGTTCTCTGACTAAATGCCCTTGAACTCCCGAAAGAAAGGAAAAACGAAGAAAAATTATTTATTTTTTTCATATTTTTTCAGACAATGTAAGTAAATGGTTTTGAGTTCCATAAATACGATTGAAAAGTATTCGTGAAAAATTAATTGAAAATTAATCTTAATTTTATTTTTTTATTTGAAAAAGTATTGTACCTTTGCAACCGCAAAAACGAAGTAAAATTCGTTACTGATGACCTCCTCGGGGCGTAGCGTAGTCCGGTCATCGCGCCTGGTTTGGGACCAGGAGGTCGCAGGTTCGAATCCTGCCGCCCCGACTTTTAAAATTCAAGGGTGCGTAGCTCAGCTGGATAGAGCATCTGCCTTCTAAGCAGACGGTCAAAGGTTCGAATCCTTTCGCGCTCACTTAAGCCTCACAATTTTTATTGTGAGGTTTTTTGTTTTTTACTCTGTTTAAAGTAGAGGAGATGAAATGGGATCAAGCACAAAAGTTGGCGAGAAATTTGAAATCGAAAACTATCTCCTTTCCAGTCGATGAACGTATTTGGCTTTACGTTTCAATGCATAAAAAATCCGTTTCACCGATCTATTTTGCGGAATCAGGTTATCTTTTTCCTGATGATCAACAGCCTTTAGTATTTTTGCAGCAGAAAACTTACTCATATTAAAGTTAGTTTAATTGTATCCAAGGAACATCGATTAAGGATGAAGAAAATTTTTTGTGCACTTTGAATTCCTTGCAGCCATTGTGATGGCTTAGCTATACACTTAATCATGTTTGGATAGGACCGGAATCTTCCAGTCCTATTTTCTTATGGTCAGAATCTAAATTCTTCAATCAACTGATCGTTGAGCAAAATCCCCGTGCAAGTTTTGTGTTTTTCGGCCGATCCCTGTACCCGCCAGGTGATGGTATACTGATCTCCGATCCTTGCCTGTTTCGACCTGAATGATGTCAATTGGTGTTCTTTAAAAATCTGTTCGTACTTTTCCGCTACCCCATCTTCATACGGGAGCGTGATCTGGTAGGTATACCGCACACTTATTTTGTCTATGATAGTCTGAACGTATTTAAACATTATAAGGAGTAAAAATACCACGATGGAACCTATGGTGGCCTCCTGGTAATAGCCAGCTCCTATCGTCATGCCCAACGCAGCACAGATCCATATGGTAACAGCTGTAGTAAGTCCCGAAACCCTGCTGTCTTCTTTAAAGATAACGCCAGCCCCTACAAAACCTATTCCGGTGATAATATTGGCCGCGATGCGGTCCGGACTTCCCGGGCTTCCAAAATTCATAGAGAGCATGGTAAAAATACAGGCTCCTAAGGTCACCAGGATCATGGTTCTCAATCCTGCCGATTTCAGCTGATATTCCCTTTCAATTCCTATGATACCCCCCACAAATACTGAAAATAAAATGGGAAGCAAATCTTCAAACAGATTCATTGACAAATTTTTGATATTAAATGTATCTGATTTTTTTCAATTATAAAAATACTTTTTACCCTTATATCAAAACAAAACCGCCGTACAATACAGCGGTTCAATTTATTTCTAAAATTGTTATTTCATTAGATAGGAACTCGTGTTCCAGAGATCCGTTTTAGCGATCTGTTTTTCCTTTTCCTCATTATGGTCTCTTCACTCACGGTGAGTAAAAATAAAGTGGCCCATAAAGTTTTCATCTATAGTTTTTGTTTTTTCTATTTTTCAAGCCACAAACTTACCCACTCTTCGCGCTGTACCTGTTTTTTCAGTTCAAGGCCATTTTCCCTGCATACTTCCAGAATATCATCTACATCAAAGAAACAAAGTCCCGAAAGCAACAGCTTTCCTCCATCATTCAATACGGAAACGTAAGTAGGAATATCTGAAATCAGAATATTTCTGTTGATATTGGCTAAGATGATATCAAAAGTCTCTTTTCCAAGGTTCTCTGCTGTTCCCTGCTCAATATCCAGCTCGACACCGTTTCTTACCGCATTCTCTTTTGAATTTTCCACGGACCACTCATCAATGTCAATTGCTTTTGTATCTCCCGCTCCCTGCTGTTTTGCATAGATAGCCAGCACAGAAGTTCCACAGCCCATATCCAATACTTTTTTACCATTAAAATCAATATTCATCATTTGCTGGATCATCAGGTGCGTGGTAGGATGATGTCCTGTCCCGAAAGACATTTTAGGCTGGATGATAATCTCATGCATGCCTGGAACAGATTCATGAAACTCTGCTCTGATCAGTACTTTATCATCAATATTAATGGGTGAAAAGTTCTTTTCCCATTCTTCATTCCAGTTGATATTCGGCATTTCTTCGAAAGAGTATTCAATCTTTACGTTTTCGTTGTCAAAAATTGGAAGCCCTTTAAGCTGATCTTCATGAAACAGTTCGGTCTGAATATATCCTAAAATTCCGTCAATTTCTTCTGTAAAGCTGTCAAAACCTATTTCGATGAGTTCTGCCATTAAAATCTCATTCCAGGGTTGCAATGGAGAAATTTTGAAATTGAATTCTAAATAATTTTGCATGTGATTAATTTGCTGCAAAAATACTAATGTTATTATTGTTAAAAAAATGGCAGGGGTAAGTTTTGGTGAAAGCCCGAAGATTTCGTGTTTTTGAAAGCATAAGATCTGTGTGTTCGGAAGTTTTAGCTCACATGAATTACATTACTCAGATCGTGCTTCTTTATTTAGGTTTGGACTCAAGCCATTGGAACTGAATGTTATAAAAAAAGCGGACTAAAGTCCGCTCCTATTGAATTCTTTTATTAAAAAGCTGTCCATCAATTCACAGCATTTACTGTAACTGCAATAACTGTAAGTGGTAAGCAGTCTACGGATTGGTAGAAAAGATAGAACCATTGGCAATCAGTGCTCTCCTGTTCATTTTCAAAATATCACGCACCCATTCTGCAAAGTCTTCAGGCTGAAGTACTTTATCCGGATTTCCGTCTGTCAGTCCTCCCTGGATACTCATATCAGAGGCAATGGTGCTTGGCGTCAGCGTGATGACCCGGATGTTCTGTTTTCTCCATTCTGCCATCATCGATTGTGACAGAGAAACTACTGCTGCTTTGGACGCTGCGTATGCCGACATATTGGGACCTCCTTTCAACCCTGCTGTGGAGGCTACATTCACGATATCTCCTTCACCCTGAGCCTTCATAAAAGGATGAACTGCTTTAGCGGCGTAATACACCCCAAATAAATTGGTTCTGATCACCTGTTCCCAGGTTTCAGAAGACATTTCTTCAATGGTACCGAAATCCCCGATTCCCGCATTGTTCACCAGGATATCCACTCCACCAAGCATTTCAACTAATGTGCTGATTCCTGCTTTTACTGATGCTTCATCATCAATACTGAAGACCGCGTAGGCTGCATTGACCCCCAATTTCTGGATTTCATCAACTGTATTTTTAAGGTTTTCCTCGTTTCTTCCTGTAATAGCAACGTTTACTCCTTCATTGGCTAATGCTAATGCTACCGCTTTACCTAACCCTCTTCCACCACCTGTAACGATGGCATTTTTTCCGTTTATATTCATAGTAATGATACTTTTCTTTATACAAAGTTACAAAAGAACATTTTTACAGAGCGGCAAGAATCTATATTTAATTGTTTTTTAATAGCTTTTGGGATCCTCGAAAATCATTGGATTTTAATGTTTATGAAATACAGTCAGCTTACACTACACCCAACATTTGTGGTTGAAGAATAGATCTCATAATTTAAAACTCACTTTACGCAATAGACATTTTGCTGAAAGTAAAAAGTAAAGCCGATCCCAAGGACCGGCTCTCAAATCTAAAAAAAGTATAGTAAAAAATAGAAGACTTAAGGAATCTGAACTGAGTTCTGAACGTCAAAATCTTCGGAAGCAGAGAATTGATTTCCATACCGGTCAAAAGCTCTGACCTCAACTTTATGTTTTCCCAATGATAGCTTTTTAGGAAAATCTGCCTTCCAGATATGCTTTGACATTTCAGGATTGGAGGGTCTTCTGCCTGGAAAAATCTTTTCCGTAGTATCCCACTTGAATACTGAAAGGGCAAAATTAGGGTCTATGGATTCGTCGTATTCCATTTCTTCCCATTTCCCATTGTCTATTCTGTATTCAACTTTATCCTTCTGACTTCCCATGAAGAAATTAGCCATTATTTTTGCTGACGTTTTTGCCGGGAAAGGAACGACTTTAGGAAGGGACAATTTGATCTGATAATCTTCCGGCTTCCCCGCTGTTTTGTACTTCACTTTATACTGATTATCTGTAAAACTGATGAAAGAATACCCCTTTGCAGTTCCGTCTCTCATGGTAGAAGTCGGCAATCCCATTTCGTCCGACGTTCCCGACCACCAGTCACCACACGTCGTTCCTACATTATATTCATGAAGGTCTTTTGCACCATTCCAGCCTGCTTTCTTTCCGTAAAAAATCTGCTGCTGTATGTGGGTGTGAGCGGACAATAACAATGCATTCGGGAACGGACTTAGAAAATCGAATAACTTCTGACGGTCAGAATTTCTGAAATTATCTTCATTATGATGCTCCAGCGGAATATGGAAAGAAACAACAATAAGTTTATTTTTATCCACCAGTTTCAAATCGTTTTCAATAAACTGCAGCTGATCTTCACGGAATCCTCCCCAATATCCTTTTCCATCTCTGGGATCGGGATATAAAATATCATCCAATACTATAAAGTGAACATTTCCATAATTGAAAGAATAGTTGGCAGGGCCGAAAGTCGCTTCAAAAGTTTCATCTGATAAATAATCTTCTTTCGCCTCATAGTTCATATCGTGATTTCCCATCACATTGTACCACGGTAAGCCGATTTCCTTCATCACATCTGCATACGGTTTTTGCAAACTTAAATCGTCTCCAACCAAATCACCCAGCGTAATTCCGAAGACTGTATTTTTCTTCGTAGTTTTCACTTCGTTTACAATGGCTCTTCTGAAATAATCCAATTGTTTTTCCGTGTATGGCTGTGGATCTCCGAAAACCAAAATATCAAAATTTTTATTTTCGTTTTGTTTATTCAAAGCAAAATTCACTTCTTTTGGAAGCTCACCTGTAGGAGCCGTTCCTTTATATTTAAAATCTGCCGGTGAACCTTTCGGCTTGTACTGATAATAATATTGGGGTAAATTGTTTCCGTTCAAAGCGACCTGATACCCGGAAGGTTTAATAACAAAAACAGTCTGCCCATCCTGAACCGGCAGGCTATATCTTCCGCTTTTATCCGTGAGGACCACTTGTGCACCATTGGAAACCGCAACACCCTGGATTCCTTTTTCACGGTTTTCCTTCTTCTGGTTTTTATTAAGATCCTCAAAGACATACCCTGAAACGGAAGTCTGGGAAAATGCCATTGCCGAAATCAGTAAGCACGGCATTAAAAATTTTATATTCATGTTAAAAAAATTAAGAGATTAAATATTCTATTGAACATTACTTATTCCACCACATTTTGGTGTTGATATGGTCTCCGCCCATATTTTGGGAAGCAATTACATAATTATCATAGTTCTGCACCTTTGTTACCGTCGGATATAGCATCCTTTGAGGCATTTTAGCATCATTCATCAGACCGCCATTATTTGGCAACACAGGAAGCCCCGTTCTTCTTTGCTCATACCATTGCTGATGATCTACAAAGAAAAGAGCTACATATTTCTGGAGCATAATTCTTTCCAGGCTGTCATCATAAGCTACTTTTGGATTGTCAAAGTAGTTGGCCGGAACTGTTGCTCCCCATTGTTCAAGCGTTGCTTTCACACCATTCTCATAAAAGGTCCGGGCGCTTCCTGTGATTATTTTTTTATAAGCAAGCTCTGCAAGGATAAACTGAAGTTCTGCGTAGGGCATTACTAAAATTTTCAACGGAGCTTTTGCCAAATTCTGATTGAGATTTGACGGCTGATAATCGAAAGCAGTTCCCAGAGCGTAGCCTGAAGGCGCCCCTTTATATCCAATATTGGCATTTCCAGGAATTGATTTTGCCTGTGTGAAAAACAAACTTAACCGCGGGTCATTATTATCTACTAAAGTTTGTGTAAAGAAACCTCCGGAAGCCCTGTACGCTGTGAAATCCTGTGGCCGTGCAATCGGCGGCAACAATGGCGCAACTCCTGAAATATCCAGAACAACACCGTCTGCATTACTTTGGAAGATAGGATGACCCACCGGATCATTGACGATATCGGCAATTCTCTGATTGACATTCACCTCTCCGTTTCTTTTTAAAATCCTTGTTAGAAGCCTTAAAGAAAGAGAATTACAGAATTTTTTCCATTTTACAATTCCGGCGGTACTTGCATTGGCCTGAAAGAAAAGATCCCCTTCACTTAATGTCTTGGTCTCATCAAAAAGTGTATTTGCTTCCTTCAGGTCATCCAAAAGGAACATATAGATATCTTTCTGCTTATCATATTTCGGCCTCATGATACCTTCCTCCAGCCGTAAAGCTTCCGTCATAGGAACGTCACCGAATGCATCGGTAAGGTTTGACATGATCCAGGCATTCAAAACCTTTGAAATAGCCAGGTAATTGTTATTCTGTTCTTTTTTGGCGGCCTCGTTAAGTTCTTTTACCTGTTTCAGCCATTTATAGCTTGTATTCCAGTATCCGTTTCCTGTGCTTTCCGTAAGATAGTAACGGCTTACTGTGGCTCCTTCATTAGGAAAATCAAGCGCCACCTGCATAATATCAAAAGTGAAATCATCCGCCCTGTTGTATCCGTAAGATCCCATTTCATACTGAATCGGAACCAAAAAACTTCCTACAGAAGGCTCTTTTATTCTGCTGGTATCGGTGTTGATCTCTTCAAAGTTTCGCTCACAGGAATTAAAAGTAAAAACAGATAGCGCAATGAGTGTTGATAAAAATATTTTTTTCATGATGATCTTAGAATTTTAAATTAACTTGAAATCCGACAGTTCTTGCCGATGGAAGCTGACCGATCTCGGCCCCCGGAGTAATGGTAGAGTCGTTGAGAGCTGCAACTTCCGGATCAAACATTGGAAACTTCGTCCACATCCATAGGTTTTTACCAAAAACAGCCAGCGTAAGCTCGGTAAGCTTTAGCGGAGCAATCAGCTCTTTTGAGAATGAATAGGCAATTCTTGCATCCCTCAGCTTGATGAAAGAGGTATCGAAAGTATTGGTTTCCACATTCGCTCTTCTGTAGTAATCCGCATAATAGGCTGCCAATCCAACGGCTTTTGTATTCGCAGTATAGGTTCCGTCAGCATTTAAGATCACCCCCTGCCCAACGATTGTCCCACCTGGATTATCTCTTCCCATCAGCGTATGTCCTAATTTACCCTGCTCAGACATTTTGTGATGGGTTTGGGAATAGGCCACTCCACCGTACTGACCGTCGAATGAGAAACTGATCTGCCAGTTTTTAATTTTAAAATCATTCTGGAAGCCTGCTCTCCATTTCGGGAATGCATTTCCTACTTTCTCCACCCGGTCCGGCCTTGCAGGAAGTCCCGTTGCTGGATCATAAACAACATCTCCGTTAGCATTTCTTACCAGTTTAAAACCATAGAGATCTCCTAAAGAACCGCCAACAGTTGCATTATAATACAATACTCCGGCTACTGTTGAAATGGTATAATAACTTTCACCTGCAAATTCGTCAGGTAATGTCAGAATTTTGTTTCGGTTTAACGTCCAGTTTGCTGAGATATTCCAACTGAAGTTTTTTGTTTTGAAAGGCGCAGCATTCATGCTCATTTCTACTCCCCTGTTTCTTACTTTTCCTGCGTTGATAATCCTGTTTGAATAACCAGATTCCAATAATGTTGGAATGGTAATAATCTGATTTTCGGTATCGTTCTGATAAAGCGTAACATTATAGCTCAATCTGTTCTTTAACACTGAAAAATCCATACCCGCTTCAATATTGGTATTATCTTCAGGCTTCAGCAATGGATTCGGATATGTTCCGGGGGTTAAGACAGAACCGACAAAATCGCTTGGCGTGTAATATTTATCCAGCTGGTAAGGAAGACCGGCCACCCCAACTTTTGCCCAAGAAGCTCTTAATTTCCAATAATTAAAAGCAGGACCTGATAATTTAAAAAGATCTGAAAGAATAACACTTGTACTTACTGAAGGATAAAAGAAAGATCTGTACTGGACAGGAAGTGTGCTGCTCCAGTCATTTCTGCCGGTAACATCTAAAAATACCAGGTTGTCATAATTAGCACTTACCAAACCATATACAGAATTCGTCTGCTGATCATTTGGCTTCGGAACTTTGGTGATCAGAGAGATGGCATTATTTAAACTGTAATCTCCCACTACTTTCAGTCCTTCCGCACGGTAATCATTCATTACATATTCGTTGTAGCGGATACTTGCTCCCGCATTGGCGGTAATATTAAATTTGTTGAAGTCTTTTTTAAAGGTGAACAATACGTCATTATTGAATTCATTATTCTTTATATACTGTTCTCTGTAAAAACCTTTCAGATAATTGGCAGAACTGTAAGGCCGTTTCGTTGTCCTCTTCTCATTAAGCATCTCAATCCCTGATCTGAACATCAAGCTGAAATTTTTATTAAAATCATAGGTTGCGGAAAGATTCCCGGTGATCATTTTCTTTTGAACACCGTTCAGCATCTGATAAGCGATAAGATATGGATTATCGATAAAACTGCTGAAGGGATGAATCTGATCGATCTCATCCTGCCCGGGCTTCCAAATCGGTTGATACCAGGCAAGGTCAACATTAGGATTTTGGAAGATCATGAAATACGAAATCGATTGGTTGTTATATCCGGTTGCAGGGAGATTGTCACTTTTGGTATTCGCATAATTGAATCTTGCTGAGATTTTCAATTTATCCGTTACCTTATGATCGAGCGAGAATGCTCCATTGAAGCGGTCAAAACCCGTATTAGGCATCATCCATTTGTTATCCAGATAGGTAAGTGATGCCCTGAAGCTCGTCTTTTCAGTACTGCTTTCAACAGAAACGTTGTTGGAAGAAGTGACCCCGGTCTCCCAAAAACCTTTCACATTGTCTTTGTAAGGTCTCCACAACTGTCTTTCTGCGCTTTGACCCAAAAGGTTAGGATCATACTGGAAATAGTATTGTCCATTGAACTTCGGTCCGAACGCACTACTCGTTCCGCCTGTGCTTACCCCATCCGGAGACGCACCGTACGAATAAAAAAACTCTCCCGCAGAATTTTTAGCTTGTGTTCCCTGCCCGTATTCATACTGATAATCCGGCCATTTTAATACAGAATCGTAACTTAATGAAGAGTTGAAAGAAACCCGGATTTTCCCGTCCTTACCTCGTCCTGATTTTGTGGTAATCATTAAGGCTCCATTGGCTGCTCTTGAACCATACAAAGCTGCAGCAGAGGCCCCTTTAAGAACTGTTATCGATTCAATATCATCCGGATTGATGCTGTTGAGACCATTACCCAGATCGATGGGAAGATCTCCTCCGGTTCCCGCTCCATATGCTGCAGTTCCGGTTCCTGTGGTTGAATTGCTCAACGGAACACCATCTACTACAATAAGCGCGTAGTTTCCATCAAGGCTAAAAGATTTTTCTCCTCTTAATGTGATTCTTGAAGAACTTAAAGGCCCGGCTCCCGCAGTTTGAATTTTCAGCCCGGCTACACGGCCTTCAAGCCCCTGAGCCCAGTTATTGTTCTGAATATTTTCAAAAATCTCAGAACCTACTTTTTCAGCAACGTAACCAAGGGACTTATCCTGCCTTTTGATTCCTAAAGCAGTTACCACTACTTCATCCAGACCTCTTACAGTATCTTTTTTTACTTTCTGCTGAGCCGTCAGGCTGACGCTGAATAATCCTAACAGCGACAAAACCAATAATTTCTGTGTCTCTTTACGCATATCCTTTTTTGTTTGCGCAAAATTAAAACGACATTATGATTGCGATTTTAACAAGGTTTTAACATTTATTAAAGATTTATTAAACAAAACGTTAATTACATATGAACAACACACACAACTAATTGATTATTAAAGCTTTGTATAATTAATGATTTTTAATACCATTGTCCTATTGTATTTGCGTATCTTTATTGTCTTATCTTGATACAATAATAAACATCCACTTTAAGATATTGATTCACAATAAACTATACAGATATGTTATAATAAAAAAAATCTGTCTCCCGGCAGGAGACAGATTGTATAAGGTATTGAATTTAGAATTATTTATTCTTCAATTGTTCGGGAATATTTGTTGTTACAAACCCTATTCCCTGCTTTTTCAGCTCTTCGTATACAGCAATATCATTTACCGTCCATGAATTGGTAATTAAACCTAATGCTTTAGCTTCTGCAATCCATGCCGGATTTTTCTGGAAAACGCTGTAGTGATAATCCATTCCATCCAGCCCTTCTTTTCTGATCTGCTCCGGAGACAATTCTCCATTCAGATACTGAACTTTAGAACCAGGTTCCAGTTTTTTGATCTCTTTACAAATATGCAGGCTGAAAGAAATATACTCACTTTGAGATTCCAGCTTCATATCTTTAATCATTTTGATCGTTTTCCGGGTGATCTCACTTTCTATTTCCGGAGTTTTAGCCGGTTTGATCTCAACAATAAGCTTCACAGACGGATCTTTTTTTCCCTGCTTTAGATAATCTTTCAACGTAGGAAACTTTTCTCCGTTTGATAATTTCAAAGCTTCCAGGTCTTTAAAGGATGTCTCTGAGATCTCCATTGTACCATGGTGTTCGTCATGGTTGATGACCAATATGCCATCTTTGGTCATTCTCACATCAAATTCTGACCCATACACCTTAAGTTTCTGGGCATTTGCCAAAGAAGCAAGGGAGTTTTCCGTTGTCGGAGGCTGCGCCTGAAAGTATCCTCTATGGGCAATGATCTGTGTTTGTGCTTTCATCAAAACTGTACTTAAAACTGCTAATCCTAAGATAAAATTTTTCATAATATAATTTAGATAATTAAAACAAAAGTTCTGAAACTTTCTGATAAAGGTAGTTAATATAAAAATGAAACCACAAGAACAGAAGATTTAAGGATCAACATTAAGGTTAAAATCGATTAATAGCTCCGATTCTTCTATATCCTGCGGTTCAAAAATACGTATTAGAAGCTATATTTTGCGCCGATCTGAATCTGGTAAGGATTTCCTGACAACGGAACCAAACCACTTCCACTAACGTTTTTGGTATATTCGTACTGCATCGTATCCTTATTAAATCTGTTCACCTTATACAGCGAAGTGTTTCCGTACGATTTGTTGACTCCCCATTCTTTGTTAAGAAGATTGGCCACATTGAAAATATCTACAGAAAGTTCGAATGCCCCTACTTTTTCAAATTTTATTTTTTTGGCAACACGTACATCCCATACTCCAAAGAATCCATTCTTACCGCCATTACGCTCAGCGATCTTACCGTTGTACTCACTGATGTAATCTTTCAGTGCTGTTCCCACCTGTGGATCATCTAAAATAGATTGGGCAAACGCGGGGAAGATATAGGCAAGATCATTGGAATCTACGAAATCGCCGTTGATATTCCCTCCTGTAGTTGCAGAGAAGCGGGTACCTCCTATCCCTGAATATCTGATTCCTAAAGAAAATCCTGCAATGGTAGGTGAGTTTCCATAAATCACGACCTTATTACGGAACTGATTATCAGAGTAAGACATTCTCAGGTCTCTAGGATCGCTTTGAATCATGGTGGACAGAGTTGCGGAGTTCGCTACATTTCCATTGTATGAGGTATTGTCTTTGATATCAGACCAGGTATAACTTGCAGTGATTTCTCCATCTTTCCAGTAACGGTAGCTGGTATCCACCACAAATGAGAACTGATTCACTTTACCGTCGCTTACCAATTCCAATACTCTTCCAAAGTTATTATTGATCCTCCCCTGTTTCCAGTCGAAACTCACACTGTTGTTGGGATTATTGGTAATGGCCCCTGTAGGAATAAACACGCCACGGCCGCCTTCATTAGCTAACGTAAAGAACGGATTGGCTACCATATTTCTGTCATAGTAGTAATAATTGTTTCTCCCCAGCGCCATATATCCGGCAATTCCTGCTCTGAACCTCTCGTTGAAGAAGTGGGTGTAGGAAATGTTGGCTTTGTATACGATAGGAATTTTTGCGTCTTTACCGGTATAATTGATGGTAGGAATCTGATACTGTGAAAGCGAAGGTACTGATCCATAATCGTTTCTGTAACTGTTGAAATCCGGGAACGGGACATCTTTGGAAGTGACATCCACTGTAGCCAGGTGTTTTCCGTCAAAAACCAGATTATTAATAACCATATAGTTGTTGATATCCGAAGAGAAAATACCGGCACCAAATTTAATGAAGTCCTTGTTATCTTCATTAATGTTCCACTCAAACTGGAATCTCGGCTGGATGACAAATGATTTGATCTGGTTATCCGTTCTGATTCCCATTTCATCAAACAATTTCTGATTGAATTCTGCCTTTGGGTAACCACCGTAGTCTAACCTTAAACCAGCCATTAAATCAAGTCCTTTTGCCAGTTTCGTCTGAAATTGCCCATAAAGACCAAGGTTCCAGATATTTGATCTTACCGAAGGATCTTCCATCAAAGGAACCTCCCTGTAAAATCTGTAAGGCGTCATCGCGTCAAAGTTACCCATTCCCTGGAAATGGAATCGGCCGTTCACCTCACTTCCATAGATGGATTTTGATGTAGTGTACATAAGATCTGCCCCGAAAGTATATTTTACTTTATCTGTATTATAATATAAATTATCTACAATCTGGAATACATTATTTCTGAAGCTTTCCTGGGCAAAACGGTGTCCTCCGATCTGAATATTGGTAGCCCCTGCACTTGAAGTAACTCCTTCCACAATCGCTCTTGGAACAGGTTTCCCTAATTGATTATTCTGGTAACTGTCCTGGAACGTATAAAGATACTGAGCCTTTAATTCGTTGGTTAAGTTCGGCTTCAGGTTGGACCTTAAGGTTAGCAATAAACTGTTATCAAGGTTTTTATCATTTCCGTAAGATTCGAAGAAGGTGATATTGGTATTATCACCCAATCCGTTTTTATTAAGATCATACGTGAAGTTATTTCTCAAGGTCAATAAATGCTTCTCGTTGATCTGCCAGTCTAAACGTAAAAATGCAGCATCTGAGTTTCTTACTTTATCAAAACTTCCGAACTGCGGCGTGTTGCCTACCCCATATTTTGATCTTGCAATATCTAGAAACTGATTAAGGGTCTGCGTGGTGGTATTAAGTCTTTTCTCGTCATCCTGAGATTTGATATCTGCGATAAGCAAAGGTCTTGAATCCAGCTGATGATCCCAGGCTACGAAGAAATGAAGTTTGTTTTTAATGACCGGCCCGCCTAACGAAAACCCAAACTGGGAAGTGGAAAAATCATTCTGTCTTTTGTTACCTCTGATATCATAAGGGCTGGAGAGCCAGTTGGTCCTTAAATATTCCCAGGCACTTCCTGAGAATTTATTGGTTCCGGATTTGGTAACAGCACTTACTGTTCCACCACCACTTCTTCCCAGGGTAACGTCGTACTGGTTGGTGGTAATCTTGAATTCACGAACCGCTTCTATGGAGATGGAGAAAGGAGCTCCGCTTCGGCTGGTGGTAGATCCTGCAGACGTGGGATTTTTTGCGGTCATCCCGTCAATAGTAAAATTGGTGGAAGACCCGAGCTGTCCCGACAGGTTTCCTCCTTTTCCGCTGAGTGGAGATAATTCGGTAAGGTTGGTAAAATTTCTTCCATTTACAGGGAGCATACTGATGTTTTTGGCAGAAATAGCTGTGGCTGCCCCCAGATTTCCGATCTTGTTTTTAAGATTTCCTGTTACTATTACTTCTTCGATGAGCTTTTCGCTGCTGCCGGTATTCATATTGACCGTCACCTGATCTCCGAAATTGACATTGTAGCCTTCTTTTTTATCATCATTCACAATCACTGTATAAGGCCCACCCAAAGGAATTTCTTTAAAAATATACTCTCCTTTTGAATTGGTTTCCGTTTCTGTTCTGAATCCTGTAGATTCATTCACTATCGTTACCTTCACTTTTTCCTGGGCTGTATTTCCTACCCCGGTTACTTTCCCTACAATAGAAGCCTGTGTGGTCTGTGCAAATGCCATCGTTCCAAGCCCTAAAAACAATAATCCCAGTACAATCTTTACTTTTTTCATTCTTCCGAAAATCTTTTTGATTAATTTTTTGATGATCGTCAGGAACCTCTTTGATTTTCATGGTGATAGATCTTCGGAGGTTTCATCCCAATAGATGTGCAAAGGTATTCTGATCCTGGAGGCCGGCTGTTTAAGAAAGTTTTAACATTTTTTTAAATTAATTAAAACATGATGTTAAATTACTTTAAACACTCTATGTATTCGCTGGATAACCAGTTTGTTGAGCCATATTACGTATTTTTAATTTTCCTGTAATATTTAATTCTCATATTTTTTAAATGAGATTACTTTAGCTATTTTTGCTCAAAAGATAGAAATCAATGCCTGAAAATATTCAACAAAAGATAGAACAGCTCCGAAAAGAGCTTCATCAGCATAACGAGAATTATTACCTTCTGGATATGCCTACCATTTCGGATTATGAATTTGATATCCTTCTTCAGGAGCTTCAGGAGCTTGAAGCAAAGCATCCGGAATTTTATGATGACAACTCGCCTACTGTGCGGGTGGGTGGTGGTGTTACCAAGGTTTTCCCTACTATTCAGCATAGATTCAGAATGTATTCTCTGGACAACTCCTACGATTTTGACGATCTTGAGGACTGGGAAAAAAGGATTATCAAAACCATCAATGATCCTGTAGAATTTGTGGCTGAGCTGAAGTATGACGGTGCCTCCATTTCTATTCTTTACGAGAATGGCAAACTTACCCAGGCCGTTACCCGCGGTGATGGTTTCCAGGGAGATGAAATCACGCACAACGTCCGTACGATTTCGGATATTCCTTTGACCCTTAAAGGAGATTTTCCCTCGCAGTTCTTTATGCGTGGTGAAATTTATCTGACCCGCAAAAACTTTGACAAAATCAATAAGCTCCGTGAAGAGGATGGGCTGGATCCGTTCATGAACCCAAGAAATACGGCAAGCGGAAGCTTAAAGATGCAGGATAGTGCTGAGGTAAGAAAACGTGGATTGTCTTCAGTGCTCTATCAGTTCATTTCAGATGAGATTCCTGCAGAAACACATTGGGAGCTGCTTCAAAAGGCTCAGCAATGGGGCTTCAAAACGTCCCAGCAGGCGAAGCTGTGTACCACCTTGGCTGAAGTAAAAGAGTTTATTACCTTCTGGGATATGGAAAGGCATAACCTCCCTTTTGAAATTGACGGTATCGTACTAAAAGTAAATTCACTTCAGCAGCAGCGGCAGCTTGGCTATACAGCGAAGTCACCCCGTTGGGCGATGGCTTACAAATTTAAAGCTGAAAAAGTGGAAACTGAACTTAAGACTGTTTCCTATCAGGTTGGCAGAACGGGGGCGATTACGCCGGTCGCCAATCTGAAACCTGTTCTTCTTGCAGGTACTATTGTAAAAAGGGCTTCCCTGCACAACGAAGATATCATAAAAAAGCTCGACCTGCATGAGCATGATTTTGTCTACGTAGAAAAAGGGGGGGAAATTATTCCAAAGATCGTTGGCGTTAATACGGATAAAAGAACCCAGGAAAGCAAAGAGATCGAATACATCAAACACTGCCCGGAATGTGGAACAGAACTGGTGAAAATTGAAGCCCAGGCCATCCACTTCTGCCCGAATGAACTTCACTGTCCGCCGCAGGTCGTAGGAAGGATGATTCATTATGTTTCCAGAAAGGCTCTGAATATTGATAATCTGGGAAGTGAAACCATTGAGCAGCTTTACAGGGAAACGTTAATTGAAAATCCTGCTGACTTCTATGTGCTGACTAAAGAACAGCTGCTTCCATTGGAAAGAATGGCTGAAAAGTCCGCCCAGAATATCATTACGGGAATTGAGAAATCAAAGGAAATTCCGTTTGAAAAAGTGTTGTATGGAATCGGGATTAAGCACGTGGGAGAAACTGTTGCCAAAAAGCTGGTTAAAAACTTCTCTACCGTGGATGAGTTAAAGAATGCTACGGTGGAAGAACTTTGTCAGGTGGAAGATATCGGGACCAAAATTGCAGTAAGCATCGTAGATTTTTTCCAGAATTCTGAAAATATACTGATGATAGAGCGTTTAAAATCTTACGGGGTACAGCTTGAAAAAGGCGAAAGCACCAATGAGGTTTTATCGAATGTCCTGGACGGAAAAACATTTCTATTTACAGGAAAACTTTCCTTATTCACCCGTGAATCCGCAGAAGAAATGGTAGAAAAGCATGGTGGAAAAAATATTTCTGCCGTATCTAAGAACCTCAGCTATCTGGTTGTAGGTGAAAAGGCCGGCAGCAAGCTGAAAAAGGCCCAGGATATCGGAACGATTACCATTCTGGATGAACAGCAATTCCTGGATTTGATTGAAAAATAACAAGCATATTGAAGTAAAGACACAAACCACTGAGACCGTAATCTCAGTGGTTTTTTTTATGAAAAAACTAATCCATACACTTTAAAATTTAGCTTTATACAATGATCTGACGGCGCATCAACAGCATATGATGAAAATAAAACTTTATCATAATGGTTGTTCATTGGTACCCTAAAACCGATTATTTTTCCAAATACAGCAATTATTAAAAAACATTAATAACATTGAATTTAAAGTATATTTTACAATAAAAATCAAATAAAAATTAAAAATTTATTATAATTAAATACAATCATAAACAAATTTTATATATTTACATAAACTAAATATCACCAAACCATGAGAAACTTTTATCTTTTTGTGCTTTTTTTAGCGCATTTTACAATTCATGCACAAATTATTAATTTCCCGGATCCAACTTTCAAAACAAAATTACTCAACGCAAATACGGGAAATAATCCCTTTTCTTATGATCTCAGTGGAAATCCAACGATAATAGATACCAATAATGATGGAGAAATCCAGGTAAGTGAGGCCCAGAATATCTCAAAACTGGTTTTAAGCAATACCCAGATTACCGACTTAACGGGAATACAGAGCTTCAGCAATCTTGTCTCTCTTAACCTCACGGGAAATGGAGTACTTAACACAGTTAATGTAAGCAATATGACTCTGCTAAAGGAGCTACTATGCTACAGCAATGCCCTGAACATTTTGAACACACAAGGCTGCAACCAACTTGAGACGTTCTTCTTATCTAATAACAGCGGAACGATTTCAGATCTTAGCTTTTTACAAAATACTTCTCTCAAAAAGATTGTACTCACCGCCAATTCACATTTGGAAAGTGCAGATCTCTCGAATCTTACAGCATTGGAAGATGTTCATTTCGGAGAAAGCAGTAACCCTAATTTTACAAGCATAAATCTATCCAATAATATCAATCTGAAGAAGATTTATATTATTAAACCAAACCTTACCTCGCTTACATTCAGCACATTAAATCATCTTGAATATGTTAATATCCAAAAAACAAAACTAACTTCATTAGATTTTACCAATGCACCCTTGCTGAATGATATCGATCTGGATAAAAATTCCGTACTGAGCTCACTTAATATTCAGAGCAATAATCATCTTAAATACATCACGATCTCAACCAGTCCTTTACTTACTTCCCTAAGCGTACATAATAATCCTAATTTATTAGGATTAACATTACATGGAACCAGTATAGCGTCGTTGAATTTGGCAGGATTAACAGCTATGTTTAACTTGTCGTTAGGAGATAATAAAATTACCACCTTAGATGTCTCCCCTGTTACCAATCTCGTATTCTTGTCACTGGGTGAAGATTTCCTTACCAGTATTGATGTAAGCCAAAATGCAAAGCTGAGTTCTCTAAATGTGGCGGGTAATGCCATTACCACGGTTAATGTCAAAAATGGGAATCCCGGCACTAGTTTTTATGCAAGCCCGGTATCTTTGACTCCGAATCTGGCTTATGTGTGCTGTGATACAAATAAGGTACAGCAGATTTCCAATATGTTAGCCGTATATGGCCAAAATAATGTAGAAGTTAACAGTTATTGCTCTTTTACTCCGGGTGGAACTACCTATACCGTTCATGGAAATACAAAGTACGATGTTGCTAATGACGGATGCGATGCAGGTGATCATGGTAAATCGTTCCAAAAGTTCAATATTACCAGTGGTACCAACACGGGCAGCTATATAGCCAATACTTCCGGAAATTATTCATTAGCATTACAGTCAGGGGTAAGTGTGATTACTCCGGTTGTTGAAAACCCAACCTATTTTAATATTTCACCAACGAGCATCACAGCAGATTTTCCTTCTCAGGTAAGCCCTTTGTTGCAAAACTTCTGTATCACACCGAATGGTACTCATCATGATCTGGAAGTGGTGGTGATTCCTGTAACTGCTGCCACTCCAGGCTTCACCTCCAGGTATAAAATAGTATATAAGAATAAAGGAAATACGGCACAATCCGGAACTTTGGTATTCACTTATAACGATGCGGTTTCAGATTATCAGACTTCAACACCAGCTCCAAGTTCACAAACTTCCGGAGTATTAACCTGGAATCTGACGAATCTTTTACCATTCGAAACTAAGGAAATTATGGTAACCATTAAATTAAATACGCCAACACAGGTGCCACCGCTAAGCGCAGGTGATATTTTGAATTATACTGCCCAGATCAACGGAGCAACAGATGAAACACCTGCTGACAATAATTTTGCATTAAACCATACGGTAGTCAATTCTTTTGATCCGAATGATAAAACGTGCCTGGAAGGAACTTCCATTACCCAGTCAAAAGTTGGCGATTATGTTCATTATCTGATCCGCTTTGAAAATACAGGAACCGCCAACGCCAAAAATATTGTAGTTAAGGATGAAATCGATATCACTAAATTTGATATCAACTCTCTGGTTCCTCTAAGCGGAAGCCATAATTTTACTACAAAAATTACAAATCCGAATGTGATTGAGTTTATCTTTGAAAATATTCAGCTTCCATTTGATGATGCGAATAATGACGGATATGTTTCATTTAAGATTAAGACAAAATCAACTTTAAATATCGGAGACAGTTTCAGCAATACAGCGAAAATATATTTTGATTACAATCATCCGATCATTACCAATACCTATACAACGAATGTTCAAAACAAGATTCTGGCCACTTCGGAAACAGACCGAAAGGCCCATCAGCTGACCATCTATCCGAATCCTGTGAAAGATATTTTATACATCACGTCTAAGCAGGAGATCATCAAAGCTGAAATTTATGATACAGCAGGGAGGATTATCAGTTCTTCAGAGGTAAAGAGAAATTCATTAAATGTTTCTGAACTTGTTAAAGGAAACTATATGATTAAAGTGTTCATGAAAGATAAAGCAGTGGTCCAGAAATTTATTAAAGATTAAGTTTACAAATTGTTTTATAAAAAAAGCTGTGATAGATTTCACAGCTTTTTTGTTATAGTAAAGTGAGTTGAATCCATAATTATAAAAATATTTTCTCACTCTTTATTTTCTCTCCTACCATCCCAAACAGAAAGTATGATCAGTTCAGAAATTGAAAACTCATAAAATATGAGATAATCTCTCACTATTTTTACTCGTACCTTTTCAACATCTGTTTTTCTTACTATTCCAGGGTGATTGGCTAATAACCCGATATTATACAGAATAAGCTTATTGAGTTTTATACTAAAAGTTTTAGATTTATACCTGAGAATCCAATATTCAAGAATATCTTTTCTTTATTGGCTTTAGTTGTCCAGATTACTTTTCTTTTAACCATTCTTCAATATCCTGGTTGGCCTGATCTTCAGAAAGGTATGCTTTGCCTCTATATTCTTCTCTTCCTTCGATAACTCTTTCTTTTTGCTCATTAGTAAGAATATATTCATTCTGATCCAATTCAAATCCAGAATCTTTTGAATTTCTTCAATAATTCTGGCTTCTTTTAGCTGAGTAATCCTGTTAATTAAATCAATTTTTAGATCTGATGTATTCATCTGTGTGATTTAAATCCAAATTAGAAAAATTTATTTAAAATCATTTCAAATATTATTTTAATAAGGTAAATAGAAAAGGGATCCATTGATTTTAAAAGAATAGAATTACAAATTTTTAAATGAAAAAGATCAGATATTTCTCATTCAAATATAACAATAATCCTTATGAAACAGGCAATCTGAAATAAAATGTGCTTCCATTATTCGGGGAGCTTCTCACTCCAATTTCACCGTTTTGCTTTTCAATAAAGTTTTTCGAAATCGCCAGTCCAAGCCCCGTCCCGTTCTGATGCTCCCCGGGCACCTGAAAATAACGGTCAAAGATCTGACGGTGGTATTTTTCATCAATTCCACTGCCGGTATCTGAAATACTGAACTGAATAAAGGCATCCAGCTTTTCCACCACAATCTGAATATTTTCATCCTGAAAGGAGTGTTTTACCGCATTGGTCATAAAGTTATTCATCACCCATACTGTTTTATCAAAGTCTGCTGTTACAAAATCACTGTCTGCCAGAAGATATTGTGCAGAGACCGAAATATTTTTCTGCTCTGCCAGCTTTTCAACATTTTTGATGGCCGCCTGGACAATTTCTTTTGGTGAACATTTCTCAATCGTCAATCTTATATTCCCAGACTCTACCTGAGAAAGATTCAGCAGCTCTCCGGTAATATCGAGCAGCCGCTGCCCGTCTTCATTAATGCTTTTCAGCAGTTCCTGCTGTTGGTCATTCAGTTCTCCGAATTTTTGATTTCCAAGCAGCTGAACGCCCATTTTGATAGCAGAAATAGGTGTTTTCAGTTCATGGGAAATGGTAGCAATAAAATTGGTTTTTGCAAAATCCAGTTCTTTGAAAGGAGTGATGTTTCGCAGCAAAATTACTTTTCCAATGTTCTTCTTCTCCTTTTCTCCGGTCTTGATGATGTTGATGGGTACAATATCCTGTTCGAAATAGTTTTCCTTATTGTCTCGGACAATTTTGATCGGCTCTTTCGCCGGATGATCTACATTTTTCAGCAGCTCACGCATCAGGTCATTATTGACGGCTACTTCATGTGCTGTTTTCCCGATGATTTCTTCTTTATGAAGATTGGTTATTTTCAGCGCTTCATCATTGATCATATAAATAAAATGATTTTCGTCCAGCCCAATAACCGCATCATGCATATTGTTGACGAGCGTTTCAATCCTTTTTTTATCCATCAGCTGTTTGGAAAGGGTACTGCTTTCATACTCCTGAAGTTTTTCCGCCATGATGTTGAATGATTCTGCAAGGCCGCTGAACTCTTCACTTCCTTTGAAATGTACTCTTTCATTATAATTTTTATCGGCAATCTGACGGATACTGAATGTAAGCTGATCGATGGGCTCCGCAATGGTCTGTGGCAGGTTGAACAGCAGTATAAAGGCAATAAGGAAACATACGGTCCCCAAACTTACAATCCAGAAGGTGGCATTTTCAGCGGTAATGATTGCGATATCACTTTTTCTTTCAATCCCCTTCATATTGAGGGACATAATTCTGGCCAGATCTTCGCGGATCAGCTTTTCCTTATCTGAGGTACGTTCTTTCAGATAGCTGCTGAAATGCAGATTCAGATTCTGGGTCGCTTCTTTCTCACCAAATTCGGTAAGATTTTTCTCCTGCAACCTGTTGTTTTTCCGGAAGTCTGCTATAGCAACAGCGCTGTCTGTGCTGATGTTATCCAGTGCCAGGAGCATATTTTTTGAAAATTCAAGACTGTTATAATTGGCCGTGAGGATCTTTTCCGTATCGGATTTCAGCTTATTGATGTATACAGAGCCTATCACTGAAAGCAGGACAATCAGTAAAAATAAGAGGCCGACCCCCAGGGTGAGTTTTGTTTTAAGTTTCATAAGAGAATACTTATTGTTTTTTAAAAGACATATGCAATCGCGTCATCTTTATCGGTATTTGTTTTTCCAAATCATTGCAATTTCCTTACGTCTAAGATAAAATAATAATATCTATCTGCCTTTCATTCAGTCTGTTCATAAGCGTATAGATCCAGCTGTATCCTGAAAGACGCTGCCAGAGCCGGGCATGGGGTTTCCCTATGCATACGGTGGTTATATTGTGTTCAATCACATATTCCAGAATACCATGCTGAACACTGTTTTCCCTGACACGGACAACTTTCGCCCCCAATTCCTGTGCTAAATTAAAATTATTAATCAAATACCGTTGCTTGTCCAGTGCAATTTTTTCAGGATTTTCTGATGGCTTCTGTATATAGAGAACCGTCCATGGACTGTTGTAATAGCTGGCCAGCCGGGCCGTTTTCCGGATGATATTCTTAGCCACCTTTTCGTTACTGCTGATGCAAGCCAGGAACTTTATAGGTTTAAAATTCCCGGTTTTTATTTCTGTTTCCACCTTTCTTTCCACATGAGTGGCCACTTCTTTCAGGGCCAGCTCACGCAGCTGCAGAATATGTCCGCTTTGAAAAAAATGACTGAGTGCGGTCTGAATTTTTTCTTTTTTATAGATCTTTCCCTCTTTCAGACGGGTGAGCAGCTCATCAGCGGTAAGATCAATATTCACCACTTCATCAGCCAGAGCAAGGATCTTATCCGGAACCCGCTCTGTAACTTCCACACCGGTAATTGTTTTGACCTCTTCATTCAGGCTTTCGATGTGCTGGATATTCATAGCACTGATCACATTGATTCCGTTATCAAGAATTTCCAGTACATCCTGCCATCTTTTTTTATTTTTGGAACCTTCTACGTTGGTATGTGCCAGCTCATCCACCAAGATCACTTCCGGATGTTCATTGATGATAGCCTGAAGATCCATTTCTTCAAGATTTTTTCCTTTATAAAAAACCGATTTTCTTTCAATTTCAGGTAGTCCCTCTACCAGAGCTTCGGTTTCTTCACGGCCATGGGTTTCTATATAGCCGATTCTGACGTCAATGCCATTCCGTAACAGAGAATGGGCTTCCTGAAGCATCCGGAACGTTTTCCCTACTCCAGCACTCATTCCGATATAGATTTTGAATTTTCCCTTCCGGGATTTCTGAATCAATTCTAAAAAATCTTTTGCTGATGACATTGATTTTATTCTTTTTAATTGTACTTTAAGCACTTCTAATTGTGGTTGCTTAGATGACTAAAACCAGGCTGCGAGGCTCGTTGTGATGAAGAAATTTCCTTTTTTAAACTCATCATTTTTCGCAAAAATGCGGTCTTTGGAGGTAAAGCTCCTCGCCTCTGTCCGGAAAACCACATTTTTAAATACAGCGTAATCTATATTGAGAGAATATCCCAACGTCTGAAATCTATTGGAAGTCCCTGTATTGATGATGACTCCGTTCTTATCACTGTAATATTCCAATCTTCCCGCCAGCGCCCAGCGATTATCAAATTGATATTTCATCTGTACGTTTGGGCTGTACCAGATATTATACTGTTCGCTTCCTTTTGTTTTTTGTTCAGCTCCGATATCAAATCCCAATACCGCAGAAAACTGTTCGGTCAGCTGAAAACTTCCGTACAAATCATGAAAATAGCGCATTCTTTTTTCATTTTTCGCTTTATCATTACCCACAAAGGAACTGCTGTTCAGGGTAATTTTGTCATTAGGCTTATAGGTTACCTGATGGCCAAAAGAAATGCTTTGATTTCCTTCAGGTTTGGCGATGCGCTGCCATCCATTTAGGACCAACCCACTCACAAACCATTTTCCGTTATCTGAGGTATATGAAATTTTGGCTCCCGTTTCGAAATAGGGTGAGTTTTCAGCAGCAAAACTTCTTGTAAGATTGATATTGTCTTTTCCTATGGCACTTTCCCAGCCGATATGTGAAGGCATAATCCCAGCATCAATCCAGAGGTTTTTATTTTTGGATATTCTGATTCCTATATTCGCTTCATTCACGTATCGTAATGCACCCTGTTCAGCGGCCATATTATCCTGGGCATAAGTTCCTGCCATTAAGGCAACATTGGCACGGAGATTTTCACTCTGGTAATTGGCTTTAATTAACCCCAGATTAAGATTCATTTCATTGTGCCTGTTATATGAATATAAAAAATTCTGACGGATATGATTGTTTGGTTCATTAAAATCATAGGTGTAAAAAAGTTCTGCATACGCTGAAAATGTAACTTTATTCCCTGTTTTTATTGAATCCGATGACTGTGCTTTTGAGAAAAACATTCCTAAAACGGCACCTATAGCTAGATATTTTTTCACGTTAGTATGACATTATTTTAATTGGTTTAAAGCAATATTAAGCTTCAGCACATTGATTTTTGATGGCCCGAAAAGACCTAAAAGCGGCTTCTCAGTCTGATGATTAATTAAGTTTCTAATTTGCTCTTCCGAAAGATCTCTCGCTTTTGCAATTCTCCTTGCCTGATACAAAGCACCTTCTTCAGAAATATCAGGATCCAGTCCGCTGCCACTAGCCGTAGCCAGTTCTACAGGAATTTTCATCCTTTCCATTTCAGGATTCTTCATTCTTAAAGTGTCTATTCTTTTTTGCACGGTTTCCAGATATTCTTCATTGCTCGGTCCTTTGTTACTTCCTGCGCTTCCCGCTGCGTTATAATTAACAGCTGAAGGGCGGCCATGGAAATACTTTTCTGATCTAAACTCCTGCCCGATATTGGCATAGAACTTCTGTCCTTTATAATTGATGAGTTCTGCATTTCCGTGGGTAGGTAGTACTTTTGAGACTCCATATACAATTCCTAAATAGATTCCTGCAACAACCAGCATTACCAAAGTTAGCCTGAATGCTGAAACAATATGATTTTTCATTTTTAAAATTTTAATAGAATAAACTGATTACCAAATCAATAATTTTGATCCCAATAAACGGAACTATTACTCCTCCCAATCCATAGATCAACAGATTCCTTCTCAATAAGGCGCTTGCTCCAATCGGCTTGTAAGCCACACCTTTTAACGCTAATGGAATAAGGAAGGGAATAATCACCGCATTAAAGATAACAGCAGATAAAATAGCCGTTTCGGGACTATGGAGATTCATAATATTCAACTTCTGAAGTGAGGGGATAAACGTGATAAACAAAGCCGGGATAATGGCAAAATATTTCGCCACATCATTGGCAATACTGAAGGTGGTCAAGGTTCCACGGGTCATCAGCAGCTGCTTTCCAATCTCTACAATTTCAATAAGTTTGGTAGGGTCATTATCCAGGTCTACCATATTTCCGGCTTCTTTTGCGGCCTGCGTCCCACTGTTCATGGCTACCCCTACATCTGCTTGTGCCAGTGCCGGTGCATCGTTGGTTCCATCTCCCATCATCGCGACCAATTTCCCTTCCTGCTGTTCCTTTTTGATGTAATTCATTTTATCTTCAGGTTTAGCCTCGGCAATAAAATCATCAACTCCCGCTTTTTCAGCAATAAATTTTGCAGTCAAAGGGTTATCACCCGTTACCATTACAGTCTTCACCCCCATCTTACGAAGTCTCTGGAAGCGTTCCTGGATCCCTGTTTTAATGATATCCTGAAGTTCAATAACTCCCCATACTTTTTCATTAACGGCTACCACCAAAGGCGTTCCTCCATTTTCAGAAATTTTGGTAACAGCGTCCTGGGTTTCCTGTGGAAAGAGATTCCCGGTTTTTTCAGTCAGCTTTTTTATGGTGTCATAGGCGCCTTTCCGGATTCTCGTGTCCTCAAAATCGATTCCAGAAGTTCTGGTTTCTGCAGTAAAGTCAATATAGGTAGGATTGGGAACCAGCAGATCTTCGGATCTCAGCGCGCTCAGCTCAATAATGGACTTTCCTTCAGGTGTTTCATCCGCTACAGAACTCAGAGCAGATGCTTTGATAAACTCTTCCAGCGTAATGCCATTGGCAGGGTGAAACTGTGTTGCTTTACGGTTTCCAATGGTAATAGTCCCGGTTTTATCAAGTAAAAGTACATCGATATCACCCGCTGTTTCCACTGCCTTACCACTTTTGGTAATGACATTGGCCCGAAGTGCCCTGTCCATTCCTGCAATTCCGATGGCAGAAAGCAGACCACCGATCGTTGTTGGAATAAGACAAACGAAAAGTGAAATAAATGCTGCAATAGTGATCGGAGTCTGCGCGTAATCTGCAAATGGCTTTAAAGTGAGGGTAACAATAATAAATGTAAGAGTAAACCCTGCCAGAAGTATTGTTAATGCGATTTCATTAGGTGTTTTCTGCCTTGATGCTCCTTCAACAAGGGCTATCATTTTATCTAGAAAAGATTCTCCGGGTTTGGTGGTTACTTTTACTTTAATCCGGTCGGAAAGTACTTTTGTACCACCGGTTACAGAGCTTTTATCACCTCCGGCTTCACGGATAACGGGAGCACTTTCTCCGGTAATAGCGGATTCATCAATGGTAGCCAGACCTTCTATAATCTCGCCATCCATCGGGATTTGGTCTCCTGCCTCGCAAAGGAAAACATCGCCCAGCTTCATTTCGGCAGACATTTTCAAAGTGGTTTCTACCTGAAAACCGGGTTTGTTGTCAATCACCAGCTTCGCGGGAGTTTCTTCACGCGTTTTCCTGAGTGTATCCGCCTGTGCCTTCCCACGGGCTTCCGCAATTGCTTCCGCAAAATTGGCAAAAAGAACGGTAAAAAACAGGATGATAAAGACTAAAAAATTGTAGGAAAAGCTTCCCTGGGTTTTATCACCAGTCAAGCTGAATATGCTTACGATAAACATGACTGCTGTTCCGATCTCAACCAGGAACATCACTGGATTTTTAAACATAATTTTCGGATTCAGCTTAACGAAAGACTGTTTAATGGCTTCGTTTACCAAATCTTTCTGAAATAATGTCTGTGACTGATTTTTCATTTTCTTGAAAGAATTTATAGCATTGTAAATCAATAGTAACCATCAAGGGCAACTCAAATAAGGAATAGAAATGAGATAATAGTATGGTGAACGTTTCAGTAAGTTTAAGACTGGTTTCCTTACCTGTTTCAGCTTCCTTAATGGTTGATTATTGATTTGATTTTAAATGTTTTATTTTGAGAAATACTGGATTTGTTCTGCGATAGGTCCCAAAGTTAATGCCGGGAAGAAAGACAGTGCCGCAATCAATAAGATGACCGCAAGCGTCATAAACCCGAAAGTGGCGGTATCTGTTTTCAATGTTCCCGAGCTTTCCGGGATGTATTTCTTCTGTGCCAGCAATCCTGCAATGGCAATGGGTCCTATGATAGGAATGAATCTTGATAACAGGAGAACAATACCTGTTGAAATATTCCACCATGGGGTATTGTCTCCCAAACCTTCAAATCCGGATCCATTATTGGCTGAAGAAGAAGTAAATTCGTACAGCATTTCACTGAATCCATGAAAGCCGGGGTTATTCAATGTCTCAGCTCCAAATTCCGGAAGGTAAGCAGTTAAAGCTGTTCCCACAAGAATTAAAAAAGGATGGAACAAAGCTACAATCATTGCAATCTTCATTTCTTTAGCTTCAATTTTTTTACCCATAAACTCCGGTGTTCTTCCCACCATCAGCCCGCTGATAAAGACCGCCAGGATAATGAAGATGAAATAATTCAGAATTCCTACCCCACAGCCTCCATAAAAACAGTTGATCATCATGGCAAGCAGCTCATTCATTCCCGAAAGAGGCATTGTACTGTCGTGCATCGAGTTTACAGACCCTGTAGAAATAACAGTGGTTGCAATACTCCAATATCCTGATGCAGCACTTCCGAAACGGATTTCCTTACCTTCCATCGCCCCCAGGCTGCTGTCTGCACCCATTTTGGTGATTAAGGGATTACCTCCTGTTTCATTGATAATATTGGGAATGGTAAGAGCCAGAAAACCAACGGTCATCACGGTAAAAATCACCCAGGATAACTTTCTTTTCTTCAAATAAAAACCTAATGCAAAAACGAGAGCAAACGGAATAACCATCTGGGTAACCATTTCTGTCATATTGGTGATATAATTAGGATTTTCAAGCGGATGTGCTGAATTGGCTCCAAAAAAACCACCACCATTGGTTCCCAGGTGCTTGATGGCCACAAAAGCAGACACGGGACCACGGGATACCTCCATCTTCTGCCCTTCTAACGTTGTTATATGATCTTTACCTTCAAACGTCATAGGACTTCCGTTAACAGAGAGGATCAGAGCAACCAGTATACTCACCGGAACAAGGATCCTTATCATAGATTTCGTAAAAAAATCATAGAAATTTCCCAGTTCAGTACTCGTTTTCTCTTTAAAAGCTTTGAAAAGCACTGCCATGGCCGCCATACCTGTGGCAGCTGTTACAAACTGTAAAAACATCAGATACAGCTGGCTCAGGTAACTAACCCCTGTTTCCCCTGAATAATGCTGAAGATTACAGTTCACTAAAAATGAAATGGTTGTATTAAAAGCCAGATCGGGAGACATATTTGGATTTCCGTCCGGATTTAAAGGAAGCCAGGCCTGGTTCAGCAGGAGTAAAAATCCTATGATAAACCAGACAAAGTTAATAGTCAGCATGGCATACATATTCTGTTTCCAGTTCATCTGACGGGCAGGATTAATTCCTGCTATTGTAAAAATAAGTTTTTCTACCGGCCGGAAAACCGGATCAAGAAAAGTTTTTTTGTATCCATAGACATTAGCAATGTATTTACCTAAAAATATTCCGATTACTAATGTGATAGCAAACATGGCTATAACACCAAAAATTTCTGTATTCATGACCGGTTAAAATTTTTCAGGTTTCATTAAAACATAACAGATGTACACGAAGGCAAGGATTGAAAGGAAAAATAAACTCCACATAATTTTATATTCTATCAAAAAATTCAACTGATTTATATAAAAGGTAAAACAGTACTGCACACAGCAGCAGCAAACTTGTAAGCATCATATCTTTATCAATAAGGTTAAAAGAGTTAACAAAACGTACGATACCATCAGCAGACTCAAAGTAGAATGCTCCCGTTTTTTAAACGTTTTTCTTGAAATTGTCATTTTTTAAGTATTTTATTCTATGACTATATGCCAAAAAAAAGTCCAATCCTTAAACAAACAATTCAAAAATCTGAATACCAATTAGTTAAATCAAAATCACAGACCGTATAAAAACAGAAAAGCCTATCAAAATGATAGGCTCTTTATTAAAATGATAAGTGCTATTTGAGTCCGTATTCTTCCAGTTTACGATATAGCGTAGCGATTCCTATTTCAAGGAGCCTGGCGGCTTCTGCTTTATTACCTTTCGTATACTGCAATACTTTCTGAATATGTATTTTTTCCAGGGACCTGATGCTTAAAGAATCATCCTCAGACCGTACTTTTTCCGAATATACCGGAAGGCTGTCAGCCTGTAGAATATGCCCCTCCATTAGAATAAGGCTACGCTCTACAACATTTCTCAGTTCCCGGATATTTCCCTTCCAGTCATTCTTTTCCAATGTCTTATAGTATTCTGGATCTACATGAACTGACCCCAGATGCAATTTATCCGAAAACAGATCAATAAAATTCTTTGCCAGCATCTTAAGATCTTCTTTTCTCTCTCTTAGTGAAGGAAGGCCGATCTCGAATACATTCAGCCTGAAATACAGATCTTCCCTGAAGTTTCCCTGTTTTATTTCTTCTTCCAGATTCCTGTTGGTAGCTGCTATCAGTCTGAAGTCAGATTGAGAAACTTTAGTTTCCCCCATCTTAATAAATTCCTTGGTTTCCAGCACCCTGAGTAATTTAGCCTGAAGTTCTATGGGCATTTCCCCGATTTCATCCAAAAACAAAGTTCCGCCACTGGCCTCTTCGATCAGTCCTTTTTTGTCTTTTAAAGCACCTGTAAATGCTCCTTGTTTATGACCGAAAAGTTCACTCTCCAGAATATCTTTACTGAATGCCGAACAATTGATGGCAACAAAGCTTTTTTTATTTCTGCCACTACCTTCATGAATAGCACTGGCAAACACTTCCTTTCCTGTTCCGGTTTCTCCTGTTAAAAGCACCGCAGCATCCGTCAACGCTACTTTCTCCGCCAGCCTTTTAGCCTGTAAGATCAGGGGAGAACTTCCTATGATCTGTCCGAATCCTTTTATCTTTGGTGGTGGAACCGTATGGAGACGGTTATCCTTTACTTTTTCCAGAGCCTTATACACCAGCGGAATAATCTTATCGTTATCATCTCCTTTAACCAGGTAATCGTACGCCCCGTTTTTCATCGCCTGTACTGCGTCAGTAATATTCCCGAATGCCGTCATCAGGATAATTTCAAGATGTGGATACTTCGCTTTAACGGACCTTACCAATTCGACTCCAAACGCATCAGGAAGTCTGACATCGCTTAATACAACATCAAAATCATACTGCTCCAACATCGTCATGGCTGAACGTGCTGTAGAGGCTTCTTTTACATTAAAATTTTCTTGGGAAAGGATCATTCCTAATAACTTAAGGAGCTTGATCTCATCATCGATGATCAGAATGTTTCCGGACATTGTAATTCTTTTTGGAAAACCAATACAAACTTATCAATTTTATTTGAGTAAACGCCTGCAGATAAAGAAATTCTTTTCAGGTAGCGGTTTCAATCCTCAAAAGGCAGGTCTTAAGTAAAAAGCAGTTTCATCTGATCCGTGAATGTTAGCTAAACCTATTATCCATCATCATCTGTGCAAATCTGTGAGATCTGTGGTTTATGATCTTTGTTGCTGGTTGTTTCGTTGCTGGTTTATTGGTTGGTTGGTTGCTGGTTGAGTAGTTGGTGGTTGAGTAGTTGGTGGATTGGTGGTTGCCTTAAGTATAAAGCCAAAAAAAAATCCTTTATCATCAAGATAAAGGATTTTTAAAAATAAAATAAAAACTGGCGGCGGCCTACTCTCCCGCGTTAGCAGTACCATCGGCGCTGGTGGGCTTAACTTCTGTGTTCGGA
>NZ_QNVV01000010.1 GCF_003384725.1 Chryseobacterium pennipullorum
CCTTTGGTTTTTGCTTCAAGCGCAGTCCAGGCTCCTTTTCTTACCATCGGCCAGTTTCCGGTATTGGTGCCTGCCCTTCCTAAAGCAGTGATTCCATATGGAGTATTCAAAGCAGTCCCTGCTGTTACGACAGGTTTGTAACAAAAACATCCTATAACAGCATTGTTTTGAGAATCTCCAACTCCCTGTCCCCGGTCTGAGCCAATATCTGCGGCACCTCCTGCATTGACAACGATTGGAACCCCTTGAGTATCTACACAAGATCCACTGGCACACAAATTTTGGTTGGGAGCAGAAGAACCGGTTCCTACTGACAGTGGTGCCGCAGCAGCAACCAGCATACTGTAGGCTACATTCTCATCTCCTTCCATAGCATCCAAACAACCATCATTATCTGAATCTAAATCCTGATAATTGGGAATCCCGTCATTATCCGTATCTAAAAGATAGGCAGGAATGGATACATCATCCAGAGCCCAGTCATCCTGGACTGTTGTAGCCCTATACACAAGTTCAGCCGTTGCCGGGGAATTATAAGGAATATTGAGAGTGAAGGTCTGGAAAGTATACCCTGATGCAACAGCTGTACTATATGGAGTAAAATTGGTAGTTGCACCGTTCGCTACAGTGAGGGTAATATTGGGAGTAGCCGTATTTCGTATTGTGCTATTATTGATCGTAGCATATAAGGTCCCATTGAGAAGAATCTGTAGTGTGGCTGTAGAGCCAGCGGCATTACTCCCATCCTGGGCACCCACCCTCATCGTTATAGCAACAGTTCCGTCGGTTCTGTTAAGGTTATTAATCGACTGATAAATCTCCCTGTTCGAAACATTGTCCGTTTGAATAAAGACATATTGCGATCCTGAACTATACTGCCAACCCCCTGTTCCTCCCCGTGTGAGCCAGGGTGCTGAAGTACTGGTAAAAGTACCATTTACCACCGCAGTCGATGGTGGACTTTCTAACAGGTCCGGTATTCCATCATTGTCATCATCCAGGTCTACAGAATTGATAATTCCATCACCATCCAGATCCTGGTTGGGGTTATACTGCGCATGAACAGTACCCATCCCAACTAACGCGAGTATCAGGATCAGTGTTTTTAATTGTATTTTTCCCATAAAGTTTATTTATTTAAATGGTTTGAAGCCCCATCAATACCTTGTCCGGCAGGGGAACTTAAATTGGTAAAATAAGGATTTGGGTTCGTCGATGCATTTCCCAAACTACTCATCAGCACATATGGAGGATTACTGGTGTCTCCTAAAAATATAGCTTCTGCCGCACTATTAAGAGGATTCGCTCCGGGAAATTGTTGCTGGATTACTTCCAGTTTGCCATCTATCGGAGAAGGAGTGTTATAAGCTGCAAAAGTTTTGGAGGTTGGATTATTGGTATTTTTTTGCATATTGGTTGTATAGGTACATACCATACCATTAGCCGCAGCAGACCCTGTCATTTCCAGAGAAGAATTCGTCTGGGCAAAAATCGAACTACTAAACAGCAGCGCAAGAGCTGCGATTAGTATATAATAATTTTTTTTCATGTCTTTTAAATTAAAGTTTTTTAAACCTACGAATATTCTGATAGATCTTTAAAAGATAAAGATCAAATAAGGCGGAGGTCTTACACAAGAAACAGCCAGAAAATAGGGATCCGACGATTCATTTTTATCATCACCGAATGTATTGATGTACAAGAAATGTAAGGATCTTTTCAAAGAAAGATCTTTATCGTCAAAATGGGCTTTGGGTACATGATGGCCACTGAAAACGGAGATATTACCCTCTTTATTGACAGCTTGAGCGGCCAAAAAATAGTTTGGAGAGCTATTAAAATATATTTTTACCTTATTTTCCGCTATTTTATCTTCTGGTAAAATTTCTGTCCTTTTCTTTTTTGCAAAAGTTTTATTAAGATCCTTCTTATTCTTATTCGGATCTTTATTTCCTTTTGTACCTGCAAGAACAAGCTGATTATTATTTTTGGATTTGCGGGATATAATTTTGGCTCCTTTTACTATAATTTTTTTTTCCAGAATCTGGTTATTAAAGTCTTCGTCAGTAGAATAGACTTTGGTATCACCTACAAAAAGGACAGCAGCCTCCGATTTAGCAACCTTAATTTCCTGGGCTGAAACCAACCTTGGCTGAAAAATTATAAAAAGAACCGTAAAAACACGTAACGAAACTACTGAGTATTTGTAAAAACTCAGATTTTTTATTGTCTGTAAAAAACCAAAAGACTTCAAATCTTTTTAATGAAAATGTGAAACCATACAATTTTAACCATTAAGTCATTATAAGGTGATTTTTTTAACTTGAAAAATAAAATTCAATATTCTTTTTTAGCACAAAAAAGATATTTAATTAAAAAAATAACTCATCTTCATGATTATCAAACAATTACCATCTATTAACTTGATTCAAAACTACAAAATAATTGGATATGAATTAAAAATTTTTTCCAGGCTTATTGAACATTTAAATTCTTACTTCCTGTTAATTCATATAAAAACAGCCACTCCTTTTTGGAAGTGGCTGATATTGATGTTGCGTTATAAAACCTTACTGTTTCCAGAATGTCCAGACCTTGCCATTATAAACCGCAAGCAGCTTAGAATTGGTATCATAGACCATCATCCCAGGAGCAGGATTAATAATATTCAGATGCGGACTCGATGCTTTGGGTAAGACCATTGCTTTATTGGTATCCTCCAGCACCAATACTCCAGGTACGGAAGTAGGAGTACCTACGGCTACTTTCGCGCTGCCCGTTTCTGTTGCAGAATTTTGAATGGTAACTCCATCTACACTGGTCACCGGGTCTATTGTCGTTCCAGAAGCATCTATACTCAGGTCCTTCCAGCCCGCATTATATTTTACTTTGATTTTTTTGTCAGAAAGATCATAGATCATCGTTCCGTTAGCTACAGAGGTTACTGCTGCTGCTGAAGTAGCCCATGGTAAAATCATTCCCCGGTTAGCGGCACCAAAATCCAGCGATACCGATGGTGAGGCTACAATCTGCTTTCCAATTGCAACTTGCGCAGATGCTAAGCAAAAAAACACGAGACACAGTGTCGTTAGTATATTTTTCATTTTTGATTTTTTTAAGTTATTGACCGTTTAATTGGTTGGACATGTTTGGGTATTGAAGCAAGCCCACCCTGCCGGTGTTCCCGTCGTATTCACCTGAAGGCAATCTAAACTCGTATTGTAAACCATCATTCCTTCTACAAGATTTGCGGCAGGAATTGCTGAGATCTGTGCAGTGGTTAATCTGTTGGGAACAAAACCTTTGGTTTTTGCTTCAAGCGCAGTCCAGGCTCCTTTTCTTACCATCGGCCAGTTTCCGGTATTGGTGCCTGCCCTTCCTAAAGCAGTGATTCCATATGGAGTATTCAAAGCAGTCCCTGCTGTTACGACAGGTTTGTAACAAAAACATCCTATAACAGCATTGTTTTGAGAATCTCCAATTCCCTGTCCCCGGTCAGAACCAATATCTGCGGCACCTCCTGCATTGACAACGATTGGAACCCCTTGAGTATCTACACAAGATCCACTGGCACACAAATTTTGGTTGGGAACAGAAGAACCGGTTCCTACTGACAGTGGTGCCGCAGCAGCAACCAGCATACTGTAGGCTACATTCTCATCTCCTTCCATAGCATCCAAACACCCATCGTTATCTGAATCTAAATCCTGATAATTGGGAATCCCGTCATTATCCGTATCTAAAAGATAGGCAGGAATGGATACATCATCCAGAGACCAGTCATCCAACACGGTTGTAGCCCTGTAGACAAGCTCTGCGGTTGCCGGAGAGTTATAAGGAATATTGAGGGTAAAGGTCTGGAAGTTAAACCCTGATGAAGCTGCTGTGGTATAAGGAACAAAATTGGTAGTCGCCCCATTAGATAATGCAATAGTCACATTATTAGTGCTAGCGGTTCTGCTGGTACCATTCGTTATGGTTGCATATAAGGTTCCATTCAGAAGAATTTGTAGTGTGGCCGTAGAACCGGCTGAATTATTCCCATCCTGGGCGCCAATTCTCATCGTTATGGCAACCGTTCCGTCTGTTCTGTGAAGGTTATTAATCGACTGGTAAATCTCCCTGTTCGAAACATTATCTGTTTGAATAAAGACATATTGCGATCCTGAACTATACTGCCAGCCTCCTGTGCATCCTCTTGTCAGCCAAGGTGCTGATGTACCCCCATAAAAGTCCCGTTTACCACGGTATTGGAGGGTGGGCTTTCCAACAGGTCCGGTATTCCATCATTATCATCATCCAGATCCTGGTTGGGGTTATACTGCGCATGAGCAGTACCAATCCCAACTAACGCAAGCATCAGGACCATTGTTTTTAATTGTGTTTTTCCCATAAAGCTTATTTTTCTAGCATAAAATTCATCTAAATTCTTTCGCAACATTACAAAAAAAAGCAATACTTTATGTGGTATTAAGTGTTAAAATTTTACATCAAAATACTCCGTTTAATTAACAAAGGGTCTGAGCGAACACTCAGACCCTTTGATTATTACATATTTTATTCCTTCTGGAAAAATATTGAATGTCAGAATCTTATTTTACAATAACTTTATAGGATTTTATGGTCGATGGGGTTTCTATTTTGACAATATAAACACCAGTTGGTAAAGAAGTGGTATCAATACCGGTATTAGCTGTCAACCTGCCAGACTTTACTACCTGTCCCTGGGCTGAGAACAAAGTATAGGTACCTTCTTCTTTCGATGTCATCATCAGGCTCTCACCAGCTTTTACAGGGTTTGGATAGATCTTAACATCATGAGCAACAGCAGCAATCTCTGAAGCGGTTACTTTTGCAGCTGCATTCAGACCATTTTTCAGCAATGAAGTGTATGGTGAAAGCGGAGACCCGGGGGCACCTCTCTTCACAAGATCGGTATCTACTACGGCCTGGATACCGTCTTTATCCTGATCATTAATGGTAGAAATAAATCCGCCGCCTGTCGTATCAAGATTTCCTTTTCCTATTTGATACAAATCATAGTCGGTTCCATTGGATGTTATATCCAGGAAGTCAGGTTTGTCATCACCATCTGTATTTTTAATTCCATATTTCATAATTCCTGAATCAGGAACTGTTTCAAGAATATCGGCAATTCCGTTCTTACCTACCGGAATCGTACTGTCGATAATACCGTTGTGATCCTTATCGATCTGGTTGATCACCGCTACCGGAATTCCAGATTCAAACAGATCCAGAATACCATCATTATCAGAATCCAGATCAAGATAATTCGGAACTGAGTCTCCTAAAACAGGAGTTACCAGAATATCCCCTTCAGCATCATCATCCTGGAATTTTCCATTGTTATCGAAATCTTCTATAGCATCAGGGATTCCATCGTTATCCGAATCCAGGTCACAGGCATCTACAATACCGTCACCATCTGTATCTAACGTAGGCGACTTGTCATTAACAGCACTACAGCCTTCTGCACAATCCGGAATTCCGTTTCCGTTGTTATCGATACTGTCATCCCCGTTAGGACATAGATCAAAACAGTTTGGAACTCCGTCATTGTCATCATCTTTGCTGGCAAATGCATTGTAGATATAATAGTTTTGCGGAAGGCGGACTGCCGTCCCGCTGTTGAAGGTGATCTTCATCCGGTTAAAAGGTTTTGTAGCCTTTCCTCCTACATAGAATTTATTTGAATTGGTGGTAAAGAAGTTCCCGCTGATCAGGCTTCCTGAGCTGGTAAAATTATCTGTTACCGTATTTCCGTTATACAAGGTTACCTTAATATTTTCAAGAACACTTACACCCAAAAGATTGGCTGCTTTTTCTACTGTAAATCCAGCCATGGTATTGGCAGGAAGCGTAGTATTGCTTTTTACGGTAACATACGCAGAGAAAATACTAAGGAATGACGCAGCCGGAACCGTAGCGGTTGCATAATTGGAAGGATTGGTATCCACAATCGCTTGTGGATTCGTCATTTTGGCAAGAATAAGACCTAAAAATCCGCCGCCTGACGTCCAGCTGCTCCCTGTTACCAGATTGCCTGGTACAGAAGATCCGCTCGTCTGGATCTTATCATCGCACTCGCATGAAACCGGTTCTTCGAAAGCATAATATACCTTAAGCGCTCCTAAATTGAATCCAACAGTCTGGGTAATCTTCAGCCTTATTTCATTGAATGGCTTGGTGGTTGTCAAAGTAACCTTTTGTTTTCCTGAACCGTATCCTAAAACTTTAATATTGATTAAACCTCCCCCGTCAGATAATTTTTTTGAATCCTGAAGCTGTCCGTATAAGTAGGTTTCTATGGTAATATTTTTTAAAAACTCAGCACTTAAAAGCTTGCCCTGATCATCAGGTGCGATCACAAAACCGGCTGTGTTTCCTGCAGGGTAAACCTGGTTTTTATCCAAAACTCCTACGGAGTAAGATCCTAACAGCCCAATAGGAAGCACTATTGTTCCAAAAGAGTTTTTATCTCCGTCTCCAATTCTTTCTTTATTCTGAACATAGGAAAGCGGCGCCACGAAACTGCTGCTTCCCGATACATTGCCATCCACCCCACTTCCTGCAACAATATCATCACAAATACCATTGTTGTCAGTAGGTACTTTAGCTGGATCAAATGCAAATGCGTAGTATACATTCATCGCACTGAATACAGAAAGCACGTTGGTCTGATAGAGCCTCACTTCGTCAAACTCTTTCGAAGTTTTAAAATGTAAAAATATTCTGTTCTTACTTCCTCCGAACGCAGGCACTGACAAAAGGGTGCTGCTGGTTGTAGATTCCTGGAGAACACCGTTTTTATAGGTAGCAATTCGTAAAGAACTCAACAAATCAATGGTAATAAAACTTGTTCCGAGATCTACGTTAAACCCTGTGATGTACCCTGCCGGATAAATGCTATTCTTATTTTTCACAGAAATTCCATTTCCACTGACCAGAGAAGCAAAGTTCCCCATGCTTACGCTATTGTCCAGGCTCGCATCTACTACCGGATTCATACTGCCGGTATAACATCCTAAGCAAATCCCCGAATTGTTGACAGGTTTTGCTTCTACCCCCATCCCACGGATAGGCTCATAGCCCTGCTGTGCAAATACCACTGCCGACATTATCAATGTTAAAAATACAGCCGCAAGTCTATCAAATAATTTTTTTGTCATTTTTTACGTTTTTATAAGGTTTTGTGTTTATTTTCTATGCATTAGTACATCGCTTTCCAGCTGGTGCCGTTGCACCCCTCGTGTACCCTGCCGGTCGTATTGTAGCGGATTGCGCCTTCTTCCGCCGTGGAACAAGCGGAATTGGCACCGGAGGCGATTCCTTTCAACTGAATAGCGGCCCCGGTAGAGGTGGCAGCAGTAGGGACCATATTGATTCCCATTATAGCATCGGTTCCATTATTTTTATTGAAAAAAACATGCGCTTTATTCGCATAGACCGTTTGTCCTGCGGCAGCCTGTCCCAGGAATCCAATCGCTAAAGCTTCTGTACCACTCGCTGTATTGGCAGAACCAATGGCGATATTATTTAAAGAGGTTGTATTTCCACTTCCAACTGCTATTCCACCACTGTTGGTATTGCTGTTCCCTATAGTAAGCCCTGCCAGCCCTGTTACTGTATTCAGGTTTCCAAACACCAGGTTATTAGCCCCTGTTGCATCATTAGAATTTCCTACTATTTTGGCACCATTACTGGCTTTATTTCCCAATCCGATCGCTACCGCAGGAAAGTTACCCTGTGCAGATACTGTGTTGTCTTTTCCTATCGCTACATTGGAAGATGAGCTGTTGGCAAGCGTATTATTGGACCCCCAGGTAAAAGAAGCATAAGGACCGGTAGCAGTATTGGCATTTCCACCCTGTAAGGTACCGTTGACATCCAGTATTCCTTTAATATTTTTTTGGGTGGCCAATACCAGGTTCTGAGCATCATTCGTCCCGAGATAATTCCCTGTAGTAATAGCCGTTCCTAATCCGGCTGCCGCAGTAGTCCCAGTATTACCGGTAGTACGCCACGCACCACTTAAGCCGGACCACTTTATTCCATCGAAATAATAATATCCTGGCGATACTACTTCTGCAGTCTGCCCTGTTGGTGCTGCTTCTGCTACAGTAACATATACGATTGCTCCGGTTTGTGCAGTCGTATAGTTTTTAGCTTTTAGTTCCGCTCCTTTGAGTCTTGGCGCAATAATACCGTCCAATTTACTTGTACTCGCCGGAAATCCTGCCACATCTAATGTAGCTTGTGGTGTTTCTGTATTGATCCCTACCTGTGCAAAAGCTAAAGAGCTAACAGATAAGAGAGCCAACGTGAATAATTTGTTTTTCATTTGCATTGATTTTATTGTTTTTTGTGTATTTGTTTACAGAACCCTGATATTTTCTCACTTAAATATTTAAATGAAACAATTGTATTTTTAGTTAAAAAAAACTATGGAAAAATATTGGAATATTTTCAGACTGGCTGACTCCGCATTGCATTGATCAGCTTACTTTCGCTAATTTTTTTATAAAGGTTAATACAAGAAACTTCAAATTTCGAAAGACATACCCTATTGTTCCTATTGAAAATCAGATTTGACTGCACAACAGATCTATTATCAGTGGCCATCACTCTTTTCAAATCTTTGATCAACCGTAGACTATAATGATATCCAATCCCTGGACAAGCTTTCCGCAGCATTGTATAACAGGAATCAACAGGCCTGACATTAGCTTTATGTATAGCATTGCCTGATGCGAATGAAGTATGCCTAACCTTAGATAGGCTATAGATGGAGGGATCCATCAAACATTCTGAACCATTGTTTATATCGTTTATATCTTGATCCTGCATTCCCTTTTCAGGCTTGTTTGCAACTGTCGATATAAAGCTGGTGTTACTATTTCCTACAGCCGATATTGCCTGCATCCAAGCAGGGTGTATCATATGACCGCAGGAAAGAAAATAATTTCTATCCAATTAATTGTGTGTTTTCGAATACAAATATAACACTTTTTCAATAAAAACAATATTTTAATATAAAAAATTCGTAAATATATGTTTAAATACTAAATTAAAACCACAATATTATGTTAATTCCTATGAAAAATATAATAATAAACTTATATGTAATCACAAGATATAATAATATTCGAATCCTATTGTTAAATAAATTTGAATTTGCAGAACCGAAACACAAAAAAAGCCCGGGCCAATGCCCGGGCTTCTTATATGTATAATACAATTGAAATTATTTCAATTCTACTTCAGCACCAGCTTCTTCTAATTGCTTCTTAAGAGCTTCAGCTTCGTCTTTAGAGATACCAGTTTTGATTGCAGCAGGAGCACCATCTACGATATCTTTAGCTTCTTTAAGACCAGCACCAGTTAAATCTTTTACCAATTTAACGATAGCTAATTTAGAAGCACCTGCAGACTTAAGAATTACGTCGAATTCAGTCTTTTCTTCAGCAGCTTCACCACCACCTGCAGCAACTACTACAGCAGCAGCAGCTGGCTCAATTCCGTACTCATCCTTAAGGATAGTAGCTAATTCGTTTACGTCTTTTACTGTTAGGTTTACTAGCGTTTCAGCTAAATTTTTTAAATCTGACATTGTTGTAATGTTTTTGTTGATTATTTATTTAATTTTTTGAGTGTAATTATTCAGCAGCTGGCGTTTCGTCAGTGCTTTCTGCAGCAGGAGCTTCCGGAGCTTCAGCAGCAGGAGTTTCTTCTACAGCAGGAGCAGCTTCTTCAGCTTTAGCCTCTACTGTTTCAGGTTTGTTTTGAAGAGCAGAAACAACTCTTTGAATTGGAGATTGAAGTAATCCGATGATTTCTCCGATCATTTCTTCTCTAGACTTGATGTTAGCAAGTGCATTTAAGTTTTCGTCTCCAACGTAGAAAGTTTCCTGAACAAAAGCAGATTTTAAAGCCGGCTTCTCTTCTTTCTTTCTGAACCCCTGGATTAATTTTGCTGGACCGTTAGCAGTCTCAGAAATCATTAATGCAGAGTTTCCTTTAAAAGTCTGGAACATTTCAGAGTAATCTACTCCTTCAATTTGCTCCATTGCTTTTTGTAAAAGTGTATTCTTTACTACTTTTACTTTGATATTTTGCTTGAAAGCCTGTCTTCTGAATTCTGAAGACTTAGCAGCGTTCAAACCGTCTAGATCTGCTACGTATACTACTTTTGCATCCTGAAGCAAGTCTTTGATCTCTTGTATTGCTACAACTTTTTGGTCTTTTGTCATTGTCTTAAGGATTTAAATTAGTTAACAGCTTTAGTATCAATTGCAATACCCGGGCTCATTGTAGAAGACAAATAAATGCTCTTCACATAAGTTCCTTTAGCAGCAGTTGGCTTCATTTTGATCAATGTCTGGATTAATTCCTGAGCATTTTCTTTGATCTTAGCAGCATCGAAAGATACTTTACCAATACCAGCATGGATGATTCCATACTTATCTACTTTGAAATCAATTTTACCTGCTTTTACTTCAGTTACTGCTTTACCAATTTCCATGGTTACAGTTCCTGATTTAGGGTTTGGCATTAAACCTCTTGGACCTAATACTCTACCTAATGGACCTAATTTACCCATAACAGCTGGCATTGTAACGATAACGTCAACATCTGTCCAACCATCTTTTATTTTTTGTAAATATTCGTCAAGACCTACATAATCAGCACCAGCAGCTTTAGCTTCTGCTTCTTTATCTGGTGTTACAAGAGCTAATACTTTAACATCTTTACCAGTACCGTGAGGAAGAGATACAACACCTCTTACCATTTGGTTTGCTTTTCTTGGGTCTACTCCTAATCTTACTGCAATATCTACAGAAGCATCAAACTTTGTAGTGTTCACTTCTTTTACAAGAGCTGAACCTTCCTCAAGGTTATAGATTCTTCCTTTCTCTACTTTGCTTAAAGCTTCCTTTTGCTTTTTTGTTAATTTTGCCATTTCTTTAAGTTTTAAGCGTTAGTTGGTTTAGTTCCTGTTACTCTTAATCCCATAGATCTAGCAGTACCTGCAACCATAGAAAGAGCAGAATCCATTGTAAAGCAGTTAAGGTCTGCCATTTTGTCTTCAGCGATCTTTTTCACTTGATCCCAAGATACAGAACCTACTTTGTTTCTGTTTGGTTCACCGGAACCTCCCTTGATCTTAGCCGCATCCATTAATTGGATGGCTGCAGGTGGAGTTTTAATAACGAATTCAAAAGATTTGTCTTCGTATACTGTAATTACTACAGGTAAAACTTGCCCTGGCTTATCCTGAGTTCTTCCGTTAAATTGCTTACAAAACTCCATGATGTTCACACCTGCAGAACCCAATGCTGGACCTACTGGTGGAGAAGGGTTAGCTGCGCCACCTTTCACCTGAAGCTTTACCATTTTAAAGACTTTCTTAGCCATTGTTTGTTTTTTAAATTTGAATAATTAATGAGTTTGGAAGCATTTATTATTCAGCAGGTTATGCACTCACATAACAATAAACCTACTTTTCGGACTGCAAAAGTATAAAATATTTTTGAAACTACAAATGGATATTGCTGATTTTTAAAAAGTTTTAAAAAAAACATCCTCAAAAGCCGCTTTTATTTTTCCATTAACAAATCAGTTTACTCTTTCCGATGTTACAACTGATTGTTAGCTCCATAAAAAAAGAAGAGCTTTAGCCACTCTCCTTTTATTCTATACTTATTTTAAAAACCATTTGGTTTGCTGATCTCTTGTGTAGAACCATCCGTCCCGCCCAGATCAGCGTTTACATCACTGATATTCTGTTTGGTAATCAATCTTTGATAGGCCATCAGGTAAAGATCTACGGTAAAATTATTATAGGTTCTTGGCGGATTGGTGGATGTAGCAGCAATAATCCTGCTATCTGTAAATCTTGCGCGTATATGCCAGGTCCCGTTACTTCTGAATGCTACTACATCCGGAGATCCCTGTTTATTATCATTGATTCCATTATCTCCATAATCCAGCATTACATTTGTAGTACCATCATTCAGTTTAAATGAATAGTTGTGAAGTGTAACCAAAAACTTGTTGGCGTCTATTTTGGTATCATAATCGGTAATTCCGGCGCCAGACACCCCAGTAAGAGAAAGCTTAAGGTAATTAAATAATCCACTGCTTTCCAAAGTGGGATCATACAGCTGCATTGCGTTTTCGGAAGTTGCTAAAAAGCTCCCCCCTGTCATCGTCGGCTCCCCCGGATTTCTGAGATACAGGGAATTCGTATATGTTTTTCCATTCACATCAAGTGTTTCAGTAGGATTTGTTGTATTGATTCCCACCTTCTTACTCTGGGCACTCGAAAGCACTCCCAGGCCCATGATCATTGCTATATAAATCTTTCTTTTCATATGTTTTTTATTGAAGCCCTAATGGCGTGTTGGTTGATACTCCTGAATATGCTGGCGATGCGGATTTTGATACGGAACCTGTAAAGGTTCCCCAATCTTTAACAAGTGATTTTTCAAATACATTCAGGGTAACGGTCCAGGTCCCATTTTGTGATGAAGTGGTTCCAGCTCCTTTGAAACTCAAATTAATTGCATGGTAATTTTTCCCGGCTTTTGCTACCTTAGTAACTTCAGTAGAATAAGATCCAAAAGATTTTGGTGTCGTTGTTGTATTGACTGCTGATACCGCTACTGTAAAGACAGCCCCTGTAATAGCCACAACATATTTATCCGTTTCCAACCCCGTATTAAGGTTAACGACTTCATCCTGTTTTACATTTTTCAGTACAACATTATAGGCATTCACAGGTGCTACATTACGGAGTGAGATATCCAACAGCTTCACTTTACCTACCGGTGAAGAATCTTTTGATCTGGTGAGAAGAAGATAATTTCCACTTGCTTTAGCATTTTCAGTATCTACCAGATAAGATTCAACAAGCGTTTCCCCTTCTACATCCAACATTCCCTTAGGGGTATTGGTATTGATTCCAACCTGAGCATTAGCATGCAAAGCAGCAAACCCGACCAGAAATAGTGCAGTAATTTTTTTCATAATATATGTGTTGTTTTATTGAATTAACGGAGCCGAAGCAGCACCTGTAGTAGAGGCATTAAGATTCTGGGTCTTATTGAAATCCTTTGCATAGGATTTATCAAATACCAATAGATTCAGAGTCCATACTCCTGTAGGAAAAGACGGATCCGGAGCGAATCCCTGGTAATCTGCTTTTAACTTCCATGTCCCACCTTGAGAATAAGCGAAGATCTGTGGCACCGGTGTTAGCCATGCGGCAGAATACGTTCTTGTAGGCTGGGTAAATCCAAAAGAAGAGATCACGACTACAAACTTATTCGAGTTGATCTTTGTATCAAACTGGTTCACCCAATCTTTATCCTCAGGATCGCAGGTAATCTTGTACTGAATAAGGTTAATAGGTGCAGGGGAGTTGGGAACAAAAGAATCATTATACGCTGTAATTTTGTTTTCGGGTGCTGGTGACTTGATAATGAACGTATAATTCTCATTAGTACCCAGCTTTTCCATTGGTTTTTTAAAGACGATTCCTGAAGTCTTCATTGTTCCATTAACGGATAGCTCTTTTTCCGGCGTCACAGTATTGATACCAACCTGTGCATTCATGCATAATGCTCCCATTAAAAGGATCATCGAAATAACTTTTGTCATTAGGTTATGTGTTTATTATAGAAATTGTGTTTTTAGCAACTAAAAAAACTAAAACTCCTCTATTACTTTATAAAAAAGCATATGATATCCATACTCCTGCGAACAGTGCATTGAATAATGAACAAGTATAGTTTTTTGGATTACTTGCGTGTAACTTTACAATAAGCATGCCATATCAAAGCAAAACACACCATGAAACACCTCATAAAGACAAGGAATACAATAAGTTATCTCTACACAGTGATAATTAAAACAAGGTAAACCGGCTTATACAAGTGGCTGACAAAAGTCATAAATATGAACAGTCGCTGAAAAATTTTCATAAAAAAAGCTCAAGAAAAAAAAATTATTCTCACCTTCACGAACAGAATAAAGGTAAGAATAATTAAAGAATCCATGATCGGCTTCAAAACACAGACTATTTCTTAACACAATCTGTATCGTGTCATTCAATATGCAATGCAACGCTTTTGATAGGTGTCAGGAATTAGACAAAAAAAGATCGATATTAAAAGTTGTGGACTATCCAAAAAGTGTACTGGAGAAATTACTCAACTTTTTGGTTAACCCCAACTTCTGCTCCTAATCAAAAAAAAAGCTGCCTCAAAAAGAAACAGCCTTATTTTTTATTCTGGAAAGCAATCAGCGCTTACCGATACAATAAATTTGCAACATTCCGGTAACGCCTCGAATTCTGCACAAGATCCCGGAAGACCAGGTCCGTAAGGTCCGGCAGGACAAACTTCATTACAATCATCAGATCCTCCTTTAATTTTTTTTAAATACTCTCTGTTTAATTTTTTTACCTTTTTCATACTTATAATTTTTTATTTTTATTGACAGATAAATATACTTAATATTTCATTTGAAAATGAAAATATATATATACAAAAAAAGAACTATCCCAAAATTGAGATAGTTCTTATATACTATAGAGTATTTCTTATACTTTTTCTACTTGCATGTAGCTAAGCTCCATTGGAGTTTTTCTACCGAAGATCAATACAGAAACTTCAATTTTCTTTTTGTCTTCAAGAATTTTTTCCACTGTACCATTGAATCCGTTGAAAGGTCCGTCGATTACTTTAACATTTTCACCTACTACATAAGGAATTTCAACATCGCTTGCGAATTCTGAAAGTTCATCCATTCTTCCAAGCATTCTGTTCACTTCAGATTTTCTCATTGGAACAGGATCCCCTCCTTTTGTTAAACTTAAGAAAGAAATAACTCCAGGAATATTTTTGATTACGTGAGGAATCTCTCCCATCAGGTCAGCTTCAATCATTAAGTAACCAGGGTAGTAAGGTTTCTCCTTAGGAACTTTTTTACCGTTTCTAATCTGAATTACCTTTTCCATAGGAATAACCACTTGAGTAACGTACTGCTCAAACCCTAGACGTTTGATTTCTGTCTCAATATAGTTTTTCACTTTATTTTCCTGTCCGCTGATTGCTTTCAGCACATACCATTTCAATTCGCTCATTATGGGAAAATACTTTTAATTAATTGAACAGGTTGATTAGCATTCCTATGATGTTGCTGATTGCTTTTGAAAACAATTCATCAACTCCAAAGGTAAACAACGACAGAATCACTGTCGCAATAGTCACTACAATGGTAGATGACTGAAGGTCACCCCATTTTGGCCATTCAACTTTATGTCTGAATTCGTTATAAGAACCTTTTAAAAAATCGACAAATGAACTCATAATTTATATTTGCACGGGCACAAGGATTCGAACCCTGATCAACGGTTTTGGAGACCGGTATCCTACCATTGGACGATGCCCGTAGTTTAAAAAGCTCCGTAAGAAATTCCTTACGGAAGCTTTTTATATTGTTTAAGATGGATTAGTCGATGATCTCAGTTACCTGACCTGCACCTACTGTTCTACCACCTTCTCTGATCGCGAATCTAAGACCCTCGTTAAGAGCAATTGGTTGAAGTAATTCAACAGTGATTGTTAAGTTATCACCAGGCATTACCATTTCTACACCTTCTGGTAAGAAGATCTCACCTGTAACGTCAGTAGTTCTTACGTAGAACTGAGGACGGTACTTGTTGTGGAATGGAGTGTGACGTCCACCTTCTTCTTTAGAAAGGATATAAACCTCAGCTTTGAATTTTTTGTGTGGCTTCACTGAATCTTTCTTAGCGATAACCATACCTCTCTTGATGTCAGTTTTTTCAATACCTCTCAACAATAGACCTACGTTATCACCAGCTTCACCTCTGTCTAGGATTTTTCTGAACATCTCAACTCCTGTAATAGTAGAAGTTAATTTTTCGTCACCCATACCTACGATATCAACTGGATCACCAGTGTTGATAACACCAGCCTCGATTCTACCAGTTGCTACAGTACCTCTACCTGTAATAGAGAATACGTCTTCGATTGGCATCAAGAATGGCTTATCCTGATCTCTAACAGGCTGCTCGATCCAAGTATCAACTGCTTCCATTAATTCTTCAACAGTCTTAACCCACTTGTCGTCTCCGTTAAGAGCTCCAAGAGCAGATCCCTGGATTACTGGAGAGTTATCTCCATCATATTCGTAAGTAGATAATAAATCTCTAAGTTCAAGTTCAACAAGCTCTAAAAGCTCAGCATCATCCACCATATCAACTTTGTTCATGAAAACAACGATTCTTGGTACGTTTACCTGACGGCAAAGTAGGATGTGCTCTCTAGTTTGAGGCATTGGTCCATCAGTTGCAGCACATACTAAGATTGCTCCATCCATCTGAGCAGCACCAGTTACCATGTTCTTAACATAGTCGGCGTGACCCGGACAGTCAACGTGTGCATAGTGTCTGTTTTCAGTTTCGTACTCGATGTGAGCTGTATTAATAGTGATACCTCTTTCTTTTTCTTCTGGAGCAGAGTCAATAGCAGAGAAGTCTTTTTTCTCAGCAAGACCTTTGTTAGCCAATACACTACTGATAGCTGCAGTAAGTGTAGTTTTACCATGGTCAACGTGACCAATAGTACCAATGTTCAAGTGTGGTTTGTTACGATTAAACGTTTCCTTTGCCATGATTTAAAATTATTTATTTATTGTTTTTCAAATTTTCGGTGTGCAAATATAATGAATTTTTAGATACCAAAAACTTTTTATAAAAAAAACTTTCAATATTCTCATCCAATGAAGGACAAACCTTATATTTCAACGTATTGAGACTGCAAATTTACACATTTTTCCGAATTGAAAAAATCTTTCGGGAACCTTTTATGAAAAAGACTGAAAGCCAGTAGATAAAGAATAAGCTTATGGTTAGCCTCATTCTTGAATGCAGTAAAATCCTTCTTGTATATACTATTCTAAATTCACCTTCTTCTGTGATCTGATGAACAGATAAAATGCCAGAAGCATATACCCTCCCATAATGATCAACGAAGCGGAATATTTTCCAAAAGAGATCGAATAGAAAAATTTATTAAGGAGAAATTCAACAGTATTGATATTAAAGAAAGCGATGACCAACAGGTACACTGCGACCACCACCACGGCTATAGCTCTGTACTTTTGATTGAATATACCGGTGAATACGTTTTTCACCTTATTTCTGAAACTGGCAGGAAGCAGATAAGCCGGAATAAAAAGGGTATACAGCCCTATCGAGAACATAAAGGAAATATTCAGCATCAACAATACGTTAATATGAAAGAAAATTGCTGCGACAAGCATTACCCTGAAAAATTTTGGTGAAAGAAAGGCGACAAGAAACAGGGTTTCAAAAATCACCGTAGTATAATCAAGAATTTCCCAGAACACCTTAGACCGGATTCCGTCATACACTCCGGACAGAAGGTCGGTCCATCCGATAATATACCGGTATTGGTTAAAGAAGATCTGGGTATATTGAGTATCCATGCTCAGCCATCCTCCCAAAATCTTGGAAAATCCTGCGGTAAACATTCCGAAGCTAAAGACGAGACTCATCAAAAACATAGGCCATGACTTTGCCAATTCGTCTGTTTTTTCCGGCGGCTCGGGAAAGAAACTATACGTTCTGTTCCAGGGTGAAAAAGCCATCACCAAAATCGGCAACGTATAGATAAAATCGTGGTTTATTTTCCCAAAAGAATAAGCATAATTGTTGGTCACCACATACAGTACGATATAAAGTATTGCAAATATTCTCGGCCTGTACCCTATCAGGATCAGCAATAACCCCAGGTACATCAGATACCTGCATACCACAAAAAACATTTCGGAAGGAATAAAGTCTATAAAAGACAGCATACTGATAGGCGGATGCATTGCACTTTTGGGGATAGCATCAATCCAGCTGTTGTCAGCAATTCCCATCCACAATAGGAACAGGGAGAAAAATATTCTGTAAAATGCCAGAAACTCGTAGCTGGGGCGGTAACTGGTGAAAGGAAGTTCTTTTAATTTATTCATCATTTTGTTAGTTTAAAATCGGAAATTCAATACAGTATCCTGAACAGCAGTCTGCCCCATTGTTCTCGTGGTAATATCAAAATCTACCGTTTCATTGATCACCTGCATACCTGATACTTCTTTACCGGAAAAGCGTTCTTTCATTTTTTCCACGATAAATTTTTTGCTTTCGTCTAAATCCACTTTTTTTATATTCCTGTTAAGGATGGATTTCTTCAGCAGGTAAAGCTTTTTCTTGTAAGGTGGCAAAGCATTGATACGGTCACTTAAAATAGGATATTCCTTAGGAAAGAGGAGGTTCTTCATCAGGGTGATCTGAATAGTCCGGGGTATTCTGTCTCCCAAATAGTCATTTTTTACCAGAATACTGTCTGAGCCATCTTTAAAAAAAACATGAGAAGTTGTTCTGGTAAATTTAATGTACTTTCCATCCTTGATGGGATATGAAGCAAATCCTGGAAAATTAAATGAAGGATAAGTTTCTTCAAGATTTACTTTAAAGATCAATTGCAGCGGGAGTATTACGATCAGGAAACCGAATACGAGGAGAACTGTTTTTTTGTAGCGTTCCATATTGTGTTTTTAACATTTGTTTTTAAGATAGGTGATAAGAGCTAAGCTCCAGCCCAAAGAGCTAAACAAAGCTATTCTACAAATGCATCAGAGATTGGGAATTCATCATTTTTTTGCAGATATCATGTGTTTATAATAGGCGCCTAAATTAATTATTTTATTTGAAATTTTATAATAAGAAGTTAAAAAAGGCTTCACCCCAGGAAAAACCCGGGGCGAAGCGATATGAACAAGATTAAATTTGTCGCAGTTTTTTAGGCCTGTTGAAGATCCAGAAAATAATCGGAAAAATAAGCAGTGTGAGTACTGTTGCCGTAATCAATCCCCCAATAATAACAATAGCCAGAGGCTTCTGGGATTCTGAACCGATTCCTGTGGATAAAGCCGCCGGCATCAATCCGATGGATGCCATAAGCGCAGTCATAATAACGGGCCGGGTTCTAGATTTCACTCCATTTAAGATGGCCCTATCAATATCCAGCCCGTTTTTCACATTCTGATGGAATTCTGTAATCAGAATCACCCCATTCTGGATACATATTCCCAGGAGCGCAATCATACCTACTCCTGCAGAAATTCCAAAATTCATTCCGGTAATATGCAGCGCAATGATTCCGCCAATCAGTGCAAATGGTACATTGGCCAATACCAGAAGCGAATCTTTCATATTTCCAAACAGGATAAACAACAGAAAAAAGATCATAAGAATACTCACAGGCACTACCTGCGTCAGGCGATGGGAAGCCCTCTGCTGGTTTTCAAACTGTCCTGTCCATCCTATCGAATAGCCATCCGGAAGATCTACTGCAGAAACTTTTTTCTGTGCATCAGCAATAGTACTTCCCAAATCCCGGTCGCGGATTGAAAATTTAACCCCGATATATCTTTTGATATTGTCCCTGTAAATGAATGCGGCTCCATTGTCTTTCAATATAGTACTGATTTCTTTCAGAGGAATTTTTGCTCCGTCCTGTGTAGGAACCATCAAAGAAGCAATGTCCTTTTCGTCACTTCTATACTCCTGTGAATAGCGGAGACGGATGGGGAACTTTCTCTCACCATCAAACATTTCCGAGGCCGTCTTTCCTCCAAAGGCCATTTCCAGTACGGCTTGCGCGTCAGCCGGCATTACTCCGTACGCTGCCATTTTATCGCGGTCCAGGACGACACTTACTTCCGGCTGCCCGATATTTTTAATAATTCCGGGATCTTTTACACCGTCTACATCTTTAATTTTGGATAAGATTTCGTGGGCAAGCTGATCCAGCGTCTCCAGATTATCACCATAAATTTTGATTCCGTTTTCAGCTTTAAAGCCGGCAACAGCCTCTGCTACGTTGTCCGAAATCGGCTGGGAATAATTGAATGTGATTCCCTGATAGCTTCTCAGCTTCTGATCGATTTCATTGATCAGTTCATCATAAGTGATCTTCCGCTTCCACTCTTCGCGGGGTTTCAGGTTTACGGCAAACTGTACAAAGCCGAAGCCGTTGGGATCTGTACCATCATTACTTCTTCCTGTCTGAGCCAGCACATCCGTCACTTCAGAAAAACTCATAATATCTTTTTTCAAAAGGTCAGCTGTTTTCAGGGATTCTTTCAGGGAGGAGCTCATTGGCATTTCCGCTGTAATCCAAAGTGAACCTTCATTGAGCTGTGGCAGGAATTCTGTTCCCAGAAACTTGCCGGAAAATAAAGTTACCGCAAGAAATGAGATGGCAACGATCATACTCATTCTTTTATGTTTAAAGGTGAAATTAAATCCCCTTAAAACAATTTTGTCCCAAAAATTTACAAAAGGATTATTTTTTTCCCGTACATTTTTATTTAAAAGAATATGGGAAAGAACCGGAACAAGGGTTAATGTAAAGATCAGCGCGCCTATCAATGCAAACCCCAGTGTAAATGCTAAAGGGGAAAACATTTTCCCTTCCACCTTCTGGAAGGAGAAGATCGGAATGAGGGAAGTGATGATAATTAATTTTGAAAAGAAAATAGCTTTTCCCAAGCCGGTACCGGTCTGCTTGATCCAGCCTCCTTTTGCCAGCTTATTAAACTTTTCCATTCCATATTGATGTGCTTTATGATCAAGCATTACAAAAAGCCCCTCCACCATGACGACTGCTCCATCAATGATAATTCCGAAATCTACTGCCCCCAGGGAAAGGAGATTAGCACTCATTCCAGCCATTTTTAAACATAAAAAAGCAAATAAAAGGGACAAAGGAATAACGATGGAAACAATTAAGGTTGTTCTCCAGTCTGCCATGAAGATTAAAACAATGACCGTCACCAGAACAATTCCTTCAATAAGGTTATGCATCACGGTACGGGTTGTAAAATCCATGAGGTGATCACGATCATAGAACGTCACCATTTTTACGTCCTTGGGCAGTATTTTTTCATTAAGCTCTTTAATTTTAGCTTTTACCCCTATCAGCACTTCTCTTGGGTTCTCCCCTTTTCTCATGACAACAATACCCTCTACCGTATCTTCATGATTATTCAGACCGGCTTGTCCTACGCGGGGCATGGAGCTCTCATGCACTTCCGCTACATTCTTTACAAGGACCGGATTTCCGCTATCATTCTGAATCGTAATATTTCCAATATCAGCAACAGATTTTACCAAACCTATTCCCCGTACCACATAGGCCTGTCCATTTTTTTCAATAACATCACCTCCTACGTTCAGATTGCTTTTGGTAACGGCATCATACACCTGCAGCGGGGTCAGATTGTATTTGTCCAAAGCTCTTGGGTCAATACTTAATTCAAAAACTTTGTCCTGACCACCAAAAACATTGATATCCGCTACTCCGGGAACACCTCTTAGGGCCCGGTCGATAACCCAGTTCTGCAGCGTAAGCAGTTGACGGGAGTCTTTTGTTTTGCTATCCAGTGTATATCTGAAAATCTCTCCGGTTGGCCCGTAGGGTGGCTGTACTTCAGGATCTACCTCATCAGGAAGGCTAATGGTTCTTAATTGGTTATTGACCTGATTTCTGGCAAAAGTATCATCCACCCCGTCGTCAAATAGAATTTTCACAATAGAAAGCCCGAACATCGTCGTACTTCTCACACTGGTTTTCTTCTGAACCGGGCTCATGGCCAATTCGATGGGGGTAGTTACAAAACGTTCCACTTCCTCTGCACTACGTCCATTCCATTGAGTAATGATGACGATCTGAGTATTGGTAACATCCGGAAAAGCTTCAATGGGCATGTTCTTGAAACTTATAAATCCGGCAATAGCCAAAATGGCAACCCAGATAAAAGTAAATGCTTTATTTTTTAATGAAAAAGCGATTATATTTTTAATGAATTTATTCATGATACATAATTGATGACCTAAAAAAGCCGTTGAAAGATTTCACTACAACAATTAAAATAAGAAGAAGTCTCTCTAAGTTATTGCCTGATGATACTGCTAGCTGTTCAGAGAACGGTATACCAACAGCTGATTATTGGTGATTACTTCCTCTCCTTCCTTCAGTCCTTCTACAATATAAATGACATCACCAGCCTGCTTCAGTACTTTTACTTCTCTTATCTTCACATCAGTTCTCGACTTAAATACCACAACAAAGCTCTTGTTGTCATCAAAAATGACCGCCTTAGAAGGAACTGTCAGCATCGTATCATCTTCCAGACGTGACACTTTTATGGTGGCTTTACTATCCGGGATCAACAATCCGTTGGCATTATCCAATACCACTCTTGCCTGCATTGCATTGGTCTGTGGATCTATAATTTTAAAGATTTTATCAATTTTCCCATCAAATACCTTATCAGGATAAGATAAGGTAGAAACTTGTGCCCTCATTCCCAGGCTTATTTTATCAATATCCGATTCATTGACATTCATGATGGCCCATACATTGGTGGTATTGGCTACATCAAAAATATTTTCGCTCCGGTCGCTTCGCAGCTGCATGTCTTTATTGATATTCTTCTGAACGATATACCCGCTGATCGGAGCCACTACACTATAGATATTTCCGGTCTTTACATTATAGACAGTGCTTACCGCCGTAGCTCTCTGCAGCTGGTCTTCTGCTTTCTGAAGCTGGCTTTTTGCTTCCAGGACCTCTCTTTCCGTATTCAGCTTTCCTTCATACAATTCCTTTGCTACCCGCAGATTATTCCTGGCAACCACCATATCAGTCTTTGCATCGCTTACATCTTTTTGAATCTCCGCAAGCTCTGTACTCCTAATGGTCGCCAATACCTGCCCTTTTTTTACATAATCTCCCAACTCAACATTCACGCTCATTACATTTCCTCCCACAAGAGGATATACATCAATGTAGCTGTTTTTATCTGCCGAAATCTTTCCGTAGAAACTGTATTCATCTTCTATGTTCTTTTTTTCAACTTTTGCCAACGCAATAGATTTCAACATAGTGTTGCTAAGCTCAAAGCCTTTTTTAGCCTGATTATTATTTTCTTCCTTTTTTGAACAGGACACCGCTAATGATAAGACCATCAGCGCGGGAATAATATATGTTTTCATCGTTAATAGAAGATTTTCGTTTGTACGAGTTGGTTAAGTTGCTCTGCGGACTGCATGATCTCATTTTTCATATCATAGATCTGAAGAGCAGTCTGCCTGTAACTGTCCATGAAATCGGTAAATTCAATAAGATTGACGTTTCCTTTTCTGAAATTAGTCAGCATCCCGTTATACACCAGATCCATATTTTTAAGGTCCGTGGTTTTAATATCCAACAGCTGCTCATATTGTGCCTTCCAAGTTTTAAAGGCAGATTGCACTTTTGTTTCAAGGGTTAATTTTTGAAAATCGGCATTTTTCTGATTCTGCTGAATGGCATAATTCGCTTTTTCCACATTTCCCTGATTGGCCTTCCATAAAGGCAAAGGAATCCCCAGAGTCAGATTGACCTCATTATTAAAGGTTCCCCCGGCCTGGTCCCAAGCTGCCCCCACATTAAGGTCCGGCACATTCATTGACTTTTGCCACTGTGCATATAGTTTACTATTATCAATCAGTTTCAGATGATATCTGTAATCCGAATTGTTTTCCAGTGCTTTTTTTTGCAGTTCCTCTTCATCCCCAAAAGGCTGGACGTTCAATGCATCTTTAGCTTCAGCCTCGGACATTGCAGGTTCTATGGCTTCTGAAACACCTGTCAGGATTTTTAAGCTCTGTTCGTATTCCAGAATATTTTTATTGATTTCAAGTTTGTCATGGTTCAGCTGGATCACGAGACTCTGTAGTCTCACCGCATCTTTAAGCGAAACATTTCCCTTGGAAGACTGGACGCGGTACGCACTTAAAAGGTCATTCATGTACCCCAACTGTTTGTTGGTGTTCTCCAGCTTTAATTTTTCATAGTAAAGATTGAAATAAGCAGCACGCAGCTGGGCTCTCAAATCTGCCAGCAGCTGCGAAAACTGAAGTTGCGCCAGTTCTTTATTGGATTTGGCAAAGGCAATTTCATTTTTCTTTTTGCCCCCCATATAGATCAACTGTGTAATTCCTGCTCCCTTTGAATGTCCTGCATCAAAAATTTTTTTATCCTGAGGATTATAAGCATTGAACTGTCCACTCAACTGTGGCAGTTCCCAAATCTTCGATTGCAGAATATCCGCATCGGCCATATTGATATTGTATTGTTCGGCGAGCAGTTGGAGGTTGTTCTTTTGAAATGCTTCTTCACAATCCAAAAGAGACATTTGCTGTTGTGCCGCCATGAATGAGGAAGCGGCCAGGCACAGCACTGCAATTCTGTTCATTATTTTATTTTTAAATCACAAAATTGCTCTGACATGATTAAAAGAACCTTAAATGAGGCTTAAAATAATATTAAAATTGGCTGAAATAAGTTGTTTGTGGGGAAAAAATATAGTTTCTCTATTCTTTTACTGCTAAATTCAGTTTCGGGATTTTAAACAAAAGTTTAACAATAATCCGAGTCTCTTTTTACAAAAGGAGATCTGCTATTATTTTTTAAATACAACTGTAAATTTGTTCTGGAAATCAGCTGGAGAAGAATATTGAATTTGAGCGTCATGGTATTCTAAAATTCTTTTAACAATTCGAAGTCCCAGACCGGATCCAGAAATATTCTGGGCATTATTTCCCCTGGTAAAGGCTTCAAATAATTTAGACTGCTCTGCTTCAGTAACGGTATCTCCATGGGAAATGACTGCTACACTAAGATGGTCGTTGGTTTCCGTGATTAAAACTTTCACTTCAGTATTATCAGAATATACAGCCGCATTTTTGAATAGATTGATAAAGACAATGATCAGTAATGACTGGATCCCACCTATCGTGAGAAAAGCATTTTCAGAAGTCTCTTCCGTGATAAGAAAGTCGAGCTTCAGCTGGGGATAACTTTTTTCCACTGCTTCAAAAGCTTCAAAGATGACTTCATCTATCCTTACCTCTTCATAAATGCTCTGGATATTTGCTTTATCAAACTTCGTCAGCAGCAACAGTGAGTTGGTCAGATCGGAAAGCTGATAAACGTCCCTCTGGATCTGTCTCAGCGCAGACAGCGTCTCAGGAGAATGATGTTCAAATTTAATGAGGTTTTCCAACTGAAAAGCCATTCTTGTAATAGGCGTTCTGATCTCATGGGAAGCGCTCGCTGTAAAATCCTTTTGAGACTGGAACACATCATTCAACCGTACAATCATGGTATTAAACGAATTAGCCAGAACACTGATCTCATCTTCAGACTGCTGAACAGGAATCTGAGTCGTCAGCTTGTGGGCAGTAACTTCCGAAATCTCCTTATTGAGTTCTTCCAAAGGGCGAAGGAACTTTTCCACAAAATGGTAACTAAAAAATCCTATCAGAAGCGTACTCATTACATAAGCTGTAATCAAGAGATATTTAAGATAACTTAATTTTGATTTTCCATTGGTATCAAAGGCACTGGTAAGAATGTAGTAATTCTCTCCATTAATATTTCTCAGGGCAGCATAAATCTCGGGAACAGTCTTCTCCGTATAGATAATTTTTTTTTCATCCAGCTCTTTAAGCATGGCGTTATCCCAGGTTACATTCCGATCTTTAATCGTGCTGTAAATAAGCTCCTTCTGTTCATTGAAAATTAATATGGTCTCATTAAGAAGGATGTTATCTGAATTCTCGTTAAAAAAAATGGACGCCTCTTCCTCAAAATCTTTTGACTTTGAAATGAAATGGGTCGTGAATTCAAGTCTCTGCCTGAATCTTTCTTTAAATTCATCCCTTCTGAAGTCGTTAAAAGACAGATAAATAACAGCCATCACCATTCCAAAAAGCAATGAAAAGGCAATACTGATCGTTAAAGCTATCTTTCTTTTTAAAGACATGAATTATAATGGGCTTAAATAATATCCGAAACCGGAGCGGGTATGAATTAATTTAATTTTAAAATCTTTATCTATCTTTTTCCTTAAAAAATTGATATAGACCTCTACGGTGTTGGTGTTGGTATTAAAGTTGTGCTCCCAGACATGTTCGGTGATCTGCTGTTTGGAAACCGTCCGTCCCTGCGCTTCGGCCAGGTACACCAACAGCTGAAACTCTTTTAAAGTTAGGGAGATCTCATGACCACCGCGATAAATTTTCTGCTCCGTCTTATTAATGATCAGGTCATCTATTCTGATAATATCCTGATCGGCAGCATCTGATGGTGTCTTCCGTCTCAATAAGGAATTGATTCTTAAAAACAGTTCCTCAAACTGGAAGGGCTTTACCAGGTAATCGTCAGCAAGTCTGGTAAAGGCATCTTTCTTATCAGAGATATCTCCATAAGCTGAAATGATAATGATAGGTGTATTTTTATCAAAAGAACGAATGGTCTGGCAGACATCCAGCCCGTTTATTTTCGGCACATTGATGTCCAGCAGATAGAGGTCATAGGTATTGTTTTTGATCTGACGAAGAAAGGTCTCCCCATCATAGATCTTATCACAGTTAAAATTATTTGATTCTAAAAACCTGCACAATTCTGCAGAAAGAATGAGATCATCTTCTAATAAAAGAATATTCATCAAAATTTATTTTACACGAAATTAACGAAAATTTTTATGATTGTAATTCTTAAAGATAAAGTAAAAGGAATATGATGGAGAATAAAAGAAGAAAGTAGATCCGGGCTCCTGAAATTGGATCAGGTACAAAAGTTGTGGGGGCCAGGTAAAAGCTTGAATTAATGTAAATATAAAAAATAATATAGGATTGTACACAAATCAATCTTTGACTCCGTAGAAATAAAATTCATCGATTGAAGAGAGATAATCTTCGATTTTAGTGTATAAGTAAAAAAATTAACCACAGATAACCGAATTTTCACAGATGTTTGAGCATAAATTAAGGGAACTCTGAGCAGAGCCCTGGGAAATAGTTGTAAGTATTCTTTAATCGACCTAGGAATTAGGAGCGTTAATAAACCTTTTAAGGTTCGCCGATTCAAATAAAAATAAAAAAACCGGAGGCAAAATTGATCTTGAACCCGTTAAAAAATTTCCAGTGTCTGAGCATGGCGACCCTATTGAGAGTCGAAGAACCAATGTAGAATCCATGCGAGTTTGGAAATTTAGGAGGCAAGGTGAATTTTTAGCGGATGATTCCAGTCTTGAATTTTTGTATACTTTTGTTTGACTCCGTCGAAATAACATTCATCGACTGGAAAGGAGATAATCTTCGATTTCAAGGCAAAAGTATAACAGGGAAAAAAAATCGTCTCTCCACAACTTTTGTACCTGATCCAGTATAAATAGAAAATATTCCGTTCTCTACAACTGTTGTACTTGATTTCCGAAATTTCCAAACTCACATGGAATCATTTTTAGTTCTGATACTTTACGTTTACATCAAAATTTCAGGCAAAAAAAAATCCCGAAAAAATTCGGGACCCTCGAGAGCCAACTACGGGACTTGAACCCGTGACCTCTTCCTTACCAAGGAAGCACTCTACCGCTGAGCTAAGTCGGCATCAATTAAAAAAATCACACTGAGTAGCGTGATTTTTATTGAGCGGAAGACGGGGGTCGAACCCGCGACATTCAGCTTGGAAGGCTGACGCTCTACCAACTGAGCTACTTCCGCAATTTTGTTTCCAAAACTATTGGTAAACGCTGTGCAAAACTAATAAAACTTATTCAATTCTGCAACATTTTTTTATAATATAAAATGTGGGGAGAGCAGGATTCGAACCTACGAAGCCGAAGCAACTGAGTTACAGTCAGTCCCATTTAGCCACTCTGGAATCTCCCCAGATATTTTATATTAAAGAGCCTCCAGAGGGATTCGAACCCACGACCCCGAGATTACAAATCACGTGCTCTGGCCAACTGAGCTATGGAGGCAAATTAAAAAAGAATTCAAAAGATCACTGTTCCTTTTTTGCGAGTGCAAATATAGAACGGATTTTTTGAATTCTCAAATTTTTTATAATTTTTTTTTAACTTTTTTTCCTACGCCATTTCTTTTTTCTTGATTAGTAGCTTTTTAGCTGTATCAACACAAAGATCCAGACTTTCCTCAAAACTTGCCGAGGTCTTTTTTACAACAATATCATCACCCGGAACGGCTAAAATAAGCTCGGTTGTTTTATTAACTTTATCCGCGTTGTTTTCTACTTTAAGAAAAACTTTACACTCCTGAATTTTATCATAGAAGGTGTCTAGTTTGCTAACTTTTTTGTCGATGTGTGATTCTAGTGGTTCGTGTGGAGTTAAACCAATTGATTGTACTGTGATCTTCATAATTCTTCTTTTTTTGATGCTCGAGGATGAGCCTGATTAAACACTTTTTTCAATTGTTCAATATTAGCATTCGTATATACTTGAGTACTGGCAAGACTGGAATGCCCTAATATTTTTTTTACTTTGGAGATCTCCGCCCCATTATCCAATACGTGAGTAGCAAAGCTATGCCGAAGGATATGAGGACTTTTTTTTTCTTTTGTTGTTACAAGACTAAGGTACTTATTAACTACCACATAAACAAATTTTTCGTTGAGTTTTTTCCCCTTCCTGTTTACAAAAAAATATGATTTATATTCTGTTTCCGGTTTTCTTATTTCCCGGTAGCTTTTCAGAAGCCCGGACAGATCTTCGGATATGGGAACGACCCGTTCTTTATTTCCCTTTCCAATTATTTTTAATTCATTATTGCTTACATCAACATTCTCAAATATCAGGCCACAAAGCTCAGCTTTTCGCATCCCGGTCTGATATAGAACTTCCATGATACATTTCTCCAACAGATCATGCACCTGCTCAAAAATCCGTGCATTAAGATCGCTCATTTCTTCTTTTGACATAGGAATTTGCTTCTCTGCATAAAATTTCAGGGAAGAAATACCTTCAGTAGGAGAAACTTTAATTTCACCTATTTTTAAAAGGAAAAGATAGAAGCTCCGGAGCGATGACAATTTTCGATTGATGCTTCGTTTTGAAATATCATGCTCACTGAGATCTACAATAAAATTCCGGATTACTTTTTTGTCTGCTTTGGAAATATCTTCTGATGACTCTGTTCTCAGATAGAAACAGGAAAAGTCAGCAAGATCTTTTTTGTAACTTGTAATGGTATGGGGAGAATACCTCTTTTCGAATTGCAAATATTCTAAAAATTTATCCAACATCACTTTAGGTATGAAAATAAAAATTCACTTCTCAAATATAAGAATTTAAGAAGTGAATTAATATGTGTTTAAGAAAAAATTCTTAAGCCTGCTCTTCCTTACTAAGCGCTCTTTGCTTGTAAGCAGCTTTCAACTTAGATTGTCTCAAAGTTACAGAAGGCTTGATAAACGCTTGTCTAGATCTTAATTGACGAACAGTACCTGTTTTATCAAATTTTCTCTTGTATTTCTTTAAAGCTCTGTCGATGGATTCACCATCTTTAACTGGAATTATTAACATATTTTACATCTCATTTTGGATTGCAAAAGTAGACATTTTTTCTTACAACACAAAAAAATATGATCATAAACAATATTTTACCACTTGGCTGCACATCAGAAATATTGTATTGAAAGGCATTGACAAAGACAATATTTTTTATCCACAATCTACAAACACCGCATATATAACCACTGAGCATATCAACTTCTATGTCTTACATCCATTGAGTTTAACATATTTTAAAAGCCTGTTAGTACAAAAACAATCCTTTATAATGATATATATAACAAAAAGCCTTATCTTTGCAGTCACTTTATTCATGGGGTTGACTGGTTTCGACAGCAAGACCAATGGGTAAGTAAGCATGCAGAGAACCGTAGCGCGATCTCTATAATCCCTTGCTACAAAATTTTAACTGGCAACGAAGAGTTCGCTCTTGCAGCTTAATATCGAAGTATAGTAGATCAAGCGTTTTCCCGAAGATTTCAGTAGGGAAGCAAGATATTCCACAAACGCTCTGTTCTGCGGCGTTTGATCCTGGAATATAGGAATGCAGAAATAAGGCTTCAGAAGCTTCGGCTGAAACTCGAAAATCTTAGAAGATAAGCTGGATGTTAGGTGTCTATCCTCTGCCTCCAGTCGAAAAACCAATGGTAGAATAAGCATGTAGAAAGCTTATGTATTGCTTGTTTGGACGAGGGTTCGAATCCCTCCAACTCCACTTACATAACGGATGCAAATCAGTAAAAACACTTTTTATCAATGATAAAAAGTGTTTTTTATTTTGACGCTGGTTCATTGTTTGTGAATATCGCGGGTGAAGAAGATACCATATCAATTAAGATTTGCATGACAATACAATCTTAATGAGCAAAAATGCCAATTGACTCTTTATCTGCCACCAATAAAGATAAGCTTATGACAGGCCACATAAACTCAAGCGATATTTTCTTCCTGCGCTTAAAATAATCTATTCACCTTTGCATTCTCAGTAAATTTTCCTTTTAATGGGGAAGCTTATTTTATACCATTGTGATTCACATCATAAACTTTCTATTTTTTGATCATTAAGTTTGATCTCACCAAATCATTATTATGAAAAATCTAGTATTATGTGTATTCCTGTTATACACTCTGTTGTCATGTAAAAAATCCGAAACACAGTACATCAATCAAGACAATAAAAAAGAAACAGTCAATGACAAGGCTTCGAATACCATCCACACCTTACCCGAAACCGCCGATACGATGCGGATGAGTAACGACAGTGCCACCGTGAAAAACTAATGATAAATAATCGCTCATTTTAAATTGCATCTATGATCCCAAAAGGCAGACTCATTATCATTGGAGGTGATAACGCTGATGAACATGAAAGAGAATCACCACAGTACCAGTCTTTCTCACAAATTTCCCGGTTACTATCGGATAAAAAAGATGACCGTTTTGAAATAATTACGGCTTCAGAATCAATGGAAAGTATCCAAAAATACTTTTGTGAAATCTTATCGAAAGAAGGTTACAACAATTTTGACTTTATCCATGTACACAAAAATCATCATACAGAGGACTATACTTCAAGGATTCTTGAAGCCAAAATCGTCTTTTTTGCTGATTATGAGCAGAAAACTTACAATATTTTAGAAAATTCGGCGATACTGAAACTTTTAAATAAAAAATACCTGACAGAAGAAGATTTTACCATAGTTGGGATCAATTCGGGAGCAATGTGCATTTCAGGGCATATTTTAAACGGATCAGGAACGGATACTGGGCTCGGCTTTATCAACAACTGTATTATTGACACGCAGTTTGACCATAAAACAAGATTCAAAGAATTGGTAAAAGCAATCCTTTCCCACCAAGAATGTTTAGGTCTGGGAATAACCGGCAGAATAGCATTAATTATAGAAAAGGGATACAAAGCTTCCTGCATAGGGAATGGTTCTATAATTGTTGTCAATGCGAAAAATGTTAAAAATAAGAGATTTCGTGAAGGAGATTCCCTGTTTGCAAAATATCTTAAAGGGCATATTCTGACTGAAGGATGTATGCTGAACTTGTTCAGCGGCGAACTGATCAAGGACAATGAGTTTAACTATAACTTAAATTTTATTAATAGAAATACGATTCAATAATTTAACAATAAAATATAGAGATATGATGCCAAAAGGACAATTATTAATGATAGGGGGTAAAGAGGATAAGAATGGTAATAAGCCAGAAATAGAGGAAAAGAATAACAACTTCTCACCTAACGAAATTCTTAAGTTTTTAGCAAAGTCAAAGGATGACCGGATTGAAGTGATTACTACAGCAAGCTCTGAACCCGAAAGTATAAAGGAAACTTACACCAAAACTTTCCACGAAATAGGATATACAAATTTCGACTTTCTGGATATCTGTGATGAGCAGGTTCATACCGATTACCATCTGCAAAGAGTGGAAGCAGCAAAAACAGTTTTCTTTACTGGAGGTGACCAAAACCGCATTTGTGAACAGTTGAAACTATCTGTTCTCACGGATTTACTTCTCGAGAAGTATAACAATGAAGATGGTTTTATGATCGCAGGCACCAGCGCGGGCGCGATGTGTATGCCAGAAATCGTAATTCTTGAAGCTTTGAACGGTGAGGCCATTTTAGAGCACGATATAGAATTGGGCTCTGGGCTTGGATTGCTCAATAATTGTATTGTTGATACTCATTTTGTACATCGGGCAAGATTTGGAAGATTAGCACACGCGGTTATTATGCATCAGGATTGTTGGGGGATCGGTCTGGGGGAAGACACCGCTTTACTGATTGAGGAGGGCACTAGGGCCACCTGCATCGGATCAGGCATGGCATGGATTATCAATGCAAAAAACCTTGGAAAAACCAATATCGAAACTGTAGAAAAAGGATTCCCGATTTATGCAGAAAACCTTAAAATCCACATTCTTACGGATCAATGTAAGATTGACTTTAGTAAAAACGTATTCAAAGGAGTTTCCATAGGAAAAGAATCTTAGAACATCCCAGACTATAGCATTTATATTCTATGGTCTCGCACCTTAAATCCAAATCATTACAATAGTATGAATGCAAGAAAAAATCTGAACCTCACTCTGAAAATCTGGAGACAAAAAAACAGGAATTCAAAAGGAAAATTCGAAATTTATAAAGTTTCAGATATTTCTACAGATGCTTCGTTTCTGGAAATGCTTGATATTTTAAATGAACAACTTATTGCTGCCGACAAAGAGCCCATCACCTTTGACCATGACTGCAGGGAAGGAATCTGTGGAATGTGCTCTCTCTACATCAATGGCAGAGCACATGGTCCAGATACGGGAATTACGACTTGTCAGTTACACATGAGAATGTTTACCAACGAGCAAACTATTGTCATTGAACCATGGAGAAGCGTTGCCTTTCCTGTTATTAAAGACCTGATTACCGACCGGAGTGCGTTTGACCGGATTATGGCTTCGGGAGGATTCATCTCGGCAAACACTTCAGGAAATACAATAGATGCCAATGCAATGCTTGTCCCAAAAGAAAATGCCGATAAAGCAATGGATGCTGCAGCATGCATAAGCTGTGGAGCCTGTGTTGCATGCTGCCCCAACGGGGCTGCAATGCTTTTTGTAGGAGCCAAGGTTTCTCATTTTGCATTATTGCCCCAAGGAAGAATGGAGGCCAAAAGAAGAGTACTGAATATGGTAAAAGCAATGGACGAAGAAGGTTTTGGAAACTGCTCAGTAATCGGTGCATGCGAAGTGGAATGCCCAAAAGGAATATCACTGGACAATATTGCAAGGATGAACAGAGAATATATGTCAGCCTGGATGAGCAATGAATAACAAAGGAAAAACAAATTCAACACTTAATGAAATGGTTTTGGTTACAGGCGCTACGGGGATGCTAGGCAGAGTTGTCATGTTGGAACTTCTGAATAGGGGTAAAAAGGTACGTGCTATAAAAAGACCTTCCAGCAACTTAAAGGAGGTAAGAAAATCATTTGAATACTATTCTTCCGAAAACACCATACTTTTCAATCAGATAGAATGGATCGATGCGGATTTATTTGATAAAAAAGGATTGAGGGAAGCAATACTTGGGGTAGAAGAAGTCTATCATTGTGCTGCCAAAGTAAGCTATGACCAGACAGACTATGAAGAAGTAAACAAGGTCAATATTGAGGGAACTGAAAATATATTAGAGATAAGTAAGCAGTTATATGTGAAAAAATTCCTTTACGTAAGCTCTTCGCTTATTTTTACTACGGAAAAAGAAAAAATGATTGGTGAAAATGCAGCTTTTATTGATGGAAAGAAAAACACCATCTATGCCGCTTCCAAATACAAAGCTGACAAAGCTGTATGTCTGGCTTCTGCGGCTGGATTAAATACCATTATCATTAATCCGGGGATGATTATAGGCAGTGGCAACTGGGAGAAGAGCAGTGGAGAGCTCTTAAAAATATTTATGAATGCTCCTTATACCTTTTCTGGCGGCTGCGGCTGTGTAGATGTAAGAGATGTAGCGAAAATTGCAGTTGAATTAATGGATCAGAACGTCTTCGGCGAACGGTTTCTTATTGTTTCAGAAAACAGAAAATATAAAGAACTATCAGACCTGATAAAAAAGATGCTGGGCAAAAGAAAATCCTGGGTATTACCTCAATTTTTTTTAAGCATAGGCCGCCTTTTAAATATTATTTCCAGAGGATCGCTTCCAGGATTAAGAATGCTAACAAGACCCAATATAGAATTCTTAACATCTTTTCAAAGGATATCCAATGATAAAGTTGTCCGAATGCTGAACTATCATTTCATTACAGTAGAACAAAGTATTTTATTTCACATTAATAATTTTCTGAATGAGAAGAAAGGATAATCTTCTATTTATCTCTTAAATGAATCATAAAATAAGTCCAGTAAGAAAAAAAATAGAAGCTGAAAAAAGCCATCAATAACATATACCCATCTGATAACTTTCGCGAAAAATAGTACACATCTATTCCTAATAATCCTAAACAAACAGAGCATTACCGATATAACTATGATTGTATCCTTTTTGTCACTAAAAGTCAGATACATTAAAAGAAAACAATAAGGTTAAAGTAAAACACCCACAGTTTTTACAAGCCAGAGGTCCGTTTTCTCTCCGGTCACCGCCATGAAACTACCAATGTGTGCCAGTGGCCATACCGTGGTAATAAAATAGTAAATTGTCTGAATAAGTGGAAAAATTTTATACTTTTTCATATGGTAGGGAAACGAAACCATACAGTTATAAGGTTTCGTTAGTACTGTCATTAATATTTCATCATTCCAATAATACGGTCCGAAAGATCTTGTGATAAATTTCTCTGCAACAACATATACTGGTAATACAAACGGTCCGATAATGCTTTGCATAAAGCAGCATAGAGCTGAGGGTATATATCAAGCATGCATAACGCACCCTCAAAACAGAGCAGGATTCTAAGGTAATGGCATTTATCAGATATGTCTTATCTGTAAAAAGTAATGAGTCTACAAAGTTCTGGCCTTCAGAAATAATATTTTGCACAAACTCCTTTCCATTTTCTGTAAAGTTGCTGAGCTTTTCCTTACCTTTCACAACCCGATAATAATAGGGTATACCGCCTTCCTTAAAAATTACTTCTCCGGGATTGTACTCCTTTATTTCAGCTCATGCTGAGTATAAAAAATTTTCGCTGATAACCATAATACTTTGTTTTTGATGTTACTTAAAATTTCAAAATACAATCACCTCAGTAAAAATTATTGCATCACCAGGCGATACTGCTTTATAATGTAATTTCAATTATTGAATATTGGCACTTGTAACTTCATAATAAAGAGCCCATCCGATAAATAAAATAATAATGATCCAGATCCAGAAAGGAATCGTCTGTGGTGTTTCACTTCCGGTGATGATAAAACTTTTCTGATTTCCCTTGTCATAGGCGTTGATCATCAGTGATACTGTTCCGTCTACAACATCTTTATTTTTTAAACCCTCAATTCTGATGGCAGGGCCGTTAGCTACTGTAAAACTGATATTCCTTATTCCCTCTCTCCCGGTAGGAGATTGGCTTACGATCTTCAGTATATGCTCTCCATCTGTTAATTTCTTCGTATCCAGGTCAAAGACAATCGGAGTATCGAGCTCCGCAATAGGAACGGAATCATCATCTACAAAAAGAAAAATTTTGCTACTGTCCTTAGTCATGTGGTTTCATTTTACTGTAAAAAAGTATATTTGATATGGCTTTTATCCTTTTCACCTGGCTTTACCAGATATTTAACTGAATAAAAGAATGCAAGCAATGTTATTAAAATAACAATCCCCACAATAAACCAGTCCCAGTCACTTTCCGGTCCGGTTCCGTGTGTCAATTCCTTTGTGATTTCCGGCTGTTGACTTTTACAGGCGTCACAAGCTGAAATATATGTTGCAGATAACATTAGAACTAATGCTATTACTTTCTCTGAAATTTTCATATCTATTTAATTTTTTCCATTATAACTTTTATTTCGTCCAAGGTCACCTTTTTCGCATTGTTGCCCCAGCTTGTTCTTTCATGATTAATGATGGCCGTCACATCTTCTGCGGTGAAATTGGCATTGGTTCCTACCGGAGGCATCGTAGCAAATTCCGGTCTGGGGTCATAGCCTTTCATAATAATCGTTACATACAACTGAAGATCTCCACCAGTGGCTACAGGACTTCCTTTCAAAGGCGGAAATGCTCCTGGAACACCTTCTCCGTTTGCCTGATGACACGAAGCGCAATTCGCTGTGAAAAGCTCTCCCCCATTCGGAAGATTCTCTCCGCCTGGTGCTCCGCTTTGGTCTTTCTTTGCCTGTTTATACAAAAAGTCCGGGACAATCGATTTGTCAGTATAATCTGTCTGTTTTAAAGATTTTAAGTACGCAACAAGCAGTAAAGCTTTTTGAGTGGCAACAATTTTTTTCCCTTTATTTTTTAAAAATTTCTGGGGTACTTTCACTTCCACATCACCTGGCTGCAGATAATCTCTTTCTATAAACAAAAATTCGTAAGAAGGCATAATAGATGCCTCTATAGCCGCTCTTGGCTGAAAAAGATGTATAAGATGCCATTCTGCACTAGGTTGCCTTTCTCCTACACTTGTAAGATCCGGTCCGGCACGTTGTGTCCCCATGAGATTGGCAGTATTTCTCCAGAAATCTGTCCTCCGGTTAATTGCAAAATCTGCAGCAATACTTGGTCTTTTGCCGAAAACATTATCCATTTCCACACTTCTTACCTGTTGGGTATGGCATGCGACACACCCATTTTCTATATAGACCATTTTCCCTGCTCTTTCAGCATTAGTTAAAACTTTTGCCTGTCGTGGTAAGGGATTGTTAATTTTTTGATTTTCCATAGCCGGAATAATCGCAATATAAAAGGTAAGAAACAGAAAGAGCGCAAGTGCTGATCCGAAAAGTATTCTATGATCATTTAATAGCATCATAACTGATTTTTTTTAGGTTTAACTATGTATTTCCCAACTGTCTTTTTGCCGCTAATATTTCTGCTGGGGTTCGCGGGATAATTATTTCCTGTTTTTTTGTGATCATCCGATAAAAATTGTAAGCAAAAATGAGATGGGAAATCCACATGAAGGTTCCCCCTATCGCGCGCCAGAGCCAAAACGGAAACATATTGATAACACCATCTATAAAAGGCTTTTTCTTCATCCACATCATTCCGGTTTGTGTCCCGCCGATCATGAGCGCAATCACATAAATTAATAATCCGATCAATGCCAGCCAGAAATGAATACCTACAAGTAATTTTGGAGGCTCTTTTCCTGTAAGCCTTGGAATTAATGTATAGCAAAACGCCCATAGCATGAAAGTGATAATTCCGTACATCGTTAAGTGAGAATGAGATACGGTAAAGTCTGTAAAGTGCCAAAGTAAATTGGTATATCTGAAAGCCTCTACCGTACCCTGAAATGATCCGGTAAAGTAAAATATAATGGCCATAAAATAAAAAGGCAGGGTGTAGCTTGTTTTCAGCTGATACCAGGCCCCGTTGAAAGTCAGCAGAAAATTTGTTGTGCCCGCTGCAACGGGAATCAACATTCCAACACTTGCGATAATAGCAGTTGTTTGTAATCTCCATGGGATGGAACTGAAAATAAAATGGTGGGTTCCGATTAAGGTGTAAAACAAGATATGGGTCCAGAAAGCTAAAGCTCCCAAACTATAAGAATAAATGGGCTTATTAAGCTGTTGCGGAAGAAAATAATACATCAGCCCCAAGTTGATCATCATAAACCACATTCCAATGGCCTGATGCATATAATATCCCTGCGTGATCGTTTCACCAACACCATCCTGCCAGACCGGAATATACCCAACTAAAATAACAATGACAACAAACATAAATCCGGAAATGATATACCAGTTTGATATATAAATTTCTTTAACGGTCCTTTTAGCAACAGGCTTAAACAAATTATGTGTTGAGACTGCAACGCCAATTCCAAAAGTGATCATAATAGGCCAGATATATTCACGGTATTCACCACCGCCGTTATTTATTCCGGCTAATAAAGAAATTGTTCCCGCCAAAACGGCCGCATTGATAAGAACCAAAGAGACATAACCTTGCCGGATGCTATGGTTTTCAACATTACTCACTCGGGTCACAACATAATATGACAAGCCAACCATTGCCAGCGAGGCCCAACCCCAAAATACAGCATTTGTATGAGCAGGTCTCAATCTTCCGAAACTGAGCCAGCTGGTATGCTCCACATCCGGGGCTACATATTTTATACCGGCATACAAACCAAAAGTTGTTCCTATTATTAGCCATAGTATAGCAGTTCCTAAAAACCAAAGAATAAGCTTTGTAAGTTCCGGTGACACATAATTGAGAAAAGAGGAGGTTCTCCTCTTAATAGGGAAAAATCTAAACTCTTCAACAGAATTGATATTTCTGATGACCCCTTTTTCATCAGCGGGTGAATGATTTCCAGAGAGTTGGTTTTGTTCCTGTTCAAAATTTAATTCTTTCTCTCTTTTTTCGTATTCATTCAGCTCTTCGGGGTTGAGATCTTTTATTTTCTTCCGGATTTCCGAAGATTCTCTTTGCCTAAGGATATTTGAATATATTGATAAGAATTTAAGAACAACAATAATCAAACCTGCTATAATAATGATTAACATTAAAGCCAACGTAATCTGAATACCGGTCTGACCAAATAATGACGGTTCTGCCATAATAATAAAAATAATATGGAATTAGTAAATAATAAAAGTTCAAAAGTAGCTTTTGAAATAGTCAGTATCAATGCGCTTTCTTACTTAAGAACAGCATCAACCCGCTTCCATAAAATGAAAACGTAAGCAAACGTTATCCGTAAATGATTATTTGCTGTTCTTGATAGAATCTACATCGTACGCTGTGCTATCCATCGGCAGCGTATTATCACCCGAGTCCGGGGTTACCTGAGCAGATCCGGAGACCATGCTGTCTCCAGTATTGAAGGTACCTGTACTGGTAGATTGAGGCTGTTGCTGCTGCTGTTTCGTACAGCTAATGATAAGGCCGGCAGCAAATAATGTTAGTGACAAGAATAGTTTCATAGTATCAAATTTTGTGGTGTGTGTAAGTCAAAGGTATGAAGATGTAATACGTTAGTTTATGATCCTCATCATATTACCGGCTGATGTTCCTTATAAGGATTCTTACTTGCAGTATTTCGGCATCATTGAAGCAGCAATTGATGACCCCGTCTTGAAAAGAGTATCTGGATCCTTGAAAAAATGCCCTTAAAAGGTATACTTTTCAGGGCTTTTTATTATGTCAGTGTTTTATATTGGAATTACAAACTGCTGTTTTTCGTAAACCACTCAATATAAGCATTTACCGCTTTTTGGAGAAAATCCCTGGTATCCTCATCATTCAAATTTCCATTTTCATCCCACACCTTATTGATATGCGGAAGATAAACTTCCGGCTGCTGCATGGCAGGAATATTAAGAAAAACCAAGCTTTGCCTTAGATGGTGATTGGCCCCGAAAGCGGAAAGATTACCTGGTGAATTACTGAAGACAGCTCCCGGTTTTTGTCCCAAACGCTTTTCCCTGCGGGCCTGGATCCAATATCCAAAGCATTTTTTAGTGCTGCCGGTACAGATCTGTTGTGTTCAGGGGTAATAAAAATTACACCATCGATATTTTTAATTTCATTTCTAAATATCACATAGCTTTCGGGAACCTGGTTATAATCATCAAAATCCTGATTATACACTGGCAGATTGTCAATGGAAATCATTTTAAATTCAAATCCTTCAGGAGCCATGGGCACCAAGGCTTTTGCAATTTTTTTAGAGAAAGATTCTTTTCGTAAACTTCCTGCGATAAGTCCGATTACTTTATTCATAATATTGGTATTTAGGTGATCTTGATCTTATCTAGCAAAAACAATGCGAAAGCGTACAAAGGCAAGCTTTTCAAAAAAAGCTCACTGGAAAGCCTTCCAGTTATCTTAATTTCTTAAACCATTCATAGAGCAGATCGATATCCGGAGAACACAGCGTTTGTACTGCGTCCTTCAATAAAGTTTCATCCCATTCCCACCATTTCATCTCCAGCAGCATGTCAATATGGCGCTCACTGAATCTCTTTCTGATGAGTTTTGCAGGGTTCCCCCCTACAATGGTGTAAGGCTCAACATCCCTGGTAACCAGGGCACGGCTTCCTATTACAGCTCCATCCCCGATCCGGATTCCCGGCATGATCATAGCCTCTGTCCCTATCCAGACATCATGACCAATAACCGTATCACCCGCGGGCTGAAAAGCATCCAGGGCCTCTCCAAAACACTCCACTTCTGACATATAAAAAAAAGGAAAACTGGATATCCAGTCGTAGCGGTGCCCCTGATTGCCGCACATGATAAAACTTGCACCTGTTCCTATTGAACAGTAGGAACCAATAATCAGCTTATCTACATCACTTCTATCCGGCATAAGATACCGGGCACAATCATCAAATGAATACCCATGATAATATCCTGAATAATATGAATATTTACCGGCAATAATATTGGGATTCTGAATATGGTCTTTTATGATTTTGCCTTTAAAAGGACTTTCAAAGAAATTTTTCATTTTTTAGCTTTTGATTATAACAATAGAAATAACGGAACAGTTATTTACCGTTCCTTAAGAAATCAGATCTATTTGTTGAAAAAGCTAACGTGTTAATTTCATACTCAACAAATGTAGCTAAAATTATCATTCTTTTTTACTGTCCACCAGTGAAATACAAGAGAGATACTGCTATCATAGATAATCTCTGCTGGAAAATAATTCATCTTTAGAACATTAAAAATTCTCCTTCATAGATCTGCATCAATCTAAACACCTGAAAACTAAAAGACTAAAACTTCATATGCTAAAATGAAAGCTGCTGGTCCACAAAAAAGACTAAAAAAATGTTTTATCGTAAAGAATTTTATATATTTGCACCATCTAACAATTAAAAAAATAATTTACTATGTCAGACATTGCATCAAGAGTAAAAGCTATCATCGCTGATAAGCTTGACGTTGAAGAAACAGAAGTGACTCCTGAAGCTAGCTTCACTAACGATTTGGGAGCTGATTCATTAGATACAGTTGAATTAATCATGGAATTTGAAAAGGAATTCAACATTCAAATCCCTGATGATCAAGCTGAAAAAATTACTACTGTAGGTCACGCTATCGCTTATATCGAGGAAGTAGTAAATAAATAATATTCTTCAACAAAAAAGAAATTAAACAAAGTTTATGGAATTAAAAAGAGTAGTTGTAACAGGATTTGGAGCAATAACACCCATTGGAAATAATGCAACTGAATACTGGGAAAATCTTGTAAAAGGTGAGAGCGGTGCCGCTCCGATTACTCTTTTTGATGCCACAAACTTTAAGACAAAGTTCGCTTGCGAAGTGAAAAATTTCGATCCATTACAGCATTTCGATAAGAAAGAAGCAAAAAAAATGGACCGAAATACCCAATTGGGACTTGTTGCCGCCAGAGAAGCGGTAACACATTCCCGAATTATGGAAGACCAGGTGGATAAAAACAGAGTCGGCGTAATTTGGGGTTCCGGAATCGGAGGTTTAGAGACTTTTGAAACTGAAGTGCTTGGATGGGCCAATACGGAAATTCCGAGGTTCAACCCATTCTTTATCCCTAAAATGATTGCGGATATCACTCCGGGACACATCTCTATCGAGTACGGTTTCCACGGACCAAATTATACTACTGTATCTGCGTGTGCCTCTTCAGCAAACGCTTTAATTGATTCCAAAATGCTTATCCAGCTTGGAAAAGCAGACGTGATTGTATGTGGGGGCTCAGAAGCAGCCGTTACAGCAAGTGGTGTTGGTGGATTCAATGCAATGATGGCACTTTCTACAAGAAATGATGATCCTAAAACGGCTTCGAGACCTTTTGACAAAGACAGAGATGGATTTGTACTGGGGGAAGGTGCTGGATGTATCATTCTTGAGGAGTACGAGCACGCGGTAAAACGTGGTGCAACAATTTATGCAGAATTGAAAGGAGGAGGTCTGAGTGCTGATGCACATCATATGACGGCTCCACATCCTGAAGGCCTTGGCGCTTATCTGGTAATGAAAAGCTGCCTGGAAGATGCAGGCTTAACTGCTGATGAAGTAGACCATATCAACATGCATGGTACCTCTACTCCATTAGGAGATATTGCAGAATCCAACGCAATTTCAAAATTATTAGGTGAGCACGCTTACGATATTCAGATCAATTCTACAAAATCAATGACCGGTCACCTTCTGGGTGCTGCAGGTGTAATTGAAGCTATCGCTGCGTTGGGAACAATTATTCATGGTACTGTTCCTCCTACTATTAACCATTTCACTGATGATGAAAATATTGACAGCAGACTAAACTTTACGTTTAACACTGCTGTAAAGAAAGATGTAAAAGTAGCCATGAGCAATACTTTTGGATTTGGCGGGCATAATGCTTGCGTTCTATTTAAGAAAATCTAAATTCAATGAATGGAGTTACAGAAATACTTTTCTAAATTCCTTCTCAAAAAAAGAAAAAGACAATTAACGGAGAGAGATTATTTTCTTAGTACCGAGCTTACTAAAGTATTGGGTACTGAGGTACAAAACATTGCGCTTTACCGGGAAGCCTTTTCTTTAAAAAATTCTTCTAAAAATCAAGACAGCAATTATGAACGGCTTGAATTTTTAGGAGATTCTGTTTTGGGTACAATTATTTCTTGTCATCTGTTCCAGACCTATCCCCAGGCTAATGAAGGGTATCTGACACAGATGAAATCTAAGATTGTTAATAGGAAAAACCTTAATAAATTAGGAGAAGACCTTAAGCTTACCAGCCTTTTGCAAAAGCAGAACAGCTCCTCAGCTTTAGGTGAAAACATTTCCGGAAATTTATTTGAGGCCTTAATCGGTGCCGTTTATCTGGACTTTCATTATGATACCTGCAAAAGGATCATTCTGGAAAAACTTCTGACGCCTTCTGAAATTAACAAGCTTGAAAATAAAATTGTAAGCTACAAAGGTCTCCTGCTTGAATGGAGCCAGAAAAAGAAGGTGAATATAAAATACGAAACCTGCGAAGAAATACAGGTCAATAAGTCTGTTGTATTCAGGTGCCACGTATGGCTGGGAGAAGAAAAGATTGCCAATGCAACAGAAACTTCCAAGAAAAAAGCAGAGGAAAAGGCAGCACAAAGGGCGTTTTATATTTTAAACAAAAAAGAAAATATACTTGGAAATTCAAAAACTTTATGATCTTGATGATATAGAATTTGAAGATATTGCCATAGGATTGGTAAGATTAGCAAAAGATATACCTGCTCATGAGTTTTTCTATAAAATAAATCAAACCAACAACCTCAGTTTTTCCAGAAAGAAAGATCTTGTTTTTCACGGAGGGTATTACGATTATTTTTTTCCAAGGTTCGAAGCCTACCACAAGTTTTCCAAAACCTGTTTTACCTTCATTTCCAACAAATCTTCTGAAAGTAAGCAAAAAAAAGTTCAGACTGAACTCTTTACAGAAGAAGAAAACATTAAATTTTTATTAAATAATCAGGTAGATGTGGAATATATTCTGCATAGTTCGGAACAGTTTCCTGATTTTTCCGTAATTTTGCTCCCTGAAAATCTTGTTTTTCCAATTCAAGATTATACATTGAGTTCTGAAGAGGAACTTTATCAAATTATCCAGTATTATGAATAAGTATTTAAAGAAGACAAAAATTATCGCAACACTAGGACCTGCTTCATCATCGAAGGAGGTAATGTTAGATCTGATGAAAGCGGGTGTTGATATTTTCAGAATAAATTTTTCACATGCAGATTACGACTTAGTTCGAAAAAATATTGAAATAATTAGAGAGCTAAACAGCGAATATGGTTATTCCGTAGGTATTTTAGGGGACCTTCAGGGGCCTAAGCTAAGAGTAGGTGTTGTAAAGGAAGGATCGTATCTGAACCCTGGTGACATTCTTACATTCACCAACGAAAAGATGGAAGGAGATTCCACGAAGGTGTATATGACGTACCAGCAGTTCCCACAGGACGTAAAAGTAGGGGAAAGAATCCTTATTGATGATGGTAAGCTGGTACTGGAAGTTACAGAAACCAATGAAAAGGATACTGTAAAAGCTAAAACCATCCAAGGTGGGCCTCTAAGCTCTAAAAAAGGAGTAAACCTTCCCAATACACAGGTTTCTCTTCCTGCCCTGACTGAAAAAGATATTCAGGATGCCAACTTCATGCTTGATATGGAGGTAGACTGGATCGCTCTTTCTTTCGTACGTCATGCACAGGACATCATTGACCTTAAAAACCTAATTGCCAGCCATCCTAACGGCAAGTTCAAAACTCCGATCATCGCGAAGATTGAAAAGCCTGAAGGAGTGAAAAATATTGATGAAATCCTATTGGAATGTGACGGATTGATGGTTGCCCGTGGTGACCTTGGAGTGGAAGTTCCTATGGAAGAAGTTCCTGCTATTCAGAAAAACCTGGTAGAAAAAGCAAGGTTCTATTCTAAGCCGGTCATTATTGCTACCCAAATGATGGAGACCATGATCAACAGCTTAACGCCTACAAGGGCCGAAGTAAATGATGTTGCCAACTCTGTACTGGACGGTGCGGATGCGGTAATGCTTTCCGGAGAAACCTCTGTAGGGAGATATCCTGTACAGGTTGTGGAAAACATGGCAAAAATTGTAAAAAATATTGAGACTACACATTTTTATCAACATAAGAACGAACCTATCGAAAAAGATTATAACTGTATCGACGAAAGGTTCATTACGAACAGGGTATGTCTTGCCGCGGTAAGAATCGCTAAAACAACTAACGTTTCGGCTATCGTGACCCTTACCCATTCAGGGTATACAGCTTTTCAGCTGGCAGCTCACAGACCCAACTCTCATATCATCGTATATAGTGGTAACCGAAGAGTTATTGCTATGCTGAACCTTCTTTGGGGTGTTCACGCCTATTATTATGATATGAAAAAATCTACAGACGAAACCATTATTCAGGTAAATATGCTGACGCATAATTATGGATATATAGAAACAGGTGATTTCGTTATCAATATCAATGCAACGCCATCCTATGAAGGTGGGAAAACGAATACGCTGAGATTGACAACAGTATAAGCAGTAAGCAGTAAGCAGTAAGCAGTAAGCAGTAAGCAGTAAGCAGTAAGCAGTAAGCAAAATTACTTTTTGTCAAACATAAAAAACTCCTGGAAATTGATTTCCAGGAGTTTTTGTTTATCATATAAAATTGTCATCATCAATACATTGTACTTTTTACATGGTACAATAAACAATCGTACAATCCTAATTACCTACAATAGTCTTAGCTGTTACGAATTCTTTTAAAGCCAACAGGGAGAGCTCTGTTCCATATCCTGAACCCTTTGATCCTCCAAACGGAAAACGGGGGTCGGAACTTGTCATTCTATTGATGTTAACGGTTCCTGATTCCAGGTTTTCAATGAAGAACATCTGACGGTTTTTATCCTGAGTCCAGACAGAGTTTGACAATCCGAAAGGAATATCGTTGGCAATCTGTAAAGCCTCTTCCTGATTTTTAGCCGTCATTACCATTCCCAAAGGACCGAAAAGTTCTTCTTTTAAAATTGGATTTCCTTCCTGAACTCTGATTAAGCCCGGCTTAAATTCATTCTCGGAAATTCTTTCCAAAGGAATGATGATTTCAGCCCCATTTTCGAGCGCTCTGTTGAATTGGGCTTCCAGTTCGTCGGCAAGGTCCGGTCTTGCCATTCCTGCTAATCTGGTTTCCTTATTCAAAGGATCTCCAACTTCATATTTTTTGTATTCTTCAATAAATTTCGGTAAAAATTCTTCTTCAATTTTTTCATCAATAATAAATCTTTTGGCAGCTGTACAGGTTTGCCCGCAGTTTTGAAGCCTTGATTTGACGCCTGCTTTTGCAGCTTCCGTAAAATCGGCATCATCAAAAATGATAAAAGCATCACTTCCTCCTAATTCCAGTAAAGATTTTTTGATATTTAGACCTGCTATGGAAGCTACCTCGCCACCTGCTTTGCCACTGCCAGTAAGACTCACTCCTTTCACTGTATCATGCTCAAGAATTTCTTTTACCACCTTATGCCCCACTTCAAGATTCTGAAAGATTCCTTCGGGAAAACCGGCTTCCAAGAGAACATCTTCAATAGCATTTCCGCTTCCAAAGCATATGGAAGCATGTTTTAAAACCACCGTATTCCCTGCTAAAATTGCCGGAACAGCAAATCTCAGCACCTGCCAGAAAGGAAAGTTCCACGGCATTACTCCCAGAATAACTCCTTTGGGAGCATAATGAACTTCTGAATAAGAAAATTCAGATTGAATTTTTTCGGGCTTTAAAATATTCTCAGCTTCTGCATAATAATTCATCATCAAAGCGCATTTCTCTACCTCTGAGATAGATTCTGAGATGGGTTTATTCATTTCTGTTGTAATGATCTTCCCGAACTTCTCCGAATTATTTTTTAAAATCCCTGCTGCTTTTGCAATTAACTTCTGCCTTTCCTCAAACGGCACTTTTCTCCACACTGAAAACGCTTTATCTGCTTTAATAAGCTTGCTTTCAATTAATTGTTCCATAATAATAATTTCTGTTTTAAATTCAGCTAACGAATTTATAAGCGCTTTCATTTTAAAAGCACCGTGAAATCAGCAAATTCTATTCCTTAAGGATCAATAAAATAATGATTTTCTCTATCGGAAGAATATAGCTTTATCTTAAATCATCAGCCATTCATTTACCAGACATGCTGCGAGCCTCGCCGTTCGGTCCTGAATATCCAAAGAAGGGTTAACCTCAGCTACGTCCAGTGCAACCAGTTTTTTATTTTTTAAGATATGCCTGTAAAAATGCATAAAGGTTGCATCTGCAAAGATACCATTATATGCGGAAGCAGAAACCCCTGGAGCAACAGATGCATTAAAAACATCCATGCAAATGGTAAGGTAAGCAAAGTCTACAGTATCCAGAAGATCATTGATACGCTGATAAATGGAAGGAAGGTTTTCGAAAAAAAGCTCATCAGCCAGAATATATTTCATGCCGTACTGGTGGGCGGTATCAAAGAGTTTTAAGGTATTGGAGTTCCTCTGTATCCCGATATGAAGAGAATTGATGGGACCTTCCTGGGCAATCTGCCAGAATCCTGTACCGGAACTTGCCCCTACTCCTTTTTCGGGTTGCCTGTTATCAAAATGAGCGTCGATGTTGATGATCCCGATTTTTTGCTCAGGAAAGGCTGTTTTAACGCCCAGATAATGAGCATAGGTCACTTCGTGTCCTCCACTGAGCACAAGAGACTTTCCGCCTTTTAAAAGTACTTTTGAAACTTTTTTGGCAAGGGCATTCTGAGTAGTTTCCAGATGACCGTCCTCACAGGTAATATTTCCAAAGTCCAGCAATGAGAAATCCGGAAGTACCACCGGAAAATTAGCCATATTTTTTCTGATCACATCAGGAGCTTCTTTTGCTCCCTGCCGCCCTTTGTTCCTCCTGACTCCTTCATCCACGGCAAAACCATGTAAAACGAAATCGTTCGTTGAGATACGATCATAATTGTGTTCTTCTTTTACTCTCTGAAATAGTCTGTGGTAGAGAAGCTCATCTCCATCCATTCTACCCTGCCAAATGTTTTGAAACATAATTTTTTAAAAATTCAATTTTAGTCACATCATTATATTCAGTAAAGCTAACCAATATTGTCTATATAAAAAAACTACGGCACCATATTCTACAAAGAATTCATTCTAAACAGTATAGTGTCTTTTTTTAGTCTTTATTCTGGTTGGCATTGCTGCTTACAAACATCTCATTGCGTTCTTCTGAAATTATTTCCAGAAAGCGTTCATAATGTTTCAACACGTCAGAAATCAGCTCATTTTTGGTAAAATACTGTACATCATAGCCTTCTCTTCCGTCTCCGAAATAGGATCTTGGATAATGGGTTTTATTATCTTCAAGGTCAGGAAGATTTTCTTCTTTCATTATGTATTCAGAAACTGTTTTCACCCGATTCTCAATCCCATAGATGAAATTATTAACGACTCCCTGATGAATTTCTATTTCTATTCTGGCTGGGTTTTCATAATGGTTGATCTTCGCTTCTATTCCATTGGCAGCAAATTCCTGCTGCAGATCAGTAAAGGCTTCTCGCCCTTTGATCTGTATAAAATGATTCACGGAGGAATTATCTTTGAATGAGACAATATTCTTCAGACGTTCTTTCCAAAATTCCCCGGACCATGGCACAGTGGAGGCTGAAAAGTTTCTGTCATAATATTTCTGGTCGATGATAAGACCTTTCATCAGGCTAACGATGAATAGCAGAACAATCACTGAGAACGGAAGCGCTGTAATCAGCGTCATACTTTGAAGCGCCTTTAAACCTCCTGCATTCAGTAATAACAGGGAAAGAACGGCTAGCAATACTCCCCAGAATATAATCTGCCATTTGGGGGATTTGACGGCATTTTTAGTAGCAATGCTGTTCATGACAAATATTCCTGAATCGGCGGAGGTCACAAAAAATATAATGATGATAAGAATCACAAAAAATCCTGTAAAAGCCGAAAGAGGCATATATTCAAGAAAACGGAACATTAAGGCATCAGGATCTGCAGCGAATTGGCTCAATTGCCCGTTGGCGACATTCAAATCAAACCATATTGCACTGTTTCCAAATACAGACATCCAGATAAAATTGAACAGCGTTGGCAGTATAAGAACAGCCAGAATAAACTCACGGATTGTTCTGCCTTTGGAAATTCTTGCAATAAATAGCCCTACATACGGCGACCACGAAATCCACCATGCCCAGTACAGGATGGTCCAGTCATAAAACCATGGTAATGCATTTTTTTCGTAGACATGGGTATTGAAAGTAAGATTGAAAAAATTATTGATATAATTACCCAATCCTTCAGTGAAACTTCCGATGAGATAAACGGTAGGCCCCAGGATCAGCACAAACAGCAAAAGACCAATAACGCTTACCACATTGATATTACTGAGAATCTTAACCCCTTTATTCACTCCGGTAATGGCAGAAATTACAGAGAGGGAAATAAGAAAAACCACGATAATCACCTGATACATAAAACTGTTCTCAGGAGTAATGTGAAGTATGTTTAATCCTGAACTGATCTGGACAACCCCAAAACCGAGCGTCGTTGTAATTCCAAAAAAGGTACAGCAAAGGGCAAACACATCAATGGCATTTCCCCATTTTCCATTAATTTTATCTTTCAGCAGCGGATAAAAACAGCTTCGCAACGAAAGCGGCAGTCTGTAACGGTAGGCAAAATAAGACAGAGAAAGCCCTACAACACCGTAAATAGCCCAGGCATGAATTCCCCAATGGAAAAAAGTATACAGCTGTGCCTGTTTGGCCCTGCTTACATAATGATTGTCGGCAAAAACCTCAGAAGAATAATGCTGCATAGGTTCGGCAACACTGAAATAAATCAGACCGATTCCCATTCCGGCCGCAAAGAGCATCGAAATCCAGGAAAAGAAAGAATATTCCGGCTTACTGTCATTAGCACCCAGCTTGATGTTTGCATATTTGCTGAACAGGAGGTATACCAAAAAAATGACAAAAAGCGTCACTGCCCATACATACACCCAATTTAAATTAACAAATATGAATTGTTTAATCTCATTCAGGATACTCTCCGTCTGATTGGGATAGAGAGCGGAAAGAAAACAGGTTCCTATAATAAAAAGTAAACTGGGAATAGTGACCCCTTTGTTAAAAGTAGATCTGACATTTTGAAAATTCATCATTTTTATTTTCGTGTTAACAATACTGAAAAGTCAACCTGGTAAGCGATATAGCTGTAATGAAAGTACCGGAAAGCAGAAAATATCCAGGTTTTCTACCATCTCTCATGCACTTAAAAACTATAATAACTGCAGCTATTTTAGTACAAAATCACCGCAACCGCGGCACAATATAAGGAAACTGATATAAAAGTACGAAAAAGATGAATGACTTTATGATTTCGTCCGGATACTTTTTGGCGGCTCATTATGTCATTGAACATTCTGATCCCGCTATTAAAAAGCAAACGTGGGAAGATCTCCCACGTCTGTTATTTTTTTCAATGACAATTACATTTAATAAGCTGCATAATATTTAAAATACTGCCAGTATTTGTCTTTAAAGATTCTGTACGATATCCTATATTCAGGGTTGTCCTTTTTTAGGGTATTAAAAACTTTTGAAATCTTTCGAAAGTCTTTTCCAACAAAAAAACTGTCCTTCTGATTATCTGCACTTTCTCTTCCGATATAGAGGTACCCTTCTTTTTTAAGATCTTCGACCGCTTTATCTTCAATATTGCTTAACTTTTCAAAATCTTCTTTTTCCGGAAGACCATCATTGGCATCTCCATTATAATGCATTTTAAGAATGCACACCCAGGGATAAGAAGCCGTTGCCTCGTACTTAAGCAAACCGAGATTCATACAGGCAATAAGTGGCCGGTCGTTTTCCAGATGAGCTCTCAGAATAGAAAACTCTTCTTCTTGATCAGCTCTTTGAGTAGTTCTGTACTTTTCTATAAACTCCCTTTCTCTCCAATCCAGAAAATCTTTCAGTTTTTCTATCGGAATAAGCTCTTTCTGAGCCTCGTCTATCCCAATAACGGCAAAGGTATCGATCTGCGTGGCAAAGTTGAGTTCTCCGAGAACATTGTCCAAAAAAATGCATACACCTGTGGTCATGGCATTTTTATTTTGAGCGTTACCATGATAAACAAAAACGAGATCAATTTCGTCCGGATACTCTTCCTGCTCATTGGCATAGAAAGATATATTGTCCTTGTTGAACTGATTATCATCCAGGTTGACATTTACTTTCTGAATATCAATGGCCGGTTTTAAAGCCGTGAATTTCCAGTGCGCAAGTTCAGGAGCCTCTTCAATAAGTTCTTCCGCAAAAGCGATATTTTTTATTTCACCATCCACTGTAATGATGAGTTCAGCCGTGGCTTCATCACGCATGCCCGTCAGAAAATAATACCCGTCTTTTATCTCAGTAAGCCTCGGAGAAATGACATCAAAAAAATCTTTTTCGATCTCCTGCTGGGCACCATTTTTAACGACATTATAGAAATCTTGTTCTCTTGTCAGAAACCAATCCCAAAAGTTTATATACTCATTTCTTTGTGTATCCTTCTGTTCCTCCATATTCTGATAAATCATTTTATTCTACACGACTTCCGTTGATATAAACATTCGTGGCTTTAAGGCTGCCCTGATGATAAAGAACGTTTTGAAAGTTATCAGTGGAAAAAGTCACAAAATCAGCTTTTTTACCGGCCTCCAGCTTTCCTCTGTCTTCCAGATTAAGTGCATAGGCTGCACGGTAGGTGATTCCTGCGAGGACTTCAGCGGTGGTTAGTTTTTGGAAAGTAGCTAAAATGGAAGCCTGTGTGATGAGATTTCCCATAGGGGCTGATCCCGGGTTCCAGTCACTGGCAATGGCTAGGATAGCACCAGCATCCAGTAATTTTCTGGCTGGTGTAAACTTTTCTCCCAGCCCGAGGCTTGCGCCAGGAAGTGCAGTGGCCACGGTATCTGACTCTGCTAAAAAATGAATATCTTCATCTGCAGTTGCTTCCAGATGGTCAGCAGATTTCGCACCTACTTCTACAGCAATTCTGGAACTTCCGGGAGTAAATTGATCTGCATGTACAGTGATTTCAAAACCCAAATCCTTCGTTTTGAGCAGGAATTTCTTGCTTTCTTCAGGCTGAAACGCCGATTTCTCAATAAAGATATCAACCCGCTTTGCCAAATCTTCTTCTTTTACTTTCGGTAAAATCTCAGTGACAATATATTCTAAGTATTCGGAATTACTGCCATCAAAATCCCGTGGTTTTAAATGGGCGGAAAGACAGGTAGGAACTAAAGTAGCCTGCGTAAACTCCTGCGCTTTTTTAATCATTCTCAGCATTTTGAGCTCATTCTCCACATCCAGACCATATCCGCTTTTTATTTCTATGGTGGTAATTCCAAGTTCTACCAGAAAAGCTATTCTTTCCAACAGGGTTTTCAACAATTCCTCTTCTGAGGCATTTCTGGTATGCTGTACAGAACTCCAGATCCCTCCACCACTTTCAGCAATTTCAAGATATGTTTTTCCTGCATTCCGCATCGCAAAATCATTCGCCCGATTCCCTCCAAAGCAGATATGGGTATGCGAATCTACAAAAGCAGGCAGCACCACCTGTTCTCCTTCTATATATTCGATATTGATCGTGGGATTTTCATTTTTCAGCGTTTCAAAATCCCCGGTTTTATAAATGTTCTGATCATCGATCAGGATTCCTCCATCCTCAATGATTTCAAGTTGCTCATCAGTAAGTTTTCCTCTCAGTGGTAAATTGGCAAGCGTTACCACCTGCCTGAATGGTCCTATTAATTTCATGTATTAAGGCTAAAGGTTAGAAGATGAACTGTTCTATAAGGTATGACATCCGACATTATGACAGATTACAGCCACAACTTTATTATTCCGAAGAAAGCCATACGAGATACATCACAAGTTCAAAATTTAATTTTCTACCCAAAAATACTTAAAATATCTCAATTTCCCGGTCCATCTTCTTGTAAACCTTCAGCACCAATCTCAATCATCATCACAAATTCACCTTTTCTGAATCTACCCTTCAACCTTAGTCTAAATTTCCTATCTTTGAGGTAAATGAAATGAATTAATGCCAGATTTTTTACATCCAGACAAGGAAAACTACTCACACGAGGAGCTGATGCAGGAAGAGCAGATCCGGCCCCAAAGCTTTAAAGATTTTGCGGGGCAGAGGAAAACGCTGGAGAACCTTGAAGTTTTTGTTTCCGCAGCCAAGAGAAGAGGCGGAGCACTAGATCATGTCCTATTGCATGGCCCACCAGGTCTGGGAAAAACTACCTTAGCGAATATTATTGCCAACGAACTTGGGGTAAACTGTAAGATCACTTCAGGTCCTGTTCTGGATAAACCCGGAAGCCTGGCAGGATTGCTGACTAATCTGGAAGAAAATGACGTTCTTTTTATTGATGAAATTCACCGTCTTTCTCCTGTAGTAGAAGAATATCTGTATTCTGCGATGGAGGATTACAAGATAGATATTATGCTGGAATCCGGCCCCAATGCGCGAAGTGTGCAGATCGGCCTGAATCCTTTTACCCTTGTGGGAGCAACCACCAGAAGCGGTATGCTTACCAAGCCTATGCTGGCCCGTTTCGGAATCCAAAGCAGGCTGGAATATTATTCCATTGAACTGCTTTCCATGATTATTCAGAGAAGTGCCCGGGTACTGGGAGTCGTTATTTATGAAGATGCGGCCATTGAGATTGCAAGAAGAAGCCGGGGAACACCCAGAATTGCCAATGCACTGCTGAGAAGGGTAAGGGATTTTGCAGAAATCAAAGGAAATGGTGAAATTGAGATTAACATTACGAAGTATGCCCTAAACTCCCTCAATGTAGATGAATTCGGGTTGGATGAAATGGATAATAAGATCATGCGGGTCATGATTGAAAATTTCAGAGGAAAGCCTGTTGGCATCTCAGCTCTGGCGACTTCTATTGGTGAAAATCCAGAAACGCTGGAAGAGGTATATGAGCCATTTCTGATTCAGGAAGGCTTTATTATCAGAACTCCGCGAGGAAGGGAAGTGACTGAAAAAGCATATCGTCATTTAAATATTTCAGTTCCTAAAAATCCGGGAGAATTATTTTAGTCCGGGATATAAGGTTAATCAGAATTTAATGTATGTTCATACCCAAATTATACAGAAGTGAAGATTTGGATCTGATGAAAGAGATCATCAGGGAAAATTCGTTTGCTTTACTCATTTCTTCGGTGGATAAGATCCGGGCGACACATTCCATGATGATGCTCAATGAAGATGATCCGGAAAATGTTTATATTGAAACTCATATTTCCAGAGCGAATCCGCAGGCTAAACACCTAAAAAACGGAGATGAAGTTCTTTGTGATTTTCTGGGTGCCCATACGTATATTTCCAGCAGCTGGTATGACCATATCAATGTTTCTACCTGGAACTATGAGGCGGTACAGATCTATGGCTGCGTTGAGCTGATGAACCACGATGAGCTGTATACCCATTTGGACACCTTAACATCCAAATATGAAAAGTTTCAGCAGTGTCCTATGATGGTGAAAGACATGGGAAAAGAATTTGTAGAGAAGGAAATGAAGGGTGCTTTCGGTATGAAGATAAAACCTACTGAGATATTTATCAAGCAGAAGCTTTCCCAAAACAGGAAGACAAATGATTTTGTCAACATCATTTCGCAACTGGAGCATGATGATGAAAATGCAAAAAAGGTTGCTGAGAAAATGAAATTAATAAAGAAATAATCAAAATATACATATGAAGTTATATCCAATACAATGTGGAAAATTTAAACTGGACGGCGGCGCTATGTTCGGAGTCGTCCCAAAGAGTCTGTGGGAAAAAACTAATCCTGCAGACGAAAAAAACCTGATCGAGCTGGGGACGCGTTCCCTGCTTATTGAAGACGGCAAGAAACTGATTCTGGTAGACTGTGGTCTTGGGAACAAACAGGATGATAAATTCTTCGGCCACTACTCTTTGTGGGGCGATGACAGTCTTGATAAAAATCTAAAAAAATACGGTTTCATAAAGGAAGATATTACCGATGTATTCCTTACCCACCTTCATTTTGACCACTGTGGTGGAGCTATAGAATGGAACGACGACAGAACCGGCTACAGGCCGGCCTTTAAAAATGCACAGTTCTGGACTAATGAGAATCACTGGCAATGGGCAACAGAACCCAATCCAAGAGAAAAGGCAAGCTTCCTGAAAGAGAATATTATGCCGATGCAGGAAAGCGGACAACTCAACTTTCTACCTCTTCCTACTACCGGAAACTATGGCTTTGCTCCAGATCTGAAGATGGATGTCATCTTTGTAGACGGACATACGGAAAAACAGATGCTTCCGGTGATCCAATACCAGGAAAAAACGGTTGTTTTTGCAGCGGACCTTATTCCTACAGCAGGACACATCAACCAGGTGTATGTAATGGGATATGATACAAGACCTCTTTTGACGATGGAAGAAAAAGGGAAATTCCTGAAACAATGTGTAGATAATGAATATTTACTGTTCTTTGAACACGATGCCCATAATGAGCTGGCGAGTCTCAAAATGACAGAGAAAGGAGTAAGACTTGATGAGACGTTCACTTTTAATGATGTTTTTGGATATTAATTTTTAATTATGGAGGAATTGCATTCAGAAACACAGAAGACAGAACCGGAACCAGCGCCCAAGATCATCGGATTAACAGGAGGAATTGGTTCAGGAAAAACTACAGTAGCCCGGTTCATCGAGGAATTTGGTTTCCCGGTTTATTATTCCGATGACAGAGCCAAAACCATCGTCAATGACAATGAAGACCTGAAGATAAAAATCAAAGACCTGCTTGGTGCAGAGTCTTATGATGAAAATGGTCTGTATGACCGGAAATTTGTTGCTGATAAGGTATTTAATAATCAAGATCTGCTCCACCAGCTCAATGAGATTATTCACCCTGCAGTGCGGATTGATTTTGAAGATTGGATAAAGAGGCAGACCAAATATCTTGTTTTCAAAGAAACGGCATTATTGTTCGAGCTTAAGCTCAACAGACAATGTTATAAGTCTCTTCTCGTAACCGCAGAAGACAACATCAGAATAAAAAGGGTAATGGACAGGGACGACAAAACCTACCGCGAGGTACAGGCCGTCATGGAAAAGCAAATGCCTGAGAAAGATAAAATCAAAATAGCAGATTGTATTATCTACAACAATACGAATCTGGAAGAATTAAAAGAACAGACCGAAAAAGTCGTCTTTAGTATTGACTAAAATAAAAACCCGCTGAAAAAATTCTCAGCGGGTTTTTTAGGGTTTGTAATCATTTTAACCCCAATCCATCTATAAAAGATAAGCCTCCATTTCTGGAGGCTTATTCTATTGGAAGTTTATCGTATTTATTCTTTAATAAATTTCTTTTGAGCGGTAGTACCGTTATCGTCAATGTCGATCACATAAACGCCATTTATGAGTCTGCTTACGTTGATCTGGTTGTTCAATAGGATACCATCTGCGATTACCTGTCCGGCTGCATTGTAAATTTTGTATTTCGCTTTTTTGCTAATATTCTTCACATGCAGTATGGTGGTTACCGGATTCGGATAAATCATGATTTCAGTCTGATCAATAGGATTCGTTACTCCTTTTTTAGAGATTCTTACTGTATAATCTTCAACTTCCCCGTTTTTCATGTTGGTACAATTGACTGGAATACCATCTCTGGACATTGCCACTCGCATGACTACATATTTGTAATCAGTCATACTTACAAAGGCATCTGCCGGCACACTGAATGTACCTGACACCGGAGAGTTAGTATTTGGTGGTGAAGTAAATACTTTTTCATTGATATCAAATTCTCCATTTCTGTTGAAGTCGATCCATACTGCAATTCCTTCGTTGTATGTATTTCCGGTCCATTTTTTCTCAATGGTAATCTCGTTATCAGTAGATCCCTGGATCATCTCAATGAACGTCTTAGGAACGCCTGTATAGTCTGTATACGTTGATGCTCCGGACTCGTTGGTCATGGTAGGTTTTCCATTCGGTTTCACTGTAACCTTAGAAATATGTTCTCCTGTTGAGCTTTCAGAAGCCATCTTACAGTAGATCACTGTAGGCGTTGTGAAATAGTATGGAGGAGTATAATTTCCAGGTGTACCGTTACAGATATTTACCACCTGCATTTCATACTTCGTCATTTCGGTAAGACCTGTCAGCACCACATTATTGATTGGTGTCTGTACTTCCGTCCAGCTAGGAATACCTACTTTTCTATATCTTAGAACATACGTTGCTCCAGGGAAAGCATCCCATTTAATTTCTGCCGATGTAGGCAACAACTGAGTAATCGTTAATCCCGGAGGCGGAATTTCACATATTCTTTCTGTTGTAAATACTTTAGGGTTTGAATATGGATTTATAGTCGTTTCACCTACACATTGGTTGGCAATCTGAACTTCATAAGTAGTATAAGGTTCCAAAGGAGTCACACTACCCAGTACATACGTATTTGCAGGAGCGGCTGGCAACGCAATATCAGGATTCGGCCATCCGGTTGTTCCTACTTTTCTCCATCTCATTGTATACGTAGAGCTTGCCGCAAGCGGAGACCAGGTAATCAATGCCGTAGTTGGAGTGATATTACTGATGGTCACATTCGGAGCGGTAGGATCACATCTCGTTACAAATGTTTTAATAGCCGTTGGTGTACCAACATTTTCGCCACAAATGGCAGCAATTTCAACTTCATATGTTGTCGCCGGTGTCAATCCGTTGATCGTTAATGGAATGTTACCCAGCAATGTTGAAGCATATACCTGCGTCCATGCTGTGGTACCCTGCACTCTATATCTTACCACATAACTCACGTTATTCGTTACTCCCGTCCAGCTGATGGTAGCAGAGTTGTGTGTACGTGTAAATGTAGGCGCATTAGGCGTAAGATTGCTACACGGTCTAATCATTACTTTGTAATCCTCTACTTCTCCGTTGACAGCATTCTGGCACATTACCGGAGCACTTGTACGCTTCAATACCACTCTCATTGTAGTTCCTAATGCCCCTGTATAAGCAGTGCCCGGAACAGCAAAGGTTGTTTCAACCGGTGTTGTCGTACTCGCTGGAGAGTTGAAGATACGTTCGTTGGTATCAAACGTTCCGTTTCTGTCAAAGTCGATCCATACAGAAACCGCATCATTACTTGTTGAGGCATTCCAGCCTTTAGCCACAGAAATTTTATTATTCTGAGAATTAAGATCTAAAGTAATAAGTGTTTCCGGTGTTGTATAGCTGAAATAATTAGTCTGAACGGATGTATTACTCATAACCGGAACTCCTGCATTAGAAGAAGTAACCGTTACATTTGAAATGTGATCGTTATTTCCGCTTCCCGTCATCGGGCAATATGATAACGGAGGCGTCGTAAACTGTGTTGAAGTAGAGAACGCTCCCGGAGTACCGCTACATATGGTAGATACCTGTACTTCGTATTTAGTCTGTTCAGTTAACGGTGTTGCAGGATTTGTTGTATAAACGTTTCCTGGAGCCGGTACCGGATTGATGGTCGTCCAAGTACCTGTTCCCACTTGTCTGTATCTTACCTGATAAGTCGCGTTTGTTGCAGCCACCCATGAGAAAGTAGCGCTCGTAGCAGTAAGATTGGATACCGTAATATTGGTGATTGGAGTTGTAGAACATGGAGGTTCATCAATTAGTCTCACCGCATAATCTTCTACTTCACCATAATCAAATGTCCCGAAAGATCCACACGCTGTAGGGGTGTCATACTGCTGCATTGCTACACGCATACGGGTAACAAGTGGACCTGTATAAATGGCAGGATCCGGAGGAAGTGCAACGGTAAAGTTATTATTGGATACCGGTGTCGTGGTATTACTTGTAGAAGTAAGAATCTGCTCAGAAGCTTCAAAGACACCATTTCTGTTATAGTCTATCCAAACGGCAACTCCATAAGAAGATGTAGAACCAGGCCAGTATTTGGTAACACTGATTTTATTTCCTGCTTTACCTCTTACCAGGGTAATTAATCTTGTAGCATCTGCCGAATAATCTTTATATACGTCATATCCTGACTCACTTACCATAAGCGGAGCTCCAGTAGGAGTTACCACTACCTTACTGATGTATCCGTCTGATGTCGTATTGGATGGCGTGTTATCACAATACGTAAGCGCAGGAGTGGTAAAATTCACACTTGGAGAAAATGCTCCTGTACCTCCACATATCGTAGCAATCTGTACTTCATATTGAGTAGAGTCTGTTAAGTTGTAAAGATTATAGCTGCTGGTAAGCGGAGTTGTTATATTGATGGTAGCTCCCCATGGATCTCCAATTTTTCTATATCTTAACTGATAGGTTGCCCCGTTGGTCGGCGTCCATGAAACAATAGCCGAACTTGCTGTAATATTGTTTATGGCAATATTCGAAGGTGGAGCCGTTGAACAAGGCTGCAGTTCTACACCAGTAAGTCTAAGCTGTGGAATCTTTTCAAATCTATAGTTTCCATTCGGTGGAGAAACAGGATCCGGGTTGGTACTGTCACTTTGATACAGAATACCTCTGTTTGTTCCGGCAGTATAGCCTCCCCATTCAGCTTGTGAAGTATAATCCGGTGTATTTTCATCTACAGCGACTACGATATTGCTGGTTCCGTCCCACAACAATGGACTTGTTAAAGGTATCGTTACCCAGGTTCCTGCAGTCATCGTAGGAAGTGTGCCGGACCAAACCTGCTTCAGAGAATTGAACGGCACCCAGCTTGAGGTCGTTCCAAAATTATTCTGAGTGGTATTGGCCATATATACAACCCATTGGTTATATCGTCCCTGATCAGTTCCGGGAGAGGATACATAAAACTTAATTTCAGTAATGAATTTACCTGTTCCCACAGCACCCAGCACTTCTGCTGCCGTATAAATCTGTTGGGAGTAGTTATATCCATAGTTGGAGTTGATAGGAAGCTGGGAAACAGTGTCTGATCCCGACCCTATCTGTCCCGGAGTAAATGGAGGTCCTGCCACCCAGATACTTTTATCGGTCCCGGAACACACAATTCTCACCCACCAGTAATACGTAGTTCCGGATACTAAAGGCGACAATGTAGCCGTAGTTCCCGTTGTAATTACCTGTGAAGGGGTGGTTGCCGCTGTAGGCGGTGTGTTGGTTGTACTATAATAAAGCTCATATCCACCAGCCGGTGCCGGGGTCGGAGCTGTCCAGTTTACAATTGCATTCGCAGGAGTCAATGTCCCCACAGATAATGCCGTGGCCGCTAAAGGTGGGCATGTAGGCGGTGTAAGAAAAGAAATAGGACCAGTCCACTGGCTCTGCTCTGTTGCGCTACATCTCGCTCTTACCCATGCATAATACGTAGTATCAGGAGTCAATGGTGAAAGAGTAGCTGTAGTTCCTGTAACGGTCTGTGAAGGAACCGTAGCCGCTGTGGGAGGAGTATTGGTTGTACTGTAATAGACATCGTATCCTGCAGGAGCGCTGGTATAAGGTGTCCAGTTTAGCACCGCTGTTGCTGGAGTAATTGTACCCATGCTTAAGGTTCCTCCGGGTTGCATTCCTATACACGCAGGAGCTGTACCTAAAGTAAGCTGAATATTCGGTCTGTTGGCGTTAACAGTACCGGTAGTTGTTGTAGGAGGTGAACTATCCGTTTGTATATACATATGCTTCGACGTAGACGAAGTATAGGTGATATTAGGTGCCGAACTTCCCGTTCCTCCTCCATATGAACCAAAGTTGGTTTCTACCATTACCACCAGGTTGTCTGTCCCGTTATAAGTAAAAGGAACCTGCAGCTGGAAGGTATTCCACCCCACTACGATACTTGGCATGTTTCCACTGAACACATAGGTTGCTCCAGTAGTGATATCCCCCCAGGTTTGCGAGGTAAGCGTTGTTGTTGTACTCGGTACGGTTTTAATATAAATTTTTACCGGGATATTGGCGTTCATTGTAGATTTGGCATTCCATCCTACCGACAGAATACTTCCGGCCCCTCCACCTCCTGCAGTAATTTCTGCCGCAGTGTAAAGAGACGCAGACCGTTCAAACCCATAATAAGAGCCCAACGGGTATCTCTGGCCCGTTGTTCCTGTACCAATTGTAACTATTTGTGCCTGTACAAACAGTCCGAAGACAATACAGAGCAAAGTAATGAGCACCCTAAAGGGCCTGCCCATTTTACAGAGTAAAAGTCCACTCATATTTTTTGTAATTTAATAATGATAACAATAGTAAAGTAATTGTAGTATTTTTATTTTTCGTGTTCAAATTAAATTTTTGAAACACTGACGATTACAGATAATCTGCATTGAAAAGAATAATTTTTAATTCATAGGCTAATATTTTAATAATTACACAAATCTAATCATTTTTTCATTATAATATATTCATTGAATCGTTTTTTTATAAAAATTCCATAATAATAACACATATGATTTGAAATAAAAAATAAAGTAAAACAGCAAAAATTTTACCCATTATTGATTTTTTTTATTTTCCAGGTAATTTAAAACAGGATACATTATTAGCATCTTTTTAACACCAGCTGCATGAAATGCTTCAACAAGATGCCTTCCTGATTTTATAATGCCGCATACTCACTCTTTTAACGATTTAGCACCACTTATTATTGTTTTCATTTACAATTACATCTGAAATACCATCAATACAGATGATCAAAGAATACAAATACCTCCACCCGATCATAGGCACAACATAGGAAGGCCGGCATCAGAGATCTGATGCCGGCCTTCTTTAACCGTTATATAGCTTGTCCTAGAATTTATAGGCAATATTCCATGCAAACCCCATGTTGAACTTGGAAGAACTTTTTCCAAATCCCGGAATAATCATAGGGGAAATTTCATCCTGCTTGGTGGTATACATTAAATACCTCGGCTGAAGATTCACATCAATATAAAAATTGGAACTGAATAACTGTACCCTGCCTCCCAAAGTTCCTTCGAGCCAAAAAGAAGACTGTGAAGAGGAAGGAAATGATTCAGAAGAATTACTTCCACCAAACCCTCTCACCGGAATAGCCATATATTCCTGATTATAAAAGGATCCTGCAACTTTACCTCCTGCATAAAAACCATTAAACTCATTCTCTGCATCTTTTGCCAGCATATAAAATGCACCCAGCTTCACGAACGGACCATTTACCTTCGCATCGTACCCATTTTTCTGATATACATTCTTTTCAAAACCAGCTTCTGCAATCGCGTGGATATTTCCTTTGATCTTAGAGGATATAAAACCCTGATACAGCTTTCTGTCTGAAAAAAAACCAGCTCCGGTATTCAGTACATCAAGACCAACCATAAAATTCGGTTCGTATTTCCAATGCTCCTTTTTCTCTGTTTCTTTTTTGTCCTGTGCCCAGCTCAGTAATCCTGCCAGGCTAAAAAAGAAGGTAAAGATTAGTCTTGTCTTCATTCTCTATTTGATTTTGTCCGGCTTCCAGATTCTGAACAGGATTCGGAGTTACTAATTCTGAACTTAAATTCTCATAAGACTTTTTGATTCCACATCCGGGGGAGACATAATAGGATTTGGTAGTATACGTTACCCTCACCTTAGATTCTTCTCCTTTGTTAGTCAATCTAAAATAAATATCTGTATAGGGAGAATTGTCTACACGCAAAGGAATAAGCCAAGAGTCTATTTTCCCGAGCCCTCCTAATTGTACTTTTCCAGAACCGTAATCTACCGCCACATACAAAGAATCCAGCGTTGTTTCTTTACCATTTGACTTGAAACTTACTTTCATTCTGGGTGTTCCTTCACCGCTTTCACAGATATCATCATCGCCGCCACAGGAAAAAAACATTCCGATGAAGCAGGCCATTATGAGAAATTTAAAGTATTTCATATGAGTATTTGAAATTCAAATTTAAATAATTTATTTTTTAATCAGCAAAGCGATGTTTTCCACATGGTGGGTTTGTGGGAACATATCTACAGGTAATATTTTTACCAGGGTATAATGCTCCTTCATTAATGCAAGATCTCTTGCCTGTGTAGCAGAATTACAGCTTACATACACTACTTTTTCCGGTGAAAGCTTCAGGATCTGCTCTACTACCTTCTGGTGCATTCCGTCTCTAGGTGGATCTGTAATCAGTACATCTGCTTTTGGATGATTTGCCATGAATTCATCATTGAAGATATCTTTCATATCTCCACAGTAGAATGTCGTGTTTGTAAGACCGTTTAATGCTGCGTGTTCTATAGCCGCATCTATCGCTTCCTGTACAGATTCGATACCGATTACCTGTTTTGCATTTCTTGCTACATACTGCGCAATGGTCCCTGTTCCGGTGTACAGATCATACACCACTTCGTCTCCTTTTAGATCCGCAAACTCCAATGTTTTTCTGTACAGTTCCAAAGCCTGTTTGTAGTTGGTCTGGAAAAAAGATTTAGGGCCTATTTTAAACTGTAGCCCATCCATTTCTTCCATCAGATAGCCTTCTCCGAAATATACATTGATATTTAAATCATAAATAGAGTCATTCTGCTTAGGATTAATAGCGTATACCAATGTTTTAATCTGTGGGAATTTTTCTAATAAGAATTCAAAAAGCTTTTCTCTATTCTCTTTTTCTTCTCTATACAACTGGAAAAGAACCATCCATTCTCCTTTTGAGTTTTGTCTCATCATTAAGGTTCTTAAAAAACCTTCCTGGTTTCTCACATCAAAGAAGTCAAGGCCATTATTCACTCCATATTCTTTTACAGCCAGTCTGATGGCATTGGAAGGATCCTCCTGAAGAAAACATTCTTTCAGGTCAAGGATCTTACTCCACATTCCCGGAATATGGAAACCCAGGGCATCTTTGCTCCCGAAGTTTTCTTCAGAGCTGATTTCATACTGAGTAAGCCATCTCGCATTGGAGAAAGAAAACTCCATTTTATTTCTGTAAAAATACTGTTCTTCAGCTCCCAGAATAGGTACGGTTTCAAACTCATCGATCCCACCAATTCTTTTGATATTATTGTAGACTTCTTCCTGCTTAAAATCAAGCTGTTTTTCATAGCTCATATTCTGCCATTTGCAGCCTCCGCAGGTTCCGAAGTGAATACATCTCGGCTCTACCCTAAAAGGAGATGGCTGCAGTACTTCCAGTGTTTCCGCCTCAAAATATTTAGATTTAGCTTTCTTTACCCTGGCATTGATCACATCTCCGGGAACCGCTCCGGAAACCAGCACCGTTTTACCATCCTCTGTTCTTCCAATAGCCACTCCTTTTGCTCCTGCAGCAACCAGCTTAATATTTTCAAGAATGATATTTTTCTTCTTCTTTTTCATTCGTAAACTTCTATTTTTTCTAATATGGGTGGGAAAAACTTCCCAATCTTCCCTCAATTCTATTTTCTTTCTAATGCATGAAACCCTTGAATTTCACTGTGCAAAAATACAATAAAAAAAACCTTATCCGCGGATAAGGTTTTCAACTATGTAAAAGTTTATTATTTTGTTTGTGCAGGCTGCGGATTAGCCGGCTGTGGAGCCGTTTGCTGTGCAGAAGGATCAATCTGCAACTGTGGCTGCAGTTGTGCGTTTGGATTCACTTTTGGTGCAGATAACCCTGTCAGCTGATCCAGGATCGTCACTACTTCAAGCTCACCAAGGTTAACAAATGATCTGCTGGCAATTTTACCGTCTTTATCCACCATCACGAAACACGGTAATTTGAATCCGTAAACTCCGTATTTCTTGGCGATTTCAGATTCCATCCCTTTTTCTCCATATACATTTACGCCAGGTACTCCTTTCAGCAAAGAGTTGCTTGTTTTAATAAACTGATCTTTGGTATCGTCTACGTTAACAAATACAAAGTTCATTTTAGATTTATAGAAATTAACAACTTCTTTTAAAACCGGAATTGTAGCTTCCCCGATGTATGGATTCCATGAAGCGTAGAAAAATAACATATAAGGCTTTCCTTTATTTTCAGAAAGTTTATAGGCTTTCCCATCCTGCTTTACTAAAGCTGCCTCAGGCGCTGCCTCTCCAATTTTAAGGCCCGTAATTGCTACCTGCATTTTTAACAGGTCACTTTTAATGGTCGCATCTTTAATATCCGTATCGATAAGTTTTTTGATTTTTTCAATATTTTTACCTGGTGATGTCGGGTGGATATCAGCCTGAGCCATTACAAAAGCTAAAAGATAATCTTTCGCAGTCTGAGAAAGATCCTTTTTCGTTTTCAGGTACTGAGCAAACATTTCAGAAGTCGTAATATCTGTTTTTCCCTTACTGTTGGCTTCTGCATACTTTTGGAAGTCAGGCGTCATCTTTACAAGAAGATATTGTCTGTACAACGGAATCGTCTTTACCATGGCCTCTTTATCGCTTTCCAGTTGGGCTTCATAATCCTTAAAAGCTTTAGTTGCTTTGTACGAAGGATTTCCGGACATTGGCCCGTGTGACATTTCGTAATTGGCTAGCAAATTCAAAATGGTTACTTTAACGTCGTTTTTCTTCCATTCAAGAAGACCTTTGCTTGGATTATTTTTCTTGGCAAGATCATCAACACTTTTATTGATGTCTGCTTCCACTTTGTGCATTCCTTTCAGAAACGTGCTTTCATCCCCGCTCATTAAGGCATTTAAATTAACCTTGCTCCCGTAGTCAGCTAAAAACTTCTGGGTTGCAGTAAGGAAATCATTATTCTTTTTGGCATCACCGGTAATCACATACTCACCCGGGAATGTTGCTCCATTTCCTGAAATATTAATATTTTGCCCTCTTTCAAGATAGATAAGGTTCTGTCTGCCTGCGTAATTGATCACATACATTCCGTCTTTGGGAGCTTCAAAGCTTCCGGCAAAGTTTCCATTTTTATCTAAACCTATATTAATCAAAGGCAGGGTTCCTACTCCTGAAGCTTCTACAAATTCAATTCTTTCTAATGGTGAACTTCCAGTAATTTTTCCTTTTACCTCTACTTTTTTTGAACAAGACATCACAAAAACCGTGATGATAAACAATAAAAGATATTTTTTCATTTCAATTTTTAATATTACACAAAAATAAGCTTTTTAGGGCTTCTTAATTCATACTGATTATTTTTTTTAAAAATTTTATTATGCCCACTCAAAATGGATATTTTAATTGCTTTATCTATCCGTTTTTTATCAGCAAAACCGGGTTGAAATACTGGTTTACAACCTCCTCAACTCCCCTCCAAATATATACTTATTAAATAAAGAATACCTAAAGTCTGTTGATAAGTTAACAAACTTTAACAGCAAAACAGGAGCGATACAAAAAATCGCCTCCGAAACGAAGGCGATTTTTTATGTATTTGAATCAATTCTACCCCTGATCTACAAGAGCAGCCATGTATTCTCTGTTCATTCTTGCGATATTTTCAAGAGAAATCCCTTTAGGACACTCAATTTCACATGCTCCGGTGTTGGAACAGTTACCGAATCCTTCTTCATCCATAGCCTTCACCATGTTCAGCACTCTTCTTTTCGCTTCTACTCTACCCTGAGGAAGCAATGCATACTGAGAAACTTTAGCTCCCACGAACAACATTGCAGATCCGTTCTTACAAGTTGCTACACAAGCTCCACATCCGATACATGCAGCAGCGTCCATCGCTTTGTCTGCATCTTCCTTAGGAACAAGCATTGCGTTGGCATCCAGGGTATTTCCTGAAGTATTTACAGAAATAAAACCTCCTGCAGCCATTACCCTGTCGAATGCACTTCTGTCTACCATTAAGTCTTTAATAACAGGGAAAGCAGCACTTCTCCAAGGTTCAATAACGATGGTTTCACCGTCCTTGAACATTCTCATGTGAAGCTGACAGGTCGTAATTCCTGTATCAGGTCCGTGAGCTCTACCGTTAATGTAAAGCGAACACATCCCGCAGATTCCTTCACGACAGTCGTGGTCGAAAGCAATAGGTTCTTTTCCTTCGTTAATTAAGTTTTCGTTCAGAATATCCAACATCTCCAGAAACGAAGAGTCAGTAGATACATCTGATATTTTATAGGTCTCAAACTGACCTTTAGTTTTACTATTTTTTTGTCTCCAAATTTTCAGCGTAAGATGTAAGCCTTTTTTTGCACTCATAATGTTATATTTATAGGTTGGAGATTATTTATAACTTCTTGTTTTAACCTCGATGTTGTCATATATCAGTTCTTCTTTATGCAATACTTCCGCATTGATATTTTCTCCCTGATATTCCCAAGCTCCGACGTATTTGAAATTCACGTCGTCTCTTTCCGCTTCTCCATCCGGAGTAGCGTGATCCCAACGGAAATGACCACCACAAGATTCTTCTCTGTTTAACGCATCGATAGCCATTAGCTGTCCTAGTTCAAGGAAGTCTGCCACTCTGAAGGCTTTTTCAAGCTCAGTGTTCATTCCATTACCTTCCCCAGGTACTTTTACGTTCTTCCAGAAGTCGTTTCTTACTTCTTCAATTTCTTTGATCGCTTCTTTCAATCCTTCAGGAGTTCTACCCATCCCTACTTTATTCCACATAATGTGTCCAAGTTTCTTATGGAAGTGGTCTACTGAGTGAGTTCCTTTATTATTAATAAAGAAGTCAATTTTATCTTTAATTCCTTTTTCAGCTTCGTCAAACGCTCCTGAATTGGTAGGAATAGTGCCCGTTCTGATGTCTGCAGAAAGATAATCTGCAATAGTATAAGGAAGTACGAAATATCCGTCTGCAAGTCCCTGCATCAATGCTGATGCTCCAAGTCTGTTGGCTCCGTGATCAGAGAAATTAGCTTCACCGATAACGAAACATCCCGGGATCGTAGACTGAAGGTTATAATCAACCCATACACCACCCATTGTATAGTGAACAGCAGGATAGATCTTCATTGGGGTTTTGTAAGGATCATCAGCAGTAATTTTTTCGTACATCACGAATAAGTTACCGTATTTCTCCTCAACCCAGCTCTTACCAAGATCATAGATCTGCTGATCGGTTGGATTATGAATATGTTTTTCGATAGCGGCTTCTTTACCTTTTTTCATGATTTCTGTGGAGAAATCAAGATAAACCCCTTCCTGAGTATCGTTATTTTCAATTCCGAATCCGGCATCGCATCTTTCTTTAGCAGCTCTGGATGCAACGTCCCTTGGCACAAGGTTACCGAATGCAGGATATCTTCTTTCAAGATAGTAATCTCTATCTTCTTCTTTAATATTTTCAGGTCTTAATTTACCTTCTCTGATCGCAACTGAGTCCTCAATCTTTTTAGGAACCCAGATTCTTCCTGAGTTTCTCAATGATTCGGACATCAGAGTCAGTTTAGACTGCTGAGTTCCGTGAACCGGAATACAAGTAGGGTGAATCTGAACATAGCAAGGGTTTGCGAAGTACGCTCCTTTCTTGTGAATCTTCCATGCTGCTGAAACGTTTGAACCCATTGCATTGGTAGAAAGGAAATATACATTCCCATATCCTCCTGAAGCAATAACTACTGCGTGAGCAGAATGTCTTTCGATCTCACCGGTTACGAGATTTCTTGCAATAATCCCTCTTGCTTTTCCGTCAACAATGACAAGATCCAGCATTTCATGACGGTTGTACATTTTGATTCTACCTTTACCAATCTGACGGCTCATTGCAGAATAGGCACCTAATAATAGCTGTTGCCCTGTCTGTCCTTTTGCATAGAAAGTTCTTTTTACCTGAACCCCACCAAATGAACGGTTATCCAGCTGGCCGCCGTAATCTCTACCGAAAGGCACTCCCTGAGAAACGCACTGGTCGATAATATTAGCGGAAACTTCTGCCAATCTGTATACGTTAGCCTCTCTTGCTCTATAGTCACCACCTTTGATGGTATCGTAGAACAATCTGTAGGTGGAGTCTCCATCCCCCTGATAGTTTTTAGCAGCATTGATTCCTCCCTGAGCAGCAATAGAGTGTGCTCTTCTTGGAGAATCCTGATAGCAGAATGCTTTTACATTATATCCTTGCTCAGCTAAGGTAGCTGCCGCAGAACCTCCTGCCAAACCTGTACCTACAACAATAATATCAATCTTATCTCTGTTGTTTGGTGCAACGAGGTTCATATGGTCTTTATGATTTTTCCATTTGTCCTTTAGAGGACCTGCCGGAATTCTTGAATCTAACTTACTCATATTAGTATATTGATATTATTGAGTTATAAAATGAAAAATTGCGATGAAGATAAACCCTGCAGGAATAAGGATTGAATACCATTTCCCGAAAGCTTTGATCACCGGCGTGTATTTTGGATGTCTCGCTCCGATAGACTGGAACGAAGACTGAAATCCGTGAGCCAGGTGCAATCCCAACAATACAAAAGAGATCACATATAAAGCCACTCTCCAAAGGTCCGCAAACTTCTCATGAAGCTCAGGCCAGTAACGTTCAGCATCCGGTGTCAAACCATCTACATACTTGTAATTAATTTCATGTAGCCAGAAATCATATAAATGCAGCGCCAAGAAAGCTAAAACAACAGCCCCGGAAATAATCATATTTCTGGACATCCATGAAGAATTCATAGAAGCGTTGTTTGATGCATACTTTACTGGACGTGCTTTATTATTCTTGATCTCCAATACAAATCCCATCACAAAATGGAAAATTACTGCAAAACCAAGAATAGGCTGCATTAAGAACTGCACAAAAGGATTATAGCCCATGAAGTCAGATGCTGTATTGAAAGCATCCCTGTTCAGGACTGATAACAAATTGGTTGTCAAATGCAGTATAAGAAAAATCAGCAAAAACAGAGCTGATAATGCCATAGCGTATTTTCTACCTATCGTAGAACTCGTTAAACCTGCCATATAAGTTTAAATTTGAATTTCCACAAAATTAAGAAATGTTAACAATATCGAAAAGTGAGAAATCTCACAAATAGACAGTTTGTAATGTTTCTAAATAAGAATCCACCGGTTATAAATACGGGAAAAGCAAAATTTACCACCCTCACTTTACAGGATAGATACGGTCATTTAAAACAACCTTCTGAACATGTTCTGGAAAAACCTTTATTTCAAAGTGACCGATCCGCCTTGATGAACAGTAAGGCCTGACAATGAACTGCAAAATCTTCTCTCTTTCTCCTTTATCTGAAATCCAAAAACACACTTTATTTCCTTTTTTTATTGAAAAAACGTCATGTTTATTGAAACTATGCCAGAGTATTTCTTCTCTCAGATTTTCAAAAATCTGGAAACTGCTTTTTATCATTAGAAATATCATTGCGGCCATCAGAAGATTCCTCACATTTTTAAAGTTAAATTTTAAAAGCATGGGTCTTATGTAATAAACAACGACTGAAACAGACAACACTTCAGGCAGGTTCATCGGTATATTTTCATAAAACAGCATGTCTATTTCAGCAAATGCATGAATGGTTTTCAGCAGCATCTGTATAATAAAATCATATCCTCTGCAAATCAGATCCGCACCAAGACCAAAAGCAATAAGAACAGCCATCAGAAATGAAGATACTATAATGATTTCCGAAAAGGGAACAATGATAAAATTGGCTACCAGGGAAACAAAAGAAAACTGATGAAAATAATACAGCACCAAAGGAAGGGTTGCCAACTGCGCAGACAAAGATATGGTTACAGTATTGAAAATCAGCTTTTTCACATAATGATCAGGTTTAGGAAAATACTTCAGAAGAGGCTGATTGAGCCAGAAGATTCCCAGGACCGCAGAAAAACTCAGCTGAAATCCTACATCAAAAAGCTGTTGACTATCCATGATCAGAATAATCAATGCGGATACTGCCAACGCGTGAAGGAGATCCGGCTTTCGCTGAAGCAGCACAAATCCAAAATACACGCTCAGCATAATACAGGAACGTAAAACAGAGTTTCCAAAACCAATAAAAATGGCAAAAAGCCAGATAAAGCAAACACTTGCAAGGATGGCATATCTTCTAAATCCTAAGGGCATGAAACGCGTCATCAAAAAGTAAAAAACACCGAAAATAACCACAATATGAGTTCCGGAAATAGCCAGCAAATGAACGAGTCCGGATCTATTGAAATCCCTCACCGTTTCAGCATCAATTTCCGTTCTGTCTGCAAGGATAATTCCTTTCAAAAACGCTCTGCTTTTCCCGGACATTCCGGAACTGTCAATCTTCTGTAAGACTTCAAGCCTCAATTGCCTGATCTTATCTCTAACACTCAGATCCGTTCGCTGTACAGAAGAGATATCATCAGAAATATACACCTGATAATCAATTTTTTTACGCTGTAAATATCTTGCATAATTAAACTGAAAATCGTACTTGGGAGAATAAGGCTTTGTGACAAAGGCTTCTGCCTTATAAACATGTTTAAAATCCAGTTCTCTGCTGTTCCTGGGAATGTAAATAACTGAATTGAAGTTCAGACTTCCCACTTGAGCTGCTCCTTCATACTTTCTATACTTTTCGTTTGAATTTAATTTTTGAGTGATGATGAAGACGACAGCTTCCTTACCTTTTACCGGTGGCCCGGACGGTTCTCCGGAAGTATTATAAAAGTGAATGATCATTCCTATTCCAAAGAATAACAGACCCAGCAATACAGACCGGACTTTATGTAAGAAATAATTCTGAAAGAACATGGAGGTAAGCAGTACCAGACAAAACATCATTACAGAATAGATCGCTGCATCATTCAACAGAAACCTATCCTGAAAAAAAATTCCAAGGACAAAACAAATGGCTAAAATAAAAAGAGGCTGCCTGTTCACATCCAATCAATTACCTCATCAAAGTAAGAAATTTATAGATTGTTTATCTTCTCTTAAATGATGAAATACACCGCTTCAAGATCTCAAACAGGTTAATTGTGCGCTTAATTTTTTGTTGTAAAACTGAAGTTACAGAAAAAAAAATTAATACTTTACTTTTGACACTCTGCCAAGCTATTCTTCCCCAACAGACTGATGGAATAAATATCACATTTTTAAAATGACATCAGCTGCATGTCCGCTTGCCCCTTTTCCACCAAGTTTCTCTCTCAGAAGACCATAATCCTGAAGAACCTCCTCACGCTTTTTGCTTTCTAAAATTTTGGTAAGCTCATTCACCAGGTTTTTGGTAGTAAGCTCATCCTGGATAAGCTCTTTTACCACTTCCCTATCCATAATGAGATTAACCAGGGAAATATAGTTGATATTCTTAACCAGTCTTTTTGCAATGGCATAAGAAATTGTACTCCCCCTGTAGCAAACTACTTCGGGAATATTCAGTAAAGCGGTTTCCAAGGTAGCTGTTCCGGAGGTTACCAAAGCTGCTTTTGAGCACCTCAGCAGATCATAAGTCCTGTTGGAAACAAAATGGACATTGTCATCCACATATTTTTCATAAAATTCTTTGGGAAGGCTGGGCGCACCAGCAATCACAAACTGATACTGTTTGAAATGCGGTCTTACGGAAAGCATTATTTCAAGCATCTTTTCTACCTCCTGCTTTCTGGACCCCGGCAAGAGTGCTATAATTTCTTTTTCGTTGAGTCCGTTTTCTTCGCTGAACTTCTCAATACTGATCTCGTCCAGATCTGAAATGGCATCAAGCAACGGGTGTCCTACAAAATGCGAATGAACCCCGTGTTTTCTGTAAAAATCTTCTTCAAACGGCAGAATAACCATCATTTCATCCACATACTTTTTGATGGTTTCAACTCTTCCTTCCTTCCATGCCCAAAGCTGTGGAGAAATATAATAAACCACTTTAATTCCCAGCTCTTTGGCAAATCTGGCAATTCTGAGGTTAAAACCCGGATAATCTACCAGCACCAACACATCCGGTCTGTTTTTGCGTATATCTTCTTTACAGAATTTGATATTATTCAGAATCGTTCTCAAATTCATAACCACTTCAAGAAATCCCATAAAAGCAAGATCACGGTAGTGCTTTACCAGCGTTCCTCCCTGCGCTTTCATCAGATCACCACCCCAAAAACGAAATTCAGCATGGGGATCCTTTTGTTTCAGAGCTTTCATCAAATTGCTTCCATGAAGGTCACCGGAAGCTTCTCCTGCAATAATGTAATATTTCATTTCTTTCGAAATCTTTATTGTTTGTGGTTATACTATTTAAAAATCTTCTATGATGATCATTCGCGGAATGTCTTTGCATCATACGGGATTTCTATGGTAAGGATAGAGAACAAATTAAAAAATATATAAATCTTAATTTGTAAATTTGCTCAAAGATAATGATAAAAAATGTCAGAAGAATTTGAAATCCGGAATAAAGTTGCAGAAAGCGGTCTGATCAATTTTGACCTGAGTACGCTGCTTCCCAAAGGGGTAAGAAAAGGTATCGACCTAAAAGATTTTCTTTTTCAGGAGATGATCCTGAAGGAAAAGGATTTCCGTGAAAAGGTAGAGGCCATCAATGTGGATGACTACAGAGATGCCTACATATATATTTATAATTCTGTAGACACCATTATTCCGCTATGGGCTTATTTTGTTCTGACGGCAAAACTCACCGATGTGGCTAAAAAAATAGTTTTTGGGAATCGGGAGGATCTTGAAGTGATTCTTATGCACAATGCCATTCAAACATATGATTTTGAAGAGATGAGAGGCAAGAGAGTATTGGTAAAAGGCTGCTCAGATAAGGAAATTCCGGAAAATGCTTACATAGAGCTTGTGGAGCAGCTTAAACCCCTTGTTAAATCTCTGATGTTCGGAGAAGCATGCTCCAATGTTCCTATTGTAAAGAACTGATAATGAACAAATATCTATCGGCTGGTTTTTTATTTTTTATTTTTTTAGCAGTTTATTATGCGGGGAGCTTTACCAGAATTCCTTTTGCAGATGCTATAGGCTTTATACTGCCGGCCGAAAAAGGTAAGTTTGTTACTACCGCTACCGCTACCTCCCATTTCTTATACACCAATACGGTTATTTTCGTTAAAAATTTAGCTGGAATCAATGCTATTGAAGCAAGCCGCTTTGTCATTATTACCTCAGCTGCCCTTACTGTTTCGGTGATATACGCCACTGTCCGAGTGATTACAAAACTGGAGTGGGCTTCCCTGGCTGCTGCATTCATTTTCGGATTCAGTTTTTCTTTCTGGAAAAATGCAGAAATCGTGGAAGTCTATACCTACAATTCTCTGTGGCTGAGCCTTTTTTTCTTTTCGATGGTGAAAAGCTTTAAGGAGAAAAATAAGGTCTATATTCCTTTGAGTGCTTTATTTCTGGGGGTCAGTCTTTGGGTTCACATCCAGAACATCCTTTTGCTGCCAGCATTTTTCCTGTTCCTGTATTATTTCAGACAGGAAAAAAAATACGCTTATCTCTCCTTTATCATTTTTGCACTGATTTTCTCCGCTATTACCATTTTAAATATATCCCAGGGACTTTCCTTAGGTTCTCCCTACACCTCTGAACGTGGAGAATGGCTTTCGAACTCATTCAAAAAAACCTGGCTCCAATATCTTCAGGATGTAGTAAAATCTGTGGTCTATGTGATCTACAATTTCAATGTATTTTTTATTGCTGGAATTGCTGGAATCTTTTATTTATATACATCTGATCGCAAGATGTTTTTCGTTTTCTTTACCGCATCATTATTTGTATATGGATTTGCTACATTCTATGCGGTGACAGATAATTATGTTTTTTTCATCCCGTTCAATATTATTTTTGCACTGTCCGCAGGCTATGGGCTTTCTCAGCTGAAATATCCATGGATCAAAAAGTTTTCCTGGCTTTGTCTGGGCATTCCTCTTTTCTATCTTCTATCCCTGAAGCTGGTTTCTGTAACCCGGCAGGGACAGAATTTTGACCAGCACAAAAAGTATAAGGGCGGACTGGAATATTATATGTACCCGTGGATGAACAATAATATTGGAATCCTGGAATTTACCATAGACGGGAAAACCGCTCCCGATCCTATGATCTGGATGACTGTTGAGGCAGAAAAGTATATTGAGTTCCTTAAAAGTAAAGGGTTCACCGAAGAGCAGATCAGAAAACTTTAACAATAATTATGAACAGCCTGCATTTTGTAAGGCATATTTTTTGATAACTTTGGTCTACTTAACACTTAACAAACACAAACAATGAGTTTAATCGACCTACTTACAGGCAATACCAGCAATCAGGTTGCTGAACAAGCTGAAAACAAATTTGGCATCAGCAGAAATCAGGTTATTGCCCTTCTGGCAGTAGCGACCCCCCTAATCATTTCTTATCTTAGAAATAAGTCTCAGGACGCTAAGGAAGCCGAAGCGTTAAATAACGCGCTGGACAAAGACCACAATGGAAGTATCCTTGATGATGCATCTCAGGTTGAAACAAGACAGGCCGAAGGCGGATCTATTCTTGATCATATCTTTGGTGGTCAGAAAAATACTGTAGAAAATCAACTCTCACAAAATACGGGAATTTCAATAGATAAAATTGGGCCTATTCTTGCCATGCTTGCTCCTGTAGTAATGGGATACATCGGGAAAGAAAAACAGCAGAACAATGTGGGAGCAGGTGGTCTGGGAGATCTTTTGGGTGGAATCCTTGGAAATGCATCCAGCCAGGCTCAGACTCAGCAGTCTAATCCTTTGAATGATATCCTGGGCAGCGTTTTAGGCGGCGGCGGACAATCACAGTCTTCAGGAAATCCTCTCAATGACATTCTTGGAAGTGTTCTGGGTGGTGGTGGAAACCAAAAGCAACAGGGAGGACTGGGAAGTATTCTTGGGAATATCCTTGGCGGAAAATAATTAATTTAATTTGTCATAAAAAAAGACCGAAGATTTTTCTCCGGTCTTTTTTATTGTGGTTACTTCTTGGATTTTTCTTCAGAAGTAACATAGGATTTTGAGGCTTTTTTGGGTCTCCTTTTTCCATAACTTCCGTTATTGATCTTACCTCTTCTTGATTTTTTGTCTCCCTTTCCCATAATAATACTGTTTGTTGTTATCACGAATTTAGAAAATATGTCTGTCAAATCCAATACATTGAGCTGTTAAAATTTTATAAAATAAGTGAGAAAGCTGGAAGAGGTGGCTTGAGGTGGCTATTAAATCATATTCAGTTCTCTATCATCAAATCAATAGGTCTTCTTCATATTGTTGACAAAAATACCTTTACTTATTTCAGACTTCCGGTACTTCCTTCTCCAGCATCCAGCAACTAACCTTTCTACACCTTAATGGTTTTCCACTTTCCTTTTTTAAACAGGACAAAAGCAACAACCGTTATCAACGTTTCTGCTGCCGGAATAGAAATAAAAACACCCTTAGGACCGAGCCCGAGATATTTTGACAGAAAATAAGCTAAGGGAATCTGAAAAAGCCAAAAGCCAAAAAGGTTCACCCAAGTAGGAGTCCACGTGTCTCCGGCACCATTGAATGCGTTGATCATTACCATTCCTATCCCATAAAAAATAAATCCAGTGCTCATAATGTGAAGGGCATTCTTCGCAAAACTTTTGATCTCTTCTTCCTGAGTGAAAAAGCCAACCAGAAAGTTTCCAAAAAAAATAAAGATCAGGCTTACCATCAGCATGAAGATCACATTATATTTTACTGTTTTCATTACAGACTGTTCTGCTCTCAGCATTTCGTTAGCTCCCATATTCTGTCCTACCAATGTGGAAGCGGCATTGCTTAGTCCCCAAGCCGGAAGCATAAAGAACATCATCAGTCTTAATGCGGTCTGGTATCCCGCTGAAGCATTTTCCCCACCGGTGGTGGCTACCAGCTCAGCAAGGAAAATCCAGCTGCATGAAGCGATTACAAACTGAAAGATTCCCGGAGTAGCAATGGTAACGACAGATCTGATCAGGCTGAAGTCAGGCTTAAAATAACTCAGCTTAATGCGAATCAGAGTATCCGCCACTAATAGATGATACAGCTGATAAATCACCCCAATGCTTCGTCCGATAGTTGTGGCCAATGCTGCTCCGGTAAGCCCCATTGCAGGAACCGGCCCAAAGCCTTTGATCAGAACTGGACAAAGTATGATGTTGGCAATATTTGCAATCCATAAACTTTTCATCGCAATCATAGCATTCCCTGCCCCCCTGAAGATCCCATTGATCAGAAACAGAAGCATGATAATCGTACTGCTTCCCATCATAATTCTTGTAAAATCTTTTCCATAGGACGCCGCTTCCGGCTTTGAACCCATCAGAACAAGAATTTCCTCTGCGTACACGACTCCTAGTATGCTCAGAAAAAGGGTAATTCCAAATGAAACCATAAGTACCTGAGCAGCACTTCTGGAAGCCTGTTCCGGGTTTTTCTCACCAATTCTCCTTGCCACCAATGCTGTTGCAGCCATACTCATCCCAATCGCAATGGAGTACATAACGGACAGGACCGATTCGGTAAGCCCTACGGTTTGAATAGCATAGCCGCTTTCTTTAAGATGTCCCACAAAATAGAGATCAACCAAAGCAAATACCGACTCCATAGCCATTTCAAGCATCATTGGAATCGCTAAAAGAAGCACAGCACTTCTGATATTTACCTTTGTAAAATCAGTTTCTTCTCCACTAAATGCTTTTTTCAAAAAATTGATATATTTTGTCATAATCCTGATCTGTTGTTTGGTGCAAAAATATAGAATCATAAGATATTAAGGCTTGGCATATGAAAAGTTTTACACTATAATCTGCAGATTATCCGCTTTTTCATTTACTGGAAGCAGCAGAAAATATATTCGTAAGCTTACGGGAGAAAAAAAAATATCCATATAAAAATGTAGAGAGTCTCGGCTTTTCAAAAAAATACAAATTCTATTATTCTGATGGTAATAATTTAAATAATTTCAAAAATACAAACGTATTTATGCGTAAAACTAGCAATTGGTAATAAAATTTAATTTAGATTTGTACATTCTTAAAAATAATTCTTATGAAAAAAATAACCTCTACGATTTTTCTATTTGGAATTTTAGCTTCTGCGAATATGCTTTCAGCTCAAAAGCTGACACAGGAAAAGATGAAGGCTATTTACAGTAATGATGTTGCCACATTCAAAAAACAATTTGCTCCGGGAGATTACAACAAATGTTTTACCTTGGGGAATGAACTCTATACCCCACTTGGGTTCAGCGCTTTGTCTGGGAAAAACACGATTATTACGTATCTGCTGGACAATAAAGTGGACATTAATAAAAAATGTCAGAACATAACACCACTGGAATTGGCGGAAGAAGGAAAGACGCCTAAAACCATACAGCTGCTCATTGAAAGAGGAGCAAAAAGAGATTAAAAAGATCTTAAAACGATATATAAAACTTCCTTTTCGGAAGTTTTTTTATTTATAAAATCTGCAAAAGCCTTATCTTTGCCATCGAAAAAATCAAGGTTCCAGGATGGGCCTTAAACATTGAACTTTAAACAAATAATTATGTTTCGATCACACACCAACGGAGAACTATCTCTGAAAAATCTGAATGAAGAAGTTACACTGTCAGGATGGGTACAGACCATCCGTGATAAAGGATTTATGATTTGGGTAGATCTTCGGGATCGTTACGGAATTACCCAGCTGGTTTTTGACCAGGAGCGTTCTTCCGCTCAGCTGATGGAAGAGGCTAAAAAGCTGGGACGTGAATTTGTCATTCAGGCTACCGGGAAAGTTATTGAAAGAGTCAGTAAAAATCCTAATATCCCAACCGGAGAGGTTGAGATTCTGGTAGAAAAGCTGACCATTTTAAATGACTCACAGCTTCCACCATTCACTATTGAAGATGAGACAGATGGCGGTGAGGAGTTGAGAATGAAGTACCGCTACCTAGACATCAGAAGAAATCCGGTAAAGGATAAACTGATCTTCCGTCACAAAATGGCTCAGAAAGTAAGAAATTACTTATCTGAAGAAGGATTTATTGAAGTGGAAACTCCTGTTTTGATCAAATCTACTCCGGAAGGAGCAAGAGACTTCGTTGTGCCAAGCAGAATGAATCCGGGACAATTTTATGCATTGCCACAGTCTCCACAGACCTTCAAACAGCTTCTGATGGTCGGTGGAATGGATAAATATTTCCAGATCGTAAAATGCTTCCGTGATGAGGATTTAAGAGCAGACAGACAGCCGGAATTTACACAAATCGACTGTGAGATGGCTTTTGTAGAGCAGGAAGATATCATGAACGTATTCGAAGGAATGACGAAAACCCTGATCAAAGATATTACCGGTCAGGAGTTCGGTGCTTTCCCAAGAATGACTTTCGCAGAGGCCATGAGAAAGTACGGAAACGATAAACCGGATATCCGTTTCGGAATGGAATTCGTAGAACTGAACGAGCTTGCAAAAGGAAAAGACTTTAAAATATTTGATGAAGCAGAATTGGTCGTAGGAATTAATGTAGAAGGATGTGCAGACTATACCAGAAAGCAGATTGATGAACTTGTAGATTGGGTTAAACGTCCACAGATCGGAGCCTCGGGTATGGTTTGGGTAAAATTCCAGAACGACGGTGTAAAAACCTCATCGGTTAACAAATTCTACAACGAAGAGGACCTGGCAAAAATCATTGAAAAATTCGGAGCTAAAGAAGGAGATTTAATGTTGATTCTTTCCGGAAATGAAAATAAGGTCAGAGCCCAGCTTTCAGCATTGAGGATGGAACTTGGAAACCGTTTAGGATTAAGAAAAGGAAATGTATTTGCTCCTCTTTGGGTTGTTGACTTCCCGTTACTGGAATGGGATGAAGATTCTGAAAGATTCCATGCGATGCACCACCCTTTCACTTCTCCAAAACCGGAAGATATCCATTTGTTGGAAACAGACCCGGGAAAAGCAAGAGCTAACGCATATGATATGGTTCTGAATGGAAACGAAATCGGAGGGGGATCTATCAGAATTTTTGACAGAGATTTACAGTCAAAAATGTTTGATCTTCTAGGATTTACCAAAGAAGAAGCGGAAGCCCAGTTCGGATTCCTGATGAATGCGTTCAAATATGGGGCACCGCCTCATGGAGGGCTAGCCTTCGGGTTTGACCGTTTGGTTGCTATTCTTGACGGAAACGAGGTGATCAGAGATTATATTGCATTCCCTAAAAATAACTCCGGCCGTGATGTCATGATCGACGCACCGGCTTCCATTGCTGATGCACAGCTCGATGAATTAGAGTTAAAATTAGATTTAAAAGCATAAATTTAAAGCGGGGCATTGGCCCCGCTTTTTTTATATAGAACTAAAAAACTTTAACCTAACCATGAATGAAGAAATACTTACTTATACCACTCCTAATTCTGAAAAACTTCTTAGACAAATTCACCAATATGAATTTGCGAGAATGTGGAAAAAAAATCTTAACAAAAACAACAAAAACCTCATTTGGGGAATAATTTTCATTCTATTGGCTGTAGGAATGCTTTTTTACAGGCAATATCTAGGACTTCTTTTTCTGGGCTTCGGTTTATTTTATGTGTTCAGCTATATCAATTATATTTCTGTTTATCAAAAACATAAAAAGACATTCAACGAATCACTAAACAAGGAAGTTGAAAAGCTTCATATCAACACAAAGGATGTGATATGGGAATTTACACCCGAGTATTTTAAATTTAAGGATTATAAGAGTGAGCTTACTTTTCCCTGGAACACCATCACCTATTCAATTCTTGACAACCGGTATGTTTATATCACAGCAATGCCTTCCTTTCATATTATTTTAGATAAGATCAATATTGATGACAGCACCTATAATAAAACAGTTACTTACCTCAATACCAGGTCAAGAGTACAGGAGCTTTAAACACGAAAGCATAATTACACATAAAAAGCGAGACTATTGCCTCGCTTTTACTTTTAGTTCACTGTGACCAGAAGCTTATTTCATCTTCAGGATTTCTTCTCTTCCCGGCCCTATTGAAAGGTAACCTACAGGAATCCCCAATTCGGATTCCAGGAAGGTTAGAAAGTCAATCAATTCTTTGGGTAATGCTGAAGGATCTTTAATGGCAGAAAAATCAGCATTCCAGCCATCCAGCCATTTGAGTACAGGCACTGCGTTTTCCGGAAGGGTTGCAGCAGTACTTTCAACAGCTCCGTTGTCCATTTGATAATGGGTACAAACAGCGACTGATCCAAGACCGCTTAGCACATCCGCTTTTGTTAAAACCAATTGAGTGACGCCATTAATCATTACAGCATATCTTAAAGCTGGCAAATCCAGCCAACCAATTCTTCTCGGACGCCCTGTATTGGATCCAAATTCATTTCCTTTGATTCTTAGCTCATCACCCAATTCATCAAAAAGTTCCGTCGGGAATGCTCCGTTTCCTACCCTTGTACAATAGGCTTTTGCAATTCCAAAGATCTCACCTACTTTTTTCGGCGAAATTCCGAGACCGCTGCAGGCTCCGGATGCTGTCGTAGAAGAAGAAGTTACATAAGGATATGTACCATGATCTATATCCAGCATCGCTGCCTGGGAACCTTCAGCCAATATTGTTTTCCCTTCAGATACAGCCTTATTCAGGAATATTTCAGTTTCCGTACAGTTAAACTGTTTTAAAAACTCCACGGCATCATAAAACTCATCACTGATAGATTCAAGGGAAGGTAATTCCATCCCGCCGTCGGTAAGAAATGCATATTCACGGGCTAAAATACTGTCTACCCTAGCTTTAAAATCCGGAAAATTCATATCCCCAATTCTCACATTCTGCCTTAAATTCTTATTGGAATACGCCTGTGCAATGCCGTTTTTTGTAGTCCCTATAGTTGTATAAGCCTCATTTTCCTCCATGTAGATATCAAGAAGTTTGTGGGTAGGCAATACAAAATGAGCCTTTTTAGAAATAATCAGATTTTTTTCAGGTTGAATAGTTTCATCAAACAGCTTAAGATTCGATACTTCTTTTTTGAAGCTTACCGGGTCAAGAACGGTGCCTGTACCTATTACGTTCTGAACGCTCTTCATAAATATTCCGGAAGGAATCATTTTAAGCGTGATCCTTTTGTCGTTTCTCTTGATGCTGTGTCCAGCATTGGCACCGCCATTGAAACGGGCTGCAATGTCATAATTTTCACTGATAAGATCAATAAACTTTCCTTTTCCTTCATCCCCCCACTGAAGTCCTAATACAATGTCCATATAATAATTTTTATGGGACAAAGCTATGGCAGTTTGAAAAAGAGGCCATTGCCATTTGGCAAAAACGTATTTGAGTGGATATGATCCCATCATCAATTGGGCTAAAGCCGCCCTTATTAAACCATACAATTGATCTGCGTGGTATTAATCATTGATATTCCTTCTGATGCGGCTCAGCGAAGATGGTGTCACCCCAAGGTAAGAAGCCAGCATAGACTGCGGTACCCTGTTGGCAAGTCCCGGATAATGGTTTAGAAAATGAATATACCTGGATCTGGCATCCTGGTTAAGCATAATGCTTGCGACCTTCAGTTTGTTTTCTGCTACAAAACCATGGATCCTGGCAAATAAAACCGGCCAGATGGCAATTTTTTCTTCCAGAACTTTAAAATGATCAAGATCAATAACGAGCAGCACGGCATCCGTAATCGCTTCTATATATTCATGGGCAGGCAGCTGATCTGTAAATCCCTGAAAATCTCCGATGAACCTTCCTTCATAGATAAAGTAACGGGTAAAATCATCACCTTCCTTGTTGTAATAGAGAGAACGGAATACTCCAGTTTTTACAAAAGCGATCTTTTGACTTACTTTTCCTGCTTCTACAAAGATCTCCCCTTTACGTATAGAAATCTCCTGAATTCCTCCTTTAATAAGAAGCTCATCCTGCTGGTTCAGTAATCCGAATTTTTTGATGTAATTAAAAAGCTCTTCCATAATTTTTTTACCCGGAAATCGGAAATATAAAGGTATAAAAGCAGTCTGTAAAAACAATTGTCATTTGACAAAAAAGCCTGTTAAAGGTACCACAAAACCTGTGCACGGCATATTAATTGCTTGATTTTTAAAAACGTAAGACAATGAAAGCAATATGGAACGGCGCCATTGGCTTCGGTTTAGTAAACATTCCCGTTAAAATTTATTCCGCTACGGAAACCACAAAACTGGACCTCGATATGCTCGATAAGTCAGATTTTTCAAACATCCGTTTCAAAAGAGTAAATGAAAACACCGGAAAAGAAGTAAAATGGGAAAATATCGTCAAAGGATATCTCATGGAGGACAAGTATATCGTCCTTGATGAAGAAGATTACGAAGCTGCAAGCCCCGAAAAGACAAAAATACTTTCTATCGACCAGTTTGTAAAAGAGGAAGAAGTGGACAGCGTCTATTTTGAAACGCCCTATTACCTGGAGCCTCAGAAAAACGGGGAAAATGCATACCGGCTTCTTCTCAAAGCACTTGAAAAGACTAAAATGGTGGGAGTGGGCACTTTTGTGCTCCGTGAAAGCCAGGCTATCGGGATGATACGACCTTATAATGATGAAGTTCTGGTGCTGAACCGCCTGAGGTTTGATCAGGAAATCAGGAAATATGCAGATTTAAAAATCCCGGCGCAGAAAGCACCGAAACCGGCAGAGCTGAAAATGGCGGTAAGCCTGATAGAGCAGCTGTCGCAGGATTTTGACCCTGCCATGTATAAAGATACGTACTCTGATGAACTGATGAAGATCATCAAGCAGAAAGCAAAAGGCAAAAATATAAAAGCTGCTAAAGCACAGCCTGCAAAAGAAGGTAAAGTTATTGATCTCATGGCACAGCTAAAAGCCAGTCTGAGTACTTCCAAATCTAAATCTGCATCATAATGGCGCTCAAAGATTATCATAAAAAAAGAAAGTTCGACGAAACCAGCGAACCTAAAGGAAAGACAAAGAAGAGCAAGGACAAACTTATTTTTGTCATCCAGAGGCATGCCGCTTCAAGGCTCCACTATGATTTCCGATTGGAAATGGAGGGAGTACTAAAAAGCTGGGCTGTTCCCAAAGGTCCATCCCTGGACCCCAAAGACAAACGTCTTGCCATGATGGTAGAAGACCACCCCTATGATTACAAAGATTTCGAAGGAAATATTCCCGAAGGGAATTACGGTGCCGGACAAGTTGAAGTCTGGGATAGCGGGACATATGAGCCTCTGGAAGAAAGCACTTCTGTTTCTGATGAAAAAGAACTGTTGAAAGAACTGCATGCGGGGTCTTTAAAATTTATCTTACATGGGAAAAAACTAAAAGGTGAATTTGCTCTCGTCAAAATGAAAAACAGTGAAGACAATGCATGGCTGCTGATAAAACATAAAGATGATTATGCAGAGAGCCCTTACGATGCTGAAGACAACACGTCACCAAAATCCTTGGTTACCCAATTTCTAGAGGAAAAAAAAAGCCTAAAAATAAAAGAAAAAAAGAAGTCATAACTTCAGAAAAGCCATTCAGAAGTTTTAACTCTTTGACCCATGAAAAAAAGCTGAAATCGTTTATCAAACCGATGCTTGCCAAATCCTCGGATAAAGCTTTTGATGATAAAGACTGGCTTTTTGAAATAAAATGGGACGGCTACAGAGCGGTTGCGGACCTTAGCCATAAGGAACCGCTATTCTATTCCCGCAACGGAATTTCTTTCCTGTCCAAATTCGATATCATCACTCAGGATTTTGCGCGGCAAAAATACAATATGATTCTTGATGGCGAAGTCGTAGCCTACGATGATCAGGGAAAACCTAGTTTCCAGCTTTTACAGCAAATCGGGGACTATCCCAATCTCCCTCTGGTGTATCAGGTTTTTGATCTCTTATGGCTCAATGGCCATTCTACAGAAGAGCTGCCTCTCATTCAAAGAAAAGAGCTGTTAAAGGACGCCTTAATGGAGACTGATGTCATCAAGTATTGCGATCACATTCCGGAAAAGGGAATAGCCTTCTTTGAGCAAATGAAAAAAATGCAGCTCGAAGGAATGATCGCCAAAAGGGCAGACAGCGAGTACTTAGAAAATCACCGGACCACCGACTGGCTCAAAATAAAATTTTCAAATACGGATGAAGCCATTATCTGTGGATTTACAGAGCCCAGAGGTTCCCGCGAAAGTTTCGGCGCCCTTATTTTAGGGAAATACATTGATGGAACATTAACCTATTGCGGACATACAGGAACAGGCTTTAACAGCAGTACTTTAAAACAGGTTTATGAAAGACTCCAGAAGCTGATCGTAAAAACTGCACCCTTTGACACCATTCCCAAAACCAATATGCCCGTCACATGGGTGCGTCCAGAAATGGTATGTGAAATCAAATATTCTGAAATCACCAAGGATGGTATTTTCCGGCATCCCGTTTTTATGGGAATCCGCGAAGATAAGGAGCCTGAAGAAGTCAAAGATTCAACATCCAATATACACCCCACTCAAAAGCCCAACACTATGAAAGCTAAAGCATCTTCAAAAAAAACCGCATCTTCTGATAAGGAAAAAGAAATCACATTGAATAAACATGTTGTGAAACTCACCAACCGGGACAAGGTCTATTTCCCCAAAGATGGCATTACCAAAGGAGATGTAATAGATTATTATCAGTCGGTATCCTCTTATATCCTTCCCTATCTGAAAAACCGGCCTCTTTCTCTTAATCGTTTCCCCAATGGCATAGAGGAGCAGGGATTTTACCAGAAGGATGCCGGCGACCATATTCCGGACTGGATAAAGACCACGCAGGTATATTCTGAATCTAATGACAAATACATTGATTATATCTACTGTAATGACAAGGCTACCCTGGCCTATCTCAATAATCTCGGATGCATAGACCTTAATCCGTGGAACAGTTCTCTTCCAGATCTCGAACACCCGGATTATCTTGTGCTGGATCTGGACCCCTCAAAGAAAAATACGTTTGATAACGTCATAGAAACAGCACTTCAGGTACATGAGGTTTTAAATACTATTAAGATCAGAGGATACTGTAAAACTTCCGGAAGTACAGGAATACACGTGTATATTCCAATGGGTGGAAAGTATGATTTTGACCAGGTAAAAGATTTTGCCCATATTCTGATGAAGCAGGTGCATGAAAAACTTCCTGAAATAACAACCCTGGAGAGAAGCCTGCAGAAACGGGATGATAAGAAAATCTATCTTGATTATCTCCAGAACAGAACGGGGCAGACCTTAGCAAGTACCTACAGCATACGGCCTAAAGAAGGAGCTTCCGTATCCATGCCTCTGGAATGGAGTGAACTGAAACCTGGACTAAAACCCACGGATTTCACCATAGACAATGCTCTTGAAAGAATTAAAGATAAAGGTGATTTGTTTAAGCCAGTCCTTGGAAAAGGCATTGATATGATGAAGGCATTGGAGGCATTGCAAAACCTTGAATAATCGATTATCCTCAAAGGTTATTAGCTAATCACTGGTAAGATTACCGGAATTAGAGGTAACGTTAAAATAAAAAGCCTGCAATAGTAAATAATGCAGGCTTTTTTATCGTTAGTATCTTCTGTTATTTGTTATACACATGCAGATCTCTCTGTGGAAAAGGGATTTCAATTCCTGCCTTATCAAGAGCTTCTTTACAGTTAATGATAAGTTCCTCATTCATCTTCCAGAAATTTTCGTTGGAAGTTGTTACTCTAATGGATAAATTTACCGCACTGTCTCCCAATTCTGTCACAACGACCTGGGGAGCAGGATCTGTAAAGGCATATTCATTACTTTTGATGACATTCATGAGAATATCTTTTGCCTGCTTCAGGTCAGCATCATAAGAAACCCCTATATCTATCCAGGTTCTTCTTGTTCCCAGATGCGTAAAGTTGGTAATACTATTGTTTGAAACTACCCCGTTTGGAATAACGATTAACTGGTTCTGAGGTGTAATAAGTTTGGTATGAAAGATATCAATAGCCTGTACCGTTCCGGATACTCCATTATTGGTAGAGATAAAGTCTCCAATCTTAAAAGGTTTTAACAATAGAATAAGGATTCCCCCTGCAAAATTTGTCAGTGAACCCTGTAGTGCCAAACCAACAGCCAAACCGGCAGCACCAATCATCGCCACAAAAGCAGATGTCTGTACCCCGAGCTGTGTAACCACTACAATAAAAAGAAGAATATTAAGTCCCCAATTAATAATATTTAGAAGAAACAGCTGTAAAGAGGGTTCCATATTTCGTTTCCTGAATGCTTTTTCAACCAGCTTCTTGATCATTCTTATGATCCATGATCCTATCAGATAGATCAATATCGCAGAAACTACTGCTGTAAAAATTCTTGGAGCCCATGATATCGCTGAAGCAATTAAGGTATCCCAGTGTTGTTGAATGTTGTTCAATTCCAGATTGTCCATTTTATAGTACTATTTAAGTGTTTTTTATATCGAAATTGATCAAAAATAAATCTATAGTCAAAAAAATAATGCCTTACCTCTTCCGGGGTAAAGTAAATGTTTTTATATGAAAATAGATGACGTACAGAACGGAAAGTTCAGCCTACCCAATGATCATTTCAGAATTAGATCTTACGTAAAGAAATAATTTTTGCTCCAATAATAACAAAAAAGGTACCGAACTGTGATTTTTATTCGGTCTCTTACGTATCACCCTATGGGAATAATACAAGGATTTGCCTGAACGCTGTGGTTTAGATACGAATATAACATTATGGTAGTTTGGCTGCTAAACTTTCTGGCAACAGCCTCAAAATATGATAAATAATCTTCCATTTGAAATTGGGAACAATGGTAAAAGAGTTTCCGGCATTCACAATGAATCCGGCAACGTACTCCGGTTCCATCATCAGGGATTCATTAAGCTCCAGCCCTTCATTGATCTTCGTTCTGATATATCCGATCACCAGTGCATTAACAACAACAGACCGGGAAGCCAGCTCCTGTCTCAGTCCGGCAAGATACTGCGTAAATGCAGCTTTAGTACTTCCATACACAAAATTACTCTTTCTTCCCCTAACACCGGATAGTGAGGAAAGACCGACAATTCTTTCCAGATTACTATTGCTTTGATCCGTTGCCACGAGGTTGAGAATAGACACCCCACCCATATAGTTGACTTCCATCATTTGTCTGGCACCCTTAAAATCCATCATGGCTTTCCGGTTATCAACCAGATATCCGGCAGCATAAATTACGATATGAGGCTTTACAGGAAGTGCAGCATAAAATTGAGGATGAGAATCAAAATCCGCAGCATCAAAGTACATGATCGTTACCTGTGGTGCAGCCAGATTATTCAAAATGGTAAAGTCTTCCAGAGACTTTGTATTTCTGGAGGCAGCTATGACAGAAAATCCATTTTGTACATATTGCCTGATGCATTGTTTGGCAACATCCGAGTTGGCACCTAAAATAAGAACGGTTTTACCTGTATTTTGATTCATAAGGACAAAGATAATTTGTTTTTTTAAAACTGAGATTGCCTCTGTAAATGCCTTGCAAAATTGTATATAACCCTACATAAAAAGCTTCGGCGGGTGAACTTTGTTCACCCGCCGAAGCTTTAGTATTTTTCAGACTGAATTATTTCTTTTCTTCAGTAGCTGTTTCTTTTTTGTCAGCGGCCTTATCAGCTGCTTTTGCTCCAAAACGCGATTCAGTCATTTCTCTTGAAATCGCCGCTTTTTCGAATTTTAATTTCCCGGAAAGGGTTTCGATCACGAAACCATCATCCTGAACCTGGGCAATTCTTCCATGAAGGCCAGAAGTAAGCACTACCCTTGTTCCAACTTTCAGTTCTTCCTGAAAATTTTTCTCCTGCTTCTGCTTTCTCATCTGGGGTCTGATCATCAGAAAATAAAACCCAACAAACATCACCCCCATCATAATCAGCATCATCGATGAAGATCCTTGTGGCTGTCCCTGTAAAAATAATGTCAACATATCGTAATTATTAAGGTTGAATGTTCGCCGTGAACGTTAATTTGATCGGAGCTTTTTCTACGTTTGCATAAACGTCTGCAAATTTCTGAACGTTCCCGTCAAAGTTTGTAGAATCGAAATGCAATGTGATTTTACCTTTTTTACCTGGTAGAATTGGTTCTTTTGTAAAATCAGGAGCAGTACATCCGCATCCTGGCTTTACTTCAGAAATAACCAATGGGTTTTTCCCTGTATTAGTCACTTCATATACGTGCTCTACTTTATCTCCTTTTTTGATTTTTCCAAAATCGAAGTTGCTTTCAGATAAAGCGATAGAAGTAGATGGCTGGTTTGAAACCGGTGCAGCCGCTTCACCTGCAACCGGTGCAGCAGTAGAATCAGCCATTACCGGAGCTTCAACAGCAGTAGAATCTGTAATTACAGTTTCAGTACCCTGCATTTCTTTGTTTTCTTTTTTACATGAAACTAAACCAAAGCTTATGATCGATAAGGCGATAATTGATAACGTCTTTTTGTTTACTTTTTTCATATTTTCTAAAATGTGTTCACGAATCTCTGATTTCATTTTATATTCTATTTTGATCTTTACAATATTTATCTAAAATACCATTAATAAAGATATTGGAACGGTCTGTAGCAAATACTTTTGCAATTTCAATATATTCATTAATAATAACTCTTGAAGGGGTCAGGGCAAAATTATCCAGTTCAGTGATCGCGGTTGATAAGATTACTTTATCCATTAGAGAAACTCTCTCCAGATCCCAGTTCTCCAATCTTTCTTCAAGCTTTTTTTCGTTGATCTCCCAGTTATTCAGGGTATCTCTCAGCAATTTGCCTGCGAAAATTTTATCATCTTCATCTTTAATCACTTTGATTAAAGTTCTGCTTTCTTCATCTTCTCTCAGGAAGCCTATGGTCTTCTGTACCATCGAATTGGCAATATGAATATCATCATACCATGACAATTCCTTATCTCCAAGATAATCGTGGAAGTCTTCGTTCTCAGCAATATATCTTAAGAATAATTTTCCGATAAATTTCTGATCATCCTCGAAAGAATAGCCTTCTTCTTTCATAAAGTCCTGATAACGTTTTCCCGCAGTGATTCTTTGGAAAGTCTTTACCAGCAAATCATCATGCATATCCCATTTCAATTGCTTATGCTGGCCGGTAAAAAATAATCTCTCCGGGTTTTCTTCCAGCTTTATCAATACCTGATTGTTGATGAATTTTTGGTTAGGATTAATATCTGCATCAGTTTTAAGAAACTTATTCTTCCCGATTTCAATCTGATGTTCAGCAAGGTCCTTAAGTCCTACTAAGAAATTAAGCTGATAGATATAGAGATAATAGATTTTCTCTATTCCGGTAAACATGTTTTTCTCTAAAACATCAAACTTTACAGGATTCTGATAGTATGAATACACTGTCTGTACTACTTTTTCACGGATTTGTCGTCTTCCTAACATTCAAAGAGCTTTTTATGGGTGCAAAGATACAAAATTTAAAATTGATGAAATTCGTAGTGTGATCACATTTTCGTAATTTTGTCAAACTTTATGAAAGCGCTAAAAACCTTAAACCCTCATTTTTGGAAACACAAAATACTTTTGTTTTGGGGAGTACTCTTTATCATTGCCAGTAATTTTTTCAATATATATAAAGTTCAGTTTGTAGGAAAATCTGTGGATGAACTTACCAAAAGTGGAAATCTGGGTTTCAATCAGCAGGTTTTGATCTATGTTGGGATCATTGTCGGCTGCTCGCTTCTGACAGGAGTTTTCACGTTCATGATGCGGCAAACCATTATTGTAGCGTCCAGAAGAATAGAATACGAACTTAAAAATAAAATTTACAGACATTATCAGGATCTTTCTTTGACAGACTATAAGCAGACGACCATTGGAGATCTGATGAACAGGCTCAGTGAAGATGTCGTTGCTGTAAGGATGTATCTTGGCCCGGGAGTTATGTATGTTGCCAACCTCATTGTCCTGGTTATCATCACAGCTATTTATATGGTAAAGACAGATGCTTCCATGACCTTATGGACATTGCTGCCACTTCCTATTTTATCATACGCTATATATAAAGTAAGTTCCATCATCAACAAAAAGTCGAAGATTATGCAGAAAAGCCAGTCTGCCATTTCAACTTTTGTTCAGGACAGCTTTTCCGGAATTCGGGTGGTGAAATTTTTTGCGAGAGAAAAGTACATTGAAAAAAATTATGGTATTAAAGTAACAGATTATCAGAACAAGGCATTGGATCTTGCCAAAACGGAAGCTTATTTTTTCACCATTATTTTATTTGTGATCGGATTGCTGAACGTTGCCATTATCTGGATCGGTGGAGGGAAATACATTGCAGGAGAATTAAGCATCGGTAAAATTGCAGATTTCTTTATGTATATCAACACACTGATTTTCCCGTTTTCTATGGTAGGCTGGGTTACTTCTATCAACCAGAGAGCTGAAGCTTCCATGCAGAGGATCAATGATTTTATGGACAAAAAATCGGAAATCGTCAATACCAATTTTGATACTTATCCGATCCGGGGTGATATTGAATTCAGAAATGTGTCTTATACCTATCCTAATACAGGAATTAAGGCACTTGATAACTTAAGTTTCACCATCAAGGCAGGAGAATCTTTAGCCATTATGGGCAAAACGGGGAGTGGAAAATCAACGGTTGCCTTACTGTTGTGCAGGCTTATAGATCCCACTGAAGGTGAGATTCTAATCGATGGCCGCAACCTTAAGGAACATAACCTGGACAACTACCGCAACTTCATCGGGTATATTCCTCAGGAAAGCTATTTATTCTCTGATTCTATTGAAAATAATATAGGTTTTGCAATTGATCACCCGTCTCATGAGACGGTGGTAGAATATGCAAAAATTGCAGATGTCGATAAGAATATTGTGGAGTTTAAAGAGCAATATAAAACACTTGTTGGTGAACGTGGGGTAATGCTTTCGGGGGGACAAAAACAGAGAATTTGCATCGCCAGAGCCCTCATAAAGGACCCTAAAATCATAATTTTTGATGATTCGCTATCTGCTCTGGATACGGAAACCGAGCAGAATATTCTGGAAAATATCGACAAAAAAATCAGCAACGCGACCTCCATAATTATCACACACAGAGAGTCTAGCGCTCAAAAAGCAGACAAAATAATCAACCTCACGGAAATTGCCAATTCTGTAACTGCTTAGCCGTTTCGTTCTCAATTGTTAAATAAATCATAAAAAAAATTTTGTGATTAAAAGAATTCTTTTATATTTGTTCTTAACAAGATTAAAAAATATCTAACAATGAGTGAATACAAGGAACGCCATGAAAATGAGATTTTCACGAAGGTGTTAAAAGCAGGGAGAAGAACTTATTTCTTTGATGTGCGCGAGACGAAAGCAGGAGATTATTATCTTACGATCACAGAGAGTAAGAAGAATTTCGGAGAGAATGGGGAAGCTACATTCGAGAAGCATAAAATTTACCTTTACAAGGAAGATTTTAAGAGTTTTCAGGAGATGTTTAATGAGTCCACAGATTTCATCATTAATGAAAAGGGTGAGGATGTAATTTCAGAAAAACATGACAAAGACTTTAAGAGCAGATCGTTTACAATTGATTCTGACGACGAAGTTTAAAAAAAGAATATCTAAAAACACAAGCATCTGAAAAAGATGCTTTTTTTATGCAATATAGCCAGCTTATGACATTGCACAGAATCCTGTATTTCTTGGCCTTTCGCAAGTGATAAACCCTGGATAATACTCCGGCAGATTCCGGATCATCATCTGCAAAGGAAGGAGCAACCTTTCCCTATGTTTGGGATGCACACCGAGTTTGGAAATATTAGGAATTAAGATCAATTTTTCAGCAGATGGCTGCAGTCTTGAACTTTTGTATCGTTTTCTTTGACTCCGTTGAAATAACATTCATGGATGAATGGAGATTACTTCGATTTCAATACGAAAAGTATAGATAGAAAAAATTCATCCTCCCCCAAATTTTGCACCTGATTCCTGCTATATCCATCCCGTTTTATTGCCGCAGGGAAAAAAATCAGTGAAAAAAATATAGAAAATGGTAATTATTCCAGATTAAATAGCTGTAAAAGAAAAAAGTACACTTGTAAAAAGTGTACTTTCTTTGGGTGAATGAGGGGTCTCGAACCCCCGACCTTCGGAACCACAATCCGACGCTCTAACCAACTGAGCTACAATCACCGTTTTGTGAGTGCAAATATAGGAGATTTTTCTCAACTACCAAACAATTCCGTCAAAATTTTTCAAAGAAATTAACTTTTCAGACGTAAAGCCCTCAGCATAAGCAACTCCCGATAATCGCCCTAAATCCTGAGCACGGTACGTCAGACTTTCATAAAAGTCTTTTGTGGTGATTGGTGTCTCAGGTTCCTTGGACGCAGGATCATAAAACTGGGTCTTATATGCCATACAGGCAGCAAGTTTTTTATCCAGATATTCCGAAATGTCGATGACAAACTCTGGTTTGATATCTTTCCACTGAATATAATGGAAAACATGCTTGGGTCTCCATACTTCCTGTGTTTCTCCTTCCAATACAGTATCAATTTTCCTCAATCCGGACAAAAAGCACGCATCAGACACTAATTTCGCTCCTTTTGCATGATCCGGATGTCTATCATCAATCGCATTCGCCAAGACGATTTCCGGCCTGTATTTGCGAATCATTTTTACGATTCTTAATTGGTATTCTTCAGAGTTGACTAGAAAGCCATCTTTCATCCCAAGATTTTCTCTTGCAGAAAGTCCTAAGATTTCAGCAGCATCTGCCGCTTCAGCTTTTCTTGTTTCATCGGTACCTCTTGTTCCAAGTTCTCCTCTTGTAAGATCTACCACAACACATTTTTTTCCTTCTGAGACCATTTTAGCAATGGTTCCGCCACATCCCAGCTCTACGTCATCCGGGTGGGCTCCAAAAGCAAGTATATCAGTTTTCATATGCAGAATATCATATTTTTTATAAGGTCATGTGCAATCGCTATCATCATTGGTATTTTTGATAAGAAATTTCGGTAATGCGATTTCATAAAATCAAAGATAAGTTTAAAATAAAAACTTCCCAAACATTACGAATGGGAAGTTTTAATATCGCTAATTTAAATTTTAAATTATTTGTTGATCTCTGCATTTAATTTTACAGCATCCTGGTAAGTAGGATCAAGCTGCAAAGATTTAGCAACGTAATCTTTAGCTTTGGCAAGATCAGCATCTTTGCTCATATATGCTACTGCAAAATAAGCATAAGCCAGAGTCTGTTTGTTAGCTTCCATATCCGCAGGCTTTACAGTGCTGATGAATTTCTCATAAGCAATTTTTGCAGCATCATTATTTCCTGCCTGCTGGTAAGAGTATCCTTGGCTATAATATGCCGGAGCCCAATCTGGTAAAAGAACGGACATTTTCTGCCATGTAAGGATCGCTCCATTCCAGTTTTTAGCTTCCTGATACGCAGTTGCCAGTTTGAATAGAGCATCAGAATCCTGACTGTTGGCAGCAACCTGCTTTTTCAGTGCTTCAATAGCCGGGTTTGTAGGTCCTTTATCTACTTCTGCCTGAGAAGTGCCTCCGCCTCCTGCAATGTTAGCAAGCTCTAGATCCCACTTCATGGTTTCATCCTTAGCAGCTTTGGCAATAGCAATTTTTTGTTGAGATTCTGTCATTAAAGCGGTTTTCTTAGCAGCATCAGTCTCCGTTTTTGCCAGACCTGCAGCAATTAGTCCCTGAAGTCCCTGGTCAGCAGGCTGAATTCTCGTTTTCTCTGCCTGAGAAACGAAAGTATCCATATTCTGCTTTGCATCGGCATAGTTTCCATCAGCATAAGACTGATACGCTCTCAGTTTAAACTTGATAGGATCTTCAATTTTATCGAAAATTTTATCTAAAACTGCCTTGGAGTTTGTGTAATCTTCATTGGTGAAATATAACTTGGAAATTTCCAGTTGAGTATATGGATCTTCGTCAGCATACTTGGTATAGTTGATAAGGTCCTGAGTCGCTTTTGCATTTTGCTGATATCTGATATCATATCCTGCCAGTGCTTTGTAAGCAGGTGCATAGGTAGCATCTACAGCAATCGCTTTATCAATGCTTTCTTTTGCATTTTTCCACAACTGAGCAGCCATCCATAAAGTTCCCATTCTTGTATAGACAGAAGCTTTATTTTTAGCTAATGGTAAAGCTTTATCATAAGCAGACATAGCATCACCCGGAATTCTCTTTAATCTGTATGCATCACCTAAGGTGTAATAATAGTAAGCAGGAACTCCTTTTTTCTGAGCTTTTTCAATAGCTTTATTCAGAAACTGGATGGCAAGGTCCGGAGAACTGTTTTTTTCAAATATTGTTAATGCTTCTGCTGCTCTGAAAAGTACTTCAGCATCCTTTTCTCTGGAATCTGTTACTACTTTCTGGATCTCAGCGATCGCACTCTTATCTCCTTTTCCTAATTTAACGGCAGCCAAGCCGATTTTGTTAAGATAGCTTTTGCTGTCTGCAGCCAGACCTTTGTTGAAGCTTTCAATCGCTTTGGCATAATCCGGTTCTCCTTGTTTTAAGAAAGTATTTCCTAAATAGAAGTAGTTTTCAGCGGTAGGCTCTTTGGCGATCATCGCAGTGAAGTTTGTTTTTGCCTGAGCAAATTTATCACTGTCTATACTGTTAATACCATCCTGCAATGTCTGTGCAGAGGCAAAACCCGTAAAAAATACTACGGCTGCTCCAAAAGCAATCTTCTTTACATTCATATTCATTATATCTTTCATTTTATAATTTCTAATAATTGAGTTATATTATACACAATTTTCAGACCAAAACACTATTTTTTGTAAGGGTCCAATGTGAAATTTAATACTTTTTAACGCATCTGTACCTCTCTCTTATAGATGTTATAAGGCTGCAATCCTTCTTTTTGAACAATTTTCTGTCCTAAGTGAGTACAGGAAAACCTGATAAACCCGTTGGCAATATTAAAATTACCCTCATTGGCGAGGAAATACAGGACTCTTGTAAAAGGATATTCCATTGACCGAAGACCTTCAAAATCCGCAGTGTAGGATTTCCCTTTATCTACTACAGGAAGAACTTTAACCATTTCTCTAAGCTTTTCCGAAGTTTTGTCATAAGGACGGCTAAAAGTATTAAGCCCTATCACTCCAATCTTGTCAGGGTACTTACCCAGCTCTTCAATGATTTTCTGATTCCCGGGGATGATGGAAAATTTAAGCTCTTTGGGTTGTTTTTTTAGTTTTTCAGCAACAAAGTTGAGATTACTGGAATTGGTTCCGTCAAAGATAAATTCTTTTTTATCAGACAGAAGCCCGGCATTGATCTCATCCATTGAAATACTTTCTTTAGGAGAGTCCTTGGGCACTACAAAAACGACTGCATCAGCAGCAAATCTGGCAGGAAGGAACTTCAGATCTGTTCTCTCCTCAAATGTTTTTATTTCCTCAGGATTAAGATTCCTGGACATCACTACGACTTTTGCATTGCCGTGAAGCAGATCCAGAAAACCTAAATCTTCTTTCTTTGTCTCCACTTTAATATTTGTTTCCGGATAATTGATCATATACCCATCTGCTAAAGCTTCTGTAACACTTTGAAAAGATTCGTCGGTTAAAATGGTAAGATCACCTTTGTGATAAGAGGGAGATTTCTCTTCTTTTTTGCAGCCGGCAAGTATGCCCAGAATAAAAACTGCTGCAATTTTAAAACTACTCTTCATTTCCCGATTTTTTGATTCTTGAGATTGCTCTGTAAATTCTGAAGATCCCATAAATAATGAGCAGACCTCCCAATGCATATGCAACGGCAGGCTCCAGAATGGTAAAGAAGAATTTGTAGATAATCACTACAATTCCTAAAACAATATAAAACAATCCCGTAACGAGGGATAACCAATTGAACATCATGTAACAAAAATACCAAAAAAAATAAAAAGAGAAGCATAAGCCTCTCTTTTTATTTATATTCTGAATAAATAAGTCTAATTATTCAAAGTTCATTGTAAATGGTACGCTATAGTAAGATCTTACGCTTTCTCCATTTCTCTTGGCAGGAGTCCACTTTTTAAGTTTCTTAACTACACGAATCGCTTCACTGTTGAAGTCGCCATTTGGAGATTTCTCTTCAATGGTTACCCCGGAAACAGTTCCGTCTTTTTCCACAACGAATTTCAGCTTGGCTTTAAGAGTACCTTCACCTCCTTCCATAAGAGAAGTATCGAAATTATCTCCCAAGAATCTTCTCAATGCTCCCATACCTCCAGGATATTCTGCAGATTGGTCTACATCTTTATAGATCTCGTTGGGATTATTCGCTTTTACCTCTACAGTGGTAGCTTTCGTACCCGTAGATGGTGGTGGCGGTGGTGGTGTATATGCCGGAGCTTTTACCCCCTCCTGATTATTCAAACCAGTTGTTGTTTCCAACTGCTTGGAAATCGGCGGTGGTGGAGTTTCAATTTTCGGAGCTTTTACAGGCTCAGGAACTACGTTCTGAATCACCTCAATTTTTTCCTCTTCTTTTGGTGGTGGAGGTGGTGGAGGTGGTTCTTCTTCTTTAGGCTGGTCAATGATTGGCTCATCTTCAATAATCTCTACAAGGTCTGCCTTTACTTCCTGCTTTGGAGGAGCGGTAAGGTTTTTAATTGTAAGATAGATGAACGGAGACAATGCTGCCAAAAGGAATAAAGCGGTTCCGATAATAAAAGATTTCGTCAGAAGTCTCGGATACTGATGTCTAAGATCATAGGCACCATATTCCTTGTTTCTATTTTCAAATACGATCTCATCTAAAGTAAGATTCGGACCGTATACATTTTCATCTGCCATAGATTTACAGTTTTATGGTTAAATTACTTTGTAGCAGCTGGTGCACCAGCACCACCGATTTTCTTATCATAAATAGCTTTCTCCCAAGGCTTCAAATCGGTAACCCCGTATTGCTCACTTTTGGTAATTGCCATTTCGTCAAGAATATCAACAAAGTTCTTATATACAGCATCGTCGGTTGGCTTAATGATCACAGTAAATTTACTTTGATCTGCAGCTCTTGATTTTGCCTGCTGAATTACTTTTCTAATTCCTTCTCTATCCAGAGTAGTTTCCATAAGAGTCTGGTCATTCAAGGATGTTGCATCCTGCTGGTGCCAAAACACTCTGTTACCTTTTCCTAATAATATAGAGATTGAGTTCGAAAGTTTAATTTCTGTTGGAGGTGGTTTTTTTGTTTCATCTTTCGGTTTTGCCGGAAGACCCAAATCCATTACATTCGGTTTAGAGAATGTGGTTGTGAACATAAAGAAGGTAATCAATAGAAAACCCAAGTCCACCATCGGAGTCATATCGACTCTGGTACTCTGCTTCTTGGAACGGACTTTGCCGCCCTTGCCGCCTTTTTCCTGTACTTGTACTTCTGCCATTTCTATCGATATTATTCGTTAGGTTTACCTTCTTGTGATGTAATCAACCAAAATTTAAGAAAATCAATATCTCTTAAACCTTCAAACAGGCTTTTAACTTTAGGATATTCAGTAGTAACGTCCCCTTTAATCGCTAATTTGTATTCAGGATTTACGCTCAAACTTTCTTTTACCCAGTCAATTAATTGCTTATTTGTACTGTCCATAGGAATCCCTGTAGGACTCTTATAATTTTTCTGCTCATCTTCAGACATATCCAGGAAACCTTTCAATTTGTTCATCGGAACACCAATTGCCTGAATTTTCCGGAATGCAGCCTTTTGATTGTTGTCAAAAGTAATACCATACCTTTGTCCCATTTTATCTAAAAGGGCTACTCTCTCTGATGCATTGTCTACAGGTTGGAAATAGAATTTTCCGTCCGGAGTAGCGTTGATAGTCATTAAACTAGCATCTGGAAGTAATTTTTCCGAAATTGAAGATGGCGGTTTGATCTGCTCCACGTCAGGCTTTTTAAACTGAGTGGTCAAGATAAAGAACGTAAGGAGTAGGAACGCAACGTCACACATTGCAGTCATGTCCGTAATTACTCCATGTCTTTTTGGTTTGACTCTCGCCATTATTATAAAATATTTTTAATTAAACTTCTTTTAATTGCTAATGCAAATTTCTTGCTAATTCTTAGTTGAATTCAGCGAAAGACTGTTGGATGCTCATAGAGATCTCGTCGATCTTATATGTTAATCCGTCAATTTTAGAAGTAAAGAAGTTATAAAGGATAATAGCGATTGCTGAAGTACCAATACCTAATGCCGTGTTGATCAAGGCTTCAGAGATACCAGTAGATAGAGCAGCAGCATCTGGAGTACCACCTCCTGAACCTAATGCAAAGAATGCCTTGATCATCCCGATTACCGTTCCAAGTAGTGCTACTAATGTTGCAACAGTACCTAAAGTAGAAAGGATCATCATGTTTTTCTCAAGCATTGGCATCTCAAGAGTTGTCGCTTCTTCGATAGCTTTGTTAAGTGCTACCATTTTCTGCTCTTTATTTAAAGTTGTATCGTGAGCAAGAGCTTTGTAAGTAGTCAAACCTTCTTTCACTACGTTACCTACAGAACCTTGTTGTCTGTCACACTCTTCGATAGCTTCGTCAATTTTGTTCTGGTTAAGTAAGCTTCTAACTTGTACTACGAAGTTGTCTAAGTTTCCTTTTCCAGCAGCTTTACCAAGAACGAAATATCTTTCAAAAGAGAAAACGATTACCGTAATCATGAAAGTAATCAAGATCGGTACAATAACCCCTCCTTTGTAGATAATCCCTAAGAACGATTCTGGGTGAATGTCTTTTCCTTCAACACTTGAAAAAGCTACAGAACCACTTCCTAGTTTATCTGCATCTTTAAAGTTTCCTGGGCTCCCAAGAACGAATAAATAAATACATACTCCTATAATAAATAGAATAGGAATAATAACAGCTGGATTTAAACCTCCTGCTTTTCTAGCAACTACTTGCTCATCATTTTTTGAAACATTCATTTCCATATTTAACTAAATTATATTGTTTTAAAATTTTACAGGGTGTAAATTAAAGGCAAAATTAATTAAAATGCAAGAGTCTTAATTAAACATTTTGCTTTTTTTTGATAAAGAAATTTTAATACGATTTCGATATAATAATTATTTTAAAATATTTTATTTATTTTTCCCAAATTTAACATTTCAGTTAAAAAATCAAAAAAATAAGACCCCCATTTTTTTTAATTTCCCAATGTTAATTTTTTTTTAAATTACGATATTCACAATACGGTGAGGGACAACAATGATTTTTTTAGGGGTTTTCCCTTCCAAAATCTGTTGCATTTTCTCATTCGAAATCACCAAATCTTCCACTTCCTTGGCAGATAATTGCGCTGAAAGCGAAATTTTGAACTTCATTTTACCATTTACACTTACCGGATATTCAATTTCGTCCTCGATCAGATAATCTTCGTTTAAGACCGGAAACTTTTCAAATTCGATAGAAGTGGTATGCCCCAGCAGGCTCCACAGTTCTTCACAGATATGAGGAGCATATGGAGAGATGATAACGGCTAACGGCTCCAAAATATTGCGTTTGTTGCATTTTATTTTCTGAAGCTCATTCACAGCGATCATAAACGAGGATACGGAGGTATTGAATGAGAAGTTTTCAATATCGTACACCACCTTTTTTATTAAAGTGTGCAAAACTTTATACTCCGCTTTGGTAGGTTCTTCATCTGAAACTTCAAAGACGTCACCGTTGAAATATAAGTTCCAGAATTTTTTAAGGAAACCGTATACTCCGCTTAGTCCCTGCGTATTCCATGGCTTGGATTGTTCCAATGGTCCCAAGAACATTTCATACAGTCTCAGCCCGTCAGCACCATATTCGTCACAGATATCATCAGGGTTCACTACATTATATTTTGACTTGGACATTTTTTCCACTTCACGGTCTGTAATGTATTTTCCGTCCTCCAGAATAAATTCAGCATCAGCATAATCGGGTCTCCATGCTTTGAAGGCATCGGTGTCCAATTCGTCTGATGCCCCTTTTAATAAGGATACATCTACGTGGATCTGCTGAGTCTGGTATTCGCTTGCTAAATTTTTAGATACATATTTATGAGTTCCATCAATTCGGTATACAAATGCGCTCATCCCCAAGATCATCCCCTGGTTGATCAGTTTTTGGAAAGGCTCGTCATGATTGATCCACCCTCTATCCTTAAGGAACATATTCCAGAAACGGGAATACAATAAGTGTCCGGTGGCATGCTCGCTGCCTCCGATGTAAAGATCTACCTGACCCCAGTAATCTGAAAGATCTTTGGCAGAGAATTCTTCATCGTTTTGCGGATCCATATATCTAAGGAAGTACCAGGAGCTTCCTGCCCACCCTGGCATCGTAGATAATTCTAAAGGAAAAATTGTTTTATCATCAATCAGATCTGTGGCCACTACTTTCTGGTTCACCTCATCCCACGCAAATGTTTTTGCATTTCCTAATGGTGGATCACCGTCTTCAGTTGGTAAATATTTTTCAACTTCTGGAAGTTCTAATGGCAACGCAGAAGTGGGTAACGTGTATGGCATTCCATCCTTATAATAGATAGGAACAGGTTCTCCCCAATATCTTTGTCTTGAGAAAATCGCATCACGCTGTCTGTAGTTGGTAGTCCCATGTCCGATTCCTTTTTTTTCGATCGCAGAAATGATCAGTGATTTTGCATCATTATAGGGAAGTCCGTTTAAGAAATCAGAATTCACACACACCGAATCTTTAGAGTCAAAAGATTTTTCTTGAACGTCTTCTTCGGTTTCTACTACTTTTTTAATTTCAAGATTAAATTTCTTTGCAAACCGGTGATCGCGCTCATCGTGAGCAGGAACAGCCATTACGGCTCCGGTTCCGTATCCCATCAGCACGTAGTCTGAAATATAGACCGGCATTTTTTCTCCACTGAAAGGGTTGATAGCATAGCTTCCTGTGAAAGCGCCACTCACGTTTTTCACATCAGACATCCGGTCTCTTTCGGTTTTTTTGGAAGTTTCTTCAATATAGGTATCTACTTCTACTTTCTGAGCTTGTGTAGTGATCGTTTCTACTAATGGATTTTCCGGAGCCAGCACAATAAAGGTTGCCCCAAAGATGGTGTCAGGTCTTGTGGTGAAAACTTCCACAGTCTCATCATGCTGTTCAATCTGGAACTGAACCTGCGCTCCCTGAGATTTCCCGATCCAGTATTCCTGGGCATCTTTCAAGGGCTGCGGCCAGTCTAATGCAGTAAGTCCCTGTAGCAATCTTTCAGAGTAGGCAGAGATTCTCATACTCCACTGCATCATCTTTTTCTGGAATACGGGAAAACCTCCTCTTTCAGATTTACCATCTTTCACTTCATCATTAGCCAATACTGTTCCTAATGCAGGACACCAGTTTACGGTCGTCTCTGCTCTGTATGCAAGACGGTAATTCAGTAAGATATCTTCTTTATCAAGACCAGAAGCATTCGCCCACTCTTCTGCTGTAAAGGTCAGCTCGTCACTTTGGTTAGCATGGAGCCCTTCAGTTCCCTTTTCTTCAAAATGTCTGATAAGCGTTTCGATAGGTTCTGCCTTATCAGTATTCTTATTATACCATGAATGGTACAGCTGGATAAAAATCCACTGTGTCCACTTATAATATGAAGCATCAGAAGTTCTTACTTCTCTGCTCCAATCGAATGAAAATCCGATTTTTTTTAATTGTTCTTCGTATCTGTTGATATTTTGTTCTGTAGTGATAGCCGGGTGCTGTCCTGTTTGGATGGCATACTGTTCAGCAGGCAGTCCGAAACTGTCGTATCCTACCGGGTGGAGAACGTTAAACCCCTGATGTCTTTTGTATCTCGCATAAATATCTGACGCAATGTATCCAAGCGGGTGACCTACGTGAAGTCCGGCTCCGGATGGGTACGGAAACATATCGAGTACATAAAATTTTGGTTTATCGGTATTATTGGAAGTTTTGTATGTTTGATTTTCCTCCCAGTATTTCTGCCACTTTTTTTCTATCTGCTGATGATCGTAAAACACTTTATATATAGATTATATGTTAGACTTTAAATATTGAATTGTTTTTTTCCTTTTTTACAAGACTCACAAAAATAATGATTTTAAAAGACATAGGAATTTAATTTATCATGAATTGTCATGAGCTGCTCAATAAAAAAATCCCACCCGAAGATGAGATCTGTTTTATATTTTGAAGTATCGCTTTATTATTTCTGAAGATTAACTCTCTTAAAGGTATACGTTCTTGTTTTAAATACAGTGGGATCCTGGGTTTCTTCTCTTATCGCCAGATTGAGGGTGGTATCATCCAAAGTAACCACTTTACCCCTTGATGGCTCTACCGTTCCCTGATATTTAATCTGAATATCCTTGCTGCTCTTATCATACGTATAGGTGTATATTTTTTCAGGAAGAACATTACATTCTCCAGGCGTAGCAGAATCTCCTACATCCATTCTTTTTCCGGTAGTTTCTGTGCTGAACCACCATCTGGAGGTTTTCTGGCAATCTGTGTAGGTAATGACATCCGAAACCGGAACTTCATCTACCTCTACCGTAGTAACGACTTCTTTTATCGGCTGCCATACCCCAACAAGAGGAGCTTCTCTGATGTTATCATTGTCATCACTACATCCGGTAGCAACACATAATGATAAACCTGTAAATAGTAATGCTAATTTCTTCATAGATCAATTTTTCAAGCGCTAAAATTATAATTTTTTTGATTTATATTACTATTTTTTGTGAAAAATAATTTCATCAACCTTTATTTATATAAATTTTTAAAGACACAGGGGTAAAAACACCTTTATTTAACAAATATTGAAGCATGTAAAGATTCTCTGTTTTATTAAAAAAGCTATTTTTGTAAGAAAATTGCAAATGCAGGATATAACGAAAAATAATTTTGACTTCATCCGTGTTCTCCTTGCTTTCATTGTCTTTGTAGGACACCTGGGAGCATTAAGTGCTTCTGAGCAGCTTACCTTTTTAACGTACAGTCCTGTAGAAATCGCCGTTTTTGCTTTTTTTATTGTAAGTGGTTTTTTGATCGCAAGAAGCTACGAAAGATCTTCAAGCCTGAAAAGCTACGCTAAAAAAAGAATCAACAGAATCGTTCCTGCTTACCTGCTGGTGGTCTTTCTCTGTGCCATTCTGCTAAGCCTTGTTAGCACGTTATCTTTTTCTGAGTATTTTGGCAATACGCAGGTGTACAAATATCTGTTCTGGAATTCTCTGTTTATGAATTTTAAAGCTCCCTGGCTTCCCGGCGTATTCGGTAACCAGGCTGTCAACGGTGCATTATGGACTCTAAAAATAGAAATGTGCTTTTACATTTCCGTGCCGCTGATCTTTTTATTCTTCGGAAAGAATAACAGGTACAGAAACATCAGTCTCATTATTTTGTATTTCCTTTCGCTCATCTATCTCAATTATTTTGAAATGACAGAGCAGGCATCCCTTTCAAGGCAGATCCCCGGCTCTCTCTGCTATTTCATTGGCGGAATGTTTATTTATTTCAATTTTGATCAGTTTATCAAACATAAGAATACTCTTTTTATCATCGCAATGCTTACGGTATGGATCGACCTTATTCTCAATATAAAGCTCTTCTCCCCCATGATGATCAGCATCATTGTTTTGTATATCGCATACTCGTTTAAGTTTCTGAATAACTTTGGGAAATATGGAGACTTCACCTACGGGATTTATATATTTCACTTCCCTATTATCAGGGTATTTGCCACGCTGGGACTTTTTGCCAACTATAATCCTTATTTTATGAGTATCATCTGTATGCTGGTAGTCATCGGTGTAGGAATTGCTTCCTGGCATCTGTATGAAAAAAGATTTTTATAATTTTGAATATATTTTAAACACGAATGAAAGACCTGGTATCCATTATCACCCCTTGTTACAATTCTGCAGAATTCATGGAAGAAACCATACAGTCTGTCCTTAACCAAACCTATGAAAATTGGGAATGGCTGATTACTGATGACCTTTCTACAGACCATACCGTGGAGATTATCAGAACATACAATGATCCCAGGATAAAATTACACGTACTGGAAAAAAACGGCGGAGCAGGAAATGCAAGAAACAACAGCCTTGAAAGGGCAACAGGAAGGTATATCTCTTTTCTGGATTCTGACGACTTCTGGTATCCGGAATACCTCGAAACCATGGTTGATTATATGGAGGAGCATCAGGCTGAACTGGTATACTGCAATTATTCCAGATGTAATGAGCAACTGCAGCCTGTACTGAAAGATTTCATCGCAGATAAAGTAGTAACCTTCTCTAATCTACTGAAAACATGTCGTCTGGCCCCTGTTTCCACCATGTATGATACGAAACGGGTCGGGAAGTTTCTGTTCCCTGTAAAGAGCAAACGTGAAGATCATGTCATGTGGCTGAATCTCCTTAAAGTGATCCCCCAGGGAATGCCCTTAAAAAAGACACTCGCCAAATACAGAATGCGCGAAAACAGCGTATCACGAAAGAAAAAAAACATCATCAAAGATCAATATCTTGTATATAAGGACTTCATGGGATTCTCTACCATGAAATCACTTTATTATACTGCAAACTGGGCCTTAAACGGATTTATGAAATATTCTAAAATTTTTAACTGATGGAGTATTCAAAAGAATTTAAAGCTGCACTAAGCGCCTTCTCCGGTCCTGAAAAGGATAAACTCATATTCAGGCTTCTGAGAAAGGACAAACTCCTGTCTAAGAAGCTTTACTTTGAACTCATTGATCCGGAAACAACGGATCAAAAAAGAGATGCAATGAAAGATATTGTAGAAGAAAAAGTACTTCTCGCTTCAAAGTATATAGGCAACGCCAAATACTTCCTGAGTATTGTCCGTAAAATAAGTGCTGAGATTACAGAGCATGTTAAGATTACTACTGACAAATTCGGGGACGTTTCACTGAATCTTCTTCTCCTGAATAAAATCCTGGAACACAATGCTGATCTGAGCAGACAGCGCTTTGATAATGTATATAAGCTCTATATTTATATCATCAACAAAGTATTCAAATCCCTTATTCTGGCTAAAAAACTGGATGAAGATTACTGGATGGAAATTGATGAATATCTGCAGAGTATTGAAGAAAAAATAGCAGAGAATCATTATCTGCAAAAATTATGCATCAACAGTGGTCTTGATATGAACTGGTTTGAATGTGATAAGGTTCCTGAAAACATTGATCAGATTATGAAGGATATCAAAAGCCAGGGATTTTTAAGATAGTATTTTCTGAATAATCATTTCCGTAGAATCGGGTTTATCATCCACAAATTTCCGGGCATTATCAGACATGCCTTCCAGCTCCTCACTGTTGTCCTCATTGGCCAGGAATAACACAAATTCTGCCGCTGCATATTCATCTTCAAAAGACTTTCCGCCGTTCGTTGAAATGAGATCGTCAGCTTCCGGATTCTTTCTGTAATGGTTTCCGAAAATAACAGGAACGCCAAATGCAGCTGCTTCCAAAATGTTATGAAGACCTGCCTCATGAAATCCTCCACCTACCACTGCTATATCGGCATAGGAATACAGCTTTGATAAGAGACCGATACTATCGATTATCAGGACCTGAGAACTGAAATAAGTGATATCATTATCTTTGATTTGGCTGTACAATACAGCGTTCGGGAAAATATTTTTAAGATGCTCCACTCTTTTCAGATCATGAGGGGCCATGATCATTTTTACCGTAGTATTTTTGCGGGCAACCATTTCTGCAATCTTTTCTTCAGCCTGCCATGAGCTTCCAAAAATAACAGCTTTATGTTCTCCGATAAATCCTGAAATAAAATCAACATGATTGTTGCGCTGGCGCAGCTGCTTTACCCTGTCAAATCTGGTATCCCCGGTTACAGAAGATTGTACGAGCCCTATACTTTTAGCCAGAGCAAAAGAAAACGGCGTCTGATGAAAAAACCAGTCTACATCGTTCTGAAGCTGCTTTACAAACCATTTCCCATAAGAGGTAAAAAAGGATTGCCTATCATAGAACAGGGCAGAAATAACGTAGATTTTGACATTCCGGTTCTTAAGTGCAGCCAGCAGGTTATACCAGTAGTCGTACTTCACCGTAAAAAATAGTTCAGTAGTAAATTCTGATATAAATTTGTTTATCCTGCTTTTTTTATCGAAAGGCAAGTAACAGAGGACATCGGCTGGGTGTTGTTTTTTGATAACGTTCTCATAACCGGATGGAGAAAAGAAAGTGACCAGGATTTTATGTTGTGGAAAATGCGCCTTAAGCTTTTCTAAAACAGGCAGCCCCTGCTCGTATTCGCCCAGACTGGCGGCATGCATCCAGATCACTTTATCAGTTTTGGAAAATGCGGATCTTACTTTATCCAGGGATTGACTTCTTCCCTCAACTCCCTTTTTAGTTTTATCGTTGATGAGTGAAAAAACTTTCATCCCAAAAATAAGAAGACTGATAAAAAGGTCATATAGAAATGCCATCATAATTATGTTTAAAGAGATCGATGATCAAAGGCAAAGAAGGTGATGAATTCAAAATTAAAATAACTACAGAAGAACATTTCTTTCTGATACATTATAAGCAGATTAGAGAACACTTCTAAGAACTCTCAGCTTATGGGTGTGCTTATTCATTTCTTTATTGAAAATACCTGTGGAATCCAAAGTATCAATTCTCACCTTTCCTGATGCATGGATAATTTTTTGATTCTCCAACATGATTCCAACGTGGATAATTTTTCCTTCAGCATTTTCGAAGAAGGCAAGATCTCCCGGCCGGGTCTCTTCTACAAAGGTAAGCGCTTCTCCCACCTCAGCCTGCTGTGAGGCATCTCTGGGTAGTTTAACCTCATGAATCTTGTACACCAATTGGGTAAATCCGGAACAGTCTACTGCAAAAAAGCTTTTTCCACCCCACAGATAGGGTACGTTTAGGAATTCTCTTGCCGCCATGGCGATGCTTTCCCGGATATCATGACTTCTTCGTGATGCAACAGCGGGAAATTCCACTTCGGATCCCATCGACAACAACGTTTTCCCGTCATTCATCAGTACTGAAGAAAAATCTTCCGTAACAACAGTCACTTTTCTGCTGGCCAGCTCCTGATCCGTCACCGGTTTTATCTGTTTGGTATCCATCCAGCCTTCATAGCCATCATAATGCATTTTTATTCTGGTCCAGTTTTTATCAACTTCCAAAATATCAGCGCTTTCCCCAAACAATATTTCCGTAACGATTTCTGCCCTGTCAGAATTCTCTGCCCGGACCGGTGCTACTGTAACAATACAAATTCCTTTATTCATTAATTTTCAATTTAAAGATTGAATAATTTAAAGAGTAAAAATACGATGTGTATCTCTTTAAATGTTTAATCCTTGAATATTTCAGTTACTTTCTGCGAAGAAAGTTGACTCCATCACGCAAAGGTAAAATAAGATTTTCAAAATCTTCATCTTTTGCAGCTAAATCATTTAATTCCTGAATAGACTGGGTAGACTTCTGCTTTGGATTTTCTTCCAGTACTTTCCCATACCACAAAACATTATCAAATAAAATCACAGAGCCCGATTGGGTATGAGGTTTAATGAGTCTAAAATACTCTGCATAATTCTCCTTATCAGCATCTACAAAGATCAGATCATACAGTTCATCCGTTTCTTTCAGAAATTCTTTTGCATCCTGAAGTTTAAAATCAATCTGATTGGCATATTCACTGGTCTCAAAATACTTTTTCGGCAGATAAGCAAGATCTTCGTTTACATCCAGCGTTGTAATTTTCCCGTCTTTTGCCAATCCTGATGCAAGGCATAGGGTAGCATATCCTGTGAATGTTCCTATCTCCAAAATACTTTTCGGCTGCAGCATCTGGGAAATAATAGTCAATAATCTTCCCTGCTGGTATCCGGAAATCATATGAGGCTGTGTCGTCTTCTGGTAAGTCTCTCTTCTCAGTTTTTTCAGAATTTCGGATTCCGAAGAAGCGTGTGCTTCCAAATATCTGTCCATTTCAGGATTCTTTTCTTCAAAAAAACTCATACCATTTTAATTTAAAACAAATTTAAGGATTTTAAAGCGAGTTTTTCAATTCAACAAGAAGATACAAAAAAAGAGAGACATTAATCCCTCTCTTTTGCTTAGCCATATCTAAATTTTATCTAAAAAAAATCATTATATCGCTATACAATATTGTCTTATACCAGCACAAACCCATCCCGGGCAACACTTTGTCTGTGGGCTGGTACAAAATATCTGTGGATTACACCCTCTAACAGCACCTTGTACAGTTTTCATTTCTACTCTTGAAAGTTTTTTTAAATTTTTCATAATTATTTTGTTTAGTATTAATTTCCTACTCTTTAAGATTTTCGGATACCTCTGTATTATTTCCTTGTATAGAGACTTAAATATACATATTCTTTTTGATAGAATTGTAGATTTTTTTGAACTTATTTTATGAATTATCAATAAATTTTTCAAAAGCCATTCAAGAACAAACCTCATCGAATAAAGTTTCTATCATCAATTATTGTTTCAAAACCGGGAAAATCCCATATCAATTACCGGGAAAATACGGATAGTTTTTTTGTGGTATTTGTTCTAGATTTGCAAGGACAATAAGGGGTAAAAACACTAAGAGAGATTATGATTGCAGGAGAAACACAAACTAACCATGAGGATCAAAAAAATGTTCTGCTGAAAAGCAAAGCAAAATCTTCTGCCAAAAAAACTAAGACTGAAATATCCAATTCATTTTTACAACGAATTATTTCACTCTTGAAAAAAGAAGAATTAATTTGATTAAAAATAAATCCCGTTCTCCTTCGGGATTTATTTTATTTGGTCAATAAGGTTATTGTACATCAGGTAACCCGACTGAAGCCAGATCACACAGAACTCCGATCTGGATTTAAGCTTTCCAAAAAATATGTCCGACAATTACATCTATTTCCCTTACATCAATTATAGCATAAGCTCCTGCAAAAAAAAGACTGCCTCAAAGTAGAGACAGCCTGTTTTATATTTTACTGTAAGCTTGTAAGCTATTATTTCTTTGGAGCAATATCCATAAGCTTCATGAATTCATCAAGTTTAGGCATGATGATGATTTCCGTTCTTCTGTTTTCAGATCTTCCGGAAACACTCATATTGGTAGCTTTCGGATTGTATTCTGAACGCCCGCCTGCTGTCATTCTTGCAGGATCTACTCCAAACTGAGTCTGAAGTACTTTAGCAACTGAAGTCCCTCTTAATGCAGAAAGATCCCAGTTATCTCTTGGCAGATTTGGAGAATTCAATGGTGCATTGTCGGTATTTCCTTCAATCAATACAGAATATTTATCGTAATCGTTGATTACTTTTGCTACTTTACCCAATACTTCCTGAGCAGCAGGCAAGATGTTGTAATCTCCAGTTTTGTAAAGCATTTTATCTGAAAGGGAAATCATCACCACCCCTTTCAGTACTTTTACCTGTACATCGTCATCTGATACATTATCCAAAGATCTCTTCAGCTTGTTAGACAGGGCAAGATTCAAGCTGTCATTTTTAGCATTGTTTGAGATCAGCTGTTTGATATACGAATTGGAAGCATTGATCTCTCCTACCAGTTTGTCAATATTAGCAGAACTCTTTCCGGTGTTGGAAAGACAGGCATCAAGTGATGATTTTAAAGCATCATGTTGACTTTTAAGTAGGCTGTTCTCCCCTGCCAATGCAGAATTCTGAGATTTCAAATCCTGAATTTCTCTTTGTCTTTCTCCGATATTTTCAATACACTGCTTATAGTTTATGCTCAAAGCATCATACTGCTTCTTGCTGACACAAGATGTCATCCCCAGCGCCATTGCAGAAACTGCTAAAATTTTTAAAATCTTCATAAGTAATCATTTTTAGACTACTCAAAGTTAGGGAAATTCAATTGAATTATATCGGTTATCTTTGCATAAAAGAAATTCTCAACATATATGTTGAAAAAATTAAGCTTTATAAATCAATTAGAAAATCTCGTTCAGCATCCTCATAACCACACCTATCTTCTGGCCGTGAGCGGAGGTGCCGACTCGATGGTTCTGGCCTCTTTATTCCGGGACTTACAGAGTGATTCCCAACATTTCCCATTCCGTATTCAGGTGGCTCACATCAACTATAAACTGCGTGGAGAAGATTCAGATCTTGATCAGAAAACAGTACAGGAGTTTTGTGAGAAAAATCATATTAAATTTCATCTGTACGAAGTTTCGGAAAAAGATAAAAAGCCGGAAAATTCCATTCAGCTATGGGCCCGGGAGCTCCGTTACAACTTTTTTAAAGAAATTCAGGAAAAGGAAAACCTTGAATTTCTGGTGACCGCCCATCATCTGAACGATCAGCTGGAAACCTTTATCATTAACCTGTCCAAAGCTTCTGGTATCAATGGGTTAAGTGGAATTCCTTCTCATGACAATCAAATTCTCCGGCCTCTATTATCATTTTCAAAACAGGAAATTTACAAGTTTGCAGAGGAGAACAGCATTGCGTTCAGGGAAGATCTTTCTAATAAAAAAAGTGATTACCTGCGAAATAAAATCAGGAATGAGATTGTTCCGCAATTATTGGAAACCAACACCCATTTTCTTGAAAATTTCAGAAGAAGTATCGTTTACCTGAACCAGACCAAAGACTTTGTTCAACAGCAAATCTTAGCCATTGAAAAATCAATTACAGTATCTGAAGCACACCACACCATTGTATCCAAAGAAAAACTGAATCATGAAAGTGATTTTGTAAAGTTTGAGATTTTGAAAAAATATGGATTCAACCGCGAAGAAGAGATTCCCAAAATTTTCACAGCTGAAAACAACAGTACTTTCTTCTCCAAAGCTTATCAGTTAATCGTCAATAGGGACGAATTGATTTTCCTTGACAGAAACCAGGATGAGCAAACCATCAGCGAAATCCTACTGATTAATGATTTTGATCCTTCAGAAGCAAATGTAAACATCGACCTTAAGGCATTTACAGGAGGTCAGTCTAAAGATTTTGAATGGTATATTGATCCCTCAAAAATCAAATTCCCTTTAATTTTAAGAAAACACCAGGAAGGTGATGAATTTTATCCCACGGGCTTTTCAGGGAAAAAGAAAGTCTCAAAGTTTTTTAGGGATGAAAAATTATCTGTTGTTGCCAGACAGCAAATCTGGCTCCTTTCTGATGGAAGTCATTCCGTCCTTGGCATCATTCCATTCAGACAGGACAGACGCTTTTCTGCTGACACCGCTGAAGCATCCGTGAGGCTTTTCTCATTTAATCAATAGTCAGATATCATTCTATTATTAAATGATCCTGCCTCTGTTATCGTCAATGGACGCCTGTTATACTATGCGATCATTCCTTTATTAACATTTCGTATTCTATTTGTATAGAATTTGTTGCTGCCACATTTTTTCTTTACATTTATATCATTCAATCTATTTAAATGATACAAATAATTCATTTAAATTGTTAAAATAAAGGAATATCTGTACTAGTACGATCACTAATCAGTGATATACAAAGAGATAGCAACCATAAAAACTAAAATTTATACCATAAAAATGTACAAGGCAACTTACAAGGATCGCGAAACAGCCGTTGATATATTATACAGGGCATTTATCAACATACTTATTCCCAATTCCATCAATTTTGTGGTTAACAAAAGCGGAAGCCGTGAAAAAAGATTAAAGGCACTTATGTATTATCAATTCGACATGGCGTTACATGATGGCAGTGTTTTCATCAGTGATGACAGCAAAGGTTGTATTCTGTATCTTGAAGATAGAAGATTTAGTTTTAAAAAGCTCTGGCTGGAAATTCAGCTGGTCATTCATTGTATCGGAATAAAAAGAATTCCGGATGTTATGGCCCGCGAAAAACTGATAAAAGCCCATCATCCCAAAGAAAATTTTGTGCATTTATGGCTCATGGGAGTACTCCCTGAAGCACAAGGCATGGGCATCGGGACTGCCTTACTAAGAGAAACCATGAAAAAATATGCTGAAGAGCTGATTTATGTGGAAACCACCACCCCGGAGAACCTCGAATTCTACAAAAAAAATGGGTTCAACATTTTTCACGAAACTCACGAACTTGATTATCCACTATATTTTTTGAGTTATGTTTAATACCGAAATCTACCCCACTACTGCCGTTTATATTCTTGTTTTTCTGATCTTCATCAGCATCGCTGCCATACAGCTGCTGGCTGACAGAAAAAAGAAAAGAAGCAAGAACTATTATCTACGTTATATTGCAGTCATGAGCTCAGGCGTCACGTATAACTTGGTGGAAGGATTACTTCCCGACCAAAAATTCGGAGTCAACATTATCGCGCAGAATATTTTAGCATGGACCATCGGAGTGCTCACCGCCTACCATTATCTGATGTATATTAAAAATGAATATGACCTCACCCTGTTCAAGAAAAAGATATCGCTTGAAACCATAGGTATTTTCCTGTTACTTATGCTCATCATCCTTTTCATTCTCCCCTATACGATCACCCAATCGCTGGAACATTCCAGAATTCTCTTTCTGGGCTTTTTTCTGGCCATATTGTGTCTGATTTTATTGGGCATATTCAAACAGCAGTACGAAAAATTCCGGAAACATGAGAGTACAGTCTTCAAGCTTCATGATGTGAATGGATTCCTGGCTTTTATTGGACTGGTCTCTCTACCAACTACCATTTTACTTTTTGGTGATAACCAACTGGTAGAGCAAACCGGTTTCAGTTTCGGCTTTTTTGTGATTACAGTAGATTTTTTCTTACACAATCTAAGAAAAACCACAAAACAGAAAAAACTATTTCAGGAACTTTCCACCCGGGAATCGGAAATATTAACAATATTATTAAAGAATCCTTCTCTAAAATACTCCGAAATAAGTCAGAAATTAAATATTTCTGAAAAAGCACTTTCTTCACATCTCTCCAATATTTATAAAAAAACCGGTCTTCGGAACAAAAAAGAGATCGAAAAATTAAGTACTTCTTCCCGCGAGCTTCTCATTACTCAATACGAAAATTAAATAGCGCTTTATTTTTACGCAAATACAACACTTTTTTATGTCCTCATTTATCTTTTACACCTCTGGTATTTATTTTACAAAACACTCATAATCAGCAAAATAAAGCCCTTAAGGGGTACCCTTAGAAAATTTAAGGGTAAATTTAAGGGTTCTGATGTTGATCATTTTATTGTCAGATTAAAGTAATATTCTAGTTTTGAAATAGTGATTAATTTCTACTGTTAAAGTTCAAAACCGGTTCAATAACTATATAGTGAGTCCCAAAAGTGAAACGACTATAAACTGTCACAGGATATTAATATTTAATTTACAACAACATGAAAAACATTAAAGTAACACATGACGCTAAAGAGGTACAACATGCTCTTGAAAACTCAAAAAATGAAATTCTAAAATCTCTTGCTGAGGATTTTAAAGATGGAGATTCATTATCCGGAGGAGAATGGGTGAAAATCAAAACAAAATTCTCTAAAGGCGGTACATTAGAACCGGGCACAAGCACAGGGCTGGAAGAAAGCAATTAATATTTCATTTTCAAATAACAGGGAATGATAATAAAGCAATTTATTATTGTTCCCTTTCTAAAAACAACCATGAAAAGTATAGATAGTGTTATAAAGATCGCCAGCAGATGCAATATCAATTGTAAATATTGCTATATGTATAATATGGGGGATTCTTCTTACAGAATGCAGCCCAAATACATGACCTTGGAAACCGTTAAAAATCTAGCGATCAAAGCCAAGGAATACTGTACTTTAAAAAATGTAAAAGCTTTCCACTTTATATTCCATGGTGGCGAACCTTTACTGACAAAAATTGAATACTTCCAAAAGATACTCGATACCATCAAAGAGCATCTGTATCCGGAAATATATCCCGTTTTTTCTATTCAGACCAATGCTACTTTAATCACTGACGAATGGGCCTTTTTTATTAAAAAAAATAAAATAAATATTGGCATTAGCCTGGACGGTGACAAAAGCGTAAATGATGAAAACAGAATTGATCATCGCGGACATGGCACCTACGACAGAGTTATTAAAGGCATCAATGTTCTGAAAAAACATGATATTAATGTAAGCATTTTGTCAGTCATCAATGTTAATTCTGATCCGGTAGCAACTTATAATCATTTGAAATATCTGGGAATAGACTCAGTAGATTTTTTGATACCGGATCATAATTATGATAATGCACCTGCCACTATAAAGCACGACCTCACTTACAAAAGGGAAGAAACGCCCTATGCCGACTGGCTGCTTAAGATATTTGATCTTTGGTTTATGGAAGAAAAGCCAATAGACATCAGATTTTTCAGGTACTCACTGATTGTATTTTTAGGAGGAAACATTTCGTTTGATTATATCGGAACAGATACCAACGACGTATTTGTCATCGAAACCAATGGCGACATTGAACCCGTAGATTCATTGAAAATATGTGGTGAAAATTTCACTAAAACCAACAGAAATGTAAATCAGACTTCTTTTAGTGAGGCAACCAAAACGCCTATTATAGACCTGTATATACACAGTAAAAACAAAGACAAGCAATGTGTTCAGTGCCAGAAATGTCCGATATTCGAGATTTGCGGGGGCGGTTTTATCCCACACCGTTATCATTCGGGTAATGGCTTTGACAATCCATCCATCTATTGTTCAGACCTTATTAAGCTGTTCACTTACATACAAAATACTCTTTTAAACCAGCTGGATATAAAAGAAAAGGAGAATATGGAATATTTGGACACCAAAAAAATCAAGTCGGTATTAGACACCGTCTACAATTAGAAAAAATATGTTAAAGGAAGGGATCAAAATTTTAGCGGAGCTTTCAAACGGTGATGAACACACCGTTTCAATCAATAGTGGAACAGAATCTCCTCAGAATAACAAATATGTAAAGGGAGCGTTGATTCCCAAAAATACATTCAGAAGCTTATCTGATTCTGAAAAAGAGATTGTATTCGCAGCAAAGGAACACGCGATGTCCTTCGGGTATAATGAGATCATCAAAGTGATCTCACTGCCCGAAAGCATTCAGAATGGTATAAAAAACATCAACCTCAATGCTGTTGAGTCCTATGAAGAGCTTGAAAAAACTGTTGCCCATGATGATTTTAAAGTTCTTGCCAAGGATTTGATGAGCTATGTCCTTTCCAAATCAATTCACTCGGAAATCCATAATCTGGGAATCCAGATAGAACCGGGAAATGAATATACAACAACCAAACAAGACGATCAGTATGTTGGGCTCCACATTGATTCGTGGGACAGGCAACCTCTTTCTGAACGGAAAAAATCGAAAAACAGGATCTGTTTCAATATCGGTAAAGAAGCCAGGTATCTTTATTTTATTAATATTCCGGCGAATCAGCTGAGCACTGAAGACTCTGATGCACCCGTTGACGAAATCGTCACTGAATTTTTAGCCACACATCCGGAATACCCGGTATTGCGCATCCGGATCAATCCTTTTGAAGGCTATATTGCTCCCACGGAATATATTATTCACGATGGCTCTACCTCCGGCAATCCATTTAAAGATATCACATTCACCATCAGAAGCTATTTTCAGTAATGGAATATAAACATCCTTACTTATTTTTTTGCAATGCAATTGGAGATTATATCATGGCACTTCCTACGTTGAGAGCTCTCAACGATGTGTTCAACGGCAGACTTACCATTATTCATAATAAGAGTAAAATAAACAGCCATATTATGAGTGAGTTCCCCTTCAATAATACAATTGAAATTGAATTTACTTCGGTGGGTGAAGAAAGAAGGTTTGATCCCGGTTCATTGGCAGAACACATGCAAGACTGCGACCTGTTTTTATATCTTAATACATGGATCAATGAAAATGACATGCAGACATTGCTAAGCCAGCTTCCTTCTTTGAAAAGATCTGCAGGCTACTATTCCTGCTTTACGGATCAGATCGCGTACAGTACGGCCATTCATAACTTCGATCTTTATTTCAGAATGGTTCATGTTTTCGATGAAAGTCTTTCGATACAGGATTATTCTTATCCTCCACGGCTTGACGAAAACTATAAAAGAATAGCCCCGCAGGTCAGGAAAAATAAAACTTCAGGAATAAAGTATGTTGCCATCCATTTTGACAGCGAGCCTGAAAAGTCTTTGAAAAGTGAGATGTACCGGGAATTTTTAGAAAAAATACTGGACACCTATACAGATATCTGCCTGGTTCCTATTGGTCTCGATCAGATAGACCTTCAGGAAAAATACCAGCAACGGGTTTTAAGTTTCGGACGGCCGCTGCCCTTTTTAATAGCCACAGCTTATCTGGAAACCGCTGATTTTTTTATTGGAGTAGATTCATGTTTCCTGCATATCTCAGACTTATATGCGATACCGTCCATCGGGATATTCGGACCCACTTCCGAAGTGGAATTTGGCTTCAGGTTCAATGAAAGGTACTCGCATCTGCGTTCCGAAACAAAAGATTTAAAAGATATCAGTACAGATGATGTTTATAAAAGATTCAATGAATTAATAGATGTTTAAAAAGAATAAATTTAATTTTCGTTATCAAAAAGACAGAATGGACTGTGGTCCGGTCTGTATTCAAATGATCAGCGAATTTTATGGAAAAAAATATGACATCCATTTTTTAAGAGAAATATGCAACTATGGCAAACAGGGTGTAACCATAAATTCTTTAAAAAAGGCGGCAGAAAAAGTCGGCTTCGACACCCATATCATCAAGGCCGACATCAATGATCTCAATAATCTGGATTTATTCCCCTATATATTACACTGGGGAAACGATCATTATGTCGTTGTTCTTAAAATCAATAAAAAAAATGCAGTTATTGCTGACCCCGGATATGGGATATTAACTGTAACAACTGACGTTTTCAAAAAAAACTGGTATAAGAATGATAAGGGAGTGGCCGTTGTCCTGAATCCGTCTACCCTTATAAACAGCAATGAACCTCAGCGATCATCATTATTCGGATATACCTCCCAATATTTAAAGAAGTATAAAAAAGAAATTTTCAAGATATTCTGTACGCTGCTCATCATTAATGTACTCACTTTCCTGTTGCCATTCATTACCCAGAAAATTTTTGATGATGGAATTGCTCATGCAGACAAAAAGATTATTTATTATCTGATCCTCTCCCAATTATTTCTGTATATCGGCATCTATTTTTCAGAAATATACAGAAACTGGATTACGGTCAAGCTTGGGGGTAATATCAGTATTGAAATCATTCATAACTTCTTCAAAAAACTCATCAAACTGCCGATCCATTTCCTGGAAACAAAGGTAGTGGGAGACTATAACCAGAGAATTCAGGATAGTGAAAAGATTGAAACCTTCATGACTTCACAGAGTATTACTTCGCTCTTTTCTGTCGTTACGATTATTGTCTACCTGATCGTGATGTCTATATACAACGCACAGCTATTTCTTTTGTACATTTCTATTACAGTAATTTCTGTTCTGGGCTCTCTGTACTTCCTGAAGAAAAGAAGGCAGTATGACTATCTGATCTTTAAGGAGAAAGCAAATATTCAGAATCTGACCTTTGAAATTCTTAATGGGATTACGGAAGTGAAACTCAATGGTCTGGAAGACGTAAAGCTGGATCAGTGGAAAAATTATCAGAAACTGGCTTTAAAGCTTAATCTGGGACTTTCCAAGATCGGGCAGCAGCAGTATATCTTTTTCAGTGCTTTGAATCAGATTAAAAATCTTTCGATAACTCTTGTTTCATCGCTATTGGTGATCAACAATAAACTGTCATTGGGTGAGTTGCTTACCATATCCTTTATTGTGGGACAGCTCAACTCACCGATTGATCAGCTGATCGCATTTTTCAGAAATGTACAGGATTCCAAGCTAAGCATGGAAAGGATCAGTGAAATCGAAGAGCAAAAAGATGAAGACGACGAAAGAGCATCTGATCTTAAAAATATACAAGAAAAAAATTCCATTATCTTCAGAAATGTCAGCTTCAGCTACAACAATATCGATAAGGTGCTGGACAATATCAATATTGAAATTCCCGAGAATAAAGTGACGGCCATCGTAGGAGCCAGTGGCAGCGGAAAAACTACCCTTGTAAAACTTATCCTTAAGTTTTATGAACGTTATCAGGGGGATATTTACATCAAAGGAGTCAACATCAAAAATATCACCTCATCGAGTATCAGAAGAAATATTGGTACGGTAATGCAGGACGGTTATCTGTTTTCAGATACCATCGAGAGAAATATTACAGGTGAAAACACAATACAGAATGATGAGTATGCCCGCCTTAAAAAAACCGCGTATTTATTATCCAACTCCGAAGAGTTTATCGAAAAACTTCCTCTCAAGGACCAGACAAAAGTAGGGGCTTATGGAATAAACCTGTCAGGAGGACAAGAGCAGAGGCTTATCATCGCAAGAGCCGTTTTCAAAAATCCTGACTTTCTCATTCTCGATGAAGCAACTTCTGCCCTGGACACCAAAAATGAAAAGATCATCCATAACAACCTGAAAATATTCTTTGAAAATAAAACAGTCCTGATTATTGCCCACAGGCTCAGTACCGTAAGAAACGCAGATAACATTATAGTCATGGATAGCGGTAAGATAATAGAACAGGGTGAACACAAAGAATTGCTGGGCAAAAAAAATAAATATTACGAACTTATCAAAAATCAGCTGGAATTAGATTAACTTACCATCACAGAATTATTATGACGCAAAAAGAAAAGATATATATATTCCTTGGTATCCTGCTCTGCATAGGACAATTGGCAGGCCAAACCTTAAAAGGGCATGTATATATCAATGGGGTACCGGTTAATTCTGCAGAGATACTCATCACAGATCAGGAGCAAAAAAAATATTTTACTGTAACCGGAGAAACCGGAGCATACAGCATAGAACTGCCCAACCAGAAGAATTACCTGGTGAAGGCGTTTTCCGAAAAAAGGCTTATCATCAGTAAGAACATCTATGTAGATGGAAATACCACACAAGATCTGTCTGTGGAGAATAAAGAAACAGAAATACAATCTGTACATCTTATTGCAAAAAAAAAGAAGATCATCCAACAGAAAGCAGACCGAATCATCTTCAATGTTGAGAACTCTGTTATTGCAAGTGGTGGGGACGTCATGGATGCGATACGTCTGGCGCCAAGGATCTCCGTGCAAAATGACGACATCAAGATCACCGGCAAAGGGAAAATCCTGGTCATGATGGATGGGCGTCCTATCAATATTCAAAAAGAAGATCTTCCGAATTACTTGAAGTCTATAAAATCGGATGAGATCAGCAGCATTGAGGTCATTACGAATCCGCCGGCCAAGTATACAGCGGAAGGAAACAGTGGCATCATCAATATTGTCACACGCAAATCAAAAAAAGACTACTGGAACCTGACCGTGAATACCACCGGCCAGGCTGCCTCAAAATTTATGTATAAAAACGGGGCTAATTACAATTTAAATGTGAAAGATATTACCCTTTCTTCGGGTATTAACTATACCAGTGGATACAATGCCCCGGTCAATTATTCCAAAATAGAATATCCGGATATCACCTGGATCGAAGACAACAGACAGACCGCGTTCACCGATAATCTTTCTGCCAGACTTTCCCTGGATTATAAATTAAACAAAAAAATAACGACCGGAATTCAATATATAGGAAGCTTCTCCTCACCAATAGTGGAATCCCAAATCGATTCAAAAATATTCGGAAAACCCAATGGTGCTGAAAAATCGCTGATTAATACTGCATCTGAAGATTCTAAAAAAAACAGATTCAATTCTTTAAATTATCATATGATCTACGAAATAGACACCACCGGTAAAAAAGTCTCTTTCGATTTTGACTACTTTAACAGCAGAAGCAGATCCCGCCAGGATTACCTCTCCAGAACATTTGATAAAACAGCACCACTGCCCAGTATTCCAGATTTTGACTCGGGAAAAAATGAAGGCTATCAAAATATCAACAACTATTCCCTGAATCTTGATGTTGAACACCCTACTTCCTGGGCTACCCTTAATTACGGAGCACGCATCTCATTTGTAAATACGGCTAATGACATCCGCTTCTATGATCTTTCCACAGGCAATGAATTCCTGGATCCCAACCGAACCAATCAGTTTTCATTCAGAGAGAGGAATCAGTCATTGTATTTCTCAATGAATAAGGAGTTGGGAGAAAAATGGGAGTTTCAGGCAGGCCTGCGGATGGAAAGCACCCAGACAAGAGGTTTCTCAGAAACTTTAAATCAGGAATCTGAAATAAAGTATACAAAACTTTTTCCTACCGCGTATGTCCTTTATAAATTAAATGCAAACAATCAGTTCTCAGCCAATTATGGAAAAAGGATACACCGTCCGGAATTCAGTTTACTAAACCCGTTCAAATATACTTTCTCCCCCTACTCAACATCTGAAGGAAATCCATATCTTCTTCCGGAATTTACCAACAATATTGAACTTACGTACAGCTACAAAGATTTTTTGATTACCTCTTTGTATTATTCCGATTTAAAGGACGGTTTTGAAATGCTGACCATCATGAATACGGATACGAAGACTCAGAATGCAACGCCACTCAATTTTATTTCAAACCGCTCATATGGAATCAACCAGTATTTCTATATGAAGCTGTTCCCATGGCTTAATGCCAATGTTAATATTAACTTTTTCAACAGCCAGTCTAGATCTTCTTCCCCGGTCACTTTATCATACCTAAATGGGTGGAATTTCGAAACAAAAGCAGATCTTAATTTTACTTTGAACAAAAAGAAGACCTTCTTTTTTGGGATTAATACATGGCAGGTTTCCAAAGGGGTCACCAATCTTGACAGAAGCTCATCGGGCTATCAGATAGACGCCTCATTAAAATTATTTCTGATGAATAAGCAGCTTCAAATAGTGTGCTATGCCAATGATATTTTCAGGTCCAACAAGATATCCTACACAGGATTCTCCAATAATAACCAGACAACCTACAGAAATTATGAAGATCTAAGGTTCATCAGACTGTCTATCATTTACAATTTCGGAAACAAATCAATCAAGGATTCTTCCCGAGAGGTTAAAAATTCTGATGAAAAGGACCGGGCGACCTTCAGATAAACTCTTTCTTCTTATATTTTCCGTTCATCAACGAAAATTGGTGGGGTTATTTAACTTCATGTGTAAAACCTCATCCAAGAAAGATCCGGGCTGTCTCATGACATTGAAGACATTGATGAAATCTATAAAAAGACTTGCATCTCTTCTTCAAGAGAAAAAAGCCATGACTTCCTGCATTTTAGGAACAACGGGAAGATCATGGATTTTAACCGGGTTATCTTTCAGCGAAAAAGAAAGTTTCTAAGTTTTTTAGGGACAAAAAATTATCTATTTTAGCAGGGCAAAATTTGATGCTGAGCGGCAATACCGGTTCTGTTCCCGGAATCGTCATTCCGCCAGACAAAAAAGAAGATATGCAAAGGACGAGAAAACAGAATGTATTCTCAAAATTTTTAATGAAATGAACAATGAAATTTAGAAATTGGTTTTTATTAATTCTACTATTTTTAGCAACAGGGATTAATGCACAGATAAAAAATCCTGTAAAGTTTAAATTCACCATCAATGATCTGGGGAATAACCAGTACGAAGCAGTTCTTAATGCGACGATGGAAAGCGGATGGCACATCTATTCGAAAGATTTGCCGGAAGACACCGGAATTCCAACAGAATATAAAGTGTCCGGAAAAAATATCGAGCTGATCGGAAAATTTACCGAAGTGGGTAAAAAACACGAAGAATTTTCTGAAGCTTTTGGAGGAACTATTGTGTACTATTCCAACTCTGCGGGATTCAAACAGAAATTCAAATTAAAAGATCCTGCAAAACCTGCTGATGTTACTTCTGAAATCACTTACCAGACTTGTGATGACAGGGTTTGCCTGGCTCCCAATACTTTAGAATTCAATCAAAAAGTGACTCCAAAAGGAGCTGTAGAGGAAGCTGCCCCTGAAGAAATTGCAAAACCCATAAAAGATTCTGTAAAAACAGTTGAAATAGTTACAGAAAGTCCGGAGAAAACGGGCATCACAGTCACTGAGGTTTCAAAACTCGATCCAAAACAGCTGAAAATTGAGTCTATCGATTTCAAAAATCCGCTTACAGATTGTGGAACAGTGGCAGAAAAGGTAGATGAAAATTACTGGACCTATCTATTTTTAGGATTTATCGGAGGACTGATTGCTTTACTGACACCTTGTGTGTTCCCGATGATTCCATTAACGGTTTCCTTCTTTACCAAAGGAAGCAAAGACAAGGCAAAAGGAAAAAGAGATGCTGTTATTTACGGCTTTTTCATTCTTCTTATTTTTGTTTTACTGAGTATTCCTTTCCATATCATTGACGGAATCGCAGGAAATATCTTCAATGAGATCTCAACCAGCGTTTGGCTGAATATTGCCTTCTTTATCATCTTCATCTTTTTTGCCGGAAGTTTCTTCGGGTATTATGATATCACTTTACCAAGCTCCATTGCCAACAAATCTTCAAAAGCAGAAGAGGCAGGAGGGATCATCGGTATTTTCTTTATGGCCCTTACACTGGTTATTGTTTCTTTCTCCTGTACAGGACCTATTTTAGGAAGTTTATTGGGAAGTGCTGTAACCGGATCAACCAATGTTCCAATGCTGCTGACTTTTGCACTGGCAGGATTCGGATTGGCATGGGCTATCGTTTTCGGGCTTCTGGCTTTATTCCCACAGGCATTACAGAGCCTTCCGAAATCCGGAGGATGGATGAATACAGTGAAAGTAGTTCTTGGTTTCGTAGAGCTTGCCTTAGCACTGAAGTTTTTATCCAAAGCAGATCTGGTATCCAAAACCTTCTTCCTAAAAAGAGAACTTTTCATTGCGATCTGGATCATCATTGCCTTAGGACTGGCACTTTATCTGTTTGGACTTATCCGATTCCCACATGACGATAAAAAGCCTAAAATTTCTGTAACAAGAAAAATCCTGGGAGTCTTAGGTTTTGGTTTTGTGATTTACCTGATTCAGGGATTAATCCCTTCTGAACGTCCAAAACTTCAGATGCTGAGCGGAATTCTCCCTCCTCTGAATGTAAGTTATTTCCACAATGAAAAGGACGGAATCTTAGGAATGCATCCTGAACATGATTTCTTTAAAGCCATTGAGCTTGCCAAAGCGGAAAACAAGCCTATTCTGATAGACTTCACCGGATACGGCTGTGAAAACTGTAGAAAAATGGAAGAATTCGTATGGAGTGAACCGGACATTTTGCCTATTCTTCAGAATGACATTGTGCTGGCCTCTTTATATGTGGATGACAAAGAAGAGCTTCCTGAGGATCAGAAAACAAAAATTGACCTTGGGGAAGGACAGATCAAAAAAGTAAAAACTATTGGAGACCGATGGAGCTTATTCCAGCAGGTTAACTTCAACAACAATTCTCAGCCTCACTATGTGCTGATAACTCCGGAAGGAAAAGTAATTAATACTCCGGTGTCCGGCTATATGCCAAAAGAGGATTTCAAAAAATTCCTGGAATGCGGAGTCAATTATTATAAAAAGAATAAATAAATTATCTCCCTATACCCTACAACTCACACTTTCGGTGTGAGTTTTTTTGTTTCCAAATATAAAAAAACAAGTAAATGTTCATGGTAGTCTAAAAATGAGTACTTTTGAATAACCAACACAAATTCAAATACATATGAAACATTTAATATCTATTTTTTTACTTCTTGTTTATTCTGTACTGACCGCTCAAAACGCGCCTTCTATACAATGGCAGAAAACATTGGGAGGAAGCAATGGAGATCAGGCCAATTCTGTCCAGCAAACTTCCGATGGAGGGTATATTGTTGCCGGTGATTCTTATTCTACTGACGGGGATGTCACCGAAAATCATGGAGCTTCTGATTACTGGATCGTCAAATTGGACGCTGCAGGAAGTATACAATGGCAGAAATCACTCGGTGGTAATTTCTATGACACGGCAAAGTCTATTCGACAGACTGCTGACGGAGGGTATATCGTTGCAGGGGAATCATACTCCACCGACGGGGATGTTACAGGAAACCATGGAGGTGCTGATTACTGGATCGTAAAAGTAGATTCTTCAGGAAACATAGAATGGCAAAAATCATTGGGAGGAAGTAATAATGACACGGCACGTTCCGCTCAGCAGACTTCCGATGGAGGATATATTATTGTGGGAGAATCTTTCTCTAACGACGGAGATGTTACAGGAAATCATGGATATAATGACTACTGGGTTGTAAAATTAGATTCCTCAGGAAATATACAATGGCAAAAATCATTAGGGGGAGCTGCCTATGACAGAGGAAATTCAATTCAACAGACCTCTGACGGAGGCTACATTATTGCAGGAGGATCTAATTCCACTGATGGAGACATCACCGGAAATCATGGAAACGAAGACTTTTGGATTGTGAAATTAGATTCCTCAGGAATTATCCAATGGGAGAAATCATTGATAGGTAATCTTGCTGATGGCGCAGAATCTATCCAGCAAACACCCGAAGGAGAATACATTGTTGCGGGAGGTTCTCACTCTACAAACTCGGAAATTCCGACATCTTTTGGAGAATCCAATTATTGTGTGGCAAAATTAGATTCTAACGGAACTACATTGTGGCAAAAATATTTTGGTGGCAGCGGTAACGATTATGCATATGCTACCCAGCAAACTTCTGACGGAGGAGTCATTGTGGCCGGGGGAACCGGTTCTGCAAACGGAAATATAGTAGGAAGTCACGGGGAAGCTGATTATTGGATCATAAAATTAGATTCTTCAGGAATTCTTCAATGGCAGAAACCATTAGGAGGGGGTGCTTTTGAGGACGCCTACTCCATGCAGCAAACCGCTGACGGTGGCTATATCATCGCCGGACTTACTTTTTCTTCAGATGGAGATATTACGACAAGCTACGGAAATGGTGACTGCTGGATTGTAAAACTAAACCCCGCCCAGTTGGGAACCGCTGAAAGCCAACAGCCCCGAAAGTTTGCTTTATACCCCAATCCGGCAAGAAACTTTTTTCATCTGGAAAACCTTCCCGTTGGAGCGGTCGTTGATATCATTGATATGTCCGGAAGGAAACTCCTCTCACAAAAAAATAACAGCGGACTGCTGAAGATTGAAGTCTCAGGATTCAGCGATGGGGTGTATACCGTACAGATCAAAAACAAAGAAGAAGTTATTTCTTCACAAAAGCTAATCATTCGTCAGTAGCCACAGAATAAAAAAGAGACATCACTGCGCAATATTTTATTGTATTGACTTTAACAATATTTATGTAAGTTAAAACATTAAAAACAATAATTTATTAATGATTTTTAATTTTAGGTACGGACTTTGTATGAATTTTTCAAAATCACGATCGGATTTTTAACATTTCACAAAAGTACCGTTTAACCTTTTAAAATATTAATTATGGCTGAAGTAATTGCACAAGAAAAACAAGGCAGCAAACAGAAAAAGAAACTCATCAGAGTAGATATGACCCCTATGGTAGATCTGGGCTTTCTGCTGATTACATTCTTTATGTTCACGACCAACTTTACAAAACCCAATGTAATGGACCTCGGGCTGCCTGCCAAAGATCCAAATCCAAATCCTGTTCACTCACCGGTAATCGGAGATAAAAATCAGGTCACCTTTATCCTGGGAAAAGACAATCGTGTATTTTACCATCAAAGCAATCAAACTGATTTAAATACCGGAAACCTGAAAGAAACTGATTTCAGCGGAATAAAAATTTCGAAAATCATTTCTGAAGCTTATAAAAAAGCACCAAAACCTGAAAATTTCACGGTAATTGTGAAACCCACTGATGAGGCAAACTATAAAAACTTTGTCGATATGCTGGATAATCTGGCGATTGCCAAGAAAGAACGATATGGTATCACAGACATTAAACCGTGGGAGACCAAAGTTTACAAACAATTAACGCAATAAAGCAAAAAGGGCATTTTTTAAATGCTCTTTTTTTGTTTACATTTGAAAGAAATCCACTGATGGCAGATAAGTTGCTGTATTATTTAATCTTTATAATTTAAATCATGCTGAACTTTGAAAGAAAAGGAAACGGAAAAGAAACTTTAGTACTTCTCCATGGTTTTATGGAGAATCTATCCATCTGGAGCGATATGGAACCCCATTTTTCACAGGATTTTTCCCTGTTAAAAATTGATCTTCCCGGTCATGGGCAATCAGAAATCCTGGGAGAAATACATACAATGGAACTTATGGCTGATGAAGTAAAAAAAGTACTTGATCACCAAAATCTGGAAAAGGTACACCTTTTGGGGCACTCTATGGGAGGTTATACCGCTCTGGCTTTTGCCGGAAAATATCCTGAATACCTGAAAAGCTTAACCTTATTCTTCTCTACCTATTTTGCAGATGATGAAGAAAAAAAACAACAGCGGATCAAAAGCTACAGAATCATCAAAGATGCATTCCCCCATTACGTAAGAGCCGGAATACCCAATCTGTTCAATCCAAATGAAAGGGATATCCTCGAAGGGAAAATTGAAACGGCCCTTGAAACAGCACTTTCTACCAACAATATGGGAGCTTTGGCCTGTGTAAAAGGAATGGTTGAAAGAACAGACAAAAAACATATCATGCAAAATTTTGAAGGCAAGATTTTAGTATTGGCTGGAAAGCATGACAATGCTGTAAAAACAGAGACCACGATTAAACATCTTCCGGACAAAACGAATATCAAATCTTATGTTCTGGATTGCGGACACAACGGACACTGGGAAAAACCTGCTGTCTGTGCCGAAATTATCAATACAGAGCTTCTTCATAACCTTCCCAAAAAACTCGTATTTTAAAAAACCATGAGAATCATTATTACTTCGTGTCTCCTTTTTGCGTTCTTAAGCTGCAAAAAAGAAAACAAGACATCTGCTGATCAAATAACCGCTCAGGCTGATACCACTACTGTAAAAAATGATACCTTAACTGCCAAGGCTCCCACGCAGGAACAGTTTAATTTTGTAACTGAGCTGTGTGACAATAAAGGGTATTTTGACAGCTCCAAATATTCACGAGAGGAAATCGAAGGAACTTATAAACTTTGGTTCGAGCTGGGAGGATCATTGCTGAACACTCCATCGGTATTTAAGCTAAAGGATCTCGAGGAAGTAAGACACAATAAAGACCAGCTCCTGGCAGCACTTGAAAGGGATTTTATCGAGAAAAAAAATCTTTTCCAAAATCTTAAGATCGTTAACAAGCCTTTCTGGCAAAACGTAAAAAAGGTACAATATGAAGCCCTTGTACAACGGTACGAAATGGAAAAAATCAGAATAGCAGCCTATTCCGATCCCTCTATCCTTCTGAAGACCAATCAATGCCAGAGTTTTGCAAAAGCCCTGAACTCCACTGATGAAGAAATGGTAACGGTCTGGAGAAAACTCAGGGAAGAATCGAGCAAAAACAATGCTGATCCCGCAAGAATCATGAATGAATTCAATGACCATTTGAACTCACCGGATAAAAGAGATTACGCGACTATTGACCTGATCACTTTTGGGTGGGGCAACTGCGCCAATGATAAAATCAAAAGAGTGAATTATGATGAGAAGATGAACAAAGAGTTCTATTCACTGTTCATTAAGACCGATTCCGAATGCGATGAACCATAAGCAACATTTATAAAAAATCCAGTATATTAGTGAATCGTATAGAATAATTGTCTCGATGGGTTTATTCTCGTTCAAAAAAAAGAAACCACCGGTTATCGGGCTTACACTTTCAGGCGGAGGAATGCGTGGAATTGCTCATATTGCTGTCCTGAAAGCTTTGGAAGAATACAATCTGAAGCCACACATTATTTCCGGGACCAGTGCTGGATCTATCATCGCCGCTTTTTATTCGTTCGGAAAGACACCGGATGAAATGATGGACATCGTAAAACAAACTACTTTTTTCTCCCGTTCTGCCTTAAAGCTGTCAAAAAACGGAATCTTCAGCTCTAACTTTATTTTAAAATTATTCAAAGACTACTTTCCTGAGGACGACTTTAATATTTTAAAAATCCCAGTCTACGTAGCGGCCACTGAAATGACTCATGGTATTGTTGATTTCTTTTCAGAAGGTGAGCTTTTCGGTCCGTTACTGGCCTCTTCAAGTGTTCCTTTCATTCTTCCACCGGTAAGGATGGGAGATAAAATATATGTGGACGGAGGTGTGCTGGACAACCTTCCTATAGAACCTATTATTGACAAGTGTGATTTTCTGATCGCCTCCCATGTCAATTCCATCAGCTATGATGAATTGAAAAAGATGAGTCTGATGAAAGAATTCGACCGGATTCTCCACCTTGCGATTGCAAAATCGGTATACTCCAAGGCAAAGCACTGCCAGATCTTTTTAGACCCTCCGAAAATGACCAAGTTCAGTCTTTTCAGTAAAAATTATATGGATGAAATGTTTCAGCAGGTATATGACTATACTTGTGAAGAACTGGAACTCAAGGGCTATCATAAAAGTTTGAATGCCGGTGAAAGCTAACAGCAAATTTTCAAATGATATACTGAAAAAACGTTTAGCCTTTCTTTTACCTTATTACTTTTCCCCTTAGAAGTTCTCCTCGTTCAGCCTGTTCTTGAAAGTTTCGATAGTCCCGGCCAGAGAATCGTTGGACTTTCCTCCTGCTGCATTAATGTGCCCGCCTCCACTGAAATACTTTCTTGAAAACTGATTGACATCGACATCATCTTTACTTCTGAAAGAAATCTTGATAAAATTATCATAAAGATCTTCCATAAAGAAGGCAGCCATTTTTACTCCGGCAATGCTCAGTCCATAGTTTACAAAACCTTCCGTATCTCCCTTCTGAAAACCAAACTCTTTCAGCTCATTTCTTGTAAGGCTTAGAACAGCTGCTTTTCCTTCGTTGACTACTTCTATCCTACCCAGCACCAAAGCAAGCAGATGAAGACGCGAAACCGTATTAGTATCCCATGTACTGGAAGTAATCATAGCAGGGTCTGCTCCATGTTCAATGAGATTGGCAATAATCCTATGGGTAGTTGCACTTGTAGAACGAAAACGGAAACCTCCGGTGTCTGTCATGATTCCCGTATAAAGACATTCCGCAATATCATTATTGACCAGCTTTTCATCATCCATTGCCTCAATAAAATGATAGATCATCTGTGATGTCGCAGGAATCACCGTATCTGAATATACAAAATCAAATTTTTCCGGCTGCTGGTGGTGGTCAATCAGGATCTTTTTCCCCTGAGCCTTTACCAGCCAGTCTCCTAAAATACCTATTCTTGAAGGAGAATTAAAATCCAGGCAGAAGATCACATCAGCTCCATTCACCAGATCAGAAGCCAGTTTTCTTTTATATTCAGCAATAATAACCTTTTTAGCATCCGGCATCCACTTCAGAAATTTTGGAAAATCATTCGGTACAATCACCTCAGCAAAAATCCCTTTAGCGGCCAGATAATGTTTCAGTCCAAGACTGGAGCCAATAGCATCCCCATCCGGATTGTAGTGGGTCAGGATAACGATTTTGCTTTCGGGAGTAAGGAGGGTATTGATTTCTAAAAGTTCTGCTGGTGTAAACATCTTTTGTGCTTATTTTCGTTAAAAATTAAAGTTTTCAAAGATAGAGCTTTTATATAAATCATTTAAATATTATTTTTGCAGCAGGAATTTGTTTTTTCATCGGGGTTTATAAATACCTTGTCAAAAAACATCCCATTTAATTTTAAAAAAAGATAATTAAAGTTTGTAACTTATAAAATTTTATATATCTTTGCAACCTGAAAATTAATAGATTAATTACGATTTAAACATATAGTAATGAGTAAAAGAACATTCCAGCCATCAGAAAGAAAGAAAAGAAACAAACATGGTTTCAGAGAAAGAATGTCTACGCCAAATGGAAGAAGAGTTTTGGCTGCGAGAAGAGCTAAAGGCAGAAAGAGATTAACTGTAAGTGCTGCACGCGCTAAGAGATAATTTCTATATTATCATATACAAAACATGCTTGAGAAGTTCCTTTTCAGGCATTTTTTGTTGTTAAAATTTATTAAAATTAGAGTCAGATAGACTTCTTTTTTCTATTTTTAAAAGTTGAAATCATTTTATTAGAAACAGCCTTTAAAATTAAATTATGCCACATACAAATATCTCCGGAGATAATATCATAAGTTTACAACATGCAAAAATTGCACAAAAAAACTTTACGGTTCTTTCTGATGTAAATCTTAACATTAAAAAAGGGAGATTCTGTTACCTTATCGGAAAAACAGGTTCCGGAAAAAGCTCACTTCTGAAAACACTTTACGGACATATTCCTTTAGCATCAGGACATGGAGCAGTTGTTGGATTTGATCTGGCAAAGATGAAACCTTCAGACATTCCTAATCTAAGAAGAAAACTCGGCATTGTTTTCCAGGACTTCCAGCTCCTCCCCGACAGGACCGTTGAGAAAAATTTAAAATTCGTTCTTGAAGCAACAGGCTGGAATGACAAAGTAAAAATAGAAGACCGTATCAATGAGGTATTGGGAAGCGTGAACATGAAGAGCAAGAAGCACAAAATGCCACATGAGCTTTCCGGAGGTGAACAACAACGTATCGCTATCGCAAGAGCACTTCTTAACCACCCTGATCTTATCCTGGCAGATGAGCCTACAGGAAACCTGGATCCTGAAACTTCCAATGAAATCATGACGCTGCTAAAGCAGGTTGCCCTTGAAAATGGAGCTGCCGTAGTAATGGCAACACACGATTACCACATGATTCAGAACTTCCCTGGCGAAGCTATCAGATGTGAAGATGGAAAAGTATCCGTATTGGATACCGCAGAATTATTTGAATAAAAATCAAAAGATGGAGAAGGCCGGAAAATTACTACCTTCTAAAATCTGATTTCTAGCTTCTCTCCTTAAAAACATGAAACTCCTTCGTGAGTTCAAGATATTGGTCCGAGTATTGTCTCGGACTTTTTTCTATAATAAAGTCAGACTCATCAACCGTTTTCTCCACTGCGGAAAACTCCAGAATCAGTCTTTTTGTTTTCGCCCCCTCGATACCTTTGATGTGAATTCTACGGTTAAGAAAAAGCTTATGTTCCATTGCAACAGAAACAAAAAGACTTCCGGCTTCTGCAGGAATAATGACAGACAAAATTCCACTGTCAGAAAGATGTAATCCGGCTTTGGCAATGAGCTGACTGAAGTTGAGCTCTACGGTCTGCCTCGCTATCTTATCTTTATCAGATCCCGATTCTTCAAAATAGGGAGGATTGGAAACGATCAAATCAAACGCATGCGCTGATTCAAAAGTTTTAAAATCCTGATATTTGTTTTGTAGCCTTACCCGGAAGGGTGAATTGCCAAAATTGACCCTTGTCAAGGCAGCAGCCTCTTCATTGATATCCAACCCTAGAAAATTGGCTCTTGAATTGCGTTGTGCCAGCATCAGTGAAATCAACCCAGTCCCCGTTCCCACCTCCAGCACTTCCCTTGCCTCTTCTGCATTAGCCAGAGCACCAAGCAATACACCGTCCGTTCCTACCCGAAAGACGTTTTTGGACTGCTGAATATCAAACTGTTTAAATGTAAAAGGCTTCACTATAGATTTGTAGGCAATGTAATGGTGAAGGTAGACCCTTTCCCTACTTCGGATTTTACGGAGATCTCACCTTTATAATCTTCAATCATCTTCCTTACCATAGACAGCCCCAGACCCATCCCACTATTTTTGGACGTAAAATTAGGCTCAAAAATCCGCTCATACATATTTTCTGGAATACCAACTCCATTGTCCTGCACAGAGATCATTACCCTCCTCTGATGCTGCTCAACATCCACATTAATGATGAGTTTTCTCTGATCACTTTCTGCCTGTTTCGCATTGGTCACAAGATTCGTAATAATTCTGGAAAGGTATATCCTGTCCATATTAATGATAATATTCCCTTTGTTGGCATGCATGAAGATACTGTCATCATTGAAAACCCGAAGGATATCTTCCACTTCCGTATTCAGATTGATCACTTCATTATTCTTCTCAGGCAGCTTGGCAAACTCTGAAAAGGCGGAAGCCACTGTAGCAATCAGATCAATCTGATCTACCATAGTCTTACTCATCAGCTTTACCCTCTCCCTGATATTAGGATTTTCAGGATCAAATTTTCGTTCAAAATTCTGGATGGTAAGCTTCATGGGAGTAAGAGGATTCTTCACTTCGTGCGCCACCTGCTTGGCCATCTCCCGCCAGGCCTCTTCTGATGCCTTGAATCTCAGTCTCTCTTTTTGATCCTGAATCTGTAGAATCATTCTGTTATAGGCTCTTGCCAACGCATTCAGTTCATCATTTTTGTAATATCTGATAGGGCGCATTTCATTTTCGAACAAAGTAATACGTGTAATCATATCAGAAAACTTAGTGATGTTCTTGGCCAGGCTGTTAGAAGTGACCCAACTGATCCAGATGCTGAACAAAATAAGAAAAATATCAACTAAAAGAATATATTTAATGTACTGGTGAAGAACTTCCAGATACGCAGATTCATTGTGGTATAAAGGAATATAAACAACCCCGATCGGTTCAAGTTCATTGTTTTTTAAAAGCAGAAAAGAGGAAGTAAGTTTTGCATCTTTGGAGGCATCATATCCTTTGATATCCACTCTTGCATCCGTAGATAAAATCCTGTTGATGATTTCTACAGGAATGGTTTTCTTTTCCACCAGGCTTTCATCCTTATTGGAAAGAAGGTACTTTCCCTTCAGGTCATAAATAACGATGTCATGCTGATTGATATCCGCTATTTCAAAGATTTTATTGCCCAAAACTTTAGGAAGATCTTCTGTCTCTACAAGAGTCCGGCTGACGGCATAATCAAGATATCTCATGACCGCTGTGGTTTTCTCCTGCATATCGATGGTACTCTGCTGCAGAGAATTATTCCTTAATACAAAATAAGGAACCAGCGACGTGGCGACAACACTTAAAAAACATACCAGTAGAAAACCGAAAAATACCCGGTTCCTTAAACTATAACCTTTATATTTATTAATTGACATCCTACTTTTTAATTAACCTAGCAATATACTTACCAATGATGTCAAATTCTAAGTTAACTTTATCTCCTATTTTCAAATGTTTCATATTCGTAAATTCCCAGGTATACGGAATAATAGCTACTGAAAATCCGGTTTCTTCACTTTTAGCAACCGTCAGGCTGATCCCATTTACCGTAATGGATCCCTGGGGAACCGTTACAAAGCTTCCGTCGGAATCATACTTCATCGTAATAAAATAACTTCCGTCTTTGTTTTCAATTCCAGTCACTTCACCGGTTTTATCAACATGGCCCTGAACAATATGACCGTCCAATCTGCCATCCATCTTCATACATCGCTCCAGATTCACTACGCTACCCAATTCCCATTTTCCAAGATTTGTTTTCTCCAGTGTTTCATTGATTGCGGTAACGACATACTGCTGGTCTTTGATCTCAACTACCGTAAGACAACAGCCGTTATGAGCAAGGCTCTGATCGATTTTAAGCTCCTGGGTAAAAGGACATGTCAAGGTAAAATCTATGTTGCTTCCTTTTTCTTCAATCTTTTCAATAACACCAACTGCTTCAATAATTCCTGTGAACATATTATTTTTTGCTAAATTTGTAAATTATAATCTTCAAAGATAATCAAAATGAGCCCAAAAAACCATAAAGTACGAGTAGGAATTTCAATCGGTGATTTCAATGGCATAGGGCCGGAGATCATTATGAAGTCTCTGAAAGACAAAACCATTACGGATTTTTTCACTCCGGTAATTTTTGGTTCGGGAAAATTATTCACCTATCAGAAGAATATTTTCAAACTGAATCTTAATTTCAACTATGTTAATGAAGCTTCTCAGGCACAGCCAGGGAAACTCAACATGGTGAATCTTACCAAGGAAAATGTCAATGTAGAATTGGGAGTTCCTACAGAAGAATCTACCCGGATGGCTATTGATTCTTTGGAAGCAGCCACTGAGGCCTTGATGAAAGGTGACATTGACGTTCTGGTTACCGCACCCATCAATAAAGATGAAATGGTAAAAATGGGCTTTAAGCATGCTGGCCATACAGGATATTTTGAAGAGAAATTCGATAAAAAGGGACTGATGTTCCTGGTGACTGAAGATCTAAAAGTAGCCGTATCCACTCACCATATTCCTATTGCACAGATTGCAGAAAACATTTCCAAAGAAAAAATAAAAAAACAGATCAGGGTACTGAACCAGACCCTGATGGAAGATTTCTGTATTCAAAAGCCAAAAATCGCAGTTCTGGGGCTCAATCCACACGCGGGTGACGGAGGGGTGATCGGAAATGAAGAAATAGAAATCATAGCACCGGCGATCAAAGAACTTTCTGACAACGGGATTCTGGCATTTGGGCCTTATCCAGCAGACAGTTTTTTCCAACCCAGCAAATACAAAAATTTCGATGCCGTTTTAGCCATGTACCATGATCAGGGGCTGGCTCCTTTCAAAACATTAGCATATGAAGAAGGTGTTAATTACACGGCAGGGCTGCCTTTTATCAGAACTTCTCCTGACCATGGAGTAGCTTATGATATTGCGGGAAAAAACATCGCCGATGAACAGAGTTTTACAGAAGCTATTTTCACAGCAATCCAGATTTTTAAGAACAGATGTGAATACAGCGATCTGATGAGCAACCGCCTTCAGCCAAGAAAAATGGTTGTTGATAACGGAATAGACGAGGATCTTCCTGATGAAACTGAAGGATAAACCATTGAAACAAATTTTAAAGTAATTTGTTTTAGATTTTATTTGTTATTATAAAAAAAATGCATATTTTTGCACACTCATTTTATGGACAAGTTAAGAAACTATGACGTAAGCTTTTCCGGACTCAAAAACGGAAAACACGAGTTCAAGTTTGAGATAGATAAAACGTTCTTTCAATTATTTGACACTGAGCAGGATTTTACAAATCCCAGAATAAAAGTGGATGTATCACTTGATAAGCATACTACTTTTCTGGAATTTGAGATTAAAATACATGGATTGGTTGAGCTGGTTTGTGACATCACAAACGAAGATTTCGACTACCCTATTGAAAATCAGATCAAAATTCTGGTGAATTTCGGTGAAGAATATGATGACAGCAATGAAGATGTCATTACGATTCCTTCCGGCGAGCATGCATTCAATGTAGCCCATTTGATATATGAAAACGTCATGCTTTCCATTCCTATGAAAAAGATTTCACCGAATGTAAGTGACGATGATCTTAAAATTCTTGACCAGTTCAGTCCAAAAGATATTGAGGAAACTGAAGAGGAAGAACATGACAGTGACCCTAGATGGGATGCTTTAAGAAAGTTAAAAGACAATAATTAAATAAAAAATAATTTAAATATGATGAGATGATGAATCTCATCGCTCATCAATTAAAAAAGTTATTAGAAAATGGCACATCCAAAGAGAAGACAGTCGTCTACAAGAAGAGATAAGAGAAGAACTCACTACAAAGCTGTAGTTCCTCAATTAGCTAAAGATGCAACAACAGGAGAGCTTCACCTATACCACAGAGCTCACTGGCATGAAGGGAAATTATACTACAGAGGAAAAGTAGTATTGGAAAAAGAAGTAGCTGCTACTGAAGAAAACTAAGAGTCGCTTTTCACTGAAAAAGCCTCATTTTAATACAAAAACCGCCCAATTTTGATAAAATTTGGCGGTTTTTTGTTGTTTTTTACGTTTTTTTGGTATCTTTGGAACAAAATCAAATATCAAATTTATGGACATTAAAGACATACAAAATCTTATTAAGTTTGTATCAAAGGCTGAAGTTTCAGAGGTAAAATACAAGACTAAAGATTTCGAAATCACTATTAAAACTCCATTAGCTGGAAGCGACGCTGTCTATGCACAGCCAGCAGTATATCATACGGCGCCACAAGCGGTAGCAGCTCCGGCACCTGTTGCAGCTCCTGCTGCGGCATCTACTGAGAAAACTGAAGCAGCATCCGATGACAGCAAATATGTAACCATCAAATCTCCAATGATCGGTACATTCTACAGAAAACCATCTCCTGATAAAGAGGTATTCGTAAACGTAGGAGACGAAGTTTCTGTGGGTAAAGTAGTTTGCGTTATTGAGGCGATGAAATTATTCAACCAGATTGAATCTGAAATCAGCGGAAAAATCGTTAAGATCCTTGTTGATGATGCGACTCCGGTAGAATATGACCAACCTTTATTCTTAGTAGATCCATCTTAATTCAGAAGTTAGATGTTAGACATTAGATGTTAGATTAAATTCTACATTAAAATAACTTTATCTAATTTTCAAATTATCTAATTTTCAAATTGAAGAAGATGTTCAAAAAAATATTAATAGCCAATCGTGGCGAAATTGCAATGCGTATTTTACGTACTTGTAAAGAAATGGGGATTAAAACCGTGGCAGTATACTCTACTGCTGATAAAGACAGTCTTCACGTAAGATTTGCTGACGAAGCGGTTTGTATCGGTCCTGCAATGAGTAAAGACTCATATCTTAAAATTCCTAACATTATTGCTGCTGCGGAAATTACCAATGCTGACGCCATTCACCCGGGTTACGGATTTTTATCTGAAAATGCCAACTTCTCCAGAATCTGTCAGAAGAACGGAATCAAATTTATCGGTGCTTCTCCGGAGCAGATTGAGAAAATGGGAGATAAAGCGAATGCCAAAGCTACGATGAAGGCTGCAGGAGTACCATGTGTACCAGGCTCTGATGGTCTGATCGAATCGTATGAGCACGCTGTAAAGGTAGCAGAAGAAACAGGATATCCTGTTATGATCAAAGCTACCGCAGGTGGTGGTGGTAAAGGGATGAGAGCTGTTTGGAAAGCTGAAGACCTTAAAGACCACTGGGAATCTGCGATTCAGGAAGCTGTAGCAGCCTTTGGAAACGGAGGTATGTATATGGAAAAACTAATCGAAGAGCCAAGGCACATTGAAATTCAGGTTGCTGGAGACCAATTTGGTAAAGCTTGTCACCTTTCTGAAAGAGACTGTTCTGTACAGAGAAGAAATCAGAAATTAACAGAAGAAACTCCTTCTCCGTTTATGACGGACGAACTTCGTGAAAAAATGGGTGATGCGGCTGTAAAAGCGGCAGAATTCATTGGATACGAAGGAGTAGGGACTATCGAATTCCTTGTAGACAAACACAGAAATTTCTATTTCATGGAAATGAATACAAGAATCCAGGTAGAGCACCCTATTACTGAGCAGGTAATTGATTATGACCTGATCAGAGAACAAATTCTTCTTGCTGCAGGAACTCCTATCTCAGGAATCAACTATTATCCTAAATTGCATTCTATTGAATGTAGAATCAACGCAGAGGATCCTTATGCAGACTTCAGACCTTCTCCGGGAAAAATCACAGGGTTAAATATCCCTGGAGGACACGGAATCAGAGTAGACACTCACGTATATTCCGGATATACAATCCCCTCTAACTATGACTCTATGATTGCTAAGCTGATCACTACGGCTCAAACCCGTGAGGAAGCGATTGCAAAAATGAGACGTGCTCTTGAGGAATTCTATATTGAAGGTGTAAAAACTACCATTCCTTTCCACAGACAACTGATGGATAATGAAGATTATCTTGCAGGAAACTATACTACAAAATTCATGGAGGATTTTGTAATGGATAGAAAATATGATAATCACTAGGATTATTTTATATAAGATTGAAACTGCCTCTTTTTGAGGCAGTTTTTATTTCAGGTCATATGAAAAATAGAAACGAAGAGTCAGATTGATAACACATCGAGAAAAAAGGATTATAAAATTTTGGTTCCTCCAAAGATATAATACCTGTCACAACTTATCCGGAAAGAATTTTTTTTGTGGTACTGCATTATTTTCCCTCAAAATTCACTTCAATTGTCACGACTAACGATATAGGGTATTTGTTCAATCATCTCATTAATATTGCTTAAATTTGTGGAAAACCAAAATATATGTCAACAGCAGAAACAACAAAAAACTCACAGTATTTTATTGACCTTGAAGACAAACATGGAGCACACAATTATCATCCCCTTCCGGTAGTTCTGGATCGTGGAGAAGGTGTATTTGTTTGGGACGTTGAGGGCAAAAGGTATTATGATTTTCTTTCAGCATACTCTGCTGTCAACCAGGGACATTCTCACCCTAAAATTGTAGAGGCACTGGTAGAGCAGGCTAAAAAGCTGGCTTTGACTTCGAGAGCGTTCTACAATTCTAAACTAGGGGAATATGAGCAAAAGATCACTACCCTTTTCGGCTTTGATAAAGTATTGCCTATGAACTCCGGTGCTGAAGCAGTGGAAACAGCGGTAAAGCTTGCCAGAAAATGGAGCTATGAAGTAAAAGGAATTGCCGAGAATGCGGCAAAGATCATCGTTTGTGAAAACAATTTCCATGGAAGAACAACAACCATCGTTTCTTTCTCTAATGATCCCGATGCCAATCAAAATTACGGACCTTTTACTCCTGGGTTTATTAAGATCCCTTACAATGATATTGCAGCATTGGAAGAAGTATTAATCAGAGAAGCCGGAAACATTGCAGCCTTTCTGGTAGAACCGATCCAGGGGGAAGCCGGTGTTTATGTTCCGGATGAAAACTTCCTGAAAAATGCTTCCGAACTATGTAAAAAATACAATGTTCTTTTCATCGCTGATGAGGTGCAGACCGGTATCGCAAGAACAGGAAAACTGATTGCCTGCCACCATGAAAATGTACAGCCGGATATTTTGATTTTAGGAAAAGCTCTTTCCGGAGGAATGTATCCTGTATCAGCAGTTTTAGCCAATGATCATATTATGAATGTGATCAAACCGGGACAACATGGTTCTACATTCGGAGGAAACCCTATTGCCTGTGCGGTAGCCGTAGCAGCATTAGATGTTGTGGCTGATGAAAAGCTGTCTGAAAGAGCTGAAGAGCTTGGACAGTTGTTCAGAGCGGAAATTGAAAAGCTGATTGAGAAAAGCGACCTGATTACTAAAGTAAGAGGAAAAGGACTTTTAAATGCAATCCTGATCAATGATACGCCGGAAAGTTCTACAGCATGGAATCTTTGCCTTCAGTTAAAAGAAAACGGACTGCTTGCCAAGCCAACTCATGGCAATATTATCCGACTTGCTCCGCCATTGGTAATCACTGAAGAGCAGCTGCTGGATTGTGTAAAAATTATTGAAAAAACAATTCTTGAGTATAAATAAGATTCTTTAGCGAATCATTTTATTATATAACGGGCAACCTTTCAGTTGCCGGTTCTTTGAGAAAATTAAAGGTATGGTTCACGAAACCATACCTTTAATATATCCGCTCCGGTCTTCATAACAAGAGAATAAAACCTGACTCAAGATTCGATAAGCAGGATTTTCCAAGCAAAAAAAAATTTAGGACCCGAATTTGCTGTATAAACGGTAGATTTATTTTCCGATACCGTAACGATGCCGGACCATCGGGATAAACACAAATGCCAAAGATTCGTCAATAAAATTCAAATTAAAACTTATCTTTGACCGATAAAAACAGTTCAAAAATGATAGTAAGAGAGATATTACGTATTTCTTTATTAAACAAAACGTTGTAATGAATATAAGTGGTTTAATCATAACATACAACGAAGAAAAAAATATACAGGACGTCCTTGAATGTTTTGATTTTTGTGATGAAATAATTGTGGTAGATTCATTCAGCACAGATAAGACTGTAGATATTGCGAAAAAGTTTCCTAATGTAAAAGTGATTCAGAATATATTTGAAGACTTTACAAAGCAGAGAAACCTGGCGCTGGATACCGCTACAAATGACTGGGTATTATTTTTGGATGGGGATGAAAGAATTACTCCTGCATTGAAGAAAGAAATAATAGATGAATTGGATCAACCTGTGCAAAAAGATGCCTACTATTTTTACAGGAAATTCTTTTTCGCCGGGAAGCCTATTAATTACTCCGGAACGCAATCTGATAAGAACTTCAGGCTTTTCAGAAAATCCAAAGCCAGATATATGGCGGGAAAAAAGGTCCATGAAACACTGGAAGTACATGGAACAATTGGAATTTTAAAAAATAAATTACTTCATTATTCCGTTTCAGATTATGAGTCTTATAAACAAAAAATGATTCATTACGGAGTTTTAAAAGGTAAAGAACTGGCTGCAAAAGGGAAAAAGTACAGTGTTTTAGTTCAATATCTTAAAACAGCTTTTAAATTCTTTAAAGCCTATATAATGAGACTTGGTATTTTAGACGGAAAGCAGGGATATGAGCTTTCTTACCTGCAATCTTTAAGCGTCTTTGAAACCTACGAATCGTTAAAAAAAGAGCAAAATTAGTTGGATGAAGATTTGTATCATTAGTTATGATTTTTGGGATTATGATAAGTATATTGTTGAAACTTTATGCAGGCGTGGCATTGAAGCATACCATATAAAAATCAGCAGCGTTACGCATTCCAATTTTAACGAAAGAGCAGTGAATGCTTTAAGCAAAACTTTTTTAAACAAAAATCTTAAGACGGAGAAAAGACAGAAATATGTATTGGATTCCCTGGAAAAACTGGGCCATCAGGATCAGATTCTGGTTCTGAATCCGGATACATTTGATGTATCGACGCTTGAAAAAATAAGAAAATATACGGACAGGATGATCACCTATCTCTATGACAATCTGGAAAGAGTTCCGGTAGAAGATAAGCTGCACCTTTTCGATAAGATCTTTTCTTTTGATATTATAGATGTACAGAAGCATGGATTTGAAAAGATAACGAATTATATCTATCTTCCTTATACGCCAAAAGAAACCCAACATCCGGAAATGGATCTTTTTTATATCACTTCCTATGACAACAGAAGGGTTTCCATGATCAAATTACTGGCTAAAAAATTGATTGATCAGGGATTGAAATTCCAGATTATGGTCATTGGAAAGAAATCCTGGAAACATCAGCTGGCCAATATCTTCATAAAGGTTCCTAAAAACCTGTTCCTCATTTTCAGCATCAAAAAAATACCACATAACGATCTCCCTGTCTATTATAAAAACGCGAAGGTTCTGCTGGATCTGATGCGCGAAGGGCAATACGGATTGAGTTTCAGAGTTTTCGAAGCAATGTCTTTGGAAAAGAAGATCATCACAGATAATGAAGCCATTAAAGATTACGATTTTTACAATCCCAACAATATTTTGATTTTAAACGAAAGCATCAGTAACATTGACCCCTCTTTTTTTGAAGTGCCGTACGAAAAAATTCCGGAAGAGATTTATTACAGATATACCCTGGACCACTGGGTAAACAAAATTTTTGATTTAGATACTAAACGTTAATCCATGGGAATCTTAAAGAAAATTAAAAAACATTTCAAACGAAAAGAAAAACTCAGCGCACTTCAGACTCAGGACATTATCAATATCCACTTGTATGATGCTTCAGAAAAGACGATTCTTTTTGCCTCCAGAGATTTTCCCACCCATGATAAGGATTCGGGGTCTAACAGGCTGAAGGAGATTATTCTTATCTATAAAAAGATGGGGTACAACTGTATTTTATTTGCGCCTCATATGTTTGAGGACGATCCCTATGTGCAGTTTTACCAACAGCAAAATGTGATTGTTTTTGTAGAAAACAATACCTATAAAAACATCTATGCCTTTATTTCTTCTTTTAAAAAGATTGACTACATATGGTTCAATGGTCCTCTTGCTCTGAATCTGTTCTATAAAAAATTGAAAAAAATTCTGCCGCAGACCAAGTTCATTTATGATATGGTGGATATTCATTTTCTAAGGTTCAAAAGAGCGATTGAAATAGAGCCAAACCGAATTTCACTGAAGAAAAATTACAAACATTTTTTCCACCTGGAAACGGTCATTGCTCCGCAGCTGGATTATATTGTGGCCATCTCTGACAAAGAAAAAGAAGTCATGAGCCAGTATGCAGATAAGAATAAGATGATTACGATTTCCAATATTCATTATCCTAAAATTGATATTTCCGAAAGAAAAGGATTTAAGGAGAGTAAGGGAATTATTTTCATTGGATCGATCCATGAACCCAATATTGATGCCGTGAAGTTTCTGTACGACAAAATAATGCCCATTGTCTGGAAAACCAATCCGGAACTGGAAGTAAAGGTCATCGGAAATGTGGCAGATAAGCTTGATATCAAACAATATCCAAAATTCAAATTCCTGGGATTCGTGGAAAGCGTGGAAGAGCTTTTTATGACCTCCAGAATTATGGTGGCTCCTCTAAGATTCGGAGCGGGTGTAAAAGGAAAAATAGGCCAGGCATTTGAGTATTTTTTCCCTGTGATTACTACTGATATCGGTGCCGAAGGTATGCAGCTCAACGATAATAAAAACGTTTTAATAGCCAACGATGAAAATAGTTTTGCAGAAGCGATCATCCGTCTGAATACCGATGAGACACTTTGGAATACCTTACGTGATCATTCTGTCGACAGCCTGAAACCATTTTCTATTGAAGCCGTAAGTTCTACCTTGAAAGAAATCTAATACAAAGTGAATAATTCCCATTTTCTTGTCAGCATTATTGTTCCATGCTATAACGCCTCTTATTATGTAAAAGACGTGCTGGAAAGCATACAGAACCAAACCCACCGCAACATTGAATGCATCATCATCAATGACGGCAGCACAGATCATACGCTGGAAATACTGAATGGCTTTTCAGACGAAAGATTTCATATCTATAGCCATGAAAACAAGGGACTTTCAGATACCAGAAATTTCGGACTGGAAAAAGTGACTGGCGACTTTACTTTTTTCTGTGACAGCGACGACCTTCTTCCTGCGGATGCTATTGAGAATCTGCTGTCAAGCTATACCGGTAAAGAAGATATCATTATTGGCAAAACAGCTACTTATTCCTGGGAAGAGAAAAAAAACATCTCTTTCCTTCCTCACCCTGAAGAAAAAAGAGTCGTGGAAAATAAAAACGAGGAAGTCCTTATTCAGAATATGACTGAAGGCTTGAGTCCGATTGCCCAGAATAAACTGTACAGAACGGAATTCTTAAAAGATAATAATCTAAGATTTCTGAGCGGGATTTATCACGAAGATGAGCTATGGTTTTTTGAAACCTTATTTAAAGCCGCGAATGTAACTTTTATTCCTGCAGTCACTTATCTGTACACGGTTGATAACGCACAGTCCATTACTAAAAAAAACAGTGATAAAAACCTTTTGGGATACCTGAGCGTTATTGAGACGATTTATACCCGATACTATCTGAAGTATCCTGAAAAAAATGCAATTGCCTACTATATTTCTTATCTGAAAAAAATTGTCATTGGAAATTATAAGCATCATGGACATTATTCTGCTGAAGCGGTACAGAGTATGGAAAAAGTCTTCAAAGAAGTCAATCCGAAATTCAGTGACAGTATTCCATTAAAAAGTACTGAAAAAAAGTATTTCAGGTACCTGAACGCCATCAGTTTGAAGGATGCTGAAAGCATAAAAAAAGAATATTTCAACAATCCTGTTAACAGTCTCAGAAAACATTTTAAAATTTTATTATTCAGTATCTTTGGCTCAAAATAAAAAGTGTGAAAAAAGGAAAATTTCTTTTGGTGATGCCTGATTATTCTGACTTTCCAGACCTTTTTTTGGAAAACCTGCAAAAAGAAGGCTTTGAAACGTACCTGATCACAGACAAAGTTTCAAAATTCAGGTATAAAGGTGCTGAAAGTGTAAAAAATTTCTTCATCAAAAATATTCTGAGAAACAAAGACTACAAACAGGGACTTGTCAACCAGCATTTTTATGATACGCTTTCGGAAAATCTTTTAGCTATTAAAGGTGAATTAGATTATATCCTGGTGATTCGTCCGGATAATTTCCCAATCCCCTTTATAAAAAATCTAAAAAAAAGAACAAAACAGCTGATCGCCTATCAATGGGACGGAATTGAAAAGTTTCCGGAAATTAAAAATTATTTTAATTTGTTCGACACCTTTTTCTGCTTTGAAAAAGTAGCATCCCAGCCCAACATCAGACCTATCACAAACTTTTATTTCGACCACATCCCTCCTGCTGATAAAAAATACAATACGGAAAAACCCGTACTGTACTTTGTAGGATTATACTGGAAAAGCCGCGAGGAAAAGATAGACCGTTTTATAGAGGAAGTTTCAGGACTCTCTGTGGAATTTTCCATCTTCATTCAATATTTCAGACATCAGGAACCCGAAAAAAAGAATGATCGGATTCACTACATCCAGGATAGGATCAGTTTTCAGGAAAACCTGGAGTTGGTAAAAAATTCGGATGTTCTTTTAGATTTTGTAGATCCTTTACACAATGGACTATCCATTCGTTTTTTTGAGGGAATGTATTATCATAAAAAAGTGATCACAGATAATATTATGGTAAAAAATTATGACTTTTACCATCCTGACAATATCTTTGTCGTGGAAAATGACAATTACAAAAATATCGAACAGTTTCTGAAAACACCTTATTCTGAACTCCCGGATGAAATTGTAAAAAAATACGGTTTCAGCAACTGGATCCAGGAAATCATTAAAGACCAGAAACTGCTCTAAATAATCATACATGAAAAAGTACTTAATCATAGGAAGTGGCTTCTCAGGAAGTGTTTTGGCACAACAGCTTTGCGAAAACAATATTATCCATGTAGTAGAAGAAAGAAGCCATATCGGAGGAAACTGTTATACAGAAAAAGATCCGGAAACAGGGATTACACTGCACCAATATGGTCCGCATATTTTCAATACAGACAATGTGGAAGTCTGGAACTATATTCAGCAGTTTTGTGAAATGGTTCCATTTATCAACCGTGTAAAATCAGTATACCAAAATCAGGTCTACTCTCTTCCCATTAATCTTCATACTATTAATCAGTTTTTTCAAAAAGATTTCTCACCTAAAGAAGCAAGATCTTTTATCGAATCATTGAGCGATACTTCCATTGAGGTTCCAAAGAATTTTGAGGAACAGGCATTGAAATTTGTAGGGAAGGATCTTTACAAAGCCTTTTTCCATGGTTACACAAAAAAACAGTGGGGCTGCGAACCCACAGAACTTCCTGCCAGTATTTTAAAAAGACTTCCGGTAAGGTTCAATTATAATGACAATTACTATGCGATGCCTCTTCAGGGAATTCCAAGAAACGGGTATACTGAGATTTTTGAAAAGATGCTTGATCATCCCAATATCACGGTAACATTAAATAAAAAAATCACCGCCGAAGAAATTGATTTCTCAGAATATGATCACGTTTTCTATTCCGGACCTATTGATGCTTATTTTGACTATAAGTACGGGAGACTCGGCTACCGAACAGTATTCTTCGAAAAATTTACAGACGAGGGAGATTTTCAGGGCAATGCAGTGATCAATTATGCAGATCAGGAAATTCCGCACACAAGAATTCATGAGCATAAGCATTTCACCCCGTGGGAAGATCATGAACAAACCGTTTATTTCAAAGAGTTCAGTAAGGAAACGGAGGAAAACGACATTCCTTATTACCCGAAAAGATTACAGGGAGATATAGAAATGCTTGAAAAATACTCTGAAGAGAAAGATAAGCTTTCCAACATTACGTTTATAGGAAGACTTGCCACATACCGTTATATGGATATGCATCATGTAATTGCAGAAGCGTTGGAAACCGCAAAACGATTCAGGTAATATGTTGTGGAAAAAAAAGAAAAAACAGGAATCTCCCAGGGAGCTGCTGAATATTACGACCCGTAACGGGCAGATTGCTTCAGTAGACAATCACAACTCTTTTCAAACAAGGGCCGAGTCCTCGCTTAAACAGGTATTGGATGCCATCAAGCTTGGAATTCCGCAGCATGAGATTCAATTCAGTCTTCATACCGGAGACTTCCCCACCGAATCACTGGTAAAGGGGAACTTTTATTATTGCTGTGAAAAAAAGGAAGATCTTGATTTCGTTTTTCCGGATTTTATATTCGACCATTGGCAGCAGGCCGGAATTCCGGATTTTAAGAAGACGGTTTCTGAAATTCAGAAGGAGGCGGAAAAACCGTACCTTCATCCAAGAATGCTATGGATCGGTAATGTTCAGACCCATCCTAACAGGGAAAAGATTATTAAGTATTCTGAGCAATATCCTGATCTCATCGAAGCCTACAATACATACGTGGATCAGGCAGTTCTGGGCGGAAAAAAAGACATCCCATATATTACCCTGAAAGACCATACCCACTATAAATATTTAATAGATATTGAAGGAAAAGGCTACAGCGGAAGAATAAAAATGCTGCTGTTCACAAAAAGGCTCCTGTTTCTCCAGGACAGAGTGTGGAAATCATACTATCATTTTGAACTTGAGCCCTACAAACACTTCATTCCGGTGAAAAATGATCTTTCTGACCTTATGGAGCAGATGCGATTCGCAGAGCAGCAGGGAGAAGAATATTATAGAACGATAACACAGAACGCTTATGATTTCGCTGTTGAAAATCTGCAGTACGAAAAAGCCGTTCAGAGAATACAAAAGTTAATTTCAGCCTTATGAGCCATCCCAATTCTATCTGTGCTGTTGTAGTGACTTACAACAGACTGGAATTTTTAAAAGAATGTATTCAGGGAATACTGGATCAGACGACCCCGCCTGACAGGATTATTATTGTCAATAACGGTTCAACAGACGGAACAGAGGCCTATCTTAAAACGTTGCATCAACCGCAGATTGAAATAGTAACTCAGGAAAATATTGGTGGTGCCGGCGGATTTCATACCGGTATTAAAAAAGCCTACGAATCCGGTTACGGATGGATCTGGGTAATGGATGACGATGTGGAACCCTTCAAAGATTGCCTGGAAAACCTTTTACATTATAAAGAACTTTCAAAATGCATCCATCCCTTGAGAATTTTCAGTGACAATAATGAGATATTCAAATGGGAACATTATTTCGATCACAGAACGTGCATGCCGATTTTACATCATAATATTTCTCTGGAACATAAAGACTACTGCTACGTAAATACGGCTTGTTTTGAAGGAATGCTTATTCACAGGGATATTGTCGAAAAAATAGGCTTCCCGAAAAAAGAATACTTTATTGCTGGAGACGATACAGAATATGGTATTCTTGCCAATCTATACACAAACGTCATGTATACAAAAACGGCTGTAATGTATCGGAAAAGAGTCGTCATATCACATAAAATACGTCCTTTACAGGCTTATTATGAATACAGGAACCTGTTTTTACTGAGAAAAAATATCAAGCCTTATTTTCCGGGAAGCTTCAGTTCGATGTTCTATAAAAATCTGTACAAAAACTGTTTTTCAAAAATCATGACCGTTATCAAAGGAAAAGAATATCCATTCTCAGAAAAAAAACTTCTCATTTCCAAAATGATTAAGGGAATACGGGACGGTAAAAAGATCTATAAAAATAAATAGTATGAGCATGAACTCTCTAAAGATATCTGTCATCGTACCTTGCTATAACCAGGCCGTTTTTCTGGATGAATGTATTCATTCTCTGATCAACCAGACCTATTCCAACTGGGAGTGTATTGTGGTAAATGACGGAAGTACGGATCATACAGAAGAAAAAGCTCTGGAATGGCAGAAGAAAGACAGCAGAATAAAATACATAAAAAAAACAAATGGCGGTCTCAGCTCCGCCAGAAATGCAGGTATTGACAATGCGACCGGAGATTTTGTACAGTTTCTTGACAGTGACGATTTTCTGTATAAGGAAAAATTGGAAAAATCAGTTCAAAAAATAGACCGCAAAGACAATACGATTGTCATCACAGACTTCCAGAGGTTTGACGATGCAACTAAAAAACTCATTCCCCCACACTGTATCCTGAAAGAAGAATATTTCAATCAAAAAGATATACTGCTGGAATGGGACCATAGTTTTTCTATTCCGATTCACTGCGCTATCTTTTCTAAAGATATTGTGGAAAAATACAAGTTCAACGAACAGCTTAAAGCCAAAGAGGACTGGATTTTCTGGTTGCAGGCTTATGGAGATCATCCAAAAACCCATTTTGTGAACGAATATCTGCTGGCCTACAGAATGAGTTCTGCAGGGATGACCAATAACGAATTCTTTATGTACGAAAATAAGACCAAAGCAATTGGTAAGCTGGAAGAGATCATCTCTGACAAAGATTTGCTTAGAGCCTTTTTCAAACAAAATCTTTTATCTGCGATGGAGGAAAATTTTCAAATGATGGAAAGAATCAGGTTGCTGGGTTATAAAAGAACCATGAAATATAAAATCAACAAGGTTTTAAAAATACTGGGTATCAAAAGAAAGGGATAAAATATTAGAAATAGCAGCGTTAATGATAATGACTGCTATTTTTTTTATATTCTCGTCTATTCTAAAAAATAACTTGTTAAAATTAGGCTCTGCAACCCGTTTAAAATCTATAAATTAAGTAAATTTGCAAAAATTAAAATTGAAATGGAGAAAGTAAGAGTACGTTTTGCTCCAAGTCCTACGGGACCTTTACATTTGGGAGGCGTAAGAACTGCATTATATGATTACCTTTTTGCTAAAAATCAGGGCGGAGAATTTGTATTGAGAATTGAGGATACAGATACGGCAAGATATGTGGAAGGTGCTGAAGAATATATTGAAGAAGCTTTGGAATGGTGCGGAATTATCCCTGATGAAAGTCCTAAAAAAGGAGGGAAATTTGCTCCTTACAGACAATCCGAAAGAAGAGATATCTACGACCGCTATACAGAGCAGATTCTGAAAACCGATTATGCATACCTCGCTTTTGATACTCCGGAAGAGCTTGATGCCATGCGTGCAGAGTTTGAAGCTAAAGGAGATGTTTTCTCTTATGATAACAAAACAAGAAACCGTTTAAAAAACAGTCTTGCCCTTTCTGAAGAGGAAGTTCAGAGATTGCTGAATGAAAAAACACCTTATGTTGTTCGTTTCAAGATGCCAGTGGACCGCGTGTTGAATCTTGAAGATATTATCCGTGGAAAATTTTCTGTCAATACAAATACCCTGGACGATAAAGTTCTGGTAAAAAATGACGGAATGCCCACCTATCACTTCGCGAATATCATTGATGACCACGAAATGGAAATTTCTCACGTCATCCGTGGGGAAGAATGGCTTCCTTCTTTGGGCCTTCACACCCTTTTATATGAAGCCATGCAGTGGGAAGCACCACAATTTGCCCATCTTTCTCTGATTTTAAAGCCTGAAGGAAAAGGAAAGCTGAGCAAAAGAGACGGAGATAAATTCGGATTTCCGGTATTCCCACTTGATTTCAAGGATCCTGCAACAGGAACTGTTTCCAAAGGATACAGAGAAAACGGTTATCTTCCTGATGCCTTCATTAATATGGTAGCGCTATTGGGCTGGTCCCCTGCAGATGATAAAGAAATCCTTCCTATGGAGGAGATGATTAAGGAATTCGACCTTCACAAAGTACATAAAGCAGGAGCCAGATTCAGTAAAGAGAAATCAGAGTGGTTCAATCATCAGTATATTCAAATGAAGACGGATGCGGAACTTCTTGAGCTTCTTAAAAATACGAAATATGATCTTTCAGATGCTTCCGATGAAAAGCTGCTTAAAGTCATTCATCTGATGAAAGAAAGAGCTACTTTCCCAAAAGATATCTATGAAAACGGAAAATTTTTCTTTGAAGCCCCGGGATCATATGATGAAAAAGCATCAAAAAAAGCGTGGAATGACGAAACATCCGCCGTTTTGGGGAATCTTGCATCAGCTCTTGAATCTGCCGACTTTACCGCTGAATCACTGAAGCAGACGGTACATGATTTTGCTGAAAACAAAGGTTTGGGAATGGGTAAAGTGATGATGCCTTTACGTTTGGCATTGGTAGGAGAACTGAAGGGACCGGACGTTCCGGATATCCTGGAAGTCCTTGGCAAAGAGGAAAGTATCTCCAGAATAAACAATGCTATAAATAATTTTAAATAAAATTACCATAATTTTTCATACATTTGAAAGATTTAATTTACTTCAAGAAATGGAATATTTAAGTTTCGAACTTCCTATCAAAGAATTGATGGATCAATACCAGACGTGTTCTTTAGTAGGAGAAGAAAGTGGTGTTGATGTAAAATTAGCATGCAGCCAGATTGAGGATAAGATTTTGGAAAAGAAAAAAGAAATCTACGGAAATCTTACCCCTTGGCAGAGAGTACAACTATCCCGTCATCCTGATCGTCCTTATACATTGGACTATATCCACGGAATGGCAGACAAGGGCAGCTTCCTGGAACTTCACGGAGACAGAAATTTTGCTGATGATCCGGCAATGATTGGAGGATTGATGACCCTTGACGGCCAGAGAGTGATGATCATAGGAACTCAGAAAGGAAGAACAACTAAAGAAAGACAGCACAGAAGATTTGGTATGCCAAATCCTGAAGGATACAGAAAAGCTTTACGATTGATGAAGCTGGCTGAAAAGTTCAATATTCCTGTAGTTACTTTGGTAGACACGCCGGGAGCTTATCCTGGATTAGAAGCTGAAGAGAGAGGACAGGGAGAAGCGATCGCCAGAAATATTTTTGAAATGGTTCAGCTTAAAACGCCGATTTTTACTTATATCATTGGTGAAGGTGCCAGTGGAGGAGCATTGGGGATAGGTGTAGGAAACAAGGTATATATGTTGGAAAACACATGGTATACGGTAATTGCACCGGAAAGCTGCTCTTCTATCTTATGGAGAAACTGGGATCACAAGGAAGATGCAGCGAATGCATTGAATCTTACTCCGGCAGATGCCCTGAGAGAAAAGTTTATCGACGGAATCATTGAAGAACCACTTGGAGGTGCTCACTATGATGTAGAGACCACCTACCTGAACTTAAAAAATTCTATTTTACAAAATATCAAAGCTTTTTCCAAATTTACCGGTCAGGAGCTTGAAACCCAGAGGCAGGATAAATTCATTGCGATGGGACAGTTTAAAGGATAAAAATAAAAGGTTAAGAATGATTTCTTAACCTTTTTTACTTTAGTTTTCTTCTCCATTAATCGGCAACATTGAGGGCGATCTCAATATCCTGATTAATTTTCTTTAATGAGGAATATTTAGCATCACACACCATCGTGGTCAGTACATATTCCCCTTTATCTATTAAAATAAAATTTTCTCCCCTGGCAGGAACGCTCAGGTTATAATATTTTTTGCCGTTTATTTTTACAATCAGATTACAGGCTGATCTGTTTTTAATATTGACGTAGGCTTCATTTTTGTTGACATCAGTACTAAAAAGATGAGTAAGCATCGCTGCTCTTCTTTTATTTTCTTCACTGGGTCCGGCTTTAGATGCTCCTGCGCTTTTTGCAGATCCTACCGATGCATAGCTGCTTCTACCTTCTTTTAACAGATCTTCTTTTAAAGCATCGATGGCGGCGACCGTCTTATCATCTGCTGTTGTTGACGCTTTACCAGCAGGTGCCGTTTTTTTGGCAGCTATTACTTTACCGCTGTTCAGCTCATTATTTTTAACAATATTTTCAATCTTCTCTTTGCTGATAGGTTTAATAGTAGGTTTTGCCTCTGGAGAATTATCTGCCATGATCATATCGATCAACTTTCTTTTAAAAAAATCTGTTCTTGCATGTCCTGGATTTTGCTTCAGAAAGCCTGCAATCACTCTGGCTTCCTTTGAAACCTCAGCTTCCTGCTCTGTATAGATGATGATCGTCTCTTTTTCTACAACAGCTTTAGATTTTGATTTCTTCTTTTTTTGAGAGAAACCAAGCGAGAAAATGCATATAAACAGGAGAAAGAAGATTTTTTTCATTAATTAAAACTTTAAAATAGTATTAAATATATTAATAACGTGAAAAGTCATTTTTTAGTTTATCATTAAAATCATTATCTTTGCACTGCTCTAAAATTAAGCTAAAAATTAATACTAATCTTTAAATAAAAAATAATAGATATTATGTCTTATACACCAGTTGCTGCAGACGTAGCTAAATTAAGAAACCAAACAGGTGCAGGTATGATGGACTGCAAGAAAGCTCTAGTTGAAGCTGAAGGAGACTTCGAAAAAGCGGTAGATATCCTTAGAAAAAAAGGACAGAAAGTTGCTGCTAACAGAGCTGACAGAGAGTCTACTGAAGGTGCAGTAATCGCAAGAGTAAATGAAGACAACACGTTAGGTGCTGTAATCTCTCTAAACTGCGAAACTGACTTCGTTGCTAAAAATGAAGCGTTCATTGAGCTAGCTTACGAATTGGCTGAAATGGCGATCTTCGCGGCTACTAAAGAAGAGCTTTTAGCTACAGATTTCCACGGAATCACTGTTGCTGAAAAATTAGTAGAGCAAACAGGAGTGATCGGTGAAAAAATCGAGATCGGAGCTTTCGAAAGAATCGAAGGACCATTCCTTGGAGCTTACATCCACGCTGGAAACAAAATTGCTGCAATCACTGCGCTTTCTTCTAAAGTAGAGGGAGCTGATGAGGCTGCTAAAGCTGTTTCTATGCAGGTTGCTGCAATGAACCCAATTGCTCTTGACGAAACTGCTGTTTCTCAGGAAACTATTGACAGAGAATTAGAAATCGAAAGACACAAACTTACTGAAGAAGGTAAGCCTGCAAACATTATCGATAATATCCTTAAAGGTAAAATGCAGAGATTCTACAAAGACAACACTTTGGTACACCAAGACTTTATTAAAGACGGAAGTATCTCAGTTGCTGACTATGTAAAATCTGTAAATTCAGATCTAAAAGTAACAGGATTTGTAAGAGTAAGCCTAGCTTAATCAATCTTTCAGAAAATATGAGATCCCGGTGAAAATTTCACCGGGATTTTTTATGTAGAAAAATCACCGGTACGCACCCAATATAGAGACCCATTTAAACAGTTAATAATGACGCAAGCCTCTGTTTACATATATTCCAACCACAATTATACCCTGATAGAAACGTTGCTTACAAAATCTTTCTATGGAAACATACCGGGATTTCAATCGTTAAGCAAAGCTGTACTTTTCAATTACCATTTTCATACTCACTATGGATTTTAGTTAAGAATCGAGAATAATTTTTAACTTTTATTTACATTTCATTAATGGTATTACATTTTTTATTTTAATTTTGTAGAAATCCTAATTCCATACACATGAAAAGATTTCTACTCAGTTTGGTGTTAATTTTTCTGACCTTTAATACCCTCTTTGCACAAAGGGATACTGAACATTGGATTGCTCCTTACTACGACAGCAGTTACAGTACGTTTTCCAATTATACAAACGCGCTTTATTTATCTACAGACTCTGTAACCCCATTTGCTGTAAAGGTTTACCGCAAGGATGCCTTAATAGGAACTGTTACCATCAGTAAAGGTGATCCTCAAATTTTGGATATTGACCTGGATGTTATAACAGCTGTCACTGAAGGTGAAGCTTTTGTCACTTCTGATAAAGGTATATATGCACAGGGAGAAAAACCTTTTTATTGTAGTTTAAGGCTGGCTCAGTCTTCTCATGGAGAAATTATTACCAGTAAAGGAAAAGCAGGGATCGGTAAAGAATTTTACGTGGCAACAAGTCCGAATACGGACACCAACAGTCTTTATAATTTTACAGCAGGCGTACTTGCTACCGAAAATAATACCCACGTAACAGTAACCTGGAGTAATGCCGCAGTTACCTTCATCAACGGAACTCCAACCGGGACTACCCAAAGCTTCACGCTGCAGAAAGGAGAATCGTTCATCATGGCCGGGGACGGGAATGACGCTGCTAACCAAAATGGCTTCATGGGAGCCAAAATTGTATCTGACAAACCGATTTCTCTCACGAACGGAAGCTGTAACGGAAACTTCGGTGCTACCACCGGAGGTACGGATGCCATTATGGACCAGTCTGTACCTACAGACAGACTTGGAAATACCTTTGCCATGGTGAAAACACTTTCAACAAGCCCCAGTCTGAATATGGAAGGCGGACTTATTATTGCCACGCAGGATAATACAGATATCTTTCTGAATGGTTCCACCACTCCGGTACAGACCCTCAACGCAGGAGGCTGGTACAGAATCAATGAAACAAGCTACGTAACCCAAACGGGTGCAGGAACGCATTCCAATATGCTTATTTCAACGTCTAAAAATGTATATTTATATCAGTTTATTGGAATAGACAACCAATCCTATAACGGAGGATTTAACTATATTCCGCCATTGAACTGCTTCCTTCCAAGAAAAATTGATGAAATCGGAAAAGTAAATGAGATGCCGGGTATCTCCTCTACCATTACATTAAAATTAAATATTCTAACCGAAACCGGTGCCACGGTGATGGTAAACGGAATTCCTCCTACACCTGCCCAAGGCCCATATCCGCTTACAGGAAATACCCAATGGGTGACATATGCCCTTGAAGGGATAGCCGGAAATTTGACCATTACCTCTACCAAAGCAGTAACTGCTGGTATTAACGGTGGATACAGTACTGCAGGCTACGGAGGTTATTTTGCCGGATTTTCTTCCATTCCTGTCATTGCTAAAAAAACGGGAGAATGTGTTCCCGGATTAATTCTTGAATTGGATGAAGGATACGAAAGCTACCAATGGTACCGTAACGGAACAGTCATTGCAGGGGCTATATCAAATACCTATACACCAACACAATCAGGAAACTATACGGTAAAAGTAACCATGGGAACATGCCCCCCTGTTACCACACCAATCTATAAAGTACAGACGTGCCTGAAGCTTACAACACAAGCAGTTAGTGCCTGTTCTACCAAGATTATTGTACCGACGTTTACGTCATCCACGCAGACTCCAGTACCGGGCACCGTAAAAATCCTTACCGCTCCTACTAAAGGTACTGCTGTTGTAAATGCAAACGGAACGATAACCTATACTCCAGAAGCCAATTATTACGGACCAGATCAGATCGTCTATACATTCTGTGGAGACTCTGCCGAATTCACAGACTGCGAACAGGTAACCTTAAATCTTACTGTAGTTCCATTCATTGTACAGGACGTTTCTATCACAGCATGTTGGTATGATGTTGCTCCTTACGCTTACTTTGACCTTACTAAGGCTAAAGTAACCGATTATGCAGCCGCAATAAAAAAATACTACCGCACACAGACTGACCTGAATGCAGGAACCAATGAAATAACAACTCCTGATAACTTCCCTTCCACAGGCGGAGTGGTTTATGTAAAGGTAACGACGGCAGAAGGGTGTACTGCAAATGCAAAAATCACACTTGTTCCACTTCCGATCAAGAAGTCACCAACATTGGTAGACCAGTACATCTGTATGGACGCCAGAACCAATCTTGACGCCGGTCCAGGATATGACTCCTATCAATGGAGTACAGGTGCCACCACTTCGGGAATCAGAGATATTGGGGTGGGAGAGTATACTGTAGTCCTTGGTAAGGACGGATGTTTCCTGACTCAGACTGTAAAAGTTAAAAAAGCTGACGATCCGGTGATTCAACAGATCGAACTTAATAATAATACGGCAACGGTTGTTGTAGCTGGAGGAAGACCTCCGTATAAATACTCGGTAGATGGAACGGCAAACTGGCAAGACTCCAATATTTTTACAGGTCTTACCAGAGGACAGCATACTTTCTATGTAAAAGATTTCTATGACTGTACTCCAGTTGCTGTCGAACTCACCGTACCGAATCTGCTCAATGCGATCACACCTAACGGCGATAATGTAAATGACTATATTGACTACAGTGAGCTAGGCTATAAAGAAAATCTTACTTTCTCAATATATGACCGATATGGAAATACTATTTTCACCGGAAATAAATTCAATAACTACAGATGGGACGGGAGACACTTCGATAAAAAAATCGTAACCGGCACCTACTGGTACCATATCAACTGGAATGAATCCAATAAGGAAAAGACCCCAATAAAATATACAGGTTGGATTCTTGTAAAAAACAGAGAATAGCTTATTAAACCTTATTCTGTATAGGCCACGATTAACCAATCGTGGCTTTTTTTATCAATTTATTAATTATTATTAGCAAATATTTTCAATATTAATTAATTATTCTGCTATTTTTGCAGAAAATCAAATCCAATACTCTATGAAGAAAATTTTATCTGTTATTGTGTTATTATTTGCGGCGATCAATATGCTTTTTGCCCAAAGAGACACAGAACACTGGTTTGCCCCCATGGCTGCCAGGTCACCTAAAGTGGTGACTCCCAAACAAGCCCTCTACTTTTCTACGGATTCTGTGACACCCTTTGCCGTAGAAATCTTCAGCAATAATGCATTATTAGGAACTGTTACCATCAGTAAAGGATCTCCACAGACATTCGATATCCCACTGAACAGAATGGTAGCCAGCACCAATAGTGAACTTTTCTCGCCGGGAAATAAAGGCCTGTACACAAAAGGAGCCAAACCTTATTTTGTGACCTACAGGTTTTCCGTAAGCCAACATGGTGAGATATTAACCTCAAAAGGAAAAGCCGGTATAGGCACAAAATTTTACGCAGTAACCGCTCCTCTTGAAGAGCTTAACGGTGAATATAATTTTACAACAGGGATCTTAGCCACTGAAGATAATACTCAGATAACGGTATCAGACTACTCTGCCAATATTGAATTTACGAATGGATGGAATGCCATCAACCACCCGACCCTTACTTTTACATTAAATAAGGGACAATCCTATATTATTGAGGGAGTTGGCGACAAAGCAGTCAATAAAGAAGCTTTCATCGGAGCCAAAATAGAATCCGACAAACCAATATCCGTAACCAACGGGAATTTTAATGGCCAGTTTGCTATGGCTGCCGGAGGCTCCTACCAGGGATCAGACATTATCATGGACCAGTCTGTACCGGTAGACCGGTTAGGCAATGAGTTTGTTGTGGTAAAAGGGAATGGAGATATTGCCAGAAGAATGGAAGACGCCCTGATCGTTGCAACAGAGGGCGGTACACAGGTATACATCAATAACGGGACAACTCCTGTAGCAACACTGGCTGAAGGCGAAAGCTACAGAGTCAACAAACTGACGAATACAGGTTACATCAACCAGGGAAATAACCATTACAACATGTACATCAGAACGACAAAAAATGTATATGTCTATCAGCTGATGGCCGGAGTTGCAGGCAGCAATGCCACCCTTGGTTTTAATTATATCCCTCCATTGAACTGCTACCTTCCGAGAAAAATTGACGAAATAGGAAAAATCAAGGATCTTCCTTATCAGGGATCACTTTCCGGACACATTGTAAAACTGAATATCCTTACAGAAACCGGAGCGGCAGTAACCATCAACGGTGCTACCCCGCCGGCTGCCCAGGGCCCTTATCCGGTTACAGGCACGCCAAACTGGGTTTCTTATTCTGTACCTGATATCTCGGGTAACGTGACGATAACATCAACAAAAGCGGTTACAGCAGGTATTTCCGGAGGAAGTGGTGTTGTGGGGTATGGAGGGTATTTCTCAGGATTCTCTTCTATCCCCGTTATTGCCAAACAGAACGGGGATTGTATTCCCGGACTCGTACTGGAAGTAGACGACAGTTTTGAAACCTATCAGTGGTTTAGAGACAATACGGCCATTGCAGGTGCGACCTCCAATTCATATACTCCTACACAATCAGGAAACTATACCGTAAGAATCACGGTAGGCTCATGCCCACCGGTAACGACTCCCATATACAAAGTGTATACCTGTCTTACGAAAACGACCCTCAACGACACGGTGTGCGATGGAGTAAAGCAGATTGTTCCCACCTTCTCAAGTTCTACGCAAACTGTAGTTCCCGGAACCGTTACAATCATTACCCCTCCTACCAATGGAAATGCAGTTATTGATCCTGCTACAGGAGTCATAAGCTATGCGCCTGCCTATAATTATATAGGCCCGGATACCATTGTATACAAGTTCTGCGGAAACAATCCTGACTTTACAGACTGTGAGGAGGTTACCTTAAACCTTACCGTATCCGAAAGTCCGATTGTTAATGATGCTTTATTAAGAACCTGCTTCCTGGAAGCGAATATTGCCACAGGACAGTTTAATCTTACCAATGCAAGTGTTCACGGAGCAGGCACCTTTACCAAAAAATACTATCCTTCTCTTGCAGATGCGCATGCAGGAACCAATGAGATTTTAAATCCAACCGCTTATGTTGCTCCGAACGGAGTGGTCTATATCAAAGTAATTAATGGAAACGGATGTTACAGGGTCGCACAGGTAACTTTAGTGGTTCTTGCTCCGGTAAAATCCGATGTGCTGGTTGATAAAATTATCTGTATGGAAGGCAAAACAACACTTGATGCCGGTCCAGGATTTAAAAGCTATGAGTGGAGTACGGGAGCCACTACCCAGGCTATTCATAATGTAGGTGTTGGGGTTTACTGGGTAAAGCTTACCACTGGCGAATGTGTGACAATGCAGTCCGTAAAAGTCTATGCATCAGAACAGCCTGTGGTTGCAAATATTGATATTTCAAGCAATACGATAACAGTGTATGTCATAGGCGGAACGCCACCGTACCAATACTCTGTTGACAATATCAACTGGCAGAATTCAAATGTATTCAACAATATGCCACGAGGTGCTGCAAGCATCTATGTAAAGGACGATTACAACTGCGAGCCGATACAAGTAGATTTCACGATTCCTAACCTTATTAACGTTATCACTCCTAATGAAGATGGTATCAATGACGCGATTGATTATTCTTCACTGGACATCAAAAATAATCTGGTACTGAACATTTATGACCGGTACGGAATTAAGGTTTACCAGGTAGATAAATCCACCGGATATAAATGGAACGGAACCTTCGATGGCAGCAAAAGAGTCCCTACTGGAAGTTACTGGTACGAAGTAAGCTGGAATGAAGCCAATAGTAAGCAGACGCCGATAAAATACACCGGATGGGTTCTGGTAAAAAACAGAGAATAACCACTTTGTTGGTCATTTTTAAAACCACGATTTCAAAGTCGTGGTTTTTTTATTATTATTTCAAGCATTCAATAGTTTTTATTATTAAATTTGTGATAAATACCATTACTGAATGAAGAAAATTCTATCTTTTTTATTTATATTTTATATTTTCACCTCTGCATTTGCTCAATTGGACCGGGAGCATTGGTTTGCTCCGATGGTAGACCGTACAGGAGCTCCCAACCAATATCAGAAGCTTTATCTGTCTACCAATAGAACTACTCCTTTTCCGGTTAATATCTACAGCAACAATGTACTGATCGGAACAGTAACGATTAGTAAAAATAATCCGCAAAAATTTGATATCCTAAGAGATTATATCATTACCACACAACAGACGGATCTGTTTACACCCACTTCAAAAGGATTATATGTAAAGGCAGAATTTCCTTTTTATGCCAACTTCAGGTTTTCAGTATTCAACCATGCAGAAATCATTACTTCCAAAGGAATTCCTTCAACAGGAAAAAACTTCTTTACCGCCTCAGCACCTATTACGGTAAGCAATAGTATTCTGAATTTTATGACCAGTGTTTTGGCTACGGAAGATAACACTACGGTTACCATTTCCGGATACAGCCCCGCTGTTCAGTTTTCAAACGGGACAACCGGAGCAACCAACCCCACCCTGTCTTTTACATTAAATAAAGGCCAGTCTTATATTATTGACGGAATTGGAAATATCACAGGAAACTTTGATGGTTTTATCGGTTCCAAAATTACCTCCAACAAACCCGTCAATGTCACCAACGGAAATTTTAACGGCCAATATGCCGGTGACTTTCCTTCAAGCTCAGATATTTTAATGGATCAGGCTGTTCCGGTAGACAGGCTTGGAAATGAATTTGCCCTGGTAAAAGGTAATGGAAGTATTGGGGCAAATATGGAAGGTGCTGTGGTGATCGGTACCGAAGACAATACCCAGATCTATGTTAATAACGAAATTGCTCCCGTGATGACCATCAACACCGGAGATTATTTTGTAATTCCAGACACCAAGTACAGCCCACAGGGCAACGGACATTATAATTTATATATTAAAACATCCAAAAATGCCTATGTCTACCAGCTTCTTGCCGGAGATTCCAATACCGGAAATGAAGTCGCCACGGGTGGTTTCAATTTTATTCCTGCTTTGAACTGCTATCTTCCGAAACAGATCAATGAACTTGGCTTCATCAATGAGAATTTTGTTCATTCCAATGGAAATATCGGCGGAATTCTTAATGTTCCTACCAAACTAAACCTTATAACCCAACGAGGAGCTTCAGTGACAGTAAACGGTGTTACGCCCCCTGCTACAACAGGCCCCTACGACATGACAGGAACTACTAACTGGGTGACCTACGGAATTCCCAATGTGACAGGAACCATTACCGTAGTCTCAGACAAAGCCATCACTGCAGGGATCACCGCAGGGAGCGATGCGGTGGGATACGGAGGATTTTTTGCAGGATTTCCCACACAGCCCGTTATTCTGAAGTCAGGAGGAGGTTGTATTCCGGGAATCGTTCTTACCGTAGACCCGATTATTTATGACTCCTATCAATGGTATAGAAACGGAGTACTGGTTGCGGGAGCAACAACATCTTCGATTACTCCCACGCAGTCTGGTTATTATACCTGCTCTGTAACGATGGGCAGCTGCGCTCCTTTAGTGACAGAACCTGCCAAAATCCTGAACTGTACCAAGCTCAGCACTCAGATCTATAATGTATGTACAGATAAGACAATAGTCCCTGCTTTCAGCAGTTCACAACAGACGCCTGTCCCTGCCACGGTAGCGATCACTACCCCTCCGGCCCTGGGAACCGCAGTGATAAATCCTGCTACAGGATCCATTACCTATACGGTAACCACTCCCGGAACCACAGGAACCGATACCTTTACCTATACTTTCTGTGGGAACGATCCAGATTTCCCAGATTGTGAAACCGTTACAGTAACCATTAATATCCAAGCCCTTACGGTCACCAACAGAACTATATATGCCTGTGATATCAACGGACAAGGGACCTTCAATCTTACGACTGCAAATGTCACCAACAACGCTCCCGTCACGATAACTTATTATCCGACATTACCGGATGCCCAGGCTGAGAATCCAGCCGCACTGATTACAAATCCTACATCATATCCTGCACCAAACGGTACCATCGTCTACGCCGTAGTCAAAAATGATCTGGGATGTAAGAGCATCGCAGAGATAAGTCTTTCTCTCTTTAACAAAGCCATCGTTGTTAATAACTACAATGGTGTCTTCTGTGATGACAATCTTGACGGAACAGTAAATATCATACTGGCCAACATTACGCCTATTGTTCTCAATAATCCTGTATATTTTACTGGCGTAAGGTATTATGCAAACCTTGCAGATGCCAATGCCGGTAATGCCAGCACCCTTCCTAACCTATGGAGCTATACTGCTCCCACCACAATTTACATCAGGGTAGATTCTCCGGATGGATGCGCTTCGGTGGTGAGTCCTTTAAATTTCAGCATCGGCGCAAGAATCCAACTGATGACAAAAACAGTAACTGAAAGTGTATGTGATGATGATCTTGACGGAATAAAAGCAGTCAATCTTGCGCAGTTTATTCCTCAGTTCACATTAGATCCAAATGTCACTTTCACCTTCCATGGAAGTCTGGCAGACGCACAAAGCAATAGCAACCCAATCGGGGCAGCAGTAAATATTACCACTTCCCAAACGTTTTATATCCGTTTTGAAAAAAATGGGGAGTGTCCTGAAGTAGGAACCCTTACGATCACCATTAAAGTTCCTAAAAAATCAGACCTGCTAAAAGATCAGGCTATCTGTCCGAAAGCAACCACTACTCTGAATGCCGGACCCGGCTTTGAGAGGTATGTATGGAGTACCGGCGCTACAACCCCCTCCATTACCAATGTTTCCGCGGGAAGCTACTGGGTAGAACTCACCTCTAACGGCTGCGTTTATAAGCAGTTCGTTACTGTTACGGAATTATCACTTCCCGTTATTGCTTCTATCGAGATTGACGGCACTACAGTAAAAGTTGGGGTAAGCGGTGGTACTCCGCCGTATGAATATTCATTAGACGGAGTGGTATGGCAGGCTTCCAATGTTTTCTACAATGTTCCGAGAGGAGCACATCATGTTTTTGTACGGGATTCTAAGCTATGTGGAGAAGTAAAAAAAGCATTTGCCATTATTAATCTCATTAATACCATTACACCGAATGGCGACGGCCATAATGAAACCATAGACTACTCAGCTTTAATGGCCAATGACAATCTTATCTTCCGGATCTTTGACCGGTATGGTGCTGAAATATTCAGAGGCTCTCCGGAAAACCGGTATATATGGGACGGAAGAGTCGGTGGCCGGTATGTTCCAACAGCTACGTATTGGTATATCATCAGCTGGACAGAGTATGGCTCTACGGTTTCGATACAATATTCAAGCTGGCTTTTGGTAAAACACCGGTAAAAATATTGGTACAAGCCGGAAGACATCAATGAGTTTTCCGGTTTTCAGTCTTCAGATCCCTGTAAAACCGCTTTATAACACTCATTAACAGTTTAATGTTAAAGTTTAATATAACTTTAACCACTATTCTTGATCCAATACACAGAAATTGCTGTATTTCTATGTAATTTTGCCAATTATATGAAGAAACTGTTTACTCTATTGCTATTGGTGTTTCTGGCAAAGATCAATGCTCAACTATATTCCGGAGAGGTATTCCTGAGGGACAACTCTATTTTATATCTTAATCAGGTCTACGTGACCAACCTGAACACTCAAAAGACCGTTCTTACTGACTATAATGGTAATTTTAATGTCCCGGCCAAAGAGGGAGATGTGATCCGTTTTACCTCGATTGTTACGGAGAGAAAAGATGTGAAGCTGACCCCCCAGATGATGGAGCGGAAAAATCTGGTAGAGCTTAGAATTGCCTACTATGAAATTCAGGAAATCGTACTGAGCAGATTCAAGCCTACGGGAAATCTCCGGTATGATGTCAACTCGCTCAGAAAAGAGGATAAGGCATTGGCGATTAAGAAAATCATCGGGCTTCCTGAACCTAAAGGGGACGGCACGCCACCGGAACTTCCCGTGGCAGGATTAAGAGATGGTGGACTTACCTTCAGCCTGGGAAGTATTTATGATATCCTTTCCGGTGAAAGAAAGAAAAAACAGCGTTATCAGGCCTATGAAAATATGAATAATTCAGTTACTCAGATAAAAAATTATCTCGGGAAGGATTACTTTACCCGATTTAAGATTCCTGAAAATTTAATTGACAACTTCCTACAGTTTGTCTATACTTCTGAAAACATCCAGCCTTATGTACTCGCCGGAAATTTTGAAGCGATTAAAGTTCCAATTGAAAAATATTTGCCGATCTATCAGAAACGATTAAGAAACTCCCACCTTCAGGAAGTGGTAGGCAAGTAATCCTTAATAGAATTACAGGTTATACACTATATGATAATCCATACACCTTCTGTATGGGTTATTTTTTTTAAGAATACTGATCTCCATTGATATAGAATACTCAAATTTTAAAACATATATGCTTCAAATGTTTAAAAATATGCCTACATTTATATCACAATAAAGTGTTAAATAAAAATAAAACTCAAACCAGTCCGTTATCTTATTAAACAAAACTAATAGACCAAATACAAATTAAGAGAAGTACCAAATCTTTAATTTAATATTTATTAATGAAAAAAATACTTTTACTTCTTGGCTCGGTCCTTTTTTTCAGTCTGTCTGCCCAAAAGAAAGGCAAAGACTACAGTGATGTTATAAAAAGTAAGAATATTTACGAAATCAATGCCTTTCTAAGAGATGCACATCCAGATGATCCCAGAAGATCAGTTCTGAAACCCAGGGTAATGGAACTGATGACAGAATACATTAAAAATGCCCATCCCGCGGATCAGAAAGTAAAAGACATGCAGGAAATGCTGGCTTTACTGAGAAGAAGACCTTCCACAAAGATAAGTTTTGATGAAATGAATGCCATCATCAAACAGAAACAGATTGCAAAATACAAAGCAGAACTGGCAGCGAAACAATCTACCACGGTATATACTCCGAGTACTGCCCAGAATACTTTTGTTGTCAATACAGCTTCCAATGCTGCGATTCCGAATGCTGAAGCTGAAGAATTCAATATGCTAATGGCAGTTTCTCCCATTGAGCATCAGAACAGAACGGTGAAGATCCTTAATTCTCTATTTGACAATGATCCTAACGCCAAAGAATGTATCGTGATGATCCAGAACAAATCGGATTGTAATATCATTATGCGAATGGAAGGAGTCGGCACTATTAAATACAGACTGGCGATACCCGCACAGGGCGAAAACTCAATCGTGATTGAGAAAGGCCAGTACCTTTTCAGCAGTATGGTATGCGGAGCCCAGTATGCTTCCCAAAAAACGATTCAGAGACCTATTATGGTAGCACTGGGCAGTAAGTAACGACCTCCATTAAACTGATTATCTATCTGTCTTTTACCCCTGAAAGACAGCGATGCTATTTAAAAATTCACTATTTTTGCAGTCGTTTTATAAATGACTCAATGGGCAAGAATAAATTATCAAGATTCGCAGAAAACAAAATATTACCAAATGTAATCCAACCTACAAGAGAAGAGGCCCTTAATGGTTTTGATCTTAAAGGTAAATGGAGAGAAAACTTCTTTAAAAATGACCATCCTATCGTTTTGGAGCTGGGATGTGGAAAAGGGGAATATTCTGTAGGACTCGCCAAAACGTTTCCGGAAAAAAACTTTATCGGAATTGATATTAAGGGGGCTAGATTTTGGTTTGGAGCCAAAGAAGCTGTAGAAAATAATATGAATAATGTGGCTTTTTTAAGATCACAGATCGAACTTGTTGACCATTTCTTTGGTGAAAATGAAGTAGATGAAATATGGATCACATTCCCAGATCCACAGATCAAATACAGAAGGACCAAGCACAGACTTACACACCCGGATTTTTTAAACCGATATAAAAAGTTTCTGAAGCCTGGAGGAATTATCCACCTGAAAACAGACTCGGAATTTCTTCATGGATATACCCTTGGATATCTGCAGGGGGCCGGCTATGAAATCATCAGCGCTCACCACGACATCTACGGAGCACCGGAATATGATCCCAATACCGAGCATCTTAGAGATATCAAAACATATTATGAAGAGTTGTTCTCAGCCAAAGGAAAAACAATCACTTACATTAAATTCCGAATAACCTGATGAAATAATTTGATTGATGAAAAAAAATTTTTTACCGGTTTTATTCTTCATACTTCTGCTTCCAGCCTTTACTTCCGCACAGAAAAAAGGCAGTACAGACATCCTCAAAAGCACAAAGATCAACGAAATTGAAGAATACCTCAAAAAGGCCCACCCAGACGACCCTAAAAGGAGTGTCCTGAAGCCAAAGCTTATTGCTTTGAAAAATGCTGAATGGACAAAAGGAGCCCGTAATGCCAAGCCCATGGAAGCAAGGCCCGTGATCTCCGATATTCCTAAAAGCATCATGAGAAATCCCTATTCGGATGATGCTGAGGACTTTAAAAAGCTCATTGCAGAAAACTCTGCCGAACATAAGGAAAAAACAGTAAAACTCCTGAACGCCATGTTCAGTGAAGATATTACCCGTAAGGAAGCTATCCTTTTATTCAAAAATAATTCGGACTGCAATATTTTACTTCGGATTGAAGGAAAAGATTACTATAACCTTGCCGTCCCTGCACACGGAGAAAACTTTATTGTGGTCAATAAGGGCCAGTATACCCTCAACAGTAATATTTGTGACCTGAAATACTTCTCCCAGAAAGACATTAAAAAAAGTATATTTGTAACGGTTGATAATCCGGGACAGATTGAAAAGGGGCAAAAGCCTGATCAGATCCATGCAGCTCCTGAAAAGCAATCGAAAAAAATAAAGAAAAAAAAGTAAAATTGGATGAAAAAGCTATTGGTTTTTAGCGGGATTTCACTGATCCTTGCCAGTTGTAATGTGAATTACGGCGGCTATCCGACAAGAAGTCCCTACCCTGCCAATAATTCCGGCAGCGCTGCTAATACTGAAAGAGAATATAATGAACTGATAAAAACCTATAAGCCGGAAACCGCTGAGGTTCTGAATGACCTGCTGAATGATGATGATCCGGGCAATCTGAGAACATCCATCTCTATAGAAAACCGGTCGTCATGCAATATGGTGCTTACGGTGAGTGGAAACAGCTTCTTTAGAAAGATACCCATCGCTGCAGGTAAGATAGGGTACACAATGGTTCCTAAAAACCAAAATTACAGGCTGTCTGGCATGGTTTGTAACGCACCGTACCAATCCACCAAGTTTATCACAGGTTCCTATTCAATAAAACTAACCAGATAAAGTAAAGCTACAGAATACTGTGGCTTTTTTATTACAATACTTTTACTTTGAAGCATAGTATATAAAGGCAGGACCGAAATCAGCCCCCTACAATGGGTATTGACTCCTAAAATTCTGCAGCTGCATGGACCGGTCTTTGTTTCTCTGACTGAATAAACCAACAAGCCAAAAAAAAACGCTGAATCGAAATTCAGCGTTTTTTCTATATTAAAGAAAATCTTTAATTATTCTCCATCGAAATCAGCATCTGTATCAGCAGATACTTTTTCTCCTTCTTCTTTAGATTTTTCTTTATCAGCTTTTCTTTGAGACTGACCTTCTTTGATAGATTCAGAAACTACGCTAAGGATCATATCAATAGACTTAGAAGCATCATCGTTTCCTGGGATAACGAAGTCTACTTTTCTAGGGTCAGAGTTTGTATCAACGATACCGAAAACTGGAATACCTAGTTTCTTAGCTTCAGTTACCGCGATGTGCTCTCTTAAGATATCAACTACAAATACAGCAGATGGAAGTCTAACCATATCAGCGATAGAACCTAAGTTCTTCTCCAAGTTAGCTCTTTGTCTGTCAACCTGTAATCTTTCTTTTTTAGATAAAGTTTCGAACGTACCGTCTTTTTTCATTTTGTCGATAGAGTTCATCTTCTTTACTGCCTTTCTGATTGTAACGAAGTTCGTTAACATACCTCCTGGCCATCTTTCTGTAATATAAGGCATATTAAGTTCAGCAGCGTGCTTTGCAACTACTTCTTTCGCTTGCTTCTTAGTCGCTACGAAAAGAACTTTTTTACCTGCAGAAGTTAATTTTTCTAAAGCGCTGCACGCTTCATCCAATTTAACTGCTGTTTTATGTAAGTCTACAATGTGAATACCGTTTTTCTCCATAAAAATGTATGGAGCCATATTTGGATTCCACTTTCTGGTCATGTGACCGAAGTGTACACCAGCCTCTAAAAGGTCTTTTACATTTGCTTTTGCCATGTTTTCTGTTTTTGTTAGTTTACTTTCCGTCTTTTAAACAATCAACAACTTCTTTAGATGGGAGAAGCGTTTGGATGCTAAACGTAACGGGCAATTTTTTGTTTAGATAATAGAGCCAAGAACCAAGAGCCGAGATTAAAGACTGAAAAAATCTTGAATCTTGTGTCTGATATCTTGAATCTTGAAATTAACGTTTTGAGAATTGGAATCTCTTTCTTGCTTTTTTCTGACCTGGCTTCTTTCTTTCCACCATTCTTGCGTCTCTTGTAAGTAAACCAGCTGGCTTCAATGCTAATCTGAACTCAGCGTTGATCTCGCATAAAGCTCTAGAAATACCTAATCTGATAGCTTCTGCCTGACCTGTATTACCACCACCGAATACGTTTACGGTAACGTCATACTGGCCAACAGTTTCAGAAAGGATAAACGGTTGGTTTAATTTGTAAACCATCACGTCTGTAGAGAAATATTCTTTAGCATCTTTACCGTTTACTGTAATGTTTCCAGAACCTGGTCTTACATAAACTCTTGCTACAGAAGTTTTTCTTCTTCCGATTTTGTGAACTATAGACATAATTAATTATTTAAATTCGTTAACATTAATTGTTTTAGGCTGTTGAGCTTCATGTTTGTGCTCAGTTCCCTCATAAAGATAAAGGTTCTTAAGGATAGCAGCTCCTAATCTGTTTTTAGGTAACATCCCTTTTACAGACTTCTCTAATACCTTTAAAGAATCTTTCTTTTGAAGTTCAGCCGCAGTCATAGACTTCTGTCCACCAGGATATCCTGTATGCCAGATGTAAGTCTTATCAGCCCACTTGTTTCCGGAAAGTGTTATTTTCCCAGCATTCAAAACGATCACGTTATCACCACAATCTACGTGAGGTGTAAAGTTCGTTTTGTGCTTACCTCTCAAAATCTTTGCAACCGTAGAAGCTAGTCTTCCTAACGGCTGTCCTTCAGCGTCTACCACAACCCATTCTTTATTCGCAGTAGCTTTGTTCGCTGAAACAGTTTTGTAACTTAATGTATTCACACGTTTTAGTTAAAGATTAAACATAATTTACCCCTAAAAGGGTGTGCAAAGGTACAAATTATTTTTGTAACGCAAAAACATATTTTATTTAATCTCCTGCATCGCTTTTCCGTTACGGTTTTTTAAGAGACATTAACAGTATTTATGCTTTGGCATAAATCTTGTAAAATGTTGCAGTGAAAAAAAATTTCGGACGATTCTAGAAACACAAATGGTAAAGCAAAGAGTTTGGTCCCTCAACTCTTTTCTTTACTCATTTCCGTACGATTTCTGCAATAGTTTACCGGTATCATTATTTATTTCCCAAAATAATTATCTTTGCGTATAAAACTATCTACATTCATGAGCCACGGAAAGATCAGAGAAGACAAAACCTGCCTGAACTGCGGGCATCAGGTCGAAGAAAGATTCTGCCCCCATTGCGGACAGGAAAATATCGAAAGCCGACATCCTTTTTATTACCTTTTTACCCATTTTATAGAAGACTTCACCCATTATGACGGGCAGTTCTGGGGGACATTCAAAAATTTGATGTTCAAACCCGGAGCTCTTACAACCACTTATCTTGAAGGTAAGAGACAGAAATTTGTACCTCCTGTTAAGCTCTATATCTTCGTCAGTTTTATCACTTTTTTTGTTTTTGCCATTTTTCCTTTGATGCATTTTAACTTTAACAGCAAAAACGACAGTGAAGGCTCTGGCAAAATCACTATTTTCGACAGAATGAAGACTCTTGACAGCAAGAAAATCATCGATAGCATAAAGGCAAAACGCGTGCAGACCCAAGAAGATTCTGCAGCGGTTAAGAGCCTGAGCGTCCTACCCGATTCTGCCAAAATAGATGATCTGGAACAGGCTTTTGAAATGGATAAAAAAATAGATCATGATGTTCAGTATGGTGGATATAAAACAAGAAAGTCTTATGATTCGGCATTGGCCAAAAACCCTTCTGCTCTCGATTTTATACAAAAGCCTTTAGCACATAAATTTTTTGAACTTAAAGAAAGAGGAGTGACCAAAGCTGAAATTGCCAAGAGCCTTACCGAAACATCTTTTCATAATCTGCCAAAAGCTCTTTTCATCTACCTTCCACTATTTGCCTTCTTTTTATGGATTTTCCACAGCAAGAAAAAGTGGTGGTATTTTGATCACGGAGTCTTCACCCTCCATTATTTCTCGTTCCTCCTGCTGAATATTCTGTTTGTATTTCTGCTGGTAAAACTGGCAAGCCTTACCAACATCTGGTTTATTAATACCATTTTATATTTGGTACTGTCTGCTCTTCTGATCTATATTATGGGGTATTTCTTCATTGCACACCGCCGCGTGTATCATACACACGGGTTGATAAGCTTTATCATCGGAGGAATATTGTTTACCCTTAACTTCTTTACATTTATGATATTAGTCGTCGGTCTTGCCCTGGTAAGCTTCCTGATGATTCATTAAATAAAAAAACAGGCAGTCTTTCCGGACTGCCTGTTTTTTTATTTTCTTAATGATTTGCTTGCTCTGAAACTTGCTATTAAATAATACGCTACAAAGACTGTTGAAAACTTAAGGATCGACGGAATGGCCAGTTCCAGGCTGAAAATTAAAGTTCCAGCCAGTACCAGAATTCCCATGGCCGCAAAAGACAGTCCGAATTTCTGAGGCAGCGTAAAGTTCGGAGTATCCAGATAATAGGCAATTCCCCAGGCAGCACCAAAGGCTACGGCGTAAAAGATATCCAGCCCGGTATTCTGCGAACTTAAAAAGAAATAATTGATCAGGAAACTTACAACGGTTCCCAGTGCGAAGTACATCAAAGCTTTTTGCATGTCTGTATAATATGGTGCAAAAGTAGAAATTTTAATTTGAGAATTGAAAATGCAGCGGTTTGAAAATGAAATTCCTCCAGGGACGTACAACTTCAACATTCGGGGGTTTTACCCCAAAACCGGGGAGATATAATTAAATAGAGACATCTAAATAAATGAAAACCAATACTATAAATTCAAACACAAGGTTCTTTTTTTATTATTATATTTGAAAACTTAGAAACTTTCTAGAAATTTTTATGGAAACCCAAAAATATACTCCAACCAATAAGGTAAGAATCGTAACCGCGGCCTCATTATTTGACGGCCATGATGCAGCGATTAATATTATGCGTCGTGTCATTCAGGGAACCGGATGTGAAGTGATTCACCTGGGACATGATAAGTCTGCAGAGGAAGTTGTGAATACAGCTATCCAGGAAGATGCCAATGCTATTGCATTAACCTCCTACCAGGGAGGCCACAATGAATATTTTAAATATATCTATGACCTGCTGAGAGAGAAAAACTCCCCCCAGATTAAAATTTTTGGCGGCGGCGGCGGTGTGATCCTGCCTGAAGAGATCAAAGAACTGATGTCTTATGGAATCGACAGGATTTATTCTCCGGATGACGGACGCGAGCTTGGTCTTCAGGGAATGATCGACGACCTTGTGCAAAGATCAGATTTTGCAACGGGAAAAGATGTTACCGCAAAGGAACTTGATGACATCAGCTTTGAAAACCCTACGAGCATTGCTCAAATCATTTCCGCTGTGGAAAACTTTTCAGAAGAAAAACCTGAACTGGTAAAAGCAATCGATGAAAAATCCAAAGACCTGACTATTCCGATTATTGGGATCACAGGTACCGGTGGAGCCGGAAAGTCTTCCTTAACGGATGAGCTCGTAAGACGTTTTTTACGTTCCAATACAGATAAAAAGATTGCTATCATCTCGATAGACCCTTCTAAAAAGAAAACAGGAGGAGCACTGCTTGGGGACAGAATCCGTATGAATGCCATCAATGACCCGAGAGTGTATATGCGTTCTATGGCCACCAGAGAGAACAACGTCTCTGTTTCTCCATTCATCCATTCTGCCCTGAATGTACTAAAGCTGGCTCACCCGGATGTAATTATTCTTGAAACTTCAGGGATCGGACAATCCGGCTCGGAAGTTTCTGATTTTGCGGATGTATCTATGTATGTAATGACTCCTGAATATGGGGCGTCTACTCAGCTGGAAAAAATCGACATGTTGGACTATGCTGATCTGGTAGCCTTAAACAAATCTGACAAACGGGGTGCCCTGGATGCTTTGCAGGCGGTAAGAAAACAATTCCAGAGAAACCACCTTTTATGGGAAAGTCCGCTGGAAGATATGCCAGTTTATGCAACCAAAGCATCACAGTTCAACGACCATGGAACAACAGAGCTTTACAACAGACTGGTTTCAAAGGTCAATGATAAATTTTCAGCATTAAATCTTAACACTTTTGTTGAGCAGGAAATCACAGATGAAGTGACGATTATTCCACCGAAGAGAGTCCGCTATCTTTCCGAAATTGTTGAAAACAACAGACAGTATGACGCCAATGTTGAAAAGCAGGCTGAGCTGGCCAGAACCATGTATCATATTGAAGGAGTAAAGAATATTATTTCCAATGAAGCTTTGGATACAGAATATCAGAAAGCGGAAAAGGATCTTCAACAGGAAAACATTGATTTCCTGAAAACCTGGGATGACACGAAAAAAGCTTTCCATGCAGAGTTTTATTCGTATTTCGTAAGAGGAAAAGAGATCAAAGTGGAAACCTCAACGGAGTCTTTATCTCATCTGAGAATTCCAAAAATTGCCCTTCCTAAATACAACGACTGGGGAGATCTTATCAAATGGAAAGGCCAGGAAAATCTTCCGGGAAGCTTCCCCTATACGGCAGGTATTTATCCTTTTAAAAGAACCGGTGAAGATCCTACGAGGATGTTTGCAGGAGAAGGTGGTCCTGAAAGAACGAACAGAAGATTCCATTACGTTTCTGCAGAAATGCCGGCAAAGCGTTTGTCTACAGCATTCGACTCTGTTACGTTATACGGACAGGATCCAGCTTTACCACCGGATATCTATGGAAAGATTGGAAATGCAGGAGTGTCTATTGCCACATTGGATGATGCGAAAAAGCTCTACTCGGGATTTGATCTTGTGAATGCTTTGACATCTGTTTCCATGACGATCAACGGACCAGCCCCTATGCTGCTGGCATTCTTTATGAATGCTGCCATTGATCAGAATGTTGAAAAATACATCAAAGAAAATGGATTAGAGGCTAAAGTAGAGGCTAAGCTAAAAGAAAAATTTGATGATAAAGGATTGGAAAGACCAAAGTATAACGGTGACCTTCCACCATCCAATAACGGTTTGGGGCTACAGCTGTTGGGACTTACGGGAGATGAAGTAATCCCTGCGGAAGCATATGCTGAAATCAAAGCCAAGACCATTGCTACCGTTCGTGGTACCGTTCAGGCAGACATTCTAAAAGAAGATCAGGCACAGAATACCTGTATCTTTTCCACAGAATTTGCCCTAAGATTAATGGGTGACGTTCAGGAATATTTCATCAGGGAGAAAGTAAGAAACTTCTACTCTGTTTCCATTTCAGGATATCATATTGCTGAAGCAGGAGCAAACCCTGTGTCGCAGTTAGCATTTACACTGGCTAATGGTTTCACCTATGTGGAATATTACTTAAGCCGTGGAATGGACATCAATGATTTTGCACCGAACTTATCTTTCTTTTTCTCTAACGGTATTGATCCTGAATATTCGGTGATCGGACGTGTGGCAAGAAGAATCTGGGCCAAAGCAATGAAACTGAAATACGGCGCTGACGAAAGAAGCCAGATGCTGAAATACCACATCCAGACTTCCGGACGCTCTCTTCACGCCCAGGAAATTGATTTCAATGATATCAGAACGACTCTACAGGCCTTGTATGCGATCTATGACAACTGTAATTCCCTACACACAAACGCGTATGATGAAGCGATTACAACTCCTACTGAACAATCGGTAAGAAGAGCAATGGCTATTCAGCTGATCATCAATAAGGAATTAGGGCTGGCTAAAAATGAAAATCCACTTCAGGGATCATTCATCATCGAAGAATTAACGGATCTTGTAGAGGAAGCAGTGTATGCGGAATTCGACAGGATAACGGAAAGAGGTGGTGTGCTTGGAGCTATGGAAACCATGTACCAGCGTTCCAAGATTCAGGAAGAATCCATGCATTATGAATGGCTGAAGCATACGGGAGAATACCCGATCATCGGTGTGAATACCTTCCTGGGGAAAGATGGTTCACCAACGGTTTTACCAGGAGAAGTTATCCGTTCTACGGAAGAGGAAAAGCAGGCACAGATTGAGTCGCTTCATAACTTCCAGACTGCCAACGACAGCAGATCTGAAGAAGCTCTGAGTCTACTGCAGCACGCAGCTATCAATCAGCAGAATCTATTTGAAGTGATGATGGATGCTGTGAAATACTGTTCTCTCGGACAAATTACCAACGCTTTGTTTGAAGTGGGTGGTAAATACAGAAGAAATATGTAAACAGACAACTGAAATAGAAACCTCATAAGCCAATCTTATGAGGTTTTTTTATGATCTAATCATTATAAACCAACATGAAAATTTTATTCATCGTCCTGTTCAGTATTATGGTTGGCTGGGCAAATGGACAAAGCAGAAAAGAATGCAAAAGTTCTGCAAAAGCAAAATATGAGGACAGCCTAAAAGCTCACTGGAAATCGTATACATTTGAACCCATAACTAAAGAAGAGGCCCTTAAACCGGTTTTCAGCTATGTACAAATTGAGTATATAGATCATCCTGCGCGTTCTAAAGATATTATAGCCTCTCTGGAAATCTCTATTGCCAAGACAGTAGCCCTTATGAAAATTGATCCCAAAGACTTTGAAAAGGAATTCAAGGTCAGAGATTCGCTAAGTAGGATTGAAGCAGCAAAGATGATTGGCAATATCTCCAAACCTTCTGTAATTAAAAGTGGAAAAAAATGGCAAGCAATGGGCTATTCTTTATCAGGATTTTAAATATGATGAAATGCTTGCATTTGGTTCCGGATATTGGATTTCTCTTTCTGAAGATGAAGGAAAGACCTGGAAAAAATATTATACCGGATTGTCCGGAGGCAAAAATTATTACTTCAAACAAAACTCACAAAAACCTTTTTGGCGGGATGAAAATCACCTTCAGATTGAAGCTGACATTGTAAGAATGACTGAGCCCAGTATACATCCTCTGTCACCAGATTATGAGGTGGTAAAAGACAATGCTCTCGTTATTCTGGACCTCAGTGAAATTATAAAGGATTCTGATGAAGACGGGCTTACTGATATAGAGGAACGCAACCTTTTCCTGAATCCTCTTTCTAAGGATACAGATGGGGATGGAATTCCGGATTCAGAAGATCTCAATCCCAGGTTTGCCAGCTCTTCCAATGACTTTACAAGACTCTATGAAGGCATCATCTTTGGTGAAAACACAGAATCAGCCGGTCTTTCTCCTTATGAAGACTTTGTCATTCATCTAGAACAACCAAAAAAAGTAACCGAAAGTGATAAAAATAAAGAAGAATTTTCTAATGAATTGGGCCTTCCGAATACCATCAAACTTATTGTTACCAACGATACCAATCTGCAAAGGATCAATCCCAAACATTACAAAATCATTATTTTGACACCCAAGGAATTTGAAGAATACCGAAAACAGTATCATTCGGTACTGGAGCAACTGAGCTATTCACCCTTATTTCAATGTGATAAAAATCCAAATGTGTACATCATGAGTTCCAGCGCGTCTTTTTCAGGAGCCAGCTATAAAATAGAGAGAACAAAAGCCGGATGGAAAGTGACAACCCTCTCCAGCTGGATTTCTTAACCCGATCGGTAAGATCAATTTTTAAGCATTCTTTCCATAACAAAACCCATAGAAAATAATCTATGGGTTTCGCTTAGGGTTAATTATAAAATTTATTTTTTATTAAAATCGCCGGCAAAAACTGAAATCAGCTTATCCGCAGAGATGTATTTCTTAAGAGCGGCATTAACTTCAGAAAGTTTCAGATTCTGAACTTTTGCATTCTGCTCATCAAAACTTTCCAATGGAATATCAAAAATAAGTTTGTTATTGACCAGGTTGATCAGCATATTATCCGTTCCTAAATTTGTTTTTCTACCGTTGGCGTAGCTTTTCTTATTCGAATCCAATTCTTCCTGCGTAAAACCTGAAGCCAGAGCTTTAGCTATTTCATCTTTCATAGCGGCTTCCACTGCTGCTCTTTTTGTTGGATTCAAGAAGGCATAATAATTCCATGAAGCCACCTCATTAGAAACCGGCACGTTAAGATAAGAACCTACTCCATAGCTGATTCCTTCTTTTTCACGAAGTCTCATCGGTAATCGCGCAGAAAGGAAACCGCCGCTCCCTAGAATCTCATTCGCCAACACCAATGCCGGATAATCAGGATGATCCTGTTTCATTTTAAAACTTAATGTTCCCAATGCTACGGCATTTTCTTTATCGGGAGTGAGGATATTTTTATCTTCTTTTTTGGTTTCAAAGAATGTTGGTTTTACTTCTGCAAATTTTGATTTTGAATTCAGCTTACCAAAAGTCTTTTCCAGCTCTGCAGTTGCAGACTTGGCGTCAAGATTCCCGATCACTGTTCCTGCGCCATCTGAAGCTCCTATCATATTTTGGTAGAACTCTGTCACCTGGGCTTTCGTTACCTTTTTATTGTCATCAATCTGCTCCTGTAATGACGGCACATAGAAAATACTGCTCTTCGGATAAGGAGATGCCAGTCTCTGGAGTTCATTGCTTGCAATAGCATTTGGATCTTTTAGCTGTCCTTCCAGCCAGGTATTGGTTTCTGTAACCGTCTTAGCCAGCTCATTTTCCGGGAATGCGGCATTGGCAAGCATGTCCTGCAAAATCGCCATCACTTTTGGATAATGTTGCTTATAGGTATTGATATTGATGATCAGATTCTGCCCGTAAAGATTGGTATCGATAGACGACTTCATCTGGTCCAGTTCATCCTGTATCTGTTCTTTGGTTTTATTCTTTGTTCCCGATTTCAATAAGGCAGCTGTTACCTTACCAATTGCATTTTTACCCTGCAGATCTTTTTCATTTCCTAATCTTAAACGGAACGTTCCCTGTACTTTATCGCCCTTAAGCTCTTTATTGATTAGTCCGTATTTCATTCCATTGGACAGTTTTCCTTCGGTAAGGTTTTTCTTCAGATTGGCAATAGATGCTTCAAACGGTGCGGGTTCTTTTTCTAATGCTCTTCCTTTATATCCTTTTACCATATCTGCAATCTGATTATCCCTGAATTCTGTAGGAAAAACTCTTTCTTCGTTGGCAGAAGGTCTGAAAACTCCAATGGTACGGTTGTTATTCTTAAAATACTTCTGGGCAACTCTGGTGATGTCCTCCAGTTTCAGGTTTTCTACATTATCCCGGTACAGGAATGCGAGTTTATAATTTCCGGCACCTATGATCTCTGTAAAACCAATCGCATAGTTGATCGTATTATTTTTTGCATCATCAATATCCTTCATCAATTTAGCCTTAGCCCTTTTAAGATCGTCTTCTGTATATTTTGTACCGGCTACTTTATCGAGCTCTGCCTTAACCAGGGTCGTGGTTTCTCCAAGGTCTTTATCTTTAGGGACATCAAAATTGAAATAGACCATTCCCGGATCTCTCACTACCGGGCTGAAGTTCCAGATTCCTGATACCTTCTGTTTTTCTACCAGATTTTTATACAAATATCCGGATGGATCCGAAGTGAGAATTTCATAAAGAGCTGCCAGCGCTGCATAATCTTTATCTGCGTATGCGGAGGTGTGATAACCTGCTGCAATAATCTGCTGATCGTTATTTCGTTTAATTTCAAAATACTTTTCTCCATTCTGTGCCGGCTCTACCGTATAGGTTCCGCCTAACTCACGGGTTGGCTTAGGAAGTATGGAGAAATAATCAGAGATATATTTCAGAGCATTATTTTCATCAAACTTTCCGGCAACAATAAGGGTTGCATTATCCGGCTGATAGTATTTTTCATAGAACTTTCTCAGGGTGGGCGCTTTTACACGTTCAATATCTTCCTTGCTGCCAATGGTACTGTTACCGTAATTATGCCATGTATATGCTGTAGAAAATACATTTTGCATCATTACCCTTGTGGGATTGTTTTCTCCGATTTCAAATTCGTTTCTAACAACAGAAAACTCCTTATCCAGATCACTTTGCAAAATGGTAGCATTAATCATTCTGTCCGCTTCCATCTGTAAAGACCATTTTAAATTTTCATCACTGGAAGGGAAAACTTCATAGTAGTTCGTTCTGTCGTACCAGGTAGTACCGTTTGCTCTTCCCCCTTTATCAGAAAGTTGTTTTTTGATATCTCCAAGATTTTTGGTACTTTTGAACAACATGTGTTCCAATAGATGCGCCATACCCTTTTCACCGTAGCCTTCATCTTTAGAACCTACGTTATAAACGATATTTACTACCATATTACTTTGAGATGGATCAGGAATCAATAGTACTTTCATCCCGTTATTTAAAGAGTACTCTTTTACTCCTTCCGTATTGCTCACAAATTTTGGAGCCTCAGTTTTTTGTGAAAATGCAGGATTTGTGATTCCTGTGAAAAATAGGACCGCCGTCCCCAATAATAGACTTTTCATGTGTTTTGTTTAGTTTGTTAAATATAAGTGATTTTTTTTTATCTCTCTATAAGACAACATCATTCACAGAATTGTTACAATTTACCTCACATCTATTAAAATTTGAACAAAGTTTAGTGTATATGAAACCAAAAGCCCTATTCAACTGGAGCAGTGGAAAAGACTCTGCCCTGGCTCTTTATAAAATAATGCAGGACAATCAGTATGAGATTACGACCCTTCTTACAAGTATTAATGAAGAGTTCCAACGGATTTCCATGCATGGAGTTCATGTTTCCCTTTTAGAGAAACAGGCAGAAAGTATTGGTATTCCGCTGCTTAAGATGGAATTGCCCAAAGATCCTTCTATGGCTGAATATCAGGAAATCATGAGTACCACTATGGCTGAAGTTCAGGCCGGGGGCATTACACATTCTGTGTTTGGAGATATCTTTCTTGAAGACCTCCGTCAGTACAGGGAAGATCAGTTGAATGCCATTGGGATGACCGCTGTATTTCCTCTTTGGAAACAAGATACTTCGGACCTTATCCATGAGTTTCTGGATCTTGGTTTTAAAACCATTGTAACATGTGTCAATGGTTCTTATCTGGATAAAAGTTTTGCCGGGAGAATCATTGATCAGAAATTTCTTGACGATCTTCCGGAAAATGTTGATCCCTGTGGAGAAAACGGAGAGTTTCACACCTTTACATTTGAGGGACCGATCTTCAAGGCTCCTATTGCATTTAAGGTGGGTGAGACCGTGAAAAAAACATACCCCAAGCCTAAAAGCTCCTCAAAAGATCAGGAAGAAAATTATGTTTTCTGGTTCTCGGATCTGATTTGTGATCAATAATACAGTTCAAAAGTCTTAAATATGGATTAAAAATCAATGATCAGGATATTAAACATGCATCGAGCCGATTGTAGCACGCATTTTGCTTCCCTTATCGCTCTTGAAAATTTTCAGTATCTTTAAGAGTATAATTCAATTTAAATAAAACACCTGTGATCAAAAATTTAGCATTCTTCCTATGGATATTTCTATTAGTTTCCTGTAAAACTGAACCTTCCCAACCTCCAGTTGATAAAAAGGCCGTTATAGATTCTACGGTTACCGCTTTTCAAAAAACACTTCTGGAACAGCAGATTGATTCGGTTTTTAAAAAATATAAATTCAACGGAAGTATTGCCGTCTACAAGGATTCCTTGCCTCTGTACAGAAAAGAAAGCGGATATTCTGATTTTAAAAAGAAAACAAAAATTGACAGCAGTACTATTTTTGCGATTGGCTCGGTAAGCAAGCAGTTCACAGCTGTTTTGGTTTTGCTCCAGATGGAGCAGGGCAAGCTGAATGTTACCGATAAGGTTTCCAAATACCTCAAAGAATTCCAGATCAGAGAATACGAAAACATAACGATTCACCAGCTTCTGAATCATACGTCCGGATTGAATATGATGGGCGGAAAGCTGATGTTCAAAAGCGGTTCAGATTTCTTTTATTCCAATGACGGATTTAATGCCTTAGGGAAAATTGTGGAAGCAGTTACCGGAAAATCGTATGATGCCAACGTAGCTGAACTCTTCAAAAAAGCAGGAATGACCCATTCATATACGGGAGATACATTTACCGGCTCTCATTTCGCCAGTGCTTATCTCGGTAATCCTGCCACATTTCAGGAGGTCCCTAATATGCCTAAAAGATTGGGTGGAAAAGAGATTGGAACTCCTGCAGGAGGAGTCCTTTCTACGGTTCAGGATCTTCACACCTGGAACAATGCGCTTTACGGGGGTAAAATTCTAAAGCCGGAAACGCTTCAGCAGTTTATGGCCAAAAGCGCGGAAAGACATCATGCCATTCTTGGAAAGATGGGATATGCTTATGGGATTATGCTGAATATTGGGAAACCGATGTCCTACTTTCACAGTGGATATGTGAAAGGTTCTCCTTCGCTGAATATTTATTATCCGGAAACAAAAACGTCCGTTATTATTCTTTCCAATATAGCAGATGAGGAAAAAGGCAAGGCCTATATCTTCAGGCCGCATATTGAGGTGAAGAAGATTACGGACCATCTGGAAAACACTCTGGAAGCACTTAGATCAAAACATTAGCTTCCCAAAGTGCATATTATGTACCTTTCGTTATTCTTATGAGTGAATTGTGATTAAAAAATTTTAATTTGCCGTATGAAAAAGCTGTACTTCATTGCGATCTATCCTCCCCAGGACATCATTAAGGAGATCCAGGCTTTTAAAAGGGATATGGCTGTTTCTTATGACAATTCCAAGGCACTAAAAAATGATGCCCACATCACGCTTTTCCCTCCGTTTTCACGAGAAGCCGAGCTTGAAGAAGATATTTTTGTGGCTTTTCATAAAATCAATACTCAGATGCTCCCTTTCGAAATCCACTTGAACGGTTTCGGAAGTTTTCCCAATCCTAAAAATCCAGTCATCTTTGTAAGGCCCGAAAGCAATCCCGGCTTATCAGATCTCCATCACCGGGTCAGACAGCATTTTAATTTTATCAGCTATTCCTTTACCCCCCACGTCACGGTAGGATATAGAAACCTCTCCTGGGACAATTACCTCAGGGCCTGGGAAAAATATAAGGAGAAAAACTACAAAACTAGCTTTTTAGTTGACAAGATTTCACTTCTCCGCCATGATGGAAGATGGGTTCCCATTGCAGAAAAGAAACTGTCTGTACATTAAAAAATCGGCCATGTTAGCCGATTTTAAAATTTAGTCTTTTATAATTTTCTGCGAAATAATAGGTTGATCATCCTCCACCACATTCAGCACGTAAGATCCTGAAGAGGCATTTTGAATATCTACCCATAATGTCGATGAGTCTTTTAATTCAAATTTTGCAGGAATCAGCCTGCCTGAAGCATCATAGATTTCAACTTTTACATTTTTTGAAAAATCCTGTTTCGCCCTAATATAAAACAGGCCGTTCGTAGGATTGGGATAGATACTGAATCCTTTTTCTCTTGCTGTAACTTTAGAAACCTTTAGTCCCGATTTATTAAGCGTCCAGGTGATGTTGGTAAAGTGAAGGGTACTGTGATTATTTACTTTTAAAAGCGGGCTGTTATCGGTTACTGAAAAAAGTAAGGTATTATTTCCATTGTTAAGCTGAGAAGGTGTGATTGTTATGGTATTCCCCGTTGCGCTGAGGATAGCTCCATTCAACTTCCATGAATTGACTAGTGTATTGGGATTAGGAAGAATTTCATTCACCGTAAAAGTAATATTTGAATTAGCATTTAAAGTGGCATTATTAGCAGGAGTATAAGAGTCTACGGGAGAAACTAGGGAGTGAATCCGTTCCACAATAGCTTCTTTACAAACAGAACAAAACTGTTGGTTAAGATATCTCATCTCACAGCTCTGATGGGGCCTGAACCAGCTTGGGCTTTCGGTATAAGGATACACTCCTACACTGTTTACGCCAACCCAGTTTTTCCATTTTACAGTGGCAGCATTAGAGTTTTGTGTTTTGTTCGGAGATTCCAGGGACCCTGCAAACCAATACTCATCGGCCAGTTTTCCAAAAGAATGTCCTAGCTCATGCACTACAATTTCACTGGAAGAACTATTAAGCGAGGCGAAGGCATAAGTGCCCCCACAGCCTCCATATTCAGTAGAGTTTCCCAACACATAGGTAATGTCATAATCCGGAACATTGGCAGCCAATACCTGCCCTACCTTGTTCGTTGTATTGCTGTAAATGCATCTGTGAACTCCAAAATCAAAACTGGATCCAAGATAGTTATTAGGATTCGATACTGGGATAACCGGCTCTGTAACATCTGTAGCAGTTCCTGGATGCTTAACACCGGATTGGGTGGAAATGACTTTAACTGCGTAGGCATTAAAATAATTTTTATATTCTTTGTAAGGGCTTTTCGTAAAAAGGTAATTAACGGTTGACTGTGCTGATGAAACAAAAGAAGATTGCTGAGCACTGGTAAAGCCATCTCCCAAAACAGCGATGATGATCCGTTTATCATTTGCCCCGCTTTGTAAAAGAGAAACTTTTTCAAATACCTGGGCAAAACAGCTGCTTCCAATGAGGAGGGATAATAAAACTTTTTTCATGATTATAGTTTTTGAGTGAGTAATAATTGAACGCCATCGTCTGCTGCTTTTTCAACTTTTACAGATTGGATGTTTTCCGTATAGCCAAACCTTACACTGAATTCAGCATCGGGAAGTTTAGCTTTGTGTCTGGAAATATCCTCTTTTTCATACACTTCCAGTTCAGGATTTAAAGGATCTTTAACAAGCTGCCTGGAAACTTCTTTTCCCCCTGCTTCCTGGACCGTAATAATAAAATCTCCTTTTTGGACCTCATCTCTGTCAAAAGAAGGAACCACTTTCAATCTTCCCTCCATAATTTTGCTGTCCTGAAGCACAATTTTTTCACTCCCAGACTGGTCTTTAGCGGCTTTAAAAAATAAATACATAATCCGGTCTCCTTTTTGTACGGTCTTTTCTGATACCTTGTTTCTCTTTTGAGTTAATTCACTCTCTTTCTGAAAACTAGAAAGCAGAAACATGGGAACAATTATTACATTAAGTAAATTTTTCATGATCATTTTTTATTAAAATTAAGAAAGATTTAAACACAAATCACTATTCATTGAATTTTTTTTCAGCATTAAAAAAGATTTAGAAAAACCTATCTTTGCAGCAATGATTTCAGAGAAAATAATTTTAGGTATTGATCCCGGCACCACCATCATGGGATTCGGCATTATTTCCGTTAAGAAAGGTAAAATGGAAATGGTATCGATTCATGAACTTATATTAAAAAAGTATCCTAACCACGAAACAAAGCTCAAGTATATTTTTGAAAGAACCTTATCTCTCATAGACGAGTTCCATCCTGATGAGGTCGCTCTTGAAGCACCTTTCTTTGGCAAGAACGTACAAAGTATGCTGAAACTGGGGCGCGCCCAGGGTGTAGCCATGGCCGCCAGCCTATACAGAAACATTCCCATCACAGAATACTCTCCAAAAAAAATTAAAATGGCCATTACCGGCAATGGTAATGCCAGCAAAGAACAGGTAGCAGGAATGCTGCAGAATCTTCTGAATCTAAAGGAATTCCCAACAAAATATTTAGATGCCTCCGACGGTCTTGCCGTCGCCGTATGCCACCACTTTAACTCAGGCACAATTGCCAATGAGAAATCATACACCGGCTGGGAAAGTTTTCTGAAACAGAATCCGGACCGGCTGAAATAAAGTTGAATTTACTGACTTAAGGCTGTAGCGAGGTTTTGATCCAAACCTTTATATTTTTTAGAAATTTGACTAATAGTGAAGTTTACCCCGTCTCCTGCAATTCTTTTCCGTTGTACTTATAGTTAAACTATCTAATCTAACAAAGAAGAGCTGCCGTTGGCAGCTCGTCAAGCTATTATTAAGGTTCTGAACTCTTACAATTTTCAAAAAATTCACTTATTTGTTCTTTATTCTCAACAAATTTACCATTTTTAAAATATGCATATCACCATATACGACTGATTGATTCTTTATTTCAAATTTATCTATACGATAATCTGATGGCTTTAATAATTTATCTAAAATTTTCTTTCCGTAATGGTAACCTTCCCTGTTTTTGAAGACTTACCCTTTTTCAAACAGTTTATAAATATAAAATATTCTCTAATTGATCAAAAACTCTTTAGCATATAGCCATGGACTAAGTCCATTTAA
>NZ_QNVV01000011.1 GCF_003384725.1 Chryseobacterium pennipullorum
TCCTGAATCTCAAACCCAAATTTGTGTGGTCCATCAAATAAGAAATGCATGCAAATATGTGGTTTGGAAGGACAGAAAAGAATTCTCTGCCGATATGAAACATATTTACACCGCGCCAACAAAACAGGCGGCTGAAGCTGCTCTGGGTGATTTTGCAGGGAAATGGGAAAGCAAATATTCTTACGCAATTGGGTCCTGGCGAAACAATTGGGATGAACTCACTGTATTTTTTGAATTTCCTCTTGAGATCCGAAAAATCATTTATACCACAAATTTAATTGAAAATCTCAATGGGAAAATTAGAAAATACACCAAAAACAAGATGTCGTTTCCTACGGATGATGCCGTAATGAAATCAATGTATCTTGCACTAAAAGAAGCTACTAAAAAATGGACGATGCCTATCCATAATTGGGGTATTGTACTCAACCAATTTATGCTTATTTTTGAAAAAAGGCTCAGATTATAAAATCCAAGCCTAGCTTTTTAACTTACACACTTTACGGGATAGTGTCGGATCTTTTTATTTTTGCAAGCATTAATAATGATTCAAAACATACAATTTGTTATATTTTATTATATCGGTTATAATGTTTTGTATAGTTTAGGAGGTGTCTTCAGTGCTTATTTTTTCTTCTTCAATTATTTTTCCGGTGTTCTATTAATTTTCTGGTCAGTTTTTTACCTTAAAAGATTCAGATTTCTTACGATATTGTTTATATTAAATATAGTATTAGAGTATTTTCTTGTATTGTATCTTGTTGGCGACTCAATTTGATTTTAAAAATTTATGAATAAAAAACAGGGAACTTTACCCAATGACAAGATAATGAAATTTGATGTCACTATTGTTTATCATATCAAGTACGGATTATTGGGATCCAAGCTAGAATGAGTAGAGCTGAAGCCACCGGCTTTCACTGAAGGAATTATTTTCAATGAAATCATTTCCTGTGGATTGCGACCTATCGAATAGCTGAAAAAATATAAGAAAGATAATAAACTTCCCTGAAATGTATATAGGATTCAAAACAGGGAAATGTATCAAATGATAAATCGTCATCATCAAACCATTTATTTAGGATGATAACACCAGGGTGGATTACCAGCGTAGAGTTTCCACAAAAAATGATCCGTTCTCCATTAACGATTCAAAAAATACAGGTTTAGTATGCAGCCTGTTCCAGTCTCTTTGTAATTCACAGGCAAACTGAGTAACAGAAGATAGTTGCACTCCGGCCTGTTCCATTCTTCTCAATGCCGTTTCGTGCGCAATGGTAGAGGTACCTCCAACTGCATCTACAATCGTGTACACTTCATACCCTTCTTTAATAAGATCCAATGCGGGAAAACACAGGCATACTTCAGTCCATAACGCACAAATAATAAGTTTCTTTTTACCAAGTTCTTTTACAGCATCTTGAAACGCCTGGTCTTCCCATGAGTTGACGCTAGTTCTGTCGATTTCAGTAACCTCTGGTAAAACATCCTTCAGGTGCTTAATAGTTGGTTTATTGATGCCACTTTCTACATTAACTGTAGTGAGGATGACTGGCACATCAAACCCTTTTGCTAGCTTAGATACGATGACAATATTTTTAACAAGCTCTTCATGATCCATAGATCTCACAGAATTTACCTGTAATGGCTGATAATCAATTAGTATAAGAGCTGAGTTTTCCGGAGTAATCAAATGATCTGTCTTTGGGTCTCTGATAGGGGTAATGCTACTCATTTTTTATAATTTTGTTTATAGATTACAAATGTTTTGCTATTGATTGTTCTTGTATTCATTTCAAAAGAGAATACGATTTTAGGATATCATAAACAGGAATGTGTTTTTGCTGTTTGATAACCATTTTATTGGCTGTAAAACTAAACTATTAAGGCTTTAAATGCATTTAACTAGTTTAATAAATGGTTTTGTACATCCATATCTCTACTATTTATTGGAGAGTCTCTTTCTAATGGTGCTTACAAATTCCTTTGAAACGCCCAGATAAGAAGCAATATAATATTGAGGAACCCTTAACGGAACAGATGGATAAGCTTTTATAAAATCCAGATAACGCTCTGTAGCGGGTTTTGAGATAGTGTTCACCAAACGGTCCTGAAGTGTTATGAGATTTCTTTGTACCAGAATTCTGAGAACTTTTTCAAATTTAGGAATCGTCTTCAGGAGGATCTCTTTTGTTTGAGGGGTCAATAGGTATATTTCAGAGTCTTCTAATGCTTCTATATAAAGACGGGATGGTTTTTGATCGTGGAAAGAAGCGATATCACTTACCCACCAATCTTCGATTGCAAAATACAGAGTCACTTCAAAGCCTTTTTCATCTATATAATACGTTCTTATACAACCTTTTTGAACATAACCTTCAAACTGACATACCTCTCCCTTTTGGAGTAATATTGTTTTTGCTTTTATAAACCTATGTTCCAAAAGATTTGTAAACTCTTCTTTCTCATCTTTGGTAAGGACTACAAATCTTGTTACATTGTTAATAATATCTTTAAACATCTTGCATCTTATATAATTACATAAAAACCATTCTCAACCCAGGACCTCATGTGTTCCGAATAGATAATACTTCAGCGGAAAAAATCTTAAGGTTGTTGATGGAAATATCCAATCTGTCCGGCCAATGATCCAATCTCTCTGTTGTTGCTAAAAATAGGGTTGCATCTAGCATTCTTTTTTTCTCTGCCTTTCTTAAAATAAAGCAGTCATCAGTGTGCCAGAAGATCAAATCTTTAAGCATGTGAAATTACAAGATGTAAAACATTATTACATTTAACTAGTTTAATTAATATATTTTATGTGAAATTTTAACAAAAATGAGTAAATACTTCACAAAAGATTTTGTTTGTATTTTTCTTTTGTTTTAAGTTTTAATAGGATTTAATTCTTGTTTTGTGCTAAATATTAGTTAAAAATAATGAATAGTGCGTCGTAATGGAAAGTATTCATGATCTCGCTAAATTTAAAAAAAGAATAGCTATCGATTAATGACAGAGAGCCTCTGAATTTTGATTTTTATAAAGTAGAAGTATAAGCCTTTGTAGAATATAAAGAGACTGGTAGGCCCGCCGACCTAAAAATCAGTTCTGTAGAACTTTGATTTCGTTCCAGCCATTAATTTTATAACTTTGTCTATCAACAATCAAAAATAAAACAATGTCCATAACAAACGAATCAGAGTTGGCAGGAATGCAGAGAATCAGTGAAGCGGTTGCTTACACCTTGCGCGAGATGACGCAGTACGCCCAACCTGGCATGACGACCAAGGAACTTGATGAATTTGGAGCCCGAATACTGGCCGGTTACGGAGCAAAATCTGCTCCCTTTCTTACCTATGGATTTCCGGGATGGACATGCATAAGCGTTGATAACGAGTTTTGCCATGGTATTCCGACAGAACATCGCATTCTAAAAGAAGGTGATCTGATCAATATTGATGTATCTGCAGAACTTGACGGGTATTGGGCGGACAACGGTGGCTCTTTTGTGATCGGAAAAGATATTCACGGGCACAAGAAGCTGGTGGATGCTTCCAAAGATATTTTGGATAAAGCCATTAATTCCATACGGGGAGGTGTTAAAATTGCTGACATCGGATATTTAATGGAGACAGAAGCTAAGAAAAAAGGGCTTAAAGTTATTAAGAATCTGGGTGGACACGGAGTTGGCAGAAGCTTACATGAGGAACCGGATGAATTGCTCAATTACAGAAACCGCTTTGATACCAGAAGATTCAAAAAAAATTCCGTGGTGGCGATTGAAACGTTTATCTCCACAACCTCCAACCTTGCGGTAGAGCTTAACGACGGATGGACGATGGTCGGAAATAAAGGAGGGTATATGGCACAGCATGAGCATACCATTATCATAACTGATGGGAAACCCGTTATTTTAACCCAGATGAATGAAATACTGAACTAATTTCTATAATAGATAAAAACTCGACCTTTCTTAACCAAGAAAGGTTTCCTCATTTTTATAGAAGGAATCTCTTATAACAAAGCCATGTTTTACCATTGTTAGAGAAGAAATACTTTAGTATATTTATGGGACCAAACCATCTCGCAAAAAACTTATCTCATGAAAAGAGTTCTTCTGGCCATTCTGGCCCTACTTGTTGTTCTAGTTGCTGTACTGCTGATTAAAACCTACACCTATCCCTTCAAAAAAAATAAACACACTGCAGGGGAGGGATGGAAACCGGTAAAAAATGACTCTGCAGTTATGCGGCTTTCAGGGGGAATAAAAATTCCAACCGTATCCACAGGCAGTTTGGGAGAATTCAATTATGAACCTTTTGACCGTTTCAAGGAATATCTGAAAGCCTCATATCCGCTGGTGTATCAACATACAGAAAACGTAGAAGTGAACCAGTATGGGTTAGTATTCAGACTAAAGGGAAATGACCTTGCTCTTGAACCTATATTGTTTCTTTCCCATATGGATGTGGTTCCACCGGGAGACGCCGACGTTAAAAACAGCCAGGAAAATATATTCAGGCCGGATGATAAGCCTCTTGATCCCATTTCAAAAGTGGCGGAAGACTGGGAATATGCCCCGTTTTCAGGAGCTGTTGCCAATGGAAGAATCTATGGAAGGGGAGCAATTGATATGAAAGGGATGCTTTTCTCTTTAATGGAATCTCTGAACAATATGATTAAAAATAAAGAGACTCCGAAGCGTGATATTTATTTGGCTTTTGGTTTTGATGAGGAAGTCGGCGGACAAAAAGGAGCTATTCAAATTGCGGATTACTTTAAGAAAAAAGGTCTCAGATTCGACGCTGTTTATGATGAAGGGGGGCTGATTATGCGAAAAGGAAATGTTGCAGGCATAGACTCCGATGTCGCAGTGATAGGCTGTGCGGAAAAAGGGTTTCTCTCTGCGAAAATTAAAGTTAAAGGTTTGGGTGGGCATTCTTCTATGCCACCTATGGAAAGTGCTATCGGAAAAGCGGCAGTCATCATGCAACGCCTGGAAGATGATCAGATGAAGCCTGTTATTACCCCTTTGATCAAAGAATTCTTTACCAATATAGGTGGTGAAATGCCTTTCACAACACGACTGGCGCTTGCTAATCAATGGCTGTTAAAACCTGTTCTTACTTCCCAGCTTACCAAAAATAATATAACTAATGCTTTGGTGCGGACTACCACAGCCTTAACCATGATGAAGGGCAGCGACGGGACCAACGTCCTTTCTCCTGAAGTCGAATTTGTTGTCAATTTCAGGCTTCTTCCGGGCAATACGATAAAAGATGTCCGGGAACATATTGCAAAAGCGACTGAAGGATTCGAAGTGGAAGTGGAAGAAATTGATAATACCCGGGAGGCTTCAGCACTCTCCCCAACCAATACCAAAGCATTCAGATTAATAGAGGCTGGAGTAAAAGAAATTCATCCGGGAGCAATTGTTACCCCGTATCTTACCATGGCAGGAACCGATGCTGGCAAATATGAAATTGTTAGCAAAAATGTCTATCGCTTCATGCCGATCAAAATCAACAGTTCGGAGCAGCAGAGTATTCACAGTACCAATGAGTATCTCAGCATCGAGAACTACCTGAAAATGATCCATTATTTCGAATATCTGATGAAGAATTACGATAAGTAATGATCTTACTTCAAATGGCTCGTACGTAAGATATAAATGCATAATTATGTATTGTTAATATAAATAAAAATACGTCAAGTTCTGTCGCATTCAGAGGATACATTTGTAAGACAAATTACAATATTATGATTTATACAGAAGATTTTTTTGCGCAAAACAGTCCTTATCCAAATGATGATTTGGTACAGTTAGTTGATAATCAAACAAAGGAGAATGTCAATTATAAAAAAGTAACTGTTTGGATGAATGGTACATCCATTAATACTTCTAACGAAGCGACTTTAATTGACGGGATCGTTTATAGAAAGAAGGGAACTGATTATTATGTTAATACTCTGATCTTATCAGGTTCTGAATTGAATGCAGGCACTTTTGGGGTTAGGGCTGACGGGATTACAGATGATTCTGATGCATTACAGAAGGCTTTTGACTTTTGTGGCAAGAATGGATGGAAACTGAAGTTACCTATTGGGGAAATTGTTATAACAAAAAATATAGTATGTACTATAACCACCAACACTGTTACAAATGTTAATCGATTTCAATTGATAGGTTCAGGGGTTAATTTAACATTTCTGCGTTCAGTCGGAGTCGAAGGAGGGTTGCATTTTATTTCAAATAGTAATAAAGGTTCCGTTTATTTAACTATTTCTGGATTTACAATTACAAGACCCGACACAAAAAATGCTTCCGGTGGTGTTGGTGTATATGTAAAGAATATTATGGAGGTTACAATAAAAGATGTTGAGGCATTTAAATTCAATATCGGAATGCAAGTAATGGACACCTGTTCTTCTCTTTTTGAAAATATAAAGATGCACTGGGGTGATAAAGGTTTCTATAGCGAGAAAGTAAATATTACTCCTCCAAATTTGTTAACATTTAATAATTGCCATTTTAACTCAAATGCTGTTAAAGGAGTAGAATTATATAACGTACATAACGTTAAGTTTGATGGATGCGGGTTTGAAGGGAATTACGGGAATGCTATCGAGGCTTCATTTGTAGGAGATAATGGAAAGGTAGGCTTAAACTTAATCAATAGCTATTTTGAAGGAACTTCTAATGGTGTAGATGTTTACTACACATTAAATAACGGTGGAACAGCAAACTTCATTGGAAATACATTTAATAGATTGAGCAACAATATTTATACGTCAATTTTTGTTCTTTCAAATACTGCTGGAAAAAGTTACCTGAACTTTGTAGGAAACGGTTTTTTGAACGGGGAAGATTTTATTCCGAACGGGGATAAGCCTGCTATTTTAATCACTGGAAATACGGCTAATATTCATTATACGGATACTAATTATTATGAAACACCTTCAGATGTGCTAATCTGCCTTCCATAATGTAATATATAGTATATAAAAATATTTTTTCACGTATAAACCAGATCACTGATCTGGTTTTTTATTTTGACTGCTTTTGGCAAAATGGATTTTTATTCAGAATAAAATATATTGCGTCAAGTTTTGTCGCATTATGGTAATAGCTTTGTTTCATCAAAATTACAGAGCTATGGAATTGCCATTTTACTTAAACTTTACCGACTTTGAAAATCATTATTATGATAATCTGGAGAAATGGTTCGAAGAATATCATAATACCAGTGAAACAGACTATCTGAAGGCTCTTGCAGAATTGTACAGTCCTTATCTTTACTATAATTTCACAGAGGATAGGGTACAGGCAGATGCTTCCATTGAAATTAAAGACTGCTTTTTTCCCTATCATGAAAAAATCGGAATTTCTTTTTGTTCTCAATGTGAAAGCGGATCTCTACTTCATAAGAATATGAATCCTGTATTTGAATGGAAAACCGTTTCCATGATGGAATATGCACAGTATATTCTGGATAAGGTCAACAAGCATTGTTCAAAACATAAAAATGCCCTGGATGGTAACCGAAATATCCAGGATTATATCAACGATCGTGAAATCATCACGACAAGAGAAGGGGCAGGGTACTGCGTCAATTATAACCAGCATCAGATGACCGTTCCATTTTTAAAGGCTTATCTTCCATACTATGGACAAACCGTTAATATGGCTGTTTACCGAGATTTTATTTTTTCGATCGTGGAAATAGCTGAATATATAGATCAGAGATTAAAAACTGTGCAGGCTTTCGAACACACTATATATGCGCAATCACGGGCCGAAGCCAAATTTAAGGTACAGATGAGCCGTCAGTTTCTGACATTATGTAACTAAACAATACACCAAACATTCATACTTAATTATATTTTAGAGAAACTTATGTTTTTCAGCAATCCCGGTTAGTAATGACCGGGATTTTTTATCTTGAAAAAGGTATATTCCAGATCAGATCAACAGCCACGTAATGAACACCCCCACGGTGAATACTTCTGCTGTCTTTGATGAGGTTATTCATATAGCCTATATCTACCGTAAACGGAGAATGAGGAATATCGAACATATAGTAAGCTGTGATACGCATTTCACGGTAACCGAACGATTCCCATTGTGTATCCGGTCCATTGAGATGACTTAACGAAAATAATGCTTCAGCACTTACCGCCAGCTTCTGGTTGTTTTTTGGAGATACAGTATAAGTCAGCTGGCTTTTAATGCGGGTTCTCAACTGGAAATCTTCTTCCACTTTACTAAAATCTGCAGCAAAGAACTTTCTGAACTCCTGCCGGACTGTATTTTTCAATTTCCATTTCTTTCCTAAATCAAAAGTATAGGCGTACCTTCCATAAATTCTGAATTCCTGTTCTGTGTTCTCTTTCTCATAAGGTGTTGAGCCTTCGTATTGAGGCTGGCGGCGGTAGCTGACCGCATAGCTGTACTGCTGATGAGGTGCAAAAGAATGATAAACCTCGTGGTTTAACACAAAAATGGCCTGTTTTGAAAGAGCATTATAATCATCTGGATTGCTTTTTCGCCCGATTGCTATATAGCTGAGTGCTTGCTTTTTTCCTAAAGAATCCAGTTGTCGCTTGATCCCAAATGCAGTCCATAACGCAGTTTTGGTGTCGCCCAATCCCGGTGGACTGATCTGTGCACGTAGAATATTTCCTGTAAAACCGATTAAAAATAAGGTTGCTAAAACTTTCTTTATACAAAACATCATGGATAACTTCTTCACTGTTAATTTTTAACTTCAGAGAGCATAGAATTAATGACCTAAGAAAAACATTCTTACTATAAAATAGAATAGGCTGCTCTCTTACTGGTTCATTGCCCTTTAATACTGTGACAAAACTAGAAGATGATTTAGGAAGAATTTAGGAATCGGAGGAACTTTATTCAATAGAAATCTTTTCTCTGGAACAATCAATATACAAGCAGTTTTTCAGAAAGATTTTATTTCCCAGCATTCCCGTCATTCCGGAAAACTTCATCAGCAAATATTGGGTCTTCGAAAACCCTTCTACGTACGTTACTTCATTTAAAGGAATGCTTTTGTTTTTAAAATGGATATTGTTGCGGCTTGCTGCGGTATAAGTAGTTAATATAGTGGGCCTTGATTGGGCTTTCTCTATAATGACTTTTGAATGAGGTGATTTTAGATCCTGCCAGTTTTCTTTATGGGTCAACAACTCGTAGGCGCTGGTTCCCGAGTCAAATAAGAATTTTTCCTCTTTATCTTTTAAAATTCCCCTGATAACAATCTTTCTCTTTGTGAACTGAAAATCAATGAGGTTATTTTTAAATTCAACAGGCTCCTGGTCTATGTTGAAAGCAATATAATTTTTTTTAAAATTAATTAGTGTTTTCCTGTCTTCAAGAATATCTGCACCCAGTGTCCCTATGATTTTAAGAGAACCATTAGGCTCCGTTTTTTTTCCAGTGTCTGAAATCTTAATCTGATCAGAAGTGATTTTTGATTGTCCTAAATAGAATATACAGGCCCCTAAATTATTGCGAATTCTAATTCCCTTTACATTCTGTATTGCCTGGCTGTAGAACTCTGTATAGGCTGCCCCGGTATCAAATTGCATATAATAAGTGGTAGAATCTTTAGGAAAATGGATAGGCAAAAGTAAGCCCGACTTATTATTCCCTGTCCATGTTATCGGGATATTTCCACTCTCATTTTCTATTTTCAGATAGTTTTTTTCCGGGGTGAATTTTTGATCAAAATAGAAATACGCACTCATTAATGATAAGGCGATGATCATTAAAATAGACACAACGATTTTTTTGAATGTTTTCATATTGCTTTTTGTACAAGATTCGGAAATCCAAATGTGTTTTTGCACAAAAACAGGACGACAATTTTATGACAGTTCTATGACTTGTGTTATAAAAAATTGGTTTTCAGTTTAATATGTATATCGTGTTTTTTGTTTAAACTCATCCCATTGCTGATGATCACCAATATTTTTAATGAAAGAAACATGATGATAGCAACAATGAAAAGTGGAAAATTTAACGAGAAATACTTCTGTACAAACGGACTGATGATCAACGAGGCTGAAAAAATTGCGGCCAGTATAATCTGAATACCTACTATACTTTTCCCTAATTCTTTATTTTTAGGATCCTGTGTCTGATAAGTTAGAATAAGAGGGATGATAACACCACCAAAAGGAATGATGATACCGGATAAAGCGGAAAGGTTGATTATTTTAGCCCTTTGAATGTTTTCCTGCTCTATAGTGTGGCTAATAAGATGTTCAGGATTTACAGCCAATGCCTGAGCAAGAGCTTTCAGTGAGAATCCTTTGAGTATACCTCCGGCTTCCACCCTCTGAACCGTTCGAAGGGAAAGACCCGATTGTTTAGCAAGTTCACTCTGGGTCATATTTTTTGCTTCCCGTAAAGCCTTAACCTGATTTTTCATCGTCGATATAATGGTTGATTGTAACCATGTTTTCAGATGCTAATGTACCTAAAAAAGGAGATAGAGAAGAAGTAAATCGGGTAAAATAGTTTTTTTTGTGGAAAACTTGTGGAAAACTTATTGATAAGTTGTGGAAAAGTAGAATAGCATGCAAACAAATCCATGAACGTTTAAAACTTTTGTGAACTAATATCAGTTTTTAGCGAATGACTCCTAGCTTTAAACTAATTTTTGACTAAAAGCTAATGGAACATTTATACAATGCTTGAACGGGCAGAATCTTGAAAATGACTTTGAAACTGTTTAAAAATTACCAGTGTCTTGGCATAATCAGACCACTGAATTAAAGAACAGATGAAAAAATTGTAAGTATATAAAAATATAAATAGAAAAATTAACTTCTCCACAGATTTTACACCTGAATGAAAATAGAACTCATTTGAGTTGATAAAAAAAATAAAGCGTTGATATTCAACGCTTTATTTTTGCAGAAAGGAAGGGATTCGAACCCTCGATACAGTTACCCGTATACTACCTTTCCAGGGTAGCTCCTTCAACCACTCGGACACCTTTCTTTTTGAGATTGCAAAAATAGAATATTTTCTTGAATATACAAACTATTATTGCGAAATTTAATCTGTTATTTCTCCACAAAGGCTCTTTGTGAAGTTATCGGCAAAACTACCGGAGTAGCTTGGATTATCTATCAGGTGCATAGCTTTGGTAATCGCAGTTTCAGCAGTCATATCCCTTCCGCTGATTGCCCCTATCCTTGAGAAGATATTACTGTTTTCATATTTCCCAAAGGATATACCTCCTGAAATACACTGACTTACCACTACAATTTCCGTCCCGTTATTTCGGATACCCTGCAGTGTTTCCTGGGTTTTTTCACTGCTGAAAATGGTTCCTGAACCAAAAACCTGTAGAATGAGGACCTTCATTTTAGGTATTTCCCTGAAATGGCTCAGATGCATCCCCGGAAATATTCTCCAGAATAAAACATCTTCAGAAATGTGTTCATCAACATGAAATTCAACTTCCTCATTACTACGGAACAAATTATCTTTAAGAATATTGAGGTGGACTCCGGATTGCCCTAATATGGGATAATTCGGACTGGCGTAGGCATCAAAATACTCTGCAGAATATTTTAGAGTTCTGTTCCCCCGCAGCAGCTTGTATTCAAAATATATGGCTACTTCCTGAATGACTGCCTCGTCATTTTCATACAGGCTTGCGTAGTAAAGGCTGGTGAGCAGGTTTTCCTTCGCATCGGTTCTCAGATCTCCTATCGGGAGCTGCGAGCCCGTCATAATCACGGGTTTCTTTAAACCTTTCAACATAAAGCTTAGGGCTGAAGCGGTATAAGACATTGTATCAGTTCCGTGAAGGATCAGAAAACCGTCATAGTCATTATAGTTTTTGTGAATATAGTTGGCGATCACTCTCCATTCTTCCGGCCCCATATCAGAAGAGTCCAGCGGCTTTGCGAAAGGATGTACGAAAACTTCGCATTCCATCAGTTTCATTTCTGGCATCTTCTCAAATATATTACCGAAATCAAACGCGCGGAGACTTCCGGTTTCATAATCTTTCTCCATTCCGATGGTTCCACCGGTGTAGATGAGCAGGACTTTTCGCTTCATGTATTATTTTTATTAAGAATTTAAAACCTGCTAAGGTTCATAGCTCAAAATTACGTTAATTTGCAAAGATTTGAAAATGAATGGAGCGCTTATGATGAAATTTTATATGAATAAGACAATCATGGCAGCTGCTCCATATGGTTATTGAAAAAACAACTAAATGAAGATGAAAGATTTAGCCCAGACTTTTGAGTATTTAAAAAAGTTTTTAACCGAGGAACGGCTGGCAAAGATTGAACATTTTTCTCAGGAGAGCTCTGATTTTGTTCTTCCGGTGATGGATGATGTCTATCAGTTCAGAAATGCCGCTGCTATCATAAGATCAGTGGAAGCCTGCGCTTTCCACAAAGTAATAGCGATGGAGGAAGAGAATGTTTTTAATCCTAATCTTACCGTTACCAAAGGTGCAGAAACCTGGGTAGATGTTGAAAAAATGCCTAAGAATATAGCTTCCCTGCAGAATATCAAAGACAGAGGCTATAAGATTCTTGCCGTATCCCTGGAAAAAAATGCAGTAATGCTGCCTGACTACCAGATTACAGAGCCTATTGCTCTTGTTTTCGGGACGGAGTTGGCAGGAGTCTCTGAAGAAGTTATCGACTTTGCAGATGAGACACTCGCTATCCCAATGTATGGATTTACCAAAAGTTATAATGTTTCCGTGGCAGCGGGAATCTGTATGTATGAGCTGAAGCAGAAACTTTTAAAATCCGGTATTGACTATAAGCTGGATGAACAAAAGCTCATCGAAATGAAGATCCGCTGGGCAGTAAATTCTATCAGAAGCGGAAAGGAAATCCTGGCACAGTATCAAAAGGAGCACAATACACTGTAACGAATGAAAAAATACACTAAACACTTATTCTTTTTTTCTTTTTGTATGTCTCTGATAAGTCTTGTTATTCAGGAAAAGGGGTATAAAGAGATGTATCCGTTTGCCAGTTGGAAGCTGTTCACAGTACCCAGTGGAGGAGAAGCCTATTGGGAGAGATACAGATTATATGGCATCAAAAACGGAGATACCGTAAGGATTATCAATACGACGGTTCAGAACTATGATTCCAATGAAAAAGAAGGAATTATCAATGGATACGGTGGAAAAATTGATAACAATGACGAGCGGGAAAGAAATATGAAAAAGCTGTTGATTTTTGCTAAAGATACAAGTCCACAGTTTGACGGATACCTTCTGTATAAAGAGAAGTATAAGCCTGCGGAAATCGGTGAAAAGAAGATGAATATCCATAAAAAATTGATTACGAAACTGTAATGAAATATCCTCAGCTTACTGTTTACAATTATAAAATTGCCTATTACGCAATAAGAATTTTCGGATTGTATTGGCTTATTGCTCAATATTATAGATTTCTGCAATTGAAGAGCAGGCCGAAGGAACTTTTTGAGCCGGTTTTCTGGCTGGAGAAAATAATATTTCCGGAGCTTCCTGATACCGGAGTGTTTGTCGGGATGCTGGTGGCCTGTGGAATCGCTTTAATGGCTTCCCTGCTGAAGCCGTCTTATGTGCTTAATATTCTGATTTTTCTACTCATCACATTGATTAATCTTCCCATATCTGCCAATTTTGGAGTGCGGCATACCCACCATCTTATTATATTGGGATTTTTCCTGAGCATCTTTTTGCTTCCTAAAGATCTGGAAGAAAAAGACTACAAGCTGGTACAGTATTTTTATCTGGGTCTTTTGGTGACCTATAGCATGGCGGGAATGAGTAAATTCCTGGGAACGGCCAAAAACCTGATAAAAAATACCGATAAATTATTATGGATCAATAAAGGTGCTGCCAAAATGAATACCTATGACAACTATTATATGGCTGACATGGAAGTGCCAGGATGGATAAAAGATTTGTATGCCTATGATAACCTTTGGGTGGTGCTTACGGTGGTAGGGATTTCTCTACAGCTGCTATGCTTCCTGGGAGCTTTCAACCGGAAGTTGCTGACTTTTTTTATGCTGTTCATCGTCATATTCCATCTTTATACTTACGAATTTGTGGTGGCAGATGCTCTGGATCTGATTCCATTTGTCATTGCGGCTCTTTTTCCTTACCATATCTTTAAAAGAGACCGGAGATCAGCATATTGACGGCAGGCCTGAAACCTCCTTAATCGTATTAAAAAATATTTCGGAATTATTTCATCATCCTGAAATAATTCCATGCAGCGACAAATAAACCTGCAGTTTCCGTTCTCAGCCTTTGATGCCCCAGAGAAACGGCTTTTACCTTATGGTCTGAAAGGTATCCGATCTCCTTATCCGAAAAATCACCTTCAGGCCCGATCAGAAATGTAAGTTTTTCCATCGGCGGAAGATTTTTAAGCTCTGTCCTTTCAAGACTTTCATTACAATGTGCCACAAAAGTAGATTCAGTATCAAGACCTTTCAAAAAATCAGATAGTTTTACAGCATCATGGATCTCCGGAAAATGAAATCTGAGACTTTGCTTAGAGGCAGCAATAGCTTGTTTTCTGATTTTATCAATGTTAATATTTTTACGCTCCGTTTTCTCGGTGATAATAATACTGATTTCCGAAATGCCCATTTCTACAGCCTTTTCCACAAAAAACTCTATGCGGTCAATATTTTTTGTAGGAGCAATTGCAATATGAAGTCTGGGACTGAAATCTGGCAGGCTTTCCTTGATTTCAGAAACATCGATTGCAGCTTTCTTGCCCTCTAGAATAAGTGTACCCGAAGCCAGCTTTCCCTTTCCATCTGTTACATGAATATTTTCTCCTGCTCTCATCCTCAGCACTTTTACAATATGTTGCTGCTCTTCATCATTGATGGTCACCTGATTGTCCTGGATATGTCCGTAGAATAGTTTCATAGAGATTAATTAGTGGCAAAGAAATACAGAAACCTGAAAAAACTGAATGGTATTCTTGTTTATCGGTTTTTGTTTTCTGATATTGAGGTCTTTCTTCTTTAGTCTTTTAGTTTATAAATCATACTTTGCAGTTGCTGAAGTTCTCATATCGGTAAATTCCCCTCTGTCAAACTTTAGTTTTGCTACCATAGCAATCATTGCTGCATTGTCTGTAGTATATTCAAACTTGGGAATAAAAATATTCCAGCCCAGTTTTTCCTTATTATCTTCCATCGCTTTTCTTAAAGCAGAATTGGCAGATACACCGCCGGCGATAGCTACGTCCTTTACATGAAGTTCCCTGGCGGCTTTTTCAAGCTTGTTCATCAGAATCTCAATGATAGACTTTTGTACGGAAGCGCAAAGGTCATTCAGGTTTTCTTTAATGAAATCCGGATTTTTTCTGACTTCTTTCTGGATGAAATAAAGAACTGAAGTTTTAATACCGCTGAAAGAATAATCGTATTGCTCTAATCTGGGTTTATTAAATGAAAAAGCATCAGGGTTTCCTTCTTTTGCCAGTCTGTCTATGATAGGGCCGGCCGGATAATCAAGGTCAAAGATTTTTCCAATCTTATCAAAAGCTTCGCCTGCAGCATCGTCAATAGTTTTTCCAATAATTTCCATATCAAAATAATCTTTGACAAGAACAATCATCGTGTGTCCGCCGCTTACCGTAAGGCATAAAAAAGGAAATGTAGGCGGCACAGGATTTGCATCTTCGATGAAATGGGCCAGAATGTGTGCCTGAAGGTGATTTACCTCAATCAGTGGTACATTGAGGCTCATAGCCAGAGACTTAGCAAATGATGTTCCTACAAGGAGTGATCCCAGAAGTCCGGGGCCACGTGTAAATCCTATAGCTGCAATGGCATTTTGTTGTATATTTGCTTTGGTAAAAGATTTTTCAACAACGGGGATGATATTTTGCTGATGGGCCCGTGAAGCCAATTCAGGGACAACACCTCCATATTCTTTATGGATGGCCTGGTTCGCGGCAATGTTTGAAAGAATAGAATTTCCCTTGATGATAGCTGCTGAGGTGTCGTCGCAGGACGATTCAATACCTAAAATTATAGAGTCGCTCATAATAATGGCAAAGTTAGAGAATAATAACGAGAATGAGAATAAAAAATCAGTAGCTGAAAACCTAGGGGATCAGGTACAGAAAACTGTAGAAAATGTTGAAGAAAAAGTACGGGAGACCGTAAAAGAAGCTTCTGAGCTTGCTTCAGATGCAATCAATCATCCGGTAGAAACTGCTGAGGAGTTTGGAAAACAGGCCATAAAAGATGTTACCAGCTATACCTGGTGGGGGAAACTTCTTCTGATTCTTTTCTGGCTCGGTATTGTACTGGTAGGTGGGGTACTTATTGCCGTCAATCTTCCGGTGACAAAGCAATGGGCGGCAGACCAGGCTTTAAAACTTGTTAATAATGATTTTAAGTCCGACTTTTCTACAGAAAGTGTCGATGTTAATTATTTTGGCGATGTCACCATAAAAGGTTTGAAAGTCAAAGATTATAAAGGCCTTGAATTTATTAAAGCCCGCGAGTTCCGTGCAGATTCAGACTGGATATCACTGGCTGTGAATGCGATTTCCGGAAACAGCAACTCTTTAAGCTTTAATTCACTTACCCTCGTTAATGCAGATATAAAAGTCATTACTTACAAAGGAGATAGTATTTCCAACTTTATCAGGTTTACAGAACTGTTTGACAGCGGAAAAAAAAGAGACCCGAATAAACCTCCTTTTCAACTGAACTCCAGAGTGCAGATCATCGATTCCAAGGTGTCGATCGTTAACAATAATTCTCCCGGAGAACCCGGAAAATGGCTTACAGCCACAAACTTCAATTTAAAAGCACCCAATGTAAAGGTAAATGGCGCCAATATTTCGGCCCTCATCAATAATATGTCCTTTGTGACGTCAAGATGGGGAAAACCTCATATTGTGGATACTTTTTCAACGGAGCTGTCCTTAACGCATCAGTTTTTATCTTTAAAGGATCTTACCCTCAATACCGACCATACTTTACTCCAGGGAGATGTTAAGTTCAATCTCAATAATGGTTCCTGGGCGGATTTTGCCGATAAAGTTCGCTGGGATATGAATATCAAACAGGGGAGCCAGGTGAGTGGATACGATATCAGCTATTTTGTGACCAACTGGGATAATATAAAGCCTTTCAATCTTTCAGGAAAAATGACGGGTCCGTTAAATAAATTTCATCTTGAAAATTTTCTTATCCGGAATCCTGACGTCAATATTGCAACAAAGACCATGAAAGTAGATAATCTGCTGAAAGGGAACTTCTCCATAGAAACAAAAGATCTGTCTACAGATTTTACCTATAAAGATTTGAAGGCTATGATGCCTTCCTTCATTTCCACAAAAATGAAGAATTTTGCGGACGATTTTGGAAAATTAAAATATAGCGGAGCCGCTAAAGTAAACCCCGACCAGATCTATGTGGATCACGGAAATCTGCTGACAGGAATAGGGCAGGCCACGATCTCGAAGCTTACTCTTACCGGATATAGTACAGCGATGCCTAAATATTCAGGTTTTCTTGAGGTAAAAGACCTTAATACTTCTGTCATTACCAAAAATAAAACGGTAGGGTTAATTTCCGGTAAATTTGATCTGAACGGGCAAAGTTTCGATGTCAATACGATGCGACTTACCACCAAATCCCAGATCGCCAGTATTGAGATTATGGATAAGGTGATCAATAACCTTTACCTCGACGGGTTGCTGGATCATAAAAAGTATAACGGACTGATCACCGTCAATGATGAGCAGGCAAAAGCAACCATCAAAGGGCTGATTGACTTCAGTACCTCAAAAACCGCCATGGATGTGAATGCTGATGTCACTTATCTGAACATGAATTATTTTACCAATAAGCCTGGAAACCAGATTGTAAGTGGACAGGTAAACGGGAAAATGGCAATGTCCTCCATCAATGATCTTACTCTGGATGTGGATGCCAATAATCTTCACTTTGCTACAGCCACACAGAAATACGTTATTCCCAATGCTAAACTCAAAACTTTTGTTGATGCGGGTGGCCGTGTGATTGATGTGGATGCTCCGGGTGCTGCAACAGGAAAAATATCAGGAAGATACAGTCTTGCCGATCTTGCCGGAATGGTAGAAAACGGGGTTGGGAGGATTCTCGTTGGTCCACCACCCAGAAAGCTGTACCGTGGACAGAATTTCACGATGAATTTCAATGTACAGCAAGGATTGGTCAATTACTTTTTACCGGATCTGAGATTACCCCAGGGCGCTATTGTAGAAGGTGAATATGACGGGAACTCTAATAATCTGATCCTGAATCTTGATGCTGCTGCACTGAAGTATATCATGAGCAGGGAAGAGGAAATTACCGATGCTGATAAAGCATTGGCAGCTTCCAATCCCGATTACAAAGTAAACGACCGGAAGAATATCAGCCGCGACAGTGCCATGATAGACAGTGTTAAGGTGAGAATTAATACAGCCAACCTTGATCAGCAGCTTTACGCAAAGATCAACAAATTGGAGTATAACAAAAATATTATAAAGGATTTCGAGCTTAAAGGTAATAACGAAAACGGAAATACCCTGCATCTGGCCACTGTATTCAAACATGGAAGTCCCGAGGACGAGATCAATGAACAGCTTAAAGAATATGCCATCAATGTAGATCAGTCTACAGATGCTGTAGGGGATTATGTATTCAGATTTGAACCTACAGAGGTTAATTTCAATGAAGTTACATGGGCAATTGATACCAGTCCGGAACTGAACCATTCCATTACTTACAGACGGAAAACCGGAGATTTTGATATCAGGAATCTTAGGATTTATTCCGATAAAAGCGCACTGCATATCAAAGAAGCGCAATTTAAGTCGTCCAAAGATTTTTATGTGGATGCTGATATTAGTGACTTTGCGATAGAAAAACTGCTCGAAATGCAATCCGGTGGAAACAATATGGATATTAAGGGGCTAGCCAACGGTAGTGTAAAGATCAAAATGGACAAAAGTACGCTGCAGCCACTGGTAGACCTTAATATCGATGATATTAAAATGAATGGCAATGATATGGGAGATATTTCCATTTCTGCCACCAATGGGTTTTCACTGAATCTATATGATATTGATGTAAAAGTGCATTCCGCAGGAGCTTTGGGTAACAACAGCCTGAACCTTACGGGAACGGTAAATAACAATACCTCATCGCCGGTTATTGATCTGACTGCAGAAATGCGTGAATTTGACCTGGCATTTACCCAGCAGTTTGTTCAAACCATCTTCGGAAACCTTCGCGGAAAAGCAACCGGTGATCTCAAAATCAGCGGTACCCTTCGTGATCTCGATTACAACGGGGATATTGCCTTAAAAGATTTCGGGCTCAAATTGATGTTTACCGGGGTGGATTATGCGTTTGATGATACCGTTATCCAGCTTACCAAAGGACTAGCCATTCTCAACAATATTGAAGTCCACGACGGTAGATCCAACTCAAAAGGAAATATTTCAGGGGCGATCCAGTTTGAAACCCTTTCTTCAATGGGGGTGTCTCTCGTAATGAGAGCAGACAATCTGTTGATGCTCAATACCACTCAGAAAGATTTTGATCTGTTCTGGGGAAGAGTATATGGACAGGGGGATCTCTACGTGGACGGACCTGTGTCCGGATTGAGCATAACGACTCCCAATATGAAAGCGCTGAACGGAAGTACCTTTACTTTCAACTCAAGCTCTACTTCCAACGTGGAAGAATTTAAGATGCTGAGGTTCCTGAAAGAAGGAAAAGACGGATTGGTGACATTGGAAGAAAAGAAAAAAACAGGAGCCAACATGAATATTGATTTCAATCTGGCTGTAGATAAGGGAACTACCGTAAATGTATTGGTAGGAGATGATGTGGGAAATATTACCGTGAAAGGAACTGCTGATCCTCTGAAATTCCACATGAACAGACAGGGGAATATCGCGATGAGTGGAACTTACAAGGTGGATAACGGAACTTTTGTTTCTAAAGCGATCCTTAACAAGACCTTTCAGATTGAAAAGAACAGCAGTATCAGATGGGACGGTGATGCTATGAAGCCCGCTCTGGATATAAATGCCAACTATGTCAGGATGGTTTCCAATGTTGGGGAATATCTGAGCTTAAGCAAACTTCAGCCGATCAGTATCTTACTGCAGGCTCATATTACGCAGTCTTTAGTGGATCCACAGATTGATCTTAATGTAACAGCTTTGGATGTTTCCAGCCAGGTAAAAGAGACATTGGCTGCCAAAATGAGCCAGGAAGGGGAGAAGGTGCTCCAGTTCGGTTCCGTTCTTTTGTTGAGCACATTCAATGTGTCCAACAGTGGTGGAGTGGATGTGAATGTGGGAAATGTAGCCGAATCATCAGGATATAATATGCTTCTGAAGCAGCTGGGATCGGTCCTTAATACCATGAGTAATGAATTCCAGATCGACTTGAACTATGTAAAGGGAGATCAGAACTCAAACACTGCAGACAGAGCTAATGCCGGACTAAGTGTTGCACTTTCGCCAAGGGTCAATATCAAAACAGGTCTTGGGATTCCATTGTCCAAAACTGAAAGTGCGCAGAATAATTATCTGTCTGGGGAAGGTTCTATTGAGTATGATCTTTCCAAAAAGAATGACGGTACTTTGGTAATTCGGGGGTATTCTAAACCTACCAATATCGGTATGGGCTTGGCCAGTACAAACGGATCTGCTAATCAAGCTTATGGAGGAGGTGTTGTGTGGAGTAAAAGCTTTAATTCTTTGTTTAAAAAGAAGAAAAAAGATAAAAAAGTTCCTGAACAGAAAGCTGAAATAAAAACAGATTCTACAAAATCAAATGGAAAATAATCGGAATATTTTAATGATTTTTATCATCCGTGTTAATTATTGTTAATATTTAATATATTTTTTTTAGTTAAATTATTTTTTGTAAATTTGCAAAAAATACATAGATTTTTTAAAGAAATTGTAATTTAACTAATATGAACTATCAACTGGACGAAATAGACAAGAAGATTCTTGATTTCTTAGTAGAAAACACAAGAATGCCTTTTACAGAAATTGCAAAGCAGATGGATGTTTCTGCTGGAACAATTCACGTAAGAGTGAAAAAGATGGAAGATGCAGGTATTATTTTGGGATCATCTCTTAATATCGATTATGGTAAGCTGGATTATCACTTTACAGCTTTCATAGGGATCCTTCTGACAAAATCAAACCGTACTCAGGAAGTACTGAAAGAATTGTCAACAATCCCTAACGTGATTGAAGCTAGCGTTATTTCCGGGAAGTATAACATTTTCTGTAAAGTAAGAGCGAAGAATACAGATGATGCCAAAAGAATTATTTATCAGATAGATGATATTCAGGATGTAATGAGAACTGAAAGTATGATTTCTATGGAAGAGTACTTAAGCGACAAAAACAGACTGATTAACGCTATTTCTGTGTAAATCAAATTTTAAACGAATAATTATATAAGAACTTATGAAATCTCTCATAAGTTCTTTATTTTTGTACCTATGGAAGAATACAGCTATTTTGATGAAGATCCTAAGAAAGGATGGGGATTTGTACTGGCATTTGCAGCCCTGATGTTGTTTACCGTAATGGGATTGGGAATAGATGTGGATGAATATCTGCAGCATGAATACCTGGAAATCCCAAGATGGTACTTTTACGTTATTTTTTCTATTGATCTGCTGATGATGGTGGGGCTGGTACTCATGTTCTTTTATAAAAAAGTAGGGATCTTTATGTTCCCGGCGCTTCTGGTGCTGCATTTCTTTATGCATAACTACTACCTGTCTACATTTCTGTATACAGATGTTACCAATCTTTTCCTTTTTACCGGATTCGGGATGCTGGCCATTATTCCGAAGTGGAAATTTTTTAAGTAATAAAAATCAAAAATTTCTTTTTATAAATCCTCCCACTCATGTATTTTAGGTTTTGAGAGGATTGAAATACAGATATTATCTATGCTTAGATTTCGACAAATCATAGTATTGAATAGCTTGTTGTTTTAAAGGGTTTGTGCTCCATTCTTCCCACTTTCCTGAGTAGGGGTTGTAGCCGCATTTCAAAGGTTTTGATACATCAAGACTGTTTCTGTTTTCAGCAGACCGTTCGGTGTAAGCCCTGCAGTCTGTACAGAGGTACCGGAACTCACAGTCTTTACATTCTTCAATATGGTCTTTTGTAAGATTCCAGTATTGGGTGAATGCAGGATTGTTCAATGCATCCTCAAGACTGTTGATATGAATATTCCCGAAGCTTTCCGCCATGAGAGGGCAGTTTTTAATGTTCCCTTTTTTATCAATACCTATTTTTTTATACAGGCAGGAATTATAGTTGACTGCTTCCAATACTTTGGAGAGGTTGGTATTGAAATATTTCAGTTCTACTTTTCCACAGGCAGATATTTTAAGATCTTCTTCTACAAAATGCAGGGTAAACCGGTATTCATTTTTAGCTTTGAAAGGAGGCTGAGAGCAGTTGTAAAAGATCAGATTATAAATTCTTTCTGTCTTCTTGTGAAGTGCCTGTATAAAAGGTAGGTCTACCTTCTGATGGAAGGGAGAGTAAATCTCAATGTTTTCTAAAGAAGTATTGTCAAAAAGATGGTCTATGGTGAGAAAATCATCAGAAGAAAGTTCCTTTTCTGAGAAGATGACGAGATGTTGCACTCCCAGGCTGTCTATGGATGTCCTTATTTTTTGCAGAATAGTTAAATCATTGAGTTCTATGAAAACATTGGAAATTGTGCAGGGATCATTGTAAGCATACGACATGACCGGGAAGTTGTGATCCCAGTCATTGTCAGTAATGAAGCCGTATTCTTTTTCCAGAAACATTTCCAGATATTCTTTGACGATTTCTCTGGATTCTTCATCATAATTTCTCAGCAGTTCTTCGATCGGATGAATCTTCAGCTCTACAATAAGCTCATAGACTTCCAAAGGATACAGTTCTGAGGTATTTCTCTGCAGATCTGATATCAATATTCTTCCGGCACCTTTGGTGACCATAACGGTGCTGAATAGATTGAAGTATTTCATATTATCCTGGTCAAAAATTTATGAGGTTTTAATTTTACATGGAAGTCGGTCTGGTATTTTTCACAACCTATGGTCATGCTGAATTGCTTATGATCACGGGTTTTATCTTTTACTACTTCCATATATTTATAAACAAGCGGAAGTTTGTTCTTTTCTAGGGTGTAATAATTTTGTTTCATAAATAATCAGCAATTTCTTTTTCCAATGAGTAATTACAGATCGACGACATGCCCAGAAACTGTCCTGTGGGATTGATTTCTAAGAAATAATAGTGGCTTCCACTTTTAATGAAGTCCAGTGAACCACAGTTAAGATCCAGCGTCTCCATCAGCATTCTTATCTTTTGTTCGATCGTATCAGGAAGTTGATAAAGTGCATTTCTGTTCGGTCTCTTAAGATTATACTTTCTGAAATCAATTTGAGTTTGTTCATCATTCTGGGAGAAAATAGCCATCGACCATATGTTGCCGTTCAGATAAAAGCTTCTGATTTCAAAATCTTTTTCAATTTTTTCCTGAAAGAAGGTGGGGAAAAAGAGTTCGTTTTCAGGTTGATCCACCACCTTGGTATACATCGTTGCCGTTGAATCTGCGGTGATGTGATCTACCCGCGGATTTCCACAGATGGTTTTAATAATTGTTCTTCCCAATACAACTTCTTTTGTAGTGTCTGCGAGGAAATAAGAAGGGACCTCCAGACCTGCCTTCTGGGCCTGTTCAAGAACCAGCAGCTTATTGATATCATTCTTACTTTCTTTGTTGATATGCTTTTTGGATTCAAGGGTTTTTCTTACATAATCTTCGAGCCAGTGCTGGTACTCATTCATGGTGAGGTTGATCTGCTTATTTTCATATTGGAGCTGCCTGAACTGCAGCCCGCCCCGTCTGTACCAGACGCTGGTAATATCATCCAGGAAGAAAAGGTTCCTGTAGCTTTCCAGAAAAATCCGTTTTTCTTTGACTTTAATATCAAAAACCTCATCTTCATGAATCCTGATGAAGCTTTTGCCCATTTTCAAAAGCCATTTTATAACTTCAGTCGTGGTAATTTCTTTATTTTTAGAAATAATCAGGATCATTTTTCTTTTTTATTTTTCCTTGATAATAGCTTGAGAATGTTTCATGCGGGGTAAACCTATACTTTTTCGGTTGCGATCAATAATTGTCGAGTCCTTTATGGTGCTGCTTCCAGTATATATTGCGTATGGTGGTTCTGTTTTAAGAACTTGGAGATTATATCGGTCCATCATGGCCGCATAATCTCTCGGAGGAAGCTCGCCGGATTTTACATATTCCAGAAGCTTGGTCTTAAAATAGTCGTGATATTCAGGGTAATTAGCCAGATGAAGAAGCAAAGGGCCGGATGGCATGAAAAAATCGCCATTATACAATCCTATTTTTTGCAAACCGGGAAATCCCTCATTTTCAAACATCCTTTTCAGCATTTCAGCATTTTTTTTGTCATTTACAATCATATTGTCATGATTTGAATCTTTACGGCTGTCCTGGTCGCGCTTAAAGGCAACAGTGAAAGAATCTACCATTTTCTTATTAAGACTTTTTTTCCACTTTGCTACTTCCCGCTCCATTTCCTGCTCATCAATACCGTATTTTTTATACAATGCTATAAGCTTCACATTTTTCTTTTCAAACTGCCAATAGGGGGCTACTAAAGGAATCAGCTTATAAAGGCTTTTTTTTCCGCCAAAGTTTTTATCGTGCTGGTCTGCCATACTGATATAGGTATAATACTCCGCAATACGGTCCTGATTTTTGGGTGGGTATTTTTTAAACAATGTCCTGTACTGGCTGATAACTTTTAAGGTGTCTTTTTTGAAACGGTAGATGCTGTCGATCTCATTCACTTTATTGTAATAGGTGATGTAGTTTAAATTACTGCTCTTACAGGAAGAAAGAATGTAAAAACTAATGATTAATGTATATGAAAAATTACGCATAGGGGTATCATTAAAAAGTTTGAAAAAATTGTCAAAAGAGTGACGATCTAAAACAGGAACAGAGGGCCTAGACCCTCCGTTTTTTGTGAGTAACAAGAATTAGCAACCTACAAACAGGGTATTTTGACGTACTCCGTCTTTCCAGGTTTCTTTATCATAACAGCCATTACCACCGTCTGTTGATACATATTGATAATCACCACCACCGACAATAGATTTAAGATCTTTTCTCTGTAATTTTTTGTTTTCTGCAGAAGAGAAATTTCCCTTCATTCCTTTTAGATTTTTCATTTTAATTGTTTTTTGAATTGAACAAATTTTGTTTGCCATTTGATTATGGCTTGATTTAAATAATTCTTTTATCTACTTATACTGTACACTTATAAGGCTGATTTCAGAACATTTATCAACGTTGATGTTTTCAAAACTAGAAATTATTATATCCCTAAAATGTGAATCGTATTGCTTTTTTTTTGACAATCGTTTGTACATTTTTCTTTCAGACATTATTTTTAACACATTTATGTAAAGCATTAAAATGCTTTACAGTCCGGAATAAAATTATAGGGGGAAGTAGTAAAATTTTAAGGTGTAACAGAGCAGATCTTACAAAATATTTCTATTGTACATATCTGTAAGGCTAGTTTTTTTGAAACATATTAGGGTAAGCGTATGGAGGTAACTGTCTTGATATCAATTCTTTAATTAAATGATGTTGATATGCAAAAAACTGAAGACTTAAGATAGGTAGAAATTTTTACAGAGCCTTATTGTGTTTCGCTAAGCAGTATTCGCGCTCCAATTGTATATCTATAATCATGAAACTGGCTGGAATTTTAAAGATTGTAATCCGATAATGTAAAGGAATAACGGTAATTTTACCGGCCCATTTTAAAAAATAGAGTATGGATTTTGAGAATTTGAAAAACCAGATAGAAGAGGCTGCAAAAAAAGCTTTTATAGAAATGTTTGAGAAACATGGCGATGAAAACATTTATAGTTTTGCATTGTACAGTGATGAGGGGGCAATGACAGTGTGTCCGGCTTCCAATACGCTTACCGTATTAGAAGATCCGGATGAAGATGATGCTTTATATTACAAATACGAACCTGCAGAATGGACCTATGAAATGGAAGGGGCTGATGATGAATTTAATGGGATATGCACGCAGCTTAGAGCAGAGCTGGAAAGTAATGAAAATTCTGGTGAATGGTTTGAGAGCTTCAGATCCCAGCTGTATGCTTCATGTGTCGAAGTACTGGAAAAACTCAAAAATGAAAATTTTTTCAGGAACATAACCGGAAGAGATATTTTCCTTTTGTTTACTGTTTCAGATTATGAATTTGAAACAGAGGATCTGAGAGAGATCATTATCCGGCTCAACGATAATGAATATAGAACTGAATACCTGGAGTGGATGGACACGTGGGGCAGCTAAAAGAGTCTTAAAGATATTTCCAAACTGATCGGTTTATCCTTTAAGAAAATATGAGCAGAATTGAAAAAGCTCGGATGATTAACGGGGAGAGGAAATTAAAATTATTATTATAAGTATTACTTAATTATACCAACATTAGAAATTACCAATCATGAATACACAACGATTTTATAAAAAAGAAGGAAGCCAATACGTTTTTAAAAACCAGCCGGTATTTATATCAGTGCTTGTGCTTATTTTTCTCGCTATTGGCGTGCTGACATTTAACAATGTAAGAATTCTCAGCCTAATTATTTTTGCCCTGGTGGTTATTATGGTCCTTAATTTTTTTGCTAAAAAATTTGTTATTGATACTGAGCGGCAGACCATTACAGGGAAAGCCAGTATTTTTGTTCCTGCCAAAACCTATTCTTTCCAGGATTTTACCAATTTTGAAGTACTGGCCATGAAATATATGGGGTTTATTACCACCAATGTAATGCTGTCTATACACTTTGAAGTCAACGGCAAACACGAAAAACTGTCAATTGGACAGGCACTTACACGTAGAGAAATACAGAAAATGGTAAACGAGACGGAGGATATTATGAATATTAATACACCAGGCGATGAACGTAACCGACCGCTATAGGTTTCAGGATAACGGAAGTGAAATCAGCTTTATGCCTAATTACAGTTTTCTCCGGGCTTTGGTATGGTGGCTTCTATTGGGTGTTCTTGCCTTTGCGGGAATAACATATTATTATGCCGGAGAATGGTCAGGAGCATATTATAAATTTGCACTGATCGTCTGGGGAGCTTATATGGCTTATTTTTTATCTGATCTTATTTTCCGCGTTCCTGTGAAGTATATTTTTGACAAATCAGAAAAGTGTATTTACAGAAAACTCTTTTTCTCAAAGAAGATCATGAATTTTGATGAAATGGTTTACTTCATCAATGATGAAATGGGAGGATATTATTATGCTATCGGGCAAAAGAAAAACCAGTTTGTGAAAAATTATAAGATCAGCAATTACTTCTCAGGTTCCAAAGCTTCCGGAAGGAGAGAGGCTGAGTATATTGAGAAAATACTATGTCCGGTACTTGAAGCGGTGGGAATTCCTGTTAACAGTGAGCAGCCATAAGGGGCAAAAAATGCCGTAACCATCTTCATTGTCAGATACTGACTGTTATTAACAAATCTCCAACAAAAACCCGGGCTGTTTCTAAGAAACAGCCCGGGTTATATAGTGGCAGCTGATGATTAATCAGCTAATATTCGCTTTACAGCTTCTTTCACTGCTGCTGCATCAATCTTGTACTTCTTCATCAGTTCTGCAGGGGTTGCAGACTCTCCGAAAGTATCATTTACAGCTACGAACTCCTGTCTTGTAGGTCTTCTTCTTGCAAGCATCCCTGCAACAGACTCTCCTAGACCACCCAGGTAGTTGTGTTCCTCAGCGGTTACTATTTTACCTGTTTTTTCAACAGACTTTATAATAATCTCTTCATCAAGCGGCTTGATCGTGTGGATGTTGATTACCTCACATGAAATACCTTCTTTCTCAAGCTCTTCGGCAGCAACAAGAGATTCCCATACAAGGTGTCCTGTGGCAACGATTGTCACATCAGTTCCTTCCTGAAGCATAATTCCTTTTCCGATTTCGAAAGGCATATCTTCGGGAATAAATACAGGAACAGTAGGTCTTCCGAATCTTAAATATACAGGACCTTCATAATCAGCAATAGCAATAGTGGCCGCTTTGGTCTGGTTGTAATCACAAGGATTGATAACCGTCATCCCAGGAAGCATTTTCATCATCCCAATATCTTCAAGCACCTGGTGTGTAGCACCATCCTCACCTAAAGTAAGACCGGCGTGAGATGCACAGATTTTTACATTCTTCCCGGAGTATGCAATAGACTGACGGATCTGGTCATATACTCTCGAAGTAGAGAAATTGGCAAAAGTCCCTGTGAACGGAATCTTCCCCGTAATGCTAAGTCCTGCAGCCAGTCCCATCATATTCGCTTCTGCGATACCTACCTGAAAGAATCTTTCTGGCGCCTTTTCAATGAATTTCTCCATTTTCAAAGAACCGATAAGGTCCGCACAAAGTGCTACTACATTAGGATTTTTGTCAGCAAGTTCAGCTAATCCGGCTCCGAATCCTGAACGAGTGTCTTTTTTTTCTGTATATGTATATTTCATTTTTACTAAAGTTTTTGATAAGTGATTCATGATGGTCTACAATAGTTTATATTCTGAAAAACCATCCAAATTCATCATGTATCGTTGATAGTGTATCTTTTATGATTAATAGTCAGCAGGAGCTTCTAAATACAATTGCTTGAATGCCGTATCCAGCTGCTCATCATTAGGAGCCTTACCATGCCATGAATGAGTTCCCATCATATAGTCTACACCGTACCCCATTTCTGTATGAAGAATAATAGCTACCGGTTTTCCTTTTCCGGTTTCTGTTTTGGCTCTCTCAAGAATACCAATGACCGCTTCAAGATCGTTACCGTTTTTCTCTTCCAAAACGATCCATCCAAAAGCTTCAAGCTTTGCATGAAGATTTCCAAGGCTTAATACATCATCAGTATCTCCGTCAATCTGGCGCCCGTTGTAATCAATCGTAGAAATAATGTTGTCTACTTTTTTAGCTGCTGCATACATCAGTGCTTCCCAGATCTGACCTTCCTGAAGTTCACCATCTCCGTGAAGTGAGTAAACAAGAGATTGATCTCCATCCAGCTTTTTACCTTGTGCAACACCAAGAGCAACTGACAGACCCTGTCCAAGAGATCCTGAAGCGATTCTTATTCCCGGAAGACCTTCATGGGTAGTAGGGTGACCCTGCAATCTTGAATCCAGCTTTCTGAACGTTCTCAGCTCGTCTACCGGAAAGAAGCCGAATCTCGCCAGTGTGGAGTAGAATACCGGAGAAATGTGCCCATTGGATAGATAAAAATGATCTTCATTTTTGCCCTCCATCGTGAAAGGAAGATGATAGTTCATTACCTTTCCGTAAAGCGCTGTGAAGTATTCTGTACAACCTAAACTACCGCCCGGGTGTCCTGAATTGACAGCATGAACCATTCTTAAAATGTCTCTTCTGATCTGCGTAGCAAGAGATTTTAACTCTTCAATACTTTTACTCATTATATCTGATTTATTTGCACGCAAATTTACAATTTTTTAGCGGCTTATGGAAATGCAAAAATCCGGATTCACAATCCGGATTTCAGGTAGAATGATATTTCCCTGCTTTTAACAGCCTTCATTAAGGTAAACTGAAATTTCAGTAACAATATTATTAATGAATTTAAAAGATAAGTGTGTTCCCGCCTGGCTGTCTTCCAGAGTAAAATAGCCGGAGTCTTTTACCGGCTTATTATTTTTGTCCCAATCCGGACGAACCGCGAAGCTGGGATAATTTCTGTACGCGTTGATAAGGTCTTCTTTTGTGCTTCCTACTCCGATTCCACTTTTGGTTTTGAACTTTTTACTGGTCGTAGTCATATAAGTAATGGAAGGAACACTTGGGTTAGCCTCATTGATATAATTGTCAAAAAGATCGATTTGGATGCTTTCACCATTATATTTTACAATATTTCTTTTCTCTCCGTCTGATTTCTTCAGAGTGATGCCGGCAATTTTTTCGACTTCTGCTTTTGGCATAAATACTTTATAAGGCCCAATCCTCAAGGTAGATACTTCAAAGCTTTCCTGGGCATTGACCAGACCGAACGCCATGGTTATTGTGAAAAATAAAATAATTTTTTTCATAGTTTTTAATGCTGTTATTTTGTTTTTAAGATGAATGAGAAAGAGTATATAATCACCTTCAAAGATAACAAAATAGGGCAATCAGAAGAATGGATATTGGTCTCTATATAATATTATGATATGATACCTCATATAAATATCAGTATGCAGACGATTTTTACTATTTCCTAAACAAGGACAGGTTGAAATTTAAAACTTACATTAAATTATTAATAACTGTTAATTTTTTACAGTTATATCAATAACTTTGTTGTTTTCGTGAATAATGTGTATTTTTTTATCGTAATATTGTTTAGATTTCATTACTTTTATAACTCATTTAAATTAAATCACTGTTTTTTGAATTTGTGATTTTTTTAAATATACTCCGACTTTTAAAAAAAATCTAAACATCATAAATATGAAAACGAAACAACTCGTTTATCTGGGGATTTTCTTTTTATCCGTATCCTTTGTAAAGGCTCAGGACTTTTTTACGGCAACCAGTGAAAGGTCCATAAAAGTAAATCCTAAGAACAGGACCGTCCAACCTGAAAAGTTTCTCACGTATACTTTGGATGTTGCGGGAATGAAAAACTATTTTCATTCAGTTCCACAACTGAATGACAGTGATCGTAAAAACAATGCTCCCATTATTGTACTGCCAATGCCTGACGGTACAAAAGCCAAATTCCGGATCTGGAAATCTTCAGTAATGGCTCCGAAATTAGCCAGCCAGTTTCCTCAATTAATAACTTTGACAGGACAAGGGGTTGATGATCCATATGCTACGATAAAACTCGACCTTACAGAGCTGGGATTCCATGCGCAGATAAAATCTGTGGTAACCGGAGATATTTATATTGATCCGTACGCAAAACTGGATCTTAACAATTATATCATTTACAAAAAAAGTGACTTAATTGATAAAAAACAGAGATCTTGTGAAGTAAAAGATGAAGACGATTCTCCGTTAGGAAAAAAAAACGCTCAAAAAACCATAACACCAAGCGTAGGAAATCAAATTAGAGTGTTCAGGTTTGCAGTGGCTTGTACCAACCAATACGCAAAAGCCGCTACAGGATCTCCTACTCCTACAGTAGCACAGACTTTATCAGCTATTGTGACGACGGTAAACAGGGTGAATGGAGTGTATGAGCAGGAAGTGGCTTCAAGATTGATATTGGTGGATAATGAAACCAATATTATTTTTACAAATGCTGCTACCGATCCTTTTACAGGAAATAATAATGCAGATATCTTAATTGATGAAAGCCAGATACAGATCGATACAAAAATCGGAAATGCCAATTACGATATAGGTCATACTTTCAGCACAGGTGGAGGTGGATTGGCCGGGTTGGGAGTGATATGCAACAATGCGTACAAGGCAAGTGGAATTACCGGTTCATACAACCCTGTCGGAGATCCTTATGATATTGATTATGTAGCCCATGAAGTAGGGCATCAGTTTGGAGGTCCACACACTTTTAATGCAACCACGTCAGGCTGTGGTGGAGGCAATCGCAATGCAGCCACTGCAGTAGAACCGGGAAGTGGTATTACCATTATGGCTTATGCCGGTCTCTGTGGATCAACAAACAACTTAGCAGCCAACAGTATCCCTATTTTCCATACCAGATCATTCCAGTCTATCACAACGAAAGTTCAGTCAACAACATGCCAGGTGACAACTCCTTCTAACAATTTTGCACCTACCGTCAATGCGGGTGATAACTATACAATACCCAAAAGTACACCCTTCAGATTAGAAGGATATGCTACAGATATAGACAATAATTCACTTACTTATTGTTGGGAGCAGAATGATGTGGGTCCTGCAGGTGACTGGAATGCACCGACATTAAATGCACCGATATTCAGATCATATGCTCCTGTCACAGAGCCTTACAGATATTTTCCAAAACTCACAGATGTGATCAATGGTACTGTATCCAAAGGAGAATTTAAACCTTCTTATGCCAGAACCATGGAGTTCAGACTGACTGTAAGAGATAATAATGCAGGATGTGCCGGGGTAGCCAATGATGATGTTACGATTACGGTAAATGGGAATTCGGGACCTTTCAATGTAACCGCTCCTGCTACAGCGGTAAACTGGGAGGGTAATTCTACTCAGACGATAACGTGGGATGTAGCGAATACAAATGCTTTTCCTGTGAATTGTGCTACTGTAAATATTTACCTGTCAACAGATGGAGGTCTTACATATCCTACGATCATCTTAAGTTCCACTGCGAATGATGGCTCCGAAACCATTACAATTCCTAATGTGGCTACCACAAAAGCAAGAATTATGGTAGCTGCCGAGACGAATGTCTTCTATAACATTAACCCTGTTAACTTTACAATTACCCAGACTTTAGGAGTAGATGAAGTTGCTGCCAATAACGATGCATTTGCTGTATACCCAAATCCAAGCAACGGACTTCTGAATATCAAATTTAACAATCAGAATGAAGTTTATGATGTTATAGTATATGATGTAAGTGGAAAGCTTGTTTTCAGCAAAATGAATAATAATGTAAATGGAGACCGCACAGGAACATTTAATTTAACCCACCTTGTAAAAGGGAATTACCTGGTTAAGATCAAAAGCAAGAATATGGATAAAACCGTTAAATGGATTAAAGAATAATAAACCATAATATATCAACCATTCATTAAGGCTGTTTCATTACTGAAGCAGCCTTTTGTTTTGGTGAAAGTTGTTGGTATTATTATGCTGGCCGATACTCTCCAGCATAAAAACCGGCCGGAGAGTGCAAAAAAGAGGAACAATTTCTTATTCCTCTTTATTAATATTGTTATGAGATCCTTGCTACTGGCAATTAATCAGCCAGGATGGGCATCTATTTATACAACCCTTAGATATTGTTTGTCTTTCACCAGCCAGAGACCGATAAAGGTCAGCAGTCCGTTAAGAACAATCAATTCTACCCCGATGCGGTAGTCTGTGTAAGTGGTCACCGCTAGATTGATAATATAGGTAAGAGCCGGAGCTAAAATAGTCACCGCAAGAATTGAATATTTTCTGGAGATTTTAAACTTCGTGAAAATTCCAAAGGCAAACAGTCCCAGAAGTGGTCCGTACGTATAGCCAGCAATTTCCATAATAAGATATACGATGGATTTATCATTCAAGGCCTTGAAAACCATGATCAGAATAAAAAAGACTACCGTGAAGGTCAAATGAACTTTCATGCGGAGACGCTTTTTTTCCTTTTCCGTTTTGGTGGTATCCTCATTAAGGTTGAGGAGATCCACACAATACGAACTGGTGACCGCCGTTAAAGCACCATCTGCTGAAGGAAAAAGTGCCGAAATCAACCCAATGATAAAGATAATGGAAATAGCCATTGGAAAATATCCCTGAAGTGATAAAGCTGGGAACAGGTCGTCGCCCATAATATTTTTGATATTACCAGCTGCATCTTTAAACCCAAAAATGTTGGTAACGGTGTCAGATTGTAAAGTTCCATATTCAGCACCGTTTTGCAAGGCAAAAAGATATAATAAACCACCTAAAAACAGAAAGGCCAGATTCACCAGAAGCAGCGTTCCGGCAAAGGTCAGCATGTTTTTCTTGGAGTTCTTAAGATTATCAACAGAAATGTTTTTCTGCATCATTTCCTGATCCAGTCCGGTCATTGCGATGGTTATAAAAATTCCTCCCAGAATGGTTTTAAGGAAGAACGTTTTCGAATTGGGGTCAAAATTGATGAAATGAGTATAATTTTTCTGTTCCAGAATGGTGTAGGCTTCTCCAAAAGACAGGTTCAGATTGGATAAGATATAGACAATACAGGCTATCAGGCTGATAATCATAAAAGAAGTCTGCAGGGTATCGGTAATGACGATCGTCTTTACTCCCCCTTCAAAGGTATACAAAAGTACCATCAGCAAAAGCACCATTGAGGTCAGCCAGAACGGTGCCCCCAAGCCTTCCAGTAAAAATATCTGCAAAACATTGACTACCAGGTATAATCTTGCCGTAGCTCCGATAGCCCTTGAAATAATGAAAAATATAGAACCTATCTTATGGGCTTCCACGTTGAATCTTCTTCCTAAATAGGTATAGATGGACGTAAGGTTCATTTTATAATACAGAGGCAGTAAGATAGCTGCAACAATAAAATAACCAATGAAAAAGCCGATCACCATCATATAATATTCGAAACCTCCGAAGATATATTCCGAGCCCGTCATTTTTCCTACCGTTCCCGGGACAGATATAAAGGTAACACCACTTAGGCTGGTTCCGATCATTCCGAATGCAACGAGCCACCATTTGCTTTTTTTGTTACCGATAAAAAATGACTGGTTATCAGAATTCCGGCTTGTGAAATAAGAGATCACCAATAGACCTACGAAATAGATAAAAACAAATAGCAAAAGGACAGTTCCTGGATTCATGCTTATATTTTAAATTTTAGCAAATATAGTTTTTTTCTGTTCTGCTGAAAAAGAAAAAACCTTTCAGATGTTTAGGCTGAAAGGTTTTGTATTGTAAGAGTGGAGAACAGTGACTAATTCACAAGAACATCCTGCAGTTCCTCACTTTTCTGAAAGCTTGCCTTAGCGAAAGGACAAAGGGGAATGATTTTTTTACCGTTTTTCCTGGCAAAATCTACTGCTGCCAGCAGCATTTCCTTACCGACACCTTTGCCGTTGTAAGCTTCTTCCACCTCCGTGTGGTCGATTATAAATCTTTCTTCTCCGGCCCAGGTGTAAGTCATCATTCCTGCACGCCTTCCATCTATGAAAGCTTCAAAACTTCCGTGTTTCTCGTCGTTGTTTTGTTTTACTTCGATCATGTTATGAGAATTTAGTTAGTATTTCTATGTCGTTGGTTAATATTTTATGTACTGGGCAGGCGTCTGCGATGGCATGTAATCTCTTCATCTGGTCCTCGTCCAGAATGCCATCGAAGCTGATCCCTCTCGTGAACACAGCTCTTTTGGTCAAAGGGAAGTTTTCAAGCTCTACTTCCACATTGATGTTTTCCACATCCCATTCCTTTCTTTCGATATACATCCTTAAAGTGGCTGCCGTACAGCTTGCCAGCGAAGTTGCCATGATTTCAAAAGGATTGAAGCCTTTATTTTGTCCGCCTTTATCAATAGGTTCATCGGTGATGATTGTGTTTTCACCCGCTGTTACCTCCGTGTAATATTTTGTTTTTCCTAAACTTGCTTTTACCGTTACCGCCATTATTTTACTGTATTGAATTTATAACTTAATGCGCCGGAAGGGCATTGGTCTATTTGTTTTCTAAGTTCTTCCGGACTTGCATTGGCTGCTTTGATCCAAGGTCTGTCTTTAGGATTATAAACGTTAGGAAGCAGTTTTACACATATGGCAGAGTGAATACATTTCTGAGGCTGCCATATGACTGTAATGTCGCCATTGGGATATTCGTGTGTTTCCATATCAATTTTGTTTTAATAATTTTAAACTTTCCTATCCGGAACCAGCCATATGAGAGCCACGATATTATAAAAACGTATGGCAATATAAGGATAAAAAAATGAACTTGTGATGCACAAAATGTAAAATATATGCTGGTTCACTTCCGAAAGCATTAATTCTTTCAGCTTGGGTTTTCACTCCTATATCGCATTAGCCATCCGTATACAGCTGATTTTTAAAGTTTTCAATTTTAGTTTTCAATTCATGAAGCATATCAGGATTGATTACTCCGCTTTCAAGATCAAAATTTTCGTAAAACTTAGGGAGCGAAAAAGTATCCTTGATGTCTGCTGCAAATTGAGGGAAAAATGTTTTTGCTGTATTCATTACATTGCCACCTCCATACCCTCCGGGAGATGTGCTCATCAGGAGCATCGGTTTATTTTGAAATACCTTTACATTAATTCTGGATGCCCAGTCGAAAATATTTTTAAAGGCTGCGCTGTAAGAACGGTTGTGCTCAGCAAGAGAACAGATGATTATATCACAGTCTTCAATCGCCTTTAAAAAACGATATGCTTCGTCCGGAAATCCTTTCTTTTCAAGATCTACAGAGAAAACAGGCATGGTAAAGTCATTAAGATCAATAAGATTAATGTTTTCATTCTGAAAATCTTTCAGAACAAACTTCACCAATTCCCGGTTAATAGAAGTGGAAGAGGAACTTCCTGCAAATGCTAATATTTTCATGTCTTATAGGGTTCCTGAGCAAAATTATTTTCTGTTTAAAACGGCTTTGGGAAGAGGAACATATTCTTTATCATCTCCCGGAACCAAAGGAAAGGCATCATGGTTCTGGTCATTCCAGTTTACTTTTGCCTGGTCAATTATTTCCTTATCAGAGTTGACGAAGTTCCAGAAAATAAAACGCTCTTCGTCAAAAGGTTCTCCACCAAAAAGATATACAGTTCCGTTTTCACTCATGTCAAACTCACATAGTTTGGTATCTTTGGCGATCATCAGTTGTTTTGAGCCATAAGAATTCCCTTCAGTGGTTACTGTTCCGTCAAGAACGTACATGGCTGCTTCTCCATAAAGATCTTTTCCAATGCTTATTTTTCGGGCCTCTTTCGTTTTGATTTCTATGAAAAATAGCTTGCTGTGAACGGGAACGGGAGAGGTTCTTCCAAATGCCTCACCTGCAATTAATTTATACTGAATGCCATCCTCTTCCCATACTGGAATTGTGTCTTCTTCAATATGGTGGAAGGTAGGTTCTGCTTGTTCCAGGTGTTTGGGAAGTCCTACCCAGATCTGAAATCCGTGAAGCCTCTTATCGGTGTGTCGTAGATACTCAGGAGTTCTTTCCGAATGAACAACCCCTTTTCCGGCAGTCATCCAGTTGACGGCACCGGGCTTAATCTCAACGGCATTTCCAATGCTGTCTCTGTGAAAAATAGAGCCTTCCAGTAGGTAAGTTAAAGTGGATAGCCCGATATGGGGATGTGGCGGAACATCAAGGTTTTGGTAATCCTTTAGTTCAGAAGGCCCCATATGATCAATAAAGACGAATGGTCCCACGGCTCTTTTTTCCCGGAAAGGGAGAAGCCTTCCTACCAGAAAATTTCCTATATCTGCTGCTTTTTCTTCGATGATAAGTCCAATATTTGACATAATTGTTATGAATTGTTGATTAAAAATTAAAATATTTTCCCGGAGACTTAAAGTTGATTATAACCTTCAAATCTTTCATCCACGATGCGTTTCCACTCAGGATGTTTTTTAATAAAAGCAAAAACATATGGACAGAACGGGAGTAGTTTTTTACCGCTTTCTTCAATATAATTCAAAGTTTTTTCTACCACCGCAGCGGCAGCACCGCTCCCGGCAAGCTCCGGTTCTGCTTCCGTATGTATCAGGGAAATCTGCTGCATGGTTTCACGGTAATCTATGAATGCATAATGGCCGTTGATGGCTATTTCAAATCTTTTATCTGTTTTTGAGAGTGGGATATTTTCAAATTCTGGTTTCATATTTTTTAAAATTAAAGAGTACCTGTTTTAGTGTGATATGACACTGTTCTTTCCTTCAAGACAGCCGGTCCTTACAGGTTTCTCGGCCTGTAAGGCGGGCAGTCATTAGCTAACTTATGATCTTCAGTCAATAAAATAGATAGACTGATTTCACATTATTATATAAAGTTAATAAAAAAGGATTTATTCGGAATTAAGATAAATTTAATTCTTCTTAATCTTCAAGGTATCCGAATTTTCCGGTGTTGAAGTCTTCAAAAGCCTGCATAATCTCTTCTCTTGAGTTCATGACAAATGGGCCATGAGGAAAGATAGGCTCGTTGATTGGTTCGCCACTGATGATAAGAACAATAGAATCTTCTTTAGCCTCAATGGTGAATGTTTCTCCTTCATTTTTAAATAAAGCAAAGTGGTCACTCTTTACCTGTTCTTCTCCATTGATGATGATGCTTCCTTCAATCACTAAAGCAGCGGTATTGAAGGTTGCCGGGAAATCAAAATCTGCCTTTCCGCCTGCCTTAAGCTTGGCGTTCATCATATGAACCGGAGTGAAAGTCGTGGCAGGTCCTTTATGACCTTTATATTCTCCGGCAATGACTTCGATAAGACCGTTTTCTCCTATATCCACTCTTTCCATTTTCGTATTTTCAATGGCCTGGTATTTGGGATGACTCATCTTATCTTTCGCCGGGAGATTGACCCAAAGCTGTACCATCTGGAAAATTCCGCCGGTTTTTGCCCATTCAGTTTCGTGGTATTCTTTATGAAGAACTCCTTTAGCAGCGGTCATCCACTGTACATCTCCTTCCCCAATGACGCCACCCCCGCCAGCACTGTCGTGATGTTCTACTTTGCCGCTGTAAGCGATGGTTACCGTTTCAAAACCCCGGTGTGGATGTACGCCCACGCCTCTCGGTCTGTCGGAACCATTGAAATGGAATTTTGAATTGTAATCAAGCATAATGAACGGATCCATTCTTTTCATGTCTAATCCATGTACACCTGGAATAAAATTATGAACCCTAAACCCATCGCCTACAAAATGTGCAGGACGTGGAGATACTACTATTTCTACTTTTTTAGTTGCCATAATATTGTTGATTTTATATACACAAAAGTACCATACTAATACCTCAAACGCATTGATCTGTGATAAGTTCGGACGACAACAGGGAAGGGCTAACAGGTCGTATGGAACAGGCTTTAAATTCTGTTGACACTTTCAGCCTTTGTTCTTTTATCTTTTTCCCCGAAAAATTAATCTTCTTTTGATTTCATATTCTTACCATCTGAAATATGAAGCCTTCTGAACACGAATCCTGATACAATCGTCAGGATACCTACCGTAAGAAATGTGTATCGGAAGGCATTGTGGATTTCCCCATCAATAAGATCTGAATTTTCAAATACTTTTAAAACGATCAGTCCGAAAGCGATTCCAAAACCTATAGCGAGCTGCTGGTTGACAGATATTAAAGAGTTTCCGCTGCTGGTCTGGAAATTTCGAAGATCCGCTATCGAAATGGTGTTCATTGAAGTAAACTGAATAGAGTTAAAAAAACCCAGGACAGCAATAATAGGAACAAACCAGTATAGGGAAGTATGGATATCGGGAATCGCAAGCAGGCAGATCAGTGTTCCGATAATAAAAGTGTTGATCATCAGAGTCTGCCGGTATCCGTATTTATCTAAAATTTTTATCACAGATGACTTACCGAAGATCGCCGTTAATGCCATAGGGGCAATGATCCATCCTGATGTAACCGCGGACTGCTTATACGCAATCTGAATCATCAGCGGGAGTAATAAAGGAACGGAACTGATCCCTAATCTTGTGGCCAGATTGCCAACAATTCCCACACGGAAAGTTCTTACCTGGAAAAGGTTTAATGGGAAAATCGGATTTCCATCCCTTTTTGCATGTCTGTAGTAATAGTACAGGAACAGGAATCCTAAGATGAAAACAAGAAGTACCGGTGTGATATTCTGTATATCGCCAAATAGTTCCAGTGAAACTGAAAGCAGGAGCGACGCTGCAGCGAAAATTAAAAATCCTTTCAGGTCAAAATCTACATCTGCGGATTTATAGTTAGGCATAAACTTCAATCCTAAAAGAATCCCCAATACTCCAATTGGAATATTGATCAGGAATATCCAGTGCCAGGAAAGATAATCTACCATATATCCTCCCACCAATGGTCCCAGTACAGGACCGATAAGAGCAGGAATAATGGCAAAATTCATCGCTTTAAGAAGCTCGCTTTTATCAAATGTTTTAATCAGGGCCAGTTTTCCTACCGGCGTCATCAGGCTTCCGCCGACTCCCTGAATCACCCTTGAAATTACAAGATGGGTGAGGTTTTGAGACATTGAACAGAACAGCGAACCCAGGCTGAACAGAATAAGAGAGAAAATAAATATCTTTTTGGTCCCGAAACGGTCTGCCAGAAATCCGCTCGCAGGCATAAAGACGGCCAGGGTCAGAACATAGCTGATGATCGCATTCTGCATATTCAGAGGAGACTCCTGCAGATCCTTTGCGATAGAAGGAAGAGATGTATTCAGGATGGTAGAATCCAGCATTTGCATAAAAATAGCAGTAGCCAGAATAAGGGGAAGTATTTTCTTTATGGAAGGTTCTTGTGGGTGTGTTTCTGTCATTTTCTACAGGCTGAGCTTTTATAAAAGTTCAGGCTTATTTTTATTTGAAAAAAATGCTTACTCTAAGCAGTTGGTCTTTAGATAAAGATTTCCATATAAAATTAAAAAAGTCCTGTGAGATTTCACAGGACTTTTTGATTTATTTTCGAGGTTTTTCTACTCCTTTCCATTCGTTACCAGCTTTTCTGTACTGGCTCAGGGTAAAGTTCTTGAAATCTTTCGTTTTATATTCAATATTATCAGTATTTTGTTCAAAAGGCATGATGTAATAAAAATCAACATCCGTTTTGTCTGATTTATTTCCTTTTTTTACTGAAGGCACATACTTGGAAAATTTATAATTCGGAAGATATTGTCTTAGTCTTGTGTAGAAAGCTTTGTCTTCTTTTTCATTTGGAATAATGTCCACGATATTTAAATTATCCTTTTTCTTATCAATCCAAAGGTAGTAGGTTTTCTCTTCACCAATATTTCTGTTGAAAGAGTTGAAAGCAAACAATTCTTTAGGTACCAGTTCTTTGATTCTCTCTGGATCTACTTTGGTATAATACTGACCTTTGGAAGGATCTACGTACGTTTCAAGGTTGTACATCAGGACAGAATTGTTTTCAAATTTTTTATTTTTAAAATACTGATTCAAAGATAATTCAGCAGTTGCTCTGAGCTCTTTACCTCTGTCATCCAGTTTTTTGGAAGGGTTTTGCGGGTTCACCTCTTTTACAAACTGATATAATACAATAGGCTTTATATCTTTCAGGTGTGGATATGTTTTCAGCTGTTCAGCTTTTACCAGCCAATAAAACTGTTGATAATAATCGTCCTTATCAGCGTCTTTTACACTTTTATAAGCCAATGCGAGCTTTTTTGAGTTCAGGTATTTGCCAAATTTACCCTGCCCGAAAGCAAAACTGATGGATAATAAGGCAAATAAAACAGTAAGGTTTCTTCTCATTTTTTTATAATTGATATTTTCGTTTTCCAAATATAATTATTTATTAGATAATATTTTTGATTGTCAGTTAAATTATGTCGATATTATTGCTGTTAATTCAAAAGAAAATCCTGTATTGCTACAGGATTGATAAATTATAAAAGAGGTAAAGAAAGGTGGAAATAAAACTGCTGAATTTTATCAGGCAGTTAAACACATTATTTCACTTCAATCCCTTCATAGTAAGCTCTCTGGCCTTGGAGCGTTTATGAATACGATGTTTCGTGTACCTTCACTGCTCTTCCGCTTGGATCATTCATTCTTTTGAAAGCTTCATCCCATTCCAGTGCGATAGGGGTGGAACAGGCTACAGAAGGCACGGAAGGAACTGTGGCGGCAGCTGTTTCGCTAGGGAAGTGTTCCTCAAAAATAGTTCTGTACCGATATTCTTCTTTGTTTTGAGGCGTGTTCAGCGGAAATCTGAATCTGGCATTAGCCATCATTTCATCCGTTACTTCTTTCTCGGCAACTTCCTTTAAAGTGTCGATCCAGGAATAACCTACTCCGTCTGAAAACTGTTCTTTCTGCCTCCAGGCAATAGATGATGGAAGAAGATCTTCAAAAGCTTTTCTCAACACCCATTTTTCAATCTTACCTTCAGATACATTGATCATCTTGTCTTTAGGGTTAAGGGTCATCGCAATATCCATAAATTCTTTGTCAAGGAAAGGAACTCTTCCTTCAATTCCCCAGCTCATGAGTGCTTTATTAGCCCTCAGGCAGTCATAAAGGTGAAGTTTGCCCAGTTTTCTTACCGTTTCATCATGGAACTCTTTCGCGTCAGGTGCTTTATGGAAATATAAATATCCACCGAAAAGTTCGTCAGAACCTTCCCCCGAAAGGACCATCTTGATCCCCATCGATTTGATGACCCTTGCCAAAAGATACATTGGAGTGGAAGCTCTTATCGTCGTTACATCATATGTTTCCAAGTGGTAAATCACATCACGAACAGCATCCAGACCTTCCTGAACGGTAAAATTAACCTCATGATGCACAGAACCGATGTGCTCTGCTGCTTTTTGTGCTGCCGCAAGGTCAGGGGATCCTACCAGCCCTACTGCAAAACTGTGAAGTCTCGGATACCATGCTTCCTGGGTGTCTCCACTTTCAATTCTCTGTCTGGCAAACTTTGCGGTGATTGCCGAAATAACAGACGAATCCAGACCTCCGGAAAGAAGTACACCATAAGGTACATCACTCATCAGCTGTCTGTGAACCGCATCTTCCAGCCCTTTTCTCAGCTTCGCAATATCGGTTTCGTTCTCTTTTACGTGATCGAAGCTGTCCCATTCTCTGGTGTACCACTGCTGGAGATCAGCTCCGTCTTTACTGTAAACAAAATGTCCGGGTAAAAATGTTTCAATGGTTTTACAGACGCCTTCCAATGCTTTCAGCTCAGAGGCTACATAGTAGTTTCCGTTTTTATCCCATCCCTGGTAGAGTGGGCAGATACCCATATGGTCACGGGCGATCAGATAAACGTCATTTTCTGTATCGTATAGGGCAAAGGCAAAGATGCCATTCAGCTTTTCAATGAAATTTTTTCCATATTTCCTGTATAGAGCGAGGATAACCTCACAGTCAGACTGAGTCTGAAATTCGTACCCGGGAAATTCTGCTTTTAATTCTCTATGGTTGTAGATTTCGCCATTAACAGCTAATACTACTTTTCCGTCTTTTGTAAACAAAGGCTGCTTTCCGGAAGTCGGATCTACAATAGCAAGTCTCTCGTGAGAGAACACTACTTTTTCATCCTGAAATACTCCGCTCCAGTCCGGTCCTCTATGACGGATCTTTTTTGACATTTCCAATACCTGAGGTCTCAGGGTTTCTGTTTTTTGCTTGGCGTCAAATAGACATACAATTCCACACATGTTTTTATTATTTATGAAACAAAAGTAAAGTTGATGTTTAAAAATAACAATGAAAAATGTTTAAAAGTTAAAATTTTTAATCAATTAATTATTTTAAGTTTAAAAATTAAAGTATTTGGAGATATTTATATGTTTTTAATTGATTTTTTTCACTACAGCGAAATTTGCGTAATCTCTATACGAAATAAAAATGACATATTTATTAATATATGGTAATTTATTTGATGAATTTTAGCCCTTACTTTGTGGCTCGAAATAATTTTTTTTCATCATTTGTGTTTTTACCTTCTTGCAATTCTCATGCAAGAAGGTTTTCTTTTTATTGTACACCCAGTAAAACCCCTGATACATTCCATGCACTGAAGCTTGTTCCTTCTGTCGGGCCCTGTGGGATTTTGATCTGTACAGTGTGTTTCCCTGCCTTCAGATCGCCCAGCGAAATGAAGTTGGGATTGGTGACAGTTCCTGGACACCAGTTTGATCGGCTGAGGTCAGAAGATGAAAGTCCGTCCTGGAAATTTCCGGATGCAGGATTATACAGCCGGTAAGACCCACAGTCGGTTCTCCAGGGGATAAAAGAAAATACCATGTTACCGTCTATAAAAACAGAATTGGTCTTAGGGACAAATTCGTCCCCGTTTTCCCAGCCTCCATGCCCGGTGGTTGTATATCTTAATTGGGCATTCTTCAGATCTTTCTTTAATGTAAATTCTACCCAAAGACCTTTATCCTTGTTAAACATTGTAGAATAATCCTGTCCGGCCATTTCCATAATGTTTAAGGTGTTGAACAACGGAATGGCAACATTATTCTTATAAACGTTCTGATCGCTTTTATGAATGGTAATGTCAAGGCTTACCGTATGACCACCTTTATCATAATTGCCAATAAAAACACCTACCCACAGTTCTTTTCCTGATAAAGAAGGCTTCAATTCCGTAATATCCTGGCGGTAAGGGCTGATGGTCTGCCAGTTTTTTCCTTTTAGCTGAATGTGGTTAAAGTTTCCGATTCCAAATGCGGTAAAGAACCTCATCATCTCCATCGCTGGGCTATAATTCTCTGTTGAGACTACACCATAATAGTGCTTTCCATTCCCGTTATCATAAGCAGGCAGTGTTTTGGCTCCTTTTTCTAAACCGTCAAAAAATGACTTCTCTTTATCCTGAGGAATGACAAATACAGTTCCCGTTCTGTCATAGGCATCCCCATTGGACTGCTGTCTGAGTTCTGTGAAGATATTTTCACCTTCAGCCAGCGTAGGGAATTTAACTTTTTTAAGGATAATAGTTCCGTTGGCGTACCGTTTTATACTATCATTCGATTGTGATGCATCCGAAAAATTGATGGTCTCACGATCGAAAATACTAAGGGTGGTAAATCTGCTTTTCCAAAGCAGGTCTTTGTACCCCAATGGATCGGTAGTCTGTATATCTCCCTTAAGTATGCTCTCAATGCCGGCATCCCTGACTTTTTGAACTGATTGAGCCGTTATTAACGAGTTCTTGTTTCTTTCAACCTCTAAAACCAATCCGAGGTTTTGCCCCAGCACAGAAGGACCGCCCTGGAGTTTAAGATCCTGAGTATACCAGATTTCAATCGTATTGGAATTGACTTTGGTCACCGCCTTTTTGCAGGTGTACCCCAAAATTTTTTTGGTTTCAGGGGTAAGCTCAAAGGTTTGTTTTCCTACAGATTCCCGATCGGAGGTTGAAATAATCTTTCCCGGTTTCAAAAAAGCATATGAAACAACGGTATTGGAGGGCTTTTCCACCTTTGTGATCTCGAAAGGGTAGGTGCTTTTATGTTCTTTGATGGCGGTATTTACAATGACATTTTCATTTTTATTGACCAGAACTATGGTAGAAGGCTGGTCAGTCTGTACTTTACCATTATAAGAGTTGGTGTATCTGATTTCATAGGTCTGGGCGGAAGCCAGACAGAACAGAAAGAAGGTCAGAAAGGAAAATACAGTTCTTGTATGCATAGTAAATAAGTTTACAGCAAATGTACTCATTAAGCAGGATGCAGCATTAAGTAGGTGCTTATATAGTAAGTAGATGATAAATATGAAATGTTACAGGCCGCTCTAAAATAAAAAAACTACTCCTGGGAGTAGTTTATTAGTCTGTATGTCAATCCGGTTAGGAAATTCTTTCAATTAAAGCCATATAGAATCCGTCGTATCCTTCACTTGGCATTACTTTTTCATCCTTAAGCATTTTGTACCCCGGGTTGTTCTTTAAAAATTCTTCAACCTGCTTATTGTTTTCGGAAGGAAGTATCGAACATGTCGCATATACCATTTTTCCTCCTTTTTTAAGCATTTTGGAATAATCCTGAAGGATCTGCTGCTGTTCTTTTTTAATTCTGTCGATAAAGTCCTGATCAATCTTCCATTTACTGTCCGGATTTCTTTTTAAAACACCGAGTCCTGAACATGGCGCATCAATCAAAAGTCTGTCTGCTTTTTCATGAAGACGCTTAATGACTTTATTATCAGCAATCATACGGGTTTCAATATTATGGGCACCGGCTCTTTTAGCACGACGCTTCAGCTCGGCAAGCTTCCACTCAAAAATATCTAAAGCGACAATCTGGCCCTTATTTCCCATCAATGCAGCCAGGTGAAGGGTCTTTCCTCCGGCGCCGGCACATGCATCTACGACTCTCTGTCCTTCTTTTACATCCAGGAAATATCCGATTTTCTGGGATGAGGCATCCTGAACTTCAAATAAACCTTCTTTGAAAGCAGTGGTAAGAAAAACATTCTTTTTCTCTTCAAGCTGAACCGCGTCAGGATAGTTTTTTATGGCAAATGAAACCACTCCTTCATCTGAAAGATCAGAAATAAGTTCTTTGGTGGTTGTCTTTAAAGAATTTGTTCTTAAAACGGTAGGGGCCTGCTCATTCAAAGCAATCATTTCTCTTTCCCAGTTGGCTCCCAGTTCTTTTTCAAGTGTTTCAGCCAACCAGTCGGGGATAGAATGTTCGATAGCTTTTGTAGGGACTGTATTTTTTTTAAGCTTGGTGAGGATATCAGCAATTTTGATTCCGTCAAACTCTTCAAACTTCTTATAATTGGTTTTACTCCAAAGTAAGTAAGCAATAATCAGTTTATAAATATTATTCGGTTTAACCCCTTCACCCATATAATATTCAAGGCGTTTTTTCCAGCGGATAATATTATAGAAAATTTCAGAAACAACCGCTCTGTCCTGGCTTCCCCATTTTCTGTTAGCCTTTAAAAGTCGTTCGATTACTTTATCTGCGTATTTATTTTTCTCAAAAAATGTTTCTTGTAAAGCATCGTGAATTCCGATCGCTAAGTTTCTGTGAATAAGTTCCATAAATTTGCTTCGCTGTTTTGAATCTGCAAAAGTACGAATTATAGTTGAGAGTTAAGAATTTGGGCCGAGAGAGTTTATAAGAGGGGTAGTATCCATCCTCCATTGTCTTTGTTTCATCTCTTGACTTCTACCTCCAAAAAGCTCTACCTTTGCAAAAAATAAAAATATGAGTGATACAGTACTTTGTCCAAAATGCAGCTCCGAGTTTACGTACCCGAGTGATAATATGATGGTATGTTCTCAATGCTTCTATGAGTGGAATCCTGAAGAGGCTGCTTCTGAAGCTGCAAACGAAGGGAAAATATTGGATGCGAATGGAAATGAGCTTCAGGATGGAGATTCTGTGGTGGTAGTCAAAGACCTTCCTGTAAAAGGAGCTCCAAAACCTGTAAAGGCAGGGACTAAAGTAAAAAACATCCGTTTAAGACCCGGTAGTGATCATAATATTGACTGTAAAATAGATGGCTTCGGAGCAATGGCTTTAAAATCGGAATTTGTAAAGAAAGCGTAAAAACAAAAGGCTTGATGTTTCTGTGAACGGCTTGGTTTGCACCAGTGATTTCGCAGAAAGTCATAAAAAAAGGAAAAAATTGGACAGTGTAATCTTTCAAAAGACTTAATTGCAAGATTGCTAATGTCCGTCTGGAAGGCAGAAAGAGAATTAACCAAAAATTTCCTTATACTGTGGAAATACAAATGTAAGAAAAAGTTTCATAACGGGTTCTTATGTTTGTATTTTTTTTATCCACATATTGTGGATAAGTATAAGTGAATCTATGAGTTATATTGTCGTAATGTTACGTGAATTGAAACGTGGGAATGCTATAGAGTCGTAAGCTTTTTAGCAATTTACGATCGATCTTTACCGCCTTCTTCCTCTAAATAAACGAAACAGCAACGGTTCCCATCAGTTTTTCATCAGTGTACACCACCAATTCTTTTTCTTTAACGATAATCTTGTTCCAGTAATAATTTCCTGCAAATCTGCTTTCAAGGATTTCCGCTTTAAGGCCTGTTTCTGTCACCTTTATTTCTTTAGGATAATAGATCTGTTTTGGCAGCTGGAAATCTGCAGCTTCTGTTTCAGTAAAAAGATTAACTTCTCCGAATAATTTTGCAACGTATGAATTATAAGGATGACGGTAAGTTTCCTCCGGACTGTCATTTTGAATCAGCCTTCCATCCTGAAGAATCACAATCTGATCCAGCCATGGCATAATGTCCTGCAGTTCATGGGTTGAAATAATTAAAGAAACGCCATGCTGTTTGACATACCGGAAAAGTCTTTCCCTGAGCTCGATTTTTCTTGGGAAATCCAGATTGGTGAAGGGTTCGTCTAAAATAAGAAGCTTGGGAAGTACAGACAATGCTCTGGCAATTGCGACCCTCTGCTGCTGACCTCCACTGAGGTATTTGGGAAGTACATGGGCAAATTCCTGAAGCCCCACCACTTCAAGAAGCTCCATAACGGTTTCTTTTTTTTGCTTTAGATTGATATTGGAAATGAATTTTCCAACATTCTCTGCTACGGTAGCATACGGCATAAGATCAAAATTCTGGGCAACAAATTTCATCTCCGATTCCCCGGGAACCAGGTTTCCTTTAGGGCCAAGGAGACGGGTTCCGTTAAAAATAATCTCACCACTTTGCCAATCCAGAAGACCGTAGATAAGGCTGAGAAGGGTAGATTTTCCACATCCGCTTTCTCCGGCCAAAGCAATGATCCTGTTCTCCTCAAACCGTAGGTTAAGGTTCTGAAACAGGGGTTTATCTTTGGTATGGGAGAAAAATAAATTGTTTATTTCTAATAGCATAATACAAATGTAAGGTTTTTAGGAAAACATGATTTTTTTTTTTATATTAGCGGGAGTAATAAAAATAAATCAAAAATGAGAAAAAAACTGTTTTCGTTAGCTATCCCTGCTTTATTCGTTGCCGCTGTGGTGGTTTCTTGTAAAAAAGATAAACCGCTTACGAGTGAAAGTAACGAGGTAACCACCACCAAAGATGGAAGCCAATATAGTTTGGATACGCTAAACAGTAAAGTTGAATGGAAAGGATATAAAGTATTTAAATCTGAAAATACAAGCCATTTCGGAACCATCAGGTTTGAAAGCGGAGATGTGACAGTGAAAGACGGAAAACTGGAAAGCGGAAAATTTGTTGCTGATATGAACTCATTAACTTCTGTTGACTTAAAAGACAGTCCTGAAGATATGGGAAAATTAAACGGACACCTTAAAAGTGGTGATTTCTTTGAAGTGGAAAAATTCCCTACTGCTTCTTTTGAAATTACAAAAGTAACTCCGGCTACGGAAGGAGATTACAATACACTTTTGGATGGTAACCTGACGATTAAAGGAATTACAAAACCGGTTCAGTTTAAAGCTAATGTTTCGGTAAATGAAGGAGAGGTAAGTGTAGCTACTGAACCCAAAGATATCAAAAGGGAAGAGTTTGGAGTGAAGTTCCAGGCTCCTGCTGAAAACGGAGTGATTAAGGATGAGGTAACTCTTCAGATCAACGTTAAAGCTTTGGAAAAGAAATAATTTTTTTATTTAAGTGAAATAAGTGATTGAAGTCTGCCTCCCGAAAAAGAGGCAGATTTTTTTTTGACGGACCTATTATTCAACTTAAAAGTCGTATTTTTGCAAAACATTTTGAAAGGGTAAAATAATGATAGAAAAGATAGAAGAACTACTGATCGAAGTAAACGGCTTCAATGCTACCTCTAAGGAAGATATCGAAAACTTCCGAATAAAGTACAACGGTAAAAAGGGAGTTCTGAATGATTTTTTTGAAAAATTTAAAGAAGTTCCTAACGAGCAGAAGAAAGAATTCGGACAAAAGATCAATACTTTGAAGCAGGCGGTTGCCGTAAAGCTGGAAGATTTGAAAAATACTTCCGCATCCTCTGTGGTCCTGGAGAAAGAAGATCTTACAAGACCTGCTTTTCCTTTGGATCTGGGCTCAAGACATCCGATCAATCTGGTGAAAAACAGAATCATTGAAATTTTCAAATCTATCGGCTTTGCTGTAGCAGACGGACCGGAAATTGAAGATGACTGGCATAACTTTACCGCACTGAATCTTCCGGAATACCACCCGGCAAGGGATATGCAGGATACCTTCTTTATTGAGCAGAATCCGGATATCCTGTTAAGAACGCATACTTCATCTGTACAAACCCGTTATATGGAGGAAAACCAGCCACCGATCAGGATTCTATCTCCGGGGAGGGTTTTCAGAAACGAGGCCATTTCTTCACGTTCTCACTGTATCTTCCATCAGATTGAAGGATTATATATTGACGAAAATGTGAGCTTTGCAGATTTGAAGCAAACGATTCAGTTCTTTACCACAGAACTTTTCGGAAAATCCAAAATCAGAATGAGACCTTCATTTTTCCCATTCACAGAACCTAGTGCTGAGATTGATGTATATTGGGGACTGAACTCTGAAACAGATTACAGAATCACAAAAGGAACAGGATGGCTGGAAATCATGGGTTGTGGAATGGTAGATCCTGCTGTACTGAAAAATGTAAATATTGATGCTGAGAAATATTCGGGGTATGCATTCGGAATGGGAATTGAAAGAATTACCATGCTGCTTTACCAGATGAGTGACATCAGAATGTTTTTTGAAAATGACATCAGAACACTCGAACAATTCAAAACACTATAAAAAATCAAACCTCCGGAGCTCCGGAGGTTTTTGTTTTTAATTACTGACCTAAGAAACAAAACGGTAACTAAAAACTGATTATATTGAAAATTTACACGTGTCTGTTTCTTATGCCTATACTTCGGATACCCCTGTATCATAAGGAAGTATTGCATGCTGCAGCCTGTTATCTGCTTCTATAATAAAGACAACTGCTGTTTAGCATATATTACATCAGAAATAAAAAATACCTGTAAAAATTACAGGTATACTTTATAAAAACAAATTATCGTTTATTTTACAAATTTTAAGGGGTATTTGACGTTTTTATAATCATCAATACTTGCTTTCAATGATCCTACTGCAAGCTCAGCTTTTAGCAGCATAGGCACATGGTTGGCATCATTTGATACCCACATGGTAACACCTTCTTTTTCTTTAAATACCCTTCCGCTTTTTACGGAAGGAATAATCTTTAAACAGTTGATTGTACCGAATTTGGTTTTTAAATTTTCTGTTCCCACCACTTTTAGCTGAAAAGGAAACATTTCATCATCAATCCATACATTCATATTGATGATCGTTCCGGTTTTCAACTCATCCGCACTTTTGCTTCGCAAATAATAGAAGCAGGAAAGCATATCCTGGACACCTTTTACAGACTTCAAAACTTTAGAACCATTGGCAGGTGTTTTTTTATCTGTTAAAATCAAGGTGTTGTTATCGTGATTAAAAACCGTTTCGAGATGCTGACGGTAACTTCCTTCGCGAACATTTCTCACGTAGAAACTTGGCAGCCCTGTATCCGTATTGATAAAACTTTCATACAGATCTTCCACTTTGAAGAATGCTTTTACCGCACCGGTAGTCTGGCCCGTACCTTTTACATACAGATGGGGAGCACCCATATAGTTGGTCTTTTTTGTAGTAAGATTAGCCGTTCCTGCATTCAGGATACCATAGTGAATCCTTAGTGTGATCGATTCACCGTCTGCGATGTTATCAATCTGGGCGGACCCTACAAAGAAGATCAATACTGCAAAAAGGTTTAAAATTTTCTTCATAACAAGACATTTACAAAAACATTGCCAAATTTAAATTCTTAATTGATAGATATTTGACAAATCTCAGGTTTTTATTTAGAATCAATTAAATATGCTTCGCATTAAAATTAGTAAATTTGCACTTACATGTATAATTAAATTATCTAAATTATGATAACCACTGATATATTGATCATAGGTGCGGGACCTACAGGACTTTTTGCAGTTTTTGAAGCTGGTTTATTAAAAATGAAGTGTCACATTATTGACGCACTTCCACAGCCGGGAGGGCAATTGGCAGAACTTTATCCTAAAAAACCTATATTCGATATCCCAGGTTATCCTTCAGTGAATGCTGGAGAATTGGTAGATAATTTGATGGAGCAGATCAAGCAGTTTCAACCTGGATTTACGTTGGGAGAAACAGCCATCTCTTATACCAAGGTAGATGATGAGTGGTTTGAAGTGATCACCAACAAAGGGACCGTTCACAGATGTAAAGCTATTGCCATTGCAGGTGGATTGGGAACATTTGAACCAAGAAAACCTACTTTCGATAATCTGGCTGACTACGAAGAAAAGGGGCTTGAATATTTCGTGAAAGAGCCTGAACATTTCAGAAACAAAAAAGTAGTGATTGCCGGAGGAGGGGATTCTGCACTGGACTGGAGTGTTTTCCTTTCCAATGTGGCCAGTGAAGTTACTTTGATCCACAGAAGAAATGAGTTCAGAGGAGCTTTGGATTCTGTAGAGAAAGTTCAGGACCTGAAAAACCAGGGGAAAATCAAATTAATAACGCCTGCTGAAGTTACCGGTATTAAAGGGGACGGAAAAGTAGAAGCCATTACAGTAGAGGTAGAGGGGCAGGACGCTTATGATATTGAGACCGATTATTTCATTCCATTATTCGGATTGACTCCAAAATTGGGTGAGATCGGTAACTGGGGATTGAATATTGAGAAAAATGCAATTGTGGTAAACAATGCTTTGGATTATCAAACGAACATCGATGGTATTTATGCAATCGGAGATATCAATACGTATCCAGGAAAGCTTAAGCTGATTCTTTGTGGTTTCCACGAGGCTACTTTGATGTGTCAGAGTGTATACAACAGACTTAATCCTGGTAAAAAATTCGTACTAAAATATACAACGGTAAGTGGAGTAGACGGATTCGATGGAAGCCGTAAAGAAGCCGAGAAGGCAGTTGTGAAAAAAATTGACTAATTTTGCAGAATTATGTCAGACGTTAATATTAAAATCACCGACCGAGAAGGGGTAACCCATGATGTTGTAGCGCCTACGGATATGTCCATGAATCTTATGGAAATCATCCGTTCTTATGAATTGGCAGAAGAGGGCACCATTGGGGTATGCGGAGGAATGGCAATGTGCGCTTCATGCCAGGTTTATGTGATCCATGATCCCGGTTTGGAACCTATGGGCGATGAAGAAGACGCTATGCTAGCGGAGGCCTTCCATGTAAAGGATAACAGCAGACTGGGATGCCAGCTGCACATGGCAGATGATATGGAGGGACTTGAAGTGGAAATTGCTCCTTATCCTTAGAAAATATTTTTTAATCTTAATAAATAAAACCCGGTCGAGTAACTCGAACGGGTTTTGTTTTATAGGCATTTATCTTTGTGCCGGTTGAAAGGCAGGATGTCCCACCTGCCACAAGGCAAAAGAAAAAATATCTGCATACTCTTTGAAGACGACATCCAGATCGCTGGTAAAATGACCGTTTTCATAGTTTACATAAAATAATGCCGGTTTTCCTGAAGCAGTGCTGTTTTGTAGACCGCCCACCAACAATAGATGTTTCATGGTATTATTTCTTTTATTAATGATAAATAATTGCGTATAAATGTACTAAACTTTTATATCAGAATGATAAAGAGTAGAAATACATCCACTTCTTATGGGTTAAATTTCATCTTTGGAAATCCATTTTCCAACAGTAGGGGCCTGATAATTTCTCATTTTTCCCAGCAACTCATTGATATTGCTGCTGACCAGGAGCATATCACTGTTTACCTGCTTTAAGAATCCTTTATCCACCATATTCTGAACCAGCTTAATCAGGTCATTATAAAAGCCGTCAATATTTAAGATACCAATGGGTTTTTTGTGAAGGCCAAGCTGTGCCCAGGTAATCATTTCGAAGAACTCTTCTAAGGTTCCGTAACCTCCGGGAAGAACGATCACTCCATCACAAAGATCGCTCATTTTGGTTTTTCTTTCGTGCATGGTCTCTACCAGTATAAGTTCAGTAAGGTGTTTGTGCGCAATTTCTTTGGATAGTAAAAAATGCGGAAGCACTCCGGTTACTTTTCCGTTTTCACTCAACGCGCCGTTGGCTATGGTTCCCATCAATCCAGTTTGAGAACCGCCATAAATCAATTGTATGTTTTGTTTGGCTAAAGTCTGACCAAGCAGATAGGCCTGATCTTCATAAATCTTGTCTGTGCCGAAACTTGAGCCACAGAATACGGTTATGCTTTTCATATTATTTGCAAAAATCAATTAAAAAATTTCTAACCTGAAAATCCATTATATTTCCTACTTTTTTGAAATTAATACAAGCCTTATCTTTTTCCCCAACAGCAAGATATGATATTCCTAATTTAGTATATCCTTCATGGAATCTCATTATAAAGCGATTATCCTTGATTTGTAACTCGTCAAGTTTACTAAACTTTTCGATTGCTTTTTCAAATTTATTTTCGTTAAAATATTTTGAGCCTTCACTAATGATATCAAATAACTTTTTATCTGATTTGTACGACAAATTATTATAAAGTTTTGATAAATGTGTTTCGTGCGTGACAAGCATATCAATACCATAAGGATTTTTAAAATATTTTTCTGCTTGTTTTAAAGCTTGTATAAATTGTGTTTCATAGTTGGGAGTGAGTTTGTCAAGTATTTTAACATTTTTAATTTTATTATCTTTGGTTAAAATATATTCGCCCTTAAAATATAAATCATTGATATCCATTAAATTTTCTTTTTCCATAAATTGACTAAGAAAAGAGGCGAAAGTTTTTTCATTGTTAAAAATAGGATGAATGATTTTATTGGCAATTAGTAGACTGTCATTATTTCTAATCTCAATTTTAGGTTTAAATTCTGGATGCTTTTTTATAAAATCTTCGGGTTTTAGCAATAAAGATATATCGTCTCCTTCTTGTAATAGTAGGTAATCTTCTTCAAACCAATATTTAAATGTTCTATCTTCGAGATTAATAAGATCTTTATTAAATTTAGCTTTGAATTTGGTATTATGGATTGATACTTCGTTGGCGTTTATTTTGTAAAAAAGAAACATTGAATACCTCGGATCATTTATTTCTAAATTTTTTCCATCCGATTTCACTATACGATCCAAAATCCATTCTCCTTTTAATTTTTGCTGTGAATAGTTTTTAATAAAACCTATTAAGCAAAATATGAAAAATATTTTTTTTGTCATATTTTAAAAAATTAAAAAAATATCCAAAATCGTAAGACTTTGGATATGATATAGTTATTTAATATTTTATTTTTGAGGGATATTGGCTAAAATATCTTTCAGGAAGCTCCAGAACTTCTGAGCCGAAGGAATATTGGCTCTTTCGTCAGGAGAGTGTGCTCCTCTGATCGTCGGTCCAAAACTTACCATTTCCATTTCCGGATAGTTGGCTCCGATAATTCCACATTCAAGACCTGCGTGGCAAGCTACCACATGAGGCTTCTCACCGAACTTTTCCGTGTAGATCTTTTCCATAATCTGGACGATCTCTGAACCTGGCTTTGGTTTCCATCCCGGATAAGAACCGCTGAATTCAACGTTCATTCCTGCGAGCTCAGCTACAGATTTTAATTGTTCTGCTGTAGAATATTTTGAAGAATCTACAGAGGATCTCGTAAGGTTGAGGATTTTAAGCTCACCCTCTTTCAATTCAACTCTTGCTACATTGTTGGAAGCTTCTACAAGATCAGCAACATCCGGACTCATTCTGTATACGCCGTTATGAAGAGACTTCAAGGTAAGGATCACCTTTCGGGAGTCTGCCTCGGAAAGCGCTTTTTCTGCGGAAGTGGAATTTTCAATATTAATATGGATTCCCGGTTCTACAGAAGCAAATTCTTCCAGAATTTCTTTTTTAAGTCCAGTAGCCACCTCTATAAAATCCTGGGCATTTCTTACGGAAACGATAGCAACTCCTTCTCTCGGAATAGCATTTCTTAGACCACCTCCATCAATAGAAAGCAGTTGAATATTTTGATTTTCTAATCCTTTGTAAAGAAGTCTTCCCAGAATCATATTGGCATTTCCGAAACCTTTATGAATATCCATTCCGGAATGGCCTCCCTGCAAACCTTTTACCTCGATTCTTACCACCTGTCCTTTGGAAGCTTCTGTAGGATAGCTTTGAGTGATGGTAACATCAACACCACCGGCACAGCCGATATCGATCTCATCGTCTTCTTCCGTATCAAGATTTAACAAGATTTGTCCGGTCAATTGTCCCGGCTTCAACCCTAAAGCACCTGTCATTCCGGTCTCTTCATCAATTGTGAAAAGAGCTTCCAGTGCCGGGTGTGGGATATCTGAACTTTCAAGAATAGACATAATAGTTGCTACCCCCAAGCCGTTGTCAGCTCCTAAAGTAGTCCCTTTAGCCCTTACCCAGTCGCCATCAATTTCCATTTTGATTCCCTCCGTCTCAAAGTCAAAGTGGACATCGTTATTTTTCTGGCAAACCATATCCAGGTGCGACTGAAGGACGATCGATTTACGATTTTCCATTCCTGCGCTGGCTGGTTTTTTAATAATGACGTTTCCTACTTCATCCACTTTGGTCTCCAACCCCAGGTCTTCGCCAAATCCTTTGATAAAAGCAATTACTTTTTCTTCTTTTTTTGATGGTCTTGGAACTGCATTTAATTTGGAAAAGTTTTTCCAGATAATCTGCGGTTCTATATTAGATAATTCCATTGAAATTTATTTTTCTCAAATTTACGAAATTAAAAATGCTTCTGTGAAATACAGAAGCATTTTTTATAAGCAGTCTTAAGGCCGGAAAGCCAGTCATAAAATGATATTTATTTTCGGCTGGTCCCGTTTCTTGACTTTTTTAAAGTTTAAATGTTAACATCCACATTCTCCATAGATGGGAGTAGTAAAAACACTGCCATCAGGTTTCTCAATGGTGAGTGTACCTGAAAACAGTAAAGCTTCTTCAGATTTTATTTTTTTACCTTTTACAGAGATTTTGTAATCATCATTTTCAATTTCTTTGGTCAGCTCCTCATCCACCTCCATATCACTTGAAGAGATCAGATTCATAGCCAGTCTTTTTCCATCAAGCATCATATATGCCGTTTTTCCGGCGTCATCAGCATAGATGTATTTTTCCGCTTCGAAATCTTTTTTGTTTTTGGCAAAATAGCATGAACATTCTTTAATTTCTTTTGGAAACGGAATGGTTTCCACCAGGATTTTTCCTGAAGAAATGTTGGTGGCTGCAGAATCTTTAACTGCTTGGGAAGAATCGGCGGCGGCAGAGCCGGGAACTGTTTCTTTGTCCTTTTTACAGGCTGTCAGCAGAAACGCAGAAAATAAAATGATTAGGTATTTCATTAATATGTGGTTTTATTTTTTTGTTAACCTCTTGCTCTTTCCAGAAGGGTCATCATTAATAAGGAAAGAACAACTAAGCTTTCTTCTTCATCATCAATGTCAATCAGTCGGTCCACCTGGAATCTTCTTCCAAAGAATGAAGGCATCTTTTTCATTTTAAAATAAGCCTTTCCATCAATACCGCTTACCGTATAAGAAGGATTAAGGAAATATCCTGTAAACATTCCGATAATAGGAAGCTCACCTACAAAACTATCCCAGAATCTTACCCAGGCACTGTCTTCCTGAATTTTAAACTTTGGCTGATCGTTGGCATCCAGAATATCATAGCTTGCTTTCCAGATCGATCGCATTCCTTTTCTTGCCAGTCTTCCGAAGTTTTTGTTATCAACAAGATCATTCAGAGAATAAGAAGCGTTGAAATCAATCCATTTGTTGGCTCTTATTCTGAACAGCTCTTTGGTTTTGCTCTCATCATTGAAAACGATTACATCCTCTTTCAGCTTAAACATTTTCTGACGGACATATGCTACATAATTTCCGTTTTTGTCTGTGATGTTGAAGTCACTTGCTAATGTAGTGATTTTGAATTTGAAATCCAGTGGATAATTAAGATTGTTAAGTACCATGTTAGTTTATTTTTTTCATATTTAATTTAAGCCGCAAATATAAAGGTTTTTTTAAAGTTATAATGAATATTTTACATCACCTGAAGTTTAAAATATCATTAGGGGACATTAGTGAAAAAGCCGATTTCGAAAGTAAAGATCTGTTTAGGAGACCGGATTTGTGACTTCAAAAGTGATGAGGCTGAAAGAAGCCTTTGGATCAGATGAAAACAGGAAGTAAAATTGATCATTTGAAAAGATTTGGTCAACCTTCAAACTCTCCGTTAGCCACGCTCAAACTCTCAACTTTAATCCTTATTTTTGTACTTATGGATTACCCTAGCAAAGTATTGGCCAAGGCAGTAGATGAGATTTCAGGATTACCGGGGATCGGCCGGAAGACAGCCCTGAGATTAGCATTACATTTATTGAAACAACCCAATTCAAGAGCAGTGAGTCTTGGAAACTCCCTGATCAATCTCGTTAATGAAATAAAATACTGTAAAGAATGCCATAATTTCTCAGATTTTGATATCTGTGAGATCTGCAGCAATGAAAAAAGAAATGGCGACCTGATCTGCATCGTTGAAGATGTGAGGGATGTGATTGCTATTGAAAATACCGGAAAATATACTGGGAAATACCTTATTCTAGGCGGAAAAATATCTCCGATGGAAGGAGTGGGACCAGGCCAGCTGAATATACCAAGTATCGAAAGAAAGCTGAACGAAGGCAAAGTGAAAGAATTTATTTTTGCCTTGAGTGCAACGATGGAAGGAGACACCACCGCTTACTATATATACAAAAAATTTAAAAAATTCGATATCAGTTTTTCAAGTATAGCAAGAGGAATTTCAGTAGGGGACGAATTGGAGTATGCAGATGAAATTTCTTTGGGGAGATCCATCATCAACAGATTACCATATAACGAAAAGGATTGATATGAGGCTGTCCATTATTATTGTTAACTATAATGTTACCCAGCTGCTCCGAAACTGTCTCTTATCCGTTCAGAGATATATCAAGAACATTGAGTATGAGGTGATCGTTATAGATAATGCTTCTACAGACAGCTCGTGGGGAGATCTTATCCCTGAATTTCCTCATGTACATTTTATTGCCTCTGAGACCAATGGTGGCTTCTCAAAGGCAAATAACCAGGCTATAGAAACAGCAGCAGGGGAATATGTACTTCTTTTAAATCCTGATACTGAACTGGAGGGCTTCTATATGGACGACCTTCTTAATTTTGCGGACTCACAGCCTGATTTCGGATGTATGGGAGTAAGGATGCATGATGCACAGGGAAATTTTCTCCCTGAGAGCAAACGTTCCGTTCCCGATATGTTCAATTCTTTTGAAAAGCTGTTTACCAGTTTTAAAAAGAACAATTCAAAATCCTATTACAGGAGTGATATCGAAGAAAACGCCATCGCTGAGGTAGATGTGGTGACGGGTGCTTTTTTATTGGTGAAAAAAGAAGTGTACACAGAAGCAGGTGGACTTGATGATGCTTATTTTATGTACGGCGAAGATATTGATCTGTGCTTTACATTGTTGAGAAACGGATATAGGAATTATTATTATGGTAAAGCTTCCATTCTTCATCACAAAGGAGAAAGTACTGTAAAAGACGAAGTATATCTGCAAAGATTCTACGGGGCCATGCAGATCTTTATTGATAAATATTACAAGGAAGATAAGCCGGTTCAGTATTCATTTTTGAAAGCCGGGTTAAAACTTCGCTATCATATTGAAAAGATCAAACTGAAATAATTAAAAGGGATCAGGTACAAAAGTTGTGGGGTCCAGGCAAAAGCTTGAGTTAATGCTATGAAGAATGACAAATAAAAAAGCAACCCGATTGGGTTGCTTTTGTTGTATATACAAGAATACTCTTCTTATTTAGTAGGAGCCGGTGTCTGTACCGGTGCTGTTGTTTTAGAAGCAGGAGCTGTCTGCTGTTTTGCAGGGGCTTCTTTCTTCGCTGGTTGTTGTTGCGTAGGAGCAGCCTGTGAAGGTTTACCTGTGATCACAACGCTTAAAAGGATAAGAACGATGATAGTTCCGCCTAGAGTCCATGTTGCTTTTTCCATGAAATCATTGGTTCTTTGTACTCCAAACTGTGCAGAAGATGCACCGCCGAAAGTACTGGAAAGGCCTCCTCCCTTAGGGTTTTGAGCCATAACGATAATCACCAATAAAACACTGGCAATCATAACAAGAACCATCAATAGTGTAAATATAGTATCCATTAATTCTGATATCTTTTTGAATGGGCAAATTTAATCTTTTTTTACTGAACGACAAAAAAAGATGTTGGGAAATATGAATCAACTGCAAAAAATTGGAAATCAAACAATGATTTTACCTTTAAAACCGGATTTAAGAGCAAACCATCTTGTTTTGGTTGGTTAATACAGCTTTCTTCAAGGCAAAATAAAAAAGCTACCCCGAAATGAGATAGCTTTTACAAAATTAGTTGTTTCTATTTAAAGTCAGAATCCTTAGCCTGGTTAAGCTGATAAGACTGTACTGCGAGGCTGATGTCCATTCCGCCCATATTTTGGATGATGGTGAACGGAAGCTTTACTCCCGATACCTCTTTGTAATCTGCATAACTTGTTGGGATGGAACCTCCTTCACCAGCTTTTATTTCACCCGTTTTCAGGCCTGTTTTTACACTGTAATAGTAGGTTTGTTTTGGTCCCTTCACGACATAAGAATCTTCATTATTGTATTTTTCGATTCCTGCCAGCTTTAATTCTGTAGATTTAGCGAACGCGAGTTCCGGGAAAAGTTCCGGCTCAGTCATGGACGTTTTTTGTTTATCGTTCAATGGCATCTTTTTTCCCTGAGCTTCCATGTAGCCGTCTTTACCATCGAAAACGATCTTTTGAACGGTGTTGCCCATCATTTTCATATCCAGTGACATTTTTCCGCCTTTGGCCATAATCATCTTCATGCTCATGTCCATTCCCTGCACCTTTGTTGTGGCATCAGTTGTAATAGAAGTCACTTTTTGAACGGCTGCCAGACCTCCGATAGCACTAATGTATTTATCTGCGATAGAACCAATGCTTACGCTGGCATCCATTTTTTGTACTGTAGGCTTTGCCACAGGGTTTGCTTCCCTATCAAAGTATTTTACCGGATATCCTGATTTTTCTAACCCTTCAGAAATATCAGATGCTTTACCGGCAATAAAAATTCTGGTTTGGTTAGGTAAAATAGTTGTCTTTACGGCATTGGAAACATCTGTTGCATTAACTTTATCAATCGATTTCAGATAATTGGTGTAGAAGTCAGCAGGAAGATCCTGTATTTTCTGATTCAAAGCAAATCTTGCTATCGTTTCAGGCTTTTCTAAAGACATAATGAAACTTCCCTTCAGTTTGGCTTTTGCATTTTCCAGCTCTTCTGGCTTTACCGTAGAAATGGCATTCAGCTCATTCATGAGCTCTTTCACCGCTTTATCAGTTACTTCATTTCTGACACTTGTCTCCGCAGAAAATTGAGGAGTGTATTTATTGGTACTGATTCCTGAATACGCACCATACGTGAATCCGTTTTTCTCTCTAAGGTTCATGAAAAGTCTTGCCTCTCCGCCACCGCCTAAAATGTAGTTGGCAATCGTTGCTGCGAAGTAATTCGGATCTTTCATTCTGAGATTGTTCAGATTGCCGGCAGTTAATACAGATTGTACCGCAGAAGGTACATCTACCACATTGATCTCTGTTTTCGCAACATTGGATGCCGGTTCTAAGGCTGCAAATTTGGTATTTGATTTTTTCCAGCTTCCGAAAGCTTTCTCAATCAAAGGTTTTACCTGCTCATATTGTACATCTCCGACAATCACCAGATACGCATTATCCGGAGCGTAATATTTGTTGTATACATTCTGGACATCTGCGAGCTGGATTTTGCTGATCGATTCAACCGTTTCAAATTCCCCTCTTGAAGTGTTTTTTCCATACATCAATGCGTTGGAAACTCTTCTGGCAATGGAAGCTGCATTTTTCTCGTCCGCCTTCAGGCCCTCAATGATTCTTTCCTTAGCATTCTGGATTTCTGACGCTGAAAATTTAGGGTTCACGATCGCGTCAGCCATTAATCCCAATACTTCCGGAAAGTACTTTGAAAGTGAATTGGAAGTAGCTCCGCTGGACGAAAAATTGATATTAGCTCCTAAGAAGTCTACTTTTTTATTGAACTCATCTTTGCTCATCTTTGTAGTTCCATTATCAAGCTGACCTGCCATAAGGCTGCTTACTCCTGAGATACTGCCTTCATTATAGGGAGGCCTGTCCATGGTAAGTGTGGTGTTGACCCTTGGAAGCTTGTTGTTTTCCACTACCATTACGGTAAGCCCATTGCTCAGCTGGAAAGTTTTTGGTTGTGCAATATTGATGGCGGGAGTAGGTCCCGGTTTTGGCATTGCATTAAGGTCTAGTTTTTGGGCAGAGAGCATTCCTGCAAATAAAAATGCTGCTGCTATATAGGTGAATTGCTTTTTCATGGGATCTACTTATTTTTTCTCAGGAACGTAATTGATGATGATTCTCTGGTTGGAATTCAGATATTTTTTAGCTGCATTCTGCAGGTCTTGTTTTGTAATCGATCGGTAAATATCGATTTCCTTATTGATAAGATTGGTATTTCCCATCAGTACATGGTTGGTAGCCAGGGAAGCCGCAATCCCCTGAATGCTTGAATTCTGATTGACAAACTGATTTTCAAACTGGTTCTGAAGCTTTTGGTAATCTTCATCTGAAATTAAAGTGGTCTGAAGCTTCCTGATTTCCGCATCAATATCAGTCTGAAGGGTCTGCTTGCTGGTCTGTCCCATAGGAATTGCAAAAAAAGCAAAAATACTATAGTCTTCAAGCCCCTGATTGAAGGCCGCAACCTGAAGTGCCTTTTTCTCCTGGTCAACCAGTTTTTTATATAAAACAGAAGACTTACCATTACTTAGATAAGAAGAAAGCATATCCAGAACATACGCATCCTTTTCTTTGTTGGCAGGAGTTCTGTATGCAAAAACATAGGCAGGAAGCTGAATGTTTGGGTCTGTTGCCGTTACTTCTTTTTCCTGGGTAATCGGGGTGTCTTTTGGAAAGTCTTTTGGATAGGTAGTTCCTTTTGGAATCCCGCCATAATACTCCTGAATCCATTTTTTTGTCTGTTCAGGTTTGATATCTCCCGCTACCACAAGGGTGGCATTATTGGGAACATAGTATTTCTTGTAAAATGCCTGGAATTCTTCAAGCTTTGCAGCATTAAGATCTTCCATAGAGCCGATCGTCGGCCAGTTGTACGGGTGGTTGGTAAAAAGATTTTTCTGAATGGTTGGGAAAAGATTTCCATAAGGCTGGTTATCCATTCTCAGTCTTTTTTCTTCTTTTACAACCTCTCTCTGTGTATCTACCCCAACCTGATTGATCTCGGCATGGCGCATCCTTTCAGCTTCCATCCAAAGCCCGAGCTGTTCGTTGTTAGAAGGGAATGTTTCATAATAATATGTTCTGTCGTTGGTGGTATTGGCATTGTTCTGCCCTCCGTTGGAAGAAACAATTTTCATCCATTCCCCTCTTTTTATATTGGGAGTTCCTTCAAATAGCAGGTGCTCAAAGAAATGAGCAAAGCCTGTTCTGCCTTTTACCTCATCCTTGGCTCCAACGTGATACATGACTCCTGTAGTAACTACCGGAGCCGAGTTGTCCTGATGGAGGATGATATGAAGACCGTTCGGAAGGTCATATTCTTCATATTTGATTTGCTGTGCATTCAGCATAAGCCCAAAAAAAGCTACGGCAGCAGCAGAAAGAAATCGTTTTTTCATAAACTTGGAAATTGTTAATCAATAAGTACAAAAAGTGAATTAAATGTTACACAAAAGTGATTAAAGTTAAGTCTTTAGCCTTCAATATCAAATGTTTTTAATAGATTCTGGTATTTGAGCAGCGACATTCACTAGCATATACAAATGATTTAGTATAAAAATCTGGCTGTCTCAAACCATTCTCCATCATCCTAAAACTGCTGTAATGTCTAACTTCTGCCACGAAAGTTTGAATTCTCCTCTGAATACATTAATTTTGTGTTCCCAAAAATTTTTTTGCTGTATGGACTATTTGAAAGGACTCAACGAATCACAATATGAAGCCGTTACCTCATTACAAGGACCTTTGATGGTGCTTGCAGGAGCAGGTTCCGGAAAAACGCGGGTGCTTACCATGCGGATTGCCCATTTGATCAACAATGGAGTAGACCCTTTCAATATCCTGGCGCTTACCTTTACCAATAAAGCGGCGCGGGAAATGAAAGACCGTATCGCAAAAGTGGTGGGAGACAGCAATGCAAGAAGCCTCTGGATGGGAACCTTCCACTCTGTTTTTGCAAGAATTTTAAGAATTGAAGCTCATTACCTGGGCTACCCTTCAAATTTTACGATTTACGATCAGCAGGATGCATTGAATGTGATCAAAAAAGTATTGAAGGATATGAATATTGATGCCGATCTTTACAAGCCAAAAAAAGTTCAGGCAAGGATATCGACTTACAAAAATAACCTGATTACGGTAAAAGCCTATTTCAACAACCCGGAACTGATGGAAGCTGATGAAAAAGCCAATATGAAGTTTATCGGTCAGATTTACCAGAGATACGTAGATGCCTGTTTCAGAAACGGTTCTATGGATTTTGATGACCTGTTGTTGAAAACCAACGAGCTGTTGACCCGTTTTCCGGAAGTATTGGCAAAATATCAGGATAGATTCAGATATATTATGGTGGATGAGTACCAGGATACCAACCACTCTCAGTATCTTATCGTAAAAGCACTGGCTTCAAAATTTGAAAATATATGTGTGGTGGGAGATGATGCACAGTCAATTTATTCTTTCCGTGGGGCCAATATTTATAATATCTTAAACTTTAAAAAAGATTATCCGGATGCCCAGACGGTATCCCTGGAACAGAATTACCGTTCTACACAGAATATCGTAAATGCAGCCAACGTTGTTATTGCTAAAAACCTTCAGCAGTTTAAGAAAAATGTCTTCAGTGATAATGAAGAAGGCGATAAGATCAAAATCTACCGTTCACTTTCAGATGCCGATGAGGCCAACTTTGTTGCCGGAAATATCTGGGAACTTCGTAACCGTGATCAGAGAAAGTACAGTGATTTTGCTATTTTATACAGAACCAACTCGCAGACCAGAGCATTTGAAGATGCTTTAAGGCGTAAAAATATTCCGTACAAGGTCTATGGTGGTCTTTCCTTTTATCAGAGAAAAGAGGTGAAGGATCTTATCGGTTACCTGCGTCTTCTGATCAACGAAAATGATTCTGAAGCATTGATGAGAATTATCAATTATCCGGCAAGAGGAATTGGAGATACTACCCAGAACAAACTGATCGTTTTTGCTGATGCGCAAAATATTGCAGTGTCTAAAGTTCTGGATAATCTTCCGATGTACGCCCCCCAGCTGGGATTGAATAATGGGGTTTTGAATAAGCTGAACGACTTCTGGTCGATGATCAAAGCCTTCAAGGTATTGCTGAAAACAGAAACAGCCTATAGCGTAGCCATGGAAGTGGCAAAAAGAAGCGGCCTGATCAAGTTTTTAAAAGATGACCAGACTCCGGAAGGAATTTCCAGGGTAGAAAACGTTCAGGAGCTGATGAACTCCATGCAGGGATTCATTGAAGAACAGATGCAGCTGGAGGATGGGGATCCGAGCCTGTCCAATTTCCTCGAAAATATTGCCCTTTCCGCTGATACCCAGGATAAAAACCTTGAAGAGGATATGGTTTCTCTGATGACGATTCACCTGTCAAAAGGATTGGAATTCCCTGTAGTCCATCTGGTGGGGCTTGAAGAAAATCTTTTTCCAAGCTTTATGAGTTCAGCAACAAGGGAAGACCTGGAAGAAGAAAGAAGACTGTTTTATGTAGCCCTTACAAGAGCAGAAAAACAAGCATTTTTCTCCTATGCTGTTTCCCGTTTTCAGTGGGGAAAAATTACAGATGCAGAACCGTCCAGATTCCTAAGCGAGATTGATGACGAGTATATTGAATTCCTTAACCCTGCTCTGGAAAAGAGGTTTATCAATAACTCAGGAGTAAGATCCAATATTTTTGATGAACATCCATCTGAGATGAAGTCCTTCAAGAAAGTGGAAAAGAAATCCATTGACAGAGGGGATAATGCCAAGCCGGCCCAGGAAGTGAGAAAGCTAAAACCAGTGAGTACAGCCAAAATTATCAATCCGAGCGGCGCATCTTCTCAGGATATCGAAGTAGGAGATAAAGTAAGGCATGACCGTTTTGGAATCGGAGAGGTAACATTCCTGGATGGGACAGATCCGCAGAATATCAAGGCAAAAGTTGTTTTCATCCATGAAGGCGAGAAAAACCTGATCTTAAAATACGCAAAGCTTACCAAGATCTAATACTGAATAATAAAATAAAACAGAGCGGATTCAATTTTTTTGAATCCGCTTTTTTGTTAAAATTTCACAGGATTCTTTTAAAATGCGTATTTTTAGTAAGGGATAGAAACAAACTATAGATATTTTTCAGAAAAACAAAGTCTATCTATTTTGTAGACTAATAAATATATTTTACCTTTGCTGCTGCAAAAAACATAAATGTTCAATCCATTTTAAGTAAACTATATGAGAAATAAAAAAACTATTGTTTCAGCCGCTGCTTTATTTTTCCTGGGCGTGTACACGTACGGTCAGGAAAAAGACAGTATCAGAACTAATAAAGACAGTATAAAGACAAACAGTGTAGAAGAAGTGGTCATATTGGGCTCCCGTGCAGGAGCGAGATCCAAGATAGACAGCCCCGTACCTGTAGATGTCTTCAATGTAAAAGAATCTTCTGTCATTCTTCCACAAACCAATATCGGACAAATCCTGAATGCCGTTGCTCCGTCTTTTACCTCCACCATTCAGACCAATTCAGATGGAACCGACCATCTGGATCCTGCGCAGCTTAGAGGGTTGGGGCCTGATCAGGTATTGGTTCTGGTGAATGGCAAAAGAAGACATACATCAGCTCTTGTGAATGTTAATGGAACACCGGGAAGGGGTACTGTAGGAACGGACCTGAACGCTATTCCTTCTTTTGCCCTCAACAGGATCGAAGTGCTAAGGGATGGTGCAGCAGCGCAATATGGATCAGATGCCATTGCCGGAGTTATCAATCTTGAGCTTAAAAAGGATACCGGAAAACTGGCTGGCCAGATCAGCTACGGCGGAAATCTGACGCCGACCGCAAATGACCATACCGGAAATTTTGACGGCCAGAACATCCAGCTGGATCTGAATTACGGTAATAAGATCGGAACGAAAGGAGGTTTTTTTAATATCACCTGGTCTTCACAGTTCAGAAATCCTACGTATAGGGCAGGAACAGAAAAAGGAGCCATTTACAATGCGTATAATGCAATTGAGCAGCGTGCTTTAAATGATGGGGTAAATCTTTCCTCTTTGTTTACCAATATCAACACTACTCCCAATTCTCAGCAGATTGTCAATTACATCCATCAGTATGCCCAGGGTGTCAATTATTTTAGCGGCGCCCAGCTTGCAGACATTCAGGGAGCTTCTACGATACAGGATATCAAAGACGGGGCGGGAAATGTTATTCAGAAAGGGCTTCAATCTTTGCTGAATTTCGATGTTACGGATCAGGAGCTGGCATACAGAGGACTTAGCAGAAAGGACTTCAACATGCAGGTAGGGCAATCCAAACTGAATAACCACCAGCTTTTCGTGAATGCTGAGGTACCGATCAGTGACGACTGGAAAGTATATACTTTTGGGGGATACAGCCTGAGACATGGTGTTTCCGGAGGATTTTACAGAAGGCCCCGGGAAAGCCGCACCTTTACAGGATCTTATCCTAACGGCTACCTACCTCAGATTGGAACGGATATTCAGGATCTATCATTGGCTGCCGGAATCAAAGGAAAATGGGATGGCTGGCATATAGATTTTAGCAATACCTTTGGACAAAACTCTTTTACCTATAATATAAGAAATACGGGGAATACTTCCCTTCGCTTTGCGTCACCGAACGAATTTGAAGCCGGTGGCCTGAGGTTCTCTCAGAATACAATCAATCTTGATTTTTCTAAAAAATATGATGTCTGGGAAGGAATTAACGTAGCCTTTGGTGCTGAACACCGGTATGAAAATTTTAAAATCACCGCCGGGGAAGAAGCTTCCTATTCTACGTATGATGCTTCCGGAAATATCTGGAACGGGAGCTCTTTAAGACCTACGGATTTCTTCGGTGCCTCTCTTCCAGGAGGGTCACAGGTGTTCAACGGTTTTAAACCCGATAATGCTGTGGACAAAAACAGACAGTCGGTAGCGGCTTATGCAGATATTGAATTCAATTTTACCAACTGGCTATTGGTAGATGCTGCGGCCAGATATGAAAATTATTCGGATTTCGGATCTACATTCAATTATAAGCTGGCTTCGAGGATCAAGGTAGCTCCGGATTTTAATGTAAGATTTGCCGGATCTACAGGATTCAGGGCTCCGTCTATCCACCAGATTTATTATAATGTAACCTCTACGTTATTTACCAATAATCAACTTCTTGAAGTGGGAACTTTCAGTAATGATTCTCAACTGGCGGGGCTGCTGGATATGCCAAAACTAAAGCAGGAAACATCAAAATCGGCCAGTGTAGGATTTACTTATAGAATACCATCTGTGAATCTGACCTTTACAGCAGACGGATATTTCACAAGAATCGACAACAGGATTATCCTTACGGACCAGTTTCTGAGAGCCAGTGTACCTCAAAAAGCACAGGAAGCTTATGATGCCCTGGGAATTAATGGGGCACAGTTTTTTACCAATGCCATTGATACGGAAACCAAAGGGCTGGACGTTGTAATTTCCCATCAGGCAAGATTTTCAGATCTAAAACTGGATAACAATTTTGCAATCAACCTCAACCAGACCAAACAGGTGGGGGATGTTCATTCCTCAGGGCTTTTACAGTCTCCGGAGCTGGAAAAGGTTTATTTTTCTGAGAAATCCAGAGTTTATATGGAAGAAGCAGTACCCCGGGTAAAAGCCAGCCTTTCGCACACGCTGACATGGAAGAACGCCAGCTTTTATCTGCGAAATACCTACTTTGGAAAGGTAACGGGAGCTGACATTATTGATGTAAACGGTGATGGGGTTATTGATTTCAATGAGCACCAGCAGATTACTGACAAGATCATTACCGATCTTTCCCTGGCTTATCAGTTTACCAAAAATGTAGGACTGACTTTAGGGGTAAATAATTTATTCGATATTTATCCAACAAGGAACCTTCCTGCATCTACCAATAATGATCAGTTTATCTATTCACGGTCAACGTCACAATTCGGGCAGAATGGCAGATATGTTTTTACCAGGCTGAATTTTAATTTTTAATCCATATAATCACCAATAAAAAACGGATCCCATTGGGTTCCGTTTTTTTATAAAGTTTATTGGTGGTTAGAGAAAAGTATTGAAGATGAGTTCCACATCTTCAGTTCATAGGCTGCTTCCCAGAAATGATATTCCATTCTGGAGGCGGTGATAAAAGCTTCCGACATTTTTTTCCGGGTTTCTTCAGTGCTGTTCTCAGCTATTCTGTCACAAATGGCAATCGCCTGGTCTACAGCAGCGGAAAATTCCTCTCCGGCATAGGTAGCAATCCATTTTTCGTAAGGATTATTGACGGTGTTTTGTATACGGTAAATGTGATTGCCGACTTCTCTGTAAATCCAGAAACAAGGCAGTACAGCAGCTACCGCTATTTCCACAGCTTCAAGAGCCGCCGTACTTCTCAGAAAGTGAATGTAATGATGGCAGGCAGGCTGTAAAATACCTTTGTTACCTACGCCAAAATCCTTGAAATAAGATTCGTGCAATGCATTTTCTACAACAATTGCATTTTCTGCAAAACGCATAAAAGCAAGGACATCCTGAAGATCAGGAATCTTTGCAGCGATGAGGGATAATGTTCTTCCGAAATGTTCCAGATATAAAGAATCCTGGGCCATGTAAAACCGGAACTTCTCCTGGGGTAAGCTGCCGTCAGATAATTCTTGTATAAAGGGCATGTCCAGGATAGACTCGTAGCATCCTCCTATCGATTGCCAGATGTGTTCAGACCATTTCATTTTTGATCAGTTTTTGAGGGTTAAAAAAGTGGTTTAGCGGACCGTTTCCAAGTCCTGTTTGGACGTCTGTTCCGTTTTCTATAGCCTGAAAGACATACTGCTGGCCCATCGAAACAGCGTCATACAAAGATTTTCCCTGTGCAATATAGGCTGCGATGGCAGAAGATAGCGTGCAGCCGGAGCCATGGGTATTATCCGTATCGAATTTTAAAGTTTCAAAAGAATGGAAACTGTTATCTACATCATAGAATAAAGATGTAATCGTTGAGGTTGTCTGATGGCCTCCTTTCAGAAGAATCGTTTTGCAGCCGAGTTCTTTTATTTTTTTCCCGGCAGCATACAGATCATCCAGGGTTTCTACTTTTATATTTGCTAAAATTGCCGCCTCATCCATATTAGGGGTAATGACATCAGCAATAGGAAAGAGCTTTTCAGTAATAGCCGTGATCGTCTCCTCTTCAATCAATCTATGTCCACTGGTAGCCACCATCACAGGGTCAAATACGATCGGTATTTTTTTATATTCTGCCAGGGTAGAAACAATGGTTTCAACCAGCTGAGGGGTATGCACCATTCCAATCTTGATGGCATCCGGAATAATATCATCCAGAATTGCTCTGATTTGGTCTGCTACCGCCTCAACAGGAATCGGATATATTTTTCTTACTCCCTGTGTATTCTGTACTGGCAAAGCCGTTAGCACCGAAGTGGAAAAGCAGCCTAAAGCAGAAGCCGTTTTGATGTCGGCCTGAATACCTGCACCTCCGCTTCCATCAAAACCGGCAATCGTTAATACCGACGGATATTTGTACTTTTTCATTTTAAAATTTCGTTTTTTAATTCATAAGCCGCCCGCTGGGGATCATCTGCGCTGCATATCGCGGACACGACGGCAAGACAGTCGGCTCCGGCATTGAGTACTGCTCTTGCATTTTCCAGATGAATACTGCCTATCGCGACCAATGGCTTATCTGTCAGCTGCCTGATTTTTGTGATCCCTTCAAACCCCCATTCTGTAACGGTGTCGGTTTTGGTTTGAGTTCTAAAGACCGGGCTTATTCCCAGATAATCGGATACGGCAGTTTGTTCATTTTCAAGCTGCATCAGGTGCTCCACAGAATAGCCAATGATTTTATCCCTGATCGCGGGCTGCTTTCTAAGATCAGTAGGAGCAGTATCACTGTTCCCCACATGAATGCCTGCTGAATTTACCTTTTCAGCCACTTTCATATTGTCGTTTATGATAAGTGGGATACCGTATTTAGCAGTAATTTCTGTAAGCTTTAGTGCCTTTTGCAGAAACTTTTCTGTGGAGTCACTTTTTTCCCGAAGCTGAATAATATCCACACCACCGAGAATGGCCTGTTCAGCAACTTTGAGAAAGTTTTTCCCCATACAGTCGGCTTCTGAAATCACCAGATACAACTGGTAGGGAAAAGAATGTAAACTCATTTTTGTTCAATCTTCAGATGTTGCGTAAATTCTTCTTCGGTAATGTTGTACAGCTTATCAATCAGGCTGACCTGGAGGCTGCCGGGGCCTTTACTTTCCAGGAACGCCAGCTCTCCCGCTATTCCCAGCAGTGCCATTGCTGCCGCAACACCCTGTACTTTATCTTCCGAGCATCCTATGAATGCTCCGGTAAGAGCTGAAGCCGAGCATCCGAGTCCTGTAACTTTAGTCATGAGAGGATGACCGTTTTTTAAATGGAAACACTTCCCGGGGCTCAGAATAATGTCTGTTTCCCCTGAAATGCACACGATGGTGTTGTATTGTTGAACCAAAATCTGAGCAGCATCCATCGCATCACTGCTTCCGGCCGTGCTGTCTACACCTTTGGTGACGGTGTCGTTTGCTTTTGCCAGGGCAATAATCTCAGAAGCATTGCCCCTGATCACCGTAGGGCGGTATTGTAAAAGCTGATGTAAAACCTGATCCCGGAAAGTGGTAGCACCTGCACCTACAGGATCCAGAACCCAGGGTTTGTTGACGGAATCTGCTATTTCAGCAGCCATGATCATCGATTCGGACCAATACTCGTCAAGGGTGCCTATATTAATAACCACGGAATGAGCAATATTGACCATTTCCTTGATTTCTGATTTTGCGTGGGCCATAATGGGGGAGGCTCCTGCAGCCAAAAGCGCATTGGCTGTATTGTTCATCACGACATAATTTGTCACATTATGAACCAGGGGAGACTGCTGTCGTACAAGCTGAATGTGTTGCCAGAGAATTTTTTCCATTGTTATCATTACATAAAAATAGCTTTAGGAAAAAATCCGAAACAAAAGTACATCAGAGGTTAATGTAGCTTTGCTTTTCCCTACGCTGGTGTAAGCCATATCAGGTTCAAAGGGACTCTCTCAATTCTTCTCAGAATACCCCTAAAGCAAAACAAATGTATAAAAATTATCACAGCAGGCCAAGAACCGCAATGGAATTTGAAAACAAATACTATCTTTCCACAAGTTCTTTTACCTGTTCTCCATAAAAGTCCGTTTCTGTAGTATTGATTTTTAAAAGTTCATACCATTTTCTGAACGCTCCGATAAATACGATAAGCATCAGAAGCATTGCGGTTGCCGCTAAGGCTGCCAGCAAATACTGTTCTTTCGGAATATAGATAGCCGTGACCTGGATATAACCCGCCCAGAAAGTAATACCTGCCATAAAAACCCCTGGAATGGCTGAGCACAGGGCATATTTCCCTCTGTTCATCCTGATAAGCATCGTGGTACAGACAATAAGACCACAAGCGGCGAGTAACTGGTTGCTGATCCCAAATAACGGCCAAATGCTGCTTACATTTCCGGTATACACCAGATACCCCCAGGCAAAAGTAAAAAGCAGACTGCTGATAATAATCCCCGGAACCCAGTTTTTATCATTGAATTTCGGAACAACAGATCCCAGCATTTCCTGAAGAAAGAAGCGCCCGACTCTGGTTCCTGCATCAATTGCTGTAAGAATGAATACAGCTTCAAACATAATGGCAAAGTTATACCAGTAAGCGGTCAGCTGATCCATATAAGGAATCTTATTAAAAATGTGAGCCATTCCTACTGCTAAGGAAACAGCACCACCAGTCCTTCCATAAAGATCAATCCCTATCTTTTGTGAGTAATAGTCAATATCTACGCCGTGCAGAGAAGGGTGGGCCGCCAGAAAACCGTCATAGGCTTCCTTAGGGGTATTGATGGCGAAGTAATCACCCGGCATCAATGTACATGCAGCGATAAGGGCCATTAGTGCGACGAAACCTTCCACCAGCATTGCACCATAACCTACGAAAAGGATTTCTCTTTCTTTAGTCAGCATTTTAGGAGTCGTGCCCGTTGCAATTACCGCATGAAACCCGGAAATGGCTCCGCAGGCAATCACAATAAAAATAAAAGGAAGTACAGGACCACCTATTACCGGACCGCCACCGTTCACAAATGCAGTGATCGCCGGCATCTGTACTGTGGGATGAATTACAATAACGCCGATGGCCAGCATGATGATTGTTCCTATTTTCAAATAAGTAGAAAGATAATCTCTCGGAACTAAAAGCAGCCATACCGGAAGTACGGATGCCAGAAAGCCATACAGAGGAATTGCAATGGAAATCGTTGTGATGTCCCATGAAAATAAGTTATTCATGGTAGGATTTTGCATCAGGCCATGTCCTCCGATGATTCCTGCTATCAACAGAATGCCTCCCAGAATACTGGCAAAAAGAACACTGTTCTTTTTATACCGCATAATAAGCCCCATGATAATGGCAATGGGCATGGTGATGATTACTGTAAACAGTGACCATGAAGCTTCATGCATCGCATTGATACAGGCAAGGGATAAACCGGCTAATGTAAGGATGAGTATGAACAGAATGGCAAAACCTGCAACAGTTCCTGTGGTTTTACCGATTTCTTTGGAAGCAATCGTGGCAAGACTTTGCCCCTTATGCCTTACCGATGCAAACAGAACTACCATATCGTGCACCCCACCTCCCAGAACACAGCCTATCAGAATCCATAATGCTCCCGGAAGATATCCGAACTGAGCAGCCAGGACAGGTCCTACCAAAGGACCAGCAGCTGCAATGGCAGCAAAATGGTGTCCGAAAAGTACATTTTTATTGGTGGCTACATAATCTTTACCATCTGCGAATTCTACCGCAGGAGTGGTATGCCGGTCATTAAGCCGCAGCACTTTATTCGCAATAAAAATACCGTAAAAACGATAGGCTATTGCAAAAATCAGAACAGATACAAATATAAGGGTAAGCGCATTGATATTATTAAGATAGTCCATATTGCTTGCTTTTATTAATGAATAATTAAATTGTAAGGCTAATTGTTGTGAATAATTTAAGCAATAGCCAAGGTAGATAATTTTCAATTAATAAATATCGATATGTATATCAATATAGCAAATTTAAAAATGTTTGTTATTTAAGATATTGATTTTATGTTTGTTAATGAATGTGTTTCTTGTAAATGTATATTATTTTTTTTGTGAGACGATAAAATCTACCATCTGATCGGTAACCTTATCCAGATCGGTCTTATCAGTAGTTCTGAAGCCGTGCACCCCGTTATCAATAATGATTAAGGAGGTATGAACTTCAGCTCTTTTTAATTTGTGGTACAATTTTTTAGACTGACTGAGAGGAACTATTTTATCTTTAGTACCCTGAACAATTAAGGTAGGAACACCTCCGGAGACAAAATTAACAGGGGAAATGGTTTTCAGGTATTGTATGGCGCTGTCCTGGTCTTTCTGAATATCATAGCCTGAAATGCCTTTTACCAGATTCTGTTGTAAGCTGACAATCTTTTTAGACATCAGCCCAATCATCGCTACCGGGATTGTTCCCAGGCGGGTATGAAAGAGCTTATTGAGGTCAGTGGGGCCATAATGGTCAATAACATAATTTACTTTTGCAGAATATGAGGAAAGCTCCGGGCTTCCCATGAATGTATCATCCGGAGTATAAGCGGCGAGCAACGCGAGATGAGCTCCCGCCGAAGCCCCGAAAAGCCCGATATTACTGGTGTCAAAATGATATTTTTCTGCATTTTTCCTTACCCACTTTACGGCATCTTTAGTGTCTTCCAGTGGGAGCGGGAAATGGATGCTGCTATTGAGGAGCGTATAGTTTATACTGATCACAGCGTATTGTTTGGCCAGCAGCTTTGCTATCGTAGTTTCAACATAGTTGTCAGCATGGATGATTTTGTCACCCTCTACCCAGCCTCCACCATGGATATAGATCATCACCGGGAGCTTGTCTTCTGATTTGCTCTTAGGAATAAAAAGGTCCAGCGCTACCGGAGCTCCGTTTCTGTTGGTTTTGTATACAATATCTTCAGAAACATGGGCAATATCCGGTAGAAGTGTACTCTTAACAGGTAGAGCTTTTACAGGTGTCTGTGGAAAATTTTGCGAAAAGGATAAGTGAGAAAAGTTTAAAAATAAAATAAAAAACAGGTTTGTAAAAAACCTGTAATGTGATATGTTGTAGGAGGATACTCTCATAATATAATTTTTTTGAAGAATCTGCTATTGTACTAATTCCTCAAAAAGCTTACCAAAAGTAGTATTCAGATCTCTTGATTTTCCCGGATGAGGTCTTGAAGTCTGAACGACAGCACTTCTTACAGCAGTCAGCCAGCGGAAACGTTCCGGAATGTCGAGTTGTGCAATAGGTCCGCCGTCTTTCTCGCCGTTGGCAATTTTCTGAAAGCTTTCCAGATTGTGGATGACATCTTCATAATCCAGCTTGCTGTGCATCAGCCTGAATTTATCCGGACATAAATAAAATTCCACCCGGATGAATTTTTCTTTTTTGGAAAACATCACCAGTCCGATATTGAAAAATTCTTCTCTTTCAACTTTGGGTACCAGGCGTATTACCGCATATTCATATATTTTATCCTCTTGCATTTTTAGCTTCATTTACAAAGATTTGTGAGTTTTCCAGTCTGGTTTTCATAAACTGAAAATAAATTTCACGAATTTCATCGGGAGTTTCATCTGCATCATTCCATTGAAGCCAGTCTTCAGGAATAGAATTCACGATGTCTCTGAACAGATCGTCGTTCAGTATTTCGTGCGCAAATTGCTCAGCTTCGTCCAGCATCGTTGCTTTAGGCAGAAGTACATGGTCTTTCACATACTTGAACGGTGTTTTTGCCGCCGTATCAAAATTCTGCCATGAATGATGGAAATAGAACGAAGCCCCGTTATCAATAATCCACAGTTCTTTATGCCACATCAGCATATTTGTATTCTTAAAAGTACGGTCTATATTGGTAATAAAGGCATCCAGCCACACTATTTTTGAAGCCAGAAGAGCATCTATAGGGACGCCAGGATCATAAGTGATCGACCCGGAAAGATAGTGCAGTCCAAGGTTCAGTCCTTCAGAAGATTTCAGCAGATCCTGTATTTCCTCATCAGCTTCGGTTCTTCCAAAATCAGCATCGAGATTGACAAAAACCAGCTCGGGAATTTTGAGTCCCAAAGCTTCTGTAATCTTTCCTCCTAAAAGTTCAGAGATCAGCATTTTCACTCCATGGCCGGCACCACGGAATTTTAAAACATATTTAAAGTCATCATCAGCCTCTGCCAACGCGGGAAGAGAACCTCCCTCTCTCAGTGGCAGAATGTAACGCATTACGGTTACAGTTCTTAAATTCTGCATGAAGCAAAAATAAGGTTTTACTTTGTGTTTAATTCTATTTTTAATATTTTTAAGTGAAAAATGAATTTTGACCCATTGTTATAACAGAAATTCCCAAAGCCGGGTAAATTTCAAGCATGGATAAGATGAATATAAACCTCATTGTGAAATGCTAAGCAGATCACGCGTATAAAGTATCGAATATGAATATCATTAAAAAACAAAATATCCTCATTTCCAATCCTGAAACAAAAGATTTCCTTGCAGATGCCTGTTACCCTGAGACAGAGCGACAGCTTCCTTTGGTTATTTTTGTTCATGGTTATAAAGGCTATAAAGACTGGGGCGCCTGGGAATTGATGGCAGAAAAATTTGCAGCTGCCGGCTTTTTCTTCGTTAAGTTTAACTTTTCACATAACGGAACAACAATACATGATCCGCTTAACTTCGGAGATCTTGAGGCTTTTGGAAATAATAATTATTCGAAGGAGCTTTCCGACTTAGGGGTGGTCATAGACTATTTCAGTAAAAATCCACATGTCGATGATGAGAAAATTGTTTTGATTGGTCACAGCAGGGGAGGAGGAATTTCTATTATCAAGACATTTGAAGATGAACGAATCAATGGGCTTATTACGCTGGCCAGCGTAGATAGTCTGGATCGTTTTCCAAGAGAAGAAGCTTTTGACCACTGGAAAGAAAAAGGGGTCTATTATGCCCTGAATGGGCGTACCCAACAGGAAATGCCGCATTATTACCAGTTTTACGAAGATTATGAGCAAAACGTGCATCGCTTTGATGTGGAGCGGGCTACGGAAATGGCCAAAGCCTATTTGCTGATTATTCATGGAACGGAAGATGAAGCAGTAGAAGTAAAGCAGGCGGAACACCTCCATATTCTTAATCCGAACTCTGAGCTGTTCCTGATAGAAAATGGAAATCATACGTTTGGTGCCAAAGAGCCCTGGACAGATCTTACGATGCCTCAGGATCTGAACAAAGCAACCGAAAAATGTATTGATTTTATTAATAAAAACTTGAAATAAAACGGCTTAAATGACGTTATCATACCATCACTATAAAAAAAATTATGAAGAACATTCTTACTGGCGCTATGGCGCTATCATTATTAGTAACTGCTGTTTCATGTAAAAAAGAAGTAAAAACAGAATCTTCTGTAAGTACAGATACTCTGGCTACCGTATTGCCAAAAGACTCTGTAGTTGTTGCACAGACCGATTCTGCAACAGTCACGACACCGACTCCTTCGTCCACCCCGGTTCTGGCAGAAAATATCATTACCAAAAGCGTTGGAAAGTATCCCCATGACATTAAGTTGTTTGAAGATAAAAATATTACAGCCAGACTTAAAAAACTTGTAGGAAATCAGTACGATGAAATGGTAAAAAATTTCAATGTGGAAAGTCCGGTCTCCTCTGAGAATGGTATCTACAAACTTTCCGGATGCAAACAGCACGACTGTCCGGGATATTCTACGTCCATTTATTTTGATGCTCATAATGACAATTTGAATGTTTCCATTGATAAAAATGAGCAAGTGACCCACTTTGCTGAAAAAGGAAAGATTAAGGTTTCAGATGCGTTAAAGGTAAAATAAAGAGGAAGTAATAAAAGTAAATAGGGAAGTGAAACATAAAAAAATCATTCCCATTACTGATGGTGATTTCCTTAGTACAAAAAAGCCTGAAATTTCAGGCTTTTACTTTATTTCATGATCAAAAGCGTCCAGGCTTCTTCAACTTTGCTTTCCAAAAGGAGTTTTTGGGCATTTAGATGAATGTCTTCCTCGGCATGGAAATTTCCGGCAGGCAGAACTTCTGTATTGGCAAGCATCCCCAGGTCGTTTCCTGAAAATACTTTACTGTATTTGATGGCATCCGGCAGCAGATCAAAACCAATTCCTTTTGTGACTAACGGTTTTGGTACTTCAAATAAACTGTTTTCATTGCTTCTGGAATACCAGTTGCTCCCCAAACGGGCTACCATATCCAGTTTTTGCTGATCCAGATTTCCTGCTTCGTTCAGATATTCTTCGCGGATATGAATTTTCTGCACTTCACAGATAACCAGATTTCCGGCGCCACCCTGATCTCCAAGGGACTTTACCTCTACAACTTTGCATTCAAAGTTTACAGGACACTCTTCAATCAGTTTCGGTTGTACGAGATCAGCATCTTTCATGGTAAGGCCGGCTTTGATGAACTCATTCACCCCTGTTTCATACTCGGTAGAGGCTAGAGAAATCTGCTGTACAATAGGAAAATTTACGGTTCCGATAACGACTTCGGGAACCTCAATCACATTCTCCAGGGTATGTTTTGTCGTATTGTCACGGACTCTCCTCGATGGTGAAAAGATCAGAATCGGAGGAACCGTACTGAACATGTTAAAAAAACTGAATGGTGATAAATTGATCGTACCGTCTTTATCCACTGTAGAAGCTAAAGCAATCGGGCGGGGTGAGACAGCCGTCTGCATAATGGTTTGAAGCTGTACGGACGTGAGTTCGGAGGGGATTACTGTTTTCATATTTTTCTATTAACACTTAAGTTATTTTAGTTATTTCTGTTGCTGCATATAAAAGAACACTTAAGGTTGAAAATCTTCGATTTTCATTCTTTTGGAAGTTCTTTAAATATTTTAGAGGCAAAAGATTCACAACCTTCGTGATAAAGGTTTGTAACATTAAAATTAACTAGGATTGAACGAGGAACTTGTAAAAGATTCATATAGTTTATGGTTTGAGCTTTATGAATTTGATGAATTTCAGTTACAGATTTTAATTCTAAAACAATTAATTCTTCAATCAAAAAGTCACATTTTACCTTGCAATTTATATGCTTGCCTTTATACAAGAATGGTATTTCAAGTTCACTTTGGTATTTTAAACCTATCAGATTAAATTCTTTTTCTAAACATTGATGATACACCTCTTCGTACAAACCGGGGCCTGCTAGTTTATGTACTTCTATACAAGCTCCAATGATTTTGTAAGATAGATCATTAATCAATTTTTGAGTAATCATAATATTTGAAAATGAAAATCATAGATTTTCAAAAACCTAAAGTGAACTTAATTTTACCATTATCATGTAACTTAAAAAACTTAAGTGTTTAAAAATTATTAAAGTGTTGGAATAATTTTACCTGAAACTTCACCAAAACCTACTCGCACACCGTCTTTTACAGCCCATGCCTTCATGGTAACGGTATCGTTATCTTCAATGAATTTTCTTTCTTCACCGTTATTTAGTGATAAAGGGTTTTGACCTCTCCAGGTTAATTCAAGCATAGAACCGAAAGATTTAGGATCATTTCCGGAAATAGTGCCACTCGCATACATATCACCGACCTCCACGTTACATCCGTTCACTGTATGGTGCGCCAGCTGCTGGGTCATATTCCAGTACATATGCTTGTAGTTACTTTCACAGATGAGATTCTGCTCTCCGTTTTCTGGCTGGATATACACTTCAAGGTTGATGTCATAGTTTTTTTCGCCATCAAACTTCAGGTAGTCCAATACCTCAGGATCCTGTACAGGAGAAGCGGTTCTGAATGGCTCCAAAGCTTCAAGAGTAACTACCCATGGAGAGATGGATGAACCGAAATTCTTCGCAAGGAACGGACCCAGCGGAACGTATTCCCAAGACTGAATATCTCTTGCTGACCAGTCGTTGAAAACCACCATTCCAAAGATGGCATCTTCAGCTTCTTTTGTGGAAATACTTTCGCCCATTTCCGTGTTTTTATTAATGATGAAAGCCATTTCCAGCTCAAAATCCAACTGCTTGCAAGGTCCAAAAACCGGTTTATCTGCATCAGCAGGCTTCATCTGACCTTTAGGGCGGTTGATATCTGTACCTGAAACGACAATAGAGGAGGCTCTTCCGTGGTAGCCTACCGGTAAGTGTTTCCAGTTGGGCAATAAAGCGTTTGCCGGATCACGGAACATTTTTCCCACATTTGTAGCATGTTCGATGCTGCTGTAAAAATCCGTATAATTCGGGATGTGTACAGGCATCATCATTTTTACCTTATCCAGATCATAGAAAGCTTCTTCGATGGTTTTCTGATCTTTTGATAAGGTGGATCCTTCCTGTAGCAAGGTTTGAATTCTGGTCCGTACGACATTGGTCACGTTTTTACCCAGCTCGATAAATTCATTGAGGGTATAGGCTTCAAAAACATTGTCATCAAGTCCTTCAATATCATCAAAATAGCTCAGATCATACAAGGTAGCAAGATCAATAACCTGATCTCCGATTCTTGTGCAGCATCCGATGTATTCTTTATTAAAAACTGCAACTCCAAAAGGAATATTATGTATAGAAAAATCCGAATTTGAGGAATAGTCTACAAATGATTTCATAAGTTTAGATTTTAGTTAGATTTAAATATCATCCTGAGAAATTTCCCCGGAAAATTTATTTTGCCTTTTTTGAATAAGATGCTTCATCAATCCATCTGTCGCGCGTATTGACATCAATGAGATAGAGGATATCATCCTGTCTGGTCAGCAATAAAGTTTTGGTGACTGGCATGGGAATCTTTTTATTTTCAAGCTTGTCTGCCCGTAAAGAAATAATATTGTTTTTTCTAATGATATCGCCGGTGAAAACATTAGAACTGCTTTCCCCTGTTGCTTTATCATCGAAAACCTCTACGTAGGTAGCATCATTTCCTTTGAAAATAATAAAATCTCTTTCTGTGTGGTCGGCCTCATCTTTAATGAAAACAAATTTCTTGTTATCAATATTCACTTTTTCAAGATGCTGATTGATGCCTTTTCTTTGTTCAAGTCGGTTAAGAATTTCATTCAGTGTTCCATATTGGGCCTTTAGGCCTAATGTTCCAAAAAATAAAACTCCAAGTAACAATTTTCTCATATATTGTGTTTTATAAAAAAGTTTTGTCAGAATAGGGTATCCTGACAAAACTAAATATTTTTAATGTAAAATTAAAGATTACCTCTTCTTTCCTGCTCTCTTTCCAATGCTTCAAATAATGCTTTGAAATTTCCGGCACCGAAACTCTGTGCGCCGTGTCTTTCAATGATTTCGAAGAATAGAGTAGGGCGGTCTTCTACAGGTTTTGTAAAGATCTGAAGTAAGTACCCTTCTTCATCATGATCAATAAGTATACCTAAATCCTGAAGTTTCTTAAGATCTTCATCAATATGGCCTACTCTTTCTGGAACCATATCATAATAAGCTTCCGGTGGAGCAGAAAGGAATTCTACACCACGTTTTTTTAGCTCGGTTACCGTGTGGATGATATCTTTGGTGGCAACGGCAATGTGCTGTACCCCTTCTCCTTCATAGAAATCAAGGTATTCTTCCACCTGGGATTTCTTTTTACCTTCAGCAGGTTCATTGATAGGGAATTTGGCATATCCGTTTCCGTTTGACATCACTTTGGACATCAATGCGGAGTATTCTGTATTGATCTGTTTGTCATCAAAGGAAAGAATATTGACAAACCCCATTACTTTTTCATACCATTCTACTGTTGGGATCATTCTGTTCCAGTCAACATTTCCTACACAGTGGTCCACGTATAACAATCCTGCTTCTTCAGGCTTATAGTCGCTTTCCCACTTTTCATATCCGGGCATGAAAGCACCATCATAATTTGTTCTTTCTACAAACATGTGAACAGTTTCTCCATAGGTGTAGATTCCGGACATTTTTACCTCGCCATGCTCATCAGTTAAAGTTACAGGCTCCAGATAAGGTTTTCCACCTCTTTTAGTTGTTTCTTCAAAAGCTGCATACGCGTCATCTACCCAAAGTGCCAAAATTTTTACTCCGTCACCATGTTTTTTTACGTGTTCGTTGATAGGAGAATCTGAAGTAAGCCCTGTTGTAAGAACCAATCTGATCTTTCCCTGTTGAAGCACATAAGATGCACGGTCTCTTACTCCTGTTTCAGGACCCGCATAGGCTACAGACTGAAAACCGAAAGCGGTTTTGTAATAATGGGCAGCCTGTTTTGCATTTCCTACGTAAAACTCAATATAATCTGTACCGTTGATCGGTAAGAAATTTTCTGCTTGAGCAATTTTCTCGGCAAATGTAAGTGTTGACATATTTTCTCTTTTACTTTTATTTTATTGGTATGCAAATTACAAAAAACTTGGATATGGCGAAAATAATAAGCAGGAATCGTTGAATATATTTAACATAAAGTTAAAGAAATGTTTACTTAAGTATATTTAAGTTTCTTACGTTTGAAAAAGGCTTATTACATTTGTAATACAAAAGACAAGTGAAAAAAATGTTTCGAACATGAAAGCCGCAGATATTCTCTACGGCTTTCTTATTATTTATATTTGTCGGTTTAATCTTCCGGCGTCCGGATTATAGTTATCCCAAATCTTCCAGGAGTCACCTATTTTCCGGATAAAATAAATCTGGGTACTCAACTGATTGACAAAATGTTCTTCCCCAGTTTCGCCTACTTTGAACAGCAGATTCCAGAATTCCTGGGATTCCAGGATTTTCTTGTCCGGTTCGTCGGTAACGATATGAATGTCAAAAACTTCATAATTGGAACGGTTGTTTTTTGTCACCAGCTGAAAATCCTTATCGCAAAGCTCTTTACTGAACTGTGAAACCCGTTCCAGAAAAGGAGAATCATCAAATACAAGATCTTTGAACAGCTTGGTATTGTGGTCCGGAAACTGTTTGCAGAACTCAAAGGCAGTTGCACAATAATTATAGACCATCTGCGTGGTAAACGATTGGTCATCTGCATCCTTATTCTCCTGTTGCTTTTGCCTTACAAAAAGAATGTAGTCGTTGAGATCTTTATATCCCAAAAAAATACAGATCTTATCCAAGGTCTTTAAGAACCTGAGATCGTTGTGTGTCTTGTCCTGGTAATCATTTTCAAAAAATCTTTGTAAGGTAACATGCGAAATGGTATTTCCGATTTCAAATTTTTTTCCTCCTTTCAGTTCTTCCGCTTCAGATAGTTCATCTTTAATGATCTCGGAGAGAATAATATAGTGGCTTCTTTTCCATTCATTCACATTCCCCAAAACCGAATTCCTTATTTTTGAATGCCTTACTACTTCTTCCCGTATCGAATTATATATAGTCTTCAACTTTCTTGTTTTAGAAAGAGTTTTATCAAAAATACTGCCAAAATGTTAAATTTTTTTTATGTTTACATTTGCCTGGGTTCAAAATCTGTTTTTGGATTTCAGCAGAAAAGACGTGGAAATCCTGCTCTTAATTATCAGTGTTTAAATCTTTCAAAAGCTGCCCTCTCCAGCATCTCCCGGTCATCCGGGTGAGCAATGCTGATAAGCTCCTGTGCCCTTTGGCGAAGGTTTTTCCCATACAGATAAGCTGTTCCATATTCTGTGACTACATAGTGAATGTGGCCTCTTGTTGTAACGACACCGGCACCCTGTTTAAGAAAAGGGACAATTCTTGAAACTCCTTTTTTAGTTCTGGCAGTAATGGCAATGATTGGTTTTCCATCCTCACTCAGTGCGGCACCACGCATGAAATCCATCTGTCCCCCGATACCACTGTACTGCATTGTTCCGATAGAGTCGGCGCATACCTGTCCTGTGAGATCAATTTCAATAGCGGAATTGATGGCCACCAGTTTTTTATTTCTCATAATATTGATCGGAAAATTCACCTCGCTTACATCTCTGAAAGCAAATACGGTGTTATCATCAACATAATCATAGAGTTTTCGGGTCCCGAAACAAAAGCTTGTGATGGTTTTATTATCATTATAACCTTTGTATTTATTGTTGATAACATCATCCTGAATAAGGTCGATAACCCCGTCACTCAGCATTTCGGTATGAATTCCCAGGTCTTTGTGGTTGGTAAGGCATTTTAAAACTGCATCAGGAATGGTTCCGATGCCCATCTGAAGCGTAGAACGGTCTTCAATAAGCTCTGCGACATGTTTTCCTACAAGCATTTCTTCCGGACCTACTTTTGAACCGTAATCTACAGTGGGAAGTTCCTCCTCATGCCATACCAGTTTATGAATCCTGCTGATGTGGATCATTCCATCACCATGGGTTCTTGGCATTCTGGGATTGACAATGGCTACAATGATCTTTGCCGTGTCGACAGCAGATCTCGCGATGTCTACTGAAGTTCCCAGTGTACAGAAACCATGGATATCCGGTGGTGAGACCGTAATCAGAGCGACATCGAGAGGAAGAATGTTTTTTCTGAACAAGATGGGTATTTCACTTAGAAATACAGGAACAAAATCACCCCGGTCTGAATTGACAGCATCACGCACAGGAGTGGATACGAATAATGAGTTGATGAAAAAACTTTTTTTATACTCCGGCTTGGCAATTTCCACATTGCCCTGTTGGGTAATAGAGACCATTTCCACGTTTTCCAGCCGGTGCGACTGTCGGGCAAGTTCATCGATGAGGTAATTGGGAGTACATGCACTGCCGTGAAAAAATACACGGTTGCCACTTTTGATCGTATATATCGCTTCTTCTGCGCTTATGTAATTATGCATACTTTATTTTTTAAAATATTCATGAATGGTTTTTCCTATCATTTTCTACCTACAAAAACACCTATCTTCTTTCAAAGATAATATTTATAATGTTAGTTTTCTAAATATTCTCTGGATATTATAAAGACTTTTATCATGTGGAATGAACGGGTTAAAACATGTTAAAAAAAACAGGACCCAATACTCTGTATCGGGTCCTGATAATAATTAAAAATGAAATTCCTAACTGGAAATTTCTACTTCTGTAAGCTGTTTCATACTTCCTGTTTCTGAGAATCGTAGATGCCAGCTGAAGGCTTCTTCCAATAAATGTGGGGTATGCCCTCCTCTTTCGCAAGCTCTGTCAAAATAAGACTGGAGTTCTTCTCTGTAATCAGGATGAACACAGTTGTCGATAATGGTCTGTGCCCGCTCTCGTGGTGCCAACCCTCTTAAATCTGCCAATCCGATATCGGTCACCAGAATATCAACATCATGTTCGGTATGATCGGTATGGGAAACCATCGGTAGAACGTGGGAAATATGATTCCCTTTTGAGGCGGCCTGAGTGACAAAAATACTTAGATATGCATTTCTGGCAAAATCTCCGGAACCTCCGATTCCGTTCATGATCTTTGTTCCTCCGATATGGGTGGAGTTGACGTTTCCGTAGATATCGAACTCAATAGCGGTATTAATGGCAATTACTCCCAGTCTTCGGATCAGTCCTGGCGTATTGGAAATATTCTGAGGTCTTAAAACAAATTTTTCTTTATACCTGGACAGGTTTCCTAATACGCGCTCATAGCATTCCTGAGAAACGGTAATGGATGATGCTGACGCAAAGCTTAGCTTGCCCGAGTCTATCAGATCGAATGTACTGTCCTGAAGTACTTCAGAAAACATAGTCAGATCGTAAAAATTGCTGTCTTTAAATCCTGTAAGCACTGCATTGGCTACTTTACCAATACCTGCCTGAAGGGGAAGCAGCCTGTCGGTAAGACGTCCCAGACGAACTTCATTTTCAAAAAAGCCCAGAAGATGTCCGGCAATGGCTGTTGTTTTTTCATCAGGCTCGGCAATATCTGCGGGGCTGTCTTTAAGGCTTGTAAAAACAATGGCTTCAATTTTATCCGGATCAACCGGAATACTCTTTCTGCCAATCTTGTTCCAGGGAGCAACAATAGGAATGACGTTTCGGTATGGATAATCGTCTGCCTGATAAATATCGTGGATCCCGTAGACTTCTTCCGGAACTTCCGTGTTGATTTCGATGATAATTTTTTTAGCTAAAGCAGCAAAGGTTACCGAATTTCCCACTGAAGTAGTCGGAACAATGCTTCCGTCTCTTTCAATATAGGCGGCTTCAATGACAGCAACGTCAATACTCTGAAGGTTTTTGGTGTGAAGAAGTTCGGCACTTTCACTTAAATGCTGATCGATGAATAGAATTTCACCTGCGTTGATCTTTTTCCTTAAAACAGGGTCTACCTGAAACGGCATTCTTTTTTTTAAAACATCGGCTTCTGCTAATTTTCCATCAGTCCCATGTCCCAGTGAAGCACCGGTCATTAAGGTGACCTTAAGATTTTCTGTTTTTCCTCTTTCTGCCAGGGCAGGTAAAATGGCTTTGCTATCTCCTGCTTTTGTAAAGCCGCTGGACCCGATGGTCATGCCGTCTTTAATGATTTTAACAGCATGTTCAGCTGTTGTTACTTTTTGGTGTAGACTTTCTAATCTGATTCTTTCTAACATGTAATATTGATTTTGTTTTAAACCACCATTACTCAGGATGCGATATGAAAAATAATGATGGTTATCATGTTAACCATGCCTTACAAATTTACGAAAAAAGACGCTTTAAATAAAGGATTTAAAGCGTCTTTTGTATGTATTCAGCAATACTTTTTAACGAAAATATTGAATTGTTTTTGGCTTTCTCGTGATGGGATGAATTATGATTGTTGTCATCTTACTCCAGCCATGAAGTTTTATACGAAGGATCTTCCACTTTTAAAGCTTCTTCGGTAATCTTTAAAGGACGGAATGGGTCTACCATTACAGCGTATTCTTCCGTGAACTTTTTACCAATACTTCTTTCCATAGCACCGGGGTGAGGTCCGTGTACAATTCCTCCCGGGTGAAGGGTGAAATCCATCAGGTCTATATGATTACGACTCATAAAGTCTCCTTCCGTGTAGAATAAAACCTCATCAGAATCGATGTTGGAGTGATTGTAAGGAGCCGGAATAGCCTGTGGATGGTAGTCATACATTCTAGCGCAGAATGAGCACACGACAAAATTGTGTCCTTCGAAATTCTGGTGAACCGGTGGCGGTTGGTGAATTCTTCCGGTAATGGGCTCAAAGTTTTTGATATTGAATTTGTAAGGATAGAAATATCCGTCCCAGCCTACCACATCAAACGGATGTGTCGCATAGATGAAGTCCGTGATCTGGTTTTCTTTTTTTACTTTGATTAAAAATTCTCCTTTTTCGTCAATCGGTTCTCTGAAAGCTGGTGCAATCATGTCTCTTTCGCAGAACGGAGAATGTTCTAAAAGCTGTCCGAATTCGTTTCTATACCTTTTCGGTGTATAAATAGGAGAGTGGCTTTCCAATACAAAAAATACAGTATCATCAGACTTAAGCTCTACCTGATAGATGGTTCCTCTTGGGATGATCAGATAATCTCCAGTAACAAATTCAAGGTCTCCTACAAATGTTTTTAAAACTCCGGTTCCCTGATGAACATATAGAAGCTCATCACATTCTGCATTTTTGTAGAAATAATCCATTGATTTTCTCGGCTTCGCCAATCCCATTTTCAGATCATTGTTCATCAGAAGGATCTTTCGGCTGTCCATAAAGTCATCTTCAGGGGTGACGTTCATTCCTTTAAACATTCTGGGAGCAATGTTTTTCTCAACAGCAATTTTGGGAGTCACATCCTTAGGTTCGCCGATTGATTTGATCTGTGTAGGGCGGTGGATATGGTACAACAGAGAAGAGATACCATGAAAACCTTCGGTACCGAAAAGCTGTTCATAGTAAAACTTATCTTCAGGAGACTTAAAAATCGTATGTCTTTTTGGTGGGATATTTCCCGATAGATGATATCTCATTTTACTTTGATATGTAGTTTCTCAAATTTAATCATTTTTCATGAATTCGCTGTATCAATATTTTGGGGTGTGTTTGGTAATTGAAAAATAATTGTTAGATTTGTCTAACAATTTTAATTTCATGAAGCGAATATTATTTTCTATTACTTTTTTATCAACCTACTGTTTTGCTCAGGAGACAGACAGCCTTAGTCTGCCACAGGCCAAAATCAGGGATTCTGCAAAAGTTACCAAACGGGAAATCAAAACTAGTAACATAGAGGATGTAGTGGTTACGGGAACGATAAAACCGATGAGCAGATCCAAAAGCCCAGTAGCTGTCGAGATCTACAGTCAGAAATTTTTCCAGAAAAATCCTACCCCAAGTATTTTTGAAGCGATTGCTATGGTCAATGGAATAAAGCCGCAGCTGAACTGTTCGGTCTGCAATACAGGTGATATTCATATTAACGGACTTGAGGGACCTTATACCATGATCCTTATTGATGGAATGCCTATCGTAAGCTCCCTTTCTACGGTATACGGATTAAGCGGAATCCCTAACAGTCTTGTGGACAGAATTGAAGTGGTAAAAGGACCCGCCTCTTCAATATACGGTTCTGAAGCAATGGGCGGCGTGATCAATATTATTACAAAAAATGCATTGACAGCTCCAAAGCTGAGTGTTGATCTGATGACGACCAGCTGGTTTGAAAATAATCTCGACCTTTCTACGAAGTTCAATGCAGGAAAAAATGTGGCATCATTGCTAAGTTTAAATTACTTCAGCTTTAAAGAAAGAATAGATCAGAATAAAGATAATTTCACAGATACTACATTGCAAAGCAGGATTTCAGTTTTCAATAAATGGAACTTTCAGAGAAAAGAAAACCGCCAGGCCAGTTTTGCGATGAGATACCTATATGAAGACCGCTTCGGGGGAGAAATGCAGTGGAATAAATCTTTCCGGGGAAGTGATGAAGTGTACGGCGAGAGTATTTATACGAATAGGGCAGAGGTTTTTGGTTTGTACGAATGGCCAATGAAGGAACATATCGTTACTCAGTTTTCTTACAATTATCATGATCAGAATTCTTTCTATGGAGCCAATCCTTTCAATGCGACGCAAAAGGTCGCTTTTGTACAGACGTATTGGGACAGAAGTTTCGGAAAGCATGATATTACAGCAGGGCTTACCTTCAAGAGAACATTCTACGATGATAATACCCCGGGAACGCTGTCTTCGGACGGCATAACCAATGCCCCGATGAAGTCTCCGATCTGGGGAGCATTTATTCAGGATCAGTGGGAAATCAATGATAAGAATACCCTCTTGCTCGGTTATCGGTATGACTATGATAAAGTGCATCATTCTGTCCATTCGCCGAGATTAGCCTGGAAGTTTTCACCGAATCCTTATCATACTTTAAGGTTCAATTTCGGGACAGGATTCCGGGTAGTCAATCTGTTTACTGAAGATCATGCAGCCCTGACAGGTTCCCGCGAAGTAGTGGTGAAGTCTGATCTGCTGCCTGAAAGGTCGGTGAACGGGAACTTAAACTATATCTGGAAAATTCCCGTGGGAACCCGTATGCTGAACCTTGATGCCTCCGCATTCTACACCTATTTCAGTAATAAAATTGTGGGTGACTTTGATTCGGATCCTGATAAAATTATCTATGATAACCTTCATGGTTACGGAATTTCAAGAGGAGCATCACTGAATGTGGATTTTACATTCCAGTTTCCTCTCAGCGTTAATCTGGGGGTTACCTACCTCGATGTGTATCAAAAATTTGATAATGAGAATCAAAAAACACAGCAGCTGCATGCTCCAAAGTGGAGCGGAACTTATAATCTGACGTATAAATTTCCCCATAACCTGACGGTCGATTTTACCGGACAGTTTTATGGACCGATGAGGCTTCCAGTTCTGCCGAACGACTACCGCCCGGAATACTCCCCGCTGTATTCCCTCGCGAATATCCAGGTTTCCAAAAGTTTCAAGTCAGGATTTGAAGTCTATGGCGGAGTGAAGAATTTATTCAATTTTACTCCCAAGGATCCTCTGATGAGACCTTTTGACCCGTTTGATAAAAACGTTGATGACCCGATCAGCAATCCCAATCACTATACTTTCGATACTGCTTATGGCTATGCACCTATGCAGGGGATCAGAGGATTTCTGGGGATTAAATATACTTTGAAATGAGACCTTTTATTTTATTTTTAATGTTTGTGCCCTGTTTTTATCTGTCTCAGATGAAGACAGGCACTTTTTCTGATCTTGAACATTTCCAGAAAGAGGTTTCCAGTCCTGTTGTTATCCATCTGTATACGGACTGGTGTGCCATCTGTAAGATCGAATCTTTCCGCATGAATAAAGATGATGCTTTGGTGAAAATGATGAATGAACATTTCTACCTGATCAATTTTGAAGCGGAAAAAACAAAGGATAAAATCCGTTTCCAGAATCGTGAATTTGAATACCTCCCCAATGGGAATTCAGGGATTCATGAGCTGGCACTTGCGCTATCAAAAAATAAAAACCAACCGGTCTATCCATTATGGGTATTCCTGGATAAGCATCAGAATTTAATATATTATCAGGAAGGACAGATGACGCCGGAAAAAATGAAGCAAAAACTGTTGGAGATTTCTGCTTTGTAACTGAATGTTATATTTATTTATTTCCCGCAGATTACGCAGATGTTTGTGTAAAATCTGTAGAATCCGCTAGATCTGCATGGGTTTTTATCTGTGTTATTGGTGTGATCTGTGTGAACTTCTTTGTATCCATGTTTCGGAGTTTGTTTGAAACGGCTAAAGTTCAAAGCTGTTTTAAGTTGCAAGGATTTTATCGTCGATACAATTGAATGCTGTTTATATTTGTTTCCCACAGATTCCACAGATTGCGCAGATGTTTGTGTAAAAACTTGTATAACACGTTAGATCTGCATGGGGTTTTATCTGTGTTATTTGTATGATCTATGGGACTTCTTTGTATCCATGTTTCGGAGTTTGTTGGAAACGGCTAAAGTTCAAAGCTGTTTTAAGTTGCAAGGATTTTATCGTCGATACAATTGAATGCTGTTTATATTTGTTTCCCACAGATCCCACAGATTGCGCAGATGTTTGATTAAAACTTGTGTAATCCGCTAGATCTTTATGGGTTTTTATCTGTGTTATTTGTATGATCTGTGGGACTTCTTTGTATCCATATTTCAGATTTTGTTGGAAATGGCTAAAGTTCAAAGCTGTTTTAATTCGCAAGGATTTTATCGTCGATACAATTGAATGCTGTTTATATTTGTTTCCCGCAGATCACACAGATTACGCAGATGTTTGTGTAAAAACTTGTATAACACGTTAGATCTGCATGGGTTTTTATCTGTGTTATTGGTGTGATCTGTGTGAACTTCTTTGTATCCATGTTTCGGAGTTTGTTGGAAACGGCTAAAGTTCAAAGCTGTTTTAAGTCGCAAGGATTTTATCTTCGATCGAATTGAATGCTGTTTATATTTATTTCCCGCAGATTACACGGATTACGCAGATGTTTGTGTAAAATCTGCTACATCTGCATGGGTTTTTATCTGTGTTATTTGTGTGATCTGTGGGAACTTCTTTACTCTTTAATTTCTGCATCAATTAAAACTGCAAGCTGAATACAAGGTTCATCAGAACGGTTACTCCATGCATGATTAGTACCTCTCTGGATGACAATGTCCCCAGGTTTTAGCAGTGTTTCGCCTTCTTCCATAATAAGGTAGAGTTCACCGGAAAGGATAATAATATAATCCAGTGTTGGCGTTTTGTGCATCATTGGATGAGGTTCATTTTTTTTCCATTCCAGACCTAAATCTTTATCTGGGGGAACCACTACATATCGGAAATATGTGCCATTTTTAGGAGTTTGTGGAAATCCGGTATTGGGAATTCTCGTTTCAAAGTTCAGGCTCGCTGGCATTGTCTGGGTATTCCATACATCTGAAATGATCAATCCGGGAAAGTGTTCCACTACGTTGTCTACCTGCCGGTCTTCTGTGATGACGGATTTTCCGTTTTTAGTTCCTGTGATGATGCGTCTGGGTATTGTATTCATAGTTTAATGTTTCATAACAAGTTTATGACCCTGGGTCTGATTACTTTTTAAAATAGCATGGGCCTTCAGAACAGTATCTAGAGAAAGGTCTCCTATTATTTTATGTTGAGGAGGAAGAATGGTTTCGTTTTCAATAAGCTGTTTTATTTTAAGCAGGCTGTTTTTGTAATACCCGTATTTTTTAATCATCCCGTAAGTGTAATTGGAGATATTCATGATCAGGCTTCCTTTATTGAAAAGGATTTCATGAGCATTTTTTGTGACTAAAGCCGTTACATCCACATAAGTACCATTGATCTTTAAAACTTCTGCTGTCACTTCAGACATATAATTCCCTACAAGATCAACCCCTATATCAAATGGTTGGTGATTATTGGCTTTTAAAAGAAATTCGATGAGTTTTTCCTGCCGGTAATTGACGATTTGCTGATCCTTCACGCCTAAGTTGAGGAGCATTTGCCTGTTTTCTTCACTTCCTACGGTCACTGTAAAGTTCTGGATATGATGAGCTAATAAGAGTTTGATGAAAAAAGATCCTACTCCTCCGGCTGCTCCGGTGACCAGAATGGTTTGCTCCGGCTGTAAAGCCAGCCTGGTGAAGATCTGAAGGGAGGTAAGCCCTGCAGACGGAATGGCCGCTGCCTGTTCAAAGGAAAGATTCTTAGGCTTCAGAGAGACAATGACTGCAGGAACAGCAATGTATTCTGCATAGGTACCATTACTGCCCATGGAACCGCTTCCGCAGTACACCTCATCACCCATATTAAATTCTGTGACCTCTGTACCTTTGTCAACGATAATTCCCGACAATTCGCGTCCTAATATAGGAGAACTGATCAATCTTTTTTCCAATTCGTTTTCCAGCATCTGGTAATCGATGGGATTGAAACCGCTGGCTTTAATCTGGATTAAAACTTCATGACTTTTGGGCTGTGGTTTCTCAGCGATGCCGTTTTCCAACTGGAAATTCTTATTTAAAATAACTGCTTTCATATGGTTGATTTTGATACACAAATGTAAAACAGGAATAGTTTATATTTGCTACTAGTTAACCAATGGTAACTAGTTACCTTAATGAAACTATTATGGCGAAAATCATTGAAAACGGAGTGGAAAGGGAAGCAAGCTGTACTGAGGAATTGTTTGCTATGCGTGACAGTCTGGATGTTTTGGGCGGAAAGTGGAAGCTCATGATCCTGAGATATCTGACCAACAGACCGGATCAGAAAATTCATTTTAAAAGGTTGGAACGCAGTATTGAGGGTATTTCTGCTAAGATGCTGAGCAAAGAATTAAAAGAGCTGGAAATGAACCTTCTGATTACGAGGACCATTCAGGATACCAAGCCTATTACAGTAACCTATGCTGTGACAGACTATGGAAAATCGGTGTTTCCGGTGACGGAAACGCTGGTGAAGTGGGGCATACTTCATCGGGAGAAGATCAAGGAATCCATGAATTCTTCTGATCTATAAATAAAAATCCCCAGACCCATATAGAGCTGAGGATTTTGGTAATACTCAATTGTATTGTTTATTAATTTTTATCTAACCATACCTTTACAACATCGGAGTGCTCATCCACCCACTTTTTAGCGGTAGCTTCTTTATTTTTGCTGTGCTCCATCTTCATTAAAAGATCAGACATATGTTCATCATCAAAATGCATTTTGGAAAAGAACTTTGCCAGATCCGGATGATCTTTGCCAAAGCTTTTCCGGGCATAGGTTTTAATCTGTTCTGCCTGACCAAATGTATTTTTGGGATCCTTAAGAAACTTAAGTTTCATTTTACCAAACATCCAGTGAGGCTGCCATCCGGCTACAACGATCCACTGTTGATGTTGAATAGCATTCTGCAGCTCGGTGATCATGGCAATGGTAGAGGAATTGATTTGTTTGTAATCAAGCTGGTAATTGATAATTGCCTTATCAGTTCCGGTGGTTAATCCGGCTCCTTTTTCAATTCCAATGATTCTGTGACTGAACTGATCTTTGTGCTGATTGAGCTCTTCAATAGATTCAATAGGAACATATTCAGGAACTACCAGTCCTATACGGCCATTGTCATAATTGGTTCCAAGATATATTAATCCCGGAAATTTAGCGACTTTTTTAGCATGCGTATAAGGAAGCCAGACTCCCAGGAAAAGGTCTGTATCTTCATTATTCATCGAAGCCAGAATCATATCTGTAGATGCTTTTTGAATAATGACATGATATCCCTGATGGTCTAAAATTGCTTTGGCAACATGAGTCATGGCCACATCTTCTGCCCATCCATCTACCATTCCTATGGTGATGTATTTAGAGTTTTTTATATTTCCACATGAATTTAAGACCGAGAATACGGTCATCAAAACAGGGAAAAAAAGATATTTTAATTGTTTCATCTTATTGCTTTTTCTTTACAAATCCCTGGGTAATCCTGTCGAGGATGATGGCTAAAATCACAACGGACAGTCCACTTTCAAATCCTAAACCGATATCAAGGTTATTAATTCCTTCCAGTACTTTTTCACCTAAACCACCTGCGGCAATCATTCCGGCAATAACAACCATGGATAGGGATAGAAGTATGGTTTGATTGATCCCCGTTAAAATCGTCTTCATGGCTAGAGGTAGCTCCACTTTAAACAAAATCTGACGATTGGTTGCTCCAAAGGCCCTTGCGGCTTCTACAATATCTTTCGGAACTGCTTCTATTCCTAATGTCGTCAACCGTACAGCAGGAGGCATGGCAAAAATAATCGTGGCAAAGGCTCCCGGTACCTTACCGATACTGAAGAACAGAACCGCAGGAATCAGGTAGACGAATGCCGGCATTGTCTGCATTAAATCCAGTAATGGGCGTATGATTTTTGCTGCTATTGTACTTTTTGCTGCAAAAATTCCCAGTGGAATGGAAATAACCAGGGCGGTAATGGTGGCCACAAAAATAAGGGCCAGGGTCTCCATCGTTTCTTTCCAGAGCCCCATTAAAAATATTAAGCTTAATCCTGCTGCGGTAACCACAGCAATACCTTTTCCGGCTTTCCACAGGGCCAATAAAGTAAAAAAGAGAATGATTACATAAAAGGGAGTATTGAGTAAAATCCATTCAATGCCCATAATGGAGGAGTTTCCCACATGCTTTATGACATCAAATACAGGTTTTCCGTTTTGCGTGAGCCAATTGATCGCTGTTTCTACATATTGGCCTATATCTATAGTTTTATTCATCTTATTGATTGTTTGCGATTTCTTTTAATTCAATGATCTCTTCTTCGTTAAACTTGGTCGCTTCTATAATAAGAGACAACTGGGTCACTAGACCTAAAAATTTATTGTTTTCATCGATGACAGCGATGGCTGATTTGCTTCCGGAAATCAACGGCAGCATTTCTTCTACAGTAACTTCAGGATAGACTGAAGGGACGTTGCTATTGATCACTGATTCCACCGTAGGTTCTTTTTTCTTTGCAATCTGCACGATATCTTTCAGCGTCACAAACCCAAGAAATTTATTCTGAAAATCTACGACAGGCAGGTTTTCTAAGCCTGTAGTTCGCATTTTTCTTAATGCTCCTTCGGGACCGTCTTTTCTGAAACGTACTACTGTAGCTTTGTCAAACATTAATGATCTTGCCGTGATAATTGTTTTACGATCTACTTTCTCTACGAAAGCCTTTACATAGTCACTTGCAGGATTGGTCAGAATATCTTCTGCGGTTCCTATCTGCTCGATAACACCGTCCTTCATGATGACGATACGGTCACCGATTTTAATAGCCTCGTCCAGGTCATGGGTAATGAAGACGATGGTTTTTTGCAGGGTATTTTGCAGTTCAAGCATTTGATCCTGCATTTCAGATTTTATCAGGGGGTCCAGTGCGGAAAATGCCTCATCCATAAGCAGTACCTCCGGATCGTTGGCTAAAGCTCTTGCTAATCCAACCCGTTGCTGCATACCTCCTGAAAGCTGTGACGGATATTGATTTTCAAAACCATTTAGTCCTACAATATCCAGCGCTTTCTGTGCTTTTTCATCACGTGAAGCTTTGCTTTCGCCTCTTATTTCCAATCCGAATCCTGCATTATCCAGGATCGTATGATGGGGAAGTAATCCGAATTTTTGGAAAACCATGCTCATTTCGGTTCTTCTAACCTGCAAAAGTTCCTTATTATTTTTTCCGGTAATATCATCGTCATTGATGTATACTTTTCCTGAAGTAGGCTCATTCAGCCTGTTAAGACAACGCAGTAACGTAGATTTTCCGCTTCCTGACAATCCCATGATGACAAAGAATTCACCTTCATAAATTTCAAAACTTGCTTTGTTGATTCCGACGGTACAACCTGTCTTTTCGAGAATTTCCTTTTTGGAAAAACCCTGGTCTAAAAGTTCCTGTGCTTTCTCTTTGTTTTTACCAAAAATAATAGTCAGATCTTCAACTTTGAGTTTTACTTTTCTACTGTTTTCATTATTTTCCATATTCAGAATTTTTCAATTAATAAATACTATAAAAAAGTTGTACACCAATTCTTTATATAGGTTTAGCATTCGTTGTTCTGCTGATGACAAGAGTGTAAAAATAATCTGTGAAGCTTATCATGATAAAAGCTTTTGACAAAAAAAGTAAGAGCATAAAGACCCTAGGCTTTATGCTTATCTTAAATATTTCAATAGATTATACTCTGGAAAAAGAGTGTATTATGTAAAAAGAGGTAAGTCTTTTACATAGATTCTACAATTTAAATTACTGATGAAGCAATTAAAGTTATGTGTACTGAACAACTAGAATTCCTACATTGCATCAAAATGCAGGCCAGCATAAAAAAGCTGTGTATCAATTTTTTATGACGGTGCAAATTTACGAATTTTATATTAAATGGATTTTTTGAAGGGTAAAAAGCTGGTTTATAGTTCGATGCCGGACGGGATACTTATACGCGTTCCTGTCCCGTTGGTAAGGACAGGAGAGCATTCATCACCTTCAGAAGAGGGTTTGTGAAATTACTTTAATAATACTGTAATAATTGCCAATATAGCAGGGAGTGCCTGTACGAAGAATATTTTTTTAGTGGCTGAGATCGCTCCATAGATTCCGGCCACAGCAACACAGCTTAAAAAGAATAAAGCAATATTCGTCTGCCACTGCGGATCTTTAATAAAAAATGACCAGATCAGCCCGGCAGCCAAAAAACCATTGTATAATCCCTGATTGGCAGCCAATCCTTTGGTTGGTTTAAACAGTTCTTCAGGTAACGCGGCTTTGAAAACCTCTTTCCCCTTGGTTTCCCAGGCGAACATTTCCATCCAGAGAATATAAATATGTTCCAGTGCAACAACTGCGATCAGAATGTTAGAAACAAGTTCCATGATTTATTATTTTGTCATTGTAAAACTAAAAAAATAAAGTTAAGTTTGGTTACTAAATTTTACAATGGAAACTTTTAAAGCACATTTAAATAAATTCATTATAATTGATGATCAGGAATTTGCGTCCATCATTTCCTTTTTTCATGTTTTAAAAGTGAAAAAGAAAGAAAATCTAATGCTTGAAGGTGAGGTTTGCAGGTTTAAATATTTTGTTCTGGAAGGATGTCTGAGAAAGTTTTTTGTGAACGAAAAGGGAGTGGAGCAAACTACAGAATTTGCGATAGAAAACTGGTGGATGTCTGATACTTTTGCTTTTGAAAAACAGATGAAATCAAGCTTTAATATTCAGTCTGTAGAAAATTCCAGTATTTTAGCCATTGATTTTCAGTCTCAGGAACTTTTATTGGAAAAGCACCCCGTTATGGAACGGTATTTCAGAATGGTATACCAGACTGCGTATGCTGCTGCTGAAAAAAGAATCCGATATATTTATGAGATGACGAAAGAAGAATACTATGTGCACTTCAGTACGTTGTATCCCTGGTTTATTCAAAGAATTCCTCAATATTTAATTGCTTCTTTTTTAGGTTTTACTCCAGAATATCTGAGTGAAATAAGGGCAAAATTACGATCTTAAACCAGTTTAAGATTTTTACCGGTCAGAAGTCGGAAATTTGTCATGTAATTAAAAGCTAACACAATGACAGACACCAAAAATCAATTTCCGCAATTATTTTTAAGGCTGGCTTTAGCCGTGACGATGCTTTCTGCGGTGGCAGACCGGTTCGGGTTATGGAGCCAAGAAAATTCATCATGGGGAAATATGACCAGCTTTAAAGAGTACACAAGACAGCTGACTTTTTTTCTACCGGAAACCTTGAGTACAACTTCTGCATATGCCGCTACTTTTTTAGAAATACTGTTCCCGTTGATGCTCATCATAGGGTTTAAAACTAAAACAGCTGCCTATGGAACCGGTATTCTGATGTTGATTTTTGCCATATCCATGACACTTGCTTCAGGACCCAAAGCTCCCCTCAACTATTCCGTATGGGTAGGAAGTGCAGCCGCTTTTTTATTGGCTGTCCAGAAGCAATATTCTTTAAGTGTAGATCAATTAACCAAAAAATAATAATAGTATGAGTGCAAGATTAAATATTGCAACAGTAGATTCAGCAGCTTATAAAGCAATGATGGGATTGGAAGGATATTTACAGACAACTTCTCTGACCCATATTCAGAAGGAATTAATTAAAATCAGGGCTTCACAGATCAATAAATGTGCTTTTTGTCTCGACATGCACACCAAAGATGCCATCAAGTACGGGGAAACACCACAGAGAATATTTATCCTGAACGGATGGACGGAAGCAAAAGAATTTTTTACTGAAGAAGAGCAGGTACTTTTGGCAATGACTGAAGAAATTACCCTGATCAGCCAGAATGGATTGACAGAAGAAACTTTCCAAAAAGCAAAATCATTTTTTGATGACAATCAGATCGCCCAGATCATTATGGCTATTGTAACCATTAATGCATGGAACAGAATTGCTGTGAGTACGCATCTTCCGATTGCAAAATAGTGAAGTAATGAAGCAGGAAGATGAAGGATGGAAGTTAATGAAGCCTGTGTACTTAACAGATATTTACTTTTTACAAGACGGCCTTTCAATTTTGAAAGGCCGTTTTACTATAAGAGATCAAGTAACAGTGTAATACAGTTGGGGTATTAATTCTAAAAATAAATCCTAAAGCCAGTTTTTATTTTTTAGACCGGAATTACTTTGTCTCTTTATTTCTTTGAAAATATGATAAGCTTTAAACGAGCTATAAAAGTTTAATAAATAGCGACTGGATTCACATTCACCTGAGTAGAGCCCACATATAGTGGCTGACCCAGCACAAATAGAAATTCCCATATTTTTTGCTTTACCAAAGGACGGCTGTCAATAAGTTCCAGGTTGTAAATCCCTTTTTTAGCCAGCATAAACTGGTTGATGGGAAATTCTTCTTCACTTTTTGGATTAGGGTACACTTCAGAAGCCCAGGTATCTCCGCCAAAAGCTACGATTCCTTGATCAGCAAGCCATTTTGCCGCTTCCATTCCAATCCCCGGTTCTGTTTCCAGAAACTGTTTGTTGTCTTTACCTGCTAATTCAAGCCACCCGGTATTGAATAGAACGACGTCTCCCTTTCGTAGGGTAACTCCCTGTTTCTTTAAAACGGATCGGATATCTTCTACCGTAAATTCTGTTCCGCCGGGCACAATTGCTTTTTTATAATGAGCCGTCATATCCAGTACCACACCACGGGTTACAAAAGGAGGGACTTTTTCAATGCCCAGTTTCTTCACTCCTTCCACAGTGACAAAGTCTGTAGCCTTGTTTCCATTGTAATACCTGTTATCAATACCGATGTGTCCAATGCCGTTAAGCTGAGTTCCCACTCCGGTCCAACCGTTGACCAGTTCGTCATTGAAGGTGAATTTATTGGGACCTATACTTTTTCCTGCCTGTTCACCGGGTTGAATATTGTACAAATTAAAACTTCTATGCCTGAAAGCGGGCAGATTTTTATCAATAGGAACCGCAAGAGGGAGGGTCTTTCCTTGTTTTACCAGTCCTATGGCTTGTTTTACTACTTCAGGCGTTAACAGATTGGCGGCTCCAATTTCGTCCTGCGATCCGTAAGCGGAAGGATACCATGATTGATCTTCCGGATTAACAAGTGTCTGAGCATTTAAAGCAATGCTGTTGATAGTCAATAGGGTTGCTAACCCAAATATTTTGATCAGATTATTTTTCATTTTTTTGATGTTTGAGGCTTAGGGAATGGAAGAGGGAAGTTATTGAAGTCTATGAACAGCCAGATCATACTTCAATCCTCCAGCTTCCAACTTTTATTAAATCTCGCTTAAAGCACCATTGATGAAGGATAATTCTTCCTGAGAAAGATTGATATCCATTGCTTTGGCATTTTCAATAGCTTGCTGTGCATTTCTGGCGCCTGCCAATACTACCGTAATGCCCGGCTGTAAAGTAGTCCATCTTAATACCAGCTGAGAAATACTGGCTTCTTTTTCCTGTGCAATAGGTTCTATTTTTTCTAAGAAAGTTTTCACTTTATTCAAATCAAACTGTGAAAAATATCCGTTTCTATGGTCGTTATCTTTTAATTGAGTTTCTTTGAAATATTTACCGGTTAAGAGCCCTCTTTCCATTGGGCTGTATACGATAATTCCTGAATTGTTTTCCAAAGAATAAGGAACAAGATCGTTTTCAATAGCACGGTTCAGCATACTGTAAGAAACCTGATTGCTGGCAAGCTGTACCGTTCTGTTGGCTTCTTCCATTTGAGCTACGCTGTAGTTACTTACTCCTGCAGCACGGATTTTTCCCTGCTGAATCAGTAATTCCATGGCCTCCATGGTTTCACTGATCGCTGTTGTGCCGTCTGGCCAGTGAAGCTGTAGAAGGTCGATATAATCTGTTCCTAATCTCTGTAAGCTTTCTTCCACCTCTTTGATGATATTTTGCTTGGAAGCTAATTTATAAACTGGAATTGTTTTTCCTTCATCTTCAGCATCAAAGAAGAATTCTCCTTTTTCGTTATTGCTTCCGTCCCATACCAATCCGAATTTTGTGAGAAGCTGAATTTTTGAACGGTCCTTTCCTTTGATTGCTTCACCAATCATCTCTTCACTTAATCCAAAACCGTAGAAGGGAGCCGTGTCGATAGAAGTTACTCCGTGATCCAATGAGGCATGGATAGAATTGATAGAGTCCTGTTTCTCATTACCTCCCCACATGTTTCCTCCAATAGCAAAAGCGCCGTGTGTGATTGCTGATAGTTCTAAATCTGTATTTCCTAATTTTCTGTATTCCATTTTGTTGTTGCTGAAATTTGTTACTGTGTATTCAATGATAAAAGATGTAAAAGTCTTCTATCAACAGTTTATATTTTATTTATTAATTAATTCTTTTAAAATAGCTTCCCCGACACTCTTTGCAGATTGTGGATTCTGTCCTGTAATCACTCTCTGGTCTGTGACAACATGATTTTGCCAAAGCCCTGATTTTTCAAATATTGCCCCTCTTTCTTTTAATTTGTTTTCCAGTAAGAAAGGAACAATATGAGTTAGTTTCACTTCAGATTCCTCTTCATTGGTAAAAGCATTGATCTTTTTCCCATCCACAAGGTATTTTCCATTATTCAGTTTGATGTTGACCAATCCTGCCGGGCCATGACAAACTCCTGCTACAATGCCTCCGTTTTCATAAATTTCTGAAGCGATATCGGCCAGCTCATTATGATCTGCAAAATCCCACATGGCTCCGTGTCCTCCCGCGTAAAAGATTGTCGAATACTCTTTCGGGTTTACCTGTGATGGGGTCATAGAATGGTCAATCTTGTTTCTGTATTCTTTGTTTTCCCAAAATTCTTTGTTTACAGGATCTTTCAGATCAAATCCGTCTACCGGAGGAGTACCTCCTTTTGGACTTACAAAATCAATTTCATAGCCTGCTTTGTGGAGCACTTCCCATGGATGAGAAATCTCTCCCAGATAGTATCCGGTAGCTTCACCAGTGCTTCCTTTCTTATCGTGACTGGTTACTACAAATAAAATTTTCTTTTTCATATTTTTTGACTTTTGAGCCTGGGCCTGGGCATATCCAACGGTCAAGATGGCCAGTACTAAAAACATTAATTTTTTCATATTTAAATAATATGGGTAAGATAAATCTGAGGCTTTTCCTGAAGCTTCTCATCGGCAATTGCTCCGAAAGCCTGAATATAAGGTTGCTGATTATGCTGTGTCAATCCTTCTTCAGTTTTCCATATTTCATAGAAGACAAATTGGTTTTTATCTTCAGTTCCCTGATGAAGGGTGTAAAGTTCACATGCTGCTTCTTTTCTTGTTTCTATTACCATATTCTGAAGAATTTCCAGAACCTCTGCCCGGTATTCTTCTTTGGCTTTTATGATGGCTGTAAGATGAATTTTCATATTAAATAAAATTTTCAATTGAGTTATACATGGGTTTCCATTTCAGCTCTGTTCTGGCTTTGTCTGCATTACACCGGCTATTGGATGCAAAACCGAAATAGCCGCCTGCAGGCCCGAAATGGTCAACTGCATCCTGCACGCTTACCGATATGGCAGGTTCCAGGTTATATTTTTTACTGATGGTTTCAGCTATGTTTTTTAAGGAGGAAAAACCGTTCTCTGCGTAATACAGAGACCCCCCTTTTGCCTTTTCCAGAGCGAGGATATAAAGATCTGCCAAATCTTCAATATGGACATTGGACCAGATGTTTTCGCCTTCTCCAAAATAGATCCCGCTTCCTGTCTGCCTGGAATAATTGACCAATGCAGGTATCTGGATGCTCTCTTTTTTGATCCCCAAACCTTCTCCGTAAACCATTGTAGGAACTATTACGATACTTCTTATATCTTTTTGAGCTGACTGAAGAACATAATTATTAATAAGTACTCTGGATGCCATTTCAAGTCTTGGCATTACCGGGAAATCCTCGGTATAAACAAAATCACTCCTTTTACCATTTTCCTTACCTCCGAAAATAGCAGATCCTGAAGTAAATATGAATGTCTTACGGCTTCCTTCCAATGCTTTGATAAAATTGTCTACGGCATAGGCATCATCTGCAGAATCAGCATTATGGATCACTGCATCAACACCGGCAACGGCCGTTTTTATATGGTCTTCATTGTGGATATTCCCAACAATGGTTTTGATTCCCAGTGACTCGAGTTTCTGCAGATGGGAATCATTACGGACCCATCCAGTCACTTCATAACCCTTGTCGAGCAGTTTTTTAGCAATCGTCCCGCCAATATAGCCCGTGATCCCTGTGATAAGTACTTTTTTCATGATACCAATTCCGGTTTTAATTCTTTTTCAAAAACATTTCTCACATGCTCTCTGTAGAGTTTCATATCACGTTCTATATTGGCGTTTTTCTCCACATCATGAAAATGAAAGCTTTCCATTTTTTCTAATGAGACAAAAGCGTTCATTCTATGGAAACCAAATAATGGCCCGTCGTCTACACTTCTTTCACTGAAAAATTCTCCCGGAAGGGTAAAAGCGGTGGCGGGAGCATTCCAGCTGGTGGTCAGCATGTATTTTCTTCCGCCAAGCATTCCGCCAGTTCCATAGTTGATTTCGGGATTAGCAGCATTTCTCCCGTCGCTCATATAAATTCCTTTAGCATGACCAGCTGTAAAAACTTCGTCAATATATTTTTTTAATCCGTTGGGAAGCTGAAACCACCAGATTGGGGTATGATAAATGATGTAATCGGCCCATACGAATTTTGCAACCTCTTCATGTTTGTCATACTTGTCGCTTACATGGGTTATCTTTACTTCTACATTTTCGAATTCTTTCAGAACTTCCAATGTATTTTCTGCAATAGTCTGATTATATTTTCCTCCGGAATGCCCGAAGTTCTGTCCGCCGTTAATGATGAGTACTTTTTTCATTTTTTTATGATTGTTTAAATTTTACTCTGCAAAGTTATGAGTGTTTAATGTATTATGAAAATAATATAAATTATAGTAAAGTATTATAATATTTATACTTTGAGTTTTGAATGCAGAAGTTTTTGGTTGCTGATTGTAATACGGTCTGTTGTATATCCAGTATTCGTAAGCTGTTGAATAAAATTTTTTATTGTCTTTATTAATATCTTTTTCATGGTAAAATGTCATACAACCTCTGTATAAAAAATTCTTAATGGTCCCGTACATTTGATTAACAAATCGAAGAGTAATGATACAGATAGCTGTTTTTAGTGATGTGCATGGCAATCTTCCTGCTTTGGAAGCTGTGCTTGATGATATGGAAAAAAGAGGAATCCATCAGAAATTCTGTCTGGGAGACCTTGTGGATTTTGCGCCATGGGGAAATGAAGTCATAGAAAAAATAAGGGACTTAAACATTCCATGTCTGATGGGCAACCACGATGAAAGGATTGCTTTTGACATTCCCGTTGTTCCCCTGCCAAAACACTCAGAGGAAGAGACGATCGCAAGGTTCATCGCTATTGATCATTCTAAAAAGCAAATTACAGACGATCATAAAAGATTTCTGTCAGAACTCCCGTTTCACTTGCAGTTGAATTATAAAGTAGGTGCGAAGCACTGGAGTCTTCAGCTTGTGCATTCAAGCCTGTCGAGCAATGATACCTACCTGTATGAATCTGAGGATGATGAGGTTTTTGTTGACATGCTGGAAGAATCCCGGTCCGATATAATCGTTATGGGGCATACCCATTTATCCTTTAAAAAAAGGATCGGGAATCAATGGGCCATCAACTGCGGTTCTGTAGGGCGTTCCAAAGAAGAGAACCGACTGGCATCGTATCTTATTTTGACGCTGGATGAAGAAGCGATAAGTCCGGAAATTATACAGTTGCATTATCCGGTTGAAAAAACAGTCCGCCAGATCCGGGAAAGCGGAATCCCGGATTATTATGCAGGCTTCTTAAGAAATGAAAATGTATCAGTATTATAATTATTTTGTAAATTTGAATCATAATATTAATGATTAAGTTATGGTTAATTTAGAATGGTACCGTACTTTTAAAGCGATCTATAAAACCGGAACACTGACAGGAGCCGCGGATTCCCTGTTTATTTCGCAGCCCGGAGTAAGTCTTCATTTGAGTTCACTGGAAGCGTATGTAGGGTATAAGCTGTTTGACAGGACCGGCAGAAAAATGATTCCTACAGAAAGGGGGAAAGTCCTTTTTAATGCCGTGGCGGAGCCTATTACCAAACTGGAGGATGTAGAAAAGAATTTTCAGAAGTCTACAGAAAAGCATACGCCCACCATCAGCGTCGGAATGTGTTTTGAGACCTTTCAGACCACTCTGGAGCAGTATGTTTCCACCCTGCCTTTTAATCTGATCATCAGCTTTGGAGAATATCCTGAAATGCTGGACCAACTGGATAAAGGGATTCTTGATCTTATCATTACTCCAAGAAAAGGTTCATCACCGAATATACAACATGAAGCATTTTCCTCGGAACAGATTGTTCTCGTAGGAGGAAAGGATATTGATACTGCTGCTTTTAATAAAGCTTTAAAAACAAAAGATGCCGAACACATTGAAGAATGGCTGAAGCAGGAAAAATGGTACGGAACTACCGGCGATATGGAGCACCTTTTCCAGTTCTGGACGCTAAATTTTGGTCATAAACCTAATTTCCGCCCGAACTATATTGTTCCCAATCTGAATTCCATTATCCGGTGTCTGAAAGGAGGTACGGGACTGGCTGTGGTTCCAGATTTTCTTTGTAAAAATGAAATTGCTGACGGTGAAGTAAAGCTGATTTGGGAAGGAAAAAAGAAACTGGAAAATACCCTTTATTTCGGTTGCCGGAAAAAGACCAATTATCAGACAGAAATAGAACATATCAAAAGTCTATTCCGTAAGATGATGGGTAAGTAAAATCATATCCCGCATCTGAAATCCGTTTTCGAAAATAGGAGCGGGATAATTTTCTGTAAAAAAGTCTTTGCGTACTCCTGTTTTTACAAATCCGTTTTTCTCATAAAACCTGATCTGCTGAAATCCCGTATCTGAAGTTCCCACCGTCAGGATCTGGTACTGATTTTCCAAGGCAATTTCTTTTGCCTTACGGATCAGAATACTTCCGATACCCTGACCCTGACAGTGTTCTGAAACAGCGATGTTTTTAATCTCCAGATCTGTGTTGCTATTGGCGTAAAGTGCCATTACGGCAATATTTTCATGACCGTCATGCAGAAGATAGATGCTGGATTTGAAAATATACCGGTTGATGGCTTCAATGGTTTCATCCGCTAACAAGAGCAGTTCATAAGGAATTTCCGAATCTGAAGCAATCTTGCTAAAAATATAATTTTCCATTATAAGCTCATATGAATAAGCGGATAATCTTTCCCTGAACCATCTTTTTCTGACCTTCCTGTCTTTTTGAAGCCCATTTTCTCATAAAAACCAATAGCCTGAGGATTTTGTTCGTTGACATCTACTTTGGTAAATCCGGTCTTCTCTCTCATAAATTCATATAACTTTTTACCGTAGCCTTGTCCGCGGTTGTCATTGTGGATAAAGAGCATTTCCAGGTTACCTTCAGCTACGGAAGCAAAGCCTTTAGCCTCATCATTCTCTGTCATTACGTAAACCTCCAGATTGGGAAGATAATCTCTTGGAATCGCTTCTTTGAAATAATTAAAATCTTCTTCAGCAAGAAAATCATGAGTGGCTTTTACTGCAGATTCCCAGATTTCCATGATTTTTGGATAGTCCCCGGCATTGGCAAGCCTGATGTTTTGTGACATAATTTAAAATTTATACAAAAATAGAAATTTAATGGTTAGATCTTAATAAGCCTTCTGTTATGTAGCTCTTTCTACCTGCAGTTTATATCCGTTTGTGGTAAAAACAGTAAAATTGGTAAGCCGGAATCCCGAATTTTTATTGCAAATTTGTTTAATCACTTTAAATGACAATCAAAAAATAAGAACCTATGCAAAATAAAACCTATACAGGACAGCCTGTGGTGACTTTAAATAATGGAGTAGATATTCCGGCTTTAGGATTTGGAGTATGGCAGATGGAAGATCTTAAAGAATGCGAGAATGCTGTAATCAAAGCAATCGGGACCGGATACAGAATGATTGATACGGCGGCCATCTACCAGAATGAAACGGCCGTGGGTGCTGCGGTAAAGAACAGCGGTATCAACAGGGATGAGCTTTTTATCACTTCAAAAGTTTGGGTTCAGGATCATGGCTATGAAAAAGCCAAGAAGGCCTTTCAGAGAACCTTAGACAGGCTACAGATGGAGTATCTTGATATGTATCTGATCCATTGGCCTTACGGAGATTTTACCGGCACATGGAAAGCTTTGGAAGAGCTGTATCAGGAAGGAAAGATCAAGGCCATAGGGGTATGTAATTTTACCGTTGAAAAGCTTGAGGAATTAAAAGCAAATTCAACAGTGCTGCCGGTGATCAATCAGATCGAACTGCATCCGGTATTTCAGCAGAAAGAATTGCAGGAATACGACAGAAAAAATAATATCATCACTCAGCCGTGGAGCCCTCTTGGGAATGGCAATGCAAGCCTTCTGAGCAATACCGACCTGAAAGCTATTGCCGAGAAATATGGTAAAACAGTAGCACAGGTGATCTTAAGATGGCATCTGCAGGAAGGGTTTGTTGTGATTCCAAAATCGGTAACCCCGTCAAGAATTGAAGAAAACTTTAATGTTTTCGATTTTGAACTGACCGAAGAGGAAATGAATGTTGTTCGTTCCTTAGACACTGGAAAAAGGCTGTTCTTTGATCCGAAAGATCCGGAATGGGAACAGAAAATGTTAAAATCTGTAGCGGATATTTAAATTGTGCATCGTTACTTTGCATTGAACTAAAGATAGAACTCCCGCAGATTTCACGGATAACGCAGATTTTAAATTTGTGGAATTTGTGGAATCTGTGGGAATTTTATTTTCTGCTCAGATTGAGGAATATCATATCCCATTGAAATTGAGACATTCTTATTTTTTGTACCTTTTTAATTAAAATACGTTCTTATGTTTTCGTCAGATACAATCAGTAAAAGAGTAGGGGTGAAATATCCTATTATTCAGGCTCCGATGTATGGGGTGAGTACCGTACAGATGGTTGCAGCAGCAGCTCGTGCTGACTGTTTGGGATCTTTGGCATTAGCAGATCTTTCAACAGATGAATCTATTGAACTCATTCGGGAGACAAGAAAATTAACTGATAAACCTTTTGCTGTTAATATTTTTGTCCATCACATTCCAGAAATAACGGATGAATTGAAAGATAAATTTGGCAAAACTAAGCTGTTTTTAGAGCAGTTAGCAAAGGATAGCAATATTGAAGTTACGCTGCCTCACCTTGAAGATCTGAATATTAATTCTTATCATGACCTGGTAGATCTTGTTATTGAGGAAAACTGTAAAATTTTAAGCTTTACCTTCGGAAACCTTGATCCTCAAAGTATTCAGAAACTGAAAGAACATGGAGTAACATTAATTGGGACCTGCACTTCTGTAAGTGAGGCCCTGCTTTTGGAAAAATCAGGGATTGATATCATTTGTGTACAGGGAACGGAAGCAGGGGGGCATAGAGGAACTTTTGATCCGGACCATATTCTGCAGATCGGGGGATTGTCTTTGTTATCCCAGGTGTATGATCAGGTACAGGTTCCGCTGATTTATGCAGGTGGAATCTACAATGGAAAAACCTTACAGGCCGTAAAAGAATTGGGGGCTCAGGGATTTCAGGTAGGAAGTCTTCTATTAACATCCCAGGAAAGTGCTTTACAGCCTTTTGAAAAGGAAAGGCTCAAAAGAGTAAGAGAAGATGAAATTATTTTAACCAAAAGCTTTTCAGGCAGATATGCCAGAGGGGTTAAAAACAAATATATTGAGGCTGTTGAAGATTCTGAGCATATTTTACCTTACCCTTATCAGAATAAGCTGACTAATGCATTGCGTAAAGCTGCAAAATCTATACAGAATACAGATTTTGTGGGTATTTGGACAGGACAGTCTATCCATAATTACAGTGAGTTTTCTACTGAGGAAATCCTGAGAAATCTCATATTTCAAGTACAGGGGGACTAAAGACAATTATAGTATCTTCGGGGTTTAAATACAATTTTAAACTTTAATAATGAAAAAAATATTTCTGATGCTTGCAGCATTTTCGGCAATCTTATCATGCAGCAGCGATGATGATAGTCCAAAAAAAGAAGAGATGTCTGCAATTGTAGGAACATGGAATCAGTATAAAGGAGAGGTTTATACTACTTCTAATAATCAAACTGTGACTGTATATCCTAAAGGATGTGAATCGGAAAATATTTTTGAATATAACAAAACTGAAGTAAATACAGTGGGATATGAAGCGAATAAGGATGGTGTATGTGTTCCTGCTCAATATAAGAGTGCTAAGTATACCTATGATCAGGGGGCTCAAAAACTATGGTATAATAATCCTGACATCGCTTATAAGATCACTAAGTTGACTCTTACTGAACTGGTAACGGAAGATAGCAGTGAAGACAGAGATAATGACGGACTGAACGATGTGGTGATAAGATACTTTAGAAGAGTAAAATAAATTTTAATAAGGTTCTTTTTAGTTTAATCTAAGGAGAACTTTCCTTTTTACGAAATAAATACTGTATAAAAAGTACTATTAATACCCTTTATTATGATGAAAAAACTATTCTTACCATTAGCTGTGTTTTCAGTAATGGCATCGTGCAGCGGCAATGATGATGAAGTACAAACCAATAATGCTTCTATTATTGGAAAATGGTATATCGATAAAGCTGAAAAGTATACATCAGGAAATAAAAAGACGGAAATTAAAATTTTCAGTGAGTGTGAGAAAAAAGGCACTCATGAATTTAGAGAAAAAAATATGACTTCCACAACGTTTGCTCCTGAAAATAATAACTGCGTACAAACAGATGTTGTTACCAGAATCTATACCTTTGATCCGGTGTCTAAAAAGTTCTGGTATGAAGATGAGAAAGACTTCCCATATACCATTTCTCAATTAACTCAAACAAGTATGGTCTTGGAAGATCATCTTGAAGATATTGATGGCGACGGAATAAAAGATGTGGTCAAATTTTATTTTAAAAGAATCCAATAAAAACAGAAAAACTCCCTTCAACTGAAAGGAGTTTTTTGTTTTATACAGAAATTTGAGATATTCTTCATTTTCAAATTCTCAAATTAATATATTTTTAAATTGAATCTATTTAGTCAGATCCAGACCTCCGAAGTTTCCGGAACTCATCATCAGAAATACTCCATTTGTTTTATCCAGGGTATTCCAATACGCGTGAAGATCTTCAGCATTGGTGAATACCCTTAAGCTTTGATTTCTGAATTTTTCTTTGATAAATTCGGGAGAGATAGGCTCCATTCTTTTGATCTTTAAAGCGTCCTCAGAATAGAAAACGATGGCTTCTTCCAGACCATCCATGGCATGATCATACTGCTCTAAAAAAGCGGGATTCAAGCTGGAATAGGTATGCAGCTCCAGGAAACCATGTTTCTTATCACTTTTAAACTGCTCCCTGAAAGCTTTCACTGCTGCCTTTACTTTGCTGGGTGCATGAGCAAAATCTTTATAAAGAATTCCTTTATCTTCTCTTTCTACCTTTTCAAGACGTTTGGAAGCTCCTTTGAAGCTCATAATCGCTTCGTAGAAATCTTCATCCATAATCCCCAGCTGCTGGCAGATATGTCTTGCTCCTTCCATATTCAGGAGGTTATGTGCCCCGAAAACGGAAAGGGGAACATCACCCATTTCGGTTTTTAAATATACTTTACCGTTGTTGATTTCGTACTCAGGAGTTTTGTAAGGGATCTTCCTGAAATAATTTTCGGCACCTTCCACCACCTTTACCACTTCAGGATCTTCTTCATTGTACACCAATACGCCTCCTGGGGTAATGCTTGCCACAAACTTTCTGAACTGTTCAATATAATCGTCAAAAGTTTTAAAAACATTGATGTGATCCCACGCAATTCCACTCATCAGGGCAATATTCGGCTGATACAGTAAGAATTTGGAGCGCAGATCGATAGGAGAGGATAGGTATTCGTCACCTTCCAGAACCATAAAATCATTATCCTGGGTCAGTTTAACCATGCAGTCAAATCCTTCCAGCTGTGCTCCCACCATATAATCTACATCTTTCTGGTGAAAGTTCAGTACATGAAGGATCATTGAGGTGATGGTCGTTTTACCATGGGAACCTGCAATGACCACTCTGGTTTTGTTTTTAGCCTGCTCATATAAGAATTCAGGGTAAGAATAGATCTTCAGACCCAGCTCTTTTGCTCTTGCCAGCTCAGGATTGTCCTGATGGGCATGCATACCCAGAATAACAGCATCAATATCCGGAGTTATCTTTTCTGGAAACCAACCCATTTCCTGAGGGAGTATTCCCTTTCTCTCCAATCTTGATTTTGAAGGTTCAAAAATAGCGTCATCCGAACCTGTCACCTGATATCCTTTATCTTTTAATGCTATCGCAAGGTTATGCATGGCGCTGCCGCCAATGGCAATGAAGTGGGTTTTCAATTGTCTTTACTGTTTTTTAACATTAGTATTAATGATCTCCTGGAAAGCCTCAAGAATGTTGTTCCAGTTAGTCTGATAATTAGGGAAGATCATACTCGCATCGGTCTTGCTGCCTTCATTGGGACCTTTCTTTACGTTAATGGCCGTTGAAACATTATCGTATAACTTTTTATGGTCTTCCTGTATTCTTCTGAAATTATTCTGAGAAAGTACCTGATCCAGTTTTTTTAGATCTTCATTGGAAATTTTAAAATCCTTTTTGATCTTTTTGCCTTGTCCTTCAAAGGAATAATGTACATTGTTTCCTTTTATAAGCATGTTTTCATAAACAGGGGCATAGCCACCACTTTTCGAATAGCTGATATCAAAATCCGAATACACTTTTTGGCTGTTACACGAAACTAATACTATGATGGCGAATAAGATTCCTATTATTCTGTTCATAATTTAATATTTACTTTAATTATCTGAGTCCTTTTGTTCTAATTTTTTAGCTTTAAGTTCTTCATCATAATTGTGTAATAGATTAAAATCTTCAGTCTGCTCAATAGCAGTCATGATTTTCAATAGAATTTCCGGTGCTTTTTCATTATCATAATCGATATCAAGAGGAGCTTTGAATTCCATGGTAGGCTTTACACCGGTTACCTTTACACGAAGTCCTTTTTTATCAAATGCTCTTCTGAATCCATTGATTTTGATGGGAATCACAATAGGACGTTGATTTTTTACCAACTTGGCTGTTCCCCGTCGTCCCTGCGCGAAAGCAGAGGTGGTCCCTTGTGGGAATGTAGCTACCCATCCGTTATCCAGTGCTTTCATAATATTATCTACCTCGCTCATGTCTACCATTCTGTTGACATTTTTGCCTTCCGCTCTCCAGGTTCTTTTTACCGTCACAGCACCTGCAATTTTGAAAATTTTAGGAAGAATCCCTTTGTTCATGGTTTCCTCAGCTGCCACATAGTAAAAATCGATCTTCGGATTCAGCAGATAGATAGGATTTTTAATCGTATTCAGATATCCGTTGTTCACAGCACAGAATGCATGATACATAGCCGCTACATCTGCAAAATAAGTCTGATGGTTGGATACAAACAATACGTTGGAATCCGGAAGATCCACAAGGTGTTCTGTACCGGTTATTTTCAGTTTGTTGAAGCCATTGAATCTTCTGTAGGATACAATTCCTAAAATAAAAATAATAAACCTTTTTAAAAAATAAGGTGTTCCGAATGCATCGGTGAAAATATTTTTCTTCGCCATCTCTCAATTAAACACGGTAGTGCAAAGTTACATTTTTTTCAGCAACTGGCTGAATTCACTTAATATCATCGCTGTGGCACCCCAGATAATATATCCGTTGAAGTTGATGACTGGAACTTCCTGACCTCCTGCACTGGGCAGCGCCATGATCTCTGGAACATCCGACAGGTTTAAAAAAGAAGTAATAGGAAACTCAATCGTTTCCACAGCTTCGCTCTGCTGAAGGATAAAGGCAGGATTCTTTATAGTATATGAAATGTAGGGATATACATAAAAATTGCTTGGCGGAATATAAATAGGAGACATCTCCCGGATGATCCTTATATAATGTTTATCGATCCCGATCTCCTCAGAAGTTTCACGAATAGCTGTTTCTGCAAAATCTCTGTCCATTTCTTCACGTTTACCTCCCGGTAATGAGATCTGCCCGCTATGCCTGTCGTGCTCATTAATGGTTCTTTGGATCAGGGGAAAATACCATTCGTTGTCTTTCAGATAGAGTACAATGTTCACTGCAGCAAATTTGGGATTTTTTGCCAGTACTTCATCATAGGTAAATACAGGACGGTAAGGAGGAGAGAACAGTCCGTGGGCGTGTTCACCGGGAAGCTCTACACTTTTTATTTTTCTCAATAAATCTTTTCCAAAATTTTCCATAGTCCAAATTTAACAATATATCTCGAAGAAATTAGGGTCTTAACATTTATTAACCTATGCAATCAACGCAATTAACGTGCGAGTAAATTGAAAATCTTAAGGGGCAAAAATTTAAAGATAAGACAGTTTGTAATTCGGCAATAGATTTTGAATAAAATGCAGGACCTAGAGGCCTGTAAGATACTGAAATAGTCAAAATGGGATTTTATCCGACAGTTACCTCGGGTACATGATATACCGGGAAATTGACGGAATTAGCAATGAAGCAATATTCGTGAGCTCTGTGGTGAAGCTGCTTTGCTTTTTCAATCATCGATTCTTCTGTTACCGTGACTATCGGGTGCAGGATTACTTCAGTGAAGTGACCGCTTCCATTGGCTGTTTCGGTCATCGTTCCTGTTGCTTCATCAGTATAGTCAGTGACAATGATCCCCGCTTCAGAACAGAAATGAAGATACCAGAGCATATGACACGAAGAAAGCGAAGACAGAAACATTTCCTCAGGATTGTGTTTCGTTTTATCTCCACGGAAGAAAGGGTTAGATGAACCTTCGATCATTACCTTATTTTCTGCCTTAATGATATGGCTTCTCTCGTAGTCTTTATAGCCACTTGTTCCCGTTCCCTTATTTCCTGTCCACTGGACCGTGGTTTTGTAATGGTGATTTTTCATGTTTAATAGATTAAAAGATAAAAGATAAAAGATAAAAGATAAAAGATAAAAGATAAAAGATAAAAGATAAAAGATAAAAGATAAAAGATAAAAGATAAAAGATCTTATCGTTAAATCTCAATATTTGCTTGGCTATATCAATAGGGATGGGCTTTAGCCCATCCAGCTTGTCGTTAAAATTTCATTACGGGTGGGCTTTAGCCCATCCAACACAAAAAAACCTCCAGTACAACTGAAGGTCTTAAATTTTTTAATTGGAGAACTCTATCAGTTCTTCTTTTTGTGAATTGTAGATTTTATACTCTAGGTATTTAAAAGAATCCCTTGGGATGATGGTTACCCATTTTTTGTATTTGATAAACCATTTCATCTGAATGCTTTTGATCCCTTTGGTAAGATAGGCTTCTACAAAAGGATGCACGTGCAGGTAGAGTTTCCCTTTTTCTTTCTGCATCATGGTTCTTAGGGTTTCTTCCATTCTTTCCACAATAACGATCGGAGCTACAATTTCTCCGTCTTTATTTGGGTTTTCTTCTTTTGTTTCGATCTGTTTTTCCGGACGGTTTCTTTGTCTGGTGATCTGGATCAGTCCAAATTTACTTGGAGGCAGGATCTTGTGGCGTGCTTTGTCACGCTTCATTTCTTCTTTGAGATGTTCGTAAAGATCTCTTCTGTGGTCGGCGTTGGGCATATCGATGAAGTCGATCACGATAATACCTCCCATATCGCGGAGACGAAGCTGTCTTGCAATTTCTGTGGCAGCCATTTTGTTTACTCTCAGAGCATGCTCTTTATTTACGGCGGCCCCGGTAGTGATATTGTTTCCGGAGTTGACATCAACCACATGCAGTGCTTCTGTATGTTCGATGACAAGATAGGCGCCTTTTGAGCTTGGAATGTTGACATGTTTCCCGAAACTCTGTTTGAGTTGTTTTTCAACATTGTAATATTCCAGAAGAGGAATGTGGGAATCATAAAACTGGACAATATTTTTTCTTTCAGGAGCAATTACTTCTACATAATTTTTCATTTCATTCACCATTTGCTCATCATCACAAATGATATTCACGAAATCCTGATTAAAATTGTCCCTTAAAATAGCTGAAGCTTTGTCTTCTTCACTTAAAACTTTGGACGGAACTTTATTTCTCTGGATATTTTTAAAAGTGCTTTCCCACTTCTGAACCAGCTGGTTCATGTCATTGTGAAGGTCTGCTACTTTTTTTCCTTCGGCCACTGTTCTGATAATCACTCCAAAGCCTTCGGGCTTGATGCTGTCTATCAAGGTTTTTAGCCTTTCTTTTTCCTCTGAAGTTCTGATCTTTTTGGAAATAGAAACCTTATTGTCGAAAGGAATAAGAACCAAAAAGCGTCCTGTGAGTGAAATCTGGGTAGATATTCGCGGACCTTTTGTAGAAATAGGTTCTTTGGTGATCTGAAGCAGAACAATGTCATCTTTGGCAATGACTTTATCTACCGTTCCGTTTTTATCTATTTCGGGTTGTATCTCGAAATTTTTTAAGCTTGAAGTGCTTTGTTTTTTGGAAATAGTATCTTTTAGAAACTTTCTGTAGGTAAGATACTGTGGTCCTAAATCCTGATAATGAAGAAATGCGTCTTTGTCATATCCGATATTGACGAATGCTGCATTCAGGTTAGGGGCCAGTTTTTTTACTTTTCCTATAAACAGATCTCCAACTATAAAATCGCTTTTGTCCTCTTGCTCATGAAGTTCACATAGTCTTCCGTCTTCCAGCAGTGCAATCTTTGTAAGATCATCTTCATGCGAAACTATTAGTTCTTTCTTCATTTTGTTATAAGATAAAAATTGTTAAGATCATAGGAAAGGGATGTCTTCATGTTTAATTCATCTATTAAATATAACGATTTTGAATGAAAAGCATTATATTTTTATTAAAATAATATTTGAAACTGTCCGTTTTCCGAGGAATCTTATAGTTGCAAACAAAAATATAGTCGGTGAACTTTAGAAATTAAAACCACCAACTATATTGTTATATTGTAAATCTCGTGAAGAAGAGATTATTTTTTCTTATGTCTGTTCGCTCTTCTTCTTTTCTTTCTTTTGTGAGTCGCAACCTTGTGTCTTTTTCTTTTCTTTCCGCTTGGCATAATTTTAATTTTTTAGTAACTAGTTAATATTCAGTTAATGTTCTTATTTTACTGCAACTTTTGTTTTTACTTTCTCTACAAAAGATTTTGAAGGTTTGAAAGCAGGAATGTTATGAGCAGGAATCTCAATCGCAGTGTTTTTAGAAATATTTCTTCCTGTTTTAGCAGCTCTTGTTTTAATGATAAAAGATCCAAAACCTCTTAGATAAACATTATCCCCATTATACATAGAAGTTCTGATCTCCTGCATAAAAGCTTCTACAACTTTCTGTGTTTCATTCTTTTCTGTTCCCAACTTATTTGAGATGGTGTTTACCAATTCTGCCTTTGTCATTTCCTTATTTTAATTTTAAATTTTAGGTGTGCAAATTTAGTTAAAAAAATTGAATACTAGCAAATTAGTGGCAAAATATTTTTATTCAAATCGTTGAGTTTTTAATGTGTACAGTATATGAAGAGGGGCTTTAAATAATTTAATAATAAAATAATACGGTTGCTGAATCTGTCAAAAAGAGGAGGTGCAATCTGTGGAAATACCGCGGGAGAGAAGCTTTAAAAGGGGTTGCAGTATCTCTGGCTCAACTGTTGGATGTTGGTAGTCAGCGGGTCTGACAGGACCTTCAAAACAGTATTCATGATTTTTTACATGCTGGAATTGTAATATCCGTTTTCCACACAGAATCGGATAAGATGAAGTTTAGTTTTCAGTCCCAGTTTTTCGGTAAGTCTGTTGATATATGTATCAATGGTTCTTGTACTCAGGTTGAGTTTTTCAGCGATTTCTTTATTGCTGAAGCCCTCATAGCAGAATCTCATCAGTTGTATTTCAGAAGAAGAAAGCTCCTCCTGGCCTTTCTTCTGTCTGTCCATGTATTCCTGCACTGCCAGCGGTTGCTGCTCCCATTCTTTGGAGTAGGCGCCATAGTCAAAGTCGTCAGAAGCAATACTTCCCTTGATGATATCCTTGATAATGGTGCTCTTTTTCTGACAGTAATAGATATTGGGAATCTTTGATAGAATTTCGGCCATGTCTTCCTGATAGGTCCCTGAATAGGTAATAACAGGAGTTTCCGTGTTGTTTTTTCTGATGTATTTAATGGCTTCAATTCCACTCAGTACCGGCATAAACAGTTCAATAATGAACACGTCTTCTTGTCTTCTGTAGATTCTGTTGACGAGCTCGTGCCCGTTGTTGCAGTCGTTCAGAAGCATATAGAAAGGATTTTCCATAAGGGTTTTGATCATTATTTTTTTAAAATAAAAATCGCTGTCAGCAATGGAAAAACGCACCGTATTAGATAATATTTTACTCATTTTTAATATCGATTTGGCGAATGATATTCAAAATTCAGAGGCCTAATTTATGAAAAACTTATGAAAGAGGAAATTAATATTAATGGATTCAGGGTTTTCCCGAAATTTGACTGGGGAAATTACGTATTGTGCATAAAATTTTTTTTTTATATTTTCACAGGCCAAACAAATCGCAAATTATGTCTTCAAATAGGGAAAAAAAATTAAACAGATCTGACGTCAGAATAGGCATTTGGAAGTTCATTCTATCTTTTGCCGTTTTGTCGGTGGTATCCTTTGGATGTCTATTTCTCTTCTTTAAGAGTTATGACCTGCAGCGGGAAGGCATCAGCAAGGATGCTGAAGCCTACAAAGATCTGATGCAGCGCAGTGACTTGCTGAAATCTCATATCGATGATATTTATCAGAGAATGAATCAGTTGGATGTCAATAAGGTGGAAAATGAGATGTTTCTCAGAACCAATATTATGGATAACGTAAGAAATGCCAAACTTCTTATGGGAAAAGACAGTGCTGATAACTTCAGGCATTATGCCTTGCTGATGAGGCAGATTGAACCTATGCTGTCCCTGAAAGCCAAAATCATTGAAGTGGAATTCAAAAAGAAAAATGTCTTGCGGGATCTTACTGAGTGTATGGGAAAAGTAGACAGAGCAAATACTGTTCTTAGAAAAGACCCTACAAGAAGCTTTACAGGAGGAAGAAGAAAATAAAAAGAAAAGATATGCAAGGACCAATTACATTATCAAAGAAAGAGAGGCATTATCAGTTTTTTTATTTAATACTGATGCTTGTGACTGCCCTGTTATTTTTGGGGGTTATCTTTTTAAAAGGCTTTGAATCTCCGTTTTCTGATGAGGATGTGAGAGGAATTCAGAATCTTGAACAGAAAGCAGAATTTGAGAAACATCAAAAAATTGTACTGCCTATCATGGACAGTACATACGCCACAATCACTAAACTTACGGATGAAGCACCACAGCCTTTTGTAGAAAACAATATCTTTATGGGGGTGAATGACCTTAACGGTTATTTTAAAGAGCATGAAGTCGCTGATATCAGAAAAGATGCCTACCCACAAATTGCAAAATTCTATAAAATGTATTTTGACGACAAAAAGGTGATCTCTACCATTACAGAAGATATCAAGAGGTTTGAAAAACAGGTTGAGGAATGCCGCATTGGCTTTAAAGACAAGCAGGAGAAAATCTACCTTCGCAAAAATGCTTTAAAGGACCGTACTCAGTAAACCTAAAGAATGAAAATACCAGGAACTATAAATAAAACACATCACAATTATTAACTATGAATTATTTTCAAAAGAACAAAAAGAACATTATTATTGGTGTTATTGCCACTTTGCTCATTGCAGCTCTTGTTGCACTGTGGCTGCAGAAAAAAGTGATTCACTCTGCCGATGATATTGTGGGGGTGGTTTATCCATCTTCACTGTCCGTGGGAGATACGCTTTTATTTGAAGATAAAACCCAGTTCGCAAAGACCAAAAGATGGAATTTCGGAGATGGAACAACTTCTGATAAAAACAGTGGAATTCACTTTTATGATAAGCCGGGATATTACCAGGTAAGCTTGATTGTTGACAATAAATACACAAAATCTTTTCCTGTCATGGTAGCGGCCAGAAGCCCGCAGAAACAAAAGGATACTACGAAGATTAAAACAACAATAGAGGCCCCTTCACAGGTAATGCAAAATGAAAATGTAAACTTCCGTGCCATTTCAGAAGCTACGCAGTTTTCGTGGAAGTTCGGGGAAACTGGAAATGCAGATGCCAAAGAAAAATTTGCTACCTATTCCTATAAGAAACCGGGAGAGTATCTTGTTTCGCTATTTACCAATACCAGCCAGGATCCGGTATACCATACTATAAAAGTTTTGCCGGCCTATAATTCTCTGGAAGAAGAGGAAGTATCCGTAGAGGATTCCTACGCAAAAGTAGATAATGATTTTAAATATCACCTGCAGCAGATTGCCAATGGAAATAGCTTCAATATGCATTACAATTATCTGTTGAGAACATACCTGTGTAATAATGAAAACACTGTGGTAAAAGTAAATGACAGCAAAGTAAATAATTTTTATATGTACTGCGCCGGTCTTCAGTTTGACAAAAATATGGTGATCCAAACCGTAAAGGTAAACTTAGATGACACTCAGAACTGTGTAACTAAAGTAGAAATAAACCAAAGCAAATAATACCGTCCGGTTTCTCCGGATGCGCCAATCATAAAAAGATAAAATAGGATGAAAAATAAATTTCCTCTAGCAGCATATTACATAGGACTATCAGTATTGTTGACGAGTTGTCAGGTAAAGCTTCCGTCAAAGAAAACACCGGAACCGTCTCAATACGGACAGGTAGATAATTCACCTGTTGTGAATGGGTTTCCGAAAAAATCCGTTCCTTGGATCGTCGTTTCAGACCGGTCCAGAAATACGGCATACCTGGATAAAGATGACGAAAAATCATATAAAGAAGTTAAGTTTTTAGAGCCTTTAATGGTTTTGAAGCACCGAGATGGAATGGTAAAAGTAGCAGAATATATTCCTGATGCCTTAATGAAAAAAGTTTCGTCGAAGTCAATCAAAACTTATGGCTGGATTCCCGAATCCGATCTTCTGCTATGGAATCATTCTCTAAAAAGTGAAAGAACGGGATATCCTGTAAGAGTAGCCGTAGTACCCAATAACAGTGAAGTACTGAAAAGTGCTGAAAGGTATTATAAAAATGACTCGATCATGGTGTTCAATTCACCAAGCCTTATTGAAACAGCTAACGTGAAAATCCCTAACGGGCAGATGGTGTATGTCTACAAACAGGCTGAGAATAACAAAAGATTCCTGGTGGGTAAGAAACCTTCTGTAGATATAGACAGCATCAGTACCAGTTTGTATGGATGGGTAAGTTCTAATGTAATCTCTACATGGGGTGAGCGTTCTGCTATAAAACTTAAAAATACGACAGGAATCAACGATTCTGAACTGGGAGTACATGAAGGATATCCTGGCGGGTCTGGTTCAGACGCGGAAAACAAGAAAGCCATTCTTCTTACTGACATCAACAAAAGAACACCGCTGGAAAATATCTTCCCAGTGAGTCTTCCATTGGAGTCAGCACCTACTCCTGATTCCAAGACAAAATATTTTACGAATATCCTGGATTACAGTAAAAACTTTGTTTCCAATGTATTGGGAGAGCCTATTTATTTTGACCGTTACCGTGAGATTACGGAAAGAAATAAAAATATCAATATTGTTTTTGCCTTGGATGTAAGTGCAACCAATGCGCCTTACGCTCCCATTGTAAAATCGTTATTGCAGGATCTGCAGCTTAGATTTGAAAAACCGTCATACTTCAATGCCTTTAAGTATGGAGTGGTTTTGTATAAAAATAACCCTTGCGGAGAAAATATTTCAATTTCAAAATTAAACGCAGATTATACTAAAATAACGGAATTCATTGATCAGAAGACCAATGAAATGAACTGTGCGAGCAATAACGGATATCAGCCGGTGGGAGAAGCGCTTACTGCGGCAGGAAACCTTCTTTCGGAAGTACCTGATGAAACCAATATTGTAGTTACTGTGGGAACTTCAGCTAACCAGAGCGGAAATATGTATAGCGTAATCAGCTCTCTGACGCAGGCACAGGCGAGGTTGATTATGTTCCAGACCAGTGCAAGATCTTCAGACAATTATAACGATTTTGTATTGATGGCTGAAAATGTGGTGACCAATACTGCTAAAAATATCGCTGAGCTTAAAAAACAAAAGATTATTGATCAGTACGATGTCCTTACCAAAAATAACTTCAGCCTGGTAGAAGGTGATGCCGGATTCTTTTCTTTGGCATATCCGAAACAAAGTATGTCTCAGGGATTCGTTATTTTCCCTAAAAAAGGAGATATTACAACACCGGGATTCCTGAAGAAATCAGTGGACAGCCTTATTTCACAGGTTACTCTGGATAATCAGACGGTGGATAAATCACTTAATGAATATTTCCATTCTTCAGTGGGTGCAGGTAGAACCGATGTGGACTTGAAGTATAAGTACCTTTACCCGGGACTTACGAATCCTGTTTCTGCAGGTATTGCCGCTCAGTTGATCAACTATGGAAGCCCGTTCCTGGTGAAAGGAAATATTCCTAAAGATCTGAAAGATTATACTCCTGCTATCGAAAAAGGAATTCTTATTTCTGAGGCGGAGTATGATAACCTGAAGGCTTTCTACAGTGAAGTATACCGAAATACCAACGCTGAAAGAGCAGACTTTAACCAGTCAAGAGCCATTAAGGAATATGTGAAACTGCTGAAAAAATACAACCCGACCATTAAATTCCTGGATAAAGGGGCTCTTTACGAGTTGCCAATGTCTTATGCAATAGGAATGAGTACAGGATTCGATCTTTCGGAAGAGGAGCTGATGGCTAAGTATAAACTAAAAGGATGGAAAAAGGCTAAAATTGTTCCTAATGAGACCGTAAGAACCTATTTCCGCCACTATAAAGATCTTGCAGACAGAATGCTTGCCAACAGGAATAATCCGGCAGTAAAGATCCAGCAGAACGGACAGACATTCTATTGGCTTAATGAATACTTTACGCCAACAAGGCTTCCGACAGAGCAACCGGAGTATACCAAACATTAATCAGTCATTTTTTATGATATCAAAGCAGAAGGGAAACTTTCTGCTTTTTTTGTGTTTTCGGGATCACTAAAGCAACTCGAACTGCTGAATGCCTATTGCTATTTCTCCTTTGTGTGTAAAAATATGATATTTTCAAGGAGGTAAGGTGAACTTAAAAATGCTTTGTTGAAAGGGATTATAAGGATGTTTGTAAATCCATTGTCGTAGAATTACGACATAAAATCGTAGAATTACTACAATTTCTGAGATTTGTATGCAAAAGTTTTTTTAACAAAAAAGGAGCCTTTATCTTTGCTATACAATCACTGAATCACAAAATATTATTAACGATTAAAATTTACAATCATGGCAGAAAGAAATTCAAGAGGAATCTTAAAATTCAACAACGGAGAAGGACAGAAGCTGTTAAAACTGAACTACAGCGTATCGAGATCTACTGACGTTTCAGGACGTGTAGCATCCGACCCTTCCAATGCACTGATCAAAATTACAGTAGAAGCTACTGAGAAATCTGATATCCTTGAAAGCTTGTTAAACGGTAAGTACAAGCCGACAGTAGGAGAGATCACATTCAACAAATCTCACGAAGAAGGTACATTAATTACTTTGAACTGGCAGAACGGATATGTTATCCAGCACCAGGTTGATTTTGATGCGATCGACAGTAACAGTATGCTGATCAGCTTTGTAGTAAGTGCTGAGACTATTGACTACGGTACTTCTCAGTATGCCGGACTTTGGCCAAGCAGCTAAGATACACACATCATCAACATTCATAAAAAAAGACTGTCCCTATCAAAGACGGTCTTTTTTGCCTAAGCTATAGAACACCAACTACTTTCAATGTACAACAGATTTATCTGACGAATGTTTGATAAAATATTGCTATCTTTATTATTAACCAAACACAAGCATATGAAAACCGAATCACAGACCATGACATCCCCTTTCCGACCATCGCAAAATGCAGATGGTATTTCCGAGAACCATCATTCAGGAATTAACCGTTTGGTTAAACTCTCTTTGGTTGTGGAAGGCAAAATCATCAAATATTATAAACATTTTACACTTAAACAAAAGGCGGGTAACCATCACGAATTTATCCTTATCCTTGCTCATGACGCATTGGGAGACCGGCAGAGTCATACGCTGGAAGAAGCCAATAAATTTTTAGGAAAACGTCTGACAGCCGTTATTTCATATAAGGATATAGAGAACAGCCCCGAGAGAAATTTTGTCGGGATCATTACCAAAGTTGGTTTCAGCCAGGAAAAAATGAGTCTGGGAAATATTGTCCTTTCGGGATACAGCCCAACTATATTACTGGACGGGGCCCCGCATATTCAGAGTTTTGGTGGTGCCCAGCCTGTTAATATGGGAATTATTGCCGAGGAAATTATTAAACAGGGGATAGATAAGGGACGTTTTGATATCAGAGTGGATACCAATGATTATTCACAGATTATCTATAGCAGCCAATACAACGAAACCCACTATAATTACCTGGCAAGAATGGCTGAAGCATATGGAGAACAATTCTATTATGATGGTGAAGTTCTTCATTTCGGAAAACTTCCCCCACAGAATAAACCTATAAAGCTGGTCTATGGGAGTAATGCCGATGACATTAGGGTGGAGCTGAAGGCCATTCATACCAAGCCTCAATATTATGGGTACAACAGCAGCAAAAATGAAAAGCTGACATCCGGAGAAACTCCGGTCAGCCATTTTGGGGATCTTGCTAAAACAGCCTACAGCCACAATGATAAAATATTCAAAACTCCGGCTCTACAGATAGCGCCAATTAAGGCGTCTACCCATCTGGATGTTGAGCATTCGCAAAGAAGCACCGCAGGAAGTGAGGCTGTTAGTGTATTTTCGGTTTCAGGTTCTACAACAGTACCTTTTTTGCATCCGGGATGTGTTGCAGATATTTACATGAGAAAACCGGATACTAATGAGAGCGCTTACTTTACCAAAGTTATGGTAACCGAAGCTGTTCATGAAATCGATACCATCGGGCATTACACCGGAAGTTTCGAATCCATAGCGGCAGATACAGGCTTCCTTCCAAAGCCTGAATTTACAGTGCCTGCGGCACAGCCTCAGATGGCCACTGTAATTTCCAATACGGATCCCGAAGGCCAGGGAAGAGTTCAGGTAAGATTCGACTGGCAGATGAACGATATTACGCATTTTGTGAGGGTCATGAGTCCTGATGCGGGCGGCACAGATCAGATTACCCAAAACCGTGGCTACGTTGCAGTTCCTGAAGTGGGAGACCAGGTGATGGTCAATTTTGTCCACAGCCATCCTGACCGGCCATTTGTGATGGGAGGGATGTTTCATGGAGGAATTGGCTTAGGAGGAGGAATTGACAACCGGGTAAAATCGATCCAGACGAGAAGCGGCCACCGCGTCGTTTTTACAGAAGATGAAAGCATCGTCATCACAGATAAAAGCGGTAATGAGATTCACCTGGATACTACAGGCAGCAATATCACCATTACAGCACCGGAAACGATGACCCTGAACTGTAAAAATATGAACATCAATGTGGCTGAGGATATGAACACAACGGTAGGTATGAATAAATCCAACAGCATTGGCCTGAATAATACCGAAAATGTGGGAGCAATGAAACTTACTTCCGTAATAGGTGACGCAAGTACATTCATTACCGGAAAGCTGACTGAAATTATTGATGGTGATGTCCATAGTGAAACCAAAAAAGGACGAAATGAAATTTCTGAAAAAGAAATGAATATCAGTTCCAATTCCTCCATCAACAAACACGCGCAGCAGGAAGTCCAAAATAACAGCGGTGAGAAATCTAAAGCCCACTAGCCATGAGCAGGACAAGAATTGTAAAGGGTACTTATAACAAGATTACTCATGAAGATCACAATATGTACTCGCAGGAGAGTATTATCTCGCGCGCGTACAAATGGATAACTGAAAAAGGAAATGCTAAAGGAGTAAGCTTTGGTAAAGCCGGAGATCCGCCGCCATCGGAGATAAGAGCGAAATGTGTTGTTCATTTTCGGGCTAAAGATGGGTGGCGTGGAGAAGATTATGGTTTTGACTGGATGAGATTGGGGGAGACCTCTAATTTTGGGGATGTTAACTATGAAAATATTGTAGCGAAACAATATACAGATTCCACCTATGCCACATTGGAAAGGGATATTAATGAATATGATGGAAGCTTTAAGAAAGATCCTGTTTTATATTCCAAACTCAAGCAGGAATATGGGGTATATAGTATTCCATGGAAGAAAAAAGCTGATGGTACTCCTGAAAATTATTATTGTTCCTGGCTGTCATTGTACCCTTCGCAAATTAACGATAGCAATACAAAACAGCTTATTGCTTCTAACTTTAAAAATACAAAGGCTGTTTTAAGCCTGAGCATTGAAGTTGACGAAGAACCGGATACCCTGAAATTTAAAGAAAATAAGCTCTTCAAAATTTCTCCTATGGAGATTACTACCAAAACTAAAGGAAAGCATAATCTTAAAGACTTTGTAACCATAGAATGTCTGGAGGAATTTTCCGATGACCAGGTTATCGAAATAATAGCGGTTAAAAAAGATAGTGCAGGTACAGAGATTCCGGAAGTAGCGGGACGATTAAAAGTCTGGGCGAATCATGCTGCTAAAAGGAAAAGGACAAAAATTTTACTTATTGACTTACAAACTCCACCTTTAACTGGCCCAAAAGGAAAAAAAGGAAACTCTACTGGTCAAAAAGAATTATTTGAAAATTATCTGCGGCAGGCACTTATTGAAGCCGACGTCGATATAGAAACCGTTGATGTATCCGGTGATGCACATTTTCAGGCGGGTGGCAGATATGTAGTTGGTGGAAAAGTAGCAGCTTACTACAAGAGTGTAAGGAATGCCCCCTCCGGATTTGTAGTGTTAGAGAACTATGTATATAATAAAGTGAAGGAAAACCTTAAATTGAATGGAGTTTCCGAGACAAAATATGATAAACATTATATTGCCATCTATGTAGGCGAACCAGGGGGATCTGTTGAAACAGCTGGAAATGTTAAGGCACTCAATGGATACAGTTCTGGTAAATTTGTTGTATTATTCCCCACAAAAAATGACCAGACTGCAGCTCATGAGTTTCTGCACAGTTTTGAATTGCCTCATACCTTTACCAATTCTGAGGCGGACTCCAAAGCACAATACACCTACCAATATGCCAAAACCGAAAATATTATGGATTATTCCCATCACATTCCTGAAACACGCTATAATCTTTGGAAATGGCAATGGGTAATCGCTAATAACAATACAAAATAGAATTCTATGAAAAAAATACTGTTTTTTCTAAGTTTATTGATCGTCCTTTCTTGTAAATCACAAAATAAAAAAAATATGCTGCCCTCAATTGATAGTAAATTTGAAAAATTTGATACGATCCAATATAGGGATTTGTACAATAAAAACCCTAATTATCCCAGCGAAACTTTAGATAATGGCTCTTATGTGGAAATGAACGTAGCAAATTATGGTAAGAGTTATTCTTTAACTATGCGAAATTCTTATTACACTTTGACAAAAGTTTATTTTCCAAATGGGAATGTTAAATCTAAAGGATTATCAAATAATACTGAGAGCTTACAAATAGGTATTTGGTATGAGTTTGATGAAAATGGAAAGCTTAATAAGGAGGTTGATTATGATAAGCCTTACAAATTTTCATTTAATGATATTTTAAAATTTTGTGAAAAAGAAGGTATTCCTTTGACAAAAGGACCTGTACTTCAAAGTACAGGATTTCATACCACCATTACCCGCAGAGTTGAAAAAGAAAAACCTATCTGGGCAATTGAATGGAAAAAAGAATCTAATGTTTTGGAGACTATAACGTTAGATGGTATGACAGGTAAGGTAATCTCTAGAATAGAGTCTGAGTATATTAATAATTAGTTTGTTTTTACATCAACAGCTCATGGTAACTTTAGAATTCTATGAAAAAAATACTGTTTTTTCTAAGTTTAATAATTGTTGTTTCTTGTAAATCGCAAAATAAAAAGAATAGGTTACCTACTGTTGATCATAAATTTGAAGTTTTTGATTTAAATAAATATAACAGCAAAATGAATGACTCTCGTGTTCTTAGAGAGAAGCAAAATGATGGTGGTTATATTGAAATGGATAAGGATAATACATACTGTTGGTTTGGTTACACTCCATACAACTCATTGTTTACAATTACAAAAGTTTATTACCCTAATGGAAATATTAAATCAAAAGGGTTAACAAATAATACCGGAGGGATACAATTGAATATTTGGTACGAATTTGATGAAAATGGAAAGCTTATTAAGGAGATTGATTATGATAAACCCTACAAGTTTACATTTGAAGATATTTTGAAGTTCTGTGAAAAAGAAGGTATCCCTTTGACAAAAGGCCCAGTCTTGCAAAGTACTGGATTTCATACCACCATTACCCGTAGAATTGAAAAAGAAAAGCCTGTCTGGGCAATTGAATGGAGAAAGAAATCTAATGTTTTGGAGACTATAACGTTAGATGGAATGACAGGTAAGGTAATCTCTAGAATAGAGTCTGAGTATATTAATAATTAGTTTGTTTTTACATCAACAGCTAATGGTAACTTTAGAATTGTATGAAAAAAATACTTTTTTTTCTAAGTTTAATGATTGTTGTTTCTTGTAAATCGCAAAATATTACGTTGCCTGTTTTTGATGATAAATTGGAAAGGTTTGATACAATTCAATACTCGAATTTGTACCATAAAAACCCTAATTATCCCAGCGAAATTTTAGATAATGGCTCTTATGTGGAAATGAATGAAGCAAATTATGGTAAGAGTTATTCTTTAACTATGCGAAATTCTTATTATACTTTGACAAAAGTTTATTTTCCAAATGGGAATGTCAAATCTAAAGGCTTATCAAATAATACTGAGAGCTTACAAATAGGCACATGGTATGAGTTTGATGAAAATGGAAACCTAATCAAGGAGGTTGATTATGATAAACCTTACAAGTTTACGTTTGAAGATATTTTAGAATTTTGTGAAAAAGAAGGTATCCCTTTGACAAAAGGACCAGTCTTTCAAAGTACAGGATTTCATACCACCATTACCCGCAGAATTGAAAAAGAAAAACCTGTCTGGGCAATTGAATGGAGAAAGAAATCTAATGTTTTGGAGACTATAACATTAGATGGAACTACAGGGAAGGTGGTCTCAAGAAGAGAGTCTGAGTATATTAATAATTAATTTGTTTTTACATCAACAGCTAACGATAACTTTAGAATTGTATGAAAAAAATAGTGTTTTTTCTAAGTTTGATGATTGTTGTTTCTTGTAAATCGCAAAATAAAAAAGATATACTACCCAGTGTTGATAATAAGTTTGAAAAGTTTGACTCGAATAAAATAAAGGATTCTGATGTTTTAAGGGAGTTTTTATCCAATGGTAATTATATCGAGATAAATGCAGCAAATTCAGGTAAGTATTATCAGGAGACTTTTAAAGATTCATACTACATGATATCAAAATCGTATTATCCAAACGGAAATATCAAATCAAAAGGAGCTGGTTTTAATGGAGATGGTTTTCAAATTGGCAAGTGGTATGAGTTTGACGAAAAAGGAAACCTAATCAAGGAGGTTGATTATGATAAGCCTTACAAGTTTACATTTGAAGATATTTTGATGTTCTGTGAAAAAGAAGGCATCTCTTTGACAAAAGGGCCGGTTTTGCAAAGTACAGGATTTCATACCACCATTATCCGAAGAGTAGAAAAAGAAAAGCCTGTCTGGGTAATTGAATGGAGAAAGAAATCTAATGTTTTGGAGACTATAACATTAGATGGAACTACAGGGAAGGTGATCTCAAGAAGAGATTCTGAGTATATTAATAATTAAAAGATAACACTGAGAAAAGAATGCTATCACTTCTCTCAGTGAAGAATTAATTATCTTTACCTCATTTAGAATAAAATATTTAATTTTAGCAGAGCAAAAAGAACAGGATTTTGTTCTCCAAATATCACGGATAAAATAAAGGTCCCTAAAAGAGGATATCAAACAATCTGGAAGGGACATACAACAAGACGCAAATATATTAATATAAGAAAAATTATAAATGGGAGTACTAGTAACCAACGAAACAGTAAAACAACTATTCCATATTGCACAGTCAATAGCGAAAGAAAATTATAATGGCACTTACGGAGGGCCACATATTCTTCAGGCATTGATGCATAAAGATATCGGGCTTAATGATTTTCTGAAAAGTATAGATAAAGATCCAGGCTATTTCTATGAATGGGCAGACGTACGCATTGAAGAATATCCAAAAACCAGTCATCTTCCCGATGAGGTGGGACAGGATGAGGCGGTGGATACCCTTATAGAAGAGGCGGATGATATCCGTTTAAAACTGGGACTTGATGAGATTACCCCGATATGTATTCTTACAGCGATAGTAAAACCGCAGGTTGTATTTTCTTTGCAGCAGCTGAAATCGCTTCCGCTAAGAGAACACGATATTTTTAACCTGTACCGCAAAGATACACCGTTTGCAGTGTCGGAAGACGGTGATTTTTCATCATTATTTTCAAACGGAGCAGCGGATTATTCAGACGCGTCATTTCCGTCTATCAAGAGCTATTGTGTAGACAGAACGGCACAGGCCAGAAAGGGAGACCTGGAAAATATCATCGGCCGGGATAAAGAACTCAGAATGCTGGTAGAAATTCTCTGCCGCAGAAGTAAGCCGAATGTTATTATCATTGGCGAGCCTGGCGTAGGAAAAACTGCTTTGGTGGAAGGATTCGCGATTGAAATTACAAAGGGAAATGTTCCCGAAATGCTTAAAAACGGTACCCTCTTGGAACTGGATACCGGGGCATTGCTGGCTGGGACATCGTATAAAGGTGAGATTGAAGACCGTCTGAAAAAAGTAATCAATGAATGCAAGAAAATTGAAAAAGCCATTCTTTTCATTGATGAAATTCATACCCTTTTGGATCCTAAAGGAAGCATCGGAAATGTTGCCAATCTTCTAAAGCCTGAGTTAGCAAGGGGTGAAATCACAGTAATCGGAGCTACCACTCAGGAAGAATACAGAAAAATCATAGAACCGGAACAGGCATTCAACCGACGTTTCGAGGTGTTAACCGTCAATGAGCCGGATGAGAAGACTTGTGTGAAAATGATCGACGTACTTCTTGAAGGTTACAAAAAGCACCACGGGATAGAAGTGGAAAAAACAGCCCTTCCGGAATGTGTGCGTCTGGCTAAAAGATATGCAAAAGGTAAAAAATTACCGGATGCTGCCATCGATTTGTTAGACAGAACAATGGCTGCTATCAAAATGCTTGATGAGCTTTCGGAAAAAGAGCTGGAAAGCTGGAAAACAAGCTATGATACTATCCTCACAGAAGAATTTGCTGATAATAAAGATAAAGCAGATGAGCTGATCTGGGCCTATAATCTGTTAAGAGATAAGATCAGTCCTATCCTTTGGGGCTCCCTCAGCGAACAGCCTGCTATTGATAACTCCATGCCGGTAGATCAGATTCAGAAGATCATTGAAGATACTTATGCTGAACTATTAGAACATGCTGCAAAGAAAAGAGAAAAGGTAGACCGTCTTGAGCTTGCTGCTGTAATGGCGGCCAAAACCAATATCCCGATCGGGAAAATTCAGGCTCAGGAAAAAGAAAAGCTCCTGAATATGGAATCGCTCCTTATGAACAGGGTAGTAGGACAGGACCATGCTTTAAAAATCCTTTCCGATGCTATTGTTGAAAACAGAAGCGGATTGAACAAGCCTGGGCAGCCTATCGGGTCATTCTTCCTATTGGGGCCTACCGGGACCGGAAAAACAGAGCTGGCAAAATCAATGGCCGAATTGCTTTTCAATGATGAGAAGGCGATGGTCCGTTTTGATATGTCGGAATTTAAAGAGGAGCATTCTGCAGCATTGCTGTACGGAGCGCCTCCGGGATACGTAGGATACGAAGAAGGAGGGATGCTTGTGAATAAGATCAGACAGCAGCCTTATACCGTTGTATTGTTTGATGAGATTGAAAAAGCCCACCATTCGGTATTCGATGTATTCCTTCAGATTATGGATGAAGGTAAAGTGCATGATAAATTAGGAAAAGAAGGTGACTTCAGCAATGCGCTGATTCTCTTTACTTCCAATATTGGTAGTGAAGAAATTGTAAAACAGTTTGAAGAAGGAAAAGTTCCTGAATCTTCTGCGCTGATGCAGATTATGTCCAATTCAGGAAGATTCAGACCTGAGTTTTTAGCAAGGATTACAGAGATCATTCCTTTTGCTCCTATTACGGAGTCTATTGCAGAAAGAATTTTCAATATTCAGTTGAAGTCATTACATACTTCCCTGACAAGGCTGGGAATTGCTTTGAAAATCAGTGATGATGCAGTAAGAAACCTTGCTCTGGGAGGATTCAGCAGCAAATATGGTGCAAGGCAGATCTCAGGGGTTATTCGTGCTCAGCTGGCCAGGCCTATTTCTAAAATGATCGTCAGAGAAGAAGTAAAGTCGGGACAGACCATTCATGTGGACTGGAACCAGGAAGAGGACAAACTAAGCTGGAAAGTAGATTAATAAGTATAGAGTAAAGCAAAAAGGCAAAAGTGCAGGTACGCCTTTTGCCTTGTTAATACATAGAAAATGAAAACCATTGTTAGAAATATATTGATAGGGATGATGCTTCTCGGAGCCGGTATTTTCGTGAACGGGCAGTTCCTTTCCGCATCTGATACCTCTGAAAGCAGTGTGAAAAAATACAAGGGAATTATCAATGCCAATAAGGACCTTGTTGAATTTATTGAGCAGCTGCTGCTTCAGAAAGGACTTCCCAAGCATTTAAGAAATCTTGCGCTGATAGAATCCCATTTTAACAGAAATATTACCTCCGGAGCGGGAGCAGTAGGGATATGGCAGCTAATGACTTCGCATGCCAATCAATATGGGCTCACCGAGCAGAACCGTACAGATGTTTATAAAAGTACAAAGACAGCAGTGATCTCTTTGGGGAATCTTTATAAAAAGTATAATAATTGGGTGACGGTAGTTGCGGCCTACAACTGTGGTGAAGGAAATATTGCAAAAGCAATGCAGGCTGCCGGCTCCTCTCATTATCATGAGTTTTATAAATACCTTCCCGGAGAAACCGTCAACCATGTGAAAAAATACCTGAATGCCTGCTATGCAACCGGAGAGCTTGAATACGTACTGAACAATTATAATTCTTCAAGGATCAATAAAGTATTCTTTGAAGATGGAAACCGTAAGGTAACCGAGGCCGCACTGTCGGAAACAGAAATCAATGCGGGATTTAACCTGAATGTAGTCGCAGACGAGCTGAAGGTAAATGTAGATGAAATTCTCGCCTGGAATCCGGGAATTGTAGAGGAACTGCAGAGAAAAGGAGAAAGTACATTTTATCTTCCTACAGACCTGATGCCAGATTTTCTTTTAAGAAAAAATAAGATCCTTTCCAGATCAATAAAAGAAGGCAGCAGGACTCAGCAATAAACCGATACATTTCTAAATAAATATCAACCGTACCTAACCGTACGGTTTTTTTATACTTAATGATACTGTTAAAATAGGCTAATATATATTAAGAAAATCATAATATTTCTCACTCATGTGGAAAATTACTGTTTTTGATCATTTGTAGCAATAAGCTGAAACCTCCATCTGGAGGCCTTTTAAGCGGTTTTTGTAAATCAAATGTCGTAGAATTACTACAAAAAGTCGTAGAACTACTACAATTTTTCATATTTATAGTGAAAAGTTTTTTTTAGACTACAAGAGCCTCTATATTTGTTAAACAATCACCGAATCACAAAATATTACTAACGATTAAAATTTACAAATCATGGCAGAAAGAAATTCAAGAGGAATCTTAAAATTTAATAACGGAGAAGGACAGAAGCTGTTAAAGTTAAACTACAGCGTATCAAGATCTACTGACGTTTCAGGACGTGTAGCATCAGATCCTTCCAACGCATTGATCAAAGTGACAGTAGAAGCTACTGAAAAATCTGATATCCTTGAAAGCTTGTTAAACGGTAAGTACAAGCCAACGGTAGGAGAAATCACATTCAACAAATCTCACGAAGAAGGTACATTAATTACTTTGAACTGGCAGAACGGATACGTGATCCAGCACGAAGTAGACTTTGACGCAATCGACAGCAACAGTATGCTGATCAGCTTTATCATAAGTGCTGAAACAATCGATTACGGTACTTCTCAGTACGCTGGACTGTGGCCTTCATCATAGGTAAGCCTATTCATCATCTTAGTAAAAATAAAATTGGTACAGAACAGTGCACTCTCACGGGTATGCTGTTCTGTTTTTTCCATTTACCTGCATAAGAAAAACATCAGGGAATCATTTTTTAAAGAAAAAAGAATCTTTTTCTGCTAAAATTTTTTCCATAGATCTGTAAGATCAGCAGTTTATCCGATAATTTGTTAATATAAAACACAAGACGTTATGTTTCAGGATGATAAATCAATTAAAATAGATAGCCCCCAAAATAATAGTATAGCAGATACTGCAAAGCTAAAAAATACGGTAAAAGAAAAAGCCACCCAGAAGGCAGAAGGAAAGCTGAATAAAGCATCCGAAAAAGCAAAGAAAGCTGCTGAAGCAGGGCAACAAAGCTTAACTGCCGTACAGGGAACAGATATGTTTATGAATCAGACCCTGGTTCCTAATAATCCTTCAATCACAGAAAATAAGGTTTGGGCAAAACAACCCACCTCAAAAATACATAATGCGTCAGCGATTGCTGAAAGCTTTATTGCAGGAATCAACCGCGTTGTAAAGCTGGATGTTGTTGTTGAAGGTCAGATTATAAAACATTTCAAGCACTTTAAACTTGTCCAAAGTGCGGCTAAGCACCACGAGTTTAGTCTGACGCTGGCCCACGATAGTCTTGGAAGTGCTGAGAACCACAATCTGGACGGCGCTCAGAACTTTCTTGGAAAAAGAATTACAGTAGTCTTTAAGTATAAAGATATCGAAAAAGGTGCCGAACGTAATTTTGTGGGTGTCATTACCGAAGTGGGTTTCAGTCAGGAAAAAGGAAGCCTGGGAAATATTATTATTAAAGGATACAGCCCAACTGTGCTTTTGGATGCCGCACCGCACATTCAGAGTTTTGGAGGTGGCCAGCCTGTGAGTCTCAACAGTATTGCAGACCAGGTGATCCGCGAAGGGCTTGGACAGAATAAATTTGATTTCCGGGTGGATGCCCAGCATGGAAATGTTCCATATAGCTCACAATACGAAGAAACCCATTATAATTACCTTGCCAGAATGGCTGAAGCATATGGCGAGCAGTTTTATTATGATGGTGAAGTGCTGCATTTCGGAAAGCTTCCACCACAGGAGAAACCTGTTAAACTTACCTATGGCAGCAGCGTGAGCGATATTGCGATTAAGATGAAAGCGCAGCATGTAAGTCCCACTTTCTACGGGTACAACAGCAGCAAAAACGAAAAGCTGACAGCCGCCAATTCAAAAATCACCCATACCTCGGATATTGCAAGACGTGCCTACGAGATATCAGAAAAGACTTTTACCACACCTTCCTTGAGAGTAGCCCCAATAAAGGCAACTTCTTTTATGGATATTGATGCTTCCCAGAAAGGAACTGCCGGAAGTAAGGCTTCGGAAGTTTTTATAACTTCAGGAACGACAACTGTTCCTTTTTTATATCCGGGATGTACGGCAGATATTGAAATGCGTAAATCCGGAAGCAATGAAACTTCTTATTTTACCAAACTGATGATTCTTGAAGTAACCCATGAAGTGGATGCCAGAGGATATTATGATGGGAAATTTGAAGCCATTGCTGCAGATACAGGTTTTATCCCTCGTCCGGAATTTCAGACACCCAGAGCAGAAGCTCAGTTTGCCAAAGTAATTTCAAATACGGATCCCATGAACCAGGGAAGAGTAAAGATACAGTTCGACTGGCAAAATGGACCTGATACCTCAGAGTTTATCAGGGTAATGACTCCTGATGCGGGAAGCAGCGATAAGGTAAATAAAAACAGGGGATTTATGGCCATCCCCGAAGTTGGAGACCAGGTCATTGTCAATTTTGTTCATCAGCATCCGGACCGTCCGTTTGTGATGGGTGGGATGTTCCATGGCGGTATCGGTGCAGGCGGAGGAGCTGATAACAATATAAAAAGCCTGAGCAGCAGAAGCGGAAACAAACTGGAACTCAATGATGGCGAAGGTTCTGTATTTCTTACTGACCAGGGAGGAGCTAATATGAAATTTGACGGCGCAGGAAATGCCCATACCAATGCCAATAACAATAAAACGGTTAATGTAGGAAACAATAATACCGTTAATGCCGGAAGCACCAGTGCTATTAATGTAGGTGGTAAGGAAGGAGAAGGTGCCAATTCATTTTTAAAAATGGATGCTGCAGGAAATATATCTCTAGAAGGAAAAACAAAAATTGAGCTGAAAGTAGGTGAAAACACGATTACCATAACCAAGGAGGGAATTACCATTTCAGCTAAAGAAGGAATGCTGGATATGAACTCCTTACAGAATGCACTGTTGGTAACACAAGATAAATTGAGTATTTACAGTAAATCGATCACCTCGATTAACGCTACAGGCGACATGTTTATTACCGGAAGTAATGTAGATATCAATTAACGGTAAATGTATTCTCAAAATGCGTTAGACTATGGCAATCGAACTGACCAATGAGCAAATAGACGAGACATCAGGATTTAAATATGCCTGGTATAAAAAAGCAGAATATAATATCAATATTAAATCCTATCTTACTTTAGGAACCGGAAAAGCTAACCAAACGGAAATAGAAGAAGACTGGACCATCGTGCCCGGAGAGTATCATCATATTACGATCCATTCCTCTCCCCAAAGATACATTCAGTCTGACGGACAAATGCAGCCGTTTTATGAAATTCTGAAAGAAGTAAACAAGGCAACACAGGTCCTTGAGATCTCTTTACATCCGGATAAAAGTATACAGGAAGTTACCAACAAAGATGAGGTGTCGGAAAAATGGAATACGATCAAAAAAGATCTTCATTTCTTTGAATTGGTAAAAGAAAGCTACGAAACATTTATCCGTATTTATGATAAGGAATTCAAGGATATAGATGATAATATTAAGCTGAATTTTTTGTATCAGATTATGTTTTATCCTTTACCGGTATTCAGAGGAGGCGGGCTCGGAGATGAAATTCCATCCAGAACAACCTTATCAATCTTGTTTCCTGGTGAAAAATTGAGATATGATACTCAATACAAAATTTCGAAAAAAGACGAGGGAGGGTATACCGTACATATTACTGCTAAAAATAAAGACGGGCAGTCGCAGTTTGAAAGCGTTTACAGAGACCAATATCAGAGAACGCTTGGCAGTTCTTTAGACTATGCGTATTCAGTAGAAGGAGAATATACATACAATGGGGATTCTGTATTGTCTGAAATCATATTTCATGTCAAGGAGAAACTCAATGATAATATGTTCTATGTCTGCAGATATCATATAAAACTAAATAAAAAAGTATCAGTATGAGTCAATTATATATAGCACAGGATACTCCCCTTATGTGCAGTAAGGGGAGAAGGCTTATAGGAATTGGAGTCAGTTCCCAGTCTTCAGTTAAGCTGAAGAAAGGAGCTAAGCTGATGGCCACAGAAGATGACCGCTTCAAAGACAATTTTATCTGTCCTGAAATGATGATGGCGGGAGCCTTGGCTGGAGTGGCTGTTGCAGCAGCTTTCTCGGGTGGGCTCTTTGTTTTGGCAGCCGCAGCATGGGCGGGAAGTGCATTGATTGATGACTGTCTGAATATCTGTTCCTTTCTCTGTAAAGGAAGTGACTGGAAAAATACCCATCCAAAAGTAAAAGTTGAAAACAAAAAACCTCTCCTGCAGAACTCCAGCTTACATTGTTTCTTAGGAGGGGAAGTTACGTTTCATTTACCTATTGCCCAATTGCAGGAAGCTAATACAGCCAGCCAGATGGCAAAGGATTCTTATGATGACGGCTATAAAGACAAGGATGGAAATAATATAGAGATAGACGGTTATACCCGTATTAATACAGAGGACCAAAGCAAATTAGATGCACTTTTTGGACCGGGGGCATTAAGGAAAGAAGATTTTAATACAAATAATGATAATGGTTTCTTTGCCTCTTTATATTATAATGAAAATACAGGTGATTATTTTGTAGCATTCAGAGGTTCTGAGCCAAAAGGCATGCAATTCTATCATGACTGGTTTATTGAGGATGGAGGACAAGCCTTCGGCTTTGATACTCCTCAAATAGAAAAGACGCGAAGTCTTGCGGAGAAAATGGATAATGCTACCAAAGGAAAAGTAAAGTTTACAGGGCACTCACTAGGGGGAGGAAATAGCGCGATGGCGTCTTATTATACTGGGCTTCCGGGCTATACATTTAACGCAAGAGGGGTTCATCAAAATACCCTGAACTATCTCGATGAAAAAGGAGCGGCAAAATCAACTTCAAATATCTTCAATTATAGTACAAGTAATGATATACTTAATGGATTACAAAATAATAGAGAAGGATTACTAGCAACATTAGCATTTTCTGGAATCCCTGGACTAAATTTACTAGGTGGAATTGGCGGCCTGACAGGCGCGGCGCCTAGAGCGTTAGGAGAACAAAACGAAATCTTTGGATATATTGAAGACAATGAGGGACTTGGTATTAAAACCATAGGAAGCGGGCATAGTGCTTATGCTGATGCGTTTCAGGCAATGATGGACACGATCAACACTAATGTTGTAGCAAATAATACATAATATGAAAACAATTATTCTAATACTTCTATCCGTTATGACACTTACCAATTGTTCAGATTCTGTTTTTAGATCGCGCAAAAACGCCAATAGAAAAAACCTTCCACCTGGAAAGTTGTTTGAAGGTGCACAACTGCAGGCAGCACAAAATATTTTTGACGAAAATAATACTGAATTAATCAATATTATGAAAGCCAATCCGGAGGTCATCAACCAACTTAGTAAGAAGGAAAATAAAGGATACACCTTGTTGCATTATGCTGCATTGTTAGAAAATATGAAAGCAATGGAAAGTTTGCTGGAAAATGGTGCCGACCCCAATATTATAACACCTCAGGGTTTGCCAGTCAGACATGCTGTAGCACTTAATAATTATGACATGCTTAATTTACTGCTTAAGTATCGTGCAACACTTAATCCATCAATTGGAACGAATCCGATTAGTGATGCAATGATGCTGGGTGATGAAAATATGGAAAGGAAAATGATCGATTACTTAATGAAAAATGGAGCAGATATTAATCATATTTCTTACAACGGAGGTAATATTATGGAAGATGCTACGAGAGATAATTTGGATCTTGCAGCCTATTTTTTAGAGAAGGGTGGACAACCTCTTATAGCAGGGACAAATATTTGTCCGATGGCTGACTATATTCAATATAAGGAAACACAAAAAAAAGAACGTAATCTACCAGAGTCTCCTTACTACGAAAAACTTTTTGGGATTAAAAAGCAATTAATTGAAAAATATAATGTTCAGTTTCCTTATAAGAAAGATCTTATAGAAGAAGCCAAACTTAGAATAAAACTGTATGAAAATCTAAGTCCTAAAGATAAAATATCAATAAATTTCGATAATAATTATGGTGAAAACCTTTATCGTGAGGACCTGAATAGAGTGAAAGGAAATTAGAACTGAAATAAAAAGCTAACGAAGTTTAATTCATAGTAGTGTATGATGAATTGTCAACAGTATATGAGTAAATCAGCTCTTTTAATATTACTTTCCATTATGACACTTTTTTCCTGTTCAGATAGTAGCCTTAGGTCACGTAAAAAAGAAAATAGAAACGAGTATCCACCTTCAAAAATGTTCAAAGGGGATGGCTTGCAAGCTGCTCAAAAAATGTTTGATGGAGATCTTAATGGAATGGAACAGCTTATTAAAGAGAAAAATATTGATCTTAACAAGTTAGAGGAAGGAACAGGATATACTTTATTGATGTATGCTTCTATCATAGAGGATCTTAAAGCAATGGAAAAGTTGCTGAAATTAGGTGCTGATCCCAATGTCATCATTCCTTATAAAGGATTGAAGTCTCCTCTGAATCATGCTGTGGCACTTAATAATTATGAAATGCTTGAATTACTTTTTAAGTATAAAACCAATCCTAATCCGGCTTTAGGAGACTCTCCATTAGCTGATGCGATGATGATTGGAGGATCTGATAATACCGAGAGAAAAATGATCGATTATTTGCTTCAAAACCTGGCTGATATCAATAATATATCTTATTGCGGAAATAATATAATGGAAAATGCTGTAAGAGATGATCTTAAATTAGCAGGCTATTTTTTAGAAAAAGGAGGCCAACCCAAGATAAAAGGAACAAATATTTGCCCGATGGCTGACTACATTCAGTTTGAGGAAGAAAATCAAAGAAAATTTAATAAAACGGAAAATTTAAGTGAAATACTAGCATTTAAAAAACAATTAATTGAAAAATATAATGTTCAGTTTCCTTATAAGAAAGATCTTATAGAAGAAGCCAAACTTAGAATAAAACTGTATGAAAATCTAAGTCCTAAAGATAAAATATCAATAAATTTC
>NZ_QNVV01000012.1 GCF_003384725.1 Chryseobacterium pennipullorum
TCGTTTCTATCCATCTGTTTAGTTCACTTTATTTTCTCTGGTTCTTCAGAATTTAATTATTATCTAATTTATAACTAAATCCTTTTGCAAATCTAAAGGCATCTGTGGTTCAATTAAACCGCAATAATTACAAAGCTTTCGAACACGCATTTAAATGATAAGCTCAATGCATAGAAAGTATACTAAAGCCTTATGTAAATCTGCTATTTTAGAAAGGGAATCTGCGTTATCTCCCCAATCTAGAAGAGCAAAAGGATCTGTGTAAATCCGTGTTCTCTGTGGTTCAATTAAACCACAATAATCACAAAGCTTTCGAACATGCATTTAAGTGACAAGCTCAATGCATTGAAAGTATTATACTAAAGCCTTCTGTAAATCTGCTATTTTAGAAGGGAATCTGCGTTATCTCCTCATTCTGCGAGCATAAAAATCTGTGTAAATCAGTGTTCAATTAAACCGCAAATCGAAGATTATCTTCTTTCGGTCGATAAAAGGTAAAATTATTTATCAGTAATTCATTAAAAAGCTGGAAAATCCACCTGATCAGACCTGATTGATCGGATGATATTATTCATACTCAGCAATGAACTAATGTGATCTTTTAAGTGTTTGTATCTGAATATAAATTGTTTACATGATTCAGCTCAATGCAAATGATGAAAAATATTAACTATAATTAGAATAATTAAAAATAAATAAGCCGTTTTCTTTGATCATTCATAAGAACCCTGTAATTTTGCCGTTTGTAATAATTATAAATAATGAAATTATATCAACGTATTTTTATCTTTCTCATTTTTTCTCTTTCAATGACTCTCCTCAATGCACAGAATGCCGGTTTTTCGGTTCAGGGAGTTGTACAGAATGATACAAAACAGGGGCTAGGTGGTGTCAACATTTTTGTTGAAAACACAAAAATTAAAACACAAACCGATCAAAATGGAAATTTCAGGATGAGCTACAGGAAAGGAGAGGCCGTATTGGTCTTCAGTCTGGAGGGCTACAAAAAGTTCAGGAAGAAAATAAACTTCGGTAGCGAAGGATCTCCGGTAAATATTCAGCTGACGGAGGATCAGGCAGTCGTAGAAGAAGTTACCATACATGGCAAAGGGAAGGTGAAGGCACTGCAGGACGGTGCCTTTACTGTTAATGCCATAGATGTTGCTAAACTCGCCAACACCACAGCTGATCTTAATCAGGTTCTGAACAGGACCACAGGAATTAAAGTCCGGCAGCAGGGCGGTGTAGGTTCTGACTACAACTTTTCCATTAACGGAATGTCTGGTAAAGCTGTCAAATTCTTCATAGACGGGGTTCCGTTGGAAATGCTTGGGAAAGGAGTAGACCTGAGTACATTACCTGTGAATATCGCCGATCGTGTTGAGATATATAAGGGGGTCGTTCCTATTCATCTGAGCACTGATGCTATGGGGGGAGCGGTTAATATTATTACCCCGGGAAGCAGCAGGAATTATCTGGACGCCGGTATCAGTATAGGATCTTTCAATACGCAGCGTATCAATCTTAACGGACAGTTTAAAGATGATAAAACGGGGCTTATTATGCGCATCAACAGTTTTTATAATCACTCGGATAACGACTATACCATGAAGGATATGAAAATCTGGAACGCTGCTCAGAACGAATATCAGCCACGGAATGTAAAGCGTTTTAACGACAGATATCAATCTGTTTTCGGGATGGCTGAAGTGGGCCTGGAAAATAAAAGCTGGGCAGATTCTTTCTTCTTAGGAATGTCGCAGTCGGTTTTCGACAAACAGATACAGACGGGTTCTAATCAGGAAGTTGTGTACGGTGGTGTAAAACAGAACGGTGCAGCTAATAACTACTTTCTAAAGTATAAAAAAGCCAATCTCTTCAATGGCCACCTGGATGTGAATGTGTATGCAGGGTTCTCTAGAAGTGTTCAGAAAGCAACCGACACCCTTATGCGTAAATACAGCTGGGATGGGACATTTGAGCCTTCCGCTACCAGTGAAAAAGGAGGCAGGAGCATTATAATGCAGCACGAAGACCGCTTGTATTCACAGGTAGGGGCAACTTACAAAATAGTTGATCACCATAAACTTATTTTCAACTATGTAGTGGATTATCTTAAGAATACCACATTCAATCAGCTTGAAGAGCGGAAAGAAGATGTTTCACCTGCCAAGATGACCAAACAGATCTTGTCAATGGCTTATCAACAGGATTTTTTTAATAAGCACTGGACCAATATTTTCTTTGCTAAATACTATAAAGTAGGACTTCAGAAAATGGTATTCGATCCGGTAACCAGAACGGATAATCCGGCAAAAGATAATTTCAGCAGCTGGGGATATGGCTTCGCTACCACGGTAAGAATTACGAGAGGCCTGGGCGTAAAAGGATCATTTGAACGTTCTTACCGCCTGGTGGAACCACAGGAAATCTTTGGAGATGGAGTGGCAGTAACCAGTAATATGAATCTGAAGCCTGAAACCAGTAATAATGTCAACGTAGGTTTGTATTTCAATCACCATTGGGGACAACATGCTTTTCGTGTAGAAGGTGCCGGGTACATCCGCGATACAAAAGATTTCATTTATACCGTTCCTAATTTGTACAACAGTACTTTCAAGTATGAAAACCTGTCCAATATCTATACCCGCGGACTGGAAGGAGAGCTGAGTTATCAATACAAAAGACTCCTGAATGTGTTGATGAATGTAAGCTATAACAAAGCGTATGACAATACAAAGTTTGCCAACAACAGCGAAGATGTCATTTCCGCAACTTATAAAAAAGATGTTCCCAACCAGCCCTGGCTATTTGGAAACGTAAATGTAAGCATCGGTAAAGACGACTGGTTACAGAAAGACAGCCGTGTAGAATTCTACTACGGACTACAGATGACAGAGTGGTTCTACAAAAACTGGAAAACCTATGGAAATCCCAGAAACATTCCGATTATCCCAAGACAGACCCTGCACAACATAGGGATAAGCTATTCCATGAAAAACGGAAGATATAACGTGGCGTTAGATGTCACCAACGTAGGGGATGCTCTGGCGTATGACAACTTCAAGCTTCAGAAGCAGGGGCGTGCCTTCTATATAAAATTCAGATACCTACTTAAGTAAAAGACTATGACACAATATTTCAAAAACAGTATATTTTTATTACTTGCCTGTTTAACCATCATAAGCTGTGAACGTGAACCAGGCTACGGAGATTCCGGAAGCGGCGAAAAAGACTATCAATATTTTCTGCTTTCCGCTTTAGGAAGCTGGCCCAATACCGTACATTATATGACGGCTACCAACGACCTTACCAAAGGGGAAATGGATATTACCAAAGAGGGAGATGAGATCAATTCCAAAGGTACCTATTCTTATATTGTGAAAAATGGTTTTATCTATAACTACAAAACCGATCAGGGAGTCTTCAAAAAATTTAAATACACACAGGATAGGCTGACTACTGTAAAAGAGGTTCCTTATACCTATATCAGCGATATTTCCAGCTATGTTTGGGTAGATGACAACACTTTGGTGATTGTGGGAGAGACCGGTGACGGGCAGCATATCCGGTATACTGTTTTCAATGCTTCAGACCTAAGTATTGTCCGTCAGGGGGAGATCGAAGGCTTCCAGCCTTTCCCGGATGACTATAACTTTTATACGGTGGGTGCTATGACCTATATAGATGGAGAGATTTATTTGCAGTACAGCTTCCGTAATGGTAAATGGATCACACCGGACTATTATAATTTTGCAGTTATAGATTATAAAACTTTCAAGGTGAAAAAGTCGGTAAGTGATAGCCGAAGCTCCGGAGTCGCTAATGGCTCTCCTTATTTCAAAACTGCTTTTAAAAAAGAAAATGAAGCCTTTTATTACAGCTGTTTCCCAAGGGTAGGGGCCGGATCAAGTAAAATTTACCTTTTCAGAACTCTGAAGGGAGCAACGTCGCCTGATCCAGCCTATCAGATCAATCTTACCGATCTTATAGGAGGTAAACCGCTGGAAACCGTGATCGATTATATTGGGAATAATAAGATGGTGGTGCTCTACCGCGATCCGGCATTAGGCAGTTCCTATAACGGTCGTTATGCGATTATAGACATAGAAACCAAGCAGTTGGTTCGGGTACTGGATGAACTCCCGGGAGATGAACCTTATGAACAGGGTCTGTTTGTTCAGAATAAAAAATTATACATTGCTGTCAACACCAATAAAGGAGGTAACTATGTTTGGATCTACGATGTGCAAACCGACAAAACAACCAAAGGAATGAAACTTCCGAATAATATTTCCGGTTTCGCCCGCTTCGATAAGTTCTACGACTAGTCAAAGTAGCAGAGCCTTGCCAAGATTTTAAATCTTGCCAAGGCTCTGTATTCTAGAGCTTGTAATTGAATGACAGCGTCACCACCCGGCTGTCCAGGTTGTATTTCTGTCGTATAGTAGAGCTGAAGTTGTTTCCGGTCACCCGGTAATTATTTGTTTTTAGTAAATCGGTGACTGCTAATTTTACGGTTGCTTTATCCTTCAGCAATGTTTTAGAAACACCGAGTGTCAGGTCAAAATAAGCATCACGGATAAACAGGCCAATGTTCGATTTTGAAAAGTATTGGGCATTAGCTTCTGCTTTCAGGCCTTTTGCAATGCTGAAGCTGTTTTGTGCATTGAATGTAAATGCAAGTTGTGAACTGTTTACAGAATAATTCTGGTAGTTACCCTTATACTCATTGTTGAATACATTAAGCATTGAGGTAAGCGACCAAAAGTTGAAAAGCTTTGTAGTGGCTGTGATATTAGCCCCGTATACATAAGATTTATTCAGATTGTCCTGAGTTTTTACCAGAATCCCCGTGTCCGGTTGGTAATTGTATACTTCAGTCATCACATCATTTGTCACACTAAAGTAAGCCGATGCTATAATATATTTTCCCCAGGTATATCCTAATTCTGTTGCGTGGGTGAACTCAGGATTCAGATTAGGATTTCCCTGCCAGTAATTGAATGGGTCATCATAGAATCGGAACGGATTCAGGTCGAAGTGACTCGGTCGGTTGATCCTTTTACTGTACGAAGCATAGAATCCATGCTGATCGTTCACCTGGTATTTGATGGACGCGCTTGGGAAAAGATTGGTATAATCTCTTTTTCGTTGTTCTTTGGATGTTTTCTGGTTGATGTCCGTATGGGTCATTTCCGTTCTCAATCCTAATTGGAATGTCCATTTCATCAGATTCAGCTTGTAGTTGGCGTACAGCGCATGGATCTGTTCTTTGTATTCATATTCATTACTTGCCTTATCATCATTGATCCAGTCTTCACCTTGCTGTACAAAATATTCCGAAGGATTGTTATTGGATTTTATAGTAGATTTAAGCCCTGTTTCCAGGTTATGCATTTCACTAAAAGGCAGGGTGAAATCTACCTTCGCATTAAACACCTTCAGGCGGGAAGCGATGCTGCCTCTTCTGTTGTTGAACGCCTCTGTTCCCTGATTGACCCATGCGTCAGACAACTGATTCTGACGGGAAGTAAAACGTGAGGTTTCGTATTCCAGATCTACATCTACCTTATAATCCCTGTCGTTGAAAAGGTGTGTACCTTTTAGATTATACGTGTAGTCGTACCAGTTTTCTTTACTTTTGTTATCCGAGAATACATGAGCAAAAAGATGGTCTTCAGGCTGAAAGATTCTGTTTTCTCCCATCGAAAAATCTTCATATCGTCCTATTTTAGCATCAAATAAAGCTCCAATAGTTGTTTTATCACTGAAAGCATAATCTGCACCGAATTTAAAATTATTCGAGGTTAAAGGCTCATTGGTTAATGAATTCTGGTCTGTTCTCCTTGTTATTTTCTGAGGCTGTTTTTCATCAAAGAAAACCTGGCTGAATTCCCGACGCTCTTCCTCTCCCCGGAAGGTATAGCTGTAGTCTCCGTGCAGAGACAGTTTTTTATGGGTATAGTTGAGGCTCAGTCCTGTATTCACCCTGGTTTTACGGCCCCTTCCACCGTTCAGATAATAATTCCCGCTAAGCCCTTCCGATGAGCTCTTTTTAAGGACAATATTAATAATGCCGGCATTTCCTGCAGCATCATATTTGGAAGAAGGATTGGCAATAATTTCAATATTTTTTACCAGAGTAGAGTTGGTAGAGCGCAACAGATTGGCAAGTTCTTTTGCTGACAGGGAACTCAGCTTACCATTGATCATTACGCTTACCCCTTTCTTACCACGCAGGGACAGTTCGCCTTCCTGTGATACGACGACCCCCGGTGTTTTACCCAGTAATTCCAATACAGTGGTACCATCAGACAATACACTGTTTTCCACATTAAAAATCATTTTATCGGCTTTCTGCTGAAAAACTGCTTTGTTAGCTTTGAGTACAATGCCGCTGATCTCTGACGTTTTTTCCGTTTGCAAAGAATCGACGGGATTTTCCGTTTGGGCATATGCATTCAGGCTCGCCATTAAAGGTAACCAGATATAGTGTTTCTTCATGATAATGGGTTTAGGTTGTTGTTTTCTTTTTATTGTTCCGGCCCCACCAGATCATAAAACCTGTTACTGGCAGCGAGGCACAGAATAGGCTCATAATAAAAGCCAGTATTTTTCCGGTCATGCCGAAGAATGCGCCCACATGCAAATCGTAGGTAGCGTCTGTAGCTCTTTCTGCCATAGGTTTATCTCCATGCGGACGATTAAACAGAAGTTTTCCCGAATGTTCGTCAAAAATCATCATGGAAGATTCGGCATAGGTGAATTCCTTTTCCTTGATCCAGATGCTTAAGTTATCGTGTTGGTGATCCGCTTCAGCATGATCCTCCAGGTCAACTCCAAAGGAATAAGCCTGTGGATAATGAACTTTCACCTGTTCTATGATCCGGTCTATAGTTGTAGCTGTTTCCACAGATTCCGGTGCGGTGGTTTTGTACTGGCTGTAATCCGGTGTCGCTGAGGAAAATCCATTGAGCAACACATACACCCACATTTGGGTAATACGGAATGAATACATAATTCCGGTAATCGCCACAACAACGGCCAGAAAGGAAGCATAAAAACCAAGGATGTTGTGTACATCATAATTCTTGCGTCGCCATCCTTTCACCTTTTCCCAGCGGAACCACAGACGTTGTTTACGCATTTTTTTATTCTTTGGCCACCACAGGATGATTCCGGTAATCAGCATGATTACAAAGATAATGGTAGATACTCCCACAATGGTACCGCCAATGGTATTGCTCAGCAGCAAGGAGCGATGCAAAGCCATACAGATAAAGAAAGGATTGTTTTTTACATCGTATATGGCGATGACCTTTCCGGTATATTGGTTAACATAAACATTTTTATAGACAATGATGCTGTTAAAATGATTCCAGCCTTCAGGGTCACCTTTAACCAGTCCGAATTGATAAGAACGGGCAGGATCTATAGGAATGGTAACTTCGTCAGCTTTTATAATTTCATTTTTTAACTGTGCATTGACCACATCTTTCAATTTGTGTAAAGGAATAGGCTTTTTATGAAGAATATCTTTCTCCCCATGAAAAATGTGTTCTTTACGCAATACGGCCGTAATATCTTCATTAAACACAAAAAATGCACCCGACAGAGAAACGATCAGTACTATGATACCGGAAAGGAGTCCGAGCCACAAATGAGCTTTCAGAATATATTTTTTGAACGTACCTGTAGACTTCTTTTTACCGGACTGCTGCATTTTTATTATTATTTAGTCTTATTAAAAATAAATAAGATGCAAATATAACCTATTTGTTAGAATTCTCTATAGAAAGAAAGCTTTATTTTACCTGAAAAACCTGATTTTTATTAGAATTAATGGGAATTGATAATCTGTGCAGAGGGAGAAGAAGCAATTCCGGTAAGTGGAGTTTGGGATATGTAAACGGGTTTGCTTTAAGCGTACATTATTTTTTACCACAAATGGCAGAAAACCCCTTTGAACACTTAAGTGACAGACTTGCGTATAAAAAGTACACCTGGTTTTTGAAAATTTTTGATTTTTCTCTCATGTCATTGTAGTTATTGACATCATTGTAAACTTCCTAGTGAAAAAAGGCAATAAAAGAATAAATGAAATAAGACTGATCTTTTTGATAGGTGAGCATATCAAAAGATATGGCAGGTGGCTGTAAGTATTACCGGAACAGTCTGTCATACCATCCGCTAATATCCTTTTTGATATCCTCATGATGTTTACATAAAATAAACGCCAGTTCCAGTTCCGATCTTTCTGAGGTATACGTATTCAGGGTGAGAAATCCTAAAAAATTGCCATCCTGATCTACAATAGCGGGTGGATAAGAAGCATAAGCATTCCACGGAGAGTAGGTGCTGTATTGGCTTCCGTAATTCCCATAGGTGTTCCAGATCGATTTTGAGCTGTACACGTTGCCGTAATCACTGTACCTATTCCAGACAGAATTTTTATCAAAAGTATCACAGTTCAGACATCCCAGATACTGATCCTTATCCGCACCACCATACAAATGTAAAGTCTGTGCAAGGAAATAGCTGGAGAGAAGAAGGCTCAAAAAAATGAAACTTTTTTTTAAACTCATAGGGATGGTTCCTTTACTGCAAAGCTACTATTTTGAACTGAAAAAATTGTTTTTTTGTTATGGGTGGAAGGGTTTTCTTAGAATTTAAGCCTTTTAATTTTTTATTATTTAAATCAATCTTTACATTTACAATCAAATTCAAAAAACAATGACTCCCGAGAAAAAGAAACTCATGACAGACAGCTTCAACCGTTCCGAAACGTTAAAGTTTTACAAGGCAGAGCTGTTGGAGGCCGAAACTGATTTTGTCTCTATCAGGATTCCCAAGATGGAAATGATGACCCGCAAGGCAGGGATGTTCAATGGAGCAATGATCGCTTCGCTGGTCGACGTATCTTCAGGATATGCCGCGGTAAGCCACTATGCTGAGGATTGTTATGTGGTGACAGTAGAATTGAAAGTCAATTATTTACGTCCGGCAATGGGAGATGCCCTGGTTTCAAAATCATATGTAATCAAAGGGGGTGGAAAGATCAGCGTCATCAGAACCGAAATCTTTGTCCAGAACGAAAACCCAGACTCGGAAACGCATTGTGCAACTTCTTTAGTGACCATGATGAAGATCAAGTAACAGGCAGGCTTAGATTAAAATATTCTTTAAATAAAGGATTTTTGTAGATTTTTTTTTGCCGGAATGGAATGGCTTTTGCTCAATAGTTCCCATAAACATTAAAAAAATAACGAAATGAACTTAATTATCCGTTTGTTTGTGACTGCTATCGTTGCATACCTGCTAACAAAAATTTTACCGGGAGTACAATTTGAAGGATTTTCAACAGCGATCATTTTTGCTATTGTACTGGGAGTTTTAAACATCTTCGTAAAGCCTATTCTGAGCCTCTTTGGGCTTCCGCTGACTGTTATTACATTGGGCTTCTTTGCTCTTGTTATTAATGCAGCAATTATCATGATTGCAGATTATTTTATAGACAGTATGGTGGTAGATGGCTTCTGGTGGGCATTTATCTTCAGTATCCTGTTGTCTATTGTCACCTCACTGGCAAATTCAATATTCTCTGATGGAGAGTAATTGATTTACGATACAGATCAAAATAATAAATCCACTCGGCTGAGTGGATTTATTATTTTTTAATGAATTTTAGTAAGACCAGGCTTCCATAAGGATCTTTAAGCTTTAGAAAATAATTTCCAGAAGTAAGATCACCAATAGGAATTTCATTTACAAATTTATTCTTTGACACTACTTTTCCACTAACATCTATTATTTCATACTCTTGAAAGTAGCGGCTTGTATTAACTTTTAAAATGTCTGAAACAGGATTTGGATAAAGCTTAATCAAAACACCTTTATTTTCTGATAAATTTTCATGACTCGCCAGAAATAAGCATGAAGGTGGATTCGTAATTTCTCCGTCTGTAAAATCATAATATATTGTGCTCCCCGCCGGAATCAGATGGGTACTGATGGCTTGAGGAAAATTTTCATAAATGAAGCAGTTATTAAACCGTAGATTCGCATTTTCAAAATTCTTATTAATCTTATACCATGTTTCACACCCTGTAGATTGCATCGGTATTCCCGGCCAGAGGGTATCTATTAAAAGTCCGTCAATTGAATTCGGGTTCACCATATCAATCATTACACAGCTTCCTGATGTCCATGTTGAGGGAGCTTTAAAATAAATGGCAGCTGAAGGAATATTTCCTGTGTAATATTTTTTACTGACTACAGCTGAAGGGTTTCCTTGTCCATCTACAAGAAATGCCTTGATTTCTTTGTTTTGATCAATAAGAATTTGTACGTTGTTGACCGCCGATGGTGAATTTAATGTTGGTGTACTTCCGTTAGTCGTATAATAAATTGTTCCGTTTCCAGAAATAGCTGCCTGGTACGTATTATAGTAATGAGTTCCAAGGGGAAGTATTGTTATTTGGGAAAAATAGAATGATGATAAAAATATTGATAAAGAAAGTGAAAATTTTTTCATGGAAAAAGGAGGTTTAGTTTTTTATAAAAATAGCGAAAATTTACTGATAATATATTACTTCTTCCAGTTAAGGAAAACTTTAGTGTTAATTCTTTCGTCCGTTTTTATTTTAAATATTAACTTTGGCAATCTTTGAATTTAATAAAAGGATTGTATGAAATCTTAATGATAGCAAGAATCCGCTAAAAATGAATATTGACATATGAAACTTAAGTACAGTCTGCTGGCTCTGGCAGCTCCGCTTTTAATGAATGCACAACAAGTAATGACGCCTGAGATCCTCTGGACTTTAAAAAAAGTGGGAGTACAGGCTGTATCACCGGATCAGGCTTCCCTTATTTATAAAGTAGGACAGGTAGATCTGAAAACAGAAAAAACAAAAAATGAGAACTATTTTCTGAATGTTCTCAACCATCAGTCTTCCAAAATAGATTTTGGTAAAAAGGCCCTGATTCAATGGGATAAAAACGGGATTTATGCACAGGAAGGAGATAAGATTTATCTTTCTAAAGATGCCGGAAAAACCTGGACAGATTTTTACACCATCGGTGAAGCAGATAATATTGTGATTTCCCCGGATGGCAAGAAAATCGCTTTCAGTAAGCAGGTGCTGGTAGAAAAGCTGATGGGAAAAGACAAATATAGCGATACTCCCAAAACAACTGCTCAGGTGTATACTGACCTAAACCACAGACACTGGGATTATTTCAATGAAGGAAAGTACAACCATGTATTTGTTGTGAATACTGGCGATAAAGTGGAGGGGGCAAAGGATCTTCTGGATGGGAAAACCTGGGATTCCCCCCAAAGGCCTTTCGGAGGTGCAGAAGACTTTATCTGGAGTCCGGATTCTTCACAGCTTTTATACGTTACAAAGCCTAAAAGTGGTAAAGAATATGCAACCAGTACCAATACTGATATTTTTGCCTATGATTTGGCGTCAGGATCCACTAAAAACCTTACTGAATCCAATAAAGGATACGATGTAAACCCGAAATTCAGCCCGGACGGAAAATCATTGGTATGGCAAAGCATGGCCAGAGACGGCTATGAAGCAGATAAAAATGATGTAAAGATCATGGATTGGAAAACAGGGAAGACCACCAACCTTACCTCCGGATGGGATGAAAGTGTTTCCGGAGATGTGCTATGGGGAGCGGATTCAAAAACAATCTACTTTACAGCAGCATTCAGAGGGACCAAACAACTTTTTTCATTAGATCCCAAATCTGCAAAAGTACAGCAGATTACCAAAGGAGATTTTGACGTTAATGAGATCTTCACAGATAATAAATCTTCACTTTTAGTAGGGAGAACAGATGTAAACCATGCTACGGAACTATTCTCCGTAAACCTTAAAAACGGGGATATGAAGCAGGTTACTGAAACCAATAAAGATACGTATGCCAAGTTGGCTCAGGGAAAATCTGAACTTAAAATGATAAAAACTTCGGATGGTAAAGAAATGGGCGTATGGTTCCACTATCCACCCAACTTCGATCCGAACAAAAAATATCCTACGCTGGTTTATTGCCAGGGTGGACCTCAGTCTGCACTGACACAATATTTCAGTGTAAGATGGAACTTTGCGCTGATGACAGCTCATGATTATATCGTAGTGGCTCCCAACAGAAGGGGAATGCCGGGCTGGGGAACAAAATGGAATGAAGATATTTCCAAAGACTGGGGTGGACAGCCGATGAGAGATTACCTGGCAGCAACCGATTATGCGAAAACATTACCTTATGTAGATGGCGATAGAGTAGCAGCAGTAGGAGCAAGTTATGGCGGGTACAGTGTATTTATGCTGGCAGGAATCCACGAAAACAGATTCAAAACCTTCATTGCCCACGATGGATTATTTGATATGAAATCATGGTATCTGACGACTGAAGAATTATGGTTTGCCAACTGGGATATCGGTTCTCCATGGGAGAAGCCACAGCCAAAAGCTTATACAGAATTTAACCCAAGCAACTTTGTGGAAAAATGGAATAAGCCGATCATGATCGTTCAGGGAGGAATAGATTTCCGTGTCCCTTACGAGCAAGGACAAGAAGCATTCCAGGCGGCGAAATTAAGAGGTTTAAAATCAAAATTAGTATACTTCCCGAATGAGAATCACTGGGTACTTCATCCGCAAAACGGATTGGTATGGCAGAGAGAATTCTTCGACTGGCTGAAGGAAACTTTATAAGATCATAAGATAAACGATCAATAGGAGCGGGCTTAGCCCGCTTTTTTTATGATCAGAAACCATGGGCTATAGCCAAAACTTAAATAACCCTGCTTCTCAATCTGCATCATCTGCGAGAAATAAATTGTATATATTTGAATATGCAAAACCGTATTTCTTCCTTTCCTCCTGTTATTGATTCTCATTCTGAAATCTTAATCCTTGGCTCTATTCCCGGAGTGAAATCCCTGGAGAAACAACAGTATTATGCCCATCCTCAAAACAAATTCTGGAAGATTATTTTTGAATTATTACAGGAAGAATATACAGAAGAGTACGTAGTAAGAATGGAAATACTGAAGAAGCATCATATTGCCCTGTGGGATGTCATTGATTCCTGTGAAAGGAAAGGCAGTCTGGATTCCGAGATCCGGAATGAGGAGGCCAACCAGATTGCAGAATTGCTGGAACAGCATCCTCGCGTCAAAGCGATTTTCTCTAATGGTGGTAAATCCTATAAAAACGTACAGAAGCTTCTGGGAAAAAACTATAGGTTGCCCATCTTTTTACTACCCTCTACAAGTCCTCTCCATACCATCTCCTTTGATAAAAAGCTGGAAGATTGGAAAGCTATTCTGAAGTTTTTAAAATAAAGTTAGGATCAGGCGAAAAAGTTGGGGGGCAAGCAAAAAGTTGATTTAATATAAATAGAAAAAATAATATAGGATTGTATACCATCACTGTTTGACTCCGTAGAAATAACATTCATCTACTGAAGAAAGATTAATCTTCGATTTTAGTGTGTAAGTAAAAAAATTAACCAAAGATGACGCAAATTTCCACAGATGTTTGAGGATGTTTTCGGAGTTTTTTTTAATCGGCTTTCAATCCAATAAGAACTGTGAAAAATAGTTGTATTCTTTAATCGACCTAGGAATTAGGAGCGTTAATAAACCTTTTAAGGTTCGCCGATTCAAATAAAAAATAAAAAATCAGAGGCAAAATTGATCTTGAATCCGTTAAAAAATTTCCAGTGTCTGAGCATGGCCACTCTATTGAGTCGAATAACAAGTGTTGAATCCATGCGAGTTTGGAAATTTTAGGAGGCAAGGTCAATTTTTAGCGGATGATTCCAGTCTTGAATTTTTGTATACTTTTGCTTCAAGGCAAAAGTATAACAGGGAAAAAAAATCGTCTCTCCACAACTTTTGTACCTGATCCTAAAATTCTCGCAGAAAAGCAGATATCCATGTTAATGGTACACTGGCTTGGTCATTTAACCTTGTCTCGGATGATACAGATACGCCCTCAGCCCCTTCAGCAATTCCAGTTGATTTCTTGTCCTGTCCAGGTTGTGCTCAGGATGTGTTATAGAATAATAAGTGCTGCCGTTCAGGTAATCCGTTAAAAAACGAATCTCCTGAATATAGATGGCGACTTGCGCAGCATAGTCAAGATGATCAGATTCTTTCGGGGTCAGTTTTTCTTTCAGGTAGAATAGGAAACCTTCTTTTACGGCTTCATACATTTCGGGGTTGAAATTGTTTTTGGCGCTTCCATCATCTTCCTGTGTTGTATTGGTGTATGACTGAACCATCGTTCCAAAATCATATAGAATAGTAGAAATCATCATGGTATCCAGATCTATGACCGCTAACGGATTATGGTTTTGATCGAAGAGGATGTTGCTGATTTTTACATCGGCATGGATAATCCTTTTGGGGATCTGATTGCTTCTCTCCATTGCTATCCACTTGTCCGGTAAGGAAAGAAACTGATTGGTGGCTTCTATTTCAGCCTTTGCATTTTCCTGTAAATGGGGAGCTGCATTTTTTAGTGAATTTTTATAATCCGCAATTCTTTTTTCGAAATTAAGGAAATCAGGAAGCGTATCTTCAATAGCAGGCAGATTTTCGGTGTTTACTGTAGTAAGGAAATAACTGAAGGTTTTCGCTGCTGCAAAAGCCGTTTGTAAAGAGGGGGCAGTAAGAAAGGTAATGCTGTTTTCTACGAAACTTAACATACGCCATGGCTGGTCATTCTCATCCTTTACCAACAGTTGATCATTAAGAGAAGGAATAGGCTCCACAATTTGAAATTGATAATTATTTGACCTGAGAAGCTCATTAATCAGTAAGTGATTGTTGACGATAATTTCGGGCTGTTTGAAAACGTTTTGATTGATCTTTTGCAGAATGAATTTTTTCTCCCGGTCATGATCTTCCAGAAGATAGGTTGTATTGATCAATCCATCATTGATAGGAGATAAACTGTAATGGTCCGTACCGATAAACTGAATGACAATATCTTTTAGCTCCATAATTTGTCCGGGTATCTGTTGTTTCGGATTTCTGACATCAGAAAATCCTTAATTTCTTTTTTGTCGTCTGCATAGGTAACGCCCATCCATTGCGAAGGAGATGCCTGTACCATTACTTTTACCTTGCTCTCATCCATCATCCTCTGCACTGCAGAAGGAATGTAAAACTCCTGATTCGGAAGCGGATCAGATTCGATGAAATCATAAAAGTAAGCTTCCAGATAACAGAATATATGAGGATGAAAAATAAAAAAATTCATTGATACCAGGGTGTTGGGATCTAATGGTATATTTTTGCCATTCTCATTGTAAATGATAGAATTATTGATTCTCTGAATGGAAGTCTGCTCATCTACCCTGACGAGAAAATTTTCAGGGTCCAGGGTACAGATGCCTCTTGCAACAGCTCCATTACCACTCAGTGTAGTCCCTACCGGATAAGCAACCATTCCCAATTGTGAGTCTGAAATATGATGATGATCAATTTCATAAGCCGCCAGCTGATAAGCTTCTTTTCCATAAAAATCATCAGCATTGATCATGACAAAAGGTTCCTGTATCATATATTTTGCACAAAGCACAGCATGGGCTGTTCCCCATGGTTTTTCACGGTCAGGGTAATCAAAGCCCTCCAAAGAAATAGGAATACTGTCCATTTCCTGATATACCCAATGCAGCTCAAATTTTTTCATTTCTGAGATTGCATTGAGTCTTTCAATATAGCTTTGAGGTATCAGTCTGTTGACAATAATAACTACTTTGTGAAAACCGGCTTCCAGGGCATCGTAGATAGAATACTCCAGAATCGGAGAACCGTTTCCCAGTATTCCATCCACCTGTTTAAGACCTTTGTAGCGGCTGCCCAGTCCACCTGCTAGAATGAGTAATGTTTTCTTAGAATTCATCAGTCATTCCAAATACAGGTTTACGGGTTTTCCATTTTCCATTGGTGAAATCGGGAATATCAACCGCCTGGCCGCCTTTGGCAATGGATTCTTCACTCAGCGGCGTGATAGAATACCATAATGCAAGATCATATACATCCATCGGGAACTCTATATTTCTTTTGATACATTCGATAAAGGTATTCATGACAAAGAAGTCCATTCCTCCATGTCCTGCACCTGCAGCCGTATGTTCAAATTTTTTCCACATTGGATGATCGAATTCTTTCATCCATTTTTCAGTGTTTTCCCAGCGATGGCTGTGGTTCATGGTTTTTTCAAAATAAATATGCCCCTGGTTGAAATCTCCCCATCCGAAGTCCTGCCATAGTCCTTCAGTTCCCTGTACACGGAATCCGAGATCGTACGGTCTCTGTAGGCTTGTATCGTGTGTCAAAAGTATCGTTTCACCATTTGCACAGGCAATTTGGGTGGTCACAATATCTCCCTGGTTAAATTTCACTTTCGCATTGGGGTGATTTTCCCCACCCTTGGCATGTTCTGCAATATATTTGTGAAGGCCGACAGATTTTGAGGAGAATGAAGAAAGCCTTGTCAGGCGGTTTCCACGGTTAATGTCCATCATCATGGCAACCGGACCCAACCCGTGAGTAGGGTAGAGCTCACCATTGCGTTTTACATAGTGATCTGTTCTCCATTTTGCTTCGCTGAAGCCTTTCACTCCAAATTCAGCCCCGGAATTGTAAGGTGTAACTCCGTCATTGAAAAGAACCCCTCTCAGATCATGCTGATAGCCCCCTCGTCCATGCACCAGTTCCCCAAACATCCCCTTACGGACCATATTCAGAATAGCCATAATGTCTCTTCGGTAGCATACATTTTCCATCATGAAAATAGGAACTTTCGTTTCCTCATATACCTTTACAAACTCCCAGCAATCCTGAAGTTTTATGGCTCCGGATACTTCCATCCCCACAATCTTTTTAGCACGCATGGCCTCTACACCCTGAGGGAGGTGCCATTCCCACGGAGTAGCAATAACAACCGCGTCTATATTTTTTGATTTTAACAGATTTCTATAATCGTACTCACCATTTGAAAACTCCTGGGCCGCCGGTTTATGATTGTCTTTAAGGATTTTTTGTGAAGCGGAAAGCATTCTTTTATCCGGATCAGCAAAAGCGATAATCTCTACATCACTTCGTTTGGCAAGCAATTTTACATGTTCCTGCCCCCGAAGGCCAACACCGATAAAACCTACACGAACTTTTTTATCTGTTTTAAAATCATTGGAATAAGCAAATAAAGAATTGGGTAAAACCAGTGCCCCAAAGCTTGCCAGAGTTGCAGCTTTAATAAAGTCTCTGCGGGAAGTACTCTTGTTCATCTATTTTTTTTCTAAATATATTAAAACTTTTTCAAAGAATGGTGAATGCTTTTGCTGAAAAACATAGGAGTAGAAGAACAGAAAGGGAATGCTTTAGGGTTGAAAGTTCCTGCCGGATGTTCAGTGGATATTGTAGAATTATTGGTCTTACTGTCCGTAATATGCACTGATTACTTTTTCTCTCATTTTGTTGAGGTATTTGATATCTTTTGTATTGGAAAGAATGATGACGGTGAGGTTTTTATCGACCAGATGCACCCAGTTGGCACTATGGCCATAGCCTTCACCCTGACGCTCTGCAAACACCGTGGAGACAGTACCGAATTTTTTAGGATATACCCAGAATCCCAAAGCTGTATCTTCCAATTTTTTATCGGCAGTAAGCATCGTTTCCAATGTCTTTTTGTTGAAAAGAACAGCGTTGAATACCGCCTGGTCAAATAGGAGCAAATCCTTTGGAGTAGAATACATCGCCCCGGCTGAGTAGAAGTTATCAATATACGTATTGGTAGGCATATGAAGCGCAAAGGGATCTGATGAATCCGCCGAATACCCCTCATCAATATTACTGATGATGTCATTATGGTGAAGAAATCCGGTATTCTGCATGTGGAGAGGGGTCAGTATTTGCTCCTGTAAGACTTCTTCAAAAGGCTTATGATATATTTTTTCGATAATCTTTCCCAGAAGTATGAAATCACCATTGTTGTAGCTGAACTTTGTTCCTGGCGGGTCTACCAGCTTTTCAGACAAGAAGGTGCCGATAAAATCGTCCAGGTTCCAGATGGTATTATCGTAGGCCTGGTGAATAAGTTCTGGTGAACTGATGTCTTTATGATCTCTGCCACTGCTATAAGTGAGCAGGTTTCGTATCGTGGCTTTATGGGCAGCCTCGCCTTTATATTCAGGGTAATATTTTGCAATTGGTTCGTCCAGATTTATTTTTCCTTTTTCATACAGCTGCATGATCAGTGCCGCTGTAAAAGTTTTTGTAAGCGAAAAAATATGAAACCGGGTATCATCCGAAAAAGGAATATTGTAATGCCTGTTCGATAGTCCTTTATACGTAAGCAATTCAATCTTTCCGTTTTTTGCCAATAAAACTGAACCGTTAAAATTATCTTTTGTGACAGAGGAATCAATTACTTGTTCTACCTTCTGTATCTGTGGATGGGCAAAATGAAACATGATTAACAGCAATCCCGCAAGTTTTCTTTTCATGTTAATAGGTTTTTTATGGGTAAATGTTGAGGTAGGAACGCTTGTTTTACTTAAAGTCTATTGACTGATCCATGCTTTCCGTAAAGCCGTTTGTTTTAAATCCGGGTTGGGTGAAAGACTTACTTTCCCGGTAGCTTCATCATAATTAAAGCCTACTTTGGCAAGGTACTCTTTCAAAGGAACAGGTTGCGTACCTTCTACAAAATCCCTGAAAAACGTCCGTATTTCCGGGAATGTCATTGCTGTAATTTCATCAAATAGATCGCCATCGTTAAAGTATTTGCCTGCTCCATATTTTTTCATCAGCTGCAACATCAGATCCTGGGTACCCATTTTTCCACCTGAAAGCTCACGCAGTCTGATATCAAGGCATAACCCCAATAGTGGACCTTTCTGATAAAAATTCATATACTGATCCTGTCTCTCCATCGCGTTTTTACTGATCTCTGTAAAGGAGAGGCTGTTATCAAATTCTTTCATCCCCTTTATCTTTTCTTCCAGACTTTTTTCGAAATCTTCCAGACTGATCATTTTTTGTTTGATGGGCATATGGATCGTCGCATACTCCGTCATCCCTTCATACAGCCACAGATGTTCAGACATCGATGGATTCAGAAAATCATAATGCTGGATTTCTCCGGAATGAATATTAAGGGGAGTCACAATATGAAAAAATTCATGGGAAGCCACTCTGTTTAGGGCATTGGGTAGAAAACTCATATTTCCTGAACGGTACAGGCAGACAGTGGATTGGGAGTGCTCGAGTCCGTCACCCATGAATCCTTTTTCGTTTGAGGATTCATAGTAAATCAGAAAGGCATATTTGTTCACGGGTAATGTCCCTCCCAGGTAAGCCTGCTGGTTTTTCAGAATGTTTTCGATCTCAAGCGCTATTTTTTTAGAATAATGCCGTTCCTTCTTATTATAAAAGGAGACCAATACTTCAGTATGCCCTATCTTCAGCCAGGTAGTATCGGGAACACAGTATAGAACGGGAGAATCTACCAGCTGGCGATAGTCTTTTGCGTAGACTATATCTGTATTTTTATCTTTTTGTTGGTAATCCAGGGCCGAAGAAGCATAAAAATCTTTATTTTTTGTAATGTTTATCTGATAGGGAATATCTTTCATTTCTTCAAAATATCCCACTAAGGAATTATAGTTAATGACAAAAACACTGTCTTTTTTGAACGTGCTGCCGGCAGATTTAGCTCCCTGCGTGTTCTGTTTCAGGGAGTCCCATCCGTCAGCCACCTGATAGGATATTCTGTGGACATTCTTAAGGTCATGTACCATCCAGCTGTTTTGATCCAAACGCTCAACAGTTATTTTTTTTCCTTTTTTATCTGTGGCTGCCAGATTGGAAACGTACTGTCCAAAATTCATAGCCTGATAAAATCCCGGAACCAGTTTGGGAATGATAAATTTTCCCTCTTTAAGGGTATTCCTGGGTGGAGTGAAAGAAACGGTGACTTCATCATCAGACATATGAAGAAGATCAATATGGTATTGATATTTTTGCTTTGAAGCTTGGGCAATAAGTGCAGTAGGAAATATAACCAGTACGAAAACTAACTTGATCAGTTTGTTCATCTGCTTTTGTTTTAATTCATACGAAAGTACAAAAATTGCCCAAGGTTGAGAAGCTTTATTTTTCTGTAAAGTACACTTCTTCATAAGGTTGAATCAGTACCCAGCCGTTTCCAGAAAATTTCATCTGAAATTCTTCACCGCTTCCTCTTCCGATAAGGCTCTTTAGGGAAACATTGGTTTTAAGTTCAGGACTCAGGTTTCCGGACCATGCTACGGTGGCATTGGGATCTGTAAAAACTGGCGTCTCCGGAGTGACAAGCAAAGTCAAGGGATCTCCATGGGTTGTAATGGCAATATGTCCCGTTCCCGAAAGCTTTACCTGGAAAAGTCCCCCGGCCATCATTCCAGCAATACTTTTAAGCATAGTGATGTCACTCTTTACGCTTTGCTCGTGGGCAAGAACGTCATTCCCGTTAACGCATACCGCTTCGTTATTCAGGTAGAGAATACGGACTTTCTTCCCGGAATCAGCCACATACAGCTTACCTGTTCCTTCCGCTTTCATCAGTTTGCTTCCCTCACCGCTGATTGCTTTTTTCAAAAGATTTCCAAGTCCGCCGGATAACATTCCCTGTCTTTCAAAGTTGATATTACCCACATAGCTTACCATGCTTCCTCTTTTAGTCCATACCGTCTGGTTATTAAGGTTGATTTCTAAAAGATGTTTGGTTTCCAGCTCAAAATAATCTCTTTGCTGTGGATTCTCTTTTGTTTCATTGATAAATGCTTCGATTGAATACTTGCTCATTGTTATAATTTTTTGATGTTCTGGTAGATAATTCTGGCTGCTGATGACAGAGCAGTCTTTTACCGGAGGCTAAAGTTATCCTTTTTATTCGATTGAAACCCCCGTATAATCACGGTTTTACAATTGATTGTAAATAATACTTGACAAAGGGGTGTTCAATGTCGTATATTTGCACTCCGAAAATTACACCTTGTAATTTCAATAATTTTTAAACCGTAATTTAAAAAATGAAAACATCAGATTTTAATTTTGATCTTCCTGCGGAATTATTGGCAGAACACCCATCAGAACACAGAGACGAGGCCAGATTGATGGTGCTTGACAGAAAGACTGAAACAATCCAGCACAAGTTATTCAAAGATGTAGTAGATTATTTTGATGAGGAAGATTTGTTTATCTTCAACAACACTAAAGTTTTCCCTGCACGTCTTTACGGAAATAAAGAGAAAACAGGTGCTAAAATTGAAGTTTTCCTTTTAAGAGAGCTTGATAAAGAAACAAGAGTATGGGATGTACTGGTAGATCCGGCAAGAAAAATCAGAATTGGTAACAAATTATTCTTTACCGAAGATGAATCTTTGGTAGCAGAAGTTATCGACAATACCACTTCAAGAGGTAGAACATTAAGATTCTTATTCGATGGTTCTTATGAAGAATTCAGATCGAAATTAAAAGAATTGGGCGAAACACCGCTTCCAAAATATATCAAAAGAGCAGTAGAACCTGAAGATGCAGAAAGATACCAGACGATCTACGCCAAAGTGGAAGGTGCAGTGGCTGCTCCTACCGCAGGGCTTCACTTCTCCAAGCATTTGATGAAGAGATTGGAGATCAAAGGAATCAATTTTGCTGAAGTTACCCTTCACGTTGGCTTGGGAACATTCAACCCAATCGAGGTAGAAGACCTTTCTAAGCACAAAATGGAATCTGAAGAGATTATCATTGATGAGAAAAATGCAGCCATCATCAACAAAGCTGTAGAATCTCACAGAAGAGTTTGTGCAGTAGGAACAACAACTATGAGAGCTCTGGAAACTTCTGTTTCTTCGAACAAAAAAATCTCCGCATTCAACGGATGGACTAATAAATTTATTTATCCGCCACACGATTTTGGAGTAGCAAATTCAATGATTACGAACTTCCACACCCCAAAATCAACATTACTGATGATGATTGCAGCATTTGCAGGAAGAGACTTCGTAATGCATGCTTATGAAGAAGCCGTAAAAGAAAAATATAAATTCTACTCTTACGGTGATGCCATGTTAATTTTGTAATTAATTTTAAATTATAGATTATAAATTTTAGATTAAGTCCTAACCTTCGAAAGGGATTTTAATCTAAAATTTATAATTTAAAATCTATACTCAACCTATTTTGAAAGATATCCGTACATTATCACTGGACCAGCTTAAAGATTACTTTGTGTCTTTAGGAGAAAAACCGTTTCGTGCGAAACAGGTCTATGACTGGCTATGGAGTAAAAACCTCCATTCGATAGATGAAATGACGAATCTTTCGAAACCCCTTCGTGAAAAAATTTCCGAAGAGTATACCATCAATCCTGTTTCCGTAGACTTACTTCAGAAAAGTTCGGACGGGACCATCAAAAACGGAGTGAAGCTTCATGACGGCCTGCTCGTAGAATCTGTTCTCATTCCTACAGAGACAAGAACTACCGCGTGTGTCTCTTCACAGGTAGGATGCTCACTCAACTGCGAATTCTGCGCTACAGCCAAACTGAAAAGAATGAGAAATCTGGAAGTTGCTGAAATCGTAGATCAGGTGGCTCTTATCGACAGCCAAAGCAGAATGTATTTTGAAAGGCCCCTTACCAATATTGTATTTATGGGAATGGGTGAGCCGATGATGAACTATAAAAACGTAGTAGAGGCCATCAGGAAGATTACTCAGCCGGAAGGATTGGGAATGTCTCCCAGAAGAATTACTGTTTCTACCTCCGGTATTCCCAAAATGATTAAAATGCTTGCAGATGACGAGCTGAGAGTGAAACTGGCACTGTCCCTTCACTCTGCCATCGAAGCTAAGCGTAACGAGATCATGCCTTTCTCAGACAAATTTCCTTTGACGGATATTATGGAGGCCCTTCAGTACTGGTACCAGAAGACCGGCTCTGTAATTACTTTCGAGTATTGTGTCTGGAAAGGAATCAATGACGGTGACGAAGACATCAAAGCCCTGATTAAATACTGCAAACAGGTTCCGTCTAAAGTGAACCTTATTCAATATAACCCAATTGGAGACGGGAAGTATGACCAATGCAACAAGCAGGCAGAAGAAAACTATATCAGGCAGCTTGAAAATGCAGGAATTACAGTAATGGTCAGAAGAAGCCGCGGGGGAGATATTGATGCCGCCTGTGGACAGCTGGCCAACAAAACGACAGATTAAAATTTCCTTAAAAAAGGTTAAGATTTTCCCAACAACATTCCCTAAACTCCTACCTTTACACAAATTATTTTGTGATGATGGATTTTCTTATGAGTGAGGACGGGCTGGAAAATGTATATGCATGGGCTGTTCCTCTGCACGCTACGGTTATTTTAGCTGAAATGATTTATAGCCATGTTTCAGAAGCGAAGCTGTATAGTGGTAAAGACCTTGTGACGAATGTTTATCTGGCATTGATGAATTTTGGTCTGGACCTTATCATGAAGGCATTTGCGATGGGAGTTATGTTTTTCTTTTACCATCACAGGATTTTCTCCTGGGACCTTAGCATCTGGTATCTGCTGGTCTGCTTTATCATTACCGACTTTGCCTATTATGTACTACACTATGTAGATCATCGTTCCAGAGCATTCTGGGCAGTTCATATTACCCATCACAGCTCGGAATTCTTTAATCTTACCACTGGATTCAGAAGTCCGGTACTGCAGCCGCTTTACCGCTACCTATACTTTTCACCCCTGGCCTTTTTAGGATTCAATCCATGGCATATTATGGTCGCTTATGCGATAGGACAGGTATATGGAACCTGGGTACATACCCAGACGGTGAAGAGCATGGGATTTTTGGAACATATCCTGGTAACTCCTTCACACCACCGGGTACACCATGCGTGTAATGTAAAATACCTGGACAAGAATATGGGAATGTGCCTTATTATCTGGGACAAAATATTCGGTACCTTTCAGAAGGAAGACCCCAATGTTCCTGTAAAATATGGCATATACCCCAAAATGCCGGATAACAGACCGGATACTGTTCTTTTATACGAATGGAGAAAAATATGGAAAGACCTTAAACAGCCTGGATTAAAATTTACAGACAGAATTAATTATATTTTCAATTCTCCGGGATGGAGACACGACGGAACCGGTAAGACGGTGAGACAATATCAGAAAGAGTATTTTGCAAAGCAGGCTAAAAAGAAACAAAAGCCGCAAAATGAAAACAACCAGAAAATTGCTTAACACATAAGTTATTTTAATAAAAATCAATTCGAACGGGCCTTTGCCCGTTTTTTTGTTTCGGACAGGCCGGATTGTAAAGCCCGTTAATAGCCATTCAACGCACAGTTTACGCATTCGATCAACACAACCCATCTCCAAAACTTCAGACTATCTATATAGAAATACACATCACCTTGTTATTACATCTTAAAACCTTATTTTTGCTTTATGAAAAGAACACTTCTGCTACTGGCTTTTCTGGCCTTTCAAATCCTATTTTCTCAACAGGCAGATTTCCTGAAAATAAAGAAATATAAAATCAGCCATTTAGATCCCAAGATCCAGGAGACATCCGGATTGAATTTGTTCGATGGCAAATTATATACATTTAATGACAGTGGCAATGCTCCGGAGCTGTTTGAAATCAATAAAACATCAGGAGAAATAATAAGGACTTTAACGGTAAATGCAAAAAATACCGACTGGGAAGCTTTAACGAATGATGGAACTCATTTTTACATCGGTGACTTCGGAAATAATGACGGAAGCAGAAGGCATCTGACTATCTATAAGGTTCCTTTTCAGGCAGACAGCCTGCAAAACAGTATGGTTAGAGAAATAAAATTTCATTATCCTGAGCAGACCGAGTACAAATCCACTTATTTTAATACAGATTATGACGCAGAAGCCATGGTATATACCAATGGAAAACTTCATCTTTTCACTAAAGAATGGGCTTCAAAGGCTACCGTACATTATGTGATTGATCCTGATTTAAGTGAAAAACAGGACGCTGTAAAAACGGAAACGTATCAAACTAATTTTATGGTAACTGACGCTGCTTATTTTGAGAAAAAACTTTATTTGGTGGGGTATACCAAGAAGACAGAAGTCTTTTTGGATGTCTTTACTGAAACTGAGCCCGGCCGGTTTTTCAATGAAGCGCCCAAACATTATTATCTTGGAAGTTCCCTGTCAATAGGGCAGATTGAAGGAGTTGCCGTAGACGAGACAGGAATTTATATCTCTGGGGAAAAGTTCAAATATCCATTAGGAAGTACCAAGCCGGCGCTTTATTTTGTTCCGAAAAAGCAACTCAGGGATTAATTTTCTCCTGAAATTGACCGAAAAAAATTATCTTTGTGAGAATTAATATTTATTCACCCAGCATTCGCAGATTGTGGCAAACATTGTAGAAGAAATCAAACAACCGATCAACGAGGAAATGAAACTTTTCGAGCAGAAGTTTTATGAATCCATGCAGAGTAAAGTCCCTTTGTTAGATAAAGTAACCCGTTTTATCGTAACAACCAAAGGGAAGCAGATGCGTCCGATGTTTGTGTTTCTTTGTGCCAAACTGGTAGGGGATGTTACTGAAAAAACCTATCGTGGAGCTTCCATGATCGAGCTGATCCATACCGCTACTCTGGTACACGATGATGTGGTGGATGAAAGTTTCAAACGCCGTAATTTTTTCTCGATCAATGCGCTGTGGAAGAATAAAATTGCTGTTCTGGTAGGAGATTATCTTCTGTCAAAATCAGTACTGCTTTCTACAGACCATAAAGATTACGATCTGCTGGGCGTAATTTCAAGGACGATCCGGGAAATGTCTGAAGGAGAACTTCTTCAGCTTGAGAAAGCAAGAAAACTCGATATTACCGAAGAGGTCTATTATGAGATCATTCGCCAGAAGACCGCTACCCTGATTGCTGCCTGCTGCGAAATAGGAGTGCTTTCCAACAGTACAGATGAGGTGCTTGCTAAAAAAATGATGGACTTTGGAACCTACACGGGAATGGCATTTCAGATTAAAGATGACCTTTTCGATTATTTGAGCTCCAATGTCATCGGCAAACCGGTAGGTATTGATATCAAGGAGCAGAAAATGACGCTTCCTCTGATCCATACCCTTACAATGGCTGACGAAAAAGACCGGAAATACTATTTTACCACGATCAAACGTTATAATAACAATCCGAAAAAGGTAAAAGAGCTTATCGAGTTTGTGAAAAGTTCCGGCGGGTTAGAGTATGCGATTACCGTGATGAAAGATTTCCAGCAGAAAGCAAAGGATATCCTTAATGAATTTCCTGATTCTGAAGCTAAAGCCTCACTGCATAGCATGCTGGATTACGTTATTGAGCGAAAATTTTAATTAAATTATTTTCAGGGTCACAATGACAACAGCCAGAACTATACAAAATAAAGCGATTAAAAATAAATAATCCGCAATACCCTCAAACGTATATTCGCGCTTTTCTTTCTTCGTTCTGATAGCCAGGAAAGAAAAGAAGCAGCTGCATGCAAATAACAGGCAAGCGACACCTGCAAATTCATCTAAATAGGTATGGTGGCTCATTTTGGTGATTTTCAGCGAGGTGATGATAACCAGTGAAAACCCAAGAAGGTTGCTCGAAGCATTCAGGATATGTGGGGACTTTTTTTCCATATTTACAATTTTTTTCAAAATAAAACACAATTTTTTTTATTATCAAATTTTTAAAAAAGATTATTAAAAATTAAAATTAATTTAAAAAGTGTATATTAGCAAAATACTTGAAGATTAAAAACTTTTTTACTTAGCTATGCAAACAACCTATATTGAAACACAGCAAATATCCTTTCAAGATTTTAAAAATCAAATGCTTGAAGATTACAGGTTAGGAAGGATCTCTCGTGAAATGTCTTATCTCGGAAGGAGAGAAGTACTCACAGGAAAAGCTAAATTCGGAATTTTTGGGGATGGTAAAGAACTTCCTCAGTTGGCAATGGCGAAAGTTTTCAGAAATGGAGACTTCCGTTCAGGATATTACAGGGATCAGACTTTTGCATTAGCCGTAAATGCATTGACTGTGGAAAGCTTTTTTGCACAGATGTATGCAGATACCAATGTAGAAAGAGAGCCTGCTTCTGCCGGAAGACAAATGAACGGGCATTTTGCAACAAGAAGTTTAAATGAGGACGGAAGCTGGAAAGATCTTACCGCACAGAAAAATATCTCTTCGGATATTTCTCCTACTGCAGGTCAGATGCCAAGACTGTTGGGATTGGCACAGGCATCCACTATTTATAAAAGTGTACAGTTTGAAGGATCAGAAAAATTCTCGAAAGAAGGGAATGAGATTGCTTTCGGAACCATTGGTGATGCCTCTACAGCGGAAGGCCACTTCTGGGAAACTTTAAATGCAGCTTGTGCGCTTCAGGTACCTATGATCGTTTCGATCTGGGATGACGGGTACGGAATTTCAGTACCTACAAAAAATCAGAGAGCAAAAGCAGATATCAGCGAAATGCTGAGTGGTTTTCAGAGAAAAGAAGACGAAAAACAGGGATGTGAGATTATTCAGGTAAAAGCATGGGATTATCCTGCATTATTGGATGCCTATGCCAAAGCGGAGCAATTTGCAAGAATGGAAAGCATTCCGGTGGTAGTGCATGTAGTAGATGTTACCCAGCCTCAGGGACACTCTACCTCAGGATCTCACGAAAGATATAAGAATGAAGAGCGTCTGGCATGGGAAGCTGAATACGACGGCCTGGCGAAGTTCAAAGAGTGGATCTTGAATTACTCCATCGAAATTGAAGGAAAAGAAGAGGTGATCGCTACTGCTGAAGAACTGGATGCCATTGATGATGAAGCTAAAAAAATAGCAAAAGCAGGTCAGAAAAAAGCATGGGATAACTATCAGAATGCCATTACAGAACTCATTCAGTCGATCTTACCTTTAGTGGAAAACCTTAAAGGGCAGAATACAGAGATTGAAACGTACATCACTCAGTTTAATAAGTTGGTTTCAAAGGCCAAGAAGGATATATTCCAATTGGTCAGAAAAGCTTTACTAGCGACCAGAGGTACAGATTCTCCGGAAAGAAACCAGCTGATGCAGAAATACAATGAAGTAGCTGCTGTAGAAAAAGACAACTATTCATCACACCTATATTCCCAGTCTCAGTGGAAAGCTGAAAACGTCAAAGAAATCAAACCGGTTTATTCCGACAGTTCTGAAGATGTGGACGGAAGAGTGGTGATCAGAAACAACTTTGATAAGATCTTCTCAAAATATCCTGAAACGCTGATCTTTGGTGAAGATACCGGAAATATCGGTGACGTTAACCAGGGATTGGAGGGAATGCAGGAAAAATACGGCGCATTGCGTATCGCCGATACAGGAATCCGTGAAGCGACCATTCTTGGACAGGGTATCGGGATGGCGATGAGAGGATTAAGACCGATCGCTGAAATTCAGTACTTAGATTATATTCTTTACTGTTTACAAGGAATGAGTGATGACCTGGCGACTGTACAATACAGAACAAAAGGAGGCCAGAAAGCCCCTTTAATCATAAGAACAAGAGGTCACAGGCTCGAAGGGATCTGGCATTCAGGTTCTCCTATGGCAGGAATTCTGAATCTTTCAAAAGGTATTTTAGTGTTGGTACCAAGAAACCTGACCAAAGCTGCAGGATTCTATAATACAATGCTTCAGGCTGATGAGCCGGCGATCATTGTAGAATGTCTGAACGGATACAGACTGAAAGAAAAGCAGCCTGATAATTTAGGAGAATTCACCGTTCCTGTAGGTAAAATTGAAGTAACCAAAGAAGGTAAAGATGTTACTTTGGTGACTTATGGTTCTACATGGAGAATCGTAACGGAAGCGGCTAACGAATTGGAAAAGTTAGGAATTTCTGCAGAAGTGATCGATATTCAGTCGCTGATTCCTTTCGACTTATCTCATGAAATTGCTGAAAGCGTTAAAAAAACGAACAGACTGGTGGTGATAGACGAGGATGTGGAAGGCGGAACTACAGGGTTTATTTTACAGCAAATCCTTGAGAAGCAGAAAGCATTCAGATACCTGGATTCTGATCCGGTAACGATCTCTGCCAACGATCACAGACCTGCCTATGCCAGTGATGGTGACTATTTCAGTAAGCCGTCCACAGATGACATGGTAGAAAAGATCTATGCAATGTTTAATGAAACCAATCCTCAGAAATATCCTGCGATATTCTAATTGGGATTTTAGATAGATTAAAAACCGCTTCCTTTTGGGAGCGGTTTTTTTGTTTAAAATTAGTATTTTTAGGAATAATAGTTCTTCATGAAAAATATTCCAGAGCACATAACGAAAAGGCAAATTGATAGTCTTCCATTAATTCAAAATCATACATGTGGAAATTTGGCAATATGCTCATTTGATGGCAGCGATCCATTAGAATAGAAAAGTAAGATTATTTGAATTTTTGACATGCCGCTACTTACTACTTTTCTATGACATAGGAGATCGGAGCGTTAAGAAAATAAATTCTGTGAACGTCAAGAAAATTCTACTGTTTGAAGTGCGGATAGAAATTGGAAAATAAATATACATTGCTACCGCACGAGTTTAGAATTTTTAGAGAACAGAATTAATTTTTAGTGAAGAGATCCAGGTCTTGAATTTTTGTTTCTTTTGTTTCAAGACAAAAGAAAAATACAAATGGAAAAAAGCGATCAAACATTGACCGCCTTTTTAGGTTCTTTTTTCTGAGCACTACAATCCTTATAAGGTATTCCACTCACCTGATATTTAGCCTCCCATTCTTCCAGCAGATAGAGAATAGGCAATAATGCCAGTCCCTTCTCTGTCAGTGAGTATTCAACCCTGGGTGGAAGTTCTTTAAATTCCTCACGAATGACCAGACCGTCACTTTCCATTTCCCGCAGCTGATCGGTGAGTACCTTTCTGGAGATGACATTAATGCGCACAGCGAGCTCTCCGAAACGAAGTTTTCGATCCTTAATCACCAATACGATAATCGGTTTCCATTTGCTTCCGAGGGCAGCCATGGCTTTCCCTAAAGGACAGCTGTATTGCATCAATTCATTCTTTTTCATACGTTACTTTGATGTTACTAATGTAAGTTACTGCGAAGTTACCACTATTTTTTTAATAAAAGATACAAAAACGAACTATTATTAGTTACTTTGTGTAACAATTATAAAATACCAATTTAAATATGAGCACATCAGCATTATTTAAACCGTTTCAATACAAGAATTTACAGCTTAAAAATAGAATCGTAATGGCTCCGATGACCAGAGCACAGTCGGACAACGGAGTTCCCACACAAAGCATAGCAGATTATTATGGGCGACGAGCTGCCTCTGAGGTCGGACTTATTCTTTCTGAGGGAACTGTTATCAACAGACCTGGGTCAAAGAACGTACAGAATATTCCTGATTTTTATGGCCAGGAAGCCCTGGATGGCTGGAAGAATGTAATCGATACCGTACATCAGAATGGCGGTAAAATGGGGCCTCAGATCTGGCATGTTGGCGATACAAGAATGTCTGAAGACTATCCGTTGGTTGCTATGGAGAAAGCCTCTACAATGACAATTGAAGATATTCAGGATACGATTGCCCAGTTTGCTGCTTCAGCAAAATCAGCCAAAGACCTTGGATTTGATTGTCTTGAAATTCATGGAGCCCACGGTTATCTTATCGATCAGTTTTTCTGGGAGGTAACCAATACGAGAACGGATGAATATGGCGGGAAAACCCTGAAAGAAAGAAGCCGGTTTGCTGTTGATGTCGTAAAAGCGATCAGGGCTGCAGTAGGAGAGGATTTTACCATTATTATCCGTCTTTCACAATGGAAGCAGCAGGATTATAAGAGCAAACTTGCTCTTACCCCAAACGAAATGGAAGACTGGTTATTACCACTAAAAGAAGCGGGAGTAGATATTTTCCACTGCTCACAACGCCGTTTCTGGGAGCCTGAATTTGAAGGTTCGGATCTTAATTTTGCAGGCTGGGCAAAGAAAATTACCGGCCAGCCAACCATTACGGTGGGTTCTGTAGGATTGAACGGTGATTTCTTAAATGCTTTTGCAGGTGAGGGAACAGAGAAAGCAGATCTTACAGAATTGGTCAGAAGACTTGACAACGAAGAATTTGATCTTGTCGCTGTGGGAAGAGCTATTTTGCAGGATTACCAATGGGTACAGAAGATCAAAGACGGACATACAGAAGCGCTTTTAGATTTTTCAGCAGAAAGTATGAGCGTATTGTATTAAGAGGAGTGGTGAATACTTAATGAACCTCGCAGTTAATTTTTTACAGCATATTTTATTGATGCAGGCCAATTAATGATTCACAGCTCCTGTTAATCAACATAATTCACTTTATTTTATATTTAATTTTTCACCTATTTATTAAGAAACCGGCTTTCAGAATTTTCTGAAAGCCGGTTTTATTATTTTATTGAATCCTGCATCCAAGAGCTAAAGGTTCACAGGACCAGTAGGCAGGAATGCCGGGTTGTGGAGCGTGCCGACATGGGATTTCTCCTTCAGGACAGATTGGAGCGCCATTACCTTTCACTTTTTTTAATTCCGATTTTGCTAATTTCTTTACATTTTTCATGTTTTATTAGTTTGTTATTCATGTAAATATAATGTTTTTTAGGAGGTGGGCAATACTTTGCACCTCATTGTGAATTGTTTTATATTCTTTTGTAAGGTTGCTTGCAAAACTGCTATATTTATATCCTTAAATAATAAGCTATATGTCTCTAGCAACAGCGTACTGGGAACAGTTTATATGCCGGATGGATGACGGTCGTATAACATTACCGGAACTAGCAGGTTCCTTTCATTTTGGAGGACAGGAAGAGGCCACATCTATTGCAAAACTTGTTGTGTCCGGTATAAAAATAGCTACCGGTTCCCTGCTATGGGTGTATGAAGAAGAAAACCGATCTATTCCCTTAATAGGAGAATATAATATCATTACAGATTCCGAGGACCGTCCTGTTTGTATTATTCAAACGACAGCATTATCTGTTATTCCTTTTGATGAAGTGGAAGATCAGTTTGCCTTTGACTGCGGGGAAGGAGATCGAACATTAGAGAGCTGGCGTCACATGTATCTGGAATATATTCAGTCGGAATGTACACGTATTGGACGAACATTCACTCCTGAAATTCCAATGGTCTGTGAGTATTTTAAAGTCGTGTATAAAGAACCTCCGGCCTGGTCAAACAGGTCAGAGTAAAAATAAACCCGCCTCAGAAATCTCCGAAGCGGGTTTTTAACAGATTTAAATATCTAAACTGCCATCAAGAATAGCAGAAGTGATTTATTTTTATAAGCCAATATTCTTGGTCGGTTTCAGCTGCTTCAGAATACTTTTCGGGATCGCATTTTTGTGGACAAGAATTGCGGTTGATTTATATTCTACATATGGTCTTGTTACATAAAGATATCCTGCGAAGTCATTCGTTACTCCCCATGAGTTTTTCACCATATAATATTCTTTCCCGGTCTGATCTTTTGCCAGTCCTACGATATGCATCCCATGATCATCCGTTGTAGAAAGATTGTTAAGGGCTTTCTGGCGCATGTCTTCAGTGATTGTTTTATCTTTCTTAGGCTCTGAAAAAAGGCTTTGCTTATTGTCAGCGTTGATTTGGTCCAGATCAATATCCGGAACATAGGCAACACCATTTTTATAAGAGAAATAAGGTTCAGAAACGTCGGTTGCCCAACCTACAGAATACCCTTTAGCTACAGCATTGTCAACAATTGCTGTAAGGTCTTTCATAGGAACATTCCAGTCAGAATCGTGGCTCCAGTTATCAGGGATCGGAACGACAAATTTTTCATAGTACGCATAATCTTTATAAGAAGATAATTCTACATAATCTTCAGGATTAATTCCTACGACTTCCTTGGCAAATGTTTTCGGAGTATAATTTTTACCTTCATACGTAAAGTTGGCCGGAACTTTTCCTAAATATTCATCCAGGATTGCATCTACAGAATCCATCCAGTTGTCAGAAAGCTTTCCTTTTGAAGAAGCCTGAACAAGGCTGTCAAGAACTGGCTTTAATTTACCCTGCATTTCTTTGAAGTTGTTCAGTGTCTGACCGGACTTCAGTCCTGTATACACATCCTGAGGAACAGCACCGTATTTTTTATACATGTTGATCACATCATGAAGCTCTCCACCGTCACCCCAGCTGATAGCTCCACCATTTAAAACATACAGTTTTGCTTTATCATGGTAAGAATTTCTTGCCGTAAAAATTTCAGCAAGATCTACGGGCTTTTTACCCATTCTCTGCATTTCAGATTCAAGGAAAGAGTTTCCGGAGTAGCTCCAGCATGTTCCTGAAGAACCCTGGTTCTTTACAGAAGTCGCGCCCACGTCCTTTAACGTGGTGAACTGGAAATTAGCATTTTGTGAGTGGTTGTTTTTTAACTTGTTGATTAAGTCATCTTGGGCAAACATCATACTTCCTGCAGACAAAACAAAAAGTAATGATGCAATTTTGGCATTTTTCATTACTATAAAAAGATTATTTGTATTAATAGTCGTTAATAATAGAGATTTGTTACAAAAGCAGAAGTTAAATTTAAAAGGAAAGTTTTTTTGTTAAATGAATAAAACAGTTAAAATAATAAAGTAATACATTTTGATAGCAAAGAAGGGGAAGGCGAAGACGAAGACTAAGATCATAGCGCAGTTCATGGGTAACTATTATAATATTAAACTCTTAAATAGATTGGCGCTCTTTATCATGGTAAGGTAGAATTTTCGATAGATGGCTTCTTTGTCTATCCATATAATTATTTTATTTTAGAAAAAAGTTTAACCATGATTCCAACCTGCTGGAAAGTTCCTGCATCTATATTGATATAAAGCCTGACTATGGAACGACAATTATTATCAGAATGCCAGCGTAATGACCGCAATGCCCAGCGGAAGGTGTATGAAAAAATGGCAGGCAGGCTGTACGCTGTCTGCAGACGTTATCTAAAAAATGACGAAGATATCGAAGAAGTACTAGCCGATACCTTCTACAAAATTTTTACGAAAATCAGTATGCTTCAGAATCCAGATACTTTTGAAGCCTGGGCAAGAAAAATTGCAGTCAATGAATGCCTCCAGAAATTAAGGGCGAGCAAAGCTTTATTCATCTCTTTAGAAGAAAACTATACCGATGCTCCGGCAGGAACGGCAGAAAGTATTTCTTTTGAGAAAGATATTCTTGATCTGCTGAATTTTCTGCCTGAAGGCTGCAGAGCAATCTTTAATCTCTTTGCCATTGAAGGATACCCTCATAAGGAAATCGCGGCAATGCTTTCCATAAGCGAAGGAACTTCAAAATCTCAACTCAATTTTGCAAGGAAAAAACTACAGGAACTTTTGGTGAATCAGAACATTTAAACTTTTACAACAATGGAAAATAATCATATAGATCAACAATTCAACGAAGCCTCTAAGCTTTCAGATGAGCCAACAGTTTTTCCTGGTTTCGAAAAAGTATGGGAAAAGGTTGAACAAAAGCTGGATACGAAAAAAGAGAAAAAGAAAATAGTTTCTCCGTGGCTGCCTTACGGGATAGCCGCAAGCCTTATTATTGGATGTGGAGCCTTTTATTTTATGAACAAAAAAGAGACTGCTGACCTTGTGAATCCGTCAACAGTAATCGCTGAAAGTAAAACAGCACCAAAAGCGGTTTCTAAAACAGATATTGCAGCAATTGACCGGATAACGAAAGAGAATATTAACAAAGAGAAAAAGAATGCCAAGCCTGCAATAGAAAAATTGGCCGTAAATTCAACTCCTGTTCCTATTCCAAATCCGGTTTCGGATGTTCCACCGCTTGTCACCGCTCCCTCATCTAGAGGAGATTTGACGCCTTCGTCAATTGAACGACATATGGAAACTTCAAGTGGAGTGGTTAAGAATATTGAGGAAGTAGTGGTAGTGGGGTATAAGGCTGTTAGAAGAGAAAAAGTTATATCAGCCTCCAGTAAGATTTCTTCGAGTGAAGCTTCCTTAGCAAAAGAATTAAGTGGAAGTGTTGCCGGAGTATCAGTGTCCAAACCGGGTAAAGATATGAAAATAATGATCAGGGGGATGAGTTCTGTTGCAGGGAGTTCAGCAAAACCATTGGTAATTATCAACGGAAAACTTGCCAATATGGAAATCCTGAAAGCTCTGGACCAGGAACGTATTAAGGAAATTTCTGTGTTAAAAGGCGCTGAGGCCGCTGCAATTTTCGGCAGCAAAGCAAACAATGGTGTAGTGATTATAAAAACAAAACGGCTCCGCCGGGCTGAGAAGGTGAAATTCAATGAATTATTGTCAAAAGTTGTTGAGGAACGTGGGAAAGAACCTGTTGAAGAGCTTGAAATAGAACTTCCTAAGGCAGGACAACTAACAGCTGGAGAGGTGAATGATTTTTCCAAATGGGACTTCTGGAAAGATGTTGCCGTTCCTGAGCTGGACCGTTACAAAAAGACCTGGAAGTTTTTTCCTGAGAGAAGGGTTTCCGTTCAGTTGGTGAATAAAGATAAAAAACCGGTAATAGGAGAAACAGTAAAGCTTCTGGATGATAAGAAAAAGGTGATCTGGGAGGCTGTTTCAGATAATTTAGGAAATGCTGAATTATGGATCAGCCCGATGACCAATGAAAGCTCAGATTCCGGTAACTATTATCTGGCAGATGCCTCCGGACAGATGATAAGTTCGAATATCAGAGAATTTAAAAACGGTCAGAATGTACTTATTCTCAATAAATCCTGCCTGCAAAAACGAAAACTGGATTTGGCCTTTGTGGTGGACGCGACAGGTTCTATGGGAGATGAGATTTCTTATCTGCAGTCTGAGCTGTTGGATGTTCTGAAGAAAGTGGAAACAAAATTAAAAAATACAGATGTGAGATATGGGTCGGTATTTTACAGGGATCAAGGAGATGAATATGTGACCCGGAAATTTGATTTTTCTCATAAAGCAGAAGATTTAATAGGCTTCATCAAAAAGCAGAAAGCCGGTGGTGGCGGAGATACCCCGGAGGCTGTTGTGGAAGCCATGCAGGTTTCTATTGATGAGCTCAAATGGAGCAGTGAAAATTCAACCAAAATTATGTTTTTGATTTTGGATGCGCCACCCCACCAGTCAGAAGAAAACACTAAAAAATTGTATGAGAAAATAAAAAGTGCCGCTAAAAAAGGCATTACCATTATCCCACTGGCAGCAAGTGACACCGATAAAGAAACAGAATATCTGATGAGAACGTTTGCGTTGCTTACCAACGGTACGTATACTTTCCTGACCAATGACAGTGGAATAGGGAATGATCATATGAAGCCTACAGCATCTTCTTACGAGGTTGAGAAGCTTAACGACCTCTTGTTAAGGCTGATTCTTCAAAGAGCTACCCTGCCGGAATGCAGCAATGGAATTTCCAATGAAAATCTTAATAAAAAGATGGAAACCGAAATAGACAACCAGACGAATAACAGGGCCATTGTATTTCCGAATCCAACAAAAGGTCCTATTCAGATCAAAGCAAAAAAGACCATTGATGAACTTTTTGTGTATGACTTAGCGGGGAAAATTATCATGAGAAAAGAACATTTGAACGAAGGTAAAAACACAATTGATATGACTCCGTATCCACAAGGCATTTACCTGCTTCGGATCCGGTCCGGTGAAGCCTGGGAAACCTTTAAGATCATCAGAAACTAAATTAAAATCAAAAAACAGGTTTCTTTGGGAATTTCTTTTTTCTTAATTCTGAAGCATTTCTTAGCGAAAGAAGGAAAAGGCAAGGATGAAGAGGGATACAGAGCAGAATTTATGATACTGTTGGAGGCCTATAAAGGCACAAAATAGCCATAAAAACAGGCATTCCTGGGATATGCCTGTTTATTTTAAAATTAATTTTCAATAATTATTGAAAATTCAAAAAATATAATTATATTTGTAATAGAATTTTAAATCAGATCCATGAAACTTTCAGAAGCAAAAGAAAAATATATTCAAACCTGGGGAACGTTTGCCACCAATTGGGGAATCAACCGGACCATGGCACAGGTACATGCTCTGCTTCTGGCCAGTGATAAGCCGCTTTCTACCGATGAGGTGATGGACCAACTGGAAGTTTCCAGAGGAAATGCCAATATGAATCTTCGGGCTTTGATCGATTGGGGAATTGTGAAAAAAGAATTTGTAAAAGGGGACAGAAAAGAATACTTTGTCGCAGAGAAAGATGTCTGGTACCTTTTTAAGCAGATTACCAAAGAACGCAGAAAAAGAGAAATAGAACCTGTGATTGCTTTTTTAGAAGAGCTCAAGAATATTGAAGATAAAGATTCTGTGGAAGCCCAGGAATTTATTAAGCTGATGGATGATTTCAGTTCCGTAACCGGAAAAATCAATAATATCATGGACCTGGCCATAAAGAGTGACGATCACTGGCTGGTGGGAAAGATCACCAACCTGCTAAAATAGAAAAAGGATGAAAATCCTTTTTTATTTCAAATGTATTTTCAATTATTTCTGAAAGTTTTAAATTAATAATAATTATGAAAAATTTAATCATTCATTTATTCCTGATTATTTATTTCGGAAGGAGAGGAACCCATTCATAATAGCCATCATGAAAGAATTTGCCAAATATGACTACTTCATTCAGTTATTCGTTAGCATAATAGCTGTTATTACTACAGTTGCCGGATTTCAAACCTGGGGGTTTATGGCTTTTTATGTTATTGTGGGGATTTTCCAATTGATAAGTTTCCTCATAAGGTTGTTTATAAAGACAAAAAAATCAGTAATGTATGTTGTTTATGGAATTACAATATTACCAGTCTGGAGTTCTATTTTATGTATTTTTCTTTGTAAACAGAATAATGGCATTACCAATTTCTTGGGATATATTTTAATTGGTGCTCTTATTTATAGCCCAATCATGGCCATATTGTATATTCATGAAACTTACCATCAGTATAAAAATTTAAAATAACAACCAATGAAAACGCTCAAAAACCACACCCTGCTCTACGACAACGAATGTCCGATGTGTGCAATGTATTCCAAAGGTTTTACAAAATGGGGAATGCTGGATGAGAACGGAAGAGAAGCCTTTACGGAAATCTCCATCAAAAATAAAAGCTTGGTTGATTTCCACCGCGCAAAAAACGAGATCGCTTTAGTCAATCATACTACCCATGAAGTGGCATACGGATTAGACAGCTTGTTGTTGATTATTGGAAATTCATTTCCGTTATCAGAAAAAATAGCGAGGATACCTCCTTTGTATTGGCTGTTTAAAAAGTTATATTCCTTTATTTCCTACAACCGTAAACAGATTATTCCATCAAAAAAAGATCAGACGGAACAATCCTGCGTTCCCGATTTTAATCTGAAATACAGAATTGGATATATCGCGTTTGTGGCCTTTTTTTCAGCCTACATCTTAAGTTTGTTTTCTACGAAACTTGCCCCGAATCTGTCTTCCAACTTTTTTAGAGAGTTAGCGGTCTGTTTAGGACAGATTCTTTGGCAGACCATCTTTTTAAAGGCTTATTTAAAAGATAAAATCTGGGACTATATAGGCAACATGATGACAGTTTCATTCATAGGAACGCTGCTTTTACTTCCTGCTCTGATGACTGATTTTACTTCTGCTTTTTATATGATGTACTTTGGTGCAGTAGTATTCATTATGTTTCTGGAACATGTAAGAAGATGTAAAATATTAAAACTGAACTGGATACCAACGGTTTCATGGATGCTGTTCAGATTAACAGCTTTGGCCTGTATCATTTTGATAACCATTTAAAAATTAGAATCATGAACCATCTTGAACTTACCAAAATTGTGGAGTGGAAAGACCTCAGAAAACTTTCTGTAAGTGAAATGCTTATTGAAAATAACATCAGCCTGCCGTGGCTTTTTATTTCCTTATGCTTAGCTTACAATGAATATTACTGGATGGCACTGCCTTTTTCAGGCTTTTATTTTCTTACAGCACTCAGGCAGGTTCATAATGGCTTTCACAATTCCCTGGGAACAGGAAAATTCCTTACGTGGCTGTCACTGTACCTTAATAGTATTACGATGATGGCGTCCATTCATGCTGTAAAATTCAACCATATCAGGCATCATAAGTTTTGCCTTTCTGAAGAAGATTATGAAGGAAAATCAGCATCAATGAAATGGTACGAAGCCATCTTATATGGTCCTGTGCATATGTTTCTGATTCATCGGATCACCTTTAAAAAAGCAAATATGAAATACAGGAAGAATATGGGTCTGGAACTTGTTTCTATTGCTTTTTTGATGGCCATTGTATGGTACTTCCAGATTAATTTTTTGATGTATCATGTGCTTGTCATGATTGCCGGAGAATTTTTAATGGCCTTTTTTGCCGTCTGGACCGTTCATCACGATACCCATGAAAATCCAAATATAGCAAGAACACAAAGAGGATTCTGGAAAAACAAGTTGACGTTCAGTATGTTTTATCACATGGAGCATCATCTTTTTCCTGCCGTTCCCACGATTAAGCTTCCGGAACTCGCTGATAGAATAGACAAAACATTACCTGAATTGACTAAAAAACAAACTTTTTGAATCGTTCTGTAATTTATGTAGAAACCGCGATCAATGCTGATATCCATTGTGTATTTGATTTAGCAAGAGATATTGATCTCCATCAGGCTTCCACGTCGCGAACCCACGAAAAAGCCATTGCAGGACGTACCTCCGGCCTCATCGAAGAACATGAAACGGTAACCTGGAGAGCTAAACATCTGGGAGTGTATCAAACTCTCACTACAAAGATCATCAGTATGGACAAACCCAACCAGTTTACGGATGAAATGCAGAAAGGAGCCTTCAAATCGCTTCGTCATCAACATATTTTCAAAGAAATAGGAGGAAAAACGCTGATGATTGACCTCTTTGAATTCGAATCTCCATTGGGAATCATCGGGAAGCTTTTTAATAAGGTTTTTCTCACCCGGTACCTTAAAGAATTCCTGCTGGAACGGAATGAACTGATCAAAACCACCGCAGAAACCCATTATAAAAATACAATCGTATGAACTTTTTAAAAGCAGAATGGCGAAAATTAGCCATCATTAATTACGAGATCAATCCTGAGCTACTATTAAAATATCTGCCTGTAGGGACAGAGCTGGATTTTTATAAAGGTAAATGCTATGTCAGCTTAGTTGGCTTTATGTTTTTAAATACAAAATTGATGGGCGTGCCTATTCCATTTCATCGGAATTTCGAAGAAGTAAACCTTAGATTTTATGTGAAGAAAAAAGAAAATGGCATCTGGAAAAGAGGCGTGGTTTTCATCAAAGAAATTGTCCCCAAACCGGCTTTAAGTTTTGTGGCTAATGCTGTATATAAAGAAAACTATCATACCTTACCGATGAAAAATACGATCTCTGAGAAGGATGATGAACTGCTCATTAAATATTCCTGGAAGGACAAAAGCTGGCATTCGATCAGAATCATTGCCGACTGTAACGCCCAACAAATGGAAGCCGATTCGGAATTTGAATTTATCACTGAACATTATTGGGGCTTCACCCGGAAGAAGAATATGACTGCTGAATACGAAGTATGCCATCCGAAATGGGATTGCTACCCGGTAAAAGATCACCGGCTGAATATTGATTTCCGTACCGTATACGGTCACGATTTTGACTGTCTTACTCATCAGAAGCCTATCTCTGTCATGCTGGCGGAAGGATCTGAAATTGAGGTGAAGACAAATAAGTATATTGCTTAGGAAAACACAGAGGTATGTAAAATTCATAAAGTCTAGAGAAATGAAAATAATTATAGCTGGAGGCACCGGATTTCTCGGTGAAAACCTTGAAAAATACTTTACAGAAAAAGGAAACCGGGTATACATTCTGACCCGGAATCCAAAACGCAGCAATGAGATCTTCTGGGATGTAAAAACGATGGGCGAATGGAAGAACAGACTTGAAAATGCTGATGTTCTCATCAATCTTACAGGGAAATCCGTAGACTGCCGTTATCACGAAAAAAACAGACAGGAAATTTATTCATCAAGAATTGAAAGCACCAATATATTGCAAAAGGCTGTGGATGGCTGTTCTGAAAAACCAAAGGTCTGGTTGAATGCCAGTTCCGCAACCATTTATGTTCATTCTGAAAAACATCTGAATACTGAAGAAAACGGAATTATCGGGGATGATTTTTCAATGAATATCTGCAAGAGCTGGGAGAAAGAATTTTTTAAGGTAACCCATGATGATGTACGCAAAGTCGCATTGAGAACTTCCATTGTTATTGGGAATCATGGAGGTGCTTTTCCGAAGCTCCGGCAGGTTACCCGGTGGGGATTGGGAGGTAAGCAGGGAAGAGGTAATCAGTGGGTAAGCTGGATTCATATTGATGATTTTTGTAAGGCAGTGGAACTGATCATTGAGAACAAAAATATGACAGGACCCATTAATGTAACAGCCCCAAAACCCATCTCCAACGAAGAAATGATGCAAATATTGCGAAAGCAGATGAATATGCCGTTTGGATTGAATGCTCCGGTCTGGCAGCTGGAACTGGCATCTTTATTCCTGAAAACAGAAACTGAATTATTGCTCAAAAGCCGTCATGTATATCCTGAAAAACTGATCAAAACTGGATTCACTTTTTCCTTTCCGGATTGGGAGGGTGCAGTTTTTAACCTATTGAAATCCTAATGTTTGCAGATTTATCAAAGGTTGTTTAAATTAGCGGGAAACTATCCTTATATGCTCATCCGGCCAAAAACAAAAACGCTGTTCTTTTTATCAGTTTTCATAAGTTCGACGCTGCTTTCACAGGCGCACCCTGTTTCCGAAGGCTACCAAAAACCTACAGATCCACTTGTTGTACAAAATCTGGAAGAATGGCAGGATCTGAAATTCGGATTGTTTATGCACTGGGGGACCTACAGCCAGTGGGGAATTGTAGAAAGCTGGAGCTTATGTCCCGAGGACGAGTCGTGGACGCAAAGAAAACCTGAACACGGAAAATCTTATGATGAGTATGTAAAGAATTACGAAAACCTTCAGACGACATTCAACCCCATACAGTTCAACCCTGAAAAATGGGCAGATGCGGTAAAAAAGGCAGGAATGAAATACATGGTTTTTACCACAAAGCATCACGATGGTTTTGCAATGTTTGATACCAAACAGTCAGACTATAAAGTGACTTCCCCCAAAACTCCGTTTTCAAAAAATCCGAAGGCAGATGTTACCAAAGAAATCTTCAATACGTTCAGAAAGGAAGGATTCAGAATCGGCGCTTATTTTTCAAAACCGGATTGGCATTCTGACGATTATTGGTGGTCTTATTTTCCACCTAAAGACAGAAATGTAAATTATGATCCCCAAAAGTATCCGGATCGATGGAATGCCTTTAAACAATTTACCTTCAACCAGCTGAATGAAATTACCTCCAACTATGGTAAAATCGATATTTTGTGGCTGGATGGAGGCTGGGTTCGTCCTTTTCATACCATAGATCCCAATGTGGAATGGCAGAGAACTATTAAAGTGGAACAGGATATTGATATGGATAAGATAGGAGCCATGGCCCGCCGGAATCAGCCGGGAATTATCATTGTAGACCGTACTGTTCCCGGAAAGTGGGAAAATTATGTAACCCCGGAACAGGCTGTCCCGGAGCACGCCCTTTCTATTCCATGGGAAAGCTGTATGACCATGGGAGACTCCTTTTCTTATGTTCCCGACGATCACTATAAGTCGTCGCAGAAGATTATTGAAACCCTTGTTAAAATCATTTCAAGGGGCGGAAACTATCTTATGAATATTGCTCCCGGACCCAATGGGGACTATGATGCAGTGGTCTATGACAGATTAAAGGAAATTTCCGGATGGATGGAAAAAAATCAGTCTGCAGTGTTTGCAACAAGAAGTATAGCGCCTTATCACGTCGGCGATTTTTATTATACCCAAAGTAAAGATGGAAATACGGTAAATATCTTTCATCTGGACGAAAAAGCAGAGTATAAGGCGCCGGCAATCCTTTCCGTTCCCATTCCTGAAAAAGTAAATCCAAAATCTGTACGTGTTCTGGGAGTTCCTGCTAAAGTACAGTGGAAGAAGAGCGGCAATAGCTTGGAGATCAGGATTCTCCAAGACAGGTCTGCATTACAATATGTTACAGTGATTCAGATAAAGCAATAAATTCAGAAATACAAAGAGCAGATATTTCTACTCTTTGTAAAAATGTATATGGTTACTTTAATATTTTCTTGCCAGGAGAAGATTAAGTAAGAATGTTCCGGTCCAGTTACTGTTATTGGATCCATTGCTTCCTATGAAATCTATCCTGGCAACAGAAACCGTAAGTCGGGTTCTTCCGGCAGTTCCATTATTGGCAAGACTTACAAATGATGCCGTAAAAACATCCGGAAAACTTGAATTGTTCCCAGCAGTAAGGATAGGATACATATTAGTCACATTGAAAGGCGACCCCTGATATTCATAAACAATAGTCATTCTGCTCGTATTGGAATAAGCGGAGGTATGGGCATAGGCAGTGGATGTTTTGCTGATCACCCACCATACATCGGTTCCTGTTCCGGTATCATAAGAAGTAACTGTGTGATTGGACCAGTCCCCAACCCCTGGAGATCCGCCCCCATGGGGAGGGATAGACAGCTGTGCGCCATAAATCTCCACGTTGCTTGGTTTAGGGAGAACTGTAAAAGACAGATCCCAAGTACCACCCGTCGTATTGCTGTTGTTAACTACCTCCGCATAAGCCCCCCTAGGAATAACAAAGGAAGCTACTGGTGTGTTATCAATCCTTAGCGTATTAGCACCCGATGCCTGAAGGGTAATACCAGAAGTGGAAATATTTTTGATCTTATAAATTCTTCCCGTGTAGCTGGTAGCTCCTGTTCCGATAACAGGGAGTGTAAATGTCGCATTACCCGTTCCATTATATGTGATATAATGGTCAGTTGGAAGAATAGTATAGCTGTTTGCTGTGATCTGGCTGTAACCAGCCCCTAGAGAGCCGTTAACAGCCAAAGTACTGTTGGGTGTTGTAGTATTAATTCCTACTTGCGCATGAAGAGGGAACATCCCAATTAAGAGTGGTAAAATGTATTTTTTCATATGTATAAAATTTGGTTATCACAAAAATATAAAAAAAAATATGCAAATAATCCGTTGAAAGTTAATATTTTACAGATAATTTATTTAATTCACTATAATGTGATTTTGGTGGATTTTTGTATGATTATAACTTATATATAGAGGTTTTTTATACCTTTTACATCAGAATTTCTGTCATTATAAAACAATTGGAGCGTTTTTACAGGTCATTTCCGTACCATCTGAAAAAGTGGTACAATATGTGTAATCTTTATGATAAATCTGAAAGAATTCAATGAATTGTAATTGATCAGTTGAAATCATTCATAAATATACTTGTTATGAAAAAGCTTTTTATATCAACAGTACTCGTTTTAGGCTTTTCAGTAAATGCAGCAGCCCAAAAGCGCCCGCCCCTTCCTCCGCATCCATCAAAGACAGAACTGGTCAATCGCAAGATGCAGGAACTCGACAAAAGATACAATACTGAAAAAAAACTGATTATGAATCATCCGCTTGCGACCAAACAGATGAAAAGGGACCAGATGAAGGCTTTAAACCAAAAATACCAAAGCCAGAAACGATTACTTAAAAAAATGAAATAAGATCGTTTTTTTGCTATTATAGAAATCAGGATTACTGATTTTTACAGATTAAATTTTAATACTTTTCAATAAAAATTGATTTTGTCATAAGAGAATGGATTTACATTCTCTTTTTTATGCTGATAATTCAATAGAAATAACTTTACAGATGCATTGTAAGATGAACCCGAAGAAATGGCAAACATCCAATATTTTTCCTTAAATTCGCATAAAAATTTTTAAAGTAATGAATTACGATATTATTGTCATTGGAAGTGGTCCTGGTGGATATGTTACTGCGATCAGAGCAGCACAGTTGGGTTTCAAAACCGCAATTATCGAGAAAGAAAACTTGGGAGGAATTTGCCTGAACTGGGGGTGTATTCCAACGAAAGCTTTACTAAAATCTGCTCAGGTTTTTCATTATATCAACCATGCTGAAGACTATGGTCTGAATAAAGTGGAAGCAAGTTTTGAGTTTCCCAATGTAATTCAGAGAAGCCGTGGTGTTGCCGGTAAAATGAGCAAAGGAATCGAATTCCTGATGAAGAAGAACAAAATTGACGTAATTCTGGGGACAGCAAAAGTACAGAAAGGTAAAAAAGTTTCTGTTACAGATAAAGACGGTAAAGTAACTGAGTATGCAGCAAACCACATCATTATTGCTACAGGAGCTCGTTCAAGAGAATTACCAAACTTACCGCAGGATGGTAAAAAAGTAATCGGATACAGACAGGCACTGTCTCTTCCTGAGCAGCCAAAATCTATGATCGTTGTAGGTTCAGGAGCGATCGGAGTAGAGTTTGCAGATTTCTATAATACAATGGGTACAAAAGTAACGGTCGTAGAATTTATGCCGAATATCGTACCAGTAGAGGACGAAGAAGTATCTAAGCACCTGGAGAAATCCCTGAAAAAATCAGGAATTGAAATCATGACCAATGCTTCTGTAGAAAGTGTTGATACCAGTGGAGAAGGAGTGAAAGCGAACGTGAAAACAGCGAATGGTAACATCACTCTTGAAGCGGATATCCTATTATCTGCCGTAGGTATTGCTGCCAACATCGAAAACATCGGTTTAGAAGAAGTAGGAATCCAGACAGATAAAGGCAGAGTATTAGTTAATGAATGGTACGAAACTTCAGTTCCTGGATACTATGCAATCGGTGATATCATCCCGACTCAGGCATTGGCTCACGTAGCATCTGCTGAAGGAATCACTTGTGTTGAAAAGATCAAAGGAATGCATGTGGAGAAAATCGACTATGGCAATATCCCTGGATGTACATACTGTCACCCTGAAGTAGCTTCTGTAGGTCTTACAGAAAAGCAGGCTAAAGAAAAAGGATATGAGATCAAAGTAGGTAAATTCCCTCTTTCTGCAAGTGGTAAAGCTACTGCCAACGGAAACACAGACGGATTTGTAAAAGTGATCTTCGATGCTAAATATGGTGAGTGGTTAGGATGCCACATGATCGGTGAAGGAGTAACGGATATGGTTGCTGAAGCTGTAGTCGCTAGAAAACTAGAAACGACAGGTCATGAGATCATCAAGTCTATTCACCCACACCCAACAGTTTCTGAAGCAATTATGGAAGCTGCTGCCGCTGCATATGGTGAGGTGATTCATATCTAAGAATAAAATAAGAGGGAATACCTCTGATAAACCATAAAAACCACAGATTTTATCTGTGGTTTTTTTATGGAAAATAACTAATTTCGGTAAAAATTTAACATGAGAAATAAATCTGTCATCGCTCTGTTTGCCTTAGCAGGATCCCTGTTTTCAGCACAGGAAAAAAATATGTTCGTAAGCCCCAATGAAAATCTGATTGCCGAAAATATATTGCCCATTCCCAAAAGCTTAAGCCAGGGACTCAAAAAATATTCTGAAAGCAGAAATGCAAGCCTTGCAGATATTCATCCTGGGGGAAAGGAAATTATTGCGGTTACCCGATTTGCATCTACCAATCAGCTGTATAAAATCGCAAATCCACTGGGAGCCAGACGACAGATTACATTCTTTGATGAGCCGGTGAATACAGCTTCATACGAACCTGTAAAAGGGGAGTTTCTCATCTATTCAAAAGATACCGGTGGCAATGAATTTGGTCAGCTTTACAGGCTCGATTTAAAATCTCTGGAATCCACATTGCTTACCGATGGAGGAAGATCTCAAAATGGTGGAGTTACCTGGAAAAAAGATGGCTCAGGTTTTTATTTTACCTCTACCAAAAGAAACGGTGGCGACCGCGATATCTATTATATGAACCCTTTGAAGCCGGAAGAAGTAAAGCCGGTTTTGGAGCTGAAAGGCGGCGGATGGGGAATCAGTGATATTTCTGAGGACAACACAAAACTTCTGATTACAGAATATGTTTCTGCCAATGATTCTTACCTGTATATCTATGATCTGGAAACAAAGAAACTGGAACCTCTTACGGACCGTAAAGAGAAAGGAATTGTACAGCTTAATGCCTCCTTTGGAAAAAATAAAGATGAAATATATTATATAACAGACCGTGAGAATGAATTCAGCAGACTCGCCGTTTTGAATATGAAAACCAGGAAGATCAATTATCTGACTCCATCCATTCCATGGAATGTAGAGAGGTATGATCTGTCTAAAGATAAATCAAAACTTATTTTTATCACCAATGAAAGCGGGATCAATAAAATGTATATTCTCGATACAAACACCCGGAAATATGTGTCCGTAAATAGCATTCCAACAGGGCTTATCGGTAGCAGTAAATTTTCAGGAGATGGGAAGGCTGTTTATTTTTCACAAGCTACGGCCAATTCCGGAACGGATGTATACAAAATGGATGTGGCTACCCAAAAGATCGAACGATGGACGGAAAGTGAGCAGGGAGAAATGCAGCCGGCAGATATGATCGCCCCAAAACTTATTGAATGGAAGAGTTTTGACGGAATGAAGATCACAGGCTTCTATTATCCGGCACCGGCAAAATTTACAGGTAAAAGGCCGGTTCTTATTTCCATACACGGAGGCCCGGAAGGACAATCTATGGCATCATCACTGGGATCCGGCAATTATTTTCCAAACGAAATGGGAATTGCGATGATCTATCCTAATGTAAGGGGTTCCTCTGGATTTGGCAAGACCTATATTGCCGCTGATAATGGATACCTGAGAATGAATTCTGTGAAAGATATCGGAGCCCTGCTGGACTGGATTGCCAAACAGCCGGAACTGGATAAAGACAGAATCATGATTACCGGGGGAAGCTACGGTGGTTTTATGACACTGGCGACGGCCTATGAATACGCAGACAGAATCCGATGCTCCATGGATGTAGTGGGAATCTCAGACTTTAATACATTCCTTAAAAATACCGAAGAATACCGAAGAGATCTGAGAAGGGTAGAGTATGGGGACGAAAGAATTCCTAAAATGGCAGAATTTTTTACCAAAATAGCCCCATTAAATAATATTGACAAAATTAAAAAGCCGATGTTCATCGTTCAGGGAACCAATGATCCCCGGGTACCTGTTTCCGAAGCAGTCCAGATGCGGGACAAGTTGAAGGCCCAGGGAAAGACGGTATGGTATCTTGAGGCCAAAAATGAAGGACATGGCTTCAGAAAAAAAGAAAACGTAGACTTTCAGCGCCTGGCCATGATCCGGTTTATGCAGGAATATCTCTTGAAATAAGATGATTATAGAATGACACTACAGCAAAACCGTACGGAAATGTTGTAGTGTTTTTTTTTAATCAGCCTTTCATTCCGCAGCAGAAGATTTTTGTCTTTCTGTAGTTGGTATGGGACATACAGTGACTTTGGCTGAAGATGACAACATGAACAAGGGATCCGGTTTGAGAATAAAAAGAATTTGGACTTATTAAAAATAAACTTAAAAAAACATAATTATGAAAATTAACCTGTTTTTCTCATTGGGTTTTCTTAATTTTATTCTATGAATTTTGAAAGAGTAGGGCTTGTTTTATCAGGAGGTGGTACCAAAGGGATCGCTCATGCGGGAGTATTAAAATTCTTGAAAGAAAATAATATGGAGGTAGATCTCCTTTCCTGCTGTAGTGCAGGATCTATTGTGGGCTGCCTGCATGCTATCGGAAAAACTCCGGAAGAGATCCTTGAGTTTTTCAATTCAGTTTATTTTTTCAACTGGAAACATTTTACTTTCAATCAGCCGGGGCTGGTTTCGTCAATTATTTTCAGAAACTATCTCAAGCCAATCTTTCATGATATGAAACTGGGCGACCTTGATATCGAAGTGAAAATTGTGGCCACGGAACTTGTTTCAGGAACCCAGAAGATTTTTGACAAAGATTTTGAGATCGTAGATGCGATTATTGCCTCCTGTTCCATTCCCGGAATTACTACCCCATACATCATTGATGATGAAATGTACTGTGACGGCGGAGTGTTGAACAATTTCCCGGCAGACATTATCAGAGAAGACTGTGACAAGCTGATTGGTGTATTTGTATCGCCACCAAGCGAAGCACAGATTAAAGATCTTAATTCCATAAAAGCCATTGTCTCACGTTCCTATGACCTTCTTTCCTACAGGATAGAAAAAGTGAAATTCGATTACTGTGACTGGTTTATTTCCTCTCAGAAATTAGCTTCCTATGGAGCTTTTGAACGTAAGAAAGAAAGACTGGAAGAAATCTTCAATATCGGGTACAAAGCAGCGAGAGAAAGCTATGAAACCAGCCGGTTCCTTACCGAGCTCAGACAATCCGGAACATAAAAAATCCTGTACAATGACAGGATTCTGTTTTTTATAAAAAATTGTTACCTTTTAATACATTCGGTAAAATAGCAGCTGAAAAATCAGTTTTTCACGACATAGCCGTCCTGACGTACGATTTCCTGATCATTCTGATCGGTAACTGTCAGGGTATAAGGGGCTTTTTTTGCAGAATCTGTAAGGTAGTTTCTCCAAACCTGATAGCTGTATCCTTCATTATTAAAGACAATATAATAATTGCCTCCCGTACCGTCAGGAACAAGTTCCCCATCACTGATGATCATACTTGGTTTAGCCGTAATCTTTGCATTCGCATTCCAGGACTGGTAAAGATATTTCCCATTAGGCTGTTTATCAATTCTGATTTTGAATTTTTTAGTTTTGATGATGACGGTTTTCGGTACTTCTTGAAAAGCATAGCCGGAAACGACGTGGCTCGCTTTTGAATCATTTGGAATTTCCTTAGCATAAGCAAGAGAAAATTGCGCTAAGCACAATGTTCCTAATAAAAAAGTTTTAATCATATTATTATATGGTTATTGGTTTGACAGTCAAACCTTATCAAATATAACGCCACGATCAGATACAATGCGTTATTAGGTGCATATTACATTACACTTTAAGCTTGATCCGAAAAATTATTGGGTTGAAAAATTAATTCTGAATCGCGGTATAACTTGCAAAAGCCTCTTCCAGGCTGTCAAACTTTCCTTTGAACTCATCAATTGGACAATCCTGAAGAATATTTCCTTTATGAATGAGAATAACCCTCGAGCATAGCGCTTCTACTTCCTGCATGATGTGCGTGGAAAGGAGAACGGTCTTTTGCTGACCGATTTCTTTTACGACATTACGGATTTCAATAATCTGATTAGGATCCAGGCCATTGGTTGGCTCATCCAGAATAAGGAGGTCAGGCTGATGAATGATTGCCTGTGCCAGTCCTACACGTTGCTTATATCCCTTGGAAAGCTGACCGATTTTTTTTGATCTTTCCGGGGTAATTCCGACAAGCTCGATAACCTCGTCTATTCTACTTTCAGGGATTTTATGGATATTGGCTACAAACTGAAGGTATTCTTTCACATACATCTCCAGGTACAGCGGATTATTTTCCGGTAAAAAGCCTATTTTTTTCTTACTTTCAGTCTCATGTCTGGAAATATCCATTCCATTGAAGATGATTTGTCCTTCGTCGATTTTCAGAGCTCCTACGATAGATTTCATCAGTGTAGATTTTCCGGCACCGTTAGGGCCAAGAAGACCGATGATTTCATTTTTATCGATAGAAATGTTGATATCGTTAAGAGCGATCTGCTCTCCAAACTTTTTGGTTAGATTGAGAATCTGAAGCGGCATAATACTGAATGTCTTTCTGCAAAAATAAAATAAAAAAACTCATCCGGTAGAATGAGTTTCGTAATATTTTTAAATTATAATTATTTTCTTGATTTTTTCTTCGCTCCGCCAGAAGTAGGGGTTGCGGTAGAAGCGGTATTGGTTCCTTTGTTAGCTGCATTCGGATTCACAGCAGGGGTCTTGTCATACAGTGCATACTTCCCGTTGGTTCTTCCAAAGATTTTCTCAACCTGTTTTCTCGTTAAATACTGTGACTTTCCAATGTATTTTCTGTTTTTGTTGATGACCTGAATAAACTGTACGGTAGGCTGGCCGTAGTTTCTTTCATAATGAAGTTCAATGATATCATTGGGAAGCTCCAGTATGATGTTTTCACCTGGCATTGTTATAAAACCATCCATAATCAGTTTATAGAGTCCGATCACATCACCATTCAGGTTTTGAAAAGAAAAAGATCTGATGGTATTCAGGTTGCTGGTGTTCAGATCCTGGTAATTGACTGTAAATTTATCTTCCTTTTTATAGAGACCAACGGAATTATCTTTACCAACTTCCACCAAACTTTCATTTTTCAACACTTTAATCTGTGAGAAAACTGAAATACCGAACATACATGTAATAAGTAGAATTATTTTTCTCATGGAATGAATTTTAATGTTTTATAAATTGGTGCACTTAAAATTACTAATAAAAAAGCTAAAAAGCAATTTAATTCGTTGAGGCAAAAGTAATACTTTTTTTTAATATTGTTAAGAAACGGACAACCGCCAGATCTATTGTGCTTAAAGGGTAATAAGTTGTAAATCATGTATTTATTGCATAGTTGTCAGGATCTGTTTCTGAATTCATTTTATCCTTGTAAAGTGAATTGTTTTTTGTAATGCATTGAATTTCAGTGATGAAATATGGGAATAGGGAAATGGAGGAGTAATATTTAAAAAACAAGTGTTAAAATCATGGAAAATATCTTTACCTTAGACTTTGGGGGCTTTGAAACCGGTTTTAAAGCAGTTTGTTTTTGGAAATGGCTGATATATAATGATCGAATTCTTTTTTGTAACTTCTTCCCACAGGAATCTGATGACTACCCAATAGAATTTCATGGGTGCTGAACGCGGTAACAAACCTGGAATTGATGATAAAAGACCTGTGAACTCTGATGAACCCTTTCTCTGAAAGGATCACTTCCAGGTCGGCTGTTTTGTTTTTCGAAATAAAGCTTTCCTTTGCCAGGACTACTTTGATATCATTTCCCTGGCTTTCAATATACATGATCTCCGAAAGCTGAATCTTCCGGTGCATTCTTTCCGTTTTGATCATGATAAAGTCTTCTTCGGTCTCTGGAACTGTCCTCAGAATCCGCTCAACAGATTTGAAAAAACGCTCAAATGTGATGGGCTTCAGAAGATAGTCTACGGCTTCCAGCTCAAATCCTTCAATCGCAAAATCACGGTAGGCCGTTGTGAATATGGTCTTGGGTTTCTGAGAAAGGGACTTTAAAAAGTTAATTCCGTTTAAATCGGGCATTTGAATATCCAGGAACATCAGATCAATGGTCTGGTTCTGGAGGATCTTGTAAGCATCCATTGCATTTTCAGCTTTTCCTTTGAGCTTTAAGTGACCGATTTTGGAGATATGGTTTTCCAGTAACAGGGCTGCCAAAGGCTCGTCATCTACAATGATACAGTTAATCATATTGTGGCGGAGTGATTATTTCAACTTTAAAAGTATTGTTTTTCCGGGAGATTCTGAATACAAAATTATTCTGATAATGATGTTCAAGCTGCCTTTTTATATTTTGAAGCCCAATTCCGTTTTCATTATTATCCTGGTAGTCAGGACAGGTGTTTTCAATACTGAAGTAGGTTTGCTTATCATCAGCTTCGATCTCAATGCTAATTTCCGTTATACCGGTGTTCTTTCCGGCACCATGCTTAAAAGTGTTTTCTACCAATGTGAGATACAGCAGAGGCGGAATAGTATTGGAGGAATGAAGCATCGTCCGCCGGCTTATTTTTAATCTTTCATGGTTATACCGCAGGTGCTCAAGAGCGATATACTGCTCAATAATGGTCAGTTCTTCAGAAATAGCTACCCATTTTTTCTCGGCTTTGTATAAAATATAGTCTAAGATATCCGAAAGCTGACTGATGGACTGAGAGGTTTTATCAGAGTTGCTTATCGAAAGAGAGTAAATATTATTCAATGTATTGAACAGAAAATGAGGGTTGAGCTGGGATTTAAGGGATTTCAGTTCCAGTTCCGCCTTTTCTTTCTGAAGCTTCAGGCTACGTTCCTTTTCGTCCCGGTACCGCATGATAAACTGGATCGAAATAAAGATAAAAGAGCCGCTTACTACAGGCAAAGTATAATGGAGCGTGAGATACCTGATGTCGGTAAAAATGCTGATCAGGCTGTCCTTAGGCTCACTGATAAAAAAAGGCTCTGCAATATAAACAATAAAGACCCGGTTGATAACGGACAGTAAATACAGACCTGTGATGAGGTACAGAAAAAATTCTATGTATTTTTTCCGGTCGGAAAAATGACGGATGAGGATGTAATAGATCAAATTGGCACCGATGATCTGGAAAATCCAGTGGCAGAAATTATAAATCACCAGTACCCCGAAGTTTCCACCATCATACTCTCCATAGCTTTTTGCTGTTCCGAATAAAAACAAAGCGGTCCAGAAGAATACCTGGAAGTAGATATTCTGCCTGATTAGATTTTCTGACCCTGTTTTTATCATCCTCAAAAATAATAAAACTTAATGCACGGTGACAAAAGCAATATTAAATGGGGGAAAACAATGACGAATGATCCTTTTTGATGTGCAGACAACCTGTTTTACACTTGATATCAGAAAGGCTGCTTTTTGCATGATGCACGACAAATGGATTCTGATTTTATCAATATTTGCAGGAAAAAAAATATGAAAACAGGCTATTCTGAAAGGCTTTACGGATTAGATCATCTGAGAGCGCTGGCTATTGTACTGGTCTTAATGTATCACTACCGGGCATTCCAACATCCGGCATGGATTGATACTGTGGGAAGATGGGGCTGGACGGGAGTAGATCTGTTTTTTGTGCTGAGTGGTTTTCTGATTTCGAGTCAGCTGTTTAAAGAAATAGACCATAACGGAGGGATCAGCCTCAAAAGATTTTATGTAAAACGGTTTTTCAGAATTATTCCTCCATACGCCTTTACTGTTCTTCTGTATTTTTCCTGTCCACTCTTCAGGGAGCGGGAAGCATTGCCGCCCTGGTGGAAACTGGCCACTTTTACCCAGAACTATGGTTTGGATGTGATCCATTATGGAACATTTTCACACGCCTGGTCATTGTGTATTGAAGAGCAGTTTTATCTGGTCCTTCCTGTATTGCTATTGATGCTGATGCCGGCAAAACTTTTTAAATATTTAGGCATTTTGATCATTTTGATCATCGCTTTTTCATTGACTGCCAGGCTGATGGTCTGGAACAGCGATGTTGTAGTGGTCAATACAGAATCGCTGGATTTCTGGAAATTATGGTATATGAAGATATATTATCCTACTCATACCAGGCTGGATGGGCTTGCCACAGGGGTATTGGTTGGTTATCTCATGCAGTATTCACCTGTTTTTAAACGGTTGGTCCACCGCAATGGAAACAAGCTTTTCCTTTTGGGAATCCTGCTGTTGGCGATCTCATTCTGGGTATGCTACGAACAGGCTTCAAAAGCGGCTTCCATTATAGGATTTACCTTAGTAGCCGTAAGTTATGGGTTTATAGTGATGTCCGCGGTTTCTCAGTCTTCATTTTTATCCCGTTCAAAATCTTTTGTCACAGGGCAGCTGGCTGCCTTATCCTACGCAATTTATCTTTCCCATAAAGGGATTGTTCATCTTGTACAGAAGACTCTGGAATATTTTAATCTTGATGCTTCAGATCATGTAAGTCTTATTCTTTGCCTTGCAGCCTGTATTGGGGGAGGCCTTTTTTACAGGTTCACCATTGAAAGAATATCCTCAGAAATACGACTGAAAGTTTTAAATCTCATGAACAGAAGAGGTAAGTCTGCGGGATCGATTGGAGAAGAAAAATAGTAGCTTTTGATTTTTTAACCCTAGATCTTCACAGATCATTGCGGTACTCATAAGCTGCTTTGGCCATATATCTTCGATGAACGATTTACATTTTCAAATTTTTCCTACGTATTGTGAACAAAAACCGAAAGTAATAATTATCTTTTGATAATCATTTGTTGTTAGTTTTTTAGATTTCAAATATAGGTTATATCTTTTTTGCTTTTTGTTTCTACTTCTGGCTTTTATTGGGGATTTTATCCAGCTCAAAATGGGAAAAATGATAAAATATCTTCCTATATGATCAAATAGCTCTTTTGCTGTTGCAGGATTTAATACATTAGCAGAATCAATACCCTATACTGATTATGAATGACTTTTACTTTAAAATTAGCGATTGTAATAAAAAAGATATCTATTGCAGAGCAGTCAAAAAGGTAGGATACACAATGATTCTGATTATGCTTTTAGCGATGTCAGGCAAGAGTTTTGGCCAAGCCTCAGACCCGGCATTTAATGCGGTCTACAAACAAATTCAGCAGAAAAATTTTTTCAAAGCCCGTCTGCTCTATGCAGAATCGAAAAAAAAGCTGCCGGCAGAATATCAGTATTTTACCGAAGCTGTGCTTGATAATGCCTTTAACAGGCCTGAGCAGTCTAATCGCAGAATAACAGAGCTGGAATCTTCAAAAGTTAAACTTCAGGATTCGCTTATGCTTAAAATACAGTCTCTTAAGGAAGATAACTGTATGAAACAATATGATTACAAAGGGGCAAAAAATGCAGTTCAAAATGCTCTTAAAGTGTATGACAAGTTACTGACAGAAGAAAAAAGAAATGACCTTAAAAATAATCTGAAAATCTGGACCGCACTCGAAAATGAGCCGCGACAAAAGGTGACGTTCACCGGAAGTACGCGTATGAAAATGGAGAAAGATGCTGCAGGATTAAAAAACCTGAAAGTAAGCATAGGGGAAGAGTATATGAATTTTATCTTCGATACGGGGGCCAATATCTCTACGGTGTCAGCGACAACAGCAAAACGTTTGAAAATGAAAATCATCCCTGCTGATATTGATGTGGATGCCATTACGGGCATTGCCGTGAAAGCGGATCTCGCGGTCTGTAAAAAACTGGTGCTGGGAAATGCGGTCATAGAAAATGCTGTATTTCTGGTGTTTGCAGATACGGCGCTCAGTTTTCCACAAATCAGTTATCAGATCAACGGAATTCTGGGATTTCCGGTAATAGAAGCCTTGAAAGAAGTACAGTTGAGTCAGGATGATTTTTTTACCGTTCCCGATAAAGAAACCAAAATCAATGCCCCATCCAATATGGCAATAGACGGACTGACTCCGCTTATTTTTGTAGATGGTAAACATTTTACCTTTGATACCGGTGCAGATCATACCATGCTTTACGCTCCTTTTTATGCCGAAAACAAAAACCAGATTGACAGGCAGTATCAGATGGTTAAGATCGGTATGGGAGGCGCAGGAGGAAAGATAGAGTATGACGGATACAAGATATCGCATACTTTTCATATTATGGGAAAGGAAGTTTTGCTGGAGAATGTCAATGTGCTAAAGTCTAAGATTAATAAAGAAACAGCCTACGGCAATATAGGTCAGGATGTGATTCGTCAGTTTAATAGGATGACCCTGAATTTTGATCAGATGTTTATTAAGTTTGATTAAAGAGAAGTGTTCTGATTGTGAGGTACTGATCAGAAAAATAAAAATGTTCACAATGATGAGGATGCGGTGCAAAATTGATGGTGAATGGATTTCAATAGGAACGGGCTTTAGCCCGTTCTGACTGTGAGGCACTGATCAGAAAAATAAAAAATGTTCACAATGATGAGGATGAGTTGCAAAATTGATGGTGAATGGATTTCAATAGGGACGGGCTTTAGCGCGTTCTGATTGTGAGGTACTGAGCAGAAAAATAAAAATGTTCACAATGGTGAGGATGGGGTGCAAAATTGATGGTGAATGGATTTCAATAGGGATGGGCTTTAGCCCGTTCAAGCTATGTACAATGCCGACAATAGAATTTGAAAACAAAAACCCACTTCGCTCAGAAGTGGGTTTTATACTATGTTTCACAATAGTTACGATTTCCAATAAGACCATTTGCTGCCGTTGAAGACCGCTAAACGTTTCGCTCCGGCTTTATTAACATACACCATCATTCCTGGTGAAGGATTCTGGATATTTTGTACATCTGCTACAATCGGCAGAACCATGGAGCGGGTTGTAGATTCTAACACCAGAACTCCATTGGCCGTGCTGGAGCTCGCTCCTATGACTACTTTAGCAGATGGAGTTTCAGGGGTTTGTGCAGCAGTAGGCTGAGCAGCCAGAGCACTTGTAACATTCGAATCCTGTCCGCTTAAGTCTACCCAGGCGCCGTTGTAATATTTTATACGTGCTTTGGTAGGGTCGGTGGCATCAAGAAGCATTGTCCCTTCTGCCGGAGCAGCAGGAAGGGTTCGTACATAGGGTAAGATAAGTCCTTTGTTTTCATTGGCAGGAAATTCTAGCAGAACAGAAGTTTTTACAGCTGCTGTACCCGTGGCATTCCCAATAACAACTTGGGCATTTGACATTGCTGTGGCTCCAAGAAATACGGTTAATATGATTTGTTTCATTTTCTTTAATTTTTTTAATTCGCTGGCGATGGTTCTATAGGTGATGATACGGTATGAATTTACGGACAGGTGGGCGTATTGAAGCACCTCCATGCCGTTCCGTCATACAGTTTCAGGCATTTTGCTGTGGTGTCATACACCATCATTCCTTCCTGTGGAGATGCAATTGCATTTACCTGAAGTGTGCTCATTCTGCTGATGACAAACCCCTGGGTATTGGATTCTAAAACAGCATGGGCTGATTTTCTGAGCATCGGCCAGTTGTTGCTGTTGCCGCCGGCTCTTTTTAAAAGGGTAATTCCAAATTTGGAATCTATCCCTGCAGTTCCTGTATTGGCATTATCGTAGCATACACATTTCTGTATGAAATAATCATTGGTTGCAGGATAATACGTGTCACCAAATACCGGGGAGGATGTGGATACAAAATTGTTGGTTGCTCCGTTTGTTCCCTGTTGTTTAATTTCAAATTTAAATGTTTCGTTAGGCTCATCAAGTCCGTCATTTACTGACGTGATGTTAATTGCCACACCATCTTCATCGTTATTGGGACTTGAAAACCCTGGGATCACCCCTCCATCATAGTTTCCGGGAGGTACTGTGATCAGATAAATACTACTTCCCGGGGTGTGAGATATGGTTGGAGTACCGTTTGAATTGGCAACAGGCGTTAAGCTGATATCACTATCTGTAATAAATGCGGTCCCATTCGCAGGATTTACCAGTTGAACAGCTACTGTGGTTGCTCCCGTTACAGCACCACTAATTCTCAAAAACAAATTACCGTTGCTTGATCCTTCACATGAAGATAATGCATTAGAGAACTTTAAATCGATAAGCGGGTTGAGCGATATTCTGATGTCATCAAGGAAGTTACCCAGACCCGGACTTCCACCATCAACAAGAGCTCTGAAACCTACACGGTAAACACCGGAGGTTCCTGTAAAAGTATATGTACCTTGGTTAAGTGACCATGCAGACATACTCGCTGGGGTCGTGGTTGCTTTTACAGTGGCAATGTTTACCTGATTCTGATTTTCAATAACCATGGCGGCCTGTTCTGCAGCAACAGATCTTGCTCTGTGTCTGAAAGAATACGTAATGATATCTCCATTAGCCAGGTACATATTCTGATAAATCATTGAACTGACGAATGAATTCAGTTCGACGAAATTGGTTCCCTGGGCAGCAGGAACATTATTAAAGCCCGTACCCCATACTTCAATAGGATGGCAGGCACCCGAACTTCCGGCGGTACAGGCTCCGGCCTGCGTAGGGTGCGAGGTGTACCATGGGGATGTTGCTGCGGTACCGGCATCAAAGGTAGCACCGAATCCGAAATTAGCATCAAGCTGGTTCACTGTAGCATTTGCCACACCAAACTCGAGACCTGGATTTACCACCACTCTTGTCTGAGCAAAACCGGTTTGCGAAAACGTTAGCAATGAGAGTAAAAAAGCAGAGAACGACAGTTTTTTTGCATTCGCTGAAAAAAAAGTTTTTTGAATAGTAGTTTTCATAATCATGTTATATTCTTATACCAGTATGAATGAATGTTTTTAAAATAAAAACACTTTATAGTGAGAAATTTAGTAAAAAGTGAAAAATTATTTGATAAATAAATATGAAAAATATCCATATTTTAAAGTGTTTTAAATGTCCTAATTTAAATTATCGTAAAAATAATTTTTGTAATTATAATAGCTTATGGTTGCAAAAATACTAAAAAATATATTTATTGTATTGATTTTTTACACCTTTAATTCGTTGTAAAACAAGTGTTTCGTACCACATTTTAAACAAAGATTACAGAATAATCATCATAAGTGATTTTTATTTATATATTCTTAATATTACAATGCTTAGTGAATTATTATTAATTTGTGTTTTTTATTGATTTATTGTCAATGAAATGTATTTGCATATAAAAAAACATTTATAAATAGGGAAGCCCTGATATTCAGGGCCAGACTATGGATGGATCTCCGGAATTATTCATCCATCGCAGGAAAAGCTTATCATCCGTTCACGGATACAATAAGAGGCAGCCTTATTCAGACTGCCTCCTATTCAAAATATATTAAAATTGTCGTGCTTTTCAGCGTTTGTTTCATCTATTTATTCATTCTGCTTGATTTGTGGGTTATTATTAATCTCTTTATTCGGGATCTGGAATCTGAATTTATCAGGGGTCAGATTAAATCTTCCAAAAGTGTGGTTGGTTCCTGAATATATTCTTTCCAGGGGAATATTCAGCCTTTTCATATCAAACCAGGCGTAGCCTTCACCCCATAGCTCTATTCTTTTTTGAAGGATAATTTCATTGATGAGCTCACTTCCTGATTTTGAAGACAGGGTGTATGCCTGATCTCTTTTTGAAGAAATTTCGAACAGTACCTGTCTGGCTTCAGCTTCTCTTCCTTGTCGGGCAAGCGCCTCAGCTTCTATATAGTACAGGGAGGAGGCCCTGATGTAAATATAATCCCCTTCAAAGAGGCTCGGATCTTTGAATTTCCAGCTTACATATGGCGGATAATTTTTTGTCTTTCCGTTGAAAGTATAAGACGCATTTTGGCTGCCATTGAAGACCTTTTTACGGTAATCGGTCTGCGGAATCTCATCATAAAGACGTTTGTCAATCAGCTTACGGATCTGGGCCGCACCTGCATACCCTTCGTTGGTATTATCGAACATGGAAAAGAAAGAAGCATAGTAATTTCCTATACTCATTGTAGAGATGGTATTGTGGAACCCCCAGATCACCTCAGGATTGTTGATGTTGGAAAACCCTGTTGTTGTATAATCGTTTTCTGTCATTAAGGCAATGCCATTTTTACTTTGGGCAGCATATTGACCTGCTTTTATAAAATTTCCTGTTTGTAAATAAACTTCGGCAGCAATAGCTTTAGCTGTCCTTTGATCAATCTGGGCCCGGGTCGTACGGGCAAAGCTGTCCAGAAGTTGGATAGATTCTTCTATATCTGTTGTAATCTGTCCGTATACTTCCTGGACGGTGGATCTTGGAAGTCCCTGTTCTGGATTGGCACTCGTAAGTACTAAAGGTAAGCCTGGTTCGGACTCATGTCCTTTGTAATCATGAGCATAAAACCGGATCAGGTAAAAATAAGAATAGGCTCTCAAGGCCAGCAATTGTCCTTTAATTGCTCTGTTTTTGGTACCTGTATCGTTCCTGAGCTCATCAAGGAGCTTGTTGATGATAAATATTCTGGCATAGAAAGTCGTCCAGACAATTTCAGCGGCGGAATTACTGGCATTTGTTGCTTCATAATTATAAAACATTCCCAGGTGTTGATTCGTAGACTGGATAACATCATTAGACATCAGGTCAGCTCCTGATTTTATTCCCATAATTCCAAAATCGGAATGAGAAGTCGTACCCCCTGCGCCATTACTGCGGAGATCCAGGTATATGCCACCCAGAATTTTTTCAGGGCTTGATTGGTCCGTATTCAGCTGCTCGCCGGAAATATCTCCGTCCGGTAAGGTATTGAGATCACTGGCACAGCTGGTGGTAAGGCCAATGGCTATCGTTGCGATAAAGTATTTTATTGTTTTCATAGATTCTGTTAAAAAGTTAGTTTAAAGCCTAAAGACACACTCGACAGCAGGGAATACCTGTAGGAATCGGATACTCCGGTTAATGAAGCTCTTGGATCATAACCTTTTCTTTTCGACCATAAGTATAGATTGTTTCCTGTCAGATAGATTTTCAAACCGGATAAGCCTGCCTGTTGGGCAAACCCTTCAGAAAGCTGATACGACAGGGTAACATCCTGGAGGCTGATGTAGTCTGATTTGATCAGATACAAGGTGGAGTTTCCGTTCTGATTCGTTGAAGTAAGGTCTACCCTCGGTAAAGCCGCACCAGGATTTTCCGGTGTCCAGGTTTTGTCCAGATCGGTAGAATAATTGGAACCATACGTATCTGAATGGAACAGGCTTCTGTAAATGTCATCATAGCCGTATCCACCAAACTGGTAGGCAAAATTAACCGATAAGTTCAGCCTTTTATAGGTGATATCCGTCCCGAATCCACCATATACTTTTGGAATTGCAGATTTTCCGGTATTGTAGTCGGTTGCTTCCTTATAATTGTTGGTTACAGTCTTTTCTAATTTTTGGGTGACGGGATTCAGTGCAGTACGGTACCATAAGGCATCACCATTTTCGGGATTTACCCCTGCAAATTCCTTCAGATAATAGGTATATCGGTCACCCCCTTCGGTAAGAATAAACAGTCCGGTAACCAGTCCTGTATTTCTCTGCTCCGCCGGCAGCTTGGTGATGGTATTTTTGTAGTGGGTGGCGTTAGCATATATATTCCATTGAAAATCGTCGGTGCGAAGAATATCTGCATTGATGTTGGCCTGTATTCCCCTGTTCGTCATATCGCCGATATTTCCATACTTCACATACGACCCTGAATTAGAAGGGGGCAGGGGAAGAGTATAAATCATATCAGATACTTTTCGCTCAAAATAATCTGCGTTCAGCGTTAGCCTGTTTTTGAAAAGTGAAACTTCAAACCCGGCGTTCAGATTTTTGGAAGTCTCCCACTTAAGATCTTTATTTCCCTGCTTCTTCAGAGAAAGAACCGGTTTGTCATCACCAAAATTATTGATCCCGTAAATATCCTGATAGGCATAATAATCTCTCGTGGAGCTATCGATAAGGATATTATCATTTCCCTGCTGTCCGTAAGATACTTTCAGCTTTAAGGCATTGACCACCGAATTGTTTTTTAAGAAATTTTCTTTGGCTACATTCCAGGCAGCTCCCAGTCCGTAGAAATTACCCCATCTACTTTCCGGAGAGAACACAGACGACCCGTCTCTTCTTATATTGGCATTAAAGAAATATTTATTGTCGTAATTATAAAGCAATCTTGAAAAATAACCTTCTACTGCATATTCATAGCCGCTTCCTGATAAATCTGTTATTTTCACGGCATTATCAAAAGACAATGAATTAGGGAGTAAAAGCTGTTGCTTTGTGCCTGATATTCCTTCGTTTTTAATCTTGTTCAGTTCATGTCCGATGAGAATATTAAAGTTGTGTTTATCCAGTTTTTTCTGATAGGTAAGCAATTGCTGGTGATTCAGGGTGTATTTAAACTGAGAACCTCTTGTTATCGTTCCACCGACGGAAGAAGAGGTACCGCCTTCTGTATTTCCAAACTGAAGGTTTCGTACATTTTCAAGATAAGCCCCGAAGTTGTACGTGAAATCCAAACCTTTAATGATTTCATAATTTAATCCGAGATTAATATTGCTAACATTGGTTGTTGTTTGAGATTTATCTTTCTGAAGGTTGCCTACGGGGTTTTCAAAAACGGCATAGGATCTTGAGGCTCCGTTAGGTCCACTTCCGTCTCCATAATCATATAAAGCATTTCCGTCATTGTCATAAAGCCTTTGGTAGCGATTGTCGCGGAGAAAAACGGGATAGAAAGGGGCGATATTTCTGGCGAACTGGAAGGGATTCGAAAAGCCTCCCGTTTCCCCAAAGTCTTGTTTGCTGTAGGTATAGGACAGGGCTGTGTTTAACTTTAATTTTGAGGTAATGGAGTAGTCTACATTGGATCGAATTCCAAACCTTTCAAATCCGGAGGAGATAAGATAGCCTTTATCGTCAAGATAATTTAAAGAAGTATAAGACTTTACCTGATCACCATTGGCATTGATTCCTACTGTAGCCTCCCTTCTCAGAGCAGGCTTGAAAAGCAGTTTTCTCCAGTCATCCTGATAGAGCAGCTGTGCATCAGAATTGAATGAGCCATCCTGTCTGATCAGCTGATTGAAAGGAACATTATACACATTATATCCGAGCTTTCCCAGTGCGCCAATTCCTACATCATGCGGGGTAGGACCGGAAGGAACAGCACCCGGCTGCGTCAATCTGGCAATTTCTCCAATTCTCGCCCTGTTATAATAAGCCGTGTAATAATCCTGTGGTGAAGTGTAGACCGGATAATCTTCTATAGATCTGAAGTTAACTCCGGTTCTTACATCAGCCTCGATACTGAGTCCCTTGCTTTTGCCCCGTTTGGTGTTGACAATAATTACTCCATTGGCCCCCCGGGAGCCATATAATGCATTGGAAGAAGCATCTTCCAGAAAAGAAATACTTTCGATATCTGATGCCGCAATGCTGTTGAGGTTTCCACTGTAAGGAATTCCATCCAGTACAATTAATGGATCGCTGGAAGCATTGATAGAGCCTATTCCCCGCATTCTGATTGTAGGCTGGGAGCCGGGCTGACCGGAAGAGATCACCTGTACTCCGGCTACTTTACCTCCGATTCCCTGGAGGATATTTCCGTTTTGAAGATTGGAAAGATCTTTAGCCTTTAATGATTGTACAGATCCGGTTATTTCTTCTTTTTTCTGCTTTCCAAAAGCAACGACCACCACTTCTTTGATGGCATTTTCTTTGGAAAGGCTGTCTTTCGTTTGTGCGAAGCCATATTCTGCAATGAGGAGCAGGGCTAATACACCGAGTTTGCATTGTTTTTTTCTCATTCTATATCATATTTAAGTTTAAAATTGAACGGGTGTATTACTGTTGATCTCTCCGGTGATGAGATAATAAGTTCCTGCCTCCTTTTTCAGGGAGGGTGTAGTAGGGACATATGAAGTTAAGGGAGAGTTACCCTGATCAGATCATGCTTTGAACTGGCCGGGCTTTAATTCCTACAGTAAGGTGTATTTCTTCGGAAGGTTATGACATCATCATGGTACACATACTCATCATAGATTCAAAACACAGGTCTTTAGAATTGATGTGATGTTTTGAATGGCCATTTTCTGTACAGTCTTGCGGCTGAACAGCTGCAATAGCCGTGATGGTAAACTGGTAAGAATCAAAGTCGTTCTTATTCATGAGAATAAAGTTTATTTTTTTTAACTGGGTCAAAATTATTTAATAATTCATAAAGATGGCTAAATACGGGTATGAGAAAAATCATATTAGTCTACTAAATTAGTAGGTTATTGAAAATAGATAATGATTTTAAAGTGTATGTTGCTGTAAATAAGCTGTTTATTTGTTTTTGTTAAATGTTAAAAAGTTTTAAAAAAAGTGCACTGAGCATAATGAATTAAAATTAACATCATAAGTCTATTGTTTTTATAGACTTTTTGTTTATTTTATGACATCGGGAGTAGGGATCCTCCGTAAATAGTTTAACCCTTACAGGATGACAACTCTGTGATTAAAATGGAAGTGTGGTAATAGTAGAATGTTGTCCTATTTTGTAGGCTCACAAGAGTTTTAAAATCTGTGAAAATCTGTGGGATCTGTGGGAAACTATATCTCTCGCGGATTTTGCAGATCACGCAGATTTTATTTTAATACTTTTTATCGGCTTAATGAGCTTAATTTGTCGGATCTGTTTTAATCTGCTTACTGCCTTGAAGCAAACCAAAGAATAAAGACAGAGAGCCTTTCTCTAAAATGAAATCTGTGAAAATCTGTGTGATCAGTGGGAAACTATATCTCTCGCGGATTTTGCAGATCACGCAGATTTTGCATTTATTATCTTCACGTCTCTTCCCTTGAAGCAAAAGGAGCCACAATTATAGACAGAGAACCTTACGCTAAAACGAAATCTGTGAAGATCTGTGGGAAATCGAAATAGATTCTTGCCTAAATATTGCTTTACACCGTGTATCCCAATAAAAAAGGAGCCTACCTTTCGATAGACTCCTCGGTGAAAACAAGATTAATATGATATTTATAACTTTTTAATATCCGGAGCTGTCAAAGGATTTTGATCCCAGCCTCCACCCAGAGCGCGGTAGACTGCGACACTGGCTTTAAGCTGATTGACTTTTTTCTCCACCAGCTCAAATTTTGATTCGAGGGCATCACGCTGGGTCAGTAAAACTTCCATATAATCAGCGCGGGCGTACTTGAATAGATCATTTGAAATATCAATGGATTTCGTTAAGGCATTCACCTCTTTGGTTTTGATATTGACGCTGCTTTCCAGGTTATGGATTTTAGACAGCTGATTCGCTACTTCGATATAGGCGCTTAGGACCGTCTGTTCATAATGATAGACGGCCTGAATCTGTTTTGCATTGGCATTGGAATAAGCTGCCTTGATGGCTCTTCTGTTGATCAGAGGAGCAGTAAGTTCTCCTGCCAGAGAAAACAAAAAGGATTGCGGTTTAATGAGATAAGTCGGGTTAAAGGCCTGCAATCCGATACCGGCAGCAAGGTCAAGGGAAGGGTAGAATCTTGCTTTGGCCACCTGGATGTCGAGTTTTGCAGCAGCCAGCTCATATTCTGCCTGCTTGATGTCCGGGCGGTTTTCCAAAAGCTCCGAAGGAATTCCGCTGTATACCGCTTGCGGAAGAATAGCATCAAAAGAATCCTGAGTCCTTTCCACAGATTGCGGAAACCTTCCCACAAGATAATTGATTTTATTCTCCGTTTCAATGATTTTCTGTTGAATATCGTATTGCATGCCCTGGGTTTTCAGCACCTGGGCTTCAAACCTCTGGACTGCCAGCTCGTTGGATCTGGCATTCTTTTTCAGATCCCTGATAATGTCGAGAGCGTTATTTTGGATTTTAATATTTTGATTTAAAATAACCAGCTCATTGTCCAGGGCTAATAATTCGTAATAAGAATCTGCAATTTCCGAGATCAGGTGGGTTACCATGAAATTCTTTCCTTCGATGCCTGCCAGATAGCGCTGTACCTGAGCTTTTGTGGCATTGTGAAGTTTACCCCAGATATCCGTTTCCCACTGAGCCTGTGCTCCAACTCCAAAGTCGAACAAAGGTTCGGGCATTTCTTTCCCCGGTTCTATGTCTGTATTGGCTTCCATTGCTCCGATATTGGTGTACCGGCTTACTTTGTCAACGCCGGCGCCAGCCTTTAAACCAACCGAAGGAAGATATTCTCCTTTTCGGGCTTTGATTTCATTTTTAGACATTTCGATTTCCTGAAGCACGATATTCAGCTCCTGATTATTCTGAAGTGCCTGATTGATCAATGCCTGAAGGTTCGGGTCGCTGAAATATTCGTTCCACTTTAGCTTTCCTGTGTTTTGGGAATCATTTTCTGCGGAGCTGTATTTTTCAGGAACCGTTTTATTTTCTGTGCGCTCTGCTATTTCTATAGGTTTACAGGCAGTAAGACTTAATAAGAAGACTGCCAGACCTGTGTATTGATATATTTTTCTTTTATTCATAATGGATCATGTCTTCGCTTAGAGGTGATTCGTCTTCGTCTTTAATCATTTTTTTACCGTCAGACCATTTGGCAAATATGTAATAGAGACCCGGGATCACAATGACCCCGAATACAGTTCCTATCAGCATTCCTCCCAATGAGGAGGCCCCAATGGTGTGGTTTCCTATTGCACCGGCACCTCTAGCAAAAACAAGCGGCACTAATCCTGCGATAAATGCAAATGAAGTCATCAGGATAGGTCTGAAACGGGCTTTAGAGCCTTCTACAGCAGCGTCCAGAATAGAATCACCGGCCTGTCGCCTTTTGACGGCAAACTCTACAATAAGTACGGCGTTTTTACCTAATAACCCGATGATCATGATCAGTCCAACCTGTGCGTAGATATCATTTTCCAGTCCCATTGCTTTCAACAAAAGGAAAGAGCCGAAAACCCCTACCGGTAACGAACACAATACAGCAAACGGAATCAGGAAACTCTCATATTGTGCGGCCAATACAAGATAAACGAATACAAGTACCACCAGGAAAACATAAATCGCTTCATTACCACGCTGTGCCTCGTCAAAAGATAATCCTTCCCAGGCTACTTTGTATCCGTGAGGTAAAGATTTAGCCGCAGTTTCGTTGATAGCCTGAATCGCATCAGCGGTGGTGTAGCCGGCAGCAGGAAGTCCTCTGATGGCTGCCGAATTGTACATATTGTAACGGGTAATTTCGTTGGGTCCCTGTGTCTTTTTCATGGTCATGAAAGCAGAATAGGGAACCATTTCATCCCTGTCGTTTTTTACATATAAGTTCATGATATCGGTAGGAAGCCTTCTGAACTCCGGGGAAGACTGTACATACACTTTAAAGAACTGCCCGAAACGGATGAATCCTTGCTCGTAGGTGCTTCCAATCAGGATGTTGAGGTTATCCATGGCTTTTCCTATAGAAACCCCCTTCTGCATGGCCGCATTGTTATCGAATACCAGCTCATACTGGGGATAGTTCGCCGCAAAGAATGTGAATACTCCACTAAGCTCTTTACGTTTTTTAAGCTGAACGATAAAGTCCTTATTAGCCTTGTCAAAGTCCTGATAATTGGTCGTTCTGTTCAGGTCTAGCAATCTCATGGAGAACCCTCCTGAAGATCCGAATCCGGGAACGGCAGGTGGTTCAAAGAATTCAATCGTAGCTCCAAGGTCTTTTGATTTTTCTTCAAGCTCCTTCATGATTTCTTTGACCGAATGTTCACGATCGCTCCATGTCTTAAGGTTAATCAGACAGGTTCCCGCATTCGATCCACGTCCTTCCGTCATGATTTCGTATCCTGCCAGTGAGGATACCGATTCTACACCATCTACCCCCATTGCTATTTTCTGCAACGTTCTCGACACTTTATTGGTCTGTTCCAAAGTAGATCCCGGAGGCGTCTGAATAATGGCATAGACTGTTCCCTGGTCTTCATTCGGGATAAAACCACCCGGAAGTGCTTTGTTGATTACAAAGATTCCGGCACAGAAAGCGATCAGGATACCCCATGTCACTATTTTACGGTTGACAATTTTTCTAAGGAAAGCCGCATATTTACCGGTTACTTTATCAAAACCGTTATTGAAAGCATCTAATGCTTTAGTGAAGATATTAGACTTTTTAGGTTTTCCATGATTGTTTTTCAACAACATAGCAGCCAATACCGGAGTTAAGGTAAGCGCTACAACTGCTGAGATGACAATGGAACTTGCCATGGTAATCGAAAACTGGCGGTAAAAAGTTCCAACAGGACCCGTCATAAACGAAATGGGAATAAATACGGCCACCATTACAGCCGTAATGGCAATAATTGCTCCTGCAATTTCTCCCATCACCTCCTTTACTGCTTTATAAGGTGTCATATTACTTTCCTCCATTTTGGCGTGAACCGCTTCAATCACAACAATGGCATTATCAACCACAATTCCGATGGCTAATACCAAAGCGAAAAGCGTGACCAGGTTGATGGTTAATCCGAAAAACTGAATCACAAAGAAGGTTCCGATCAATGAAACGGGTACTGCAATAATGGGGATCAGGGTAGAACGCCAGTCACCAAGGAAGATGAAGACCACGATCGCTACGAGGATAAAAGCATCTCTCAAGGTATGCATTACCTGCTCAATGGAAGCATCAAGGAATTGTGAAACGTCGTAACTGATTTTATAATCTACTCCCGGCGGGAAATTGCCTTTCATTTCCGCAAGTTTTGCTTTCACGTCTTTAATCACATCGTTGGCATTACTTCCGTAGTTTTGTTTTAATACAATAGAAGCGGAAGGATGCCCGTCCAGGTTAGAATAAATATCAAAAAACTCACTGCCAAGCTCTACTTTAGCCACATCTTTTAACTTAACATTTTCCCCTTCTGCATTGGATCGAACGATGATGTTTTCATATTCTTCAGGTTTATTGTACTGGCCCTTATACGTCAATACATATTCAAGGGACTGGGCGGCAATACCGGAACTTTGCCCGATTCTTCCCGGACGTCCGATAATACTCTGTTCGCCGATCGCCTTCATCACTTCATCTACAGAAATGTCATACGCACGCATACGATCAGGGTTTAGCCAGATACGCATTGCATATCTCCGGCTCCCCAGGATCTGAGATTTGGCAATCCCATGAATACGGTTGATTTCCGGGATGATATTCACCATAGAGTAGTTGTACAGGAACTTTTCATCCATACTTTTATTCGTACTGTAAAGGTTCACGTACATCAGCATGCTTGGCTGAATCGGGTTGACGACAACGCCTTCTTTTTGTACCAGCTCTGGCAATAGGGGCATTACCTGATCTACTCTCGTTTTTACCAGCACTACTGCCTCATTCGGGTCAGTTCCGGGATCAAAAACTACATTTACGGTGGCTTCTCCGGCACTGGTGGCATCGGTGGTGATGTACCGCATTCCCTGAACACCATTAATGGCATTTTCAATGGTGATCAAAGAGGATTTTACCAGTACATCAGCACTGGCACCAGGATAGGCGATAGAAACGGCTACTGTTGTTGGGGCAATCTTGGGAAACTGTTCGGTAGGAAGTTGTTTCATGGCGATACCTCCCATAAACAGGATGACCACCGATATCACAATCGCGAATACCGGCCGGTGTATTACTTTTTTAAACATAATGCTGCTTTTGGATTACTCTGCATACAGATCGAGGTTCGACATTACTTTCTCGGGTTTTTGATACCTGGAAGCGATTTTCTGGTTTTCCTGTACCATTCGGAGACCGTCCAGAAGGATTCTTTCATCCTTTCCAAGTCCGGAAGCAACCACATAAATGTGCGGGAGTTCAGCAGCAACTTTTATTTCCCTGGCTTTTACTTTGCCCTCTTTGGTGATCACATAGACGTATTTCTTTTCAAGCTCTTCAAACGTAGCTTTCTGAGGAATCATCATGGCATTCGCATAAGGAGAAGTAATGACGATATTTCCTGTCTGTCCGTATCTCAGCAATCCCTTTGGATTAGGGAAAGTGGCTCTGTAGGCGATATTTCCTGTTTCGTTGTTAAAGTCAGATTCGATGGTCTGTACAATACCGTCCTGTGAAAATTCCTTGCCATTGGCCATTCTCAGACGAACATGCATCGGGTTGCTATCCTTTTTAGTGTCCATCTGATCCAGATATTCCGCTTCAGGAACGTTAAAATATACCCACATTTTGCTGTTGTCAGAAAGTTCGGTAACCAGCTCACCTTCATCTACAAGGCTTCCTTTCCGAACATGCAGTTTTCCAACAATTCCGCTAAAAGGAGCGCGGATTTCTGTAAATCTCAAATGGGTATTCATTGAAGACAATTCAGCCTGGGCTTTTTCATATTTTGCTCTGGCCATGGCCATTTCCTGAGGGGCTACGATGTCTTTATCAGAAAGATTCTTGGTATTCTGATATTCTATCTGCGCATATTTTGCCTCAGCTTTGGCACGGTTGACATCAGATTCATAAAGGTTGGGCATGATTTTGAATAACAGTTGCCCTTTTTGTACAAATTGTCCTTCATCTACATAAATAGACTGGATGTAGCCTTTTTCCTGCGCCCGAAGCTCAATATGATTGATAGAACGGATTTGTGCTACGTAATCTTTGTTAACCAAAGTATCTTTTACAAGAGGACTTGTTACGTTGAATGATGCTGTTTCTTCTTTTTCTTTTTTTTCAGATTGACAGGCTACAAACAAGAAAATAAGGCACAAGTGTATATACATGAGACTTTTCTTGACCATGATAATAATGTTTTTGTAATAATTTATAATTGAAAAATAGACTTCCATGCTCTCCCAACAGAGTAGAAGAGTACATGAGGGATCAATACAAAGCTTTCCGGAAATTCAGATCACAATTACGGATTGGGCATGTGATTCCTTTCCCGGATTTGAGAAGGATCCCTGATAGGGGTTTTCGTAAAAATTACAATGATATCACAGTCTGATGACCCTGTACTGGATGTACAGATCATCATCTAGAGGCTTTAAGTGTTCTGAGTGTGCCAGTGAAACAGCAATTTTTCTGTCGTGAAACGTGGTGACAAAACCTGACATCAGATGCCAGAAACCGTCTTTGAACAATGCAATGAGCTCCGCAGAGCCTGAGGTTTCTACATTGTCCTCGTTTTCGGTATCATTTTCAGAAAGATCTGCCCTGATTTTATTGTACCGTGGGTGACTGATATTATAAACGTCATTGGCTTCATGAGTGGTAAGAAAAGCAAAGGATTCTTCGATGTCTTTCTTCTGATGAACCAGCATATCAGTGGTAAATTCAATGCCGGAAGAAGTATCTGTTGAGATATACTGCTGAATTTGCCCATAGTACCAACCTAAAACGGTAAGCAACGCAAATAATAGGCTGTACACATATTGATGAAATCTGTTCCGCATTCCGGAGACAAAGGTACTTAAACTTAAAAATAACTGCAACCACCTGAGATTAAAAAAGTGTTAAAATAGCCATATTTTATATATCAGGTTGATTTGGATAAGAAGAGGATAGATCCGGCTAAGTTCAACTGAGCCGGTATCCGGAATTTTACCTCAACAAAAAAATATAAAAATGAATATTGTTTTAACAGGTTCCATTGGGAACATCGGGAAGCCACTTACAGAATTGCTTGTCCATAAGGGATATTCAGTGACTGTGATCAGCAGTACTGCTGAAAGAATAAAGAAGATTGAAGATTTAGGAGCAAAATCCGCAATAGGAAGCATGTTCGATGTGGATTTTCTGGCTCAGACTTTTAGAGGGGCTGATACAGTCTACTTAATGGAAACCATGGAGGCGGCAGGCGATATGTTTGATAAAAGCATTGATTTTATCGGAAGGATCCGTGAAATAGGACAGAATTATAAAAAAGCCATCGAAGAATCCGCGGTGAAGAATATTGTTCACTTAAGTAGCATCGGAGCCCATACGGATATAGGAACAGGAATGATTGTCTTTCATCATCATGTAGAAAACATTCTGAAAGAGTTGCCGGAGGATGTAGCGATCAGGTTTATCCGTCCGGTGGGGATTTATTTCAATATGTTTTCGTTTATCACTACGATTAAAAACACGGGATCTATCGTTTCAAATTATGGTGGTGATCAGAAAGAACCATGGGTATCACCGGTGGATATTGCAGAGGCTGTCGCTGAAGAAATAGAAAAGTCTTTTAAAGGAAGAACGGTAAGGTATGTGGCCAGTGATGAAGTTTCACCCAATGAAATAGCGAAGGCACTTGGTATTGCAATGGGTAAACCTGGTTTGCAATGGAAAGTAATTTCTGACAGGGATTTATTGGAAAACTGGTTGAAAATTGGGTTCAATGAGCAGGTCGCCAAAGGTTTTGTGGAAACTCAGGCAGCTCAGGGGAACGGAACCTTATATGAAGATTATAACCGGCATAAACCTGCATTGGGAAAGGTTAAACTGGCTGATTTTGCAAAAGAATTTGCTGTGGCTTATCATAGTGATAAGTCAAAAAAATATAATGGGAAGGATAACGAAATCGTTGTCAAAACAATTTGTAATTTTATGCATTATGGAGCAGAGAATAACTAAAAGGATTAAAACGGTCTCTGAGTTCCACCGATCACGGGGCCTGGCATCTCCTGAGCATCCGTTGATCAGTGTGATAGATTATAGCACTGTGAAGAGACCTCATGATATTGGTGAGGTCAACTGGATGTTGGATTTTTATCAGATCTCTTTGAAAATAGGACTCAATGGCGTCTTAAAATATGGGCAGCAGGAGTATGATTTTGAAGACGGTACTATGTTTTTCATTTCTCCAAATCAGGTGTTCAGGATTAAAGAAGAACCTGTTCCACATGCAAAACAATCAGGATGGATGCTGTTGATCCATCCTGACTTTCTTTGGAATACCTCCCTTGCCAAAAGGATCAAACAATATGACTATTTTGATTACTCCATTACAGAAGCGTTGTTTCTTTCCAAAAAAGAAGAACAGATCATTCATGGAATTGTAAAGAATATTCAACAGGAGTATCAGGCCTCTATTGATAAATTTAGTCAGAGCATTATTATTTCACATATAGAGACTTTACTCAACTATGCGGAGAGGTTTTATGAAAGACAGTTCATTACGAGAAAAATCAGCAATCATACCCTTCTTGATCGTTTGGAAGATTTGCTGAACGGGTATTTTAGCAATGATCAAGCTGTTTCATACGGATTGCCAACGGTGCAGCATATTGCCAAAGAACTTCATGTTTCGCCTAATTATCTCAGCAGGATGCTTACCCTGCTCACAGGACAGAGCACGCAACAATTCATTCATGATAAACTGATTGAAAAAGCGAAAGAAAAACTTTCTACCACCGATTTATCAGTCAGTGAAATTGCTTATGAACTGGGTTTTGAACATCCGCAATCTTTTTCAAAGTTATTTAAAAATAAAACCCTGCTTTCTCCTATGCAATTCAGAACTTCATTTCGATAAAAATGAGGGTACTTTAACAGTTTTATGGTAGGTTTTTTGTGGTAACAGTCGGTAATCAGAAAAAATAATTATATTTTTGATTGTAGCTTTGTTTGCCCGGTTATTTTAGATGAAATAATTTTTTAAAAGGATTGCATCCAATCCATCGTGCAGAAGGAAAGTCTATCATTACTATGAAAAAAAATCTTACCTATATCTTACTTTTTGGTTTCCCGTTGTTGTGGGCCCAAAATAAACTGACTGAACATCCGGCTTACGAACAGAACCGGATTGCGTTAGAAAATGAAAATAAAGCACTGGCGTTTGATGCCGATATCAAACTATCAGATGCTGAGAACATACTGGATAAAAAACTTTTTGCATTGCGTAAGGAGCTGATCAGTGAAACAGAAAAGCAAAAGATCCCTTTGTACAACCGGTCGTTTAACGAATTAAAACCCATGATCGAGGGCAGCAGATTGTTTAAACTGATACAGACGATGCCTAAAGGCGGGTTGCTGCATACCCACAGCGGAGGGGTAACCGATATGAAATGGGTGATTTCGGCAGCCAGAAAGTATAAGGAGTGTTATGTTTTTGATCAGCAGGATACGCAAGAGTTTATCTATGGGCAGCTGGCATTTTTTGAAAACGGCAAAGTTCCCAAAGGATTTACCAATTTGGATAAAAAGCTGACTGCAAATCCTCAATTTGAAAAAGAACTGCTGGATCTCCTTCTTCTGAAGCGGGACAACCTATGTTCCTATAACGACTATTGGATTGAGTTTGAAAAGCGTTTTACACGCATTAATTTGCTGTTGCCTTACCGTCCTTTTTTTAAGGAATATTACCTGAAAGGATTCCGGGATTTAGCCAAAGATAAAGTGCAGCATGTGGAGATCAGATACGTTTTTGATGAGCTGTACGATTTTCAGCATGGGAAGTATCCGGTAAAAACATCCGTTACGGATCTGCAGGATATCGTGAAAGAAATGAGAAAAACAGATCCTAACTTCAGCGTAAAGCTAATTTATTCCAGCTTCAAATTTCTGGATCCTGAAGGGGTTGAGAAACAGCTTGAAATGGCTTTTCAGCTTAAAAAAGAATTTCCCGATATGATCTCTGGCTTTGACCTGGTGGCCGATGAAGCCGCCGGGAATAGCATTTACACATTCCGTAAAAGCTGGGAAAAGCTGAATGCGCTCAGCAAAAAGTATGGTACAGATATGCCGCTCTTCCTCCATGCCGGTGAGAGCAATTCTGTGTATAACACCAATGTCCTGGATCTTGCCTTGCTGAATAACCAGAGGATCGGTCATGGCCTCAATCTCATTTATTTCCCCAAAGCAATGGAAGCAATCAGGAAACAGAATAAGCTGGTTGAGATCAGTCCGATCAGTAACCAGGTCCTGGGGTATGTGAGTGACTTCAGAAATCACCCTGCGCGGGTTTTACTGAATAACGGGGTACAGGGTTCCATCAACAGTGACGATCCGTCGGTGTATGGATATGAAGGACTAAGCTATGACTTTTGGGTAGCATTTGTCTATTGGGAGCTTGATGTGAAAGCACTGAAAAAACTGGTATTCAATTCTATTGCTTATTCTTCCCTGAACGAAAGCGAAAAAGCGAAAGCCATTAGTAATCTTACCGTACAATGGGATGATTTTATTCAAAAAGCCAATCTGCAATTGCGCTGATCAGTGATTGGCCGATAGATATAAAAGCCGTTATCACAATTTGTGATAACGGCTTTTTCTGTTTGCCCGGATAACTGTATTAAATCGTTTTAAGATAAAGCTCCTGTAGCTCTTCTGCCGTAAAGGCTTTAGACTGAAGATTCTGCACCAGCTGTCCCTGTTTCATAATTCCGATATTCGAGGCCACACTTACTGCATTGAAAATATCATGGGTAGCCATGAGTATGGTTCTCCCTTCCTGTCCCAGCTGACGGATAATTTCCGTAAACTCTGCAGTGGCAATAGGGTCCAGACCACTCGTAGGCTCGTCCAGTAAAAGGACTTTGGCATCTTTGGCCAGGGCAATCGCTATTCCTACCTTTTGGCGCATTCCCTTAGAATAGCCGCCCAAAGTTTTATGATGGGCCGCTTCCTGCAGTCCGGTATGTCTCAAAAATGCGGACAGTTCAGCTCTGGTATAATTGAATCCTGCTATTTTGGAAAAGAAATCGAGGTTTTCCATGCCGGTAAGGTTAGGGTATAAAAGCACGGTCTCCGGAATATAAGCCAGTTCTTTTTTTATTTTTTGCGGATGATCTGTCACCGATATAGTATTGATAAAAGCATCTCCGGATGTAGCTTTGATGAGTCCCAGAAGAATATTGATTGTTGTACTTTTGCCTGCTCCGTTTTGGCCTAACAAAGCATAAATTTCTCCCTTCTCAACTTCTAAATTAAGGGATTGAAGTGCTGTGAAATCATTATATTTTTTGTGTAGATTAATGGTTTTTAACATAGTTTTCGGTATTTATTTTGTGAAAAAAGAAGAAGTAAAACGATGATGATCAAATACGGTAAGAAAAGCTGCAGCATATTCAGTTTTTCAGGTTTTGCGAAATGGTCTACGGTTTGTGTGGCCCAGTTCACGGATTCTGCATTCTGACCTGAAAAGATAAGAGGATAAGAAAACAAACGTTTTCCTTCATGAAACTTTTGCAGTGCCGCACTGTATTGCAGGTGATTATCCATTCCGGTCTGAGCCAGCCGGCTCTCGGTAAGCTGAGTATGGATGTTGGGAAGAAAATAACCAAGGAAAACGGCGGCACGGTTACGCTTGTCCATTTTTTCTCTGTAAAGAAGTGCAGATTGTGAGGCTTCCGCATCTCCCATATGCTGCATGGCGTAATACCAGGTCCAGGTGAAGGTATCATTCTCTTCTACGGTAAACTTCCTGTACTGAGGATATACTTTGTAAAACTTTTCCATGGTAGGTTTCTTGGGCTCATCCCATTTGTTGTGGTAACCTTCACGCTGTTCCATAACTGCCTTAAGGGATTCCTGAACAGGATAAGACTTTTGGATCAGCAGATTACACCCCATCGGAATAATGAAGTTCATAGCAACCCACGCAATAAGAAGGATGAGGGCATTCTGAGCAGATGATTTTCTGAACAGGATGATCCAGCGGCATAATACAAACCAAAAGAGAATATAAAGCCACCCCGAGAGGATAAAAAGTATATAGAACTTGTCCAGAGGAATCCGGATCCAAAGTGTGGCAATGATGATCAAAAGAAGGTAGATCAGGCTTACCGCAATACCCCGTATGATTATTTTGGCATTTAGAAATCTTCCCAGATGCCCGCTTTGTACAGAAAGAAGTTTCCAGGTTCCTTTTTCTTCCTCTTCGGAGATAAGGTTATAACAGAAGGCAATAATGACCAGTGGGAAAAGAAAAATAAGGACAAAGCTAAAATCGAAATTTCCGACAGCAGCATTGGCAGGATTATAAAAATCCGAATTATAACGCTGTTCTTCCAGATTTCTTATGGTAACGCCCTGTATCGACGGATTCAGATCGCGCATACCTATATTCAGTGCTGCAAGCTTTGGCGTTTCATTCACCAGGTTGAATTTGACGTAATATAAGATCAGGCCCAGATCATCTTTGTGAAATTTTACATTGCGTGCAATGCTTTCTTTTTGAAAATTGCCGCTCTTTGCAATGATGTCTTCATTTCTGTCCAGGAATTTTTTTCCGGTATATATCGCCATAAGGCCTGCCGCCAGTAAAAATACCAGGGCGATAAGATAGGCCTTGTTGCGGTAAAATTGTTTATATAAATAATGATTCATTAGATAAGTTTTAGGTTTCTACTGCTTATTTCGATGATGAATACACAGGCTGCCAACCAGAACAACAGGGCTGCAGCAGATATCCACTGATTCTTCATGCTTTCGGTAAGAGAAGTATACTCATACTCGAAATCAGGGAATTCTTTCCAGTTTTTTCCGTCGATCACAGCCGGAGGACCTCCTTTTTCCGGTTTTATATTGCTGATATACTGTATCTGCAGATCATTCAGCCGCTGTGCCATCTTGTAGCGGTATTCTTCGGCCTGTTTCTGAAACTGGATGTAAGAGAAAAAATCTGTTCCCGTTGCTGCCATAGAAAAATGTCTGATGGCCAGAGAGGGATCTATAAACCCGAACAGCTCAGAGAATTTCTGCTGCTGGTGATACTGTTCCTGTAACCTTTTCTGGTGCGAAATGTAGATCTGGGAACTGATCTTTTCGCCCTCCTTCATCACAAACCCACTGTAGTTGAAGGGCAGCTCATTGGTATTGGTTACTCCGTAGTGAAGAAGCAGAGAATCTTTAATCTTTTTGAAATGAGGATCATCCGGATTATGGCTGTCTCCCGCTTTCAGAATATCTTTTTCCAGCTGGGTTTCAAAAGCAATACGGGATGGGGTAGAGTACAGATTCTGTGCAGCAAACTGGATGCCTTTCGGAAGAAAAATTACCAGAAGAAGCCAGCATCCGATCAGGCTTACCAAAGCCGTTGCAGAAGTCCTGCTTACTGATGATATTACCACCGCCAGGGTGCTGATAAAGAAATAATAAATCATATAAGCGGGCAGGAGAGAAAGTATTCTCAGTACAATATCGTTAAGGAGAACCGTTTCCGAAAATGCGGCAGTAAACAAGACCACGGGTAATACAGGCAGCAGAAAGAATAATGAAAACTGCCACAATCCAAGGATCTTGCCCCAAAGAATATCCCTGTTGGACGCCCCCTGAATGCTTAGTATTTTCAGTGTGGTGTTCTCACGCTCCTGAACAATAAGTCCGAAACCAAGAAAAAGGATGATCAACGGAACAATGCTCTGAAGAATGAATGCACTGCTGAAGGCTCCGAAACGCACCAAAGCTCCGGAACTTCCTGCCTCGGAAAGATTGGCGGTATTCTGTTTGTGGGCTTCCAGAAAAATAACATTACCCAGATAATCATCCAGTCCGTTATCAAAAAGACTTAAAGGATGAGCGGTCCGGAACACCAGGTATCCGTAGTGGGCCATCCTGTGCGGATGCTTGTCTGGCCGGTCTTCCCAATGTTCCCGCACCTCGCTGCGGTATTCTTTGATCTGGGAAACGTTGTCTGTATATTGCATGAATCTGACCCCGATGCTCATCATACAGAATAAGAGCACAATAACGGTGATAAGCAGGTTTTGTTTTCCTTTGATCAAATCCTGCCGGGTTTTTCTGACGATACGTCGTAAGTTTGACATAGGCATAGTTTAAAAATTATAGGTAGCAGTTAATAGATAATTTGTGGGAGCTCCCGGAAAAAGTCTGAGATAATTCTGTGCACCCACCCAATAAGACGTGTTGGTGATATTATTGACCGTAAGAGCCAGCTGCACTTTCGACTGTAAAAGAGTATAATAGACCGCAGCATCCACAGTGGTGTAAGCCGGAAGCTCAAATCCTCGGGTAAACCAGGGAACTTTAGAACTCTGGTACAGCATACCTAACCCAACTCCGAAGTCGCTCAGGAAGCTTGTTTTTGAAAAATTATAACGGGTCCAGATATTGACGGAGTTCTTAGACGTATTCTCCTTTCTTTGACCTATGAGAGTTGCGTCTGCATCGTCTACTATCCGGGCGTCAATATAACTGTATCCGGCGTAGATGTGCCATTGAGGAAGAATATAGCCTGTCACTTCAGCCTCAAAACCTCTGCTGCGGTCGGCACCACGCTGGATAAGCTGATCCGGTTCTGCAGGATTATTGGCATTGATCAGGATATTTTTCTGATTGATCTCATATACCGCAAGACTGGCCGAAAGCATCCCGAACAAACGCCCTTTAACCCCTATTTCCTTAAGATCAGAAGTTAAAGGTTTGAATTGGGCAGCAGATTCCGAACCGGTAAACCGCCCGGTGTTGGGCATTAATGTCACCGTATTGGACTGGGGCTGGTATCCGGTAAGATACGTTCCATAAAGGTTGATCTGATCCGTCAGGCTATAGGTGATTCCCAGTCTGTATAAAAACTTATTGTTGCTGAATGAAGATTCATCGGCTTCTTTAAAGTGGGTTGTATCTTTAAACCATTCATGACGGATCCCGGACAATACTTTGAATTTTTTCCACGTAAAAAGATGCTGAATATAGGCTGCATGAGTGGTGGTAAGTGCAGCAGGCAGCTGGGTCGTCACATTGGTCTTATACAAATCTGCTCCCTGATAATTTTGCGCTCCAGGACTTAAATCGAAAGGAGTGACGTTCGGTTTGGGTACTGTTATTCCCTTGTAGAGGATCGTTTCATAAAGTTCTGCATTGGCAGGATTATAAGAGGATGCCACAGAACCGTCTTTCATCAGAAATCCTCTTGCAGCATTCTGCAGGCCTCCTTTTCGCTTTTCCCAGATCTGGTTATCGTACCCGATAAGAGTTTGATGTTCCACCTGCCCGGTTTTAAAGTTGAAATTAAAATAGGCATTCAGGTTGTCCGTAGCCCAGTTTTGCTTTCTCTGGACAAACTGCATCATAGCCAGGCTGGATATGGGTTTGTTTTCAATATCAGGGACGAAAGCCCCCGTAGTGCGATGCTCCTGAAGATCTTCTTTCCACAGCTGCTTCATGTAAGAGGCATTAAAGCTGATATGCTTATTAATAAGCCTGGAAAAATTTCCCATAATGATCAGCTCTCTCGTTTTAAAAAAGTCGTCAGGAGCTCCAAGATTTAAACTTTTCGGGGTGCTGTTAAGGTCGGTTTTCCCTGCTACCGCTCCAAAAATAGGCTGGCCGCGGTCCAGGTTTCCATTGAGATGATTGATGACCATCTCTACATTCAAAGAAGTTTTTTCATCCGGGATATAGGTAATGGAAGGCGAGATCAGAAAACCACTGTTGTTAATATGATCCCTGAAAGATTTTGCATTCTGATACGCCCCATTAAAACGGTACAGTAAAGTTTTGCTCTTATTCAGAGGTCCTGTAAGGTCTGTTGTAATCCGGTAGGTATCAAAACTTCCGCCTGAGAGACTGATTTCGTGCCGTGGATCTGGTAAAGGCTTTTTAGTTACCATATTGATGGTCCCTCCGGGATCTACGCTGGACATGGTGATGCTGGCAGGACCTTTAAAAACCTCCACGCGTTCTATATTGGAGGTCATCGGCTGCAGAAAATAATACTGCCTGGTTCTCATTCCGTTGATGATCTGACCTTCTTCATTCTGGCTGATTCCCCGGATGTTGTACTGATTGTAATAGCTTGAAGGAGAAACACCGCTTATATTTTTCAATACTTCTCCCAGCTGAAAGGCCTGGCGTTCACGGATGAACTCTTTGGTAATGGTATTAAGCGTTAAGGGAAGATCCTTATTCTTCATGGCTGTTTTAGTGGCGGCAAAAGAATAATCAGAAATATAATCTTTTGATTTTCTGCCGATGATCTCTACCGTTTGTATTGATCCTGAAGCAGAGTCTTTGCTCACCGACTGAGCATTCAGTAAAGAGGATGAAATAATAGCTCCCAAAGCAGAAAGCTGTATGGTTTTGCCGGAAATGAGGTTCATGACTTCCGGACCGTTAAAGTGGTTGATGCGCATTACAAATAGAATGATACAGACATCTGTGATGTCGTATATTAATAAAAAGGATTTTGTATACAGAGAGGTATACAAATGCCCACAGAAATAGACTTACAGATCATAAAACCTGCAATAGGTAAGTGGCTGCAGCGAAAAAATAATCAGGCTGCAGTATAGAAATCTGCTGGGGGTGCGCGGGAGCTGAAAAAATCGAGTAAACACCGATAGGTAATGGCCTTCGGTTGAGGCATTTCACTGTCGTTGGCAGTGTTTACAGCAAAATCTACCGTTAAAGATTCCGGCAGAACCACATTGTTCATATGCAAATGGAGGGCACACTGGCAATGGTCATCCTTGGAGAAGGTAGGTCCTTTTTCTTCCTTAGAATCTTTTTTAGGGAAGGTTTTGGTGGTTGCGTGCTTCGCATGTTCAAGACATATACTTATTCCACTGACGTTCGATAAGAAGATCAGTAACAAAGAAAAGACAAAAAAGGTTTTCAATGTTTTTTGCATAAGAAGCGTCAAAAATAGGGATAAAATTTTATAAAATGAAACTTTGTTGCAATAATAAATAGAGAACAGACTCAATATAATCATCCAAAACAGAAAATCGATGCTTAATGTGTTTGTCTGTACGATATGGCTAAAGACTGTGCTAAAGTAGTATTGAATGTTATAACCAATTCAGGGATAGATTAATCAAGATTTTCAGCAGCAAAAATATGATGGCAGATAATAGTTTTGAATAAGGAAAGGCTCAAAACTGTAGAGTAGAGCTGGTGAAAAAATAATGTAAAATCTACAGAAATAAAATCTTTGCACCAGAAAAAATACCCTCCGTACATGATATTTTTAATCACTAAAATCCTTAAATCTAGGTAGTTTCCCATTCGCATTTTATTTGTAAGTTAGTTCCGCCAAAAATAAAACAGGATAAAATATACCGAACGATTTTGATGCAGAAGGATTCGGGTTGTTTCATCCCTCACGATGTAAAAGAAATGATACACCATAAACCTAAAATTTATTAACATGAAGAAGACCCTGATTATTCTATCCGTAGGCGCTTTGCTTGCTGCCTGTAAAAAAAAGGCTGAACAAAAAACAGATGCTGCCCATGATACTGTCGCTATAGAAAATTCCAGAGCAGCAGAAAAATCTTCGGGTGGAACAGATCATTTTGATATCAATTCCATACCGGTTTCCACTGCTGAGGTGGGTGATCTTCCCTTTTTCAGTTTTCCCAAAGGGCTGGCATTTCAAAACAAGCCGGTACAAAGAAGTTATGATATGCTGTTTTTCCCGCTTAAAGGCGTAATGACGCCTATAGAAGGAAAAGTCTGGAAGACCTATGTTGTCAACGAGAAAAGCAATACAGAAGAATGGTCGTTGCCGTATTTTTTGAAAAGCTATGATGACGCGATTACAAAAGTGGGTGGAGTGAAAATATTTGACGGTAAAGTTTCCCAGCAGGAGCTTGACAGAATAAAAGAAGAAGCCAAATACTTTGGCGAAGAAGGCTCTATAGATTATTGGAATGAACCTGTGAAAGTATATGTCATCAGAAGGACCAATGGCGATGATATTTATATTCAGCTCTATGGAAATACAGCGACCGGAGCCATACAGATTCTACAGAAAGCCCCGTTTGAACAAACCATTTCAATCCTAAAATCTGATGAAATAAAAAAAGAATTAGATGCAAAAGGCAAGGCTGTACTGCATATTAATTTCGATACCGACAAAGCGAGCTTACAACCCGATGGCAAAACAGCCGTAGATGAAATCACAAAAGTCCTGAAAAACGACAACAATCTAAAACTGGCTATCAACGGATATACCGATAACAGCGGAAATGATGCCCATAATCTCCAACTCTCAAAAGACCGTGCTACAGCCGTATTGAATGCCATCACCACATCAGGCATCGATAAAGCGAGACTTTCAGCAGAAGGCTTCGGCAGCAAAAATCCGATTGCAGATAACAGTTCTGAACAAGGGAAGGCGCAAAACCGTAGAGTGGAGCTGGTGAAAAAGTAATATATAAAGACTGCTGTAAAGTTTCCCGAATTTAGGCTAACAAATAATATAATTTCTTTTAGATTTGCTCCAAAGTCAGGAGACTTCGGAGAGAGGGGGGCTATCAGTAAACATCCCATAATCGCAAATTCAGGGTACGACAGAGAATCTGGTGAAGCAGAATTGAATAAAGGGATTGCCCAATTGATTGCTTATGGCGCATTATTCTTAGCCAACCCCGATCTTCCCAAGCGTTTTGAATTAGGAGCTGAACTCAACGCACCAGATAGAAATACTATGTTTTTGAGGAGGAGTACAAGGCTATACCGATTATCCTTTTCTACAGGATTAACAGTTTTTTAGCCTTTAATGATCTTTATAACCGGATGATTGAGTGAGTATTGTTGCTTAGGGTATACTTTACTTAAAATCCCAACGAAAGCTGGGATTTTTTGATTTTTGCTTTACAAAGTTCTGAGGCTTTGGGCTTGTAAATAGAATCATTTCTTTTGAGCTTGAACCAAAGTCATGAGATTTTGGAGAGCAGAGAGTATATGATTTAAATCCATATCTAAATCTAAATAACGAATTTTCCAGATAATTTTGCTTCACAATCTGGATCATTCATAATAAATTCATTGAATGTTTTTCTTAAAATTCCATTATTATGTTTTAAATAATCTTTGAAGATCGCAAGTATATCTTCTTTGAAAGTATCAAATGTTTCTCCTCGTTTTTTACATTTCCTGTGGTATTCATCAACAATCATTTGTTTCCAATCATAATTATCTCCAGCAATTTTAGTTTTATATCTATACTCAATGTCATAAATTTCCATCCAACGTTCCTTTCTAGTTGAGTTTATGGTAGGTGTACAATCAATTTGTAAATTCCAATTATTTAAATCATCTAAATTTGTATCAGGAGATATAATGCTTAAAATTATTTCATGATTATCTATGTTTGAATATGGATAAAATACTTCTTCTCTAATGATTGGATTAACTTTGACATTATATGGTATGTCTTTTTGTCCTTTATTTGGGGCTTTATTACAATTTCCACAAGTTGGAACTAAATTGTGGAAATTTACACTGCAAAACGGATATTTTCCTTTAGAGATGTAATGGTCATAATCGTTTTTAGCTTTGTCATTAATTGGAAGTAAACTTTCCATGCCACAAAATGGACAAACGGATGTTTTATTTAGATTTCGAAAGGTATTAAAATGAGTTATCAAATCACCACACTTATCCTTTAACAATTTATATGCAGTTTTAGAAGTTAGCATATTATATAAGACACCTTCAGAATTATATAGTTCTTTGACTTCTTTTCTTATGCTTTCATGAAGATCTTCATATTTGTATGGCATTATCACATTATTACATACACCTTCTACATTATTATTATTTGTATATGCATCTTTTACTTTATTTTTATCTTGTGGAGTTGGTAATGCTATATAAGCATTGAACAATGCTTCCAATTTAACATCTATTTGAGTTTTGTAATTATCTATAATATCTTGAAAATCTGGATGAATTAAATAACCATGGGAATAAACTGTTTGAGTATCATCAAACATTCTTGTGAAGAAAAAATCTAAATAATTATGTAGATTTTCTATAGGATGTGGCGATATGGATTTGTAGAAGTAAAGCATTACTTTTCTCTTTTTTCAAGTTGTTCTTTTATATTTCTAAGTTTACTGAATAAATCGAATTTTTCTACTGAATCACCAAAGTCTCTGTTTAATCGCTCAACTACATTTTTTAAATCATTCATAGTCTGGATATTCTCTACCATATCAATTAATTCTTTTTTAGCCATTTCTGAAATTCCTTCTGATTTTTCGAAAATTTCATCTAAAATGATTGAAACAGAAGTACCATATACTTGAAATTCTGGGCTTGTAAATTGAATCAAACCGTTAATTTTTTCAAATTTATATACGTCTTCACTAAATGAATCTGAAATAATAAATGGGGAGTGAGTTGTGAGTATCAATTCTTGATTTCTAACGGTAGTTATGTTGCCATCATTATCATAAGATTTAGCGGCTGCAAGATTTAATGTTTTTATAAATTTAGCTCTCCACTGTGGATTGAAATGAGTGTCTGGTTCATCCATTAAAAATAAACACCCTTCATCTTGCATCATCACGACGGTTCCAACTACCTCGTTGAACTGGTGTTCTCCATCTGATAATGATTTATAATAAATATCCTTCTCAAATTTTCCTTCTTCAAGAATTTTACTTATTACAATTTTTTCAATTCTAAAAACTAACCTTGATGGATCAGGTTTAGACATTTCATCTGAAATGTTTAATATTTTATTTGCATTTAGAATTTGTCTTCTTGTAATTGAGTTAACTAAATATAAATTGAAAATTTCTAATTCATAAAATACTTTAAATAAAGAAAAAGCATTTATGAAATGAAATTTAAAAGTGTCTTTTATAGCCTCATCAATAGAAAAATCTAATATCAAAAGATTATATTTTCCAACTTTTTTTTCTTTCCATATCGAGGCACAACATTTTAATTTTTCTAAATTTTCAGCAATATTTTCACTTACTGGTAAAACTTTTTTAAATAAATCATCTGTGTTTAGTGTAATTCGAAATGAAACTAAGTTTTCAATTTGAAGTACTTTTTTTAGAATGCTAGCTTTAGTTTCCTCTCCCAACAACATGTTTGCAATAAAGATTGAAAAGTTTGCATTATAATCTAAAAAGAATAATCTATGGTTTTCCGCTAACTCTTCTCCTTTTTCTATTTTACCTTTGTTTTCAAAGGCTTTAAAATAATGGTATTTTAATTTGTAATAGGGATTGCTTATCAGTTCATTTTGACCTGAAGTATAGGCTATAATTTTCTTTGGTAATAGTAAATGTGTATTTTCATCAACACGCTCAAATGTTAAACCTCCATCAATACTTACAGAAAATTCAGGCTTGTCGCCCAAAGGTTTATTGATTTTGATTTGTTTGTCATAACTAACATAACCTTCAACTTCATCTACTATAACTGATGGACTTTTGTATGGTAAAAAATATTCAATTTCAAAACCGAAATTTTTACTGTTTTTTTCTTCTTCGCTAACTGTATCTAAATGATATATTTCTAAGAAGTAGAAAATCTCTGAAAACAACTCTAAAAAATTTGATTTTCCACTTCCATTTAATCCTGCAAAAACTTTTGTGGATAGTCTATCCTCTCTAAATGAAACATTGAATTCATAGAGTTTGTTCGCCGCAAGACTTCTGAAATTATCACCTAAAATTTTTACACTTTTTATCTTCATTCGATTACTTTAAAATAAACACCTGAGCGTAATTGATCGCCTTTGTCTTTTATAACTTCATAATCTTCGTCACGAAGATTCAACTGAATATTTTCATTTACTGCGTCATAAAAAAACTGCTCTAATTTTATGAATTGATTTTTACCTTTTAAAGCAGAGAAAACAAATGATTTTATATCATCTGCTTCGTTTAATTTTGGATTTGTTTTTAATTCTTCGGATGAATGATAATTAGAAAAAACAACTCGTTCACTTTCTAAAAAATTTATTAATATTTCACTGTTAAAATAATATTCTGAATATTCTTCTTTTATCCAATTGGCGACCATTTCAAAATTAACTTCTTCCCATGTAAGTTTTGTTTTAAATTGTTCTTTGGCTTCCTGATTGAGTTGACTTGTTATTGACTTAATTCCGTCAAAAGATTTCATTGCCTGTGACAAAGATTCTGGAATTTGATACGATTTTAAATTTTGAAATGGACTAGCTATTTTATTGATAGATTCAATTTGCTCAAATAAAGCTTTTGGTATCATATTATTTGCTAAAGCAATGCTTTTTTGAATATCAGCGGTTTGTTTGATAAACTGTTGCATTGATTTGGATAACTTGGTTTCTAAACTAATGTCTAAAATACTTTCTGCTTTAATTTTCTTTTCAACCTCTCTCATCTGAGCACTTACATCTAGTTTACTTAAGTCTAACTCACCTTTGAACGCTTTTTGACTAAGTGAACCAAATAGATTTTCTAACTCTTTTAAACTCTCTTTATGATGCTCTTTTACTTTTTCTGCTTTTTCTACTATTGTTGCAAATTTGTTTTGGATTTTGATTGGAGGAACAATTATTGGAATCGAATTACAAATACTTTTGTTCATATATGCAACTGTTGTTTTAGAAGCATTTGCATGCATGAATCGCTCTTCAAAACCTAGAGCAAACATTAAAAAAATATTATTTAATTCTCGGTGACATTGAAATGAATGTAACTGTTGGTTTATTATACATTCAACTTTATTAATAGATATAATATTTAGTTGACCTACACAGGTCATTATTACACTATTTGAGGGTATAATTTTACCTCTAACATTAGTTATTTCTTCAAGAGTTAAACCAATATTTTCTTTTGATTTGTTAAAAAAGGATTTGTTGTTTAAATCTTCTGTTTTAATCCACGGAATATTTCCACTAAATGATTTTGGTTTATCTCTTCCAGGAACAATGCAATCAGTATATTTGCCAACACTAGTCTTTACCCATTTTTTTTCGTTTTTAACAGGATCACCAAACATATCTAGAAAAGTACTTCTCAAAAAATTTTCTAATAAAATAATACTTTCTTTACGTTGTTGTATTAAGGTTTCAACTTTTGTTAATACTTCTACAATACGAATTTGGTCTTTTCTTGAAGGAACAAATATTTTTTCATTTATATAATTATCTAATTTTAGATTTATAATTCCAGTTGTTTTATTCTGGTATTTTAGAGTTTTACCTCTGATATAACCAATAAATAATTGATAAAAAAAATATCTTGGGTATATTTTAAATTTATCGGGTCTTAATACTGCGGTAAAATTATTACATAAGTATATTTCATCTGTTACCAAATCAAAATATACAACTCTTCCAACTGGTTGAGTGGGAGAACCTCCTGATTTTTCAATAATAACATCACCTTGCTTTAATTGCTTTTGGTCAATTTTCCGTTGGTCAATTTTCCGTTGAACAATATTTGAAAAATTAATATTTCCAAGATTGGTAAAATTTGCAGTTCTAATAACATTTATACCATTGCCATCAATTACCTCTTCTCCCCATTCACCAGGAATTTTATCCGTAATTAAATCTTTGATTTTAATTTCCATTAAAAAAGTTCTTTTAATTCGTTAATTCCATTTTCTATTTCAACTTCTAAATCTGATAGTTGAGATAGTATTTTTGATGGCTTATCATATTTAATTTCCACATAAACTTCTTCTTTGTATTTACTTAAACTTAAATCATAATCGTTGTCAATAATTTCCTGTTTATGTACAAAGAAATGTTGCTTAGTACGGTCTATCTCTTTTTTAGGATTTCTTTTCTTGTATTTATCAATAATTACATGTAAATCTTGAAAATCACGCTTGCCATTTGATAATATTTTTGGATTACGCTTATCGTCTAAGCTCCAACCATCGCCTTGCATTTCATAGAACCATACATCTTTAGTTTCACCACTTTTCGTAAATATTAAAATAGCTGATGCTACACCTGCATAAGGTCTAAAAATACCACTTGGCATTGCAATTACTGCTTTTAGTTCACATTTATCAAGTAGTAATTTTCTAACGGTAATAAAAGCTTTACTGCTACCAAATAAAACACCCTGTGGTACTACTACACCGGCTGTTCCACCCATTTTAAGCATTTTATAAATACGCTCTAGGAATAATAATTCACTTTTGGTTGAAGAGGTTGTAAAACTGGGGTTTAAATCTCCTTTGTCCATACTACCTGCAAACGGAGGGTTGGCCATTACAACATCGTAAAAATTATCTTCATTATAGTTTTTACTTAAAGTATCTTTATAATCAATTTTAGGTTGGGTAATTCCATGCATCATTAAATTCATTAACCCAATACGAATCATTGTAGGGTCAATGTCAAAACCATAAAACGTTTCTTCGTTTAATATTTTTTTAGCTTGTTCATCCACTAACTTATCTGCAAGTGTTCCTCTAACAAAACCATTATCGTCTTTTTGTTTGTAATTATCACTTGTAAATTCAGTAATGATGTATTTGTACGCAGATAATAGGAAACCTGCTGTTCCACTTGCTGGGTCTGCAATTTTGTGTCCTAATTTTGGTTCAACCAATTCAGTAATTAGTTCAATAATATGAGTTGGTGTTCTAAATTGTCCGTTTTTACCAGAGCTACGTAATGAATCCAAAAGAAATTCATAGAAATCTCCCTGAGCATCAATAAAACGATTCTCTTTTTCTAGTTCTTTATAAATATCATCGATAGTTTTAACTGCCTCCGTTAACATTCTTCCGCTAGGAATCAAGAAAGCAGCATTAGCCATATGTTTTGTGAAAAACGAATTGGCATCATCTAATTGTTTTATAAAAGGAAATACTTTGCTTTGAATGTGTAACAACATATCATCACTGGGCATATTTTTGAAAAAGCTCCAACGGAGTGTTTCTTTTTCTACTGCATTTTTTTCGTCTTTTTCGTCTACACCAGGTGGGAAATATTTTCCTGAAAAAATAGATTTAGAATTATCGCCCTTGTAATCAGCATCACTTATTTTCCTTTTATCCATTTCATCTAGCTGCTTGATAAAAAGTAGATATGTTATTTGTTCAATTGCGTTAAGTGGGTTTGATATACCCCCAGCCCAAAACTTATCCCATAAGGTAGCTACTTTATTCTTCAATTTTTGTGTCAACATGATATTCTAATTATTTAAAGCATTCAATTAATTTTAAAAAACATAAAAGTTGTTTTTTATATGATAATCTGAATCTTTGTTTATTCTGTATTTTTTGATAATCGATTTTAATACCCTTATGAGATTTAGCTTGAATAAGAAGAATACTTTATATATTTCATCTATTCTGAATTTTTCATTTTTTAAGTTCATTAATTCCTAAGTCATGTAAAAGTTTAATGACAATAATAGATATTAATTTTCAATTAATCTGCTAAGATAGTTATTACATAAAAAATAATAAAATAAGTAAAATCGAATTTTAAAATTTTGATGTAATTTTTAACAAGTATGATAACTGGAAACAGGGAAGTCTACCGAATGTACAACTTAATTGAAATAAGTTTTTATTAGAATGTATGTTACTCAACAATTGAATTAATGTAATCATAGTTATCCTTACAATTTCTTACAAGTCTATTTTAACTTTTAATACATTTAATAACATTAAAATTTTAAGAAATTTTTTCTGGTTTAAGCTGACATCATAAACAAAAAATAGCGCCAACTGTCTTTAGTTGGCGCTATTTGGCTATTTGTGAACTTGGCAGGACGCTATCCAAACTCTTTCTTTACTGATATTGAAAATATATCAATGTTAAGTATTTGAAAATTAGCTTAATGACGGTGTATTGAATTGAAGGTTTTCAAAATATATTGGCCAGTCAGTAATAAATTGTCTTCCAAAACCCATTGACGATAATCTTTCAAAATCATATTTTAAAAGATTCATCCTGGATATGGAAGATTGTAATACTTTAGATACTGTCTGCTGATTCTGTTTTTGGCATTTTCAAAAAACGTTCTACCTCTTCTGTGAATTCATGAAGCAAAAATACCCGCATATTCCTGCAAGGATTCTCTGAAAGTGAGCACAGTGAAAGTTGATGTCCTTGCTGCAGTTCCATGGTTTCAAAATAAGCAGGGATAGTTTTTTTATTTTTTTTCATCATGATATTCTCATTGTCCATGGTAATTTCTAAGGTATTCAGCCCTTCGGATAATCCTGTTCCTGTAGCTTTTACATAGCTTTCTTTTAATGTCCAGAGTTTGAAAAAAAACAGGGTTCTTTCCGTTTTATTGAGTTTTTGGAATTGTTGATACTCTTCTGTTGTTAAAGACCATGAAGTTAGGTTTTCTTTTACCTCAGCTATTTTTTCAATGTCAACACCTGCAGGATTCTTTGAAACCACACCCACAACCCAATCTCCGGAATGCGAAATATTAAAATGAAGATGGGAGTGATGGGGAAGATAGGGTTTGCCAAATTCCTGGTATTCATAATATATTTCATCATTTGTTAAGCCATAGTGTCTGCACAGAATAGTACGGATGATTAAATCGCCCAATAATGATCTTACTGCATCAATGGACTTCCGGAATCTCTGGATTTTGGCCTTTTTATCGGGTGAGACATATTGGATAAGCCCGTTAAATTCCGCCTCATCCAGGAGATTATTAATATCGATACAATAAATATGCATGTTAAGACCATAGGAGAAGTTCCCAGTTATTTTTTTGAGCCAATGAAGCCAGTTTCTTATCCGGGTTAACCGCTACAGGATATTGTACTGAAGACAGCATCGCAATATCATCACCTGAGTCTCCGAAAGAAGCACAGTTTTCCAGCGTAAATTGGTTGCTGTGAGCGTGTTGACGGATGAGTTCGGCTTTTCGCTTTCCGCTAACGGCACGGTCCTTCATTTCTCCGGTATAAATTCCTTCTTTGGTTTCCAGGCGGGAAGAAATAAGCTCTGCCCCTAATTCTTCGGCCAGAAGTTGCAGGAAAATATCCAAAGATCCTGAAACCAGAACCATCCGGGTTCCTTGTCCTTTGAAGGTATTGATGGCTTCAAGAGCTTTTGGAAAGAGTTTCTTATGATATTTTTCCTGATAACATTGAGCTTTTAGAGAGTTCATCGTTTCAACGGAGATCCCTTTATACTGGCGATAGATCGATGCAGTTGCTTTTTCGCGGCTGATTTTATCCAAAATCGTCCAGTATACAAAACGAAAAGGAAGCATGGCCTTCCAGATAGAATACCTGGAAGGCGACATGCTATGTTTTTTTATGTAGAGTAAGGGGTCCACAATATTACTTCTGGACAATGTTCCGTCCACATCGAAGTAGGCGGCCTGCAGGTTGTTAGGTAAGTTTTTCATCCCGTTATTGATTTGAAAATTGACCTAAATAACCCGCCAGATCAGGTGCATATTCTTCGCCCACACAACCCAGGTGATCCCCTTCAATGTCTGTAATATCTAAAGTTCCTAGGCTGATTTCTGACCACAGTTCTACAATGTCATCATTGATTCCGGTTGAAGTCGTAGTCCCCTGATCTTTAGCTTTAAAATACCGGATATCACCAAAATAAGGCGGAGACACAAACCGGGAAGCTTTAAAGTTTTGGGCAAAAGTACTGTAGGTACGTTCCAGCAGTTCTTTGGGCATTTCACGTCCGGATAAGCGTTTCATGGCATCCAGATAAGCATCAAACCTTTCAGATTGGCTGGCGGCTTTCATTTTGTTAAAAACCGAACTTACCTGTACCAGTTCGCTGTTACCCTGCATCGTAAAAATAGCGCCTTCCGGAAGTTCGTTTTTATTTTGCTGTAAAGTTTGGGTTACATATTTCATGAACAGTTTTCCGTTCATCTCTCCAAAACCTGCATCTGCCGGGGTAATTCCTAAATTCGGCAGAAAACGGAATTCCACAAACAGATCATCATATACTTTAAACGGAACACGGATGGCGTCTATAATGCACAAATCAGCAACTTCAATTCCCTTTTCACTCAGCCTTCTTGCCATTTCTACAGCAATCATGCTTCCAATGGAATAGCCGATAAGTTGTACCTTTTTAGCACCATTTTCAATAATAGAAGCACAATAATCATCTGCAATACGTTCCACCAGCTGATCGCTTTCTAAAGCACAATAGGCATCAAAATCTCCCACGGAAATTCCATAGACCGCTCCGGAATTCTGATTGACCATTTCACGGATCAGGTGTTTATACCTTTCCAAAGTTCCACCACCTGCATGAAGGATGATACGATGCATCCCGGATGAATCCCCTCCGAAATGGGTAAGTGTACCGATACGGGTTTCTTTTTTGGTTTCTTCTGCCTTCTTCTGAACGCCTGCATTGTTTTCCTGATCTCTAAAGAAATCTGCCAGATCTGCAATGGTAGGAGAGGTTAGAATTTGTCTTAAAATCAGGTCAAAAGTCAGATGCTGCTGCCCTTTTTCTACGAAAATATCCCTCAGTTTTCCAGCCATCTGAGCGGATATCAGGGAGTCTGCTCCAAAATCGTTAAGGTTCTGATGCTTGTCGATATAATCAACGCCAAGAGAGCTGCACCACAAATCATGGATTGTTTTTTCAAGTACATCCTTGAAATCCTGATTGCCTGTAGTAGTTTTACCGGTATCGAGAATGCATAATTCTTCCAGTTTTTTACCATCTACTTTACCATTAACGGTTACCGGAATTCTATCAATAACCTGAAGATGGGAAGGAACCATATACGCAGGGACTTTTTTACCTAAAAACTGTACTATTTCAGAAGTAAAATCGGAATCAGACTGATTTCCGGAAGGAACTATAAATCCAAATAAAGTTTTGATTTTACTGTTTTCAGTATGGGTTTTAGCGATCACTACGGCATTGGAAACATCAGAATGGGTAGTTAATGCAGATTCTATTTCACCTAGTTCAATACGGTGACCTCTTATTTTAACCTGCTTATCTCTTCTTCCTAAAAACTCAATTTCTCCGCCGGGCATATATCTTCCCAGATCTCCGGTTTTATACATTCTTTTACCGTCTGAAGGATGCAGAAAGAAACGTTCATCAGTAAGATCAGGATCATTGAAGTATTCCAGTGCAAGCCCTGAACCTGTAATAAACAGATCCCCCGATTTCCATTCCGGACAGTCTCTCATCTGTTCATCCAGAATACGGAATCCTTGATTAGAAAGCGGTCTTCCGTAGGGTATACTATTCCAGTCCGGCTGTAATCCTTTATAAATGTGGAAATTGGACCAGATGGAAGCTTCCGTTGCTCCACCCAGGCTGATCAGCTGTACAGAAGGAACCAGCTGCTTTAAAGTATCAGGGAGGTTCAAAGGAATCCAGTCTCCTGATAACAAAGCAAGTCTGAAATGACTTAGAGAAGTGCTGATTGCCTGCTTTTCAGTTTCCAGAAAATTAACAAACATCTGCATAAGGGCGGGAGCCGTGTTCCATACGGTGATCTGATAATTTTGCATCAGTTCCAGCCAGTGAGAAGGATCACGCTGGCGGTCCGGCTGAGGGTAGATAAGAGTTCCGCCCAGCCCTAACATTCCAAAGATATCATACACTGATAAATCAAAACCGAGCTGTGATAAAGCAAGAACACTGTCTTTTTCATCGATGTTGAAACGTCTGTTAATGTCCTCAATGGTATTCATCGCTCCTAGATGGGAAATCACTACTCCTTTAGGCTCGCCAGTAGAACCTGAAGTATAGATCACATAAGCCGGAGCATTATGATCTTGTTTTGTGTTGGCAGAAATTTCACCAAGATTTATTTCTTTGTTAAATGATAAGGCATCTACAGCAATAATGTGTACGCCGTTTTCTGTTCCGTACCCTTGCTGATTGATTTCATCAGAAGTCAGAACATACTTAATTCCTGCATTTTTAATGATCTTTGTTCGTCTTTCAACAGGCTGGTTGAGGTCTATCGGAACATATACACCCCCCAGAGCAAGAACCGCCAGTACAGAAGTTACCTGATGGTGGGATTTAGGAAGGGTAATCGCTACTTTATCCTGCTCTTTGAAGCCCAGTTGTTGTAATTGCCAAGCAATAGCAGCTGTTTTTTCTTCAATATCCTGATAGGTAAACGAACCGTACTGATCTACAATAGCTGTTTTATCAGCATTTTTTTTGAAGTTTTTGAGGACGGATTCATGAAGTAAAGATTCCGGCAGCATAGCAGGTTCATGATTCAGTTGGTCTCTTTCCTCCTGATGCCTTGAAGGTAATGTAATCAGGTCTTTTTTGTGCCACGATTCCGGATGATCTGACAATTCGTTGAGAAGCGTTTCAAAGGTTGAAAACATATCGTCAATCATCTGTTCTGGGAAAATACCATCACGGGTATCCCAGTTCACAGAAAGTCCCTGCGCGGTATCTACCACCTGGCAGTCAATAAATACCTGAGGTGTCTGGCTGATATTGTAATCACCGATCTGTCCTTTTAGTCCTGCATTTTCGCCCGTATCAAGCAATCCGATGGCACTCGTTAGTACAACGGGTAAAAGAACTCTTCCGTTCTGTTGCTTTTTAGTCATTTCACGAAGTACTTCAACACCGGTAAATAACGGATGGTCCAAATCGTCAAACAGCTGAATATTCATATTCTTTGCCGCCTCACTGAATACTTTGGGTTCCCTGTAATCTACTTCAAGTAAACTGACCGAAGTGAAATCACCCACGATCTGATGAACTTCAGGATGAAGAGGCATACGATTAAGAACAGTAAGGTTAAGACAGAAATGAGCGGTTTCGCTCCAGCGTTCCAGTACTGAAGCGTACACTGCTGCCACTGCAGAAGTGGGAGTAATACCATGTGAGTTGGCGGTTGCTTTAAAGCTTTCCCATTTCTTTTTTTCAATCAGCGTGCTGTTTCTTGTAAAATGATTGGAGGTGGTATTTTCCCTGCGGGAAACGGGAAGGGTAGGACCTGCGGGCAACGTTTCCACACGGTTCATCCAGTAGTTCCGGTCTTTGGCATAGGCAGGAGTTTCACGGATTCCTCTTTCTGCAATGGCATAATCTCTGAAACTAAGGCTTAAGGGGGAAAGCTGAATATCGGGATTGAAATAAAGCTTTTCAAATTCAGCCATCAGCATCCACATGCTGATCCAGTCTGCAATCAGGAATTCCATAGAAAAATGAAGTACAGATTCTTTTTTCTGTTCCCATTGTGTTGTGGTTACCGCAATATCAAATAACGGCCATTGTTCAGTGTCATAAACACGATGGCTCATCTGCCCCCGTACTTTCTCCAAAACAGAAGCCTGTTCCTGAATGGCCAATGAAGAAACATCCTGATAACTTACCGTGAAGCGTGGTGTTTCCTGCTGAATGCTCTGAAACCCCTGATTGCTCACCGTAGCCCTTAGCATTTCATGCCTTTGAACCAGTCTGTTCCAGATATTTTCTACAAGTTCATGGTCTAAGGCATTGTATTTTAATTCCATATACAAATGACAGGCAACTCCGCCGTATCTGAATCCGGGGTTTCTTCCCAGAAGATAAGCAGATTGTACATCGGTAAGGGGAAACGGTTTATAACGGTTTGGCAGGTCATTCTGGATGGTAATGGTTTTGTTTTCTGACTCCAGATAGTTAAGGATCTTTTCTTTGTTTTCCTTGAGAAGCTCTAAGTCATTCGGTTCCATAACTCCTTTCGGAGCTTTGAATTTTAATTTTCCGTCTTCTGTCCAGAGCTGAATTTTCTTTTTTCGCATGCTGTTCATCAGCTCCTGAACATCAACGGATTCTATATAAGTTGTCATAGGGGTATTCATATTATTGGGTTCTAAAAGCAGATTAAGAGATACTCATTTCTTCTGGCTCAGCCGGAACGTGGCTGGCAATCTCGATAAGTCGGCTTATTTCAATCTGCTCATAGGATGCATCGGGTTTTAAGGTCGGAGATCCTAAAGCGTGGGTCAGGTCATGCCACAACCGGGTACATAATAATTCAAGGTGAGCTCTCTGTTCCGGTTTTTTTTCGCCTGTGATGAAGCTTTTTATAGCGAGCAGGTCCTTTCCAATAGCTCTTGGCCATTGTTTCTGAAGAATTTCCTGATAAGTAGGCGGAAATTCAGGTCCTAGAACCATAGTGCTCTTTTCATTCAGATGATTTCCGGCAGATACATTTCTCAGCAATTCATTGTGTGGGATATGAAGCTGGGCTTTCCATACAACAGGTCCATGGGTATCGGTAAGAGATAAAGTTCCTCCGGAGCATCCGATAGAGATGGTATGCAGTAAATGCTGATGGTTGTCAGGATCGTTTGGATTGACTTCATTATGGGCACGAAGGGTAAGAGGCAGACCGCCCCATTCTCCGGTAAGTACCTGGAATGGTCCCGAATCTTTCAGAACATGATGAATGTTCAGGGGTCTTGGGTTAGGCAAAAGATCAATCATCATCTGAACCAATGGAAATGATACCTGAGTGGCCAGCGCAATATCGATATAGACAGCTTTTTTCGTTTCAAAAAGATGTTGGGCCACTTTAGAAAACCGTCTGAAAGCCGGGAGATGAACATACAGGTTACCTGTAATGAAATGCACATTGTTCGATTTGGCTGCCCGTAAACAGGTGGCCAGATCATTGTGATGAATGGGATGTTCCTGTATCACATGAATTCCCTTTTCCATGCAGTAAAGAGCGAATTCGGTTCCTTTACCGCCCATAACTCCTGAACGGAGGATGATGCACGCCAGATCAACCTCATCAGGGTTTATTTCTGTAATATCTTTTAAAAGTGGGATGCCGTAAGCTTCTGCGCATTTTTTTGAACGCTCACTGCCACCGGCAATCAAAGCTTTGATCTCAAAGTCATCAGACAGATTACTGAGCGCTTCCAGATAAAACTGTCCGAAAGTAGAGCCAATGACTACGGTTCTTATTTTTCCTGATGTATATTTTTTGATACTGTTCATTTTTTAATCTTTATAAGGTTCCTTCTTCCTCCACGGAAAGTTCTTCAATTGAATGATCAATGATCTGGATACTGTGTGGGGAATCTGTTTTTTCCAGATGATCCATTACATAGTCAATATCCTCAATGGAAGCCGCATGATGTAATCCGTGTTTTAGTTTACCATCCAGTACTGCTTTTACGATAATGGCGGCTATTTTTCCGCAGAAAGGAATGATTTTTCCTACTTCATACACGGCAGTCTGTGTTTTTTCCTGACCTTCTGATTCTCCTGTCAACTGGACCATAAGAATGAAATATGGACTTCTTCCCAGCGTATCCATTTCTACGGCAAAGCACAATTTTTCAATCATAGCTTTAGGATTGGTTTTATACTCAAAACTGGCACTGTCGAGAGCTGCAATTGATTTTTCTCCTTCTACCGCAGCATACCATTCTCCGTTTTCCAGTTCAAGCCTTTGGGCTACCAGTTGGGTTTCATCATCAAAAAGAGGGAATACAGTAATTTCTCCGGGGAAGAAAGGAAGTTCGACTCCGGTTTTTCGTGATAATACATTCGGTACAACACCATTTCTCCAGGCCGCACGGGGAACATTGTTGGAATGTAATGATCCTTCCAGGTAATCTTCCGCACCGGCTTTTGAAAGCTGTCCTGAAGTTCCGTAATAGCTAAGCAGAGAATGGACTTTGTCAAACTGCTGACCAAACCAGATCGGGAACAATCCTGAAAATCCCGGGGTAGCTCCGGCAGCATACACTATGATATTATCTCCGGTTTCCAGCGGATCACTGTGATAATCATTATCTATTCCGGCATCTACCATGTTGACATGATGCTGTAAACATATTTTAGCGATCCGTCTTGAGTAACGATGGGATGGAGCAGCGCAATTTAAGATCAGATCACAGCCGGAAATGAAACGGGCAATGCTTTCATCATTTTCTACGTCTACCTGTTCCCAGATAGCTCCGGGAAGTACTTCCGACTGTTTTGCTTTTCCTTTCTCAGGATTACGCCCTCCGATTTTTAAGGGACCAATACCATATTGTTGCAGGGTAATGCAGGCATGATGGCCTACTTCTCCGTATCCTCCTATAATTCCTATCATAATTAAATTTCTCCTATTTCCATGGTTTCCAATTCCTGCTGCATTTTGAGGTGCTGTATCTGCACTTTAGCGGCAACATCTTTTAAAGTCGCTCCAAATAATTCTCTCAGGGAAAGATTCACTTCAAACTGTTTTTTTACCTCTGTAAGAAAACGGGTAGCCGATAAGCTGTCGCCTCCTATTTCAAAGAATACGTCGTTTCTTCCTACGGCTTCTAAAGCCAATAGCCCTTTCCAGATTTCAGCGATGCCTTCTTCCATCTTTCCGTTTGGCTTTTCAAAATCTTCCGTACTTTTTCTCACTTCCGATTCTATCATGGTTTTTACCAGTCCGGTAAAGGATTTCCGGTCTATTTTTCCATTCGCACTCAACGGCATCCACGGAAGGATAACCAGCTTTTCAGGAATCATGTGTGGTGGTAATAATGTCTGAATGTGGGAAAGAATCTGTGTTTCCTTTAATTGAGGACGGTTTTTCGGACACTGCGTATCATATACAAGGGTGAAAGAATCCTCAATCTCTTCAGAAAGGACTTTTGTAAAGCCTGTTTTCAGAAAATAATTTTTCCAGGATGCTTTATTTAACATCGGACTGAATACTTCTCTGCGCTGAGGATCAAAGTGCTGGAAACCACGGTCAATAACTCCTGAGCTGATAAGAGCAACCGGCATCAATAGTCCGGCCTCAACAGCGAGAAGCCGCCCTCCGTTTTGGAGAAGAAGATGGCTGATGAATATTCCCTGATCCGGTTGAGGGAAACGATGCAGTGTATTGATGGCCACCACAAAATCAAAATGATACCAGTATTCTTCGGGAACCTGATTGTTTTTCAGTTCAATTCCATCGACCTGATAGCCTGCTTTAGATAATGTTTCAATGCAGCTGCGAACCATAGCACGGCCTTCGTCAATCACAGAATATTTAATGCTGTTATTTTGAGTCGCTTGAAGCAGTTTCTCTGTTAAAACTCCAGTTCGGCCTCCCAGAATAGCAATTTTCAAAGTTTTTGCGGAAGTGTTGGCTGCCTGGTTAATTTTTTCGGCTATACATTCAATTCCTTTCAGTGTACTTTGGTCATGGGTGCTTAAGATCTCAGGAGATAAAAGGTCATCATCCAGTAAAGATACAGAGGGTAGAATGTTAGATAGAATCTGACGAAGCATGGGCTTACGTTCATCAAGTCTTTCTCTGAAAGTGTTCAGAAAGGAATCATCAGAATTAACAGTACTTGGTTCAGCAAATAACAACTGACCATCTTTTTCTGTCAGAATATCTTCTTCATGCAGCCAATTGAGCCACATATCCAGTACGGGAGTCTGCTCAGGAGCAATGCCCATTTCATTAATGATTTCAGCTTTTAATGCGGTGATCATAGACGGTAAGGCTGGTTCTGAAAGTAAAAGATCAGAATCATTAGTTCCTTTCATAGTGTGGTTTGATAAATCCAGTAATTCGTACAGGAAATTGGCAACCACCTGCTTTTGAAGTTCATATCCGGATTGGGCAGCAGGAGAGGCGGCTGCAAGTATATCAGATTCGGTTTCTTCAGTTAAAGCTGCTTTTTCTCCAACAATACCGGCAATCAGATGGGCAGATTGATGAATGGAAATTACCGAAGCTGTTGCCTGAGCGACGCCCGGAAAAGTTTTCAGGGCAGACTCAATTTCTCCGAGCTCGATTCTAAATCCGTTTATCTTTACCTGATGGTCTATACGGCCTAAAAATTCCATATTACCATCCTGCCAATAACGTCCAAGATCACCGGTCCGGTACCATCTTTCGTTATCGAAAGTAACAAAACGGCTGTGGGTAAGTTCCTCATTATTGGTATACCCTGAAGCAACTCCTTTCCCTCCAATCCACAATTCTCCGGCAACGCCATCAGGGCAATCCATTCCCAAATGATTCACTACTCTGTATTTCTGATTGGCCAGAGGTTTTCCGTACGGAATTGATTTCCAGTTGGGATTAATCCCGTTTACAGGGAAGAAATTGGACCAGATGGAAGCTTCTGTGGCTCCACCCAGGGCAATAAGCTGACCGTTTTCTGATCTTTCTGTCAGTCTGTCCTTTAAATCTAATCCTACCCAATCTCCTGAGACTAATACCAGACGAAGGCTTGACAGATTATTTTCTGACGAAGAACTCAAAAGCAACATGTCAAAAAGTGCCGGAACTGAATTCCATAGAGTTACGTTGTACTTCTCAACCCACTGAACCCAAAGAGAAGCTTCTTTTCGGTCTTCCTCACGAATCAGTACCAGCGATCCGCCTACTGCCAGCAATCCGAAAATATCATACACAGACAAATCAAAATCCAGAGCAGATATGGCTAAAGCCCGGTCTGAAGCGGTTACGCTAAATCTGGTATTGATATCCTGAATGGTATTCCACGCTGCGGAATGGGTAATTTCTACTCCTTTAGGCTCTCCGGTTGATCCCGAAGTGAAAATAATATAAGCCAACTGGTCTGTACCTGAATTTGCAGGGGCTTCCAAAGGCTCTACTTCAGAAAGTTCATCAAGATTAATGATGGTAATATGCTGCTCCTGTGCCAGATTGTTGAGATGTGGAAATTCGGCAAGCGTTGAAGAATCAGTAACTATATACTCTATGTTTGCCTTTTTAAAGATCTTTTTCTGGCGTTCTGAAGGCTGGTCTACACCAATCGGAATATACAGTGATCCACTCCCCAAAATTCCCATCACAGCGATGATTTGAGGGTAACCTTTGGGCAGTACAACTGCTGCACGACTATTCTGCCCAGCTCCGTTATCAACTAAAGCACGTGATAGTTTTAAGGCCTTGTTGGCGAGTTCTCCATAGCTCATTTGAGCTGTATTTCCCTCTTCCCAATAAAGAGCAATATCCTCAGGATGTTGCAAAGCATGCTGGAAAAAAGCCTGATGAATAAGTTGGGGCTGAATTTCTGCTGAAGTCCGGTTGGCTTCAGTTCTGATTGTTCTTTCCTGTTCGTTCAAAAGATCCGGTAAAGGATTCTGCCAGTTTTCCTGTGATGACCAGTTCAGTAAATAGCTGTGGGTGCTGGCCAGAGACTTCACTCTTTCTTCCTTTACAAATTCAGAATGAATATGCCATTCAATTTGTACATCTTCAGTTACTTTTATCATCATTAAAACCGGAGAGGTGATGATGGGAATACTAAAGTCAGAGGAGCCATCATGAAGAATTACGGAAAACCTGTGGTTCAGTAATTCTTGTGCTTTATTGGAATCTGAGGTGACAGAATCATTCAGGTCACTGCAGTGTTTCAGAAAACTTTGATCCCATCCGATATTTTCAGAAGGATTAAGTAAAACGGAGAAAAAGTCGTTTTTACTGATGATATTCATCTGTTCCCCGGTTTCCTGATCCGGCAGGTCGAGCAAGGTTTTTAAGCAAAGTGCAGCTGTAAAAGCCAATATGTTTTCCGGCTGTAAGTGATATTCTTTTGATTGATCTCTAATAGTCTTCCAGGTTTCCTGGGAAATATGAAGTCTTTCCGTATTCCATGTATCATCCTGGATGAGCTGGGAGATTGTTTTATAATGAATTGAATCCGTTGTCATGAGTCATCGTAATTTAAGAGAGTGATTTTCTTGTTTGGGTAATGGTATCCATCAGTGAATTCAGGTAGGTTTCACCCAATGCCTGAATAAAAAAGTGGTGACCTTCAAACTCCTTGATGTGAAATTCATCTGTGGTCACATCTTTCCAGTATTCCACAATTTCTTTGGTTGCATCATCCTGTGTAGCGCAATGGGCTTCAATAGGAATCTGAAGTTTTTGTCCTGTGTATCGTAAGGATTCATGGGTACGTAGATCTCCTCTCAGTTGGGAGAGGGTAAACTGTAACATTTCCGGATGATTCAGAATGGCTTCCGGAGTACCGCCCATTTTTTTGATTTCTTCAATAATTTCGGCATCAGTACTGGCGCTGCTCAAAGGGTTCGGATCCTGCATATGAGGAGCATGGCGTCCGGCAACAATCAGTTTTTCAGGGAGCTGGAAACCTCTTTCCTGTAAAGTATAAGCGACCTGAAAGGCAACTGCTGCTCCAAAACTGTGCCCGTAAATAATATAAGGAGTGCGTACCACTTTTGGAAAAACCGATAAAAAAGCTTCTACCAGTTCGTCAATGGAGTCTGCGGCCGGGGATGTAATATGATTGCCGCGCCCCGGGATCTCCACAGGAATAAAGTCTATGTCACTCATGTCATGGGTGGCATTGCACCAGCTTCTGTACAAACCGGCACTACTGCCGGCTGAAGGAAAACAAAATACCTGAATGCGCTCTTCCGAAGGTCTGAACGAATCTGTGTTTTCTTGTTCCTCCTGTATTTTTCTATGGTTAAAAGGAAACCATCTTTGTAAAATATTCATATAGTTTTAGTTTTAATTTGTTTTTTATGAATCTGCACTCAGTTGAATGTCCCAGTTTTCAGCTTCTACAATCTGGTGTACCCATGCTTCATACAGCGTTACGATTTTTTCAAGCTGCTGAAGATCAAAGGCTTCTTCCACCACATCCCAGTTGATCAGGTATTCATCACCTCTGCGGTAGATCTGATGGTCAATGACTACCTGCGGAGTCTGGCTTACAGCATAGACCTCTTTTACGCCTTCAGGGAAGAAATTGTTTTCCATATCGGCTGACTCACTGCTTAGCAAACTGGTATACACAACGGGCATCACCGCTTTTCCGGGATTGTTTTTGTTTAAAGCTCTCAGGACTTCCAGTCCATTTTTAGCCCGGTGCTCCACGGCCTGCCATATTTGTTCCTGAATGGCAGTGGCTTCGTATAAGAAGGTTGCTTGATTTTCAGGGAAATAAGAGATTAAGGCCACATTGGTAAAGTCACCCATGACCTCGTTAACGTCCGGGTGAAGCCCCAGACGGTTGAAAAGCGTCATATTTAAAGTAAGAGCTTTCCCGCCACTCCAGTGGGACAGAAGTTTTGAAAAGATGGTTGCCAATACGGCTGTAGCACTCAGATTGTACTGTCCGGCTTTTTGGGTTAAAGCTTCAATCGCTTTATCTGATACGGCAAATGTGTACCTTCTGAATTTTGGATGTTCAATTTCAGACAATGGTTTTATAAACGGCAATTCCGGTCCGGAAGGAATGTCTTTTAACTTGGATTCCCAATAGTTTTCGGCTTTCTGCAGGAATTGCTGATGTTCCAGATGCCATTTTTTTTCATCGGCAATATATTGCTTAACGGTATATCCTGGCTTCTTTACTTCCTGACCCTGATAGGCTTTAATGATTTCCCGCATCAGAAGATCGGCGCTCCAGGCATCCAGTAAAAGTAAATCGACGCTCAGATGTAAAATGGTGTCGGCAGAATGAGCGCTGCTCACTTCAAAATGAAACATGGGCCACTTCCCAAGAGGATATTTATGGTGGGAACGTTCTGTTCTGATGGCTTCGGGTGTCTCATTAGATATTGTAATCTGATAATAAGGCTGCTGTGGTAAAACTGCCTGGGTTCCATCTTCGTAAATAACGGTTCTAAGGGCATCATGTAACCCAATGACATGATTCACTACTTTTTCAAGTTTTTCGACATCAAGGTTGGGCCATTTCAGTTCACTGTAATAGTGTGATCCTACGTTTCCTAATTCAAAAGTATTGTCTCGTCCCATTAAAAAGGCCGCCTGGATAGGAGTAAGAGGAAATCGTTCGTATTGTTTTTGATGTTTTTTAAAGGTTTCGGACTGCAAATAGGCAATCAGGAAAGTTTTGCTGGCTTTTAACTGTTCAAGCAGTTCAGGAGAAAGAGCTCCTTCAGGCGCTTTGAATTTCAGTTTGTCTTCTTCTACCCAAAGCTGTACTTCTTTCTGTTCACATGCATTAACCAAAGATTGCAGGGTGTCCGTATGTTTTTGCCATTCTAAAGATTCAAGTTCTGTCTGCATGGCTGCTTTTTCAGATTGAAAATCTATGGCACCGGCAATAAGGGTATGCAGATAAAAGTGCTGTACGGAAAGGTTTAAGTTGGCTCTGATCTGTTCAAAATCATAACCTCCCAGCTGACAGGCTCCAATATTATAATGCACACCTTCTGCTTCCAGCAGCTGAGAAATAAATCCGGCTTCCAGCATAGAAAACCGCAGTGATTCTTTATTGTAAATGGGATAAATGGCTTCCATATCTGCGATCATGTGAACGGCAAAAGCTCCCTGATCCAGCCAGTTATGGTTAAAATTAAGCTGCGTCGCTGAAATAACATTTTCATGAGAAATCAAGGTGAGTTCCTGATTATACGGATCGAAGTAGTAATACCCTTCCTTTACATGTTCTACTTTGTCCCTGAAAACGGTTACATAAATCTGTACAGGATATATTCCTCCGGAAGAGGCATAATTGAAGCGTACATTCTGATCCATGGACTGGGCAGAGCATAGATTTAAATAGCCTTTAAATTCTTCAAATGAAACAGGTCTGTCGATGAAAGTACGGTAGCTCTTTCTCCATGCACTGTATACATCCGGTGTTGGGCTGTCTGCTAATGAAATCCGGTTGTCGGAAGAAAGATCAGTACGTTGTGCAATCCGGCTTTTCTTGTAAGACTGTCTTGGTTCCAACTGATCAATGAAAGGTAATCCGCTAAGGTATTTCATTTGTTCAGCAGTATACAACAGGAACTGAGGCGGGACAGAATGATTTCCGGTTTCTTCAAATTCTTCAAACCGGATGTTTTTGGCCTGATAATATTCAATCAGTTCAGCAACAGAAATCAGTCTCACCATATCACCTACCGTAGGACGATCCAGGAAGTGGGTTTCCAGTTGATTGGCGAGCCGGATAATATCCATGGAAGAAACTCCCAGTTCACTGAACTGATCCTGCTCATTGAGTTCCGGCAGATCAAATACTTCCCGCACAACTTTCAATACAGGATGGATGCTTCCGTTTTTTGAATGGGTTGTTTCCTTTCCGGTATCAGGTTTTTCAGATCGGGATGAGGTTTGTTCCGCAGCTTGCCGGATCAATGCATTTCGGTCAATTTTTCCATTGGCTGTTACAGGATAGTTTTTCAATGGAATAATGCTGTCCGGGATAAAATAGGGTGGAAGATATTTTGTCAGCTGTTTTTTGAAATCAGACTCTGAAAAAGCATCTGCGTTAGATTTCACATAGGCTACCAGCTTTTTGTGAGCTGCTTTTTCTCCAATAGGCAGAATTACAGGATCCAATGCCGGATTACACTGTTGAAATGCCATCTGGATTTCTGCAATTTCAATACGGTATCCGTTGATTTTTAACTGATCATCTTTCCGTCCCAGGAATTCAATCATTCCATTTTCTATATACTGTCCGTAATCACCTGTATCATACAATCTGATATGGAGCTTAGGATGGATATAAAATGCTTTTTGGGTTAAGTCTTCACGGCCCCAATATTCCATTGCAAGACCTTTTCCGGCGATATGCAATTTTCCTTTGACAAATGCCGGACACGGACGTCCTGATTCATCCAGTACATAAAATTGCTGGTTGGATAGGGGATACCCATAAGGAATGGAAGTCCATTTTTCTTCGAGTGCTTTCACTTCATAATAATTTGACCAGATGGATGCTTCTGTAGCGCCCCCCATACTCACCAGACTGACGTCAGGTATTAGCTTTTTCATCCTGTCAAAAGTGGAAAGCGGAATCCAGTCCCCTGATAAAAAGACTTTTTCTAAAGACAGATTGTTCTGCTCCTGAGTAGCATCAAGCAAAATGTTGAATAAGGCAGGAACAGAATTCCACAAGGTAATCTGATGTTGGGTAATCAGGGATTTCCATGCTATCGGATCAATACGTTCTTCTTCTGTAGGAACAACAAGCTTTCCGCCTGCTCCCAGCACTCCGAAGATATCATATACCGATAGATCAAAGCTATAGGCTGATACTCCAAATACAGCGTCATTTTCGGTTACGTCAAAGCGTCTGTTAACGTCTAAAATAGTATTCACAGCAGCTTCATGAGTAATCACAACTCCTTTAGGCTTTCCGGTAGATCCGGATGTGAAGATGATATAAGCAATGTCCTGAGGGAGAATGACCGTTTTTTCAAAATCAATTTTTTCCCAGGTGATATCAGACTGTTGTAAGTGCAGGAAATTTTCAGTTTGTATTTCGTTTAAATCAAATTCCTGATCGGTAATAAAACCCTGTGCTTCCGCTTGCTGAATGATCTCAACGGTTCTGGCTTCAGGATTGTTGTGAGACATCGGAATATAAGATCCCCCATATTGAACAATACCAAGAATAACGGCGATGGATTCAAATGATTTTTGCATCTGAACCACAATTCTGGCTCCTTTTTTAATCTGATTACGTTGCAATAATGCCGAAATATGATTGGCTTTTTCAGTTAATTCTTTGTAAGAGTACGTTTGTTCTTTAAAAACAATGGCTTCTCTGTTGGGATCTTTTTGGGCGTATTCCAGAATTTGCTCATGCAGCAGAAGTTCGGGATAATTGTATTGAGTCTGATTGACAATCTTTTGGATTTCACGCTGATTATTAGGTCTCAAATCATCCAATGTTGACTCCCAGAATGAAATTTCCTCGACTGCATTTTCAATTAATCGTGTATAGGTTTCAAACATGGAAGCAATCAATCCGTCGGGGAATATGGTATTTAAAGCATCCCACGCCACTACCATATCTTCGTTTTTAATCATTACCTGTGAGTCTAACCAAACCTGTGGTGTCTGAGAAGAAGAATAGCCTACTTCGCCAAACACGGAAGGATCACCCAGGTCATTTCCATCTTTGCTTAAACCTAATGCGCTGGTAAATACGACAGGGTAGAACAGATCCGCTGAAGGATTGATACGGTTGAGCTCTCTTACCACCTCAACGGCAGAATACGTTTTGTGCTCCAGGTCTTCCTGCATCTGCCATTGCAGTGCCAAAGCATTTTCTTCTACGCTGCGGTTGAGACAGTTGACGCTTAAAAGGGACAGATGGGTGAAATCCCCAATGACTTTATCAATGTCAGGATGAACAGGATCTCTTTCAAAAACGGTTAGCATCAACCCAAACTGTGGTCCGGAACCCCAGGCAGAGAGTACTTCTGAAAAAAGGCTCATCAAAGCTGCTGTAGGAGTCAGTTTTTTCTGTGCGGCATGTTGACAGAATTTTTCCCATTGTTCTTTGGTAAAGGTGTGTTCAAAATGAGTAAATTCTTTGGCGGTATGACCAAAGGCACTGATCTGTTTTTTTAATGGCAGTTGGGGCGGCGGAGATAAGCTGTCCATCCTGTTCAGCCAATACGCTTTATCATCTTCATACCGGTCAGATTTTTTTCTTAATTCAATGTACTGAAGATAATCACGGAAAGAAGCTTTGATTTCCGGAAGAGCGTTTTGAGAATAAGCGTTTTTCAATCGCTGCGAATATAAGATTGAAAGGTCTCTCCAGAACAGACGCAGACTTAATGCATCGCTGGCGATAAAGTCCATTCCGAAATGAATGCGCCATGTGCCTGATTCCATTTCACTGACCCTGAGATCAAATAAAGGTTTGCTGAGTGGGATGATCTGGTTTTCCATCTCTCCACGGATCTCTGCAAGATGTTTCTGTAAATCTTTACCTTCATTGATGCTGTGCAGAGGAATGATGTAATTCATTTCCGGAAGGATTTTCTGGAAACCGTTTTCATCCACTCTCACGCGAAGCATTTCGTGTCTTTTGATCAGATCATTGATGGCAAGCTGTAAAGCGTGTATGTCCAGATCTCTGGTGTTCATTTCAAAATATCCGTAACAGCTGATGCCGCCCCAGGGCAATTCTGCATTTCTGCCTACCACGTAAGCATTTTGGATGTCTCCGAGTCTGAAGCTTTCATATCTGGAGTCTTCATCATTTTTGTATAAACTCAAGGTTGTATTTTCAGAAGAAGTAAGCTGTTGTTCATTGACCTGCTCAAAGATGAATTCTGCCCAGCTTTGTAAGGTAGGTTCTCTTAAAAAGTCTGTACTTCTTACTTCTATACCCAATTCTTTTTTCCAGCGGCCTGTAAGGTCAGCCATGGCAATAGAGTCTAATCCTATGGTAAACAGATTTTCATCATTTTCAAGTTCTTCCAGCTCATCTTCATCGAGCTTTAATTCTTCCATCAGATTTTTTTGAAGGTATTCAAAAGCTTCTGACACACTGTTAAGTGTTACCTGTGGAGATTCTTGTTCTATAGTTATCACAAAATAGTTTTAAATGTTATTGTTTTATCTGAATAATGCTGCTCAGCATCAGGTGGTTTTCAACCCGAATACTTTTTCCTGGAACTGATAATTCGGGACATTCACTTTTCGTAGTCTGCATCCTTTGTAATAGGACTTCCAGTCAATTTTTTTACCTTTTATCCAGTCTGAAAAGACATGCTGTTCCAGATCCGGATGGTTCTGAGTATCTAAAAAGGACATTCCTTCAAAATCCTGATCCTTTATTTCAGAAATATCAGAGCTGTTTCTCCAAAGACCTTTAATAGAAATACTATCCGATTCATCGGCAAGAACAGTTTCTAAAATCCTGAGGGCTTCGTTTTGATCGGCTGCCCAGATTACCTGTTTTTCTTTGAAGTCAGCTCTGGATACATTCTGGCTGTAGGATAATTCATCCATACTCAGATTTTCGTTTTCCTTTAAGAAAGAAGCAAAAGCGGCCCATTGATCTCTGATACAGGACAGGTTTCTGGCACTGAAACGAAGCGGCCACTTCCGGGAGGTTTCATTTGGTTTTTCCTGCCGATAGGGAGCAGGATTTTGATATTCTTCCAATACGATATGAGCATTGGTTCCGCTTAATCCGAAAGAACTGATCGCTGCTGTTCTTGGCTTTTGTGAAGCGTTCCATTCTATTGTTTTTGTTGGAATTTCAATGCATGAGTCAGCCCAGTTGATATGAGAAGAGGGGGTGTTGAAATGCAGATTTCCGGGAACTTTTTTATGTTCTAAGGCTAATACGGTTTTAATAAATCCTGCAACGCCCGCTGCGGCTTCCAGGTGGCCAAGGTTCGATTTTACAGTACCCACATACACCGGAGATTGTCTTTCTTTAGGAAGTAAATGGATAATGGAGTTCATTTCAATAGGGTCGCCTATTTCAGTTCCTGTTCCGTGGGCTTCGATATAATCAGGGCCATTTTCGCTGATCCCAGCTTTCTTCCAGACCTCTTTCAGTAACATTTCCTGTGAAGGGCCGTGAGGTACGGTAGGACCGGAAGATAATCCGCCCTGATTAATTCCGGATGCTTTAATAACTGCATGAATGTGATCGCCAGCCTTCACGGCATCCGCCAGCTTTTTAAGCACCACAATACCGCATCCTTCTCCACGAACAGTTCCATTGGCTTCCGCATCGAATGATTTACTGCGGCATTCCGGGGAAAGGATATTCAGGGAAGAAAATAATGCTGTGGATTCCTGGAAAAGCAACAGATTGACTCCACCCGCAAGTGCCATGTCACAATCGCCCATCCATAAGCCCTTACAAGCCTGGTCAATACTCACCAATGATGAGGAACAGGCAGTATCAGTCGTAATTCCCGGTCCCTGGAATCCAAAGAAATAGCTGGCTCTTCCGGACATAAATGAAAATCCGTTACCTGATACATCATAAGGTTCAAACTGGGCAGTCAGTTTTCTTTCACTGGCGAGCTGCTGCATATATTCCATCAGCATAACACCTGCATACACTCCTGTTTTACTTCCACGCAATGAATCCGGGGCATATCCTGCATTTTCCAGGGCTTCCCAGCAGACTTTCAGAAATAATCTTTGCTGGGGATCGGTACGTTCTGCCTCTCTTGGGGAAAAACGGAATAAGCGGTGGTCGAACGCTTCGATATCTTCTTCAAGATACCCGGCTTCTTTTAAAAAGGGACTCCCTTCCCATGCTCCGCTTAACGTATTTTCTGTTCTCTTTTCCGGAATAGGACCAATGAGGTCTTGCTGCGATTGTAAGGCTTGCCAGAATTTTTCCGGACTGCTGGCTCCTTTGGGAAACCTGCAGGCCATTCCTACAATAGCAATAGGTTCAAAAAGAGAATCCTGGTTGTGTTCTAATTGTTTTTTCAATCTTCGGATTTCCTCAAGAGCTTTTCTGAGGATATCCGAACGATCTGTAGTATTGTTTTCCATTGAATTTTGTTTTGGTATTTACTGCAATTCCTGCATTAAAAGCTGTAAAAGATCCTCTTCACTTTCTTCTTTTTTATCGTCGACAGAGGAATCCGGAACTTTTTGCGTTAATTCTTCAAGGTGCTGGCTTAAAAGATCCACTGTGTTAAAGTCATAAATAAGACTTACGGATAATTTGATATCAAGCAGTTCTTCGAGGTCAGTTCGTATACCTAATGAGTGAATAGAATCCAATCCCAGTTCAAAAAGAGGAATTGAAGGATCTACCTCATCGATATCAATTTCAAGTTCCTCTGCCACCATTTGCCGGATGATTTCCCGTAAAGGTTTATCCTGAATTTTAGGAGTGTTTTGTTCTTTTTTATTCCCTGAAGTAGTTTCCTTGTGAGTAAGCAGTGACAACAGCTGATTATGATTAAGCAGCTGATACAGCGGAGTAAAACGTTTCCAGTCGATATTCATAATTCCGGGAGTCGTGAGAGCTGATGTGGCAGCCAGTTCCAAAGCTTTGTCGATGGCAACACTCATAGGAATGGTCAAAATACCAGACGCTTCAAGTTCTTTTGCTTCCTCGTCTTTCATCAGTCCTTTTTCTGCAAACCTTCCGAAACGGACTGAAATGGTTCTTTTCCCTGAAAGATTTCTGTTAAAAGCAAGGCCATCCAGCAGTAAGTTGGCACTTGAATATCCGGCTACTCCGTCTCCTGACCATAATGAAGCAATAGAGGAGGTGTACAGGGTAAATCCAACCTTGAAGTTTTCAAATTGCTGATCCAGCTGTAAAGCCCCTTCGTATTTCGCTTTCCATTCAGCTTCAAGCTCTTCGGTATTGGCTTCAGTGACTTTATTTCGGGTAATGGCTCCGGCAGCATGAATCAGATTGATTTCTTCGATGCCTTGTTTTTTTAACGTGGAAGCAATGGCTTCCATATCTTCAGCAGAATCTACTTTTCCGGCAATTGCTGAAATCAAAATACCCTCTGATCTGCATTGTTCCACATACTTGCGGAAATCCAGCTGTGGCGGGCTGAGTTTCATTTTCCTTGCCTGGCTTTCTTTTGCCTGTAACCATGATGGATTACGGGACAGAAGATAGATTTTTTTGCACCCTGATTTGACCAACTGTTCGGTAAAGATCCGGCCCATTTGTCCTAATCCGCCTGTAATCAATACAGGGTTTTTCCAGTTGCCTTTTGGTTGTTTATTTTCAGAAAAAATGTCAATTTCTCTTGTAAGCACAGGAGTGTAAACCGTAGTTTCTCTTATGGCAAGCTGATCATCAGTGAAAAGATTTTTAACCTGAGAAAGGAAGGCGATTTCCTGAATAGATGCGAGATCAATGACCCCTTTCCATCTTTGTTTTGCTTCGATAGGCATGGTTCGGGCCAGTCCCCAAAGCGCTGTTTGAAAAGGATTGACTTCTTCTGTAGTATTGACTGCTGCTCCTTTAACTGTACATAATCTGAAACTAAGATTTTTAGTGAGATTCAATAACAGATCTTTGCATACAGCAAACACTGAGGATAATCCTTTAATATCTTCAATAGGAGGGGTAAAGAGTATTAATTCTTTGTTATCCTCTGTCTGACTTTTAATTAGCTCTGAAATAGTACTGAATACAGATAGGTTTTGATGTACCTTTTTTTCAGATTCCTGTCCAACAAAAGCTATTTGAGGTAGATCTTCAGAATTCTTTTCAACCGCTGAAAATACCTGTTGAGCTTGTTGAATATTTAAGAAAACCCATAGATCCTGTTGAACGGACGGATTTGCTTTTTTCTCAGTGTCTTCAAAGTTGATGTCCAGCTTTTCCCATTGCTCTTCATATACGAACTCATTTTCTATTCCTGGTTTTAAAAATTCGGTCAAGATTTTTCGAATTTCCATAGAGGTAATTTCCATCAAAGGATATCCTTCAGAATCACAAAAACTGAACTGAGCTTTCATTGCATCACTATCTGCTTTCAGCAATTCTCCTGACGCATGAACAGGGCCGTGAAATGGTTGATAAAAGTTAATCTCATCATAACGAGAAGGCACAAATGGTTCGGAAAACTGTTCAAATATTTTGGCTGAAAATAAAGCATGCATACAGGCATCCAGCAGTTCAGGAGAAGCCAATAAATCCTTTGCTTTTTCATTCTGCTTTACAACAGCTTTCATGCTTCGGTCATCGGATTTCACCTGATTCACCAAACGGAATTCTGTACCATATTCTATTCCCCATTGATCTAATTGATCATAAAATACCAAGGTGTCGACAGGGGTTAAAGAAGCATCATTAACGATCACTAAGGGGTCAGGAACACTACTTTCAGAACGAAGTTTAAAATTACCTTTTATATGAAGCATCCAATCCTCCTGTTCTTTTCTGCTCCTGATTTCCCAGAAGCCATTTGCTGTAAATGGTTCTTCATGGTCATTATACATTAAATCCAGTTGTACCTCTCTTTTTTCCTGCAATGAATGGAAACTCATCGGCTGGAAAATCTGTACATTTTTTAAAGTAATCTTATGACTTTTCTGAAGATAAAATAATGCTTCAACAACCATGGAAAGATATCCTGCGCCTGGAAAAATATAATTTCCGTTCACGATATGATCTTTAATGAAAACTTCCTTTTCAGGGCTGAATGATGAAGTAAAACTTTTTTGGTTATCCTGCTTCGTATCCAACTGATGATGAAGAATAGAAGCAATAATATTCCCTTTTTCAGGTTGTTGAATATTTCCGGAAGCTGCCGGATCTTTTCTGCTATTGATTCTATAAGATTCCGAGATATAAGTTCCCATAGCCAGTGGAGCAGGAGGGAGTGGTACTTTTCTTATAGGTTGATTTCCTAAAAGAGAGGTCCATTCTATTTCAACTCCTTTTGCATAAGAATACAACAGGAAATCGGATAATTGATCTTTTGTGTCAGTTAATGAAACCGAAACTTTTGAAGCATCATTCAGAAGATTCACCGTAACTTCCTGTATTGAAGAATCTCCTGTTTTGTCAAGCCAGAATTCTTTGTTAGCTGCTTTTTCAGCTTTTTCCCAATGATGATTTCCTGTACGGAAACTAATTCTGTCAAGAAGTTGTGCACGTTTTGATCCGTTTTCCAGGATAAACAGCAACAACGCTTCTTCAAGGTTCAATAATCCACTGAAAACAGCGCCCAGATAATCTCCATCACCGGATGTATTCAAGATGACATCGGCTTTTAACATAGAAATAATGGAGTCTGTCCATATCAATGCCTGAGCAAAACGGACCGCTTTCTGTTCCAATGTTGTAGCAGGATTTAGTGAAAGATCGGAAAGAGATTTACCGAATAACTTCGTCAGAATATGATCAATTTTTGTGATGGACAGCCTGAACAATTCTTCTTTTCTCCAGCTTTGAAGAGATTCCGGATTAAAATCATTGAAATTTTGAATATGTACAACAAGCTGATTTCTTTTTCTCCTTCCTTTCAGTGAAACAGTATTGAAAATATTTTGCTGGTCATGTTGGAATTTTTCGAGTTCCGTTATCAATTCTTCTGTGTTATTCAGCCAGGCACAGAGGGATTCTTCAAATATTTCCCGTCCATTCATCAATGTATTGGACAGGGCTGCAATAGAGGTATTCTTATCAATACTATGTAAAAGAGAAGAAACATATTGTTGTAAAGTGGTTTCATTTTGCGCAGAAATGAGAATCGGCCATTTTTTACTTAATATATCCGAAGATTTATTTGTTTTCTGTTCAGGGGCTTTCCCCAGAATTGCATGAACATTTGCTCCGGTCATACTGAAGGCACTGATTCCAATATATTTTTCCTTGTTTTCCCAGTTTTGAGTTTCTTTGACCGGGACAATTGGTTTTTCATGCCACTTAAAGCCGGGATTCAGCTCTTCCAGATGCAGTCCGGGAGGGATCGCATTGTTTTTAAGGATCAACAGAGACTTAATTAAAGAAGCCACTCCTGCTGCGGGTTCAAGATGTCCTATATTGGATTTCACAGACCCTACAAAAAGTGGTTCTGCTGCTGATTTTTCACTTCCGAATACCTGGTAAAGTGCTTCAAGCTCCACAGGGTCTCCAAGATAGGTGCCTGTTCCGTGAGCTTCTACATATCCAATATCTCCGGCGGAAAGCCCTGCTTTTTTCAGACATGAATCTATCAGTTTTACCTGGGCTTTTCCGTTGGGAGCTGTCAGTCCATTGCTTCTTCCGTCATGATTGGTGGCTGTACCTTCTACAGTCCCGTAAATATAATCGCCGTCTCTTTCTGCATCTTCCAGACGTTTCAGCAATAAAACGCCCACACCTTCACCACGGATATAACCATCCGCATGCTTGGAGAAAGCCTGGCATTGTGCAGATTTTGACAAAGCACCCATTTGGGCCAATGCGACTAATGCATGAGGTGACAGAATACAGTTTACTCCTCCGGAAAGGGCATAATCACATTCTTCATTCAATAAGCTCTGGCAGGCTAAATGCAGAGTCATCAGTGATGAAGAACAGATCGTATCCAGTTGAATAGCCGGTCCGTTTAATCCTAATAAATAAGCCACTCTTCCTGTAGCAATTGCATTACAGTTTCCCAATGGATTAGAGGCCGTATAGCCATTCACTCCATCCGGAGCAATGTCGAAATCGTAGTAATCACGATAGCTCAGACCAAAGAATACGCCTGTTTTTTCTTTAATGGAATCAATTTTATACCCTGCATTCTGAATGCTGTTCCAGGAAGACTGGATGAGCAGACGTTGCTGTGGATCGATGTCAGCAGCCTCTTTTTCAGGAATCCCAAAGCTTGAAGGAGAGAAATCAAATACATCGGAAATAAATCCGGCACGGTTGACAAAGGTTTTTCCTTTACCACCTTCAATATCGTAATAAAAGGAATGATCCCAACGGTCGGAAGGTATAGGGATGATTCCATCTTTTTGATGTAAAAGTGCTTCCCAAAACTGATCCGGACCATTGGACTGTCCCGGGAATTTGCAATCCAAACCAATGACCGCTATCTTATTTTTTTTGATGGTGTTCATATTGTATTGTTTGAGATTAAGAGGTTAGATCGTCTTCTAATAATCCTTTCAGAAAATCATCGTCTAATCCTTTGTCGTTTGTTGTGATGGATCCGGATGATTTGATTTCAAATTCACACAGGTAAGCTGCCAATTCATTCACAGTTGAATAACTCCAGATGATAGAGGGTTCCACATGAATAGTATATCTGGCATTTATGTCACTTATAAAGCGTATCGACAATGAGGAATCGAGTCCATATTCTGAAAAAGAAGTGAAATGAGTAAACAAGCTGCGTTCAATTCCGGCTTCTTTTTCCAGCCAGTTATAAATCCAGGTCTCTATTTCCGAAACATTTTTGTTATTTGAGGGTTGTTTGATGGAAGATGAACTGCCAGTCTCTGTTGCCCTAAATATGACCTTTTCTGAAATATTTTGTTCCTCTGATCTTTTTGGTGTATTCTGAGTTTCTATTGCGCGCAGATCCCGGAAAGGAGAGCGGGCTGATGCTTCAGGAAAAACAGGTTGTGTGTAAATGGTCTTGTGATCTTTCAGAATATGATTGAATTGTTTTTCAAAACGATGTTTGGCAAGCAGCGTTGTATTGAATTCAAGAGTATCTGTGATAATCGTTGTGATTTTTTTCTCCAGCCAGTTTTTGGCCTGGGACGAAATATCGTCCTGGCACATCCATACAATCATCTGATAAGTGAGCACTTCTCCAAAAGCATATCGGGCAAATTTCCTGTGTTGTCCTTCGGAATCAGTGGTCTGCTCGTTAAACTGTTTTTTGATATGCTGTATTTTTTCTGTTTGAAGGGTGGTGTTGATCGCTACATGCTGATGGGTTAAAAAGTTCAGGGTTTCCATAATATTTTCATCGGTACGTCCTCCCAAATCAGCAATTAACGATTCTGATGGACCTTCGAATATTCTCAATACTCTGGTATCACGGAAAAGCTGGGCAATGCCGTTATGTTCTGAATATCCTCTGGCTGCTGTGATCTGCATCAGAAAATCGACGCCTTTCCAGGTTTCTTCCGTGGAGAATATTTTTCCGGCACTTACCAGCATGTCAGGAAGGAGAAGATCTTCATCTTTCCATTGCACGAGTTTTGACTGATAAGTTTCAACGATCTCTAATATCCAAAGAAGTTCATTGAGGTTTTTAAGAACAACAGGCTGATCGATGAGGTATCCTGAATTAACTTTTCTGTTTTCAGCCCATCGTTTAGATCGCGATAAGACGGTTTTCAGAATTCCTATGCACATAGAATTGATTCCGATACGTCCCATAGAGACTACTTCGTGCAGAACTTCAGCGCCTTTCCCAATCTCTCCCAGAATATGTGAAGCCGGGATTTGTACATTATTCATTGTAAAATGTCCCTGTACAGTGCCCCGCATTCCCATGGTCATACATTCTTCAATATGATGTAACCCGGGAGTTCCCTGTGGAACTAAAAAGGCGGATTGTCCAAGATATTTACCATTTTCGTCCTGTGTATGGGCAATGACTGTCAGATAACTCGCCCATGAAGATGAGCCTACCCAGCATTTTTCACCATTTAAGATCCAGTGGCCGTTATGTTTCTGTGCGAAAGTTTTTCCTGCGTTAGGATTGCTTCCGGCACCGGGTTCGCTTAATGCAAAGCTGGCGGTTCCTTTGCCTGCTGCCAGATCTTTCACCACTTTTTCCCTGATTTCTTCTTTGGCAAATTTTGCGATAGGATGCAGCCCCAGCAAGTTGTGGAGACTCACCAATAATCCCAATGTCAGATCAGCAGAAGAAATGATTTCTATTATAGTTCTTGCCTGGCTGAGACTACAGCCCAACCCAGCATTTTCCTGTGGAATCAGTAATCCCATTAATCCCATCCGGGAAAATTCAGTCATGATGTAGGGTGGAATTGAACGTCTTTCGTCAATAGTATAGCTGTCAACTCTGGTTTGAAGAAAATGCTGTAGTTCCTCAATGGTATTTTTGAAGGTATTTTCCTCAAGCGGAATGTGAACCGTATCTGCATTTTTTACAGGTACCGTGAAACCTAACTGAGAAGTGTGTAAAATGTTTTCCCACTCATTGCGTTCCGTAGTACGTTTAGCCAGTCGTCTCTGAATTTTACCACTGGTAGTTCGGGGAACATGCATGGGAGCAACAAAAATAATTTTTTCAATGGCTATTCCATGTTCTTGTAAAACAGCGTTGCGTATTGTTTTGGCATATTCATCAAATTTTGGAGATAAAACAGCACTTCGGGTTAATTCCTGTACAATATAACAGCATTCATTACCCTCTTTATTCATGGCAAAAGCAGCCGCTCCGTCAGTTCTCAGATCAGGATGTGAATAGCAGGAGGTACGCTCAATGTCCTGAGGATAATAATTTAAACCTCTGATGATAATGAGATCCTTAATTCTGCCCACAATATAAATTTGTCCGTCATCATCTTTGAAGGCAAGGTCTCCTGTTCTTAGATATACCGTATCATTGGAAAGGGAATGGAAATAGCTTTCGGATGTAGCCTGTTTGTTTTCGTAATATCCATCAGTTACTGAAGGTCCTGAGTACCATAGTTCACCAATTGAATAAGGATCAAGGACAGTAAGTTTTGAAATAGAGTCCGGTAATTCTTTTTCAAGGTCAGAAATGGCAATAATATCGATACCATGGTTATCAATGACCTGTCCGTTTCCTACGAGATAAACGGAACTTTCATCTTCGGGGAAATCCCTGGCTGTTTCCAGAAAACCGCTTTCTTTGAGAATTACTTTATTTTTCTTCAGGGCTTCTTTATCTACTTTCAGCCATTTTACTTTTTCACCTTCTTTGTTCAAAGCAACCGTTAAAGTAGCTTCTGCTAAACCATATCCGGGAGAAATGACATGATCATTGGCTCCAAACATCGAAATGGCATTTTGAAAATCACAGATGGTTTTAAATCGGATCGGTTCGGCTCCGGAAGCACACATTTTGAGAGCCTCCAGTGAGATTTCGGCTTTTTTATTCGTTTGTTTAAGCTCGTGGTGAAGCTGTACCAATTTATCGGCTACCAGCTGATACGCAAAGTTAGGACCTCCGGTATGCGTCCCTTTCCATTTGCTGAGCGCATAGACCCAATTGAGAGGCCTGCTCATAAAATCTTCAGGTTTCATCAGATAAAGGCTGTTTCCATTATAAATTGTCTGTACAATAAACAGGATGAGTCCCATATCATGATAGAAGGGAAGCCAGCTTACAAATACACTGTCTGGAGTGGCGTTCATATTTTTTCTGGATTCTCTGGAATTTTTGATCAGAGAATTTTGGGTCACCACAACTCCTTTAGGATTTCCTGTGGAACCGGATGTATATTGTAAAAATGCAGTAGGATGAATATCCGGTTCATCTGTAAAGGCTGTTTCCAATTGATCTGAAACCAAAATTTCTACTTCGGTTACCTGTATTTTGTTTAATAGTTTAGATTTACTTAAAGACTGAATCAACCTTGAAGCATTTTTTTTAGCTGTAATGATCGTTTCAGGAAAACATTCTCCGGCAATATTCTCCCATTTATCCAAAGATTTTGAACGTCCCGGAATATTAAGCGGAACAGGAATCGCTCCGATCCATTGACAGGCTAAAAATGCAATGACGAATTCGATCCCCTGATTAAAAATAAGCAGGCAGCGATCTCCTTTTTTTATGTTTTTATATTTTAAAATCTGTGCATATCCCTTTACCTGAAATAAGAGTTCTGAATAGGTAAACGGGTTTTCCTGAAGATCAATATCCACATCGCAGAATGCTGTTTTATGGGGATATTGTGCAGTTCTTTTGATCAGAAAATCAATCAGACACTGATCATCTTTTGCAGACGACTGATGGTCTGCTGTATGGGGCATAACTTGAACATGACTTTTTTCCATGTTAGTTGTATTGGTTTAGTGGTGGTTATTTATTGACAAAAAGTATAAGCAGACTGATCTACTTTTTTTGTCAGTTTTTGATATTCTTTCGCTTTGCCGGGCCAATTGTTGAGAATAATATCTCCGTCTTTGTACCAGCTGTTCTTAGCCTGAGTCCAGGCCTTTTTCTTCATTCTTTCGTTGACCTGACGGGTAAACTTCTTCTGGAAATCAGGTTTCACATCCATGTATTTCAGTCTGTTATTCGAAATAAGAGTGATACATTCAGTGATGTAATGAGCCTGATTTTCTACCATGAGCAGGACAGAACTATGAGCAAGATTCGTATTGGGACCGAACATCATAAAGAAATTCGGGAAACCTGCCGTTGTAATTCCAAGATAGGTCTCTGTGGACTGCTCCCAGGCATTGCGTATAGAAAGTCCATTTAATCCTTGTATATCCAATCCTTTCAGAAAGGGGTTGCTTTCGAATCCGGTCGCGTAAATAATAACATCCAAAGGAATTTGATCTCCGGACTTGGTAACAATACCATCCTCAGTGATATATGAGATTCCATCTACATTGACCTGTACATTTTCTTTTGCCAAAGCAGGATAATATTCGTCTGATAAAAGGACACGGACCGCTCCCATTGGATAATCCGGGGTCAGCTTTTTCAGAAGTTCCGGATCTTTGACAGACTTTTTGAGGTGGCTCAAGCTGACACCCTGCCAAAGCTTTTTCCAGAATTTGTTCTGGCCCATCAAATGATAAAACACTCCATTGAATGTATTATTTGAATGACGTGCCCAATTGAGTGTGAAAGGGTATTTTTGATGCCAACGTCTGTCCTTATCGTTGTACAGCGAGTTTTTCTTGGGTAATAACCATTTTGCACTTCGTTGGAAGACCGTCAGAGACTCTACATCAGGAACAATCTTCGGAACAAACTGAATGGCGCTGGCTGCATTTCCTATAACTCCTACACGTTTTCCTTTCAAATCAATCTCATGGTTCCATTGTGCGGAATGCCATGTATTTCCTTTGAAAGTTTCTTTTCCCTTAAAATCGGGGATTTTCGGGTGGTGCAGCTGACCTATGGCCATAATAAGCGACTTTGCAGTATAGGCATCACCTTCTTTGGTCTTCACTTCCCAGCAGCCTTCATTTTCCATAAATGATGATGAAGAAAATTCTTTTTCATACAGGATATGTTCTTGTAAATCGTTCTTTTCTGCATTGAATCTTAAGTAATCAAGAATTTGTGGCTGGTCTGACCATTTTTTCGCCCAACCTGCAAAAGGTTCAAAAGAGTAGCTGTACAATGCTGAAGGTACATCACACTGAGCACCGGGATAGGTATTGTCTCTCCAGGTTCCTCCCAGGTCTTTTGCTTTTTCCAGGATAAGAAAAGAATGGATCCCTCGTTTTTTTAAGCTGATCGCCATTGAAATTCCTGAAAATCCTGATCCTACAATGATGGCTTCATACACTTTTTGATTGATGGCCATGGGTTACTTTGTTTTTGGAGTGACAACAAGCTGTTTCAGACGATCTTTTTCATAAAAAACCAGGACAAAATTCATAATAGATACGATCATTCCGGAAGCGAAAAATCCAGGGTGGGCAGGCGGCATATCATGAATAATATGAATTAAAAAGATATTGACTGCAAAAGGAAGATAGAACAGTAAACCAATCCACCAGTATCTTTTGGTTAATAAAAGTATTCCTGCAAATAATTGGGCTAAACGAACGAAAGGACCTAAATAACTCATCATAATAGCATCATGCAACTGGCGGAAGGTCTTTCCAAACAATAAAATTCCTTCGCTTTGCGGATTATAGCCTTCTGTAAACATGGCATAGGTTCCGATTGCACCGAAAAGTAACAGCACAACGGCAAAAACATACCTGAGTATGGTCATGGATTTTCTCATAATATTTGATTTTTTAGTGTAAGTTTTAAAATGACGAATAGCAATAGATGAGCATCTGAATAACTTTCAGACACTCATTCCATTGCAATGTTCTAGTTCAGTTTTAGAATATGAGACATCCCTGTTGTAGTGACTGTTTTGGTTTTACTTAGATTGCTTAAATTGATTTTATTGATGTAGTTGCTTGTTTTATTGGCAAATGGAACATAAGCGAATCCGTTTGCGAAATAACATCTTGCTACTTTTCCTCCGATGGTATAATCATCATCTACTTTTGTGGCTGTTTTCGCATTTAAATCAAAGCTCCACCAACGGAAAATAGCATCTGTATTGTATGAATACGGATTGCCCGGATCCAGTTTTGAAGGATCGAGTACGGTAGCCAGGAATTTACCGTTTCCGTAATATTCGAAGTTGGTAACAGGATTTCCGTTTCCTTGTGATGCGGCTTCCAGGTTAAAATAATAGTCTTTATCGAATTCTGTAGCTCCGTTTTTGATTCGTAACATACAGGCAGGCTTACCAATCACGTTTCTGGCTCCGCCAAATACATTGTGACACAATACATAGATATCTCCGGTTTCCGTTTTATTCATGTAGTAAACGCCGCCGCCGGTATTCCAGGCTCCTGTAAAGGAACCTCTTGTATCCGTGATAATTTTTACAAGTGCATTAGAATTATCACTGGATGAATTATTGACTTTGGTAAGATCGATAACAAGAATATCACATGTTGTCGTAGCCGGAGTGAACGTGTTAAAATCATTCATGTAATACAATGCTGCGTACATATAATTTCCATTGATGATAATCTCGGTAACCCCATCCGCCTGAATTTTGGCTCCGGCAGTAGGGAAGTTGGTTACCTGTCCGACTCTTGACATGGAGGTCCAGTCGATTACTCCGGTTTTAGTCATCGTTGTTGGATTAAAGATCACGATTTTCCCTGATCCTCCTATATAAGCTGTATTTTCGTCCTTAAATGCAATGTTTCCCTGAAATCCCAGCTCAGGAACTGCAATTGATCCTTTTTTCTCGCCGGCATTTCCGTTGGATAAAGTCCATCTGGTGATCGATTTGTTTTGATAATCATTCACATACACAGCCTTTTTAAACTCATAGACTCCTCCGGAATGGGAAGCAGAAATTTCGTATGCCTTAGAATTGTCTAATGTTCCTGTAAAATCCGGAGATTCTAACTTCTGCATATAGGCAGAAAAGGACATTCCATTGGAGTTTTGGGGTCTTGTAATCAGGGCGAAACTGGCTGTTCCGCTATCCGCTGTTGGATTTCCGGGTTCATCATCTTTGCTGTTGCAGGATAAGATGCTCAGCAGCATAAAACTTAAAGCAGTTAATTTGTTCTTCATTGTTTTGATTTTTTATGATTTCTGTTTAGTTAAATTGATACGTAATCTTAGCGTAAATGCTCCGTCCCGGCTTTTGAACAGAGAAGTTATCATATACCTTGGCGTTGGTCAGGTTTTTTCCGTCAATCGCAAAACTCCATTTCTCGTTTTTAGAATGAACGGACACCGAAATATCGTTGACAAACTGTGATGGAATAATTGTTTTGGAAGATTTTATCCCATTGATAGCCCAGGTGAGGAAATATTCATGGACATAAGATCCGGTGTATAATACTCTGAAATAATAGTTTTTTTTATTTCCGGGATCCAGTGTGTAAGATATCTGGGCATTTCCAAAGAGATAAGGAGTATTAGGAATTCTGGCGCCCACATATTTGTCATTAAAAATTCCGGAATCATCTACTCCCCGTAATCGGGTATCCAGATAAGTTGCATTAAGATTGAAACTAATCTTGTTGTTAATCTTATATTCCATGAACCATTCTGCACCAAGGGTCGAGGTCTTTAATAAATTCGTGTAGGCAGCAAGGGCATTGGAAAAAGTGGTAAGGAGAATACGGTCTTTTGTATTTCTGTAAAAACCACTGATTCCTGTAAATATTTTGCCTTCTAAAGTTTTATACTGTACCTTAAAGTTGAGGTTATGACTCTTGGCTGATTTTAAGTTAGGATTAGGGCTGGTTGTAATATAATCCCCGAAAATCTCCCTGCTGTCAGGCTGTCGAACAGTATATTCATAACCTGGTAATATCGAAATTTGTGGCGTTGCCATCCATTTGAAAACCTGACCAAAACCAATATCAGAAGAGGAAGACGAATTGAGTTTGTCAAATTCATTATTAATCTTAAAATTAATGCCCCGAACCTGGTTGTAGTAATGTTTGAAAGAAGTATTGGAAATCAGGTGACCATTTAAAAATTTCGATTCAAGAGAAGTACCGAAAAAGTTATTGAATAATGTTTGAGGGGTTTTAAAGGGATCTTCTTTGTAGGTAGCTGTACCTGCTTTATCTTCTCCGGTTAATTCCATTCTTGTAGTCAATAGGTTAACGTTCAGTTTGTAATGGTCTCCTAATCTGAAAAAGGCATTTTCTCTTGCATAGAACACATTCTGATTGATTTTTGGAGTACGTCCCTGGGTGTATAATCCGCTTTCTCCCTTAGTTGTTCCCTGGGCATAATTGCCGTCCCAGAAATAGATTCGTGATGAAATATCTTCAAAATAAGTCTGTTCAAAATTGTATCCGGCAGTCACATCAATCTGCCATTTATTTTTTTGTGCACTTGATTTTTTCCAGTTCAAAGCGGCTCCGCCAGTATATTCTCTGGAAAAAGGCTCTCCCCAGGGCTGTAGAGCGGTAACTCCATGCTGCCACTCTTTATAAGTGTGAGTGAAAGTAGAAATGAATTTCAGGTGATCTGCCCAGCTTAGGTCTTTAACACCTACCTGTAGTTTGGCTAACGCAAAATCATATTGATCATTAAACCTTCTGGCACGTCCTTTTTTTGTGTTGTATAAATCGTCAACCACAATATCTACATCATCCATCCAGTAGTCATTGTCTGAATGACGGTACACCGCATCGAAGCCTGCATAGAATTTTTTGTTTTTGAAAGGATGTCCTAAAGCGTTGAGGGTGGCTTCGTGAGAATTCCATGAACCATAACTGTATCCTGCCCCCAGAAAATCTTTTTCTCCCTGTTTGGTAACAATATTGATGACTCCTCCTAAAGCATCAGACCCAAACTGTACAGGAATCAGCCCTTTGTATATTTCAACACGATCAATGATGTTGGCGGTGAGATTCTGCAGTTCAAAACCACGTCCCAGAAGATAAACAGGAATTTCATCTACAAAAACCCGGACATCTTTTCCATCAATACCGTTAAGGATCACATTCACAGTACTTCCCATTCCGCCTTGCTGCTGTATTCGCAATCCGGAAGCCAGGTTTAAAGCTTCTACAACTGTTTTTGAGGAGGTTTTAAATTCTTTGAAATCAATAACTTCAGGAGTATACAGTGACTCACGGATTCTTTGTGATGCTGAAAGTTTTGTTCCTTCCACAATCACTTCTTCGAGTTCATAAGCAGATTTTAAAAGAGTAACATCCAATGTTTCCCGCTCTTCACTGATCTGAATTTTGAAATCTTTTTTTCTAAATAACGAATTTTCTACAGAAACCATATATGTACCTGGTTTTTCATAAATTGTTACTTGCCCATTCCTGTCTGTTGTCTGTTGAGTAATAACTCCATTTCCTTCAACAGTGATTTTTGCATTGAAAATAGCTTGCTTATTTTCATTTTTTACATTGATAATTGTTTGAGCATTAGTGTATTTAATTGAAAAAGCAGTTAGAAAAAATGCTGCTGCAAACTTGGAGTAATTTAAACGCTCAAAAATTAGTTTCATGTGTTATTTATAATTAGTCCAAATATAAATAAATAATTTACAAATGATTTAAAAATAAAATATGATTTATGTCGTGGATAGTATTTTCCAGGTTTATGAGGTGGAATTCTACGATAAATACGGACTTTATTGTTTTTAGAATCATTGATTTGGGTGTTTGGGAATCAGTGTATGACTCAACCTGATTTAAAATGTATCTTTTACTGATAGTAGGCTGTTTGTTTTTCAAAAGCGTTAGTCTTACTTTGTGGCACCTATTTAAATCCCAAGAACAATTGAACCATGAAAACAGGACTAACCATTTTTTGCTTTTTAATTATCTATTTTGCGGCCCATGCACAAACAATAGAATCTCGAAGCCGGAGCACAACGGGCTATATCAAAGCAGATGGTACCATTGAAAACAGCAGTCGTTCCACAATCGGTTACATCAGGTCAGACGGGACCATTGAGAATAAAAGCCATTCGACTATCGGTTACATCAAAAGTAACGGTACGATCGAAAACAAAAACCGTTCTACTGTAGGCTATGTAAAAAAAGACGGTACCGTAGAAAACAGCAGCCGATCCCTGATAGGATACATCAAAGATGATGGAACGGTAGAAAACAGCAGCCGCAGCACCATCGGTTATGCCAAAGGAATCCGAAAAGAATGGGCAGCTGTTGTGTATTTCTTTTTTAAGCTGGAATAACCGATTGACTGAAGATTAATAAAATACGACACGTTCTGTCGTATCAAGGGATTATTTTTGGATGATTTAAAGATTAAGCCTTGTTAACCTGTATTAAATCATGGAGATAGGGCTGATTAAAAATAGTAAATTTGTAAAAAATTATCAGACAAGGTATAAAACTAATAAAATAAGCATGAAACCAAAAAACATCCCACGATATCTATCCTTATATCCAGTAGTCTTCACTTTAAGGTAAAAAAACAGCTATTATTTAAGAAAAATTCTATAATAATTTGCAGATTATTGATTAATATTTTGAATTAAAATCATTAAAACGGGATTAATTGTTTAAAAATTTCCCGTAAAATGAATTTTGTTTTGTTTAATATATAGTGAATATGGATGGCATATTGACTTGTATTTTTAAAAAGAATTAATTTCCAGCGTTTTATAAAAAAAACATAAAATATGAAAAAACTCTACATGGGTGCTTACACATTATGCACTGCTCTGGGACTTTCTGCCCAGGAAATTCTCTGGCAGCGGGATATTAAGTCCAATACACAGGATTTTCTAAGCCAGGTGGCTACCACCATCGATCAGCAATATTTAATCACCGGAAGCAGTATCCAGGCTAAAAACCAGGCTTCAGTTGGCGACGCGCAGAAGCCCAACAACGGTTATGACTTTCATCTTGTCAAGCTGAACCAGCAGGGAGAACAGGTTTGGGAAAAATATTTCGCAGGCCAGAATCATGATTTTCTTTCCGCTACCGTAACCACTCAGGACGGTGGATTTTTGGTGTCCGGTACCTCGTATTCAGGGAAGGGCCTTGATAAAAAAGACGATTCCAAAGGCGGATCCGACATCTGGCTGATCAGAATTAATGAATTCGGAGATGAACTGTGGCAGAAAACCTTAGGCTCCACTGCCGATGAAGAAGCTAAAGCCGTTATCCAAACCACAGACTTTGGGTTCTTTGTGGCCGGAAACATCCAAAACTCGGCCCAGGGCTATGGCTCCAAAGACGTATGGATTACCCGGCTTGACAAAGACGGAAAAGAATTGTCCCAATTGATTTTAGGAGGAAAAGGACTCGATGAAGTGGAGAAAATGATTCCCACCAAAGATGGCGGAGCGTTGTTAGGGATTTATTCCAGAAGTTCTGAGGTTGGGGATCAGGAAAAACCAATCCCTTCAGCAGCCATCAGCCAAAGGCCAAAGGCCAGCAGCAATTTTGGCGAAGGAGACTACTGGATCGTTAAGCTGGACGAAACCGGCAAAGTAGAATGGGAGAAGAACTATGGCGGAAAAGGCGATGACCATATCAGAGCTTTAGCTTCAACCCCTGGTGGCTTTGTCATCGGTGGTGAATCCAGATCCGAAAGATCCGGCAATAAATCCGTAGGCATCGAAGAAGGGACCGACCTTTGGCTGATGGCCTTAAATGAACGGGGTGAGGAGCGGTGGCAGAAATCCTACAACTTCAAAAACAGGGATATTCTGATGGGGATGAGTGTAATTCAGAGTCAAGATACAAGAACCAGGAACCAAGACTTAACAAAGGGGATTTTGTTGGGTGGCTATACCCAGGCAGAAGGAAGGATAGAAAAAGATGATGAGACGTTCTGGATGCTGTATGTGGATGGAAATGGAAATGAGCAGTGGCGAAAACACGTAAGCGGCGAGTCCAGAAAAAGAGAAGAGAGGCTTTCAGATTTGAAATTAAACCGTGACGGTTCCATTATTTTGGCCGGCACCAGTGCCGAAGAATTAGGAAAAGAAAACTGGAAGATCGTGAAACTGGGTGATCAACAGGTGAATGATCTGATCGTTAAATATGACATCAAAATCTACCCGAATCCTGTATCCGACTACGCCTACGTAGAAATCGGCTTCGATTTTAAAGAAGCAGACATCCTGGTGTATGACATGAGCGGAAGACAGCTTCAGAATTTGAAGACCAAGAATAAAGTGGCTAAAATAAATACCCAGGCTTTGGTGCAGGGGGCTTATCTGGTGACCATAAAAACAGATACGAATAAAACAGCAAATGCTAAACTGATAAAAAAATAACCATGAAGAAGACTTACTTTTATGCTGCTGTCCTGTCTTTCCTGTATGGGACTGTATTGGGACAACTTAATAACTTTCAGGGAGTGAATTTCGGGAACATGCCCAACCCGGTTCCTTCCCTGGCACCTCTTGCCAGTTACAATGATAATCCTCCGTCTCTTGCGGCGGGAATTCCTGAAATATCAGTTCCATTACTAAGCCTTCCGGGGCATGGTTCTGGACTTGGTTTACAGCTCAGTTATGACCGTATGAATTCTTCGGAAACGGTTGGAGAAATGGGAGCCGGATGGTTTATGCCTAAGGGAGGAGCTATTTCCAGAAAAATTAATGGTTTGCTGGATGAAATATATCAGGATATTAATAGTCCTGATTATGAGAAAAATGTGTTTGATGACGAATACTATTACAATGTTCCGGGACTTTCAGGAAAGTTTAAAATTGAAAGAAATACAGAGCAGAATAGCTTTAGTGTTATTGATCTTTCGCCGGTGAATCACGTTAAGATAGCTTACACAAGGAAAAATAATGCGTCAACCCTTATTGTAGACTCCTTTACCATTACCGATGATCAGGGGAACACGTATCATTTTAATGACAGTTCCATTGCAGTGCTTTTTAAAAATGATGATCTGGGAGAACTTATTTCAACTGAATTCAATTCGGCATTTTACCTTACTAAAATTACCAATGCCAACGGAGTAGAGGTTGTTGGTTTTAACTATAAAAAAGAGGCCAAATATCTTGATGATAAAACCACACTTTTTTATAAAACCTGCCAGCTGCAAAAAATAAACACGGCTTTCGGAAATATAGAGATGGTGTACGATTATGATGAGGCGCTGGAAAAAACAATGAATGAGCCTTACAGTATTAAAAAAGTTATTCTCAATAATAAATATGCAAAAATCGCAGAATATGTATTTGAATATTCCTATCCGTTTCCCCCGGGTACGATAGAAAGTACTTCAAAAAGAAGACAGTTGGATAGGATCAAAAAAATGGATGGCACAACTGTTTTGGAGGAAACTTCATTTCTATATAATGCTTTCAATGCAGGGCCTGCGATAGTGTCAGATTGTGATGGCCCAAGGATTATCAAACCTTATGGGATGCTAAATAAAATTATTTACCCGTCAAAAGGGGCAACAGAATATATATATGAAACCGGGGAAACATATGAAAATAAAAATTCTACAGAATATTTGGAATCAATAAGTGCTGATCTTAAGAATGCCTGTATTCAATATATCCAGCAGCATGCGGATATTAATTTTGACACCACCCAGTCTTTAACATACACGTTTACTATTCCGGGAGACCAGACAAAGAAAAAGACATTATGGTTTAACTATGGGATAGAATACAATCTTATTCCTGGTCCTATTGATCCGAATACAGGATATCCTACCATTCCAAAGCCTGTGAAGGAAAATGAAAAAATGTCCTACACATTAAAAAGAGGAAGTGAAACTATTTTTGCCAACAGAAAAATACATGATTCAAAATTTTATAACTATCCGGGGCAGTATACAGTAACCATTACAATTCCTTACTTTCATGGAGGAAGCGGTACTTTTTCCCTTAAAGAACTGATGTATAAACCGGGGCCTTATAGGAATTCAAATCCTTCAGGGATGAGAATAAAAACCATCAACAGATATACTGATGCAGGAAGTACAATACCTGTTCAGTCGTTGTCATATAGCTACAATAATTTTAATTCACCAAATGATACCAGTGGAAATTATGGGGTAGATCATGTGCTGTACAAAAATGTAAAAGTCACTGAGAGTGGTGGAAAAGGGTATACACAATTCTATTTCAAGCTTCCCCGTGAATATCCATCATATCCTTATGTAAAAGACGGACAGAATAAAACGTTTAAACCGTATTATAATCTTATTAAATCCGGAGTGTTGGATAAAAAAGAAGTGTATAGTGAAAGTAAGCAGTTGTTAGCGCAGGATATTTTTGAATATACCTTTGCGGAAGCTGATGATAAAGACTATGCGGTTGATGAGTATTTTTCTAGTTATTCTAAACCGGCATTTACCAGCCAAACCAAAACAAGTTCTATAGCTTATCCTTCCGGTATAACATCTTCGTTTTTACAAAGCTCAGGAGAAAGTAATGTACGAGCAGATAATTTCAAACCTTCCAGCTCCAGAAGTACAGCTCCAGATGGAACCGTAACGGAAACTTTCTATAAATATGCTCAGGATAAAAATCATACCAGACTACTGGAAGCCAATATGACGGGTGTATTGCTTGAATCAGAAATAAAAGAAAACGGTAAAACAATCGGAAAATCCGAAACAAAATTTGATAATGGGTCGCATTTATATCCAAGTTCTGTCATAGGTTATAACAGACAAACTCAAGCTCCGATTACAACTTCTACGCTTGATGTCTACGACAGTAAAGGAAACCTGGTGCAGGCCACAGGGAAAAACGGAATTCCGGATACCACCATCTGGGGATATAATCAGACGGTTCCTATTGCCGTGATTGCCGGTGCTTCTTATGCTCAAGTTGCTTCTTTATCCAGTGTTACCGCTGCCATCGCAGCTTCTGATGCAGATAATGATAGCCCTGCGAATGAACCCGCATTGCTACAGGCATTAGATACCTTAAGAAAAGATCCTGCCCTGAAAGACTACAGCATTACCACTTCGACCTATGATCCTTTGACTGGAGTCACCAATTCCGTATCAGCTAACGGCGTCAGAACAACCAATGTGTATGATACAGCGGGAAGATTAATTAAAGTAAAGGATTCAGAAGGAAAAACCCTACAGGAAAACCAGTATAACTACAAACACTAAAACCATGAAAAGAATTATATCAGGAGTTACCCTTTTGTTTGTAGCAGCAATTTCTTTTGCACAAACAAACCTCAGCACCAATGAAAACTATGTCTACAGCAAAACCTGTATGGATGGAGACTGTAATAAAAAATCAGAATCTGTACAGTATTTTGACGGATTGGGAAGACCTATCCAGTCGGTAGCTATTAAAGCGACGCCTCTGGGAAGGGATGTAGTGCTGCCTTTTGAATATGACGCCCAGGGAAGACAGGCTAAAAACTACTATCCGGTTCCCCAAAACGGAAGTCAGAACGGTGCGTTATATACAAACCCATTAGCAAATGCTCCTGCAGCCGGATATGGCAATGAAAAAATCTATACTGAAAAAAAGTATGACAACCTTTTTGCAGGCCGCGTTAGCCAGGTAGTCCCTGCAGGAAACACCTGGTCCCAGAAACCTGTTAATATTGGTTATGGAACCAATATACAGGGGGAAGTGAGAAAATATGCACTGACCACTACGTGGGTGGAGGGCAGGACCCAAACAGCCATTTCCCAGCCTGTTTTTTACCCTGCCAATCAATTGGGAAAAAATACGGTTACAGATCCCGACGGAAATACCGGTACGGAATTTAAAAACGGAAAAGGAGAAACCATCCTCGTTAGAAAAAATGACGGGGCACAGAATGTAGATACCTATTACCTTTACAATGAGTATGGACAACTGGTCTATGTGATTCCTCCGATGGCAGTAAGCAATTCTGTGCCTGATCAGACCACATTGGATAATCTCTGTTACCAGTACCGCTACGACGGACTGGGAAGGTTGGTAGAGAAGAAAGTTCCTGGAAAAGGCTGGGAATATATGATTTATGATACTCAAGACAGACTGGTGGGCACTCAGGATGCCAACTTAAGAGAAAAGGGACAATGGTTATACACAAAATATGATCAGTTCGGAAGAGTTATCATGACTGGTTTATCTCTTGCTGTTGGTGGTTCACGTCTTGCAGAACAAAACTATGCAGATACGAAAGGAAAAAACAATGAGAAAAGAACTTCTTCTGTGGTTGTAAACTATAGTGGAATGGGAGTTTACTACACTGTGGAAACAGGATATCCTCAATATAATAAGGTACAGTACTTATTATCTTTAAATTACTATGATACTTATCCTGTATACAGTTTTAATCCACCTTTTCCATCTTCTGTGTTGGGAAAACCTGTTATTTCTGATACGGGAAATGCAGCGGTAAACACTAAGGCAATGCCTACATTGAGCCTTGTGAAAAATGTAGAGGATGATAATTGGACGAAAAATTACGCGTACTACGATGCAAAAGGAAGATTGATCAGCACCTATGCTATTAATCACCTCGGCGGATACACCAAAACAGAAACCGAACTCGATTTTGTAGGTATTGCCAAACAATCTAAAGTATACCATAAAAGGCTGAATACCGATACAGAAAAAGTGATTGCTCAGAGTTTTGATTTTGACAACCAGAACAGAGTGATCAGACACCGTCACCAGGTAGATAATAAACCGGTGGAAATTTTGTCGGAAAATACTTATAATGAGTTGTCACAGATCATCAACAAAAAAGTAGGAAATGGTCTGGAGAGTATGGATTATCAGTATGACATCCGTGGTGCCCTTATAAAAATCAATAATCCTGCTGCGTTAGGAACTAAACTCTTCGGATATGAACTGAAATACCAAAAGCCGGCCTACACCAATATTGCTCCGGGAAAAAGTAATGGAAACATCTCTGAGATCGACTGGAAGTCTGCTTCAGACGGGGTATTGAAAAGATATTCCTATACTTACGATCCGTTAAACAGGTTGAAGGATGCCGTATATACAGAACCCAATACGACCAATCCGTATAACAACTATTATAATGAACATGCCACCTACGACCTGAACGGCAATATCAAAACCCTGAAAAGGAACGCTTTCCCGGTGACGGGAACCACGGCTACCCAGGTTGATGATCTGGCTTACCAATACACCGGAAACCGCCTGGATAAAGTGATTGAAAATGCATTGAACGATACGGGCTATGAAGGCGGAAACAATACAATTGATTATGACCTGAACGGAAATATGACCAATATGAAGGATAAAGGGATACAAAGTATTGGATATAACTTTTTAAGTCTTTCTAATCAGTTATCCATTACATTGACCAATTCAGCCGGAAAAACGTCCAGTAGCAATATCAGTCATTTATATGCCGCAACTGGAGAAAAACTTCGGAAAATATATAAAAGTCAGCCTCCGATGGGGCTTCCTATCACCCGTATGACAGACTATCTGGATGGGTTTCAGTATACCTATGATGATGAGGGTACAGGATGTCCTACCTGTAAAACTGAAAGTGCCTATGAAGAACAGGCGTATAAAAAGATTATTGGTCCTGTCCTTCCGGGTGGCCCGCAATGGAAACTGGATTTTGTACCTACCGCTGAAGGGTTTTACAGTTTCACGGAAAACCGTTATATTTACCAGTATAAAGACCACTTAGGTAATGTAAGGGTAAGTTTCTCCAGAAACAGCGCAGGTGCTCCTGAAGTTACCGGAACCAACAATTATTATCCTTTTGGATTAAACCATATTGGAGGAGGAAATATGTCTCCATTCTCTACTTATCATTCTTATAAGTTCGGAGGTAAAGAACTCCAGGAAACTGGGATGTATGATTTTGGAGCCAGAATGTATATGCCGGATATTGCAAGATGGGGCGTGATAGATCCAATGTCAGAAGCGATGAGAAGATATTCTCCTTATAATTATGCCTTTAACAATCCTATCAGCTTTATCGATCCTGATGGGATGCAACCACGTCAGTTTGCGATGCCTACTGATACGAAACCAGATGCTCCTTCAACTTGGATCAATCCAAACTGGCTGGGAAAAGGAAGTTCCGAATTTGGGTCTATAGAAACAGGATATGGTGGTAGTTATGGATTTGGCTCTTTAGAAACGCCAGCAAGTATTGCAACAAATATCATTATTAACTTTATAAGGGGAGATAAAGAAGGGCTTGGCAATTTTATAAATAGTGAATTTGAAGAAAATGGATGGCATATTATTGATGCTTTAAATTTAAAAGATGCTCTGACTAAGCTATCTAAATATTTGGGAAATACTCAAGCAGATAATATATATATAAATTCACATGGTTTAGAAAGTGAAAGATATATTATTAATGAAAATGGAGAGGCATTGCGTGATCCTGATACTGGCGTTTACAGAATGGCAGGTGATACGGGTTTCTATACTCCTAAAAATGCTGATCAAATATTAGGTAGTCATATACAACAATATATCTCAGATAAAAGTAAGTTATCAGTGGAAACTAAAAATAGTATAGAGAGTTTTATAGGCATTGCTAATTTTGTTAAAGAAGGTAAAAATCTAATTATGGGAACTTGTTGGACTGCCAGATATGACGATCTTTTTGGTGTGGGTATCTCTTCTATTGTAAAATCTAGAGATATTTTTATAAATAGAGATTATTCTAGTAATTATACTGTAAAAGGGAAAGGAACTATTCCATTTGAAAATTTTATAAATTATAACCAAACTTCTAAAAATAATTATATAAAAGGATGGGTTAGATATAACGACGGTGAAGCTCTTCAAAGAAATTTTAATATTATAATGACAAAATATGGAGTTAAAACAATTAAATAAATTATTTATATTAATAGCTTTAGTTATTAATATAAATACCTTTTCTCAACTAAGAATGGTTGATATAGAAAATAATGAAATTTCGATTAATTTAAAAAAAGAAAAGGGAAATATCATAAAAATACTTGAAGACAAAAATTATGTTGTGTATTATATTTTAGATAGACAAAGATTTGACTTTGATAAAAGATTAAAAAGTATTGACCCAGTAAATCTGATTTTTTTTTCAAAAAAATATGATAAAGGAATTCTTGTTAATTTTAAACAAAGTATTGAACAGAAGAAAAAAGTAGTTTATAGTATCAAGCTGTATACAGGCGCTCACGATAAATATATGTTTATTCCGTCTATGATTATTGTTGATAAAAACTTCAACTATGAATATTTAATGAAGTATTCTTATATTCATTTACCAAATGATAACAATGCATTTACTTCAAGCATTGCAATACAGGATAATAAACATCGCTGCAATGTAATAAGTGTGGAAATTAAGGATAATATGGTATATCAAAATATAGATGATATTTTGAGCAATATTTCTAAAGTTCATAAAGATGAAGTTGTCAAAAAATGTAATCCTATATTTGATGAGATGGATTTGAAAGATTTTTTCCCTAATAAAATAATTAAATAGACTGAAGGTAGACTTCCCTGTTTTGGTAGACTTCCCTGTTTTTGAAGACTTCCCCTTTTTGAAGACTTACCCTTTTTTTTACTATAAGAAACCGCTATATTTACCATTATAAGACCACTTAGGTAAGGGTAAGTTTTGCCAGAAACAGCGCAGGCGCTCGTGAAATTACCGGAACCAATAATTATTATGCTTTCGGGTTAAACCATACAGGAGGAAATGGACTCAACACGACTCCTTCTTCAAGCTATCATGCGTATAAGTTTGGAGGTAAAGAGGTAACCTTCCCTGTTTTTCAGACAAATTAAAATTATTAAATTTAGTTTGTTAAACCTTATGAAAAAGAGCAAATTTTCGGAACATCAGATTATCCATA
>NZ_QNVV01000013.1 GCF_003384725.1 Chryseobacterium pennipullorum
GGATAAGACTTAATCTAAAAGGAAAGAGTCCGGTACAGTACCGAACTCTTTCATATAATAATATTGTTTAATTTCGTCTAAACTTTTGGGTGCAGTCTAAAATTAATTTTCGGGATTTTTGTTATGTTCTATTTCACAGATTCAGGTTTGGAAATTTTATCTTTTTCCGCTTCATAAATCCTTTTTCTCAGGTCGCTGGTAGAAAAACGATGATCTCTTTTGTTGTAAAAAATCTCTATTCCTTTCTCTTCACAGTATTGCTTGCCCGTAAAATCACGGTCTAAATAATCGTCACCAATGATTCTTACATCGATTACGAAAGATTTTAAGATATCAAGCAAATCTTCCTCCGTGTAGTAAGGAACAATTTCATCTACTGCGTTTACAGCCTTCAGCTGGATGTATCGCTCAACGATAGTCTGGCTCGGCTTATTTTTACCGGGACGGTCGTGAGAAGGGTCAATCTGCAATCCTACAATTAAATAATCGCATACCGTCTTAGCTTCTTCAAGCATTTTGATATGTCCTGCATGCAATAAGTCAAAAGAGGAAAATGTGATGCCTATTCTTTGTGTCTTCATACTAATTTTAATTAAAACTTTGCTGAAATAAATGTTCTTTTAAATGGATAAAAGACCGGAGATTCAGTAAAGATGTTTTGTAATTCGTTTTTATAATCGTTTTTAAATTGTTCTTTCAAATCATCCGGAAGGTTCTCGATATAAGGAAGCATTGCTGTTCCTGAAGCCCACGTAAATACAGCTTCTGCATTATCAAGAACGTGAGCGAATACTTTTTCATAAACGGTGATTTCTGTACCTTTATTGTCAAACAGTATTTGTGCATAGTCTTCTATCTTCAGTACCGTATATTCTCTCTCCCACGAATGATACGCTGTCTTATAGGGTTCTGTCCGGGCCACTTTTCTGAGCAGCTGATGCACCACATATTCATGATTGGACGGTATCTGTACAGCCAGCTGGCCACCCTCTTTTATCTTCCTGATAATTCTTGGAAAAAGCTCTTTATGATTACTGCACCATTGGATCGCAGCATTGGAAATCACTAGATCATAGGTATCCCCAAGATGAAGCTGTTCCTCTATACTTCTTTTCTCAAAGCTGAGTCTGCTGGTCTTGAAATGAGCTGCTTTTTCAAGCATCTCTGCAGAGGAATCTATTCCAAGAACCTTAGAATCTTCCAGATAATCTAAGAGCTTAGAGGTCAACTCACCTGTTCCACATCCCAGATCGATAACAGAGATCCCGGTCCTGGATTCAACAAGCTTCAATAAATCAAAAAAGGGAGCTGAACGCTCATCCTTAAACCGGTCATATATTTCAGGATTCCAGGCCATACTAATATTATTTTTATGAATTTCTGCTATTCAGGTATTTCTGCCACTCCCAGGTTGTTCTCAAAGATTCTTCGAGCGGAGTTTCAGATTTCCAGCCCAGTTCTTTTTCAGCTTTAGCCGGATCAGCATAGGCTATGGTAATGTCTCCTTCTCTACGCTCACAAATCTGATAAGGTACTTCCACGGCATTTGCTTTTTCAAAAGCCTTTACGACTTCCAAAACGGAAGAGCCCCTCCCTGTTCCCAGATTATAGGTATCTATTAATGTTTCACCAGACTGGTCGCTCATCAGCTTTTTCAGGGCGGCAACATGTGCTTTGGCTAGATCAACCACATAGATATAGTCACGTACAGCAGTACCGTCTTCTGTAGGATAATCATCACCCCAGATGCTCAGCTTCTCACGGATTCCCGCCGCAGTCTGCATCACATAAGGTACCAGATTATTAGGAATTCCAATAGGCAATTCTCCAATCTTTCCAGACGGATGAGCTCCAATAGGATTAAAATACCTTAACAACGAAACTTTGCGGCCATAGGCTTTTGCAAAATCAATCAGGATCTCTTCGCCCATCTGCTTGGTTTTCCCATAAACGCTCTCCGGCATTTTCAAAGGCGTATTTTCGTCAATGGGCATTACATCAGCCTGCCCATATACTGTACAGGATGAACTGAAAATAAGATTAGAAATTTCTCTCTTCTTAAATTCCTGGAGAATATTAATGAGTGAAAATAAATTATTCTCATAATAATCCACAGGTTTCAGCTGGCTCTCTCCCACCGCCTTGGAGGCTGCAAAATTGATGCACCCGTCAATCCGATGGGCATCAAAAACCTGAGTAAGAAGTTCTTTTCTTCTCAGATCAAAAGGATAAAAAACAGGCTTTTTCCCTGTTATTTCCTCAATATTATTTAAAATAAACCGCTCCGAGTTGGATAAGTCATCCACAATAACCACTTCAAAGCCATTATTGATAAGTTCCACTACCGTGTGAGAACCGATATATCCAAGTCCTCCTGTAACTAGTATTGCCATTTTATTTTTTAATCTTCGTGTTTATTTTTTATACTTTGAAATCTGCCTGTACACCTTTGTGACAAAATTTATCTGTTCTTCGTCCGAAAGACGGGCATTATGTATGGAAATAGAGATCAGTTTATCTTCTAATATTCCAAATAAAAAGATGGTCTTTCCCTCTTTAAGTGTTACTTCCCAGAGAATCTGATTCTTATCTAAATCTTTGGATATCTCCTTAACCTCCCCTCCGATTGAATTGGTTTTCCAGTAATCAAAGTCCCATCGATAAAAGGCATCCAAAAGTTCCGTTTTGGTAAATGCTGCGTTATAAAACTCCATTTTGTCGGCATTCTTTACAGAAACCTGAATATTACTTTTAGCTTTATCAACAAAAAAATATTGCCCGGCAACTTTATTTAAATCACGGAGCTCAACCTCCTTCGGGAATTTTATTAATACATCATTAATAGCAAATCGATTCCCGCTTTGAGCAAAGATAAACTGGCTGGTCATGAACGCTAGGGAAAAAAAAATATTTTTCATCATATTATCCCATAAACTCAAGAACCGCATCCGTAATGTACTTCAGCTGCTCTTCATCCAGCTCCGTATGCATCGGCAATGAGATGACTTGATCCAGAAGCTTGTCTGTATTCACAAAATCTACGTCGTTGCTTTCCTGGAAGTAAGCCTTCTGCTTTCTCAATGCCACAGGATAGTAGATCATGGCAGGAATTTCTTTTTCTGTAAGGAATTTCTGAAGTTCGTTACGCTTGCCGTTCAGGATTCTTAACGTATACTGATGAAACACATGGCTGGAGTTCTCAGATCTTTTTGGAGTAAGGATATTAGGATTTCCGGCAAATGCTTCATCATAATAATCTGCTGCCTTTCTTCTTGCCTCGTTGTAGGTGTCAAGATGGGGAAGCTTCTTTCTTAAAACGGCAGCCTGGATACTGTCCAGACGCGAATTTACGCCTACCTCATCGTGATAATATCTTTCGTACATTCCGTGGTTTACAATTCCTCTCAGGCGGTGTGCGAGCTCATCATTATTGGTAAAAATAGCGCCACCATCACCGTAGCATCCAAGGTTCTTTGAAGGAAAGAAAGAGGTGGTCCCTACTGTAGACATTGTTCCTGCCTGTTTTACAGTTCCATCAGCAAAGGTATATTCTGCACCGATGGCCTGGGCATTGTCTTCAATTACATATAAGTTGTGCTCTTCAGCAATTTTCAGAATTTCCTCCATATTGGCACACTGTCCGAAAATGTGTACCGGAATAATCGCTTTTGTTTTTGGGGTAATTGCCTTTTTGATCTGCTCCGTAGAGATGGTGAAGGTATCATAATCTACATCTACCAATACAGATTTTAATTTAAGCAGGTGAATTACTTCTACCGTTGCAGCAAAGGTAAAGTCTGCTGTGATCACCTCATCTCCTTCTTTCAGATCCAGTGCCATCAGGGCAATCTGTAAAGCATCGGTTCCATTTGCACATGGGATCACATGTTTTACATCTAAATAAGACTCCAATTCATTCTGGAAAGACTTTACTTCAGGACCGTTGATAAAAGCCGCCGAATCCATTACATTTAAAACTGCATTGTCTACATCATTCTTTATTTTGTAATACTGACTTTGCAAGTCAACCATCTGAATTTTTTTCATATAACAAATATTTCTGTAAAAATAAGGAATTTAAAATCCTATCAAAAATTTTATTGATTTTGTTTTTATCTTTATACAAATAAATTCCATGAAAAAAACTTTATTCTTTTGTTTCCTAATTGTTTATCTTCATGTGTCTGCTCAAACTGAACTCGTTTTTGTCTACTTCAAGGATAAGCCCAATAAAGCTGCATTTTACGCCAATCCACTTTCGGAACTCAGTCAGAAATCCCTCAGCAGGCGTACCACGCTGGGAATTCCGCTCAATGATCAGGACGCGCCTGTTGAGCAGTCCTACCTTCAAAATCTCCAGAATCTTGGTTTTACGGTAACCGATTATTCCAAATGGCTTAATGGAGCTGCTGTTAATGCTACCGTACCCCAAAAAGCGATCTTACTGGCACAGCCTTTTGTACTGTCTGTAGAAAGTTTTGCCAGAAACACTGCGGTAGGAACAAAAACAGCCGGCAATTCATGGAAAAGCAATGACAACAAGCTGTTAACTCATTTTGAATATGGTACGGGAGCAGCCCAGATTGATCAGGTGAACATTAGGCCACTTCATATTGCAGGTTATACCGGAACAGGGATTTCCATTGCCGTTATTGATGCCGGTTTCCCGACCGTAAATACCGGAGCTGCTTTTTCGCGGCTCTGGACCAACAACCAGATAAAGGGCGGATATGATTTTGTGACCAAGACCAATGACATCTACAATACTTCTCTGATTCCTCACGGATCGGTAGTATTGGGGGCTATCGGAGGCTATTTGGAAAATACATTTACGGGCTCTGCACCCGATGCAGATTTTTATCTGTACAGAAGTGAGAATTCTATGGTAGAAATTCCTGAAGAGGAGCTGTACTGGATAGAAGCAGCTGAAGAAGCAGACCGTAAGGGTGTCGAGATCATTACTTCATCACTGGGCTATCATGTTTTTGATGACCCCCGGTATAATTACAGCTATGCAGATATGAACGGAAGTACTTCTTTCATTGCCCGCGTGGCACAGATTGCTGCAGAAAAGGGTATTTTCGTTCTTATTGCAGCAGGAAATTCAGGGGACAAACCCTGGCATTATCTTCTGACCCCTGCAGACAACGCAAAGGTATTTTCTATTGGAGCAGTTACCTCTTCAGGAAGTTCTTCTGTATTTTCTTCGTACGGACCCAATGCTCTGGGAATCGTAAAACCCGATGGGAGTGCCCAGGGAACAGGAACATCCACAGTCTATGACCATGCGACAACGACAATGAACGGAACGTCTATTGCAGCTCCGATTGCAGCGGGCGGTGTAGCCTGCTTCATTCAGGCGTTTCCTGCCATGAACAGGGAGCAGATAAGGGTAAAACTAAGACAGACGGCCTCCCTCTATCCTTCATATACCGATCAGATGGGTTATGGAATCCTGAATTTTGGAAGTTTGTATAACAATGTCCTGAATACCTCTGAAATTATTAAAAAAGAAAAGTTTGCGATTTTTCCAAACCCTGCTGAAAGTATTCTGAATATTGCTTCCGAGCACGCCATTCAGTCTCTGGAAATCTATGATCATCTCGGAAGGCTGATCCGCAGAACACTCAATGAGAATGTTGTAAAGGTTGAAGATTTACCTAAAGGAATATATTATCTGAAAATTTTATCAAAAGATAAATTCCACTATGAAAAATTTATAAAAGAGTAATAAAAATGGCTGTTTCCTTTGAAGCAGCCATTTTTATTATTATTCTATTTCCTTGAATTGCCACACGAAGAAATACTTACCATTCTGGTCATTTTTCTGGGAATATATTCTCCTTTTACACTATGCTTTTTTGCATACGGGGAAAGCATTTCTATAACCTCATACGTATCGGAGGTTTTTGAAAGAAAACGATCAATATTAATTTCCCCTATATGAAAAGTGTTATTTTTCTTTTGTGTATCCTCCTCAAGTGATAACGCAGAGAAATAAACAGGAATGAAAACCGAAAACTTTTCAGGATCAGAAGGTGTAACATCTTTCATATTCAGTTTCAGGTATAGCTCTGGCGGCTGATATCGGTTTTCTTTCCCACAACCAATACAAGTATAGGTAAGCAATACATTATATTTTTTGCTTACAGGATTATATTTCAGTTCAGACCCTACAAGATATTTGCTGGTTTCATTTACAAACGCATCCAGGTCTTGGTATTGATATGAATTTTTTCCTTCTGATTTTATGCTAAACTCAAAATCAAATCTCCACATTTGTCCATCCTGACCAAATCCCAAAATAGAAATGAACAATAACAGCAAAATGCTTATTTTTTTCATTCTATGCAGAATTCCTGCTTGCATTAATGTTACCGAATAAAGATCTTGTCACCAGTTTTTCATAAGCTTCTTTGTTTCCTTCTCCTTTCTGAATTTTCATAAGCGCATACTGTTGGATACTCAATAGCGGAAGGACAATCTTTTCACGGATTTTCACGGATTTTCTTGAAAGCGGATCTTCTTCCTGCAACATTTTAAAGCCGGTCAGTTCCAGCATAATATCTCTTGACAGTTCATATTCATCAAAAAGGACGTTCCAGAATGCTCCGAATTTCGGATTGTTCTTAATGTAATACGTCAAAGGAAAGTATGATTTGTTCATACTCATCATCGAGTTTAAAACCAGCGTTTTAAAGAAATCTGAACCTTTGTACAGTTCCCTTACTTCTTCAAACCTTCCCTGCTCCTTCATCTGCTGCATTGCATATCCGAAACCGAAAAAGCCGGGTACATTTTGCTTCAGCTGCGACCATGATCCCACAAAAGGAATTGCTCTCAAGTCTTCAAACTTCAGCTCACTGCCATTGCCTCTTTTGGACGGACGGCTTCCGATATTGGTTTTCCCGTAATATTCAAGTGTACTCATCTCCTGAAGATAGGGAACAAACATCGCATGAGCTTTAAGATCTGAATATTTCTTATAGCTAATCTCCGCCAGCTCTATAATTAAGGCTCTTTCTTTCTCTGTAAGCTCTTTTTTGGCATTTTTGAAAACATCATTTTCTACACCCGCGGTCAGAAGCTGTTCAAAATTATACTTTGCCTGTTCTTTATTACCAAAAATACTGGTGATCGTCTGCCCCTGAATCGTCAGCTCAATTTTATTATTGGCAATTGTTTTTCCCTGTGAAGCATAGAAATCATGGGTTTTTCCACCACCTCTGGCCGGCGGGCCTCCCCGTCCGTCAAAGAAAACAACTTTGATATCATTCTGCTCTGAAAGTCTGGTCAGAACTTCTTTTGCTTTATAAATTTCCCAGTTTGCTTTTAAATAGCCCCCATCCTTCGTTCCGTCTGAAAAGCCCAACATAATGGTCTGCTGATTCCCTCTTTTCTTGAGATGTTTTTTATATACCGGATGATGATACAGCTCATTCATGACATTCTCCGCATTGGCAAGACCTTCCATGGTTTCAAAAAGCGGAACAATATCCATATTGATCTCTTCATCTTTGTAGCCGCAGACTTTAAAGAACGCATATACATTCATCACGTCTTTCACTGCATCAGAATTCGAAATAATATAACGGTTCATCCCTCTTAGCCCGTTCAGCTGCTGAATGTCTGAAACCTGGGAAACCGTCAGTAATGTATCTTTAACAATATCATCAAAATTCCCACTATCTATTTTTTCCGAAACCTGAATCAGTCTGTTGAATTTTTCCTCATCATCAGTTTCTGTATCGTCATATAACTTTGCAAAGACTTCATCAATTACTTTCTGATGAATCCTGCTGTCCTGACGGATATCAAGAGTGGCAAAATGGGTTCCAAAAATATTTACCCTGTCTCTGAAGTTGATCAGTAGATCCAAAAACAAAGAGTTATGTTCGCTCACCAATATCCTTTCCGCCTCGTCAGTCTTTTTTAAAATTTCTTCTGCAGTAATGGTTTTTCCATTGAAAATAGCCCCATACAGCTCTTCGCTCAATTGTGTGAGAACTTCTGACACTCCTCTGAAGCTTAATCTTCTTCTGATGTATTTCAAATGGCTATAGTAGGATTTGAGGATCGCCGAACGGAGTTCTTCGGCCACTCTCTTGGTAACATCTGCTGTTACAAACGGATTTCCATCCCTATCTCCGCCAGGCCAGAAGCCCAGCTGAATAATATCTTCATGCAGATGGAAGTGTCCATTACCAAAGGTCTTTTTGATTTTGGTAAACAGCTCACCGATGGTATCATAGTATACATAGCGCAGATAGGAAATAATGCTCATTGCCTCATCAATAGGCGTAGGCTTTTCTTTGTTGACAAACGGAGTTTTCCCAAGCTGCTGCAGGAGAGTGTCAATCTGCGTAACGGAATCACTGGTAATAGCACCTCTCAGATCCTGGATAATCCTTTGCACAGAGCTAGGATAGAACTGGGTAGGGTGCGCGGTAAATACAACTTTTACACTGAAATCTTTTAATTTCTCCCGTACTTTTTCCAGCTTATGATCCTGAAATGAGCGTTCAAACAAATTAGTCACTGTTCCACTGTCACTTTCGGAATGGAGATTCGGAAAGGCAGCGTCTTCAATGCTGTCAAACAAAACTACCTGTCTTTCGATATATTGTATGATTTTGAAAAGCAATTCAAGTTTCTGCTCTTCAGTCTGAAGATCCGTATGGTTTTTAAAAAACTCCTCAACGATTTCTTCAGGGGTCTTTCCCGCGTCATAGCCGATTCTGCTTTCCTCGTAAAGAAATGGGAGCAGCATCCCGATATTTGTCATTTTATCATAAGGCAGGCTCATAAATAATGAATTGTAGATCTGGAACTTATTTTCCACAATCTGCCTGAATTTTTCTGCGCGTTGGTCGTGTATCATAATAACAAATGTAAGAGATTTTATCGTTGAGTGAATTAACAAATGACAAAAAAATCCTCCTAATTTTATCAAAAATCAGTAGTTTTGAACGCCATGTAAAACGTATGATCAAATTTAACTTCAACTTCAATGCTAATGTCACGTCGAATAGGGACAAGAAAGACAAAAAAGGAATCAAAATCATTCTCATTGTCTTCGGACTATTTATTTTTGTTGCTATTTCAGGGGTGATTGGAGTTGGGTCTTTTATCGCAGGAACAGTTAGTTCGATGGGAAAAGCAGTAGAAGAATACAACAGACAACAAAAGTATGTACAGTCTCTTCCCGTTCTGAAATGTGCGGTCTATACGGATACAACCGTCACCGCACCGTTATCTGGAGATAATGCCGCACTGTATTTTCTGCAGGTTGGCAAAGCCAGAAGAATTTCCAGATATTCATCTAAAATTTATGAAGATTTTGATTACAGCATGGCTGCAGGGTATTCCAAGGGATCAAAATTATCAGTGAACGGCCGACTATATGATATCGACTTTACCCTGTGTATCATGGATAGCCTTGGAGGTGGTGAAAGGCATTTTACAGAAGGTACATTTGGAACCACTTATAAAGCCCCGTACTATCTGAACAACTACAAACCGATAGAAAATCAGAAAATATCTGCACTGAAAGATAAACACCCGTGGATCAATTCATTTCTCGGGCCTTTTGGTCTCAACAATATTTTAGTCAACGAGTATGTTTTTAAAAATGGAGATTCTGTGTATATAAAAGGAAAAATTAAGAACAATAAAATTGTTCCGTTTGTAGAGCATGCTATTTTTTAACATTTCAGATTACTGTCTAAGCCAGATATAGCATTGGTAATTTTTGTAAATTTGCTGAGAAAACACTGTAGTTAGTTATGAAGATCATCATCCTATTTTCCCTGATTTTGTCCAATCTGCTTTTTGCCCAGATCAGAGTTCCCGATGATTATAAAAAAATCCCCAACATTCTGGATACTGCTGATTACCTCTACCCTTTTATTGTTCCCGACAAAGAGTACGCCTACTGGCGGGTACTTACCAATGATGCTGACCCGGAAAAAGCAGTGATCTATGAGAGCGAGGCTCCCGAATATATGACGATCAATGAACCTGCTCCCGAACAGGGATTTTTTCAAAGATGTATCGGCAACAATTGTTTTTCATACATCCTTGCCTGTAAGAAGGACAGATCTGTCTATTTTTCCAATGAACAGCAATTGAGAGATTTTATAGGAACAATTGATAACCTTCCCGAAGCGATTTTAATTGCAGCGACCTATGGGTATTCAGTTGATCCCCGAAACCGGTTTACGGGTTCTTATAAAATCGACGAAAAATATATTTCGATCTATGGGCTACAATCCAAAAGCTGTCCCGTTATCCATGAATCTTTTTTACTTAAAATCAACAGAAAGACCGGGAAGCTTGAAGCTAAAAGCAATGGCATCTATGCGATAAATGAGGATTGCCGTACGCTGTAATTTATTGGTATTTTTAATCCGTTTGATACGATCACAATCATAAAAATTGAATTTAAGCATTCTATTCTCTATTATATTTGTAATTTCGTTACTATACATCATACCATGAAAAATAACAAATTAAGCGAATTGACTTTAGAGGAACTGCAGACCAAGAGAAAAAGCTTACAAAATATGACCATCGGATTCGGTATTGTCATATTGATGGCCTGCATCACCATTATGTTTCTCTCAGTAAAAATTAAAAACCCAGCGCTTATTGCTGTAGCGATAGGATGTCTCATCACACTGATGCCAAGTATTATTAATCTCGGGCAAATTAATAATGAAATAAAATCACGAACTTCAAAATAATTCTGGAAAATCAGCATCGTAATTTTACCACTTTATTAACTCAATATTATTTTTCCATTCCGTAAATTTGGGTAAAATAATATAGAACAATGCTTAATTTCGAGTTCAAAAATCCAACAAAAATACTTTTTGGAAAAGGTGAAATTTCCAAAATTTCCAAAGAAATCCCTAAAGATGCCAGAATACTAATGATTTATGGTGGTGGAAGCATCAAAAACAATGGGGTGTACGATCAGGTGAAAGAGGCCTTGAGAGATCATGATTTGTATGAATTTGGCGGTGTTCCTGCCAACCCTGAATATGAAGTCTTACTCAATGCCTTAAGCTTTATCAAAGAAAAAGACATCACCTATCTTCTTGCTGTGGGTGGCGGATCTGTCATTGACGGGACAAAATTCATCTCAGCTGCAGCCCATTATGCCGGTGAACCATGGGATATTCTAAAAAATTCGGTAAGAACTTTTGAAGGTGAAGGAATGCCGTTCGGAAGTATTTTAACACTCCCTGCCACAGGTTCAGAAATGAATTCAGGATATGTCATTTCAAGAAGAGAGACGAATGAAAAGTTATCATCTGGTGGGCCAGGTCTTTTCCCACAGTTTTCCGTACTGGATCCGGAAGTCATCAAGTCCATCCCAAAAAATCAAATTGTAAACGGAATTACGGATGCCTATACTCACGTATTGGAACAGTATATGACCGCTCCGTCTTCTGCCGACCTGCAGGAAAGAATTGCAGAAAGCATTCTCATCAGCCTTCAGGAGACGGCTCCGAAAGTACTGGCAGAGGAGTTTAATTATGATGCTGCCGGAAATTTTATGTGGTGTTGCACCATGGCCTTAAATGGACTCATCCAGAAAGGAGTGATCACAGACTGGGCCGTACATGCCATGGGACACGAGCTAACCGCTTATTATGGTATCGACCATGCCAGAACCCTGGCCATCATTGCCCCTTCTCACTATCGTTATAATTTTGAGGACAAAAAAGGGAAGCTTGCACAATACGCAGAAAGAGTCTGGGGGATCAAAGACGGAACATTGGAAGAAAAGGCAGAACTGGGAATCAGAAAATTGGAAGAATTTTTCCATAGCCTGCATATCAAGACCAGACTTTCTGAATATACAGAAGACTTTAAAGGAACTGCTGAAAAAGTGGAGAAAGCATTTACAGACCGAAACTGGCTGGGGCTTGGAGAGTATAAGAAACTGACTCCGAAGGATGCCTTTAAGATTGTAGAAATGAGCTATTAATCCAGGCTTATTCTAATTTTTTAGGTTTTTAGCTGAAGCTGTAAGCCTGTGAAGTATATGGTAAGCGGACAAAAGTCCGCTTCTATCAACGATGATTTGTGCAGAACTCAAACGTTTGATTTTTGGGATCTGGTCTTTTATAAATTATTTAATTTACAAACATTCGTTTAAAAAACCGGCATTTCATTACGGATATTTCAAATTTATTTATATTTTAGCATATTCTTAAATTTGTAAAAATGAAAAAACAGCTACTTTTATTTGCCTTTTCTGCACTGGCACTTACTTCTTGTAAAGACGATGATCTTCAAGCTTACGAAATGGATATTATGAAAGGAGATTGGAAGGAAGTAAAGACAGAAGTTATTTCAGGAAAAGATAATAAAACGGTGCTTGATACCAAAACTCCTGAAGGATGTAATGTAAAAAACACACTTTTCTTCAGAACCGACTTTTATGTGAGCTATACGGCTTACGTAGGCACTGGAGCAGATTGTCAGGCTGCGGCTAAAAATGAAGGTACATATACTTATGACGCAGATAATAAAAACCTGGGGATTAAGTTCAAAGGTACAGAAAGTGAGGATGCGGGTGAGACAGAAAGCATGGATTATAGAGTGGATATATTAACCAACCAGCAGTTAAGACTGGCACAGAAGTTTGGAAATTTTGATGTAGACGGAGACAAAATTCCTGATATCACTTATATTACTTATAAAAGATAAATCATAAACTCCCTTTTTATCGGGAGTTTTTTTATTACTTTTATCTGAGATTTAAAACTGAATATAATGAAGAAGATTCTATCAGCATTTCTATTGCTGTACTTTACTTTTGCCTTTTCACAGGAAAAAAAGCCAATGTTCTGGCAAGACATTCAAAATTTTAAAAAAGCAGATCAGGAAAATCCGCCTCCAAAAGATGCCATTCTTCTCTTAGGAAGCTCATCTTTTACGAAATGGACTGATGTTTCAGACTATTTCCCGGACAAAGTCATCATCAACAGAGGTTTTGGAGGCTCCAGGCTTACCGACCTTAACGATTTTGCAGATGATCTTTTAGCACCTTATCAACCGAAGCAAATCATCATTTACTGCGGTGAAAATGATTTTGCAGACAATCATAAGCTGAAGGCACAAAAATTAGTGAACCGATATAAAGAATTTTATACCAAAATTCGCGCGAGATTTCCCAATATTGAAGTGGATTTTATTTCCATAAAGTATTCTCCCAGCAGAGAAAAACTTTGGCCCCAGATGAAAACAGCGAATAAAAAGATCGCCGCTTTTATGAAGAAAGAACCCAATGCTGAGTTTATTGATGTAACCAAAGCGATGGAAGATGCCAGCGGAAAGGTGAGAAAAGATATTTTTGTAGAAGACATGCTTCACTTTAAGCCGGAAGGATATCAGATCTGGACGAAAGTAATATACCCCTACTTAAAATAACATACAGCCCTCCTATGAGGGCTATTTTTATAGTTTTTGCAGAAGAATCAATTGAACATCATTATCAATTCGTTATCTTGATGCCGGACCTTTATTTTTCCCAATTCGAGATCTTCTTTCTTTCCTTTTTTTGTTTTAAGCCTTAGTTCTTTTATCCTCGACTTTGTATTTGGGATTTGAGTCATTGTAATACGGATTGAATCTATGTCAAAAGTAACAGCATCCCCATTCTTTTCCACTGGTGTAATTCCAAGGCTGTGCAGCTCCCTGGTCAGTTTGTGAAAATCTTCAGCAGTACATTCAAGAGCGATGGATGAGAGATCTCTAATTTCTTTGTTGTCATCAAATGCTTTTTCCAGAAATGCTTCTCTGGTAAAAAAAGGATATTCTTTATGATATAAGCGGGTTAAAAACTCAGGGTTATAGAATGCATACCATGTCGCTATTCCTCCTTTCAGGTCAGTGTAATAAGCGGAATACCACAGTACATCTTTACCTTTAAAATCCCACATGGCATTGCTTCTCTTAAAGGGAAGTCCTTTATTTTTTATTTTTTTGCTGATGTCATCAGAGAACTTACCAGGAGTATCCCATGAAAAACCAATTCCTATCGCACCTTCTTTTTCTCCGAATCTGTTATCAGGTCCCATTATTTCAAGGTAGGTCGACTTCCCGCGCATATACAATGTTGTACTGCCGGTATCTGTCGGCAGAAAATCCGGAAGCCCTCTGTCCAGGCTGCTCCATTTTGCAAATTGTCCACTGCTTCTGATGGTACTGAAAGAAGCAGAATCCAGTACGAAATAGAGATGATTCACCTTTAAGTCCTCTTCCTGAGCGGAAATCCTGTTTGCCAAAAGCATCGTTAATAGTATGAGTACATATCTTTTCATGGTATTCCAAATTTTGATTATCAATTTTACAAAAAAAACGAGACTCATGCATACAAAAAAAGCAGGAATTTCTCCTGCTTTGATAGAACGCTTTACCATTCTTATTTCTTTCTTTTCGATTTTGATTTTGCTTTTTGCTGGGCTCTGTTCGCTCCGAACTTCTTAGGAGCTTTTCTTTTGGATGGACCACCCCAGTTTTCTTTGGTATTTTTGGCTTTCTTCTCATGAAACGCAGCTCCACCCTCATTAAGCTTTACCGTGGCAGGGTTTTTCATCGCTACCTGTTCTTCTTCGGAAGCAATTTTCTTAGGGTTGATCTTTACTTCTTCAGGGAAATCACTAAATTTAAGGTCTTTGTCCATCAAAAGCTCGATATCAAGAATCAAAGGTTCTTCTTTTTTGGTTACAAAAGTAATGGCTTTACCATCCTTATCTGCCCTACCGGTTCTACCGATTCTGTGAATGTACTGCTCAGGGATATCCGGGGTTTCAAAGTTGATGACATGGGTAATATTGGAAATATCAAGACCTCTTGCCATAACATCGGTGGTTATCAGTCCTCTGATCTCTTCATTTTCAAAGCTTTTCATTGCTTTAAGCCTGTAATTCTGAGATTTATTGGAGTGGATTACATCAAACTGTTCTGGGAAAAGCTCATTAATTTTAGTAAAGAGCAGGTCCGCATGTTTTTTATTATTATTAAAAATCAACACTTTAGACATCTCTGCATCATTCTTCAGCAAATGCTCAAGCAAATTGATCTTTGTATTAAAGTTTTCTACTTTATAACCGCTTTGTTGGATTTTTTCAAGTGGTGTTCCGGACTTTGCCAAAGAGATTTCTACCGGACTGGCAAAGTAAACATCCAGCATTTCATCTACAGCATCCGTCATTGTTGCAGAGAAGAGAATATTCTGTCTTTTCTCCTTCATCATTTCAAAGATGTGGGTCAGCTGTGGTCTGAATCCTAAATTCAGCATCTCATCAAATTCGTCAATGATCAGCTTTTGTACTTCCTTCAGTGAAATGGCATTATCTATGGAAAGGTCCATCACTCTTCCCGGTGTTCCTACCAGGATATCACATCCATTATTGAACAGCAGTTTCTGAGTATTGATATTCTTCCCACCATATATTCCAATAACTCTTGCCGTAATGTTTTCGGTCAGCTTTTCAAGAATTTCAGTTACCTGCACTACCAGCTCTCTTGTAGGTACCAGTACTAAAACTGTTGGATTTCCTGTTTTGCTGTACTTCCATGTTTTTAGAACGGGTAAAAGATAGGCTAATGTTTTCCCGGTTCCCGTCTGTGCAATTCCCATCACATCTCTTCCGGAAAGTATAGGTCTTAAGCTCTTCTCCTGAATAGGAGTAGGTTCAAATAATTCCAGATCCGCCAAAACATCAAGAATTTTAACCGGCAGGTCAAAATCTGCAAAAGTGAGTTTTTCCATGGTGCAAAGATAGGCATTTAATTAGAAGTAGAAATGGGAATAGCCAGTGAGCGGAAGTTCCCTATGTTTTATTCTCAAAGCTGCAAGCTACCGGTCTACAATTTCACACTTTTACTGCTTATTTTAATATCATCGTCCTCGAATTTGCTTGAAGTAATAATCACATATCCTTTCTTTTTGGGGTCTTTTACGATCGGAAATTTTTCTTCTTCCCATTGAGCGCAGTGGGTAGAGATCGGAGGTAGCAGATGCTTCCATCCTCCTTTGTCCAAAGTATATGCATAAAACGAATGCCAGCAGCTGGTACACCAGTTAGGGTAAAACCCCAATTCGTCTCTTCCATCGTTATTCAGATCTTCCAAATTATATAATGCACCACCCTTCGCCGTAGCTACAACAAATGACTTCATCTTTTTATCACTGAAGTAAACAGTAGTTTCACATTTTCCTTCACATTCTTCCCCACAGTCGCTTACTTTCGCAAAAGCATATTCTTTTGTCCCGTTTCCGTCAAAATCTCCCAGAAGGCCTTTATCCGTTTCCTGAGCCATCAATAATGAACTGCAGCATACCACAGCTAACATAATAAGTGTTTTCATATTTTATAAATAATGGTTATTTTCTTGCTACTCTCAACAGTAATATAATGATTAACAGGACTGAAAAAATAAATCCTAATAGGGCAACCAGAGACAACTCCCCGATTCTTGGTCCTGTTTCGGAGACGAACACAATAGCAGTTGCAATAATATTGGCCCCCAGAACCATTGCCAGAATCAGATTGAGCACACTGGATTTGATCAGTTGATTGGTCTTCTCAATATTTTTGATTTCACTGGATACGGTGAACTTATTTTCATCCAGCTTCTGAAGGACGGACCGGAGCTCTTTAGGGATTTCATCTACATTATCGGTAAAATTCATCATTCTGTCCATTCCCGTTTTCATAAGGTTTTTAGGACTTATTTTTCTGGCAAATATTTTTTTGCTGTAAGGATGCAGGCTTTTCACAATATCCAGATCCGGATTGATATTTCTTCCCACACCTTCTATCAGACTGATTCCTTTAAACAACAGATAGAAATAATCCGGCATATACAGCCTGTTATGGGTAAGAATATCTTTCATTTTATTGATAATCACCTGTACGTTGATATCCTGCAATGATGAACTGTGCACAAAATTAAGAATATCCTCTACATCATTTTCAAATCTTTTTTCATCAGGAATTTCATAGCTCACTGCCATTTTTTTCAGATAGCGCACTATTTTATGAGGATTTTTCGCCACAAAGCTGACAATCAGATTTTCGAGGATTTCTTTATCGTTAGGTTGGATTTTTCCTACCGCTCCAAAGTCGATGAAAACTATTTTCCCGTCTTTCCGGACCAGAATATTCCCGGCATGCGGATCAGCATGAAAAAAACCGTAGTCCAGGATCTGGGAAACAAATAACCTGAGCCCGGTTTCAGAAACTTTTACAGGGTCAATACCATTAGCTGACAGGACTGATTTATCGGTTACCTTAATCCCGTCGATAAATTCCATACAAAGCACATTATTGTTGGAGAATTCGTCGTACACTTTCGGAACATAGGTCTCTTTATTATTTTTGAAATTCAGGCGGAACTGCTGAATATTGTTCTTCTCATTAATTAGGGAAACCTCTTCCAGCAAGGATCTTTCGAATGTAGAAATAGCCTGTTTCAGATTGAGTTTATCACCTATTTCGGAATAGGCCGATATGAGTTTTTCCAAATCTTTTATGAGCAGCAGATCATCTTCTATCACCTCCTGTACACCAGGTTTTTTGAATTTTAGAATAACAGGAGTTCCATCCATCAAAACAGCTTTATATACCTGTGCAATGGATGCTGTAGCCAGAGGGGATTTTTGAATTTCCCTGAAGTGTTCTTTAACTGATATATTGAATTCATTTTCCAGGATCTCTTCCACATCCATGTCTACCGTTTCTACTTTGTCCTGAAGTTTCTGAAGCTCCTGAATAAGTTCTGGTGGAAGTAAGTCTTCCCTGTTGCTGAATGTCTGACCAAGCTTCACAAAGGTAGGCCCCAGCTCTTCCAGCACCAATCTGATCCGTTCATACACCGTCCCTTTTGAGACCACTTCATCCACATCTGCAGGAATATGTTCCTGCTTATTCCCTGTATTCATTCTCGCCAGCATATCTTTAAAACCATATTTACTCAATACGGAAATAAGCCTGGCTGATCTTTTCAGTTTTCTTTGCTGTTTGTCAAACATAATATTCAAATAGTAAGTGCAATTTACTCCAAAAACTATTCCTAATAACATTTTTTTCACTCCTGAAGCCAACATCATTCTTTCATGTAAAGAGGTTCTTCAAAAAACCCCAAATATAATAATTCAGCATTATCAAAAAACACTATTTATGATGGTTAAAATCTTTAATAAAAAGAAATTCTATTCATTATAATATATTTATTTATATTTACAACGTACAAAACCTTAAAACAAACCAATAAAAGTATTACAACATGAAAAATTTACGTAACACGAAATTATCGAGAGAACAATTAAAGAGTATTTCAGGAAGCGGAATCATTATCGGTGGCAACTGCTCCAACGAGTGCTGCCCTACAGACGGAAGACCAAAATGCCCAAGGCTGATCTGTCCTGCTGTGATATGCCCGGAGTATCTTTATGCCCAGATACCCTTTTTAAATTTTAGGTAAAAAACAGAATGCATAAGTGTTCTGTTTTTTTTTCATACCATTATCTCTGTATAACCTTCTTATGATCCTTTATTCGAATCAACAATAATAAAAAGGATAAAACAGCGTTTTTATCGCATACACTCAATACAGTCAAATGACTGTACATTAACCAAAAAAATATTGAAAAAATGAAAAATTTACGAAACAAAAAATTGTCAAGAGAACAATTAAAAGACATTTCAGGTAGCGGAATCATTATTGGCTGTACATATCAATGCTGCCCCGAAGACGGGAGACCGCTGTGTCCGGGATATCACTGTCCGGCTGTAGTATGTCCAAAGTAAAAATAAGCAGAGTCTATTACTAAATCAGAGAGCAGCGAAAAATACGTCTGCTCTCTTTACCTTTTGGAATAAGCCGCTTTTATGATAAAATCAAATGTTGCGGGAACAACAGGATACACGGAAGCCCTCAATAAGTTTATTGAGGCAACACTTTCTATAGATTTCACCCTTCTCCATCAGGATTTTATTTCTTTTATCCCAAAAAGTCCCAGCAGAATACTTGATCTTGGAGCGGGAACAGGCAAAGATGCCTCAGCCTTATCAGCGATGTCCCATTCAGTGACTGCAATAGAGCCTTGTGAAGCTCTTCTTAAGGCAGGAAAAAAGTTATACTCTGATCGGGCGATCCACTGGATACAGGATTCATTACCTCATCTTCAATATTTAGATCCTGAATTAAAATTCGATTTTATTCTGGCATCAGCGGTATGGCACCACCTCAGCCCCAGTGAGCAGCATCTTGCCCTGATAAAGGTCTCACATTTTCTGGAGAAAAACGGTATTTTTGCCCTTAGCTTAAGGAATGGTCCTGCCGGAGCAGGAACCTGTATTTTTCCTACACATACCGCGAAGGTTGTTGAACGGGCTGAACAGAGAGGATTGAAAACACTTTTGATTCTTGAAAACCAGCCCAGTATTCTACCTGGAAAAGAACTCATTACCTGGTCACGCCTTGTCTTTCAAAAAATCTAAAAACTTTTTGTATCACAGAGCTTTTGTGTTTTGTTCTTATAAATTATGTATATTCGGACAGGAAAAACACAAAGGACAGCCCATGAAAGAAAGATTTCATACATTTCAACCGAAGAATCCGGTGGTCGCAAAATATGTGGATTATTATTATCTGGATATAAAACCGGAAAATACAATTCATACCTATCAGTGCTTTCCACATTTTAATAATACCATTTCTCTTTACAAATCGCATATCGAAACAGGCAATGGAAAGGTTACTTTTGATGAGAATGCCGGTGTATTGCAGATCTTCACGCCCATCCGGCAGAAAGTACTGCATGTGTTGCAGTCTGGACAGGTACATCGGGTTGTGATTGTCTTTCATCCTTTGGGAATTCAGCAGTTTTACAACCATGTAAAGTTCACCGATCTTACCACTGATTCAGAGTTTTTCAGTTCTGAGGAGCTTAACCTTATTTTTTCCACCCCTGATCCAGAACTGCTTACGAAGTTGCTGGACGCTTTTCTACAGGAAAGATTCTGCCCTTTTCAAAATCCTATTCTGGAACGATCGGTTCAATATGTATTCGATCACTGTGAGCATTTTACGGTTACATCACTTTCCGCCAACCTGGGAATCAGCCGCCAGCATCTTAACAGAAGTTTTCAAACACACTTAGGCGTATCTGTTAAAAAGTTTCATGAGATTGTTCTTTTCAGAAAAACAGTTCATCAAAAGCTTTTTGAACGTCCAGACAAAAGTTTTACAGAACTGGCGTATGAGTTCAATTACAACGACCAGTCCCACCTTAACAAAGCGTATAAAAATTTGACCGAAAACTCACCGGGAAGTTTTTTTGATCAGGGTACGGTTCTCGGTACTCAGGATACCTTTTGGCATTTACTTTCTTAATGCTGATGTTCCATTTTTACAATTTCCAAATATCCTTTATCTTTACTTTTGTGCCATAGATTGCAGATGATATGAAGCATTATTTAGTATTGAGTTTGATTTTAGCAGGTTTCGTTGTTCATGCGCAGAAAAATTATTCTGCCCTGGTACTAAAAGCATCGGAAATAATGGAAAATACCAAAGACGGAGCAGAATACAGGAAAGCCTTAAACCTGTATGAGCAAGCTTTCACCTTATATCCGGATAGTATTGCCAGTACCGATCTCTACAATGCTTCAGTAGTGGCCTCTGAAGTGAAAGATTACGATAAGGCATTTCAATATCTGAACCCGCTTGTAAAGATAAAAGCAGATGAAGAGCATGCTCCGGGATGGAGCTATATTGAGGGAGAATCCTCGGAAAGTGACTATAAAAATCTTTTATCGGATCGCAGATGGAAGATCCTGAAGCAAAGTACCGCAAAGGAAAAAAAAGAGTTCTATCAAACTCTGTCTGAAAACCGTGAGGAATTTTTCCGAAAAAAAGAGGTACAGTTTGGCCACAAACAAGCTCCGAAGGCGTTATATGCTCAAATTAAGAATAATCAGCCGTTTTTACCAAAAGCGATGCGGAACTATTCGGTTTCTTTTAAAGTGAATGATTCTGCCACCACTTCTTATCTTGTTCATTTGCCGAAAAACTATCAACCGCAAAAGAAATATGCATTACTTTTTTTTCTTCATGGTGCTGTACGGTATAGTCGTTTAGCTGATTATCAGATTCCTCAGGAAGCACCGGGTGGCTGGAACAGATATTATACCAAATACGCAGATCTGCAGGAAGTAATCCTGGTTTTCCCACAGGGCAGCAAAACATACAACTGGATGACCTCAGACAACGGATTCTTTATGGTTCCGGAAATCCTGAAGCAGATCAAAACAGCCATTAACATCGACGATAACAAAGTTTTTATTTCAGGCCACTCCAATGGAGCAACCGGATCGTTTTCATACCTGATGAAGCAACCCTCTCCCTTTGCAGGTTTCTATGGTTTTAACACCCATCCTAAAGTTTTTACCGGCGGTACTTTTATTGAGAATATAAAAAACCGTTCGTTCATTAATTTTTCCACAGATCAGGATTACTATTATCCTCCAGATGCCAATGATGATATGACCAGGCTGATGAAGGAAATACAAGCAGATTACCGCGACTATCGGTTTAAAGGATTTCCCCATTGGTTTCCTATGTTCAGTGAATCTGAACCGGCTTATCCGGTTATTTTCAGTGATATGGAGAACAGAAAAAGAAATCCCTTTCCGGGCAAAATTTCATGGGAGTTTGACGACGACCGGTATGGCAGCATAGACTGGCTGTCAGATATAAAGCTGGATACTCTGCAGTTCCAGGCCGCATGGCAAAAAAATCTGAACTTCAGAATAACGAAATGGCTGAAATATGATGAAAAAGACAGCCTTATTGTTGAAAAAACTGATAAAAATGCTTTTGATTTTCCAAGGAAATCAGGAAAGATAAAGGCAGAATATACTCAGAATACATTCAGAATTGAAACGTCCCGCGTGGCTTCTTTTTCAATAAATATTTCTCCGGAAATGATCGATCCTGGTCAAAGGGTTAAAGTCTTTATCAATGGAAAGTTGTATTTCAACCGGAAAATAAAGTATGACCGGGAATTGATGCTTGAAAATTTTGAGAAAAACAGGGATCGGGAACGGATCTGGATCAACCGTATTCATTTTAAAGTTTAATGTAATCTTCACCTGTAAAAAGATCGTCTACTTTCAGCTGCCTTACCTAAAGATTAAACCACCTCATCGGAGGTGGTTTTTCATGTTATAGTGATTGCCTTTATTTCAAATAGGTATCATAGAGGTCTTTTCTTCTGTCTTTCATCACCTGGACAGAACCGTTGTGATGAAGGTCTTTCAACAGATTAAGGTCTACATCCACAATCAGGGTCATTTCGGTGTTGGGTGTAGCTTCTCCCTTTACAGCATTGGATGGAAAGGCGAAATCAGAAGGAGTAAATACAGCTGCCTGTCCGAACTGAATATCCATATTATTAACTCCCGGAAGGTTGCCCACACAACCCGCAATGGCTACATAGCATTCATTTTCAATGGCTCTTGCCGCTGCACAATGCCGGACTCTGATATAGGCATTCTGTGTATCTGTAAGATATGGCACAAAAAGAATCTTCATTCCCTGATCAGCGAGTATCCTCGGCAATTCCGGAAATTCTACGTCGTAGCAGATCACAAGTCCGATCTTACCACAGTCGGTATCAAACACTTTTATTTCGTTGCCTCCTTTCATTCCATAATATCTCTTTTCATTGGGCGTAATGTGGATCTTTCGGTATTCATCGATACGGCCATCACGGTGCAGCAGATAACTTACGTTGTACAGATCATTGTTTTCAGAATCAAAAACAGGTATGCTTCCTGAGATGATGTTGACATTGTAACTGATAGCCAGCTCGGAAATTTTATTTTTGATTTCTTCGCTTAATTTAGCTAATTCTATCATACTGTCCCTTTCTGAGAGTTTATTGAATGGTGCCAGCAACGGTGTATTGAACAGTTCGGGGAAAAGGACAAAGTCCGACTTGTAGTCTCCCATTACATTAACAAAAAATTCTACCTGCTCGTAAAATGCATCAATGTTTTTAAAGTGCCTCATCTGCCACTGTACGAGGCCTAGGCGGATGATGCTGTCCTGCATCGTATTGGGCTTTTTGCTGTAATAGATATTGTTCCATTGAAGCAAAACAGCATTTTCCAATGATGATTCGTCTTCAGGAAGGTATTTTTTTAAGATTTTTATCGGAAGAAAATTATTGGAAAGCTGAAAGGACAGTACCGGATCGTAAATTTCCTTGTCTCTCACTCTGCGTATATATTCTCTGGGAGAAATTTCATGGCTGTATTTATGATAATTCGGGATTCGACCACCCAAGACAATCGATTTGAGATTCAGGAGCTCACAAAGTTCCTTTCGAGCATCGTAAAGCCTTCTTCCAAGACGAAGCTCACGAAATTCCGGATCTACAAAGACTTCAATTCCATACAGTACATTTCCTGTTGACAGGTGGGTATTGAAGGTATAGTTTCCGGTAATATCCACATAAGTATGGTCATCCCCGAACTCGTCATAGTTCACGATAATAGATAATGCTACGGCAGCGAGCTTTCCATCTACTGTGATACAGATTTGACCTTTTGGAAATATCTTGGTGAGTTTTTCGATGCTTTTTTTAGACCAGATCGATTCCGACATCTGGGGGTAGGCACGCTTCATTGTTACAACCAGTTCATCATAATCCTGAATGCTCAGGGGTCTTGTTTCTATTTGCATTTGATGTAATTTTACTTAAATTTAGGGAAAATTTGTCTTATAAGCCTATTACTAAGCAAAACATTAACCAAAGTTTCAATTAGAAATGGCAATAATTTTTCTGAATCAAAGTAAATACCCTATTTGCAAAAAGACTCGTAATGAAGGAAAGGATATTGTTTAATTTCCTCCTTTCACCTCTTCTTTGCAGAAAATAAAGCTTGGAATGGAAGCCTTGCAATTTCTAGAAACAAATTTCATATGTAGACAAAAAAATCCTACCCAATGGGGCAGGATTTATATGTAAAATTCAAGTCAAGGATTATTCCCACTCAATGGTTGCTGGTGGTTTGCTTGAAATATCGTACGCTACTCTGTTGATTCCTCTTACTTCGTTGATGATTCTGCTGGAAACCGTATCTAAGAACTCGTAAGGAAGTCTGCTCCACGTTGCAGTCATGAAGTCAATCGTGTTGGCAGAACGAACGACTGCTGTGTATTCGTAAGTTCTTTCATCTCCCATTACTCCTACAGATTTTACCGGAAGAAGCACTACAAAAGCCTGAGATACTTTTTCATAAAGATCATTTTTATATAGTTCTTCGATGAAGATATCGTCAGCTTCCTGAAGAATTCTTACTTTTTCGGCATCTACAGCTCCCAATACTCTGATTCCTAATCCAGGGCCAGGGAAAGGGTGTCTGTATACCAGGTGGTGAGGAATTCCTAATTCTTCACCTACTCTTCGTACTTCATCCTTGAAAAGCTCTCTTAACGGTTCCAGTAATTCGAATTCCATATCTTCAGGAAGTCCTCCAACATTGTGGTGAGACTTGATTACTGCAGATGGACCGTTGACAGACTGGCTCTCGATAACGTCAGGATAAATGGTTCCCTGAGCTAAGAATTTAGCGCCTTCAATTTTATGGGATTCTTCGTCAAATACGTGGATAAATTCGTTTCCAATAATCTTTCTTTTTGCTTCAGGATCATCTACTCCCGCCAGTTTTGACAGGAACCTTTCTTTAGCATCCACCATTTTGATGTTCATATGGAAATGTTCTCCATACTGATCCATTACTTTCTTCCCTTCATCTTTTCTCAACAATCCTGTATCTACGAAGATACATGTCAACTGATCACCGATTGCTTTATGGATCAAAACTGCGGCTACAGAAGAGTCTACACCTCCTGAAAGGCCCAGGATTACTTTATTGTCCCCTACTTTTTCACGGATTTCCTCAACTGTTTTTTCGATATAGTTGGTCAGTTTCCAGTTCTTGTCTGCATTACAGATTCCGAAAACGAAATTTTCAAGCATTTTTCCGCCTTCTTCTGTATGGGAAACTTCCGGGTGAAACTGAACACAGTAGATTTTACTTTCTTCATTGGAGATAGAAGCTATTACTCCTGATTTGGCATTCAGTTCAAAACCGGCAGGCAAGTCACCTACTTCATCAAAGTGGCTCATCCAAACGACAGAGTTCTGAGTTACTCCTTTCAGTAAAGAGCTTTCTTTTACGATCTCAAGGTTTGCTTTACCATACTCTCCCTTTTCTCCTTTGTTTACTTTCCCTCCTAAAAGGTGAGCCGTCATCTGCATTCCGTAGCAGATTCCCAGCACAGGTACTCCCTGTTCATATAAAGCTTTCTCAACCAGATGGGCATTTTCTGCATTTACAGAGCTTGGACCTCCAGAAAGGATGATTCCTTTTGGCTGTTTCGCTATAATATCTTGTAATGGTGTATTGTAAGGTAAGATTTCCGAATATACGCCCATCTCACGGATTCTTCTTCCGATAAGCTGGTTGTACTGGGATCCGAAATCTAAAATAATAATACCGTTGTTCATTTTTTATAATTGATAAATGATGATTAATTTAAAAGCTTCAGGCGATAAGCTTTAGGCAATAAGCTTTTTTATATTACAATATGCTTATTGCCTCTAGCCTAAGGCCTATTGCTTACTTAACTGTTTTACAAAAAAAGACTTGGAATGTCTCCAAATCTTTTTTCGTGATTTTATTAAAACTTTCCGATGTCTTCTCTGTAGAAGCCGTAATCGAAATGTACATGTCCTGCGTCTTCGTAAGCTTTTTTGCGGGCATCTTCGTAGGTAGCTCCTGTAGCTACGATATTCAGAACTCTACCTCCATTGGAAACCACTTTGTCTCCTTTTCTGATAGCGCCGGCATATAACAGCTTGCTGTGTTTCAGCTTGTCTTCTCCTACGATTTCGAAACCTGTTTCGATATTTCTCGGATAACCACCTGAACACATTACGAGACAAACAGCTTTTTCGTCTTTAAATGTAAGCTCGATATCTTTTCCTTCCATACAGTCCTGGATCACATCCAGCAGGTTGTTTTCCATAAGCGCCATCAATACCTGAGTTTCAGGATCTCCGAATCTCATATTGTACTCCAGAAGGTAAGCTCCGTTCTTGGTTACCATCAATCCGAAGAAGATAATTCCTTTGAATCCGAAACCTTCCGCTTTAAGACCTGTAATGGTAGGTTCTAAAATATTTTTCTCAAAATCTGCGTAGTGCTCCTGAGTAAACTCCGGGCTTGGTGCTACTGAACCCATACCTCCTGTATTGGGTCCGGTATCTCCATTTCCAGCTTTTTTATAATCTTTTGCCGCTACACAAGGGAATAATTTTTCACCGTTAGAGAAAGCAATGATAGAAGCTTCAAAACCTTGTAAATATTCTTCGATAACCAAACGGATACCAGCGTCACCATAGATTCTTCTGATCATAAAATCATGGATGGTCGCTTCAGCTTCTTCAAGATTGTCACAGATAACAACTCCTTTTCCACCCGCCAAACCGCTCGCCTTGATTACCAAAGGATACGGTTGTTCCTTCACATATTCTATCGCTTCATTATATGAATCAAATACTACAGCTTTAGCCGTCTTGATATCATAGGTCTGCATAAACTTTTTAGAAAAAGCCTTACTTCCTTCAAGGCTTGCTACTTTCTGAGTAGGGCCGAAAACTTTAAGATCGTGCTTTTTAAACTCATCCTTTAACCCCGCTACCAGTGGAGCTTCGGGACCTACGATCGTCAAATCAACCTTTTCTTTAATAGCGAAATCTCTAAGTTCTTTGATCTCGGATAAATGAACATTTTTCCCTATTACATCGGTAGTCGCATTCCCGTTGGCAAAAAACATTTTAGAAATTCTCGGGTCATTCTGAAGTTTTGCTGCTAAAGCAGATTCTCTACCGCCTTCACCTATGATTAATATTCTCATACTTTATTTATTATCTAGTCTTATTGTACAAATATATAATTTTGACTGCTATAAATACAATCTCTAATTATTTTTTAATTCTATTTTAATTAGTGTAAAAAGTGTCTAACACCAGTAAACATCATCGGAATACTGTGCTCATTGGCAGCCTCTATGCTGTCCTGATCTTTTACACTTCCACCCGGCTGAATGATCGCTTTGATACCCTCCTGAGCGCAGAAATCTACCACATCACGGAAAGGGAAGAATGCATCTGAAGCCAATACTAAATCTCCTGAGAATTTTTCTTTTGCTCTTTCAATAGCCTGTTGTGTTGCCCAGATTCTGTTGACCTGCCCGCCTCCGATTCCGAAAGCCTGGATCCCATTGGAAACAACAATAGCATTGGACTTCACATATTTTACTACTCTCTGAGAGAAAAGCAAAGCTTTCTTCTGCTGTTCGGTAGGCTGCACTGCAGTAACTACTTTAATATCATCAGAGAAATGAGTATCGTTATCCTGAATCAGGATACCACCGTCAATCTTCACCCAGGTCTGCTTATCAGAAACAGGATTTACGATTTTAATGATTCTAAGGTTTTTCTTTTTTCTTAAAATGTCCAGTGCTTCTTCATCAAAGTCCGGAGCCATTACAATCTCCAGGAATGTTTTGTTTAATTCTTCAGCTGTTGCCGCATCGATCTTATAGTTCATAGCAACAATTCCGCCAAAAATAGAAACCGGATCACATTCGAAAGTTTTCTGGTATGTTTCCAATGCTGAAGTTCCTATTGCCACTCCGCAAGGGGTAGAGTGTTTTACAGCACAGCAGGCCATTTCTTCTTTGAACTCAGTGACTACTTTCCAGCAAAGGTCCATATCACGAAGGTTGTTAAAAGAAAGCTCTTTTCCACCCAGCTGTTCGAAGTCTTTCATGGCACCGTTTTCGAAAGTAGAAACGTAGTAAGCAGCTGTCTGGTGAGGGTTTTCTCCATATCTAAGATCAGATACTTTTTTGTAGGAAGCATTCAGATAGGTTGGATATTCTTCTTCCAGAAGCATTCTTGAAATAGCGGCATCATAAGCTGACGTAAGGTTGAATACCTTTCCGGCAAGTTTCTTACGGGTTTCGATGTACGTATCCCCGTTTTGTTCCATCTCAATTTTCACTGCTGCATAATCTTCTACGTCAGTGATTACTGTTACAGAATCAAAGTTTTTAGCTGCAGATCGAAGCATTGACGGACCACCGATATCGATAAACTCTACTTTCTCATGTAAAGAAATGTCTTTGTTTACATTTTCAAAGAAAGGGTAAAGGTTAACGATTACCATGTCAATCAGACCGATTCCGTGCTCCTGAACGGTTTTCATGTGCTCTTCATTGGTACGAACCGCCAGCAATCCTCCGTGAACTTTAGGGTGTAAAGTTTTCACTCTTCCGTCCAGCATTTCAGGAAAATCGGTTACCTCATCAATCTGAATGGGATTTAAACCAGCGTCTTTCAAATGTTTGAATGTTCCTCCTGTAGAGATCAGCTCGTAGTTCTGAGCTTCCAAAAACTGCGCGAATTCAATTAATCCGCTCTTGTCAGAAACACTGATTAAAACTCTCTTTTTACTCATTTTACTTTCAATTTTTTACTTTTTACAGCTATTTCAAACTGTATCCGGGTCTTTCACCTCCGAACTTACTTTTATTTTACTTAGATTATTTGCTAATGTAGCAATGTATCAGTTTAACAATGTAACCATTAAATGATTGGTAAACTGTTACATTGTTAGATTGTTACACTAACTGTTTTCCAGGACCTTATTGATCGCTAAAGGAAATATTTCATATTCAATCTGATGAACTTTCTGAGCCAATGTTTCGGGAGTATCATCGGCTGTTACCTCAAATGATTTCTGAAGAATAGCTTCTCCTTCATCAATACCAGGTGTTACAAAATGGACCGTAGCCCCACTTTCTATTTCTCTGGCTTCAATAACGGCATGATGAACATTCATCCCCCACATTCCCTTTCCTCCGAATTTCGGAAGCAAAGCCGGGTGAATATTGATGATTTTACCATTCCAGTTATCACAGAACTCAGGTTTTAAAATGGATAAGAATCCAGCCAGCACAATCAGATCCGTATCTGCCGGGATTACTTTTGCCAGTTCACTGCTGAAGGTCTTTCCTCTTGGAATCAGTAAAGTTTTTATATTGTGATTCCTGGCTCTTTCCAGTCCGTAACATTCTCTGTCTGCTACGACCAGGGATACCTGTGCATTCTGAATTTCTCCAGCTTCAATAGTATCTATGATTCTCTGCAGATTGGTCCCTGAACCGGATACGAGTACAACGATGTTCTTCATGTTAATAATGTAACAATGTATCAGTCTAGCAATGTAAAAATGATTTTGATTGGTACACTTTTACATTGCTATATTGGTATATTTTATAATGATAAATTGATTTTCTCTGCTCCTTCTGTAATTTCTCCTATTTCGTAGGCATCATCTAAAAGGTGCAATACTTTTTCAGCATGCTCAGCATCTGCTACGATAACCATTCCTACACCCATATTGAATGTTCCGAACATTTCCTCGCGGGTTACTCCACCTCTTTTTTCCAGCTCAAGCATTACACTAGGAATTCTGATTTTTGAACCATCGACAGAAGCACATAATCCTTCCGGAATGATTCTCGGAACGTTTTCATAAAGACCACCACCGGTAATGTGAGCAATTCCACATACTTTTACCTCCTCCAATACTTTATGGATATCTTTATAATATAATCTTGTAGGTACTAAAAGTGTTTCATATAAAGGTTTCCCTTCAAATTCTTCTTCAAAATCAGGGAATACTTTTCTTACTAAAGAGAATCCGTTAGAATGGAATCCTGAGCTAGGTAATGCAATAATTTTATTGCCTGCTTTAATTTTTGATCCGTCAATAATCTGATCTTTTTCTACGATTCCTACACAGAATCCTGCAACATCATAGTCTCCAGGCTGGTACATTCCCGGCATCTCAGCAGTTTCTCCACCGATCAGGGCACAGTTGTTATCCTTACAGGCTTCCACCATTCCCAGAACGATTTCAGCAGCTATTTCAGAATCCAGCTTTCCACAAGCAAGATAATCTAAAAAGAATAAAGGCTTGGCACCGTGGCAAAGAATATCATTGGCACACATCGCGAAGCAATCTACTCCGATAGAGTCATATTTTTTAGTATCTAAAGCTACTTTCAGCTTGGTTCCTACACCATCTGTTCCTGAAACAAGAACAGGATTTTTGTATCCTCCGATTTCATAGAAGGCTCCAAAACTTCCCAAATGATTCAGTACATTGGAATTATGGGTTTCACCGACCGCTTTTTTGATCTTGTCAACCGTTTTGTATCCTTCTTCTTTGTCTACTCCTGCTGATTTGTAAGTGTTGCTCATGTTTAATAATTTATAATAATCTAGCTATGTAACAATCTAATTCATGTAACAATAAGTTGAATTGTTAGACTGGTACATTGATAAATTGGTACATTACATATTTACTTTTATACTCGATTTTAGAAAACAAAAAAGCCGACAATCTTTTCAGATTATCGGCCGTTATTTTATCTCAGAATTTCAGAGCCCACAGTTTTCCCTTTATGAGAAAAACATTGTTTATAGGAGGTCTGAATTTTCATCTCTTTTCTTTTTGCAAAAATAGTAATTTTAAATGAATATTCAAATTCTATTTTTCAAGGATGGTTTCAATGGCAGCAATCTTCTTGATTTTCTCTTTTAATTCGCTGTTTTTCTCTTCATTAGAAATTTTCTGAGCGGTTTTATCAAAGTTATCATTGAAAAAAGGAAGTGAAAATGTTTCCACCACATTTCCGCCATGGAAAGGGAAACGCTTTGATGCAGCATCCAAAACTCCTGCGCCTCCTCTACCTCCCGGAGAAGTAGACATCAGCAACATGGGCACTTCATTCCAAACAGTTCTGTCCTTGATTCTCGATACCCAGTCGAATACATTCTTAAATGCGGTAGAGTACGTTCCGTTATGCTCAGCCAAAGCCACCAGCAATACATTCGCTCCGTCGATTTTCGAAGCAAAATCATGAGCTTCCTGAGGTACTCCACCAGATAATTCTCTTTCATGTTTATAGATCGGCATTTCGAAAGGATTCAGATCCACTACTTCTACCTCTGCATGGTCAAATAATGTAGAGGCATATGCTACCAACTGCTTGTTCATGGAAACATCTGAGTTACTTCCTGCGATTGCTAAAATTTTCATACGTGATATTTATTTTTTTTAAATGACAGATCGGTGCCACCTGGGAACACTCCTTTAAAGGCGGCTTTCATCCTGTTTTTGATTTTTAAGAATACAAATTTAGTTTTTATTTAAGATAAGACGGTAATTCCATTGGGACTTCCATCAATAAGATTTCGGTGTCCTCTACGGCTTCAATGTTGAAGCTTTGGGTATCCCAGATTCCCAGACCGTCTCTTTCATTCAGAACGCGGTCCCCTACTTTAGCGCTTCCTTTCAAAACAAAAGCATAGACTCCGTTTCCTTTTTTGTTGAGCATATAATTCTTCCCGTTTCCTTTTGTGAAATTAGCCAGGTTGAACCACGCATCCTGATGGATCCACACGCCGTCATCGTTTTTATCAGGGGATAAAATCTGTTGGAAACCGTTGATCTTTTCGCCTTCGATGATACTTTTCTGATCATATCTCGGTTCCACGTTCTGTTCTTTCGGGAAAACCCAGATCTGTAAGAACTTCACCTCTTCATCCTTATTTTTATTGTACTCGCTGTGCATCACTCCGGTTCCGGCGCTCATCACCTGAATTTCTCCCTTCTTGATCACCGCGGTCGTACCCATAGAATCTTTATGCTCAAGATCTCCTTCCAAAGGGATTGAAATAATTTCCATATCCCTGTGCGGGTGGGTTCCGAATCCCATTCCCTGAGAAACGGTATCGTCATTCAATACTCTCAGGACTCCGAAGTTCATTCTGTCCCTGTTCTGATAGTTGGCAAAACTGAAAGTATGATAACTGTTCAACCATCCGTGATTGGCATGGCCTCTTGAATCTGCTTTATGATATACTGTTTTCATTTCTGTAATTATTTATGGTACAAATGTACAATGTAAGGCTTCAAAAAATGTTGATGTAAGGTAAGAAAGGAAATTGCAGAGATAAAAGGGGAAAATAGTCGGAAGGTTGGATTACGCAAAGATGCACTTCATTTTTCCTTCACTATGTTTTTATCCGATAAATTTCATTTTGTACATTGTTTTTCTCTCGCAGATTGAACGGATTGGACAGATTTTGGAGCGAAATCCAAACATCTGCTATATCTGTAAGAGATTACTCTATTTATCAGTAATCTTAAAAATGCACTTGTTTTATCTCCTCTTCAATTTCCTTAGGGGTTTCGTCTTCGGATTTCACAAAAATCATGGTGACCAAAGCACCGATAAGCATGCAGACTCCTCCCACTACTACATAATCCATGGCCTGTTTTCCAAAGATATTGCTTACAATGGGTCCTCCAAAGATTCCGTTGATGATCTGCGGAATCACGATAAAGAAATTGAAAATTCCCATATAAACACCCATCTTTCTTTGGGGAATCACTTCGATGAGCATTGCATAAGGCATTGCCAGAATACTTGCCCAGGCAAATCCCAGCCCGATCATGGAAATCCAAAGGTTATTGATGTCTTTTATAAAATACATGGAGATCAGCCCCAATCCACCGCAAAGCAAAGCTAAGGCGTGCGTCTGTTTCTTACCTATCCATTTGGCTATCGGGGTCAATAAAAATGCAAACGGAATAGCCCACAGGTTATACATTCCAAAGAGCTTACCGGTTAGGTCGCCTGCATCGTTAAATGCTTTGGAATGGGTATCTTCCGGCGAAAGCCCGAAATGATGGGTTGCCACAGCGCTGGTAGTAAATACCCACATGGTAAATAAAGCAAACCAGGAGAAAAACTGTACGGCTCCCAGTTTTTTCATTTGGGGAGGAATGGTCGCAAAGTCTTTAAAAATATCTGAAAATTTAGAATGCTGCTCTGTTTCTTTTTTATCCTGTTCAAATTCTGCAAACTCCTGTGGTGAATATTCTCTGGTGGTAACAATTGTATAAAGTATGGCTGCTAAAAGCAATGCTGCGCCCACATAAAAAGAGTAAATCACATTATCCGCCACAAAGCCTTCTGGTGCCACATTGGAAACCCCAAGTCGGGTAAGCCAGTCCGGAAGGTACGATCCTAAAACAGCTCCTATCCCAATGAGAATGGTCTGAACAGAAAATCCTACCGTACCCTGATGTTTGGGAAGCATATCTCCTACCAAAGCTCTGAAAGGTTCCATTGCAATATTAACGGAAGCATCCATCATCGCCAGAAAGATAACTGCAAGTAAAAGGGCACTGGCGGCAAACATATGCGTGATGGAAGCCGCATTAGGGAGCAGCACCAATCCTACGGCACATAAGACAGCCCCAATCAGGAAGTAAGGTTTTCTTCTCCCCAATGGACTCCAAGTATTGTCTCCCATATGCCCGATGATGGGCTGAACAATAAGTCCGGTAATTGGTGCTACGAGCCAGAACCACGACAATTCGTGAACATCAGCTCCCAAATTGGCAAGGATACGGCTGGCATTTCCATTCTGCAGCCCAAATGCCATCTGAATTCCTAAGAATCCCATGCTCATATTGATAATCTGAGCAAGTGAAAGTTCCGGTTTTATTTTTTTTGCCATTTATTTGGTTTTATTTTGATTTTAACTGTTGAATCAGGGCGTCTTCAAGTACCGTCTTTTCGGCAACCACTTTGTCTACAACATCATTGGGAACCGTCATGGAAAGGACATACTGTCTGATTTTCCAGCTTCCGTTGATCTTTTCTACGACACCGGATCCCCTGCATATCTTCATTTGAGTATCCAACAGCTCGTCGAACCATGCTAGTTTTCCGTCTTTACTGAAATGAATATTTCTTTTGAGTGCGGTAAAATTCCAGGTCTTTTTTTTATCAAAGTGCGGCTTAGCCCACACCATAAATTCTTTTTTATTCCAGATTTCTGTGGCATCTGTTCCTATAAAGGTAGATTCTTCTGCAAAATAGTTGAAATACGTATTGTAATCAGCTTTTGCTGCCGCGACGTTAAAAGCATCAAGCATCGAGCTGATTTCAGACTTTTCTTTTTCAAATTGACCTTTTGACTGTGCAGAGAGTAAGGAAAATCCAAACAGAAGCAGAATAAACGACTGGAGTGTTATTAATTTTTTCATGGGTAATACTTATTTTTCAAGTTCGATAATCAGTGAGGTTTTTGCTGGAATACTAAGTGTATTCTGCAGTATTATTTCTTTTCCGGAGATCACTTCTTTTCCTTTTGTAAATCCTTCCAGTGATTCCTCAAAGCGGTTAAGAGGTACGGCCTGGTCTTTGTCATTATTGTTGATCATTACCATTACGCTTTCTTTATCATTGTATCTGAAGTAGGTGAAAACGTTATTTTCCGGGGTAAAGTTTTTGGTTTTCCCGGTATGAATCACTTCTTTTCCTTTTCTCCAGTTTAACAGCTTTTGTGTAAAATGGAAGAATTCTTTCTGTTCCGGAGTCTGCATAGCGGGGCTGAACGCATTCTGTTTATCAGATTTCCAGCCTCCCGGAAAATCTCTTCGGATATCTGCATCACCTCCTTTTTCCTTATTACCACGCATTCCTATTTCGGATCCATAATAAATCTGGGGGATACCGCGGACTGTTGAAATAAGGGTTAATCCCATTTTGTAAGCCTTAGGATCTGCATTAAAGATTTCGTTCCACCTTTCAGTATCGTGATTTTCAAAGAACACCAGCAGATTATTGATATCCGGATAGAGGAAATCACTGGTCATGGCATCATAAATCTTATTCATACCCGCATTCCAGCCTTGTTTTTCTTTGAAGGCGCGGGGCATTTCTGCAAATAATACAAAATCCATTACGGAAGGAAGGTTAGAATTATAACCCGCAGCTTCTCCGGTCTTGGAGTTCTTCTGCCATGCCGAAATATGTCCGGGTGTAGAAAGCCAGGTTTCTCCCACGATGTTAAACTTCGGATATTCATCTGTGATCGCTTTGGCCCATTGGGCCATGGCCTCTTTATCATTGTAAGGATAGGTATCTACACGGAACCCACCCAGTTCGGCATATTCTATCCACCAGATGGCATTTTGGGTCAGGTATTTTAAAACCAGAGGATTTTTCTGGTTAATATCCGGCATCGTTGTATCAAACCATCCGTCGAGTGCATATTTTTTATCGATTTCCGATGCGTTGGTATCGAATTGAGAGGTGATCTTATAGTTGGATCTTTTGAATCCTTTTTCGCCATCACTGAACCAGTGGATCCAGTCTTTTGTAGGAAGATCTTTGATCATCCAGTGGGAAACTCCCCAGTGGTTGGTCACATAATCCATGACCAGTTTCATATTTCTTTTATTCAATTCCCGGGAAAGGGTCTTGTAGTCTTCATTGGTTCCGTACCGGGAATCAATCTTATACAGATCGGTCTGGGCATATCCGTGGTAGGAATAGACTTTTTCATTATCTTCGTTTACAGGCGTTAACCAAACTGCCGTTGCACCCAGGTTTTGGATATAATCGAGATGATTAATAATTCCCTTTAAATCACCTCCATGCCTTCCGTTGGGCATACTGCGATCGGCTTTTTCTATTAAATCCGGAGTGGAATCATTCTTTTCGTCACCGTTCGCGAAGCGGTCCGGCATGATCAGATACATCACATCTTTTGAGGTATAAGACTCCCGGTCGGCAGATCCGGAATTTCTTTGCTTGAGCTCATAGACGTAGGAGCCCAGCGTTTTTTTATTTTTTTTAATATTGATGGTAAACTTAGGAACGGTAATTTCATTGGTATTGACCGTAATAAAAACATAATTCGGGTTTTCTACTTTCTGAAGATCCTTGATCTGTATCCCGTCCGAAAGGCTGATTTCCTGGCCGGCAATTCCTTTTCCGTACACAAGAATCTGAAGTTCGGGATTTTTCATTCCTTTCCACCAAAATGAAGGCTCTACCCTTTCCAGTGCTTTTTGAGAAAAAGCAGCTGATGCTGCCGATAATGCTATGATACAATATAACTTCTTCATAATTTTTTATTTCAATTTTGAGTATACCCAATGCAAAACAACGTTTCTCCTTTGTTCACAGGAGGTGTACCTACTTTATACAGGATGGTTCCTTCGGAATCGGAAACGATATCCTGTATTTTATTTCCAAACTCATCTGTTATGTAACCGAGCAGCTGTTTTTTCTTAACGGGATCTCCGCTTTTCAAATCACTGTAGAAAATTCCCGTTTCCGGAACACGGATGTAATCCTGACGGTTTAAATAGATCGCTGCCTTAGGACTTTTAAGTTTTGATTTTCTTCTTACATAAACGCCGGAATGTTCTAACATATTATACACTGCTTTTTTAATCAGGTCGACATTTTCCTTCTGCACGGTTCCCAGTTTTCCCGCTTCTATGCTTAATGCCGTAATTCCATGCTGCACGGCCTGTTTGAAGGCATATTTTGCGGGCTCTTGCGGTGTAAGGTTGTAAGGGTACGATACAATATGCTTTATTTCAGACTGAACGGACAGTTCATGAGCCATCTGTGTATTCTGAGGAGTGTCTTTCCTGTCATAGTAACAGACAAAGGGTAAAAGATCTTCATTGGCATCACCACCATGAATATCCAGAAAAACAGTAGAACGGGCAATGATTTCTCTGGTCATAAAGTCTGCGATCTGGTCTGTAGCAGTTCCGTTGGGTGATCCGGGAAAAGCATTATTGAGGTTTTTGTGATCTGACGGATTAATAAAAGGGGTTCTCCTGTGAAAAGCTTCGACATTGGCAACGGGAACAATAATAAGAGTTCCGTAAACAAATGATGCATCTATCTCCTTTGTGATTTCCTGAACAGCAACAATAGGCGGATATTCATATCCGTGAATTCCTGCAACAATGCTGAAAACAGGGCCTTTTTCTTTTCCTTTAATAAGTATAACCGGAAGACGGGTTTCTTTTGAACCGGCTGTCATGGTAAAAACGGTATCTTTTCGAAAAGGACCTTTCTGCTCCAGCATCCGGCTTATCTTCTGTGCATCTGCCAACGGCCCCATTATACCCGACAACAATAAAACGGTCTTAAGAATAGATTTCATAGATTTAAAGATAATGAAATATATTTTATTCCTTGATTTTTAAAGACTTTTCTGCAATTTTTCCTGCCAGCCAGCTCACATAAAACAGCTGAAAGCTATGATATACCATTACCGGTAATAAAAACAGTACTTTTTGCTCATCCGGAACGTTTAAAACCAGCAGAAAAAGACTTCCGTGAACCAGTGACTTTTTCGAACCGCAGAATGTTACGGCTATTGTATCCTGAGCGTTCAATCTCATCTTCCGTGCGATCCATTTAAGAATATTATAGACCGTAAAAAAGAGAAAAACCACACTTAAGGCCAGGATTAAAAAGACCACCGGAGGAACAGAACTGAAAACATTTCCGATAAATGCGGTCGAGAAGCTTTCGTAAACGATCAGTAAAATAATTAAGCGGTCAAATTCCGCAATGACATTTGAATATTTTATGATCCATTTTTTGAAAACAGGATTTAATAAGACCCCTAAAATAATGGGTAATAAAACTTTGATCAGAAGCTGCTGTACAATTTCACTGTGATTTCCGGGACCGGCATCCGAAGTTAAGAAAAAGCTCATCAGCAATGGAGTCATAACAATTCCGATCAACCCAGAAATAGACGCGTTAAAAATTGCTGATGTAACATTTCCTTTCGCGATAGAAACCATTACCACAGATGAAGAAACAGTGGAAGGCAGAGAGGCAAGGAAAAATACAGCCAGCCAGATATCATAATATTCAGAACCTTTTACCCACGGATAAAAGATCAGAACCAAAAGGGGAAAAATAATAAACGTTCCGGACTGGATCAGCAAATGAAGCTTCCAGTTTGAAATATCCTTTACTACTTCTTTCAGATTAAGCTTAAGCCCGTACAGAAGAAAAATACCTGCAATACCCCAGTCTATAAATGCTGAAAGATTAAAATAACTGTTGTAGGATTCTTTAAACGGGATCAGTTTTGCCATGACGACCATCAGGATCAACAGAAGAAGAAATACATTTTGCTTATTAAATATTTTAGCCATCAACATTAAGGGATAGAATTTTACACATAAAAAAACCCTTAAAGGCAAAAACCTTTAAGGATTATAAAGTTAAGAAATATTTATTTTACAGGCTTGATAGAGATCGCGAAACCACCGCTTCTTACCATTTTAAAATTAATTTTAGACTTGCTTGTAATCTGTTTCTTATAGATATTATAACTTTGAGGATTGTCAATATAATCAGCATCTTTTCCATCTTCATAGATCGTTGCTTCATATTTCTTTCCTTTATCCAGGAAGGAGAAATCTACAGTATACTCCCTTTTGTTTTCATCGGTAATACCACCCACAAACCAGTTTTCGGTACCTTTTGCCTTTCTGGCGGTGATCACATAATCACCCGGCTCTGCAGACAAAATTTTTGTATCATCCCAGTCTGCGGCCACATCTTTGATGAACTGGAAGGCATCCATATGCTTTTTATAGTTCTCAGGGAGGTCAGCAGCCATCTGAAGCGGCATATACATCGTTACATACAATGCAAGCTGTTTTGCCAAAGTGGTTTTCACAAAGCGGTTGTCTCCCGGGAAGTAGTAGTCGAGCTTTGTCTGGAAGATACCCGGTGTATAGTCCATAGATCCACCCATCCATCTTGTAAAAGGAAGAACGGTCTGATGGTCCGGCTTGTTTCCTCCGAATGCTTCATATTCTGTTCCACGGGCTGCTTCTGCAGAAATATAGTTCGGATAGGTACGGCTTTCTCCGGTTGGACGTACAGATTCGTGAGAGTTGATCATAATTTTATAGTCATTTGCCTTTTCAGCAATTCTATAATAATGGTTGATCGTCCACTGAGAATAGTGGTGTTCTCCCCTAGGGATAATATCTCCTACATATCCTGTTTTCACAGCATCGTATCCATATTTATTCATGGTCTGGAATGCTTTATCTGCCCATCTTTCATAATTGGTTGCAGATCCTGACGTCTCATGGTGCATAATCAGCTTGATCCCTTTTGAATGCGCATAGTCATTCAGCATTTTGATGTCAAAGTCCGGATAAGGCGTAACGAAGTCAAAAACATATTCTTTGGAGTGACCGAACCAGTCTTCCCATCCGATATTCCATCCTTCGATCAACAGTCCCTGAAATCCGTTTTCAGCAGCAAAGTCAATATACTCTTTTACTTTGGTATTGTTAGCAGCGTGTTTTCCGTTTGGAGTCAGCTTATTAAAGTCTGTTTTCCCCAAATGAACGTTTTCAGCTGTAGAATAGGCCCACTGTGATTTTCCAATGATCATTTCCCACCAAACCCCCATATATTTTGTAGGGTGAATGTAAGAGGTATCCGTATATTTTGTAGGCTCATTCAGGTTAAAGATCATTTTGGAATCCATTACTTCTTCTGCTTTCGGTGCAACGATAATGGTTCTCCACGGGGTTACCGAAGGAGTTTGGATGTATCCTTTTGCTCCCTGTCTGTCTGCGGTCAAATGCGTTTTGAACTTATAATTCTGGGCATCCACTTCAAGGTGCGAAGCCGGGTAATCCAGTACAGCTGCTTCAGCTACATTGATGTACAGAGGCTGTTTTCCTTCTTTTTTCAGCATCAATGGGGATTGTACCGCATTTTTCACCAAAGACTGTGAAGCGTTGGCATCATAAGCTTTATCCCATTTTGCAGGAATTTCAGAAACTTTTGTTTCCTGATACTGGTATTCCTGGGAATCATAATCTGCCACCATCCACCAGGCCTTCATATCGGTTGGGAAATCGATCTCCGAATCTTCTTCTCTGATAACGAAATAATTAAGATTTTTCTGCTGTGGGAATTCATATCTGAACCCAAGCCCATCATTGAAAAGTCTGAATTTCACCACAATGCTCCTGTCTGTAGAAGCCTGATTCAGCGTAACCGCCAATTCGTTGTAGTGATTGATATAATTTTTCTTTTCTCCTAAAACCGGCTGCCAGGTCTCGTTTTTGGAGTCTCTTTTTTCATCTACCTTTGCAAAACCGTTATTCAAATCGAATTTTGCATCTTCTGGTTTGGCAATTTCAGAAGCAAATTTTATGGCTGTGTCTTTAAATAATCTCAATCCCAATTTAGAATCTTCAACCACTACTGCGCCATTGTATTTCAGGTTATAGTAAGGTACTCCTTCTTTCAACTGGAAGCTCATTTCAAACTTCCCATCCGGAGATTTTAAAGATTGTGCTTTCACACCTGCAAACATCATTGAGAGCAAAAGCGCTCCAACTGTAATTTTCTTCATAATGACTATTTATTAACTTAAAAAATAAATAAAGTGCTGCAGTAAAGCAGCACTTTGCTTTAATTAAATCTGATTTTATTTAGAATACCGGAACTACAGAGTACTCCCCTGTGATATCATTGAAGTACACATCATAATTAAATGAACTTGTTAAAGGGATATTGGCACCTCCAATGGTTGTAACTCCAAAAAACTCCTGAGCAATCCCCCAACTTGTTGTCCAGTCATGATTAGCTCTGAACTTAAATTCTCCTTCATTCATTGCTACTTTTTTCTTCACCCAGATATGAGGATCAAAGGTTGATTTTTCTAAATCTACATCTGTATTCCAGTCTCCTGAAGCCGTTCCAATCATGGATATAGTAGTATAGGAAACTGTAGGGTCACTGATCGCCGTTAAAGTATACTTTAATGTATTGATATCAATGGTCAATTTATAATATCCAGCTGCAGCAACTGGAATATTGGAGGATCCCCCGCCCGCTAACAGACTACCTGCAGAAGCTCCCATTCCATATTGAGGATCCCACGATCCCGGATTCTGAATAAGCTTAAATCCACCTGCCGCAAAATATCCCGTGTAGGAATATATGCCTGCCGTGGCAGATTTTTGTAAAGGATAAAGTTTTGCATTGGTCGCAGAATTATCCCAGCCTCCAGCAGTAGCATCACCCACAAGATAAAGGTCAGTATAATTGTATACAGGTCCTAAGATATAAGGGGTCAGCGTAAGCATTAAGGTATTAGAATGATAATTTCCATATCCCACAGCAGTTTTTAACCGTACTTCTATCTGATTGGGTTCATTCCCTATCGCTCCCATGCTTAATAATAAGGTATTAAGCTGCTTATTGGTCATAACGAAAGGAGAAGTTGCCACATCTACAGTTTTACTGTTTTTAAAATTTTCGCCTTTAATTCCGAATTCAATTTTCGAAGAAGAAACGATAGGCTGATCAAATGCCGGTTTTGCCCATGTAAAAGTAATGGCTGTAGCATCCAGATGATCTTTATCCAAAATAACCTCAGTTTTATCTGATGATATTTTGCTCTGGGCAGTTTCAGTAAGCATCACCTGGTCATCCTCTGAACAGGAAATAACCAGAAAACCAATGAAGGCCAGTGTTAATATTTTAAAAAAATGTTTCATTTTTAGTTTCTGTTTGAGATTAGTAACCAGGATTTTGAGTCAAATTAGGGTTGGCAGACAAAGCTGTGTTTGGAATCGGGAATACATTATAATTGGCAGAAATTGCTGTTCCGTCTTTTACACCTCCTTTCCATGGCCATAAGTAAGTACCACCTGTAAACTTATCAAATCTGATAAGATCTGTCCTTCTCTGACCTTCCAGATTGAATTCTCTTCCTCTTTCCGCCAAGATAAAATCTAAGGTAAGATTACCTGCATTAATCTGGGAAGCGGTTCTTTTACCTCTTAATTCATTGATATAGGTTAAAGCTTGTCCTACGTTTGCTGTAGAAGCCCCTCTTATCGCACACTCAGCATAGGTAAGGTAGGCTTCTGCTAACCTGAATACTGGAAAATCTGATCCTGAAAAGTCTGTTGCTTCAGAATTCCCTGTTGTTCTCAGGTTTCTGAATTTCGTAGAAGGGTAACCATCTGTCCACGTTTTATAATCAGTCATTTCATATTGATGATCGGTCTGCCAGAAAAGCTTCCCTCTTTGATCCTGGGTAGCCGCCAAAGCCGAAGCACTGCCTCCATTGTAATCTGTAAGGCTGTTTCCAAACAACCCATACCAGGCTTTTGTGGCTCTGTGACCGCCCCAGCCGTCTCCTTTTATACCAAGAACGGCAGGATTCAGAGTAGATGGGCTACCTCCGGTGTTACCATTGATGATGTAGGTAGAGTTTCCATAACTCTGTGTTCCAATGGGATCCGCAATCAATGGGAAAATAACTTCAGATGAAGTATTATTATCTGCAGAGAACATTTTGACATAGTTGGTATCTAATGAGTATCCACCCTCATCAATTACTTTTTTAGCATACGTAGCAGCATCATTCCATCTTGCAGTACCTGTGTACACCTGAGCATTAAGATACAATCTTGATAAAAGCATCTGTACAGTAGCTCTGTTCACGTGGCCGTATTCTGTTGTTTTTGCGATGGTGGGTTCGATAGCAAGCAGTTCACCTTCCACATATTCAAAAAGTTCTTTCCTTGACGCCTGTCCTTTTGGAACCGGATTAGCAAGGTCTTTCTCTGTAACGATAACTCCTTTTCCGAAACAGTCGATCATATAGAAGTAAGAGAAAGCTCTGATAAATCTTAATTCACTGACATACTGTTCTTTGTTGTTAATATTTACTTTACCAAAAGCGTCAATCAATGCGTTAGCCTGAGGTACCGTATAATAGACCCTGTCAAAAAGATATCTGAAAAACTTATTATCAGCAGTCCATTTTGCTGTTGTAGTCAACTGGTCCAGACCATTGTCTCCCCATCTGTTTTTCATTCCGTCAGCAGTAAAATCCTGAAGATTGATGATTCCCCTTAGAAATACAGTTTCTCCTTTATCGTCTCCGGTAATATCTGCTTCTCCGGGTCCTTTCGCGCTGGACATAGATAAAGATGCATATACTTTAGCTACAAGACCATTGGCTGCATTAGGCTGAGATTCCAAAAGCTGTTCCAGGGTTAGAAGATATTCGGGCTCTGTATTCAGTTCATTCAGACATGAAGTAGTTGAAATCAATGCGAATGATAGTAGTATTATTTTTAATTTATTAAGTTTCATTGTATTCAAATTTAAAAATCAACATTTACTCCAAAAGTATATATTCTAGGACGTGGATAGAAGTTGGCATCTATCGCATTAAAATTTTCAGGATCCTGACCTACATAGTTATTGGTGATCACGAACGCATTATTAACAGAACCATAAATTCTTAATGTTGTCCCTTTGAACAGATTATCAAATCGATATCCTAATGTGATGTTTTCGCAACGTAGGAACGTTGCATCATGCAAGTTGTAGTCAGACAATGGCTCTGCACTTGCTTTGGAAGTAAAACGTGGATCTGCAGCTCCGCTGTAAAAATCGAGAACGTTGTATAAACTGTTACTGTTTACCGGGTTGGAAGCCTCAGTAAATCCTCTGTTTACTCTTGCAGCATAATAAACCTTACCTCCTAACTGTCCTCTGAAGCTGGCAGTCAGGTCAAAGTTTTTATAATTCACAGAAGTTCCGAACCCAAACGTCCATTTAGGTCTTAAAGGAACAAAAGATTTATCGTCATCATTGATGATTCCATCACCGTTTTGATCTACAAAAACACCAGGCAAGACTCTTCCATCGCTGTCATAAACCTGCTTGTAAACCCAGGCAGAGTACGGTTGTTGCCCGACCGCATGTTGTGCTAAAATGACTCCTGTCCCTGCAAAAGCCAGAGAAGATTCATTAGCTGCTACCTTATCTCTACCTCTAAGATCGTCTACATTTCCGATATTATACGCGATATTACCATTTAGATCCCAGTTAAAATCCTGCATTTTTACAGGAGTAGCATTAAAAGAAGCTTCGAAACCTTTATTGGTTAAGCTTCCTACATTATCGATGAATTGGTTGGTAAGCATCTGCCCAGACGGGAAAGGAACCTGTGCCAATAAGTCGGTTGTTTTTCTATAATAATACTCAATGGATCCAGACAATCTTCTGTTTTTGGTCCCGAAATCAATCCCGGCGTTATATGTTGTTGTTTTTTCCCAGGTAAGATTTGGATTATAGGCCAGCGCAGTATACAATTCCGGCAAAATCGCACCGTTGGCCAACACCGTCCTTGGGAAATAGAAATACCTGATATCTCCAATTTCATATAAGGGGCTGTATGGATAGAAACCGGCTGATCCAGTTATATCCTGCTGACCGGTTTTACCCCATCCTAATCTTAATTTTAATTCTGAGAAGCCTGAGTTTTCCATCCATTTCTCATCGTTGATCTTCCATGCGAAAGCAGCTGCCGGGAAGTGTCCCCATCGTTTGTTTGACGGGAAAAGAGAAGAACCGTCTGCACGGTAACTCAACGTGAATAAATATTTATTCTGTATGTCAATATTTGCTCTACCGAAGAATGATTGAATATTAAGAACATTCCGATAGTTATTGGCATATTTGCTATAAGGAGATTCTTCACGGATGCCGCTTGGGGAATCCATATTAAACAATTGTTTTGTTCCTTTATTGTCAAAATTCTGATAAGAATATCCTCCCTGAATATCGAACTTTGAAATGAATTTGTCATCGAATTTCTTGCTGTATGCCAGATAAGCATCCATCAGGCGATTGAAAATATTCTGATCTTCGCCATAGTTCAAACCGGGATTATACACTCCTCCTACGGCAACATCCCCCTGATAAACAGGTCTGTAAGACTGCAGTGCGTTGGCACCATATACTTCACGGATTTTCGCATAAGAAGATTCAGCTCCCAAATTCACAACGGCCCTTAAGTCTGGCAGAAAATGCATTTTATAATCGAGTTCAATATTTCCTAAGAATTTTTGCACTTCTTCAGGTCTTGTACGCTGCATTAATATAGCCACCGGGTTTCTGGCACCAGTCATTACATAACCATTAAAGGTTTGGTAGTAACTTCCGTCTGTATTATAGATCGGTTTTGTAGGATCTGCAGTAATTGCTCCGCCAATTGCACCTTCAGCATCAATTGTATTTTTCTTAGAAATAATATTCTTGATGTTAATATCTATTTTTAAATGATTATCAAATAAAGTCGGATTCAACTTCATTGAAGCGGTATACCTGTCGTAATCATTAGTCTTTACGATCCCCTGGGTATTATTATATCCAAATGAAAATCTTGCAGGAATTGCCTTAAACAGATTGGACCTGATACTCAAATTATGATCAGTGGATACTGAGGTTCTGAAAATCTCATCCTGCCAATTGGTATTGTACATGACTTGTTTTCCATTTTCTGTAACGCCCAGCATATTAGCATACGTTGGGTTATACTCATTCATGAATCTCTCGAAAGTAGGACCGTCCATGACATCAATAGTCTTGGCCACTTTACCAATAGAGACATTTCCACTATAGTTGATTCTCATTTTTCCGGAAGAACCTTTCTTCGTGGTGATGATAATAACCCCGTTGGAGGCTCTGGAACCATAGATGGCCGTAGCAGAAGCGTCTTTTAATATCGAAAATGATTCAATATCATTCGGGTTTACCAATGACAACGGATTGGATACCCCTGCTGGATTGGCCGAATCCAAAGGAACACCATCAATGACAATAAGCGGATTGTTATTAGCCGTTAAAGAAGCACCTCCCCGAATTCTGATATTGGGTTTAGAATCCGGCGCTCCGCCATCGCTGGTAATCCTTACACCCGGTGCTTTTCCATTGATCAGCTGGTCCGCAGAAACAATGGCACCCTTATTGAAATCTTTTTCGGAAACCGCAGTGACTGACCCTGTAAGGTCTGATTTCTTTTTAGCACCGTACCCAATAAGTACAACCTCCTCAATCTTTTTTTCCTGAGGAATGGTGTCTTTGGTCTGCGCGTGCATTACTGTGCTGGCCAGTAAAAAAGCAGGCGCTATTTTTAATACCGTTGTAAAGTTCTTCACAATCTTATTTTTATAGTTTCGTTTTCGTTGTATTTTGGCTTCAAGCCAGTTTTGCAATTTATAAAAAAAATAGAATTATCATAAAATTAATATAATTTAAGATAAAATTATGTATATTACGATACCCCAATAGATTAATAATCTAATGGTCAATATTTTAAACGATCCTATGTTTTGCATAATATAAACTTGAGTTTAACATAAAGTTAAACAATTGTTTAACTTTATTTCATGTTCAGCCTGCCAAAAAGGGCAGAAACATCTTAATAAGTCTACTCATAGCGGTATTCAAGAGATAATCCTTATCTTTGCAGATAAAACTTTAGTATAAATGTCAAACAGAAAGATGATTACGGCAGCTTTGCCTTATGCAAACGGTCCGGTTCATATAGGACATTTGGCAGGTGTTTATATTCCTGCGGATGTTTACGCTAGATTTCAGCGGAGGTTAGGAAAAGATGTCGCGTTTATCTGTGGATCGGATGAACATGGAATTCCTATTACCATAAGGGCTAAAAAAGAAGGAGTTACCCCTCAGGATATTGTCGACAAATACCATGAGATCATTAAGAAATCTTTTTCGGATCTTGGAATTTCTTTTGATGAATATTCCCGAACAACGTCTCCAAAACATTATGAGACCAGCCAGGATTTCTTCAAGGTTTTATATGATAAGGGAAAATTTACCGAAGAAATTTCTGAGCAGTATTTCGACGAACAGGCAGGAGAGTTCCTTGCTGACCGCTATATTGTAGGAACATGTCCGAACTGTGGCAACGAAAATGCTTATGGTGACCAGTGTGAGAAATGTGGTTCTACGCTTTCTCCTTCAGAACTGATCAATCCTAAATCAATGCTCAGCGGAAACGTTCCTGTTCTTAAAGAAACAAAAAACTGGTATCTTCCATTAAATGAATATGAAGACTTCTTAAATGAATGGATCATTGAAGGCCATAAAGACGATTGGAAACCCAACGTATATGGACAGGTTAAATCATGGCTGAATGACGGCCTGAAGCCTCGTGCCATGACGAGAGATCTGAACTGGGGCGTTCCGGTGCCCCTTCCCAATGCAGAAGGAAAAGTATTGTACGTATGGTTTGATGCTCCTATCGGGTATATCTCTTTTACCAAAGAATGGGCTGAGAAAAACGGAAAAGACTGGAAAGATTACTGGCAGAGCGAAAACAGTGACCTGGTACACTTTATTGGAAAAGATAATATTGTATTCCACTGTATTATTTTCCCTGCGATGATGAAGGCCCACGGCAATTATATCATGCCGGCAAATGTTCCTGCTTTTGAATTCCTGAATCTTGAGAATGATAAAATTTCAACTTCAAGAAACTGGGCGGTATGGGCGCATGAATATGTTGAAGACTTCCCGGGTCAACAGGATGTTTTAAGATATGCTTTGCTTTCTTCAGCTCCTGAAACAAAAGATAATAACTTTACATGGAAGGATTTCCAGACTAAGAATAATTCTGAGTTGGTAGGGATCTTTGGAAACTTTATCAATAGAGTTGCAGTTCTTATTCATAAATATTACGATGGGGTCGTACCGCAAGGAGATATTAACAGTCCTGAACTGCAAGAAATCACCAAATCGGCAAAAGAGATTTCCGGATTTCTGGAAAATTATGAATTCAGAAATTCTTTAACGGCATTGATAAACCTTGCCCGTTTTGGAAACCAATATCTTCAAACGGAAGAGCCATGGAAAACGATTACAAATAGTCCAGAAAAGGCTGCTCAATCATTATTTGTTGGAGCACAGATCGCTGTAGCATTAGCTCAGTTATGTGAACCTTTTATGCCTTTCAGCTCCGAAAAACTTTTGAACATGTTCAATGTTGAAAAGAAAGCATGGAATGATATTGAAACTCAACCTGTTTTAATAGAAACGGGTCATAAGATCAATGAAGCATCTCTCCTTTTCTCAAAAATTGAAGACAGTGTGATCGATGCTCAGATTCAAAAGCTGGAAGACACTAAACAAAACAATAAAAAGACAAACCCTAACGCCAACCCAATGAAAGAAGAGATCACTTTTGATGATTTTACTAAAATAGACCTTAGAACAGCAACGATTACAGAAGCTGAAAAAGTAGAAAAAGCAGATAAATTATTAAAACTGACTGTTGATACAGGAGTAGACGTAAGAACTGTAGTTTCAGGAATTGCAGAAAGTTTCACTCCGGAAGAACTTATTGGTAAGCAGGTAATGATTTTATTAAATCTTGCGCCAAGAAAAATCAGAGGAATTGAATCTCAGGGAATGTTGTTGCTAACGACAAAGCCAGACGGAAAATTATCTTTCGTAACACCGGACGACAGCAATGTTGAAAACGGTATTGAGATCGGATAACCCCTTCATTTATGAAAGGCATCCTACTCTTTTTTGTTGTATACTCATCAATTTCAAGCGCACAAAAGCTTGAATATTTACCGATAAGTAAAGATCAATACGGAGCAGAATGGAGCTATTCGTTTGACAAAAAAACTACTGATGGCTTCTATTCCTGGGTTAAAGTGGTATACACGGCAACAGAAAACCCAGACACAGAATCTACAGAATATTTTGTAGAATTTAAATGTTCAGATAGAACAATGTCTGATGAGATTGTTAAAATCAAATTCAGAGATCAGAAATATCAGATTGACCGTAAAAAAATGCCGTTCAGATCCATTCTGGAGAAGAGTATTTTTAATCCGCTGTTAGAAAAATTTTGTAAATAGAAATAAGAGATCGCCCTGGTGGCGGTCTTTTTTTATGATCAGAATGATCAATCCATTTTTAATTTTATCTTTGCAGCCATGATTATGGTCAACAAGGGTGCTTTAAGAAAGCTGTCCAACGTAGAATTAGAAAAGTATTTAAAAGAAGACAGTGGCTTTATTCCGGAAGCAGTACAGATGGCCTTTGAAATCCTGGAAGAAAGAGGAAGGTATTTTACGGCACAGGAAAAAACTGCCGTTCAGCAATTCATAGAGCGCAAAAAGGAAGCAGAAGAATCAAAATCCAGAGAGGAAAAAGAACTTTGGAAGGATCATGTGACGGAAGATCCCAATGCCATTAAGCTTTATTCAAGAACGACCATTTTTATAAGCAGTATTCTGTTCAGTACTATTCCTGCGGCCATTCTGCTCTCCCTGAATTTAATCAAGCTAAAAAAGTATTTCGCTGCGGTTCTGACGCTGATGTATGGATTTCTTTTTTTCGTTTTGCAAAAATACGTTCTGTTATCCCATTTTGAGATTGGTTCATCTCCACGATATAGCCCGGAAATAGGCGTTATTGGTGCTGGAGCACTGGGGTTCATTGTCCTTTGGGTCTTAGCGATTCCAGAAAAATTACCATACCGCCAAAAACCGTATGTTCTTCCTATTATTTTATGTGCCGGAACTGTTGTTCTGATGTATTTTTACTTTCCGGAATGGTTCTCTCATTATCCATTTGTAAGAAGCATGCATTTACTCAGACAATAATCAGGAGCTGATTCCCGCTATCCACTTTTACTCCTCGCGCCAAAGCGGTCACTCTGAAGTGTCCATCCTATGCTGTGGGGTAACCGTTTCTATCGGGGCTAGAAGAAGTACAAAAAAACAAAAATTGTCATCCCATATAGAATGACAATCTATTATTTTTGAAATTACTTCGGTTTCAGTTCACAATGATCACCCAGTCATTATTTCTTTGTCAGTTTCGCCAGGTAAGAATCCTCATCCTTCAAAACTCTTTCTATTTTAAAGCCGTTATTTTTAGCTGCATTTCTCAAAGTATTGAAATCAAGGTACAGCCAGGTAATCGGCTCTTCAGATTCCCCTTTATAATGCACCACATAATCTAATTCTCCATAGTATCCACCGGCAGGAATATACACTCCCCCATCTTTATCGCGGTCGAACATATACAAAATATCTGTACTGTCGATCAAGATTTGTCCGTTTTCATTTAATAACGAATGCAGCTTCTGAAGGTAGGTATCAATTTTTGCCAGGCTTTCAAAGATTCCCGTCCCATTCATCAGCATCAAAATGGTATCAAAGGTTTCTCCGGAGAAATCAAGCATATTTTCACAAACCGCATTTTCAATTCCTCTCAGCTTACAGACTTCAATAGATTTGGGCGAAATATCTAATGCCCAAACGTCGAGGTTCCTTTCATTCTGAAGATACAGAGCATGAGAACCTGCTCCCGCACCAATATCCAAAACTTTTCCTTCGGATAACTGCAGTGCTTTCTGCTCAATGGCATTCATCTCTTCAAAATCTCTGAATAAATAATCCACCGGAAGTTCATCCAGTTCGGAAATTGACGTTTCGGTCTGCAGATCTTCAGGATTTTCTTGATGGTAATAATCCCAGATCGCTCTGCCCATTAAATCTTTCATATGGCAAAGATAAGCGTTAGGGAGGCAATGTTCAAAGTTTTTTGTTGGGGGCGGATTGCGGGTTGGTACTGGATGCTTATTGCAGGTTGCTAGTTTATTATGTTGCAGGTTGCTTTTGTTAGGGAAATGGTGCGGTGGTAGTTGCTGGTTTAATTTGTTGCTGGTTGCTTGGTCACCCATAACTTTACCCATTAAACTCTCCAATCCTACAACCTGCTATCTAGCAACTAGCAACCACCACCTATCATCTATCTTCTATCTTCTATCATCTATCAACTAACAATTAGCAATTAGCAATTAGCAACTAGCAACTAGCAACTAACAATTAGCAACCAACGACCTGCCATCTAGCAACTAGCAACTAGCAACCAACCATCTATTAACTAACAACCAGTACCATCAACCAACCTCTCACATCACGTTTTTACCTAAACCGAATTTGTAGAAATATTTAATAGACCGGACCCGGAATCTCAGAGATTTTTGTCAGCTTCCTGAATGTTACGATGACTAATCTTCAATGCCCTTAGAGGCCACAGAATCTTTAACGATCCACCTAAAAACGTAAAATCCCGACCTTTGAGGTAAGGCCCGGGATTTTACTAGTGAAAAACAAGGTATCTTCTATACTGCCGGTCCGGCAGCGTCTTTTATTTCTTCCAACAATTGTTTTCTTTCGCGAAGTCTCCTTCTTGCAATGACAGATTTACCGCCCAATACTCTTACGAATCTCAAATACTGGAATCGCTTTGCTCCGAAATGATGGGTGAAGACATAAAATAATACTCCAAACCCAACCAGGATGATATATCCGAAAATCTTTTTACTGGCTATAATAATCGCATTGAGCTGTATTGCCTTCATATTGGCAGCAACATTCTGGGGAGTCACCGTCATTCCGTCCATATAAACGGCCAGGTCTCCGATTGCAGTAACCTGAAAACGATACTGGAACCATGAATAAAGGGTGGAAAAAATACCGACAGCAAGAAAGGTTCTCCACACCAATACAAGCCCGATAGCAGCAAGCATTTCATCCATCTCAAGTTTATCCAGGGTGTAAAACCACACGGAAATAAATAATGAACACATTCCATAGCCTTTTAAGAACATGGGTAAATACCAATTGTCATAGCTGAATTCCAGCACCATAGAAAAATACATGATAATGGCATATCCCATCATTCCTGCGAACCCTGAAAAAATATACATTTTCAGCGGTTTTTCTTTTTTGAACCAAAATACAGCAATGGCACCAGCTAATACAATTCCGGGAATCATCATGACACTCAATTTTGCATTGGTCAGCTGATCATATCCCAGCACTCCCACTGCAAAGGTGTTCTGAATAGAGGCTGTTCCTAAAAACATCCCCAGCCAGAACAACATAAATAAACCGTGCTGGACGTTGTTTTTTGTAAATATTTTGAATGAAAGATAAGGTCTCTTTAAGGTCAGCTGGCGAATGGACAGTAAGGCAAAACTTACAAAAGCTGCAATACTGGCATTCATGATATTCTTTGAGTTGAACCAGTCCTGCTGTCTTCCGAACGCATACACATATGCTGAAAACATAAAGGTGGATACGAAAAGCAGGATGCTCAACCAGTCGATATAATGTAGAGGAACCTTCAGTGCAAAGTATTTGTTATGCATGAAAACCCAATGGATCAATGCCAGAATAAAACATAACACTGAAGTAAATAGGTAATATTGCTGCCAATTGTACAAAAGTGAAAATTCAGCAGAATAGTACACTGCAACCTGATTCATCACCAAAACAAATGTATAGAATAGCCCATAAAACATTCCACGGTTTCCAATCATTGTCATCAGCGGCAGAAAAAGTTCTATGGTAATCATCATTTTTATAAATCCTATTACCAGAGCAGTACATACAAAAACCATGGGCTGTAAGGTCGTTGCATTCATATAGTTTAGTAATCCTAATAGAACCAGCAGCAGAACCATCTTATCCCTTACCTTGAATCTCATTTTAATCCTGATCACAACAGGCATACAAGCCCCCATTCCGATGGTAGTAGCATAATTGGCCCACATAAAATATTCCGTCATTGCGCCGGTACCACTTACCAGACTGCTGATATTCCCTGTATATACTCCACCGATCGGCATCACTGCGGCAAGCAGCAACACAATCAGCAGGAGCTGTACGGGTTTGGGTACCCAGTCACTATATAATCCTTTGTTGTACATGTTTTTTAAATAGATGTCAGATTTCAGATAGTAGATGTCTGATGCCAGCCTGTCCGGAATCTGGTATCCTTCTTTCTTTTTAGTCTTTATTAATATTCACGTTCATGTTCATTCCCGCACTCAGTTTATCCAAGTCTTCTTTTTTATTGGAAGCAGTAAATTCTATTCTTACTGGAATTCTTTGCTGAACTTTGATGAAATTTCCGGTAGAGTTATCGGTAGGTACACTGGAATATCTTGATCCGGTCGCAGCAGAAACTGCGGTCACGACTCCCTCAAACGGCTGGCCGCCCAGCGCATCAGCTGTCATGGTTATTTTCTCACCCACTTTGATGTTCGGCATCTGGCTTTCCAGGAAATTAGCCGTTACCCATTTCTGACCGTTCAGAACGATGGTAGCGACCTGCTGTCCCGGTTGGATCAGCTGTCCCTCAGAAATGGTACGTCTTCCCATGATCCCATCATAAGGTGCTGTAATCACTGTATAAGACAGATTAATTCTTGCCATATCCAGCGCAGATTTTGTTCTTTTGATCTCTGCATCATTAATTCCCAGTTTGCTTTTCACTTCTGTCGTAGAAAGACTGGCAGATTGCTTTTGGTTCACCAGGGTTTCATATGCAGCCTTTTGGGCGTCATATTCGGTTTTTACCTGATCATATTGCTGTCTTGTTACCGCTTCAGCAGACAGAAGGTTCTTGTACCGGTTCAGATTCTGCTCCGCATTCCAGAGTCTGGCTTTTGCACCGGCAATATTGGATTCCATCACACTAATATTGTTGGAAACCGTGTTCACTGATGAACCTGTCGCCGTTTTCTGAGCCATAGCATTCTGATAGGCCGCTTCAGCCTGTCCCAGTTGCGTCAGGATTTCACGGTCATCCAGTATCACCAGCGTATCCCCTTTTTTTACCCTCTGATGTTCTATAAATTTAATTTCCTTGATATAAGCAGAAACCCTGGTATTGATCGGATTGATAAACTCTTCCACCTGTGCGGCTTCTGTATAGGTTTTGCTTCCGATATGGAAATATTCCCGGATCAGCCAGAATAATCCGAATCCGATCACCAGAAAAACGATGATATTAGATAAGATGGCTCTGATCTTATTGGTTTTATTTTTCTTTTTTTTATCTTCTCCGCTGGATTTTGCCTGCGTCTGAGTAGTATTTTGAGTAGTTTGTTCCTTGTTTTCCATTGTGTTGATTTTCAGTTTTAAATTAAAGTGTTCCTGTCGATTTCAAAAGATTATAGTATTGGTACAGAACATTGATTTCAGCGTTGGCATAATCCAGTTCAGCCTGCAATTTCTGATTCTGTGCATCGATCATTTCAGCTTGTACCGCCAGTTGATTCAGATACTTGGCTTCGGTAATCTTATAGTTTTCTTCCGCCAGTCTTTTGGAATCGTTCAGGATATCAGCCTGCTGAATGGCCTCCTGGTATTTGGTATACGCTGCATTGACTCCCATATCTACATTTTGCTGTACCAGAGTCATTGCGTCATTAGCCTGGTTCTTTTGCAGTTCACCTAATTTTACTCTTTCTTTGGTCTTATACAGGGTATCAATATTATAACTGAGAGAAACACCTGTCTGCCAGCCTCCTGAATACATATCCAGGACCGGATTTCTATTCGTAATCGGTCTTTGCAAGCTATATCCTCCAAATCCCGCCAGCGTAGGCATGTTATCTGTTTTGATAATTTCAATATTCTTGTCAGCCACATCGATATTCTTCTTTGCAGATTTCAATACCGGATTGCTCTCATGTGCCAAACCTGCATAATAGTCCATTCCTATACCCGATTCTTTGTTCTCTAAGTCCTCTGTAGGAATAATTTCAGTGTCAGCAGGCAGCCCCAAAGCAATATTTAAATTATAATTAAGGATTTTTTTGTTGTTCGAAAGCGTCAGGATCCCCTGATCCAGATTTTTAATCGCAAGCTCGCCACGGATGACCTCATTTCTCGTGACCATTCCCTGCTGATAAAATTTCTGAATATTTTTAAGACGTTCCTGGGCCAGAGTCTTATTGTTCTGAAAAACTTCTTCCTGATTGATGATCTTATAAACATCCAGGTAATTTGAAATCACCAGAAATTTTACATCCTGCTTATTTTTCTCCAGATCAAGTTCTGAAAGCTGCTCACGGAGCCCCGCCATTTCAATAGACTTATTCACCAGTCCTCCTTTGAAGATCAGCTGAGTAGCCTGTACTGCGTAAGAACTTCCGTAATGTGGCATCGGAACCTTAGTAGAATTGGAAAAATCTTTATCGATGGCTACAGCGTCTCCTAAATAGAACTGACTTGTAGAAGCCGTTATCGTAGGCAGTTTCTGAAGTTTTACAACATTTGTATTCTGCTTGGCAATATCAATATTCTGAGCGGAAACTTTCAGCTGCTGATGATTTCGAACAGCAAGTTCCGCCACCTCACCTGCGGTCATCTGTTTGATCTGTTGCGAAAAAAACAGCGCAGGAAAAGCTGCTATCAGAACTGATAGTGCTGTTTTTATTTTCTTTGTCATTGTACCTTGTTTTACAGATGCAAAGTTAGGCCAACCACAAAATCAATCAAATGTTTGATTATTGGAAAAAGATGTTCAAATGTAGGATTAGCTTTCAAACTGGTGTCTGTATTGTCTGGGACTCACTTCAAGATGCTTCTTAAAAAAGTGGGAAAAAGAGTACTGATCACTAAAGCCAAGGATAGAAGAAATCTCGGAAACCGTTTTTTTAGACGAGTTTAGAAGCACTTTTGCTTCATTCATTACAATGAGTGAAATAATGTGACTTGCCGTTTTCCCGGTGACCTCCTTCACGACAGAGGATAGATGTCTGGTTGTAATGGACTGCCGTTCTGCATAGAATTCTACAGATCTCTCCGTGAGATGATAAGTCGCCAGATCTGTCAGAAACACAAAAACAATTTCTTCCTGTCTTGACATCTGATTCATCGAATTGTTATCTTCTTTGGAAATGATTCCGGCCATCTGATAGCAGAAAACAGAAAACAGATGTTCTACCATTTCTTTTTTGTAGAGCATTTCTGTTTCGGAATCCAGGATGTATTTCAGAAAATTCACGCTTTTCCAGACCACCTCCATTTCACTTTCCGGAAAAGGCACTCCTCTATTCATCTGTTGCCTGAAATAACGGTAGGTGATAAGTCTGTTGAATTTTAAAGAAAGAGCCGAAATAAATTCCCTTTTGTAGGAAACCATTCTGGACTGAAAATCGTCGCTTACAGAAACCACCTCATAAATGGTCTGAGGATCTGTTACCATAAACATGTTGGCAGAAAGTTCAAGATCGCTGAAATGCTGTCTCAGCTTAATTGTTCCTGTTTTAATAAAAATAAAAGCCGGATTATCAGGCCGGAAAGGCTTATCGACAGCAATTCTCTCAAAGATATTGCGTTGCGTAAAGATTTCAACTCCGAACTTTTCTAAAGCAGACATAACACAAATGTAAGCAATCTTGCCAGCGAATACAAAATTTTATTATTTTAGCATTTACCAAATTCCTAGTCTTTATGAGAAAGGTTGATCTATTATTTGCAGAATATAGTAAAAGCCATAGAAACGCCACCAACAAGTTCATCCATTGGATCTGTGTTCCCTTAATTTTCTGGGCCATCCTTGGGTTTACATCTCTTGTTCCTTCGCCTCATTTCTGTACATCTTATTTTGGATGTCTCAGCACAGTAAGTCTTATTGTTATCCTGTTGGCCACTTTATTTTACATCAGGCTTTCTTTTCTGATCGGAATAATGATGATCTTTGTCATGATGGCCCTGGAACATCTTATTTACCTTACCAATATCAGCTTGGGGAAACAGTCATGGATCGTTTATCTGAGTATTTTTGCTATCACCTGGATTTTTCAGGTGATCGGCCATAAGAGAGAGGGAAAAAAAACTTCTTTTCTTAAAGATATTCAGTTAATGCTGATCGGGCCCATCTGGCTGTTGGGTTTTATCTTAAAGAAAACAGGAATCAGATATTAATTTCCATGTGAACAACCATGATTCTACAGATATAAACGTATTTTTTATATTTTTTTTGTGATTTTGTAATTTTCAAGCATGGTTTTTGATAACATTCACAAAAAACAATCATGAAAAATATAGTTTTGGCATTATCCTGTCTTCTTCTCATCCATTGCAACAAATCCGGAGTTGCTGAACACTCTGTAAAGGCTGATCTGTTTGAGGTCATTTCTGAAGATGAGCCGATATCACCTGTTGCTCCTCCCAATGCCGTTTCCGAAAAGCTGGCTCCAGATAAAGGGTATGAAACTTTATCTTCTGTTTCAAAAAAAACGGATACCCTATCCAAAAAGATCATCAAAAATGGGGATATGAAAATTCAGGTGGGAGATATTAAAAAATCTCAGAGCCAGGTGAATGCGATTTTAAAAAGCAACAATGCGTATATTCAGAAGGAAGATTTTCAAAATACAGATAGGAGTGAGAATCTTAATCTGACGGTCCGGGTTCCCCATAAAAATTTTGATGTCCTTGTGAATTCATTTTCAGACGGTGTGGGGTCTGTGCTGTCAAAGAATATCTCGTCCGATGACATGACCGAAGAATATACTGACATCTCTATAAAACTCGCAAACAAAAAAATCTATCTTGAGAAGTACCGTGACATGCTTAAAAGCGCCTCTACAACAAAAGATATGCTCGAAATTCAGGAGAAAATCAGGGGGCTTGAAGATGAAATGGATATTGCGGAAGGCAGGCTCCGTTTTATTGATGACCGGGTGAATTACAGCACACTGTACATTAGCTTATATAAAGAAAAAGTAAGAAGCTCCGCCACATCAAAAATAGGATTCGGAAGCCGCTTTATAGACTCTCTAACCGAAGGCTGGAACTTTTTCGTAGGTTTTCTCCTTGGAGTCGTCTCTCTTTGGCCTTTCTTTTTATTAGTTCCAGTTGTCATTTTTCTCTGGAAAAAATGGAAATCACGAAAAGCTAAACCATAAAAATATACAAAATCCGGATACCCTGAGTATCCGGATTTTTATTGCATTATCATGCATTCTACTTATTAAAATAATCTTTTACTGTTTCCAGTACTTTTTCATCGGACATCTGCTGCGACGTATCCAGGGTGATCTTAAGATCCCTGAACTGGGCGGTATCATGCAGAAAGTGTTTAAATTCTTCCTGCGCTACTCCCGGTCCTGTAATATATACTTCCTGAGAATTGGTCAGCAAACGTTCGACTTCTTTAAAAAACTTGTTCCTGTTCGTAATCTGGGCATTATTCCCTGCATTCTCACTGGAATTTCCATGTTGTATTTCCGCTTTTACGGGATTACATAAAAAAAATTCCGATACCGTCTGTGCATCGTGGTTTTTGGCTACAATCGCCTTTTCTGTATCCATCCAGATTCCTGCTAATTTTTTATCAGACATAATAATTTATTTTGGTGATGTGTCATCAAAAACAAGAATAATGCAATTCGGGTGTTAAGGGCTGTTAAATGTTTTCATGCGATCAAAAAAAGGAGAAATCCAGGCAGACGTTAGGGCGTTATATATGGCTGTTTATGTACAATCCTGCTATGACCGCAGATCTTTTTCTGCTTAAAAATCTATTTTCCAAGCACAAATACGGCCGGAATTTTATGCAGTTCCGGTTTCTGTTTCTGCCAGTCTTTAATAGATTTAGTTTTAATAAATTCATGTTCCGGATCATTGATGTTTGCGGCAATACATAGTTTTGTATTGGGCGACAGAAATTTACAGAGATCTTCAATAAGCTGATTGTTCCTGTATGGGGTTTCCATGAAAATCTGGGAATAGCCGGTCTTTTGCACCAGTGCTTCAAGGTTCATCATTTGCTTCTTCTTCTCCCCTTTATCAATCGGGAGATAGCCATGAAAGGTGAACTCCTGCCCGTTGAACCCACTGGAAATCAGAGCCAGAATAATAGATGACGGCCCTGAAACAGGAAGCACCCTGATGTTTTTCTCATGGCACCATTTAACGATAAGGTTTCCCGGATCTGCAATACACGGCAATCCTGCTTCTGACAGCAGCCCGAAGTCCTGTCCTTTCAGCATGAGCTCCTGAGCTTCTTTGATATCGGCGTTCTCTGTATATTTATCAAGCAGGAACAATTTAAGATCAGCCTGTTTTTTTTCAGGTGCAAAGAACTTAACAACCTTTCGGGCTGTTTTTTCATTTTCGACGAAAAAGTAGTCCGTTTGCATAATATACTCCTTTATCACTGGCGAAAAATGAGTGATAGAGGTATTTTCCGAAAGGTAAGCTGGAAGTAAAAAAAGCATTGTATTATTTTTTTGTTCTTTCTTTTAATGAAGGTTGTGGGAAGTAATTTGTAAGATCCATGGAAAAGGTTACGGAAGTGATTTTCCAGGCTCCGTTGATTTTCATCAACGTCCAGATTTCTTTTCCCCAGTTTTCCATTTTTCCATCATACCAAAAACTGTAATCGAAATTGGCAGAAGCTACCGCTCCGTCTTCAATGATCTTAATATTGTCAAATTTTTCCTCAGATTTCTCGTCTTTAAAGCTTTTAATAAAAGCTTTATAATCGTCAGCAAAATAATATTCTGCCTTGGGATTCTTTTCCAGACGCTTAGCATGTGTTCTGTCTCTGTAAATTCCCGTCCATAGTACCGGTTCCTGAAATAAGGACAAATACTGAGCTTCATTTCTTGTTTTAATACTTTCCATAAAGTCATTCATTACTTTAAGTATTTCGGTTTCATCCTTGGTTTGAGCCAAAGAGAAATTAAAACTAAGCACCCATAGTAAGAGTAGTTTTTTCATGATTATGATATTAGGATTTGGTTTTTGATAGCATTACATCCTTTATCCAATAATTGATATACCTTTTCAAAATCATTCATATCTCCCCAATAAGGATCTGGAACTTCAGCATTTTTGTGATCTCCCAATACCTCCAGAAACAGGGAAACTTTCTGGCGTTCTTCTTCATTTTCTGTCTTGGAAATTACGTCTTCAAACACGTCAATATCCATACAGTAGATCCTGTCAAATTTTTTAAAGTCTGATCTGTTAATGGGTCTTGATCTCTGCCCTGATATATCTATTTGGTGGTTGGCTGCTGTTTTTACTGCTCTTTTATCGGGATGCTCCCCTTCATGCATGGAAATAGTTCCTGCAGAATCCACTTCAAATCCTTCAGGCACTTTTGTTTTCATAATACCTTCCGCCAAAGGGCTTCTGCATATATTTCCCAGACATACCATCAATATATTCATAGACTATTGTTTAAGATTGGAAAAATCAAAGTATAGGTTTCTTTATATCCCACAAAACTAAATAAAAAATGAAGAATACTTCTATTCTTCATTTCAATTTTATGTTAGCTTACAGAATTATTGTTTGATTCTTTCCGTAAGGTCTTTTACGTATTTTTTGATCTCTTTATCAATTTTGGATACATCTTTTATGGTATCACAGGCATACATAACCGTCGAGTGATCCTTTCCTCCCATTTCTTCACCAATCTTAGTGAATGTAGAATTGGTAAATTCTTTTGAGAAATACATAGCCAACTGCCTTGGCAAAGCGATTTCTCTTTTTCTGGTCTTGGAAAGCAGCTGTTCTTTTTTGATACCAAAATAGTCGCATACCACTTCCTGAATATAAGGAATATTGATGATTTTTTTCTGGTTGGCCGCAATTCTGTTGATGGTTTCCTTCAGCAGCTCAAGGCTTAAGTCTCTCTTATATACGGTAGAATAAGCGATCACAGAGTTGATTACCCCTATTAGCTCTCTTACATTGGTTTTGGCCTCCGCAGCAAGGAAATCAAGCATATCCCCCGGAAGAACAATTCCGTCTCTGCTAAGTTTATCTTCAATGATCTGTCTTCTTGTAGAAAGATCCGGAGATTTTATTTCTGCAGAAAGACCCCATTTGAATCGGGAAACAATTCTGTCCTGAATATCCATGATATCTGCAGGTGCTTTATCTGAAGTAAGGATAATCTGTTTTCCATTTTGATGAAGGTGATCAAAAATATGGAAGAAGCTGTCCTGAGTAGCTGATTTACCGGACAGGAACTGAATATCATCAATAATCAGAACGTCCACCATTTGATAAAAATTGGCAAATTCCGTCTGCTTATGTGCTTTGGCAGCAGAGATAAACTGTTGTATAAACTTTTCTGAAGACAGATACAAAACTACTTTATCAGGAAACTGGTTTTTTACTTCAAGTCCAACAGCCTGGCCAAGGTGGGTTTTTCCTACCCCATAACCACCGTACAAAAATAACGGGTTAAATGCAGTAGCACCAGGTCTTTTAGCGATAGATCTCGCTACAGTCGCTGCAAATTTATTACTTTCCCCTTCTACATAACTATCAAAAGAATAGTCCGGTTTCAGGTTAGAATCTATATTTACTTTTCTAATTCCAGGGACCACAAAAGGGTTTACAATATTAGCTGAAAATCCTTGTGGCATTGTTTCCTGTGTTTTAGGAGTAGGAACGCTTTGTCCCTTCATATTCATGGTAACGGGCTTTTCTTCGCCTTTTGGTCTGTTTTCCATAACAGAATACCATAATTTCACTCCTTTTCCTATATTTTTCTTCAGGGCAGCAGAAAGTAAGGACAGATAATTGTCCTCTATATATTCCTTGTAAAAATCACTCGGTACGATCAATGTAAGGTTGTTAGCGACTAACGAAAGTGGCTGCACCTTATCAAATAACATATCGAAAGATTTTTCAAGTTTTTTCAGGTCAGAATTATCTTCAGCTGCGTTGAGATTATCGCGCATAAACTGAAGGCACTTCTGCCATATCATCATTAAATTGTCATCCATTTTTATGCCCTGATTATTCTTTGTTTGTACTGTTTTTAGAAGGAAGACAAAGGTCTAATTTTTTCTTTTCAAAAAAAAATATTGCAGGTATTGATTATTTAAAAATATATTTGTATGTATAATTTAATACCTAAAATGATACACACAACCCACTCAATACGAGTACGTTACGCAGAAACAGATCCCATGAAATATGTATACTACGGCAACTATGCCGAGTACCTCGAAGTAGGCCGGGTTGAACTGTTCCGAAGCATTGGAATTTCATACGATGAAATTGAAAACCAAGGAATTTGGCTGCCGGTTTCAGAGTATAAAATCAAATATATCCGTCCCGCCTTGTATGACCAAAAGTTAGAAATTCATACGATTGTAAAAAAAATTCCGGGGGTAAGAATTGAATTTGAATATGAAATTTACAATGAAGAGCATATTAAAATAACAGAAGCTTCCACTACTCTATTCTTTTTGGATGCAAAAACCAACAAAGTCATCAAGTGTCCGGAGTTCCTGATGGAAATGATTGAGAAGAACTGGAAGGAATAGATGACAGGTTATAGGTTATAGGTACAGGTTATAGGTTATAGGTTGTAGGGATTAAAGCAAATATCGATGATAATGTCAATGGTGAATTTTGGAGGTGCGCCAAGAACAAAGAACAAAGAACAAAGATTCAAGATTCAAGAGCCAAGAGCCAAGATAATGACAACGTAATAGAACCAGCAACAAAAGAAACCAGCAACCAGCAACTTATAACCCGTAACATTAGTCTAAAAACTTTGAAGTTTGAACTCTGTTTATGAATTAATTCGCACCTTTGTACCTTTATTTTAATCATCCCTTATATTATATATTATGAAGATTGCATTTTTGGGCCCTCATGCGAGTTTTACCCAGCTTGCCACGGCACAGCTTTTTCCGGACGGTGAGCTGATGCCGCAAGCCAGTATCCTGGACTGCTTCACTGCCGTAGAAACAGGAGAGGCAGCAAAGGCTGTAGTGCCTTTGGAGAATTCCATTGAGGGAACCGTTTCAATGACGCTGGATTATTTATACAAAACCCCGTCCATTAATATTGAGGCTGAAGCCGTGATGCCTATAGCCCATCACCTGATGATTCATCCGGAGAATTCTGTTGAAGACATCGATAGAATATATTCTCACCCACAGGCTTTAGCACAAAGCTTTCATTTTCTGGATACCCATTATAGAGGAATTCCCAGACAGGATTTTTCATCCACAGCAGCAGCCGCAAAATATGTTTCAGAGAATAAAGACCTCAGGATAGCAGCCGTTGCCAATCAATATGCAGCAAATCTATATGGTTTAAAGATCATCAACCGCAATATTCAGGATTTTGAACAAAACCACACCCGTTTTATTATCATATCCAGGCAACAAAGCAAGTACGATAACAGCAAGCTGGAATTTTTGGGCGAAAAATCAGGAATGCTTATCACTCTTCCGGAAGATCATCCCGGCGGCCTGCATCAGGTATTATCCGTTTTTGCCTGGAGAAAGATGAATCTCAGCAAGATTGAATCCAGAACTTTAAAAACAGGGCTGGGAAATTACTTTTTCTTCATTAATGTAGAAGGCCCATGGGAAGAAGTGCTGCATGGAAACGCTCTCAAAGAACTGGAATCTATCCATGCGGACGTCGATTTCCTTGGAAACTATAGAGAATTTCTTCTAGAGAGTTAAAAAAATCAACAAATATTAGGTAATTTATCCATAACACTGCTGTAAAAGCAGTGTTTTTTTTATTTTTTTTTCGCAATAACAACCTAGTTAGCAACCCGTTATAATACATCAAAAATAACCCACCAAAAAGGGAGAATTATCCTTGGTAACGCCCTCACAGACATAGATTTGAGAATAATAACTCGTAAAGTTATTATAAAGTAATATATGTTAAAATATAAACATATGTTTAAAAATAATTTACCATAATTACGTTAAAATTAAAGATTCCATAACTATCAATATAAATTTTGCGTATATTTGTTTTATAACTAATTAAAATCTTGATCATGAAAACTAAACTTTACAGCTTACTGTTGGCATGTGCAACTTTACCATTATTTTCGCAAGTTGGTATCAATACTACAACTCCATCTGCAACTCTAGATGTTAACGGAACTATGAAAATTCGATCTCTTCCTTCTACTCCATCACTACCGGGTTATCAAATTTTAGGAGTCAATGTGGGAACTGCTCAGCTTTTCTCAGTAGATCCTTCTCTGTTAAATGGTGGGTCAGGTACCAACACATCGGTGTATGCTGCTAAAAAAACCACCGGAATCAGTCTTCTTTCCGTAGGTATTTTTGGAGATTTCAAACCCGTTAACTTTCAAGCAGCCGAAAGAACTGTAGGTAGCGCTGCCTTATTTAATGATACGACTTCATCGTACACCATCCCATCAGACGGAGTGTATGCCGTAGCCTATGCATTCCGTTTCGGAACAGGACTACAGGCGTCTTTATTAAGTGGAGGTACAGGTATCGGGATCACCAGAACGCGAGGAGCCGGAGCTGGAGTCACCACATTAATAGACTCCCGTACTTTCAGTGGGGTTAATCTTGTAGTGGCCAGTTTGACCATATCGGATACCTCTATCAATTCATTATATTCTTTTCAGGCAGGCGATAGAATTGCTTTTGGTTTTATAGATCCGGGTATTAACCTGTCTCTATTATCAACCAGTGTTACATCATTCTATATTTACAAAGTATCAAACTAGTAAAACATATTGTTAGTTATCTATACCATTAGCCCATCACACCACTGTGATGGGTTAATTTTTAAACAGCATATAAAACATTTCCTCTATATTTGGCAAAAACTATGAAATGAATGAAATTCTTGCGGTCATATTAATTATAGTTATCATCATCATTTTCAACAACCTGAATGCTAAAATCAGAAAACTTGAGAAGGAAGTATCAGACCTTAGTGCCAAAATCAACAGAACTTCCTCCCAGGAAGAAATGATTCATGAAAATATTCCGACTGATAAAACGGTCATTTTTCAACAGACAACAGCTCAGGAAATTCAGACCCGGGAAAGTTCACAAAGTGATCACAAGACTCCATCAACTTCTCCTCAAAAAGACAGGCTGGGTCCTGTTCTTGATTTTCTTAAGCAGAATGCCCTTACCATCATCGGCATTTTCACTCTCGTTTTAGGAATTGGCTACTTTGTAAAATATGCCATTGACAAAAACTGGCTCGGTGAAACGGCAAGAGCAGGAATAGGTCTCTGTACAGGAGCAGGAATTATTATCATCGGGCATTTCCTGAGAAAAAATTATGCGGTATTTGCTTCTATAATTACAGGAGGCGGGATTGCCGTATTGTATTTTACAGCCACCATTGCCTTCCGGGAATACCATCTTTTCAGTCAAAACACCGCCTTTGTTATCACGAGTATCATTACCGTCATTTCAATACTCCTATCCTATTATTATAAAAGTGAAGTTTTGATCATCTTTTCATTGCTCGGGGGATTCTCAGCTCCGTTTATGATCAGTACAGGCCAAAGCAATTACCTTTTCCTTTTTATTTATCTGAGTCTTTTAAACATGGGAATGCTTGCCGTCACATTTCTTCAGCACTGGAGAAGCGTGGGCTGGACAGCTTATATTTTCACAAGCCTGTATCTTCTGTACTGGACCTCTGAACAGCCTGAACTTTTAAGCATTCTTTTTTACCTTATCAGCTACGTCATTTTCTATATTTTTGCGCTTCAGGATTATTTCAGGAAAAATATACTTTCAGTAGCGGATATCCTGATGCTTGCTTTGATTAATTTCACAAGTATTATCGGACTGGTCTATACCTTCCGCGAATTAGGCTATGAACCTGTCATCATTTTTCCTGCAGCTTTTGCAATCCTCAATATTTTCTTATTTTTAAGGGAATACGGAAGAAAAAACTTTGGAATTTCCTATTCTGTATTCGCAGGAATAACCGTCAGCCTTATCACAATAGCTGTTGCGCTGCAGTTCAAAACCCACCTCATCACCAGTGTCTGGGCGATAGAAGCGACCCTGCTGCTCTTTATATGGAAAAAAACCGGGCATACAATTTTCAAAACATGCTTTTATGTTCTTTTCCCGTTAGTTATTCTTTCGCAGATAACAACCTGGACCCAATATCTTGACACTCATACTCTCAGCGTTATATTTAATCCTGTATTTTTAACAAGCATGGTGACTGTTGCTTCAACGGTGATTAATCTATATTTATTAAAAACTCAGGAAGACACAAAGCAGAAAGAGGGTTACTTTTTGGAAAACCTTATTACCATTGTCAGCTTTGGTATTATCTATACGGCTTTGCTACTGGAAATCATCTACCATATTTATGATAAGCCGTGGGCTGCGGTTACCGCAGTAGGATTGCTGTTCAGCATCTTTTATATTTTTGCACTTCTGCTTTTCAGGAAAAAAATAGGCATCAACAACGAGCTGCAGGTGGCACTCATTTATCTTTTTCTGTTATTGATCACCATCAACACTTCAGTTTCAGCCTCTTCTGTGGTCAGTGCAATCTTATCAAAGAAACTGCAGTCAGTATTCTATTATATGCATCTGCTTCAATGGATTCCTTTTATATATGTATACTTAGCCATTATTCCTTCTTCAGGATTTTATAAAAGTAAAATATCATACTGGGCGTTATGTATTGCTTTTATTACAGCTATAAGTAGCGAATTTCATCATTTATACGTTTTAACCGCAAGCCATGATGTCATTCATTCTTATAAGGTAAAGGAACATTTCAACATTCTTTATCTGCCCATTATATGGACCGTGCTGGCCAGCGTATTGATCTATCTTGGTCTAAGAAAGAATATTCAGGAATACAGCAAGATTGGATTCGTCCTTGTAGGTGTTACCATTTTGAAGCTTTACACTTATGATGTATGGCAGATGGATAATATATCAAGGATAAGCGCCTTTATTGCATTGGGAATAATCTTGCTGTTAAGCTCTTTCACCTTCCAGCGATTAAAAAATATCATCAGAAATATGGTTGATAAAAAAGATAATAATGAAGAAAGCAAAGACCTATAATAGCAACAAAAGTTTTTATCGATAAGCAAAATGTAAAACAATCCAAGAATTGATTCACATTTTATAAAAAATAACTATATTTATCACGTTTTTAACAGTTACAACTTTTGATTATGAAAAAATTACTCTATTCTTTTTTAATACTGTCCTCCGCTACTCTATTTGCACAAAGTTCTGCTGTAAAGTTTGCAGTTGCTGACAATGCCATTGGAACCGTAGACATGTTCAATGCACGCAAATCTGTAATGCAGGTTTTAAAAGTTTACAACAGTGCAGCAAGTCTTCCTCAGAACCTGAAAAAATACAGTTCTGTTTTCACAAAAGGGGTTACAGAATATAAATTCAAAAACGGACAGAATGTTCTGGACAGAATATCACTGGCTGATCTTAATGCCCAGCATAATATTCCGGGAGATACCCCCGTTTTCATTGAAGGACATGAGTTCACGGATACTTCTACCCTGGTGTACGGAGAGTTGCTTGCAAAAGTAGAGTCAAAAGATCACAACGGAAAGAAAACTTTATTTATTTCTGCTTCAAGATAGAGCCTGAAATCAACAGATAAAAGGATACCCGTACAGAGTATCCTTTTTTTGTTAATATTTATTATTCCATTTTTTCTTCAGCTCCTCGTAAATCTTTTTTTCCGTAGCATTATTGCCGGGCTCATAAATTTTAACATCCTTTATTTCATCTGGAAGAAAGTCCTGTTCTACAAAATTCCCCTGGTAGGAATGAGCGTATTTGTATTCTTTTCCATAATCCAGATCTTTCATCAGCTTGGTAGGAGCATTCCGTAAATGAAGGGGAACCGGCAGATTTCCAGTCCGCTTCACCAATGCCAGCGCATCATTGATTGCCATATACGTAGAGTTGCTTTTTGGAGAAACAGCGAGATAAACGGCAGCTTCACTCAATATAATTCTGGCTTCAGGATTTCCAATCACATTCACTGCCTGAAAACAATTATTGGCAATGACCAATGCATTTGGATTAGCTAGTCCTATATCTTCAGCTGCAAGAATTACCATCCGTCTGGCAATGAATTTTATATCTTCTCCCCCTGCAATCATCCTCGCAAGCCAATATACAGCCCCGTTAGGATCACCCCCCCGCATTGATTTGATAAAAGCAGAAATAATATCATAATGCTGTTCACCATTTTTATCATAAAGGGCCATGGTTTCCTGCAATACCTCAAGAACATTGGCATTCGTAATTTCTTTAACTACGGAATTTCTATATTGATTTAAAACCAACTCTACTGAATTGATAAGTTTTCGGGCATCCCCACCTGAATATTGAATAAAGGCTTCCTTTTCAATGATCTTAAACTCTGTTCCTTCCTCCTTATTATATTTGGCGGACGCAATATCTGCAAGTTCTTCCAGCTTTTCATAGGTTAATGCTTTTAAAACAAATACCTGACTTCGCGATAGCAATGCGGAAACGACCTCAAAGCTTGGATTTTCAGTAGTGGCACCTATTAAAACAATCCACCCCTTTTCTACCGCATGCAGTAACGAGTCTTGTTGAGACTTATTGAAACGGTGGATTTCGTCAATAAATAAAATGGGTGATTTTCCTGAAAAGAGATTCTGCTTCTTGGCATCCTCGATGACCTCTCTTACGTCTTTTACGCCTGAAGAAACAGCAGACAGCTTGTAGAATTTCCTTCCGGATTTTTCAGAGATAATTTCTGCAAGGGTAGTTTTCCCTGTTCCCGGAGGCCCCCAAAAAATAAGGGAGTTCAGGCTATTATTGTCGATCATTTTCCGGATCGTTCCTTTTTCGCCGGTAAGATGTTCCTGTCCCAGAACATCGTCCAGGGTTTTAGGTCTTAATTTTTCAGCTAATGGAATATTCTGATTCAAGATAATTATTTTTTAGGTCAATATTTCAGATTTCAATACTCTGAAACTTATAACAAAATTAAACTAATTTTCATTTTTTTACCCTATTTTTGCATTGTTTTGAAACTTACATTCAATAAAATAATTACATTTCCTTTGGTAATCTTGATAAAATTTTACCAGTGGTTTATTTCGCCTTTACTTCCCAAAAACTGCCGTTACGAACCCACCTGTTCTCATTATATGGTGGAATCGCTTCAGGTTCATGGGATTATTAAGGGTTTCTGGCTGGGTTTCAGAAGAATTTTACGATGCCATCCCTGGGGAGGAAGCGGCTATGATCCCGTACCACCCAAACATACAAAACAAGATATCAACTATTAAATCAGAAGGAAAATGAGTACTATTTTTTTCAGAATTTACCTTGTACTATTTGCATTCATCACCCAGTGTCTTTTTGCACAGGAATATCCAGGTGGATTATCCGACGGAACCTTAGACATCAACGGCAGCAATGTTCCTGTAAAAATCTATTCTACTACGGAATTGGGAGATCTTAATGCTTTTCCTGCCAGAGAAATTAACAACAATACGGTAGTCATCTTCAATGAATCGAATTTTGAGCCTGCTTATTTTAATTACAGCTCATCTACTTTGGCAAGATACAAGGATTCCAGCTATCAGTTTTTTGATAAAAACTTTAATCTGATTGATTCTCCTGTTACCAAGGATAATATTACCACCTTCAAATATGCTGTAAAGTCTGCAAAGCCAATCAGTGCTTCTGATAAAGTGGAACTGGAGACTCCTTTCAAAATCTGGGACCCTTCCAAGGGTATCCAGCTAGGCCCTGTCACGCTGCATTTTTACAGTTTAATGTTTGTATTTGCTTTTGGTTTCGGATATGTTTTAATGACCAGAATCTTCAAAATTGATAATATCAACCAAAAATATCTTGAGCCTCTGTTTACCTGGACACTGATCGGAACTATTTTGGGAGCAAGATTAGGTCATGTTATTTTCTACCAGCCGGAGCTCTTCAAAGAAGACTTCTGGAGTGTATTCCTACCAATCAGCACAAAAAATGGATTTAAATTCACAGGATTTTCAGGCTTAGCCAGCCATGGTGCCACCATCGCTCTTATCCTGACCACTCTATATTATTCCTTTAAGATCATCAAAAAAAATCCTTTCTGGGTGTATGACAGACTGGGTATTGTAGTTGCTTTGGGTGGGGCATTTGTAAGAATGGGAAATTTTTTCAATTCAGAAATCGTAGGTAAGCCTGCAGATCCCAACTCTCCTTTCGCATTGCTTTTCCCACAGCAAAGCAGTGAATACGGTCTTACCGTGCCGCGATATCCAAGCCAGCTGTTTGAAGCTATAGGATATGTTGCACTATTCATCTTATTATGGATTCTGTACAGAAAAACGGATAAAAAATACCAGCAGGGATGGCTCTTTGGATTATTCTTTATCATTCTCTGGGCGATCAGATTCTTTGTAGAGTTCCTGAAAGAACCGCAGGGCGATGAGTTTATCCAGATCGGTAGTTTAAATACCGGACAGGTACTTTCTATTCCGTTTATGCTTGCAGGAGTTGTCATTATGATTGTATCCAAAAAATTTAAAATCACTCAGGCAGAAAATGAAAAGCCTGAATAAGCAAACAGGTCAGGATCATATATTGAGTATCTTACCCTCACAATACAAAAAGGCAAATTCGTTCATCACGAATTTGCCTTTTTATTTTGATAATTATAGGTTAAATTTAATACTGCCGCCTCACAGGCTGACAGCCGCCCACTTGTTTAATTCTTTAAAAACAGCTCCCAATTCATCAATCACATCTGAAGGAAGCATCGATTCTTTGGAATGTTTTTCTGCGGCAAGATCTGCTGCCCTTCCATGAAGCCAGACTCCCAGAACACAGGCTTGTTCCGGAGAATAACCTTGTGCAGCCAGTGAAGTCAGGATTCCGGTAAGGATATCTCCACTTCCCCCTTTGGCAAGCCCAGCATTGCCAGTGATATTATAATACACCGCTACTTCGGGCGTAATGATCTGAGTATGATGATCTTTCAGAACGATGTATATATTCAGTTCTTTTGCTTTTTTACGGGCAAGTGCCAGTCTTTCAAAAGAATCCTTTGTAGGTCCGAAAAGCCTTTCAAATTCTTTAGGGTGAGGAGTAATGATTGAATTTTCAGGAATCAGTTTGACATTTTCCGTTTTTTTTGCCACAGTATTGAGTGCATCGGCATCGAGAATTAACGGCCGGGAATACTTTTTCAAAAAATGCAAAAGACATTTTTCAGTTTCCGGATCCGTGCCCAGCCCGGGGCCTATTCCATAGGTGGAAATTTCATCAGCCTCAAAACCGGTTATGAACTGTTTTCCTCCTTCTATAAACATCGCTTCAGGGCAGGTACTCTGCAAAATTTCATACCCGCAGGCCGGGGCAATCGTAAAGGTAAGCCCGGCACCGGTTTTCAAAGCTGATTGAGTCGCCAACACCGCAGCCCCTAATTTCCCATAACTTCCTCCGATAATTACAGCTTTCCCATGATTTCCTTTATGGGAAAATTCCTTTCTCGGTCTGAAAACAGAGCCTGCAAGGTGATCGTCAGCTACAAAGTAGTCCGTTCCCTCCGATCCTGAATATTCTCTGCTTAAACCGATATCCAGCACTACTACTTTTCCGGTATATTTTCCGGTTTCAGGATGAAGGAAGCTTCTTTTCCAGCATTGAAAACTCAACGTATAATCAGCTTCCACTGCGACAAAATCATCATCATCATGCTGCCCATCAGCCGGAAGTCCTGAAGGAATATCGATAGATAGCCTGATGTTCTCTTTTTTGTTTAGCTGTTCAACCAGCAACCGGTAGTCTCCACCCAAAGGACGTGACAATCCTGTACCAAGAAGCGCATCAACAATTATGGTTTTATCATCAAAACTATAGTCTTCAGAAGTATTGAATTTTCTGACAGAAATCCCTGAAATATCCCTGAGTCTTTTCAGGTTGACTGCGGCATCATCTGAAAATTTTCCTTTAGGATCATCTACAAATACATCTACATCAAAACCCTTAAGATAGAGCATTCTTGCAACAGCAAGACCGTCACCGCCATTATTGCCATTACCACAGAATACCGCCAGTTTTTTGTGATTTTTACAGTATTCAGAAATCCAGCCGGCCACTGCTCCTGCTGCTCTCTCCATAAGCTGTACAGAAGAAACCGGCTCATGGACTATGGTAAACTGATCCCAGCTTCGTATTTGTTCTGCAGTAAAAATTTTCATAGGCAAATAACTTTTAAGCAAATTACAAAAGATTTTTCATTAGCATGCCGTACTGATAACAAAAAGAAAGACTTGCCCGCAATGCAGTAAAAGACCTTCTTTATCACTAAAAAATAAACATTATTTAAGGATCAATTCCCATTTTTTTGAATAAAAAAACTAAAAAAAGTGGTGTTTTTTACATTTTTAAATTATATTTTTGTGTTTATACTAATTAAAAAAAATATAAATTATGGGATTTGTTAAAGAATTTAAAGAGTTTGCCTTTAAGGGCAATGTTCTTGACCTTGCTGTCGGTGTTATCATCGGTGCAGCATTTGGTAAAATTGTTTCCTCATTGGTAGAAGATGTGATCACCCCTCTGATCCTGAACCCGGCATTAAAGGCTGCTGGTGCAGAAAACATCGCTAAACTTACGTGGAATGGGGTAGCCTACGGAAATTTCCTTTCTGCAGTGATCAGCTTTCTATGTATTGCTATGGTTCTTTTCTGGATTATCAAATTAGCCAATAAAGTTAACAAAAAAGAAGCTCCAGCGCCTGCAGGACCTACGGAAGATCAAAAATTACTCATGGAGATCAGAGATCTTCTGAAAACTAAAAATATCTAATATCCTGCTTCTCATAAAGCATGATACAGTCAAAAGCCGGAAAATAATTTTCCGGCTTTTTGTTCCTGTCATGATCAAAAGTTGGAAAAGCAAAATATTTTTTACTTATACTTTACAAAAGAGCAAAAGAAAAGCTGCCTGAAAAGACAGCTTTTAGGTATATTCTTCAATTAATGATTATTGAATCTGCAAAATGCTGGAGATCTGCTCTGCCAGTGAAAGTCCGATCCTGTCCTGAGCTTCAAGCGTAGATGCTCCTGTATGAGGAGTCAGGGATATCTTGGCATGGTTTAGAATCTCTTTGGAAGGAGTAGGTTCGTTGATGAATACATCCAGTCCTGCAAATCTCACTTTACCGGAATCCAGCGCGTCAATCAAAGCAGCTTCATCAATAACTCCACCACGGGAACAATTCACGATCGCCACTCCCTCTTTCATGATTTCAAATTCACTTTTCCCGATCATATAGCCGTCTTTCTGAGCCGGAACATGTAACGTAATAAAATCCGAGTGCTTTAAAACGTCCTGCAGCGGTTCTGTTTCTATATCGACATTGATAAACTGATTGTTGTAGAATTTCACCTTAATGCTTGCCTTTCCTACATTATTGTCAGCAGCAACAACTCTCATCCCTAAACCCAGGGCAATTCTTGCTACTTCCTGTCCTATTCTTCCCATCCCTACGATCCCGATGGTCTTTCCTCTCAGCTCAATACCGGCTGCATAAGCTTTTTTAAGTCCTGCAAACTCGGTATCACCCACTAACGGCATTTTTCTGTTGGAATCCTGTAAAAAACGGGCTCCAGAAAATAAATGCGCAAACACCAATTCAGCCACAGACTCTGAAGAAGCAGAAGGCGTATTGATGACATGAATTCCTTTTTCCCTGGCATAGTCTACGTCGATATTATCCATCCCTACACCTCCTCTGCCGATAATATCTATCGAAGGACATCCGTCAATAATGTCTTTTCTTACCTGTGTAGTACTTCTTACCAATAAGGTGCGGATCTTGTGCTCATTAATATAATCCACCAAAAATTCCTGTGGAACTTTTGCAGTAATGACCTCAAAGCCCTTTTCTTTTAATGCGTCAATCCCAGATTGATCGAGGCCGTCGTTTGCTAAAACTTTCATAATACTCCTATATTAAAATTGAAAAAGATTTAAAAATTAAAGGAATCGCTCCGCATTTAATTTTTAAATCTTTATTTTATATTTTTTATTCTCCGTCTTCTTTGAAAACTTCGATGGTAACTTGTTTTTCAACCAGATCTGTAAATCTGCCCTTGTATCTTGTCGCCCTTACCAAATGATTATCGATCCAATGATAGTTTCCTCCTCTGGGCTTTCCGCACAGCACACTGTGGTACTTGAAGCCATGCTTATCTAGCCAGTCTATGGTGATTTGCTTCAGGTTTTCAGTTCTTGAGGTGAAAAAGCAGATCTGGTGTCCTTCATCATACCATCTGTTGACTGTTTCCAAAGCATCGGGATAAGGTTCACAGGTAACCATTCTTTCCGGTTCTTCGTTTGGAACGTCATCTGTAATGGTTCCATCGATATCTATTAAGTAATTTTTTACGCCATCCTTTAGAATAGGACTTATATGCTCTGTGTATTCTAATTCCATCCTTAAAACTTGAATAGCAAAGTTACGTATTTTACCTCTACCAGACCTATTAAACTTAGTTTATGTTAAAAATATACTATAAAAACTATTATCTGAAGAATAATATTAATAAATTGTCCATCATTTTGCGATTTAAAGTTAAAATTTTTCGTTGGCTGGTTATTCAGAGTTAAAACATTTTCGTATCCATGATCATTAAAATGTACGACATCGAATCTACCCAATACACGAAGTGTTGATTTTAAGCGGACCGCTGCATTTGTTTCCTTTCGTACCTCGTTTTGCCCAACTGCCTATAAAAACATGATGTTTATCTAAAAATTTCCAAAATACATTTATTACACTTACATTTGTAGAAATGGAAGAATTCGTAGTTTTAGTAAATCCTGAAGATGAAGTTTTGGGTCTGATGGAAAAACAGCAGGCTCATATCAATGGTCTGTTACACCGTGCTTTTTCTGTATTTCTTTTTAACAGTAAAGGGGAAATGCTTCTTCAGAAAAGGGCTTCCGGAAAATATCATTCTCCCAACCAATGGACCAATGCTGTATGTTCGCATCCCAGAGAAGGGGAAACTTATCTGGACGGAGCAAAACGCAGGCTGAAAGAAGAACTTGGAGTAGAAGCCGAACTTTCCGAAAAGTTCAGTTTTATCTATAAAGCAGATGTAGGCGGCGGACTCTGGGAGCATGAGCTAGACCATGTATTCGTCGGCAGTCACGAGTCTGATTTCAATTTAAATAAGGAAGAAGTGGAAGAAATAAGATTCATCTCTGTAGAAGATCTGGATCGGGAAATTTCCGAAGCTCCTCAAAACTTCACGGAGTGGTTTAAGATCATTCTTGAAGAATATAAACACCATTTTTAAAGATGAAAAAAATACTGCTTATTTCAGCATTTTTGTCCACAGGTATTTTCTTTGCCCAAAAAGCAACGATGTATGACAGTCCCAATTATTCTATCAGCATTCCTGACGGATGGAAATCTACAAATGACAGTGATATTGTCAATATTTTTCCCACGAATGAGATTGGAGCGATCACCATTTCAGAGTATCACGGACTAGACCTTCCGAAAGGAGAAATGAAAAAATTTGTTCTTGCTCTGTATCAGTCAGCAGATCCGGAAAACAAGGTCAAGGAAAGCAAAAGCAAAAAAGGGTATACCGAATACTTTTACGAATATTTTGATGAAAAAGAAAAGCTTTTCTGGATTACCAGGGCATATCAGAAAGATAAAGATCTGTATCTGGTCAGCATTAACTGCGGTCAGAAGTTCTGGAACGGAAACTATATGACCCTATTTCATGAGACTTTCAACAGTTTTAAAATAAAGAAATAAAAAATTAATATGAAGAAAACAGCCTTGTACGACAAACATGTTTCTTTGGGAGCTAAGATCGTACCTTTCGCAGGTTTTGAAATGCCTGTACAATATTCCGGAGTCACTGAAGAGCATTTTGCAGTAAGGGAAAAAGCGGGATTATTTGATGTTTCCCATATGGGACAATTTTTCATCGAAGGTCCGGGATCCAAAGATCTTTTACAGCTGGTCACTACAAATAATGTAAATGCACTTGAAAACGGGAAAGCCCAATACTCTTGCCTTCCTAATGAAAATGGAGGGATTGTAGACGATCTGATCGTTTATAAAATAGAAGATGACAAGTATTTCGTTGTTGTAAATGCTTCAAATATAGACAAAGACTGGAATCATATTTCAAAATACAATACCTTCGGAGCGACAATGACCAATGCTTCTGACGATATGTCACTGCTGGCTGTTCAGGGACCTAAGGCAACGGAAATTCTACAGAAACTTACAGAAGTGAGCTTAACCGAAATTCCTTATTATCATTTTACATTAGGAAGTGTTGCAGGTGTAAACGATGTGATTATTTCCAATACAGGATATACCGGAAGCGGTGGTTTTGAAATTTATTTCAAAAATGAAAGCGCTGAGAAGCTATGGGATGAAATTATCAAAGCGGGTGAGACGGAAGGTATCGTTCCTTGCGGCCTGGCATCCAGAGATACTTTAAGATTGGAAAAAGGGTTCTGTCTTTACGGAAACGATATTGATGACACCACTTCCCCGATCGAAGCCGGCCTGGGATGGATCACTAAGTTTGACAAAGACTTCGTTTCTAAAGATACTTTTGCAAAACAGAAAGAAGAAGGTGTTGGCAGAAAGCTGGTAGCCTTTGAACTTCTGGACAAGGGTGTTCCAAGACACGACTACCCTGTGGTAGACGCAGAAGGCAACATCATCGGAAAAGTAACTTCGGGAACTCAGTCTCCCATGAAGAAAATCGGTTTGGGACTGGCCTATGTAGATAAGCCTCATTTCAAACTGGGTTCTGAGATCTTCATCCAGGTAAGAAACAAGAATATTCCTGCAAAAGTAGTAAAAGCTCCTTTCGTATAAATACAAAAACCGCAGTTCAATAGAACTGCGGTTTTTTCTACTTTTTCCCTTATTTTTATGAGTAGAATAGAACTTTATACACTATCCCCTTCACCATCCATCCATCTTCTCATTTGTACTCTGTGTGCCGGGGTCTCCTCTATGCCACCAGCCAGCGCATTTAAGATCTTATCCCATAGATTTTTCTTCTTAGATTGGGATTCTTTTATTTCCTTATACGCAACAAGATACTCCTGTTCAAACTGATACGCTTCTTCATCAGAATAATTCCATGGAATATGTTTAAGAATATCTTCAGTTAGAGAATCAATTTCATCCGGTTCAAGGATTTCCATTACTTTGAGTTTCAGATGATAGGTTTCAGATATGGATAATATTTTATGTAACGAATTCTTAATATCACTCCAGGCGGATTCCCATTTTTCCATCTTATCACCGACAAAAATAGCACTTCCCATTCGTTCCATCGTGACAAAGTTTTCCAACACAAAATTCTTATATGATTCGTGGGTTTCCCAGATTTCCAGCAGGCCTGAAGCATCCTTGTCATTAAACTTTTGCTCAATTTTTTTCAGAACATCAAGCAAAGCATCAGAATTTTCCATGAGCTTGGCTTTTTCTCTTATCCATAGGTTAATAACCATACTATCATTTGTAGTCGCTATTAACTTGCCACAGTCTTCTATTTTCTGTCTGATTTCCTGATCACAAGATTGAATTTCTTTATTAGTGGATTTAATATCCAGGGAAAGTTTCCGCAAGCTTTGTACAGCTTTAATCACGGGATTAAATTGCTTTTCCATCATAATCTGTTTAATACTATTTATTTTAAAAGAATGAAATGTGTTTTTAAGATGCTACAGGTTTCCTGTATCACATTCGCTAATTTAAAAAATTATCAATAAAACAGTCAAGTAAAAGCATAAACATCAATCAAATAGATGTTTTTAACAAAAAATCACAAACTAAGACATTAAATAAAAATAAAATCATAATAAAAACACAAGTACTGTATGATTTTTTTAACCAGGAAATCATATGAACAGGGCGCTATCAATAGGTTATCCCTGCCAAAAGCGGCCAGTTTCCTTCCGTTTATTATACAGTATTCGTTTTCCTGGATTTCAATCCCTTAATACCGGGTCTGTTGTGAAAGTGTTGTTGATGCCATATTGAGATTCACTTCTTCCCATCACTCATGAAAAAACCGCAGAGACAACTGCGGTTTTTAGCTTTTTTTTAAAAGGAATCCCTATGATTTTTCTGTTTAATAACAGATACAGCAAACTGACCGGTCAGGATTGCATGCATCTCCAATTCCCGGTCTGGTTGAGATAACGCCTCCCCCGGGTCCACAAAGAATACTGCATGGATTGATGGCAATTCCTCCATTAATTTGCCTGAGTTCCGTTCTGTTCAGGTTTTTTGATTTTAGAATGGTCTTTTTCATATTACAATTTTTGGTAACTTAAATATAAACAATTCCATTGAAAAATATTTCCCTTACCTATTCAGGCAATATGACTCAACGGTAAATCATAATATTCTTTACAATTTGACCTCCATAAAATCTTCTTTCAGACTCGGAGAAGAACAGCTTATTCCGCCTGTTGTTAAAACTAACAATTTTATAAGGCATCTCTTTTTCCCAGGTAATCATCATTTTGGTTTCGTTCATCACAGGATAATTGACATTAGAAAATCTGAATAAAGATCGGGTAACAATTGTACTATCCATAGAACCAGGAACACTCCATACAGTTTGTGGCTGAATTTTTTCCATCGCTCCCAATAGGTAAGAGAATTTTTTCCCTATATACTCTTTTTTCCGGGCCTCAAAAGTTTTAAGATAATTAAGAGTATCCAGTATAGCGGTGCTTTTACTCCCGCTTGCTGCAACTTTTTTCTGAGCATTACCCGTAAAGCTGAAAAAACAAAATAGGATCATAATCACTGGTGTCTTCACTGTAACAATCTTTTTCAATGAGAGATGTAAAGCCTTAGCTTACCCCAAAAAATTCCTGTAAAGCCTCTACGTTCTTCTTATCGTTCCCTACAAAAATCTCTTGATCTGTCAGGAAAACCGGTCTTTTCAAAAATGTATAATGATCCAGCAGCAATTCTTTGAAATCTTTTTCTGTTAAAGACTTTACGTCCAACGCTCTTAACTTGATCTGAGTAGATTTTTTGCTGAAAAGCGCTTCGTATGATTTGGTTTTTTTATACATTTCCGCCAGCTCTTCTTTGGTAACCGGTTCTTTTTTGATCTCTCTAAGTTCCCAGCCTGTAAGGTTAAACTTTGCTAAAATCTTTCTGCAGGTATCGCATGTGTTCAGGTAAAATACTTTCTTCATTATAATTTCTGTCTGTTTTTGTTAAAATTCTTTTTCATGACAATTTCGTCTTTCAAAAGTAGGATTTAATATAAAACTTTGAAAATTATTAAATAACTTTATTCAAATTTTATAAAGATGCAGAACAAGCCTATTACTTTTCAGTTTATTTCGGAACCTTCAGATGTGAATTACGGAGGAAATGTACACGGAGGAAGTGTTATGAAATGGATTGACCAGGCGGGTTATGCATGCGCCACAACATGGAGCGGAAATTACTCGGTAACGGTGTATGTAGGTGGAATCCGCTTTTATGAGCCCATTAAGATCGGAGAAGTGGTAAAGGTAGATGCCCAGGTGATCTATACAGGAACCTCAAGCATGCATATCTCCATTAATGTTTTTTCAAGAAATCTGAAACAGCCTACTTTTGATAAAAAAACCCATTGTATTATTGTTTTTGTTGCGGTCGACGAGAACGGAAAAAAACTTCCGGTTCCCAAATGGACTCCGGAAACAGAAGAGGAAAAACAACAGGAAATGTATGCCAAACGGTTGATGGAACTCAGAACACAGATTGAAGATGAGATGAAGCCTTTTCTTTAGGACATGATTTACGATGCGAGGTTTTAGACTAAAGTCAGGGTTTAAGGTAAGGTTGTGAGGAACCAATAGCGAAACAACCGGCAACGCTGAATACCAAGTATCCAGCAACTAAAAAAACCAGTAACAATAAAACCGCCCCAATTATATGAAAAGCATTTTTACCTCAATAACATTGCTTATTATGGCTTTAGTCCAGGCACAAACCCATCGGTTTATCTATGAGCTCCAATATAAAATAGACTCCGCAGAATCCGGACTGGAAAAACTTAATATGGTCCTCGACATCACTCCTAAAGAAGTAAAATTCTACGGACAAAATCTGGCCATTACAGATTCCCTGAACAAAAAGTTCGGGACAATTTCCTCGTATACAGATATGTCGGGGCAGGTCGTCAAAAGAAAAATCAATTCTTTTGATAACGAAAACTACATCAATATCAAACAAGGGTATTACTCATTTAGAACAACAGATAAACTCAACTGGACTATTTCTGATGAGACTAAAAAAACAGAGGGATACACCTTACAAAAAGCAACTACCCGATTTGGAGGAAGAAACTGGACCGCATGGTTCTGTAAAGATTTACCTTTTAATGAAGGACCATTTAAATTCCGCGGATTACCGGGCTTAATCTTTGAGATCTCTGACGCAAAGAAAAATTTCATTTATAACCTGATCAAAAGTCAGAAAATCCCGGGCAATTTCTCTACAGCCGATTTTCTGGAAGCTAATTTTGGCAATAAAGCAGTACCAATCAATGAAAAGCAAAAACTAAAACTGCAGATGGAATTTTATAATGATCCGTTTGCTTTTGAAAGAAACAACTTCAGCAAAACAAATAATGACTTAAAAATTAATATCAACGGAAAGGAAATTCATACTGTGGACGAATTGAATACCCAAACCGAAAGTATGCAGCAGGTCATCAGACGATACAACAACCCGGTAGAGCTTGATAAGGCTGTGCATTATCCCTTTTATTAAAAACAGCTAGCACGAATAAGCACATTAATGACCACAGATCATTATTACATGAGCGGGATTATTTCTGTTCATGATTATTGTCCGGATACCTCTGATGTTTTTAAATGGTAAGGCGGGCTAAAGCCCACCTCTATTGATAGAGCCAAGCAAATGTTGAGATTTAACGATAAGTAAGGCGGACTAAAGCCCACCTCTATTGATGTAGCCAAGCAAATATTGAGATTTAATGGTAAGATCTTTTATCTTTTATCTTTTATCTTTTATCTTTTATCTTTTATCTTTTATCTTTTATCTTTTATCTTTTAATTAATATATTTGCAACATAAAAGGAAATGGTGTTCTTCCTTACCCAACCGCTTTCAAAAGCTGATGACGCCTGATTAAGAGATTATTAATAAATAACTAATCAGGATTATTATGTCAAAACATCAGCGAACAATTAGTAAAACAGCGATTTTTTACACTCATTTTTTCTTCAGAAAATTTCCTGCGTTGCCGTATATTTTAAAATGGTTATTCATCAGTATCATTATTGGCGGATTGGCAGGAACAGCTTCAGCCGGTTTTTTACAATCCCTGGAATGGGCTACCCAGTTCAGAGAAACGCACCTCTGGCTTATTGCGCTTCTTCCCGTTGGCGGCTTCCTGATCGGGATTTTGTATTATCACTGGGGAAAAGATGTGGAGGCTGGCAATAATCTTTTGATCGGCAACATTCTGGATCCCAAAGAAATTATTCCGTTCAAAATGGCGCCTTTTGTGTATATAGGAACAATTGTGACCCATTTTTTCGGTGGTTCTGCCGGCCGCGAGGGGACAGCCCTTCAGATGGCCGGTGCGATGGTGGATCAGCTTAGCCGTCCCTTTAAGCTCGATCAAAAGGAAAGAAAAATACTTTTGATCGCATCTATTGCAGCCGGATTTGGGTCTGTTTTCGGAACGCCCCTGGCAGGAGCTGTTTTCGGTCTTGAAGTTTTCCTGATTGGAAGAATCCGTTACAATGCCCTGTTCCCTGCTTTTGCTTCTGCTATTCTGGCAGACTGGGTCACCAGGCTCTGGAATGTAAGACATACCCATTATCATATTGATCTGATTCCTCCAACGGATTTTTTACCCATCTTATATAGTGTTTTAGCAGGGGTTATCTTTGGGCTTTGCGCGGCCACATTCAGCCGGCTTATCCATTGGGCAGGTTCTTTCTTCAAATCAAAAATCAAGTATCCGCCCCTTCGGCCTGTGGCAGGAGGAATTATACTTGCACTGGCAGTTTTTGCAATGGGTACAACCAGATATATTGGTCTCGGAGTTCCTGTCATTGTAGAATCTTTTGAAAAGCAGCTTCCATTACATGATTTTGTTTTGAAAATGATTTTTACAATTGTTACGCTTTCAGCAGGTTTTAAAGGTGGAGAAGTTACTCCCCTGTTCTTTATCGGAGCAACGTTAGGCAGCGCATTATCCATTTTCATTCCATTACCATTCGGATTACTAGCAGGAATGGGATTTGTTGCTGTATTTGCCGGCGCAACCAATACTCCTTTGGCCTGTATGCTGATGGGAATCGAACTTTTTGGGGCAGAGTGCGGAGTATATATAGCGATTGCCTGTGTGGTATCTTATCTTTTCTCAGGGCACAACAGCATTTATACGGGACAACATATCGGCGAAGCTAAAAATAGAAGATACGAGAATCAGCAGAATAAGAGTATTTCGGATTTTTTATAGGTTTTTGTTGGTAGTTGGTGGTTGGTGGTTGCTAGTTGTTGGTGGTGCTAGTTGCTGGTTGTTTTTGGTTCCTGGTTGTTTTTGTTGGTCGTTACTGGTTACCTACAACGTTAAACTTTAAGTCCTAATCCACAAAATCCGCTTCACATCTCCCACAAGCTCTCAAACACCCCCTTCTCCCTTTCCATCTAAAATTCGTAATTTTACTCCCATGTTTGACTATAGATTAAAAGTTTTCCATACGGTAGCTTCCAGATTGAGTTTTACCAAAGCTTCAGAAGAACTTCATATTTCACAGCCGGCTGTCACCAAGCATATCAAGGAAATAGAAACACAGCTGAGCACAAAGCTGTTTGACCGTAAGGGAACTTCTATCCAACTTACCCAAAGCGGCAAAATCCTTTATGAATACGCAGAAAAAATCAGAACCCTCTCCCGCGACCTTGAGTTCGAGATCAGTCAGATCAACCTGCAACATAGAGGAAAACTGATTATAGGAGCAAGCACTACTGTCGCACAGTATATTTTACCTGAAATCCTGGCCAAATTCAATGCTTACTACAAAGACATCAAGATTGAATTGCTCACAGGAAATACGGAAGCTATTTCCACTCTTTTAAAAAAAGAAAAAATTGACCTCGGGATTATTGAGGGCGAATCTCAGTCTTCTTATTTTGATTATAAAAAATTCAAAGCGGATGAGATTGTTCTGGCAGCAAAAGCCGATCATCTTTTAGCCTATAAAACATTACACATCAAAGATCTGTATGACATCAACCTGATCTTCCGGGAACAGGGTTCGGGAACACAGGAATTTATACAGAACCGGCTAAGGGAAAAAGGAGTTGACACCAACGAGCTGCACACAGGCATCCAGTTGGGAAGCAGTGAAAGCATTAAAAACTACCTTCTTCACTCAGACAGCATGGCATTCTTGTCTGTCAGCACCATCCTCAACGAATTGAAAAACAACACCCTGACTATCATAGACATCAAAAACTTCAGCATTGAAAGAGATTTTCATTTTATCCTTCCTAAGGGAGATCAGTCTGAACTGATTAAGCTTTTTTTGAGGTTTGCCGAATAATCTCCCGATGATATAAATCTATTAACTATAGAAAAATCCTATTATTTTTAGCATTGTTATTAAAAATATCCAAAGCTTTTAAGTTTTGGCTAAAGCCGATGGATTTATTTTTATGGTAAGGCGGGCTAAAGCCCACCTCTATTGATGAGCCAAGCAAATATTGAGATTTAACGATAAGATCATTACTATATGATCGGGATTATTTCTGTCATGATTATTGTACGGATATTCTGTTTTGCAAGAATTTTTCATTGTTAATGACGGGATATCTCTATGGTAAGGCGGGCTAAAGCCCACCTCTATTGATTGAGCCAAGCAAATATTGAGATTTAATGATAAGATCATTTTTACATGGTCGGGATTATTTCTGTCACGATTATTGTACGGATATTCTGTTTTGCAAGAATTTTTCATTGTTAATGACGGGATATCTCTATGGTAAGGCGGGCTAAAGCCCACCTCTATTGATTGAGCCAAGCAAATATTGAGATTTAATGATAAGATCATTTTTACATGGTCGGGATTATTTCTGTCACGATTATTGTACGGATATTCTGTTTTGCAAGAGTTTTTCATTGTTAATGACGGGATATCTCTTTGGTAAGGCGGGCTAAAGCCCACCTCTATTGATAGAGCCAAGCAAATATTGAGATGTAATCGTAAGATCATTACTACATGATCGGGATTACTTCTGTCATGATTATTGTCCGGATATTCTGTTTTGCCAGAGTTTTTCGGTGTTAATGCCAGGAAATCTCTATGGTAAGGCGGGCTAAAGCCCACCTCTATTGATGGGCCAAGCAAATATTGAGATTTAACGATAAGATCTTTTATCTTTTATCTTTTATCTTTTATCTTTTATCTTTTATCTTTTATCTTTTATCTTTTATCTTTTATCTTTTATCTTTTATCTTTTATCTTTTACCTCTTATAATTATAACTTCTAGTTATCCAACATAACAAAATACGATTTACTTTGTAATACTATTTTCCGGAATTTTGATGCAGATTTTAAACATTCGCATTATGAAAGATTTCATTCAAAATGAAATGATACGGAAAACAGTTTTTATAATCCTGGCTGTTTTGTGTCTTAGTCCGCTGATCTCTTCTCCCATAGCTCTTGCTTTAGGTTTAGGACTTGCTGTTTTTGTTGGAAACCCATTTGAAAAGAACCTTCATCGATATATTCACCTTCTGCTGCAGATTTCCATTGTTGGATTAGGGTTTGGATTAAAGCTTGACGAAGCCCTCCAAGCCGGAAAAACCGGACTGATGTTAACGGTGGTCAGTATTATAACGGTAATGGGCCTTGGATATATCCTTGGAAAGGTTTTTAAACTTGAAAGACCTTTATCTTATCTTCTTTCTGCGGGTACTGCTATTTGTGGCGGAAGTGCAATTGCAGCCGTTTCCCCTATCATCAAACCCGATACCAAACAAATCTCGCTTGCCCTGGCTATTGTTTTTACCTTGAATTCTGTTGCCTTATTTATTTATCCGGCTATCGGACATATGCTGAATCTTTCACAAGAGCAGTTTGGCTTATGGTGTGCTGTGGGAATCCATGATACAAGTTCTGTTGTAGGAGCAGCCGGCAAATACGGAAATGATGCTTTAAAAGTAGCTACGACGGTGAAACTGGCGCGTGCGCTGTGGATCATTCCGGTGTCACTGATTACTATGTTTATTTTTAAAAGTAAAGATTCCAGGATTAAGATTCCCTGGTTTATCGGATACTTTATTCTGGCTATTCTTCTAAATACGTATTTTCCCCTGGCGGAAAAGTTAAGTTCTTCACTCACTGTTTTGGCAAAATCGGGCCTGAATCTTACGCTGTTTTTCATTGGTTCTACCCTGTCTCTTCAAACTCTGAAGACCATTGGCATAAAGCCTCTGTTTACTGCTGTATTGCTATGGGTTACGATCAGTGTCGGCAGTCTTCTCTACATCATCCGTTAAAAAACGGCAGAACCCTTTCTAAATAAAAAAAGGGTTCTGCCTATTAAATGTGGAAATGTTTATTCGTGTGGAAATAGGGCTTTATACAGCCGATTGGTCACAAGTGTACACCTGAGGGCACCCGATATACTGAACGCAGTACCAAGGTCCGGTTACAGAACCTGAACAGCTGCATCCGCATAGAGATAAATCCGGATTGCCGCTTACTCCGCCGGCAATATTCTTAAGTTCTTCTTTTTTTAGCTTTTTAGCATTTTTAATAATGTTCATTTGATTTGGTTTTGATTAAACAATATAGTTTTAGTTACTTTTCAAAGTTAAACAAATATTAACTATTCGCAACATAATTTATTATAAAGTTTAATAATATATTGATTACAACCCTATTAATCGAAAAAAGCAATGAAATTATTAATCGCAATTTATTAAACAAATAGAAATAATGCATGAAGCTTGTCTCTGTTTTACCAGTCGTTTGATGTCATCCGTTGCTGCGAGGCGGAAGAAATTAAGTGAGCCTGAAGCTGGAAGAAGAGGCTGGAAGTTTTCTAACTACATTACTGAAAATACTATTTCTTAACCCGATTAATTGTCTTAAAAAACCGATACAATATATTTATTATTTGTAAAACCTCAAGAAATCCTGCATCATTACCTATGGCCTCTCTTAGCTATTTTCTTCTACCCATTATTTCCTTCTTCATCTTCACTTCCATACTAAAAAAGCCTTCTGGTTTCCCGAAAGGCTTATTGTAATGAGGATATTTCCACTTAACAGGTGATTACCTGAAGGCATTTTTTATATTTCCCACAGTATGCCGGGCCAGTTACTGCTCCCGTGCAGCTGCAGCCACATTGTGAGAGATCAGGGGTTACCGGTCCTCCTACACCTCCTGTGATATCCCTAAGGTCATTTCTTTCAAGCTTTTTAGCATTTTTAAAAATTTTCTGTGACATGATGATTTGATTTTTAATTAGACAATTATGATTAGGTTTAGTTTCAAAAGTAAATAAATTAATGTTATTCAGAACATAAAAAAATGTTAATTAACTCATAATCTTGTATTTAAAAGCATAAAAAAGAGGGTATTATTCAGTGAATTCCAAATCCTTGTTGTGGGTTTCCGAGATGGTGAGTGAAGAATAGAAAGCAAGCCCGAATACCACTACACCTACGATGGCAGCACTTTTCACAACGGAAAAACCGCCTTTAAAGAAGTCGAATGCAAGGATCATAACAGGTACTAACCCTCTGACCATATTCGGAACAGTAGTGGTTGCCGTATTTCTGATATTGGTTCCGAATTGTTCTGCTGCCAATGTTACGAACATGGCCCAATACCCGGTTCCAAAGCCCAGCCACACACAGAAAAAGTAGTATTTTGTTTCCGTATTGGTATTGCCAAACAACATAATACCCACTCCCACCAGCGTGAAGATCAACATATAGAAAATGGCCATTTTCCGGGATTTTAACGCCTGGGAGATAAATCCACTCAAAAGATCACCCACAGAAATCCCTATATAAGCCCACATAATTGCCTTACCGGGATCAATATCCCTAATTCCTAATTCAGGGGCAAACTGATTGGCTAAAACGGCTAATATCCCAATACAATACCACGTAGGTAATCCTACTGCAATGCATTTCAGGTATCTGATGAGGCGGTCCTTATTGGTGAAAAAGGAAAGGAAATTTCCTTTGGAGACACTTTTATGTTCAATTTTTTTATAGATACCGGATTCTGAAACGCTTATCCTCAGAAGCAGTAATAAGATTCCCATGATTCCTCCAATGATATAGGAAACGTTCCAGCCACCAGCCAGCTCTACGGTCAGCTGGGCGACTACAGCACCCATCAGCCCAAATCCAGCTACGACGGAGGTACCGATAGCCCTTAAATTCTTTGGCAGGCTTTCAGAAACCAGGGTAATTCCTGCTCCAAGCTCACCGGCAAGGCCAATTCCCGCGATAAACCTAAGACCGGCATATTGATAAACGAGATGCTCTTTGGGAAAATAGGGAAGAAATCCGCAGGCGATATTAGCCAGTGAATAGACTAAAATAGAACCGAAAAGCACAGAGAGCCTCCCTTTTTTGTCTCCAAATATTCCCCAGAAAACACCTCCCAGCAAAAGCCCTACCATCTGGCAGTTCAGAATAAAGGTACCATCCGCATCAGGATTCAGCCCTAGGGCTTTTAAACTGGGAATTCTCACAATTCCAAACAGAAGGAGGTCATAAATATCAACAAAATAGCCTAAGGCTGAAATAATAACGGGAATAGAGAAAATGTACTTCAGTTTTGAAAACAGGGACAGTTCTTGCATTTTTAAGTTTTGATAAAAATAAAAAACCTTTCAATTTCTTGAAAGGTTTTTATGAAATATCTTTTTCTGATTATTATCTTGCAATATTCACCGCTCTGGTTTCCCGGATTACGGTGACTTTCACCTGTCCCGGGTAGGTAAGCTCATTCTGAATCTTTTCAGAGATGTCATAAGACAGTTGAGAAGCGACTTCGTCATTTACTTTCCCGCTCTCTACCATTACTCTGAGTTCTCTACCTGCCTGGATTGCATAAGCACTTGATACTCCATCGAAGCTTAATGCTGCAGATTCAAGGTCTTTCAGTCTCTGGATATAAGACTCCAACACCTGTCTTCTTGCTCCCGGTCTTGCTCCTGAGATGGCATCGGCAACCTGAATGATCGGAGACAACAATGATTTCATTTCGATTTCATCGTGGTGAGCTCCAATTGCGTTAATAACTTCCGGGTTTTCGCCGTACTTCTCAGCCCATTGCATTCCTAGTAATGCATGCGGCAGTTCTGATTCCTGCTCAGGAACCTTACCTATATCGTGTAAAAGACCTGCTCTTTTGGCTAATTTAACGTTTAATCCCAGTTCAGCAGCCATTGTTGCAGCGATGTTTGCTACTTCTCTGGAGTGCTGTAATAAGTTCTGTCCATAGGAAGAACGGTATTTCATTCTACCAACGATCTTGATTAATTCAGGGTGTAATCCGTGGATTCCTAAATCGATGATCGTTCTTTTACCCACTTCAATGATCTCCTCTTCAATTTGTTTTCTTGTTTTTTCTACAACTTCTTCGATTCTTGCCGGGTGAATTCTACCATCGGTAACCAATCTGTGAAGGGATAGTCTTGCGATTTCTCTTCTTACCGGATCAAAACATGAAAGAAGGATGGCTTCCGGGGTGTCGTCAACGATGATCTCTACTCCTGTCACGGCTTCCAAAGCACGGATATTCCTACCTTCTCTACCGATAATTCTACCTTTCACTTCGTCAGATTCAATGTTGAATACCGATACTGAATTTTCGATAGCCTGCTCGGTTCCGATTCTCTGGATGGTCTGAATAACGATCTTTCTAGCCTCGTTTTTAGCATTCATCTGAGCTTCTTCCATGATGCCCTGAACATGTGCCTGGGCTCTTGTCTTCGCCTCTGCTTTCATGGTTTCTACCAATTCCGCCTTAGCTTCATCTGCAGTATAATTAGAGATCTTCTCTAAAATTTCAACTTTTTTAGTGGTGGCCACATCCAGTTCCTGCTGTTTTCTGTCCAGGATCTCATTTTTCTTCGCGTAATCTGCAATTTGCTTATCCAGATCTTTTTCAAGTTTTCCCACTTTGCTAAGCTCGTCGTTCAGCTTGTGCTCCTTGTCTTTCGTTCTTTTTTCTACTTCCTGCATTTTCTTTTCGCGGGACTGGATATCAGCATCATGCTGGGATTTCAGTTCCAGGAACTTTTCTTTTGCCTGAAGGTTTTTTTCTTTCTTTATGGATTCAGCTTGTACGTTAGCTTTTTCTATAAGGTTTTCGGCATTTTTCTTTGCATCATCTATGATAAATTTTGCTTTAGTATTGAGCGAGCTTCTGGAGAAAAACATCCCGATCACTGCCCCAATAACTAAACAAATAACGCCTACTATAATGGCTGTTGTCATAATATATATTGAGTTTTAATTGTCTTCATATCCAAATAAAAAAGCCCACAATAATCCAGAGATTGAGAGTAAACTCCTAATCAACACGATTTGAACTGATTTCCACTGTCTGTAATCCGGAAGTCCGGCTCGCCATTCAATGGACATTTGCTCGGTAATTGTTTAGCGTTGAGTTTACCTTTAATGTGTTAGAATTATTGTAGGCAGTCTGTTTTCGGGAAAAAAAATCTATTTCCCGATTTCATTCAATGACTGATTGATCTTGGCCAGTCTGTCATTGGTAGAATTAATATTTTTCTCGTAGTTAAGAGATACTACTTCTGCATTGGTTCCCAGTTTCAGGGCACACATGGCCAAAGCATCCTGTTTGTCTCTTACATCGAAGTTCTGTTCAAAATCTTTAATCATATTTTCAATCTGCTTCCCCACTTTACGCAGAGTTTCTTCCTCTGCTGCCGGTACGTTCAGCGGATATACCCTTCCTGCAATGTTTATGGTTATTCTCCTTACCTCCATTATAATCCACTGTTTTGAAGCTGAGCAATACAGAAATCAATTTCTTTGACCAATCTGTTGATATGGTTTTTCATTAATCTATTGTGTTCAGGATTTCCTGATATTGCTGAATAAAGTTTTATATTTTTTTGTTCTTCTGCTAATACCTGATTTCTTCTTCTTTCCTCATCATATTTCTTCTTCAATTCTTCATGCTCAATATTTAATTCTGATAAATTTTCAGTAAGATTTTTATAATTCTTTTGGAGAGTCAAAATCTTTCTCTCTAATTCTGAAAAATTGTTTTCTAAATCTTGAAGCATTTCAGGTTTGTATATTCTAACTAGAAGCAAAAATAAAAAAATATTAACACTAACAAAAATAAAACGTCCTATATTTTGGAATCCTAACAAAAAAGGAGATGCAGAAGCACCTCCTCGTATATTGTCCAACGGGATTATTCTTATTCGAATTTAAGAACAAACATAATGGCTCTTGTCTGTAATGTGGAAATGGCAGAAGCCCAATACGGAGGTGTAGTCGCGTTATCCGCCACTTTTTCATTGTTCATAAAGAATGTTCCTCTGATGGCCGGGGTCAGTTTAAATTTGTTGAAATAAAACTGAATTCCCATTTCTGCAGACCACGCAAAGTTGTGGGTGGTAGATCTGAAGATCTGCTGCATATTATCATCTGTAGATCCTGAATTAGACTGCAGATTTACAATATAATTCACCCCTGCTGCAACATAAGGCCTGGAATTGTACCATCTCTGGCCGTGAAGTTCCAAAAGGACAGGAATATCTACCAAAGTGGATTTGATTTCTCTTACTCTATCATTTTCTGTCAGTGGAATCGGCATAAAAGGAGGATTGGTTAAAGATCCGCCTGCATAGATGTCATTAGATTGAGTATTAAAAGTCAACTGTCTTTGTGCAAACTGTAATCCCGGTTCTAATCTTACATCAAGATAGTCGTTGAGTCTCCATTTTGCAATAAGGCCGGCACCAAAACTGTAACTTTCTTTAGAAGATACAAGGTTTGCGTTGTCGTGCATCCCATATCTCGGATGCAGTACAATCCGGTAGTCCAGTCTATTCCCGTTCAAATAAAAACCCCAACTGAATTTCTGCTCGTCGAAATCTTCCAACTTATCCATTCTGTTTCGGGTTCTAAACTGCGCGTCTGCAAAAACGGCAATATTTACTGAGGCTAAAACCAGTGCTTTTAATAAAAATTTATTCATAGGTTACTTTGTTGCTTTATAAATTGTGGCTATACCTAAACTTAGTTTTTTATATTCTACTTTCTTAAATCCCGTATCTAAAAGAATTTGCTTCATCTTTTCCCCGAAAGGAAAAGCATTTACAGAATCCGGAAGGTATGTATACGCCCTATTATCTTTAGAAACCAGTCTGCCTATGGCAGGTAATATGTTTCTGAAATAAAACATATAAAACGGTCCCATAAAACCCTCAACCTTTGAAAACTCCAGTATATAAACACTCTTGTTATCTTTAACTACTCTTCTTAACTCTGCCAAACCTTTGGTAAGGTTCTCAAAATTCCTTACTCCAAATGCAACGGAAACAGCATCAAATCTATTGTCCTCGAAAGGTAAGTTTTCTGCATCTCCTTTTTGCATGGAAATTTTGCCGTCTAATTTAAGTTTTTTTATTTTAATAACGCCAACATTGAGCATTTGTTGTGATAAATCTAAACCAACTACTTTGGACCCGGTACCTTTTTCAATGGTAATCGCCAGATCTCCCGTTCCTGTAGCCACATCCAGTACTTCCTGTGGGTTGTCATTTTTCATCCATCTTACCAGTTTATTTCTCCACAAAACATCAATTTTCATGGATAAAACATGGTTCAGAAGGTCATACTTCGGTGCAATATTGTCGAACATATCCTCTACCTGGCTTTTCTTGGTAGCCTCTGAGTTGTAGGGAGTAACTTTTGTGATATCTTTTGTCAAAACTTAAAACTTGTAATATTCTTTATAATAATTTAGGAAATCCTGCTTTCTGAAAATCTTGGAGCGTGATTCCACTTTCTGGATATTCTTGATTACCTTATCGTAATCTTCATCTACATTGTAATAGAAGTCTTCTGTGTAAAGCTTGCTGAAGCGCTTTGCCCCTCCGAAATACTCTTTTCCGTCGATAACGGTTTTGTCAAGAGCCATCAGTAAGGAGTCTTTTTTGAGGTTATACCCATAATACTGATCGTTGACATAGTAATCCTGGTGCGCAATATTAATCAAACCACGAAGTTTATTCACTTCAAACGCTGAATCGTACAGCATTTTTTTATTCTGATCAAAAACCTGAATAGAGTTTTTCCCTTTATTCAAATCCACATGCACGTACTGCCCCGCTGAAATGATTCCTTCAGATCCGCTATTGATCTTAAAATAATAGGTATTCGGGGTAGGATTATCTACAACATAATAATTCTTCTTGGCTAAAAAAAGGAAGTAGATCCCAAAGGCACCGATAAACGCCACAGCTGCAATGAGTAAGCCTTTTAAGGATGAGTTGTTTTTCATAGATTGTAAAGTACAATTTTTGCAAATTTAATAATATTTTTAATTCTCCGTTATTAATATTAATTATTAACTTTGCATCTTTAAAAAAATCATATAAACGAATGCCGAATACGATCATTATTGGCTCTGGATGTTACATTCCAAACAGAGTTATTGGTAGAGATTACTTCATGAATTCCGAGTTCTACACAGAAGATGGGGTAAAGATTGAAAAGCCTGTGGAAGAAACCATTGCGAAATTTGTAGAGATTACAGAAATCGAAAACAGGAGGTTCATTGAGGATGATCTTTCCAACTCAAAAATCGGTTATGAAGCTGCAAAGATTGCCCTTGAAGATGCAAAAGTAGACGGGGAAGAATTGGATTACATTATTTATGCAAGCAATTTCGGAGAAGTTACTGAAAACGGATATGCGGACTTTATGCCCACAATGGCAGCAAGGGTAAAGAACAAACTGGGCATCAAAAACAGAAAATGTGTAACATATGATATGCTTTTCGGATGTCCGGGATGGGTGGAAGCTATGATTTTGGCCGATAACTTAATCAAAGCCAAAGTAGCCAAAACAATTCTGGTGATCGGTGGAGAAACTTTAAGCCGAGTTACAGATCCGCACGACAGAAACAGAATGATTTTTGCTGACGGAGCCGGTGCCGTGGTGGTACAGGCTACTGACGAGGAAAATGTGGGAATAATTGCCCATAATACGATCTGCGACAACGGCCCGGAGCTCAATTATCTCGAAAACGCACCTTCCATCAATAAAGACGTGGATCAAAAGCGTCTGTATGTAAGAATGCTGGGAAGAAAAATCTACGAATATGCCCTTAAAAATGTACCGGTAGCCATCAAGGAAACCATTACAGACGCCGGGTTATCTATTGAAGATATTGATAAGATCTTAATTCATCAGGCCAATGCCAAAATGGATTACGCTATGATCGAAAGACTGCACAGGTTATATGACGTCAAAGAATATGACCACGCCATCTCTCCTATGACAATCCAGAACCTTGGAAATACGTCTGTAGCAACAATTCCTACCATGTATGATTTAATAATTAAAGGAAAAATGGAGGGTCATTCGTTTAAAGATAAAGGTAACATTGTTATGACTTCGGTAGGTGCCGGAATGAACATCAATGCTGTCGTTTACAGATTTCCTTAAACGTATTTAATAAACAAAAAAATATAAAAGCACAGGGAAGTTATTCTTTGTGCTTTTTTTGAATCAGACCATGCAAAAGAATTTTTTAATTATCGCTGGAATCTTCCTGTTTTTGGAAGTTTACATTTATCAGGCCATCAGAACACTTACAGATAACTTCTGGATACGAACGGGATATTGGGCAATATCATTGATTGTCTACGGGATTTTCGCTTATGAAATCACCCATCTTTCAAGATCAGACAGAAGTACTTCAAGAGCCCAGATTATGGTTTCATTATTTTTAATATTTATTCTTCCCAAGATTTTTGTGGTTTTATTTTTATTAATCGATGATATCATCAGAACCGGAGGCTATCTGATCGGCTTCACAAAACCTGCGGAAAATTTCTTTCCGGAAAGAAGGAAGTTTCTCAGTCTGGTTGGCCTGGGAATGAGTGGTGTTCTTTCAGCCCTTTTTATTGACGGAATTACATTCGGAAAATACAGGCACAAAGTAAGAAGAGTAAAAGTAAAACTTTCCAACCTTCCGAAAAGTTTCAAAGGTTATAAAATCATTCAGATTTCAGATGTTCACAGTGGCAGCTTTTCAGACCCAGGCAAGCTTCAACATGCTATTGACCTAATCAATGAGCAGAAACCCGACCTTGTCCTCTTTACCGGAGACATGGTGAACAATGTTGCAGATGAATTCAAACCCTTCATACCTCTGTTTTCGCAGATCACGGCCAAAGATGGCAAATTTGCGGTGCTAGGAAATCATGATTACGGAGATTATGTAACCTGGGCATCCCTTGATGCCAAAAAGAAAAACCTGGATACCCTCATTGATTATGAAAAGCAGGCTGGTTTTGATATGCTGAGAAACGAAAACAAAATGATTGAGAAAAACGGTGAAAAGCTCTACATCCTTGGGGTAGAAAACTGGGGACTGAAACCCTTCCCTCAATTCGGAAGAATTGATGACGCCTTAAAAGGAGTACCCGAATCCGCTACAAAAATCCTGATGAGCCATGATCCCACCCATTTTGATTATGTCGTAAAAAAACACCCTGGAAACATCCATTTAACACTTTCAGGACATACCCACGGGATGCAGTTCGGTCTGGATCTTAAAAATATAAAATGGTCACCGGTTCAGTACCGTTACCCGAAATGGGCAGACCTTTATGAGAGCGAAGGGAAATTGCTATATGTGAACAGAGGGTTTGGAGTTCTTGGATATCCGGGAAGAGTGGGCGTACTGCCTGAGATAACCCTGTTTGAGCTGAGTTAGGGATTCGGGTTGCAGGTTTCTTGTGTTACACAAAACATTAACCATAACATTCTCTCTCTAATCCTTTTAACTGAAACCTATTACCTGCTACCTAATATCTATCACCTAAAAAATATAATCTTTCATCCGGGAAACAGCAAGGTCTTTCTCGTTGATAAAAGTCAGGAGGGCATCTAATTTGTCCTCCATTTTTTTGCCTGAAAATAAACTCCGGTAAAAAGGAATATCAAACCGGTATTTCTTAAAGTCCGTAAACTGCCACGAATTAAGATAGATAAGAACAAACTCCTCATTCTGAAGGGTCTCAAGAACCATGTTGTGATAATATTTCCCTGGCAGGATCTGGAACACAAAATCATTATAGGGCAGCTGGCTGTATGGCGATATGCTTTCGGGCACAATGCTCAAACCATCTTCTTCTGTAATTTCAGTATCTCTTTTCAGACGTTTGAAAGGAAAAAGAATATTGGCATTGTCTATATTAGACACATAATTAAATTCCAGCATCTTCAAATCTTCATGTGATATCTTTACCTCTTTCTGCCGGATTCCCCTGATCTGTTTTTCCAAAAGTTCCTGAATATTCTTTTTGGCATTTTCAATTTCTGACCGATTTGAACGGTTATTATAAAAAGCAATTTCATGCCCTTTGGATGAAATTGCTTTTATTAAATTCTGAAGTTTTTCGGCAATGGAAATCTCTACAAAAAAACTTGCTTTGATATCATGAATATCTAAAATTCTAAGAATCGCCCTGGTATTGTCTTCTGTGATTTTTAACCTTTCTTCATCGGTAATCTGGGAACCATTTTTTGCTCCAGCCTCAATATTTATCACATTAAAAGTCAACAATATCATTTTAATTAAATTTTATATAAAATTTATAATTAACTAAAAATCAGATGTTAAAAGCAAATCTAATTAAAGTTTCACTTTACTATAATTAATTCTTAGCTAATTTTATCTTAAGGTTGGCGATCATGTCTTTTGTCATTTCAGAAATTCCGAAATTATAAGACAGTCCCCAGTCTTTTTTAGCCACTGAATCATCAATGGAAGCTGGCCAAGAATCTGCAATTTCCTGTCTGAAGTCGGGCTTGTAATCGATTGTAAATTCCGGAATTTCTTTGGTAATTTCTTCTGCCAGTTCTTTAGGGGTAAATGACATTCCACCCAGGTTGTAAGAAGAGCGAACGGTTACACTTTCTTTCGGAGCATCCATTAATTTCAAAGTTGCATTGATGGCATCATCCATATACAACATCGGCATTCCTGTATTCTCAGAAATGAAGCTTGTATATTTCCCCTCCTCTATCGCTTTGTAGAAAATCTCAACTGCATAATCCGTTGTTCCACCCCCTGCAGGTGTTTTCCAGGAGATCAATCCAGGATACCTGATGCTTCTTACATCTACTCCATGCTTATCAAAATAGTATTCACACCATTTTTCTCCCGCCATTTTAGAGATTCCATACACTGTTGTTGGATTTAATACAACATCCTGCCCTACATCACGCTTTGGAATTCCTTTTCCAAATACTGCGATAGAGCTCGGCCAGAAGATCTTTTGGATCAACCCTTCCTTTGCCATCTCACAAAAGTGAAGAAGCGGCTCCAGATTCAGTTTCCAGGCAAAAATCGGCTGTTTTTCTGATGTCCCCGATAATAGTGAAGCTAAGTGATACACTGTAGTGATGTCGTAATCTTTAATCACCTGTCTTACCAATTGAGTGTTGGTGACATCCATTCTTTCATAGTGTCCTGCAGAAGTAATTCCCTCCTGCCATCTGTCGAGTCCTGAAGCCACAACATTGTCTGCCCCATGAATTTCAACAAGTCTGTTCGTCAGTTCGGTGCCGATTTGTCCCAGCGCACCTGTAATCAGTATTCTTTCCGTATAGGATTCCATTTTTCAGTTTTTTTTAGAATTGTACAAAAGTAAAAAAAACATGCCAACCATAATAATAAAGGTGAATTTAAAATGTATTCGCAAATTGTCATGAAAATTATTTAAACTTAATTCCGAGAAAAGCTGGAAGAAGGAAGTCTTTAAAGTCTTTAAAACACTGGAAAACCGAATGTGTCACCTATAGAGTATATTTATCTACGTTATCAGATCAACAGAAACTTCCGGCTTCCCAGCCTCTCCACTTACTTTCCTTGCTCCAAACTCAGGTTATTGATGTAATTTCCATATTTTTGTTATAAGAAAAGTAATCATTATGAAGAAGATCTTAATTGCTTCGATCCTTTTGTTAGGTCAACTTAGCTGGGCTCAGTATACGGATATCAACATTGTAAAGGAAGTAAAAGTAAAGAATAAAGGTGTTGTAGTATCTGCACATCCTCTGGCCAGTGAAGCCGGGGCAAAGATCCTTAAAATGGGTGGAAACGCCTATGACGCTGTAACAGCCACCCAATATGCATTAGCTGTAGTATATCCTCAAGCCGGTAACATTGGCGGGGGCGGCTTCCTGGTAGGAGTAAAAAGCAATGGTGAAAAATTCACTCTGGACTACCGGGAAACAGCTCCTAAAAAAGCCTCCAGAGACATGTACCTCGATAAAAAAGGAAAGGCGGATACAGATCTTTCCCAAAATGGGAGACTGGCCGTGGGAATTCCGGGAAGTGTAGCAGGTTTTTTCGCTACCCTGAAACACTGTAAGCTTCCGATGGACAAAATCATTCAGCCGGCGATTGATCTCGCAGAGCAGGGATTTGCTATTACGGAAAAAGAGGCGGATATGCTGAATAACAATAAGGAAAAGTTTCAAAGGCATAATAAGTCTGCCATTGTTTTTGTAAAAAGCACCCCTTGGAAAGCCGGTGATATCCTGGTTCAGAAAGACCTTGCAGAAACCTTGAAATTAATTCAGAAACTGGGGGCTAAAGGTTTTTACGAAGGAAAGACTGCGGAACTTCTGATCTCAGAAATGAAAAGAGGAAATGGAATTATTACCCTGGAGGATCTAAAAAACTATAAGGTGGCGGAACGGAAGGCCCTGGAGTTTGATTACAAGGGAAATAATGTTGTTTCTATGCCTTTACCCTCCAGCGGTGGTGTTCTGCTTGCTCAGATGCTGCGAATGGCAAGCTTCGAAAATCTTGAAAAATACCAGCAGAATTCTACCCAAGCAGTTCAGATTATGACTGAAGCGGAAAGAAGGGCCTTTGCAGACCGGGCAGAATACATGGGTGATCCGGACTTTATTCAGGATAAAACGTCATATCTGATTTCTGATGACTATTTGAAAAACCGCTGGAAAAGCTTCAGTTTTGATAAAGCTACCCCCAGTTCGGAAGTGGGTAAAATCATAGCCCAACCCAAAGAATCTACACAAACGACTCACATTTCAGTGCTTGACAAAGACGGCAATGCCGCTTCTGTAACCACTACTCTTAATGGATACTATGGAAGTAAAGTACTTGTTTCAGGAGCGGGTTTCTTTCTAAACAATGAAATGGATGATTTCTCCATCAAACCCGGTGTCCCCAATATGTTTGGAGCAGTAGGCGGAGAAGCTAATGCCATCCAACCTAATAAAAGAATGCTCTCTTCCATGACCCCTACGATATTGCTGAAAAATGGAAAACCTTATATGGTGGTGGGGACACCAGGTGGAACAACCATCCCAACTTCAGTTTATCAGTCTGTTGTGAATGTGGTTGATTTCAAGCTTGATGCTAATATTTCGGTGAATGCTCCTAAATTCCATCACCAGTGGCTTCCGGAAACAATAAGCGTAGAAAATAATTTCCCTGAAAGTACAATTGCGGAACTAAAGGCTAAGAATTATGTAATAGAAAAGGTAAAACAGATAGGCAAAACAGAAATGATCGTCCTTGATGAAAGTGGAAATATCCACGCGGTTGCTGACGGCCGTGGAGATGATTCTGTGGCTACAGAATAATTAAGAAAGCTACAGAACGTATTTCAAAATAAGCTTAAAATTACAATACCACTCCGGCTTCATGTATAAGACATTTTGTGTCCTGTATATGAAGCCGGAGTTTTTTACATTATTCATAAGGGTATTAATCTGTAGATTAATTTTCATGACATTTGTCATGTTTTCAGATAAAATTTCTTAATTTTCGCCCTTTAAAAAAACAAAACGACTATTCATTGAAAGCAAAAAAAATCTACAATCAACTTTACTTCCAGGTGATCATTGCCATTATTGCAGGTGTATTACTGGGGAGATTTTATCCGGAAATGGGAGAAAAAATGAAGCCTTTGGGCGATGGCTTTATCAAACTTGTCAAAATGATCATCGCTCCGGTTATTTTTATTACCCTTACGCTTGGGATTGCCCATATGACCGATTTAAAAAAAGTAGGAAGAATTGCAATAAAAGCAATGATCTATTTTTTTACCTTTTCAACCTTAGCACTGATCATTGGCTTATTGGTCGGCAATCTTTTACAGCCCGGCAGCGGTTTAAATATTGATCCGGCCTCTCTTTCCGGTGATGTTTCCCAGTATCAGGAAAAAGCTCATGAATCTACCCTTACCGGCTTTGTCATGAATATCATCCCTGAAACCCTTTTCAGCCCATTAGTGGGAGATAATATCCTTCAGGTTCTTCTTGTTGCCATTCTCATGGGTATTGCGCTGGTATTGACCAAAGAAAAAAGCCAGAAGGTGACGGATTTTCTTCAGGATCTGTCCACACCTGTCTTCAAGATCGTTCATATGCTGATGAAGCTTGCTCCTATCGGGGCTTTTGGGGCTATGGCCTTTACGATTGGAAAATACGGACTTCATTCGGTACTCAACCTGATCTTTCTGGTCGGGACTTTCTACATTACTTCCTTCCTGTTTGTCGTATTGGTTTTAGGTGCGGTAGCCTGGTATAATGGATTTAATATTTTCAAACTCCTTATTTACCTTAAAGAGGAACTTCTTTTGGTTTTAGGGACGAGTTCCTCAGAGTCTGCTCTTCCGGGTATTATGGAGAAGCTGGAAAAAGCAGGCTGCTCACGGGCCATCGTTGGACTTGTGGTGCCCACGGGATACTCATTCAACCTGGACGGGACCAATATTTATATGACCCTGGCCTCTTTATTCATAGCCCAGGCATTAAATATCCACCTCCCTATTGAAAAGCAGCTTATGCTGCTGCTTGTTGCGATGCTTAGTTCCAAAGGAGCTGCGGGCGTTACGGGAGCCGGATTTGTTACTCTGGCAGCCACCCTTGCTGTTGTTCCGGAAATTCCCATTGCAGGAATGACTTTAATTCTTGGAATTGATAAGTTTATGAGTGAGTGCAGAGCCTTGACCAATGTAATCGGAAATTCTGTCGCGACTGTAGTAGTGGCAAATTGGGAAAAGCAGTTGGATAAAGGCCAACTTGAGTACTGCCTGAATCATCCATCCGAAATCGAAAAAAAACTGGAAGTATAAAATACATGATGCAATATAGTTCCTGAAACATAAAAATCCGGAGTTTATCATCTGATAAACTCCGGATTTTTTATAGTTTAAATTGAAGATTAAAACTTATCTTTTTTCTATTTTTTTCATTATTTTATTCTTGTTATCGGATATAACAATAAAATATACTCCTTTTGGCAAATCTGATACCTCATAAGATTCTTTACTACCAGACTCAAAAGTTTTTATTTGTTTACCAGACATATCAATAATGCTCACCCTTGTATTGTTTTTACTGTAAGATTTTGGAAGATCTATTCTAAACGATTCGCTTACAGGGTTTGGATAAACAAGCAGATTATCATCTTTGACCCTTGCTTCAGATACACTCAAAGTACCATCTGTAACACTAATATCATCAATACTCCATTGTGCCCCGTCGGTACCAATATAATTAAAAGCAAGTTTTACATTACTCTGCCCTATCAATGAATTTAAGGGAACAGTAATATCATAAGTTTCAAATCCTGGCGGAGTGGGTACTGTGATATTGTTTTCGCTCCAAATCTGTGTCCATGTTGTACCGTTATCTGTTGAAATCTTAACCACAGTATCGTAATTGTTGTTAGGAGTCATAGCCCAATAAGGGTTAAAATTGGATTTAAAGGACAAGACAGGACTTGTAGCTCCTACCAGACTAAATGCTGGTGAAATTAATTTTTCATCCTGGCTCACAAGATCAGGGTCATATTCTACACTTGCTGATCTTGTCCCTGAAACAGGGGAAGTAGTAGTTGCAGTCCATGTAAACGCCGGATTTGTCGATTGAACAGTCCATCCTGTAGGAGGAAATGTTGCAGATTCAAAGTTTTCGGTAATAATCTGGCTTTTTATTCCAATAAAGCAAACAAAAAGCATTAAAAGAAGGTAATGTTTTTTCATAGGAAATGTTTTTTATAAAAATATAACCATTTCGCAACAAAAACAACATAGATAGAAATTTTCAATAAATAATACTTTTTCTTATTGAATTATAAATAACAAAACTTTAAAAGCAATACTATATTAAAAATAAAAAACTATCGATTGGAACGTTAGCTACCTAGATTAAAATATTCAAACTAGCAGGCAGCACTTTAACATGAATAGGTGACTCTATTTTGTTAAACTCACCATCAAGATGCCAGTTTTTGGTATTGACTTTAAATGAAATCTCAGAAACGGGCAGATAGGTCACATATTCATCATCCTTCAACCTTTTGGTAAACATTCTGAATGCGAATAAAGCGGAATAAGTGAGTGGAAATTTTTTTACCAACACCATATCTACAAGCCCGTCACTTTTGCTTGCTTTGGGTGCGATATAAGCATTATTACCAAACTGGCGGGTATTGGCAACATTCAGCATAAGGTAACGACCGTTATGTTCCTGGTACTGTTTATCCATAAATGTTACCTTGATCGGCTTATAATTGAAAAACGTTTTCAGGGAAACTTTGATATAGTTTTTGAATCCACGACTGGTTTTTTCAAATTCCTTAACGACTTTACCGTCAAATCCGGTTCCGGAAACATTGATAGAAAGCCTGCCGTTAACGGTAAATGTATCGATCTTTCTGGATTTTTTTGCTTGTATTTTTTCCAAAAGTTCGTCCAGATTTTTACTGAAACGGGTTTCATTAGAAAACCCATTTCCTGATCCTGCCGGAAAAATCGCCAGAATTTTATCTGTATTAATCAGATTTTTAGCAACCGTAGAAATGGTACCATCCCCTCCTATGGCCACAAAAATATCTACGTTTTCAAAATGAGTCTTAATAAACTCGTCCGTTCCGGGAATGGACTCAGAAACATAATACAGAGGATTGCCCACCTTTGTTTTAAGTTCATTCAGAAACGGCTGATAATTTTTCTTGGCCGAAAAAGGATTGATGATAAAAGCTACTTTTTCCATTACCGCAAAAATAGAAAAATGCTTCCTGAACAGGAAGCATTAAGTTATTTAATTTTCATTCTTTCTTTAAATTCAGGTTTTAAAGTACCTTTAAGATCTTCCCATGATACAGGAATAATAATAGCTCCCGCTGCATAAGATGCAATTGCATATGGGTTATAACGGAAATACAGATGATGATCATCAAAATAGAAATCAGCATCAGTAGGAATTTGCTTGACCAACAACATATCAGAATTCTTTCCTTCTGACTCTGCCGCTCCACTCGGAATTTTATCTACATTCTTCATCAGTAAGGTTTCGAGGTTCTTTTTGGATATCGTCGTAATATCAGCAAGGGTTACCTTTTTATTATTCTTTAAGTCAAAAACTCTTTCAAAATAATCATAACTCCCGTGTGCCCCACCGTAATATGAACTTTCAGAATACTCAATATGGATAAAATCGTTTATACTGTATTTCAGATTCATAGTATAATCTGAAAACCATTCTGTAGCAGAATCTCTATTGGCATTCCAATCTTTACTTCCTTTAAAAAATTCAGCTTTTTCTTTTCTCAGAAAACTTTCTAAGCCGGTTTTTGAATAGTCAGTAATCCCTTTCTTATTAAAATAAATACTGTCCAAAAGCTTTTTATCCCTTATTTCCGGGAACACCAAAAGTTTTGAAGAGAAGCTTACAGAAAGTAACTTGTTTGCTTTTAAAGTATCATTTATTCTTACAGAATCTACACTGATTGGTTTAGCATCAGCCTTTTCTGAGGTCTTTATTTCCTGGGAATCTTCTGTCTTGCTTTCCTTTTTTGTGCAAGCCGAAAAAGCAAAGAGAGAGGACAGCGCTAAAACTGCAATCGTGTTTTTCATAATTTTTTATATGAGCATGTTTAAGCAAAATAAATACCATAAATAAGATATTCTTTCTTACATCTATTTAATATTCATTCTTTCTTTAAATTCTTCATTTAAAGTACTTTTTAATTCCTCCCAGGAAATAGGAATAACAATATCGCCCGCGGCAAATGCAGCAATTTCATAGGGGCTGTAATGAAAGTATAGATTTTTATCGTCAAAATAAAAGTTACCTGTTGCAGGAATTTTGTCTACCAATAACATTTCGGAATTTTTCACCTCGCCATTTTGATCCTGGGTTCCACTGTTGATCTTATCAATATTCTTCATCAGAATCCCTTCAATTGCAATTGTGGGCATTGAAGTAACATCTTTTAGTTCCAGTTTTCTATTGTTCTTCAGGTCAAAAACCCTTTCTGAATATGAATATTCATCATGAGCCCCTCCAATGTATGCATTTCCCATATAGCGGATATGCATATACCCGTTAGCATTGGACACCAATTTCATATTTGATCTGGAATACCAATTCTCAGCACGGGTAATATCGGAAACCCAATCTTTATTATCATTGGCAATAGAATGAAAGTACTTTTTCTTTTTATTTTCGAGATAGCTTTCTATTCCTGCTTTAGAAAAATCCTTAATATCTTTGTCTCCATAGATACTGTCAAGAAGTGCTTTATTCTGCAAGGAAGGGAATACCAGCAGAGTTGAAGCGTAGGTCACTTTCAGTGAGTCTGTAATTTGGGTGGACTCATCTACTTTTACGGAGTCTACAACAAATTCTTCAGTTTTTTTATTCTCAGTTTTTTGCCCTGCAGGTACTGCTGTTTCATTCTTTTTACAGGACATACATAACAGTAATGAAGATAAGGCCATAATGGCCATTGAGTTTCTCATAATCTAATTTTCAGGTATCTAATACAAAAACCATTCAAAAGATGAATGGTTTTTAAAAATTTTATTTTTTTATCAAAGATTATGTATCATGTTATTTTTTAACCAGACTGATCACCTGATTTTCACAATCCGAAATACTTTTCCAAATCTGCTTAAAAGCAGGATAGAATTCTTTGGGATAGGTAGAATGCTTTACTTCGACTCTGGAAGTTAAAATTAATTTTTCACCCTTATTTTCAATAAGATACGAATAGCTGATTTCCTGATCGTCTGTTTTAATCTTTTTATTCTTTGGAAGGTCACCCACCCGATAGTTTTCAGGGATCGTAAGTTCTACTTTCTTTTCTTTAACAAAGCCTGAAATAAAATCTATAGGATACTTCCTTGCATCCGCCTGATCAAAGGTTTCAATGTCACTCTTTAAGAATAAGGAGGAATTAATGATCAGTTTTTCGCCCACTTTATCTACCAGATTACTGCCAGAGAATTTAAGTTTCGTTTCAAAGTTGGAATTATCCAATAATCTGGAATCTACTTCGGTAGTATTTACTTCAAGCTTGGTTTTGAAAGACTGATTGTATTTATCTTTATTAAGATCAAAATCCTCATATTCCTCCAGCGCATATAAACCGCTCACTTCCTGGGTATAGTCTCCTTTGATTTCAAGATCTTCAGTATTGACTGTTGCATGGATCAGCGATTTCTTTTCACTTATATTGTTATTGGTAAAGGCGATTTCTGTTCCTTTATTTTTTTGAAACAAAATTCCGAATTCATTCCAGTTCCTCTGACGCATAAGATTTGCTTTGGCATTATAGGAAGTAGCGTCATACAGGTTGAAAGTACCGTTAATTTTTGTTGCTGCAAGCGCAAAATTCATCCCATCTACATCCATTGAAGTAATGTTGAGGATACCATTGTCTACTGTTGAAATAAGAAGTGGATTGGCTTCAATACCTGCGTTTCTCAGAAGTAAAACGAGCAGTAAATTGATGTCTGCACTATTACCCGCCTTTGACTTCAGGAGTTGTCGAAGATTTTGGCTGGGTATAATGCAGCTCTGTCTGTTCCATTTGTAATTGGTTTTAACAAAGTTGAAAATTCTATTCGCTCTTTCATTAATTTCGTAATAATTTTTAATTTCATCCGGCACAATTCCACTTACGTCACCTTTTAAAAAGCCCCCGAATTTTTCGTCTTCTGATAATAATTCTGCAACTTTATTCCAGTCTGTAGATTTATCATATGTGAATTCTCCAGATCGGTAACGCATGCTTAAATACGCCAGCTGCGCTTTTAGTTTGGTTCTGTATCTGCTGGGATCTTTTACAAACAGTTCATTTTTAACAGGTTTTACATTTTCATAGCCATATCTGAAAATATGATACAAAAGATTACTTCTGTTTTCAGTAATGGAAACATTATATTTAGGAATGAGAAGGTTTCCCGGATTGTTGAAATTGTAAGCCAGAGATTGCGGGTGCTCCAGATTAAATTCTTCATATACCACAGGAATATCATACTCCATCACCTGGTTAATCGTAAATATTTGAGCGCTTTCTATCTTGTATTTATACTCAATCACCGAACCATCCAAAATATTGGGAAAGGCAATTTTATAGAATTTAAGGCCTTTTACAAAGTTTTCCTTTAGCTGATCTTTTTAATTAACTGCAATTTTTTCCACTTTATCGCCAGCAAGATTGTAGACCGTGGCTTCAAATTCCAATAACCTTTCACCGGATTGCATTGGAATTTCAAGATTAAGCCACTCTTCAGCTTTCTTCTTATCATAAATTTTAATTTTGGAGTAATATTCCTTTTCCATTGACTGTCGGGGCAGGATATTAAACCTTACGCTATTGTACAATATTTCTGCCGGCGCATCCTTGTCTATGAAGGAGCTGGTCTTTTTTACTTCCGCTTCACTGAAAGCCGGCAATGAAAGGAATTTATGAGTCTGAGCTCCAACTAATGCAGATGATGTAGACCACAGAAGGCCTAGAAAAGCATTTTTAAATTTCATGATTTTTTGTTTTTTTTATTAGGACAGTAATTCATTAAAACCTGAACGATGTATTTGAGTTCTATCCTACAGGATCAGGTTATTGTTTATAATTATTTGATCTGAACAGACATCAGATTTTTTTAGACATTAGGATTTTTGCATGATCGGCAGCAAATATTTTTTTTCTGAACCTTACATAATCGTTATATTTCTCTTTAGGATACAGCCCCTTATTGATTCTGAGAACTCTCTTTACCAAAAGCTGATCTTCTTTTTTTGAAAAGGAAAGACTGTATGTACCAAATTCAGAATCAAGGTTTACATCCCGGGGAACCTCTTCAATAAAATATCCTGCAGGAAGCTGATAATCTATCGCATATTCATCCTGGGAAGGAAGTTTATGCTCAAATGGCAGCACTCTGTTTTCGTCTTCTATACGTAAAGCGTCCGTATAGATGGGAACAGCTCTGAATATATAACTGCTTCCAAGCATCTTGACATAGTTATCCGCTTTGAAGTTGATGTCAAAATCTATGGTTGCAAGATCTTTATTGTTTACAATTTTATTGATGTCCAGCTGTTCAATATTCAGACTGGAGAGCTTATTTTTCAACTGCTCTTTTCTTTCTTTTTCAGCAAGCATTAAGTAGACCAGATTGTAGTCATACTGGCTACCCTGATACGAAAACCTGGCTGTTCCAGAAACAGAATTATGGGTACCAAGCTGAATGGTAATGGTCTGTATGCCCTTACTTTCTTCGGCCGTATAGCTGGGAGTCTGTATAATTTCTATTCCCTCCGGCTTTACGGCCAGTACATTCCTGTCTGTAGTACTGAAGCCTAAATGATTGAATGCCATCTCCTGGGAAGTATTTTCAAGCCAGATGTTTCCTTTCTCAGTGGGTACCATGAGTATTACATGATTTCCGGACATTTTGGGAAATTCTTTATCGAAGCTTATCGGCGAAGCATCAGCATTGATGATACAGTAATAAGAAGGAATTCCAGCTTCATCAAGCAGCATTTTCATATAATTGGTTAATCCTTTGCAATCTCCATATCCTTTCTTTTGCACCTCATCGGGAAGCATAGGCTGCCAGCCTCCTATTCCCAAAGCCACAAATATATATCTGGTTTTGCTTTGCATGTACTGATATACCTTCTTCACCTTTTCTTCTGTTGATCCTGTAAGATGGAGAGATTCTATTTCCGATTTAATCTGGGGCGTAGAAACAGAAACAGGAGAAAGGAGGTTATCGTAATACCATTTTCCAAAGTCCTGCCACGATATAATGCTTCCCTTTTTACCCACAAGATTAAACTGATCTAATGAAAAGCTCACTTTCGGTAATATTCTCTGCGGGCTCGGGCCAAGTCCTTCTTTATCAATAGCCGGAATATTCCGGAAGGAATACGATGAGCCCGCACTTTCATTCTTTACCTGTACCGATGCATAAGAGTAAGGAGAGTCATAGACTTTTGAACGCAGTTTAATGGGAGTTTTGTTGATGATACTGAGATTACTTTCCTGTAATGAAACATTATACTCATAAAAGGGAATAAAATCAGGGATAAAAACAGTATTTTCATCTTTTAGCTCGTAGCTAAATTCAATTGTATATGGAAAATGCTGATAATTGTAAGGAAGGATAAGCATCCTGTTATCAGAGTAAAAAGTCCCTTGAGGGTTGGCTGCGATGTCCACAAAGTCACTTTTGGAGTAGCTTTTCACTTTTAGTCCTTTCTCATCATAAATAACCACTTTGATCCCGGATGCATTGGCTCCTTTGCTATATCCGATTCTCGGTATGGAATACGGAACGGCATCTTTATTAAGAATTGTAATTGCAGAAGACTTTTTATAGACAATATCGTCGATATTATTAATTTCAATACGCTGGAATTCTTTCCTGATCACAGCCCCCGCATTTTTCTTTAAATCTTCGGGAATCGCAGAAACAGGATAGCTCTGCGCGAAGAATATGGAAGCTGCGGATAAAGCTCCCAGGCATAGTATTTTCATCATCGTTATTAAAATTCTACAAAATATTATTTTTTTATTAAGCTGATCACCTGGTTTTCATAATCTGAGATACTTTTCCAGATCTGCTTAAAAGCAGGATAGAATTCTTTTGGGTAATCTGCACTTTTTACGGTGATAGTACTTGTAATTTCCAATATGTTACTCTTTTTTACAACGGCATATATATATTCTACCTCTTTATCCTCTGTCATAATCTTCTTGGCTTTCGGCAGTTCTTCAATGGTATATCCTTCCGGTATTTCAAGATTAATCTTTTTCACTTTGGTAATAGGAGATCCAAAATCTATCGGATATCTGCGGGTCTCGGTCTGATCAAATTCGTTGGAGTTTTTATTGAGAAACAACATGGGATTGATGATTATTTTTTTCCCTATCCGATCTACAAGGTTCATCGAGGAAAATTTCATCGTACTTTCAAATTCACCGTTCTCCAATACCTTTGAGTCAATTTCTGTAAAATCAATAGAATAGTTTTCCTTATACTGTTTTTTATATTTTTCAGCATTATCATCGTAGTTGTCTTTAGCATACATGGCATACGCACCGGTATCACGATCTGAATAGGTACCGGAAATACTTCCATCTTCATTATACCTTGCATTGGCAGTGTAGAAAGTATTGCTTGATTTTATATTGGTCATCCTGATCGGTACAGATTTTTCTTTCTTCAGCAGGATTCCGTATTGGTTCCAGTTTCGAAGAGGAATTTCATCCATCGACGACTGTCTGGAGGTTGCATCATATAGGTGCAGGTGCTCATCGATACTTATGGCCGCTAATACAAAATTCATATTAGAAACATTAGGCGATGCCAGATTGATGACTCCGTTTTCTACGGTAGAAATAATCAGCGGGTCGGCTTTAACACCTGCTTCCCGAAGCATCATTACCAGGAACAGATTGATCTCAGCAGCATTTCCGGTTTTTGTTTCCAACAGCTTTTTGATCCCGTCTTCGGTATAAATCCCCCTGTTTTTATTCCATGTAAATGTTTTTTGTACATAAGAAAAAATAGCATTCGCTTTTTCTAAATCTGTTTTCAGCGTTGATATTTCTGCTGGCATATTCTCTCTAGCCAGTTTATTTTTCTTTATTTCGTTACCGAAGTCTTCGTTTTCATACAGTCTTTTACCAATTTGATCCCAGGAAGATGAGTAGAGTTTCAGCTCGGTAAAGTTGGTAGAATTCAGTTCCGCACTTATCTTCGTTCTGAAATTTTTATCGTTTCTCACAAATTTTTCGGTTTTAAACCCCTTCACATTTTCATAAGCAAATCTATATGTCCTGTATTGCGAACCATACATATTTCTTTGCTGAACGTCTCTGTATTTGGGAAGCATATCCCCGGTATAGTTTACATTATAGGCGATATTGATTGGTGAGTCCAACACGTACTCCGTTTGCAGGGAGGGTGTATCGGATTCTATCAATACTTCAGGAATTATAAACAAAAAGGGAGAGATAATCTCATACTGATATTCCAGAACAGATCCGTTTTTCACATTGGGAAAAGCAAACTTGGTAAGGGTGACATACTTACTTTCTTTACTTTTGTACTGGGAGCTTTTTTCTACTTTTACCGGAACTGCTACTCCGTTTTCAAGATTATAGGTAAAACCTTTGAATTTGGCTAAAGACTCTTTATTGGAGCCAGAGCTATACAAAGGGATTTCAAGATTCAACCAATCTTCCGCCCTATCCTTATCGTAAATTTTAACCCTGTAAAAATATTTTTTACTTAAATTTCCCGTATACGAGTCCACCACGAAATAGACAGATTTATATAGTATCTCTGCCTGTGCATTATCATCCAACAGGGACTTGGTCTTTGATAAATCGGCATCATTGAATTTGGGAGGGTTCAGAAATTCATATTTCCCCTGTGCAGCGATGGAAATTGTAGTGGCAGAGCACAGGATTATGATTATTAGTTTTTTCATCTTTATATTTTTGTAATTAAAATTTTAGAATTATCCATGTTCTGTGTTTTCTTTCGGAAGTTGACATAGTCATTGTATTTTTCTTTTGGATAAATTCCCTTTTTCAACTGTATTTTTCGGAATACGGATACCTGACCTTCATTTTTTACAAAGCTAAGCTTGTAAAATCCAAACTCGGATATGATATTGGAATCGGCTGGGGTTTCTTCAATTTTGTAGCCTTTAGGAAGTGTAAAAACTATTTCATATTCATCTTCATAAGACTGTCGGATTTCAAACGGTAGCTCACGCGTTTCATCCGTTTTATAGACGTGATCTGAAAAAATGGGAACGGATCTGAAAAAAAGGCTGTTCCCTGCTTTTTTAGAAAAATTATGGGTGGTAAAATTGATATCATAACTGATGGCCGCCCTGTCTTTATCATTGATAAAGCTTTTTGTTTCAACATGCTCAAAGTTAAGGATGCCAAACCTGCTTTTGAGTGCTTCATTTTTGTCTTTCGAACTAAGGTTTACAAATTTCAGGTTATCATCATACTGATTTCCTGTGTATGTAAAATTCCCTGTGCCGGTAATGCTGCTGTCCTCATGTAGATTAATGTTCAAGACCTGCTTTTCTTTGTTCTGTTCAGCTTTATATACGGGCGTATTGATAAGTTCAATACCTTTTGAGGTTATGGCAAGTACATTTCGATCCGTCGTAGTGTAGGGAAGATGATTAAAGGCCATCTGCTGCGATGTATTTTCAAGCCATATGTTTCCATTCTCGGTAGGAACCATCAGCATGGCATGGTTTCCCCCCATGGACGGAAATTCAGGATCAAATGAAATCTGTGACGGGCTTGAATTGATGACACAATAACTGGACTGAATTCCTGCTTCATTCAGAAGGGTCTTCATGTAATTGGTAAGTCCTTTACAGTCTCCATACCCTTTTTTCTGCACCTCATCCGGTACCATAGGAACCCAGCCACCAATTCCCAAACCAACAGCAATATACCGCGTTTTATTCTGCATGTACTGGTAGATTTTCTTCACCTTCTCTTCTGTTGAACCTTTTAAATGCAAAGCGGCTACCTCAGCTTTAATAGCCTCTGTGGAAATGGAAACAGGCTCTATGAGATCTTTATAATACCAGTTTCCAAAATCTTTCCAGCTGTTGAATGTTCCCTGCTTTCCTGCCAGGTTGAATTTCGTTAAGGCAAAGCTTACCGAAGGTAGAATCTTATCGGGCTGCGGTGCTAAAGAAGTATCATCTATTGCGGGTATATTGGTATAAGAGTATATTTTCTCCTGTTCGGTTCCATTTTCTGTAACAGAAGCATAGTTGTATTTTGAGGGATAAATTTTAGAGCGGAGCTCTATTCCTGAAGAGTTGATGATTTTAAACTGTGCTTCTTCCAAGGATGTCTTAACGGATCTGAAAGGAACAAAATCCTGAATAAAAATTGTGTTTTTATCCTCGCTTTGATAAGAAAAATCAACAGTATAAGGATATTGAGCCGGCGTATATGAAAAAACCAATATCCGGTGATCGGAGTAAAATACCCCGTGAGGATTATTGGCGTAATCTTTAAAATCAGATTTTGAAAAACTTTTTACCTTCTTCCCCAATTCATCATAAATAGTGACTTTTATATCAGAAATACGTGTCGACTTATCATAAGGAATATAGGCTGTTGCCTGCTCATGACCCTCCCTATTCAAAACCGTGGTTACCGTATTGTACTGATATTTGATCTCATCGACTTTATTAATCTGGGCTGTTGTAAAGTTTTTCCGGATAACAACATTGGCATTTTTCTTCAAACTCTCCGGAATTGCAGAAGCAGGAAACGCCTGTGCAAAGTATAATGAAGCCATAGGTAAAGCTCCAAGAAGTACTATTTTCATCATCGTTATTAAAATTATGCAAACATAAGAAAATCTTAATAACTGTTAAAATTATATAAAATAAAAAAGACCTCACCGTGGTGAAGTCTTTGTTTTTCATTTTCTTTTTTTAATCATTTGGGATTCTTTTGCTATCGTAAGTATCACTGCCGAGCCCCAGGACAGGAATAAATATAAACCCGAAGAAGAACAGCAGTATGGTATACAACGGAGTCTCCTTGGCAAAACCTTTAGCCAGTCTGTCGTTCACGACCCAGCTGGCATACAGATTAACAAAAGGAATCAGGAATAAAATAATCCACCAGATCGGTTTTTTTACAATATCCAACATGACGATTGCATTATAAATCGGAACAAAGGCTGCCCAAGCGTCCTGTCTTCCAGCTTTCTGGAAGATTTTATACATGCAGTATCCGTAAAATAAATAGACCAGTAAACTGATGAACATTGTTCCGATCCCCAGTCCTGCTGCGGCCGCACCGGAAACCGCATCCACCCCTTCATAAGGGTCTGTTTGTAAAAGAGTTAGCATATTATTGTTTTTTTGGTTAACTCAAATATAAAAAAAGCTTCTAAATAAATAGAAGCTTTTTTACATATTTTACAAAAACGTATTATACGTCAATTTTAGCATATTTTGCATTCTTTTCGATAAATTCTCTTCTCGGTGGAACTTCGTCCCCCATCAACATGGAGAAAACACTGTCTGCTTCCACCGCATTGTCAATATTTACCTGCTTCAGAATTCTGTGTTCAGGGTTTAGGGTAGTTTCCCAAAGCTGCTCTGGATTCATTTCTCCAAGACCTTTGTAACGCTGTATTTCAACACCTTTTCCGTCCGGTGACATTTCAAGGGTAAATTCTTCTCTTTCTTTTTCGTTATAAGCGTATACCTTTTTATTCCCTTTCTTTAATAAGTATAAAGGCGGCTGGGCAATGTAGATGTACCCATTCTCAATAAGCTCCTTCATATACCTGAAGAAGAAAGTAAGAATAAGGGTAGAAATGTGAGATCCATCGATATCGGCATCGGTCATAATAACGATTTTATGATATCTCAGCTTTGCCAAGTTCAGGGCTTTACTGTCCTCCTCTGTTCCTACTGAAACCCCAAGAGCGGTATAGATATTTTTGATCTCTTCACTGTCATAGACTTTATGAAGCATTGACTTTTCAACGTTCAGAATTTTACCTCTCAACGGAAGAATAGCCTGGAAGTGTCTGTCACGTCCCTGCTTAGCCGTTCCACCTGCGGAATCTCCCTCTACAAGGAATAATTCGGATTCTGCGGGATCTTTAGAAGAACAGTCAGAGAGTTTTCCAGGAAGACCGGAACCTCCCATCGGAGATTTTCTCTGAACCATCTCACGGGCTTTCTTTGCAGCCTGTCTCGCTTTAGCAGCCAGAACAACTTTCTGAACAATAATCTTAGCTTCATTAGGGTTCTCTTCCAAAAAGTTAGTAAGCATCTCTCCTACAATTTTATCTACAGCACCGGAAACTTCAGAGTTACCTAATTTTGTTTTGGTCTGTCCTTCAAACTGAGGTTCCATTACTTTTACAGATATTACAGCGGTCAATCCTTCACGGAAGTCATCTCCTGTAATCTCTACTTTTTCTTTTGCCGGAAGGCCCAATTCATCTGCATATTTCTTTAGAGTTCTTGTTAAAGCTCTTCTGAAACCTGCCAGGTGAGTCCCTCCTTCATGGGTATTGATATTATTGACATAAGAATGCAGATTCTCATTGAAAGAAGTATTATAGCGCATAGCCACTTCCACAGGAATTTCATCTCTTTCCCCTTCCATGAAGATCACATGCTCCATAATAGACTCACGGTTACCGTCGATGTATCCTACAAATTCCTTTAATCCACCTTCAGAATGGAAAATTTCAGATCTGAAAGAACCGTCTTCCAACGTTTCTCTTTCATCTGTAAGGGTAATGGTAATTCCTTTATTAAGGTAAGAAAGCTCTCTTAAACGGCTTGCTAAAGTATCGTAGTTATAAACGAGTTCCGTAAAGATGGTATCATCCGGCTGGAAAAACTGTTTTGTACCTCTTATCTCACTGTGTCCTATTTCTTCCACTCCTGTCTGGGCTTTCCCTCTGGAGTAAATCTGCTGATAAACGTTTCCGTCTCTGTAAACAGTAGTAACCATTTCGTTGGAAAGTGCATTCACACATGACACCCCCACTCCGTGAAGACCTCCTGAAACCTTGTAAGAATCTTTATCAAACTTACCTCCGGCTCCAATTTTTGTCATGACAACCTCAAGGGCTGATTTCTGCTCTTTTTCGTGGAAATCAACCGGAATACCTCTACCATTATCACTTACCTCAATTCCGTTTCCTTCTTTAATGGCAACAAAGATCGTGTCACAGTATCCTGCCAACGCTTCGTCAATAGAGTTATCTACTACTTCATAAACCAAATGATGAAGACCTCTTACTCCCACATCACCAATGTACATTGAAGGACGCATACGTACGTGCTCCATTCCTTCCAATGCCTGAATACTACTAGCTGTATATTGTTTCTGACTCATATTAAATATTAAAATCCTGCTATATGCAAAGACTTACAAATATCGTGATTTTTTTCGAGGTATGAAAGTTAAAAAATGTCAAAAAAAGGGAGTGTAGGGTTGCAGCAAAACGTAAATAACTGCAAGGCAGCAAAAGATTCAAATTTACATGGTATTGCGGAAATATCAACTGTTTTAAATCATACTCAACATCAATATTTTATCCGTAAATTTATTTACTCAAAGTTGATATTATGGATGATTTTATTGCAGCGCGTGCGCAGATGGCCCTCTCCCTGGGGTTCCATATCATATTTTCGTGTGTGGGCATGGTGATGCCTTTCCTGATGGCTTTTGCCCACTGGAAATACCTGAAAACCAATAATGAAGTATATAAAGGTCTTACAAAAGCCTGGAGCAAAGGGGTTGCTATCCTTTTTGCAACAGGAGCCGTTTCCGGTACCATGCTTTCCTTTGAGCTGGGATTGCTGTGGCCGGGTTTTATGAAGCATGCAGGGCCCATTTTCGGAATGCCTTTCTCGCTGGAGGGAACTGCCTTTTTCATTGAGGCTATTGCCATCGGGTTCTTTTTGTATGGCTGGGACAAATTCAATAAATGGTTTCACTGGTTTTGCGGATTCCTTGTAGGAGTAAGCGGGTTGGCTTCAGGCATTCTGGTTGTGGCTGCCAATGCCTGGATGAATTCTCCCACGGGATTTGATTATATCAACGGAAAGTATGTAAATATCGATCCTATAAAAGCAATGTTTAATGATGCCTGGTTTCCACAGGCTCTTCATATGAGTGTAGCGGCATTTTGCGCGACAGGATTTGCGGTGGCCGGAGTTCATGCTTTCTTAATAATGAGAAAAAAGAACGTTGAATTTCATACCAAAGCGTTTAGAATTGCAGTGGGCTTTGCCCTGATCGGAGCTTTTGGTGCTCCTTTAAGTGGTGATATCGCAGCAAAATCCGTTGCAGAAAGACAGCCTATAAAATTAGCAGCCATGGAAGCCCATTTCGAAACTGAAAAAGGAGCTTCATTTGTGATTGGCGGAATTCCTGACGAAGAAAAAGAAGAAATAAAATATGCCATCAAAATTCCAAAAGTATTAAGCTTTCTGGTAAGCAATGATTTTAATTCTGAAGTAAAGGGGCTAAAAGATTTCCCAAGAGATGAATGGCCTCCTATCGCGGTTACCCATTATGCCTTTCAGATTATGATTTTCTTTGGAGTAGTGATGATCGGTATCGGCGCAGTATATCTGTATGCTTTCTTTTTCAGAAAAGAATGGCTGAGCCGGAACTGGCTTTTAAAAACATTCTTAATTGCCACTCCTTTTGGTTATATTGCACTGGAGGCAGGATGGACCGTCACCGAAGTAGGCCGGCAGCCCTGGATTATTTATGGCGTAATGAGAACCATAGATGCGGTAACTCCCATGCCGGGAATACAGTATTCATTCTATTTCTTTACCGCAATTTTCGTATCCCTTTCTCTGATCCTGATCTTCCTGCTGCGAAGACAGATCCAGATGGTACCGAAGCTTTATGACCCTACCGATCCGCAGTTTAACGATAAAAACAAAAAATCATGATCTACATTGTAATAGGCTTTTTATGGCTTTCCATCTGTCTTTATATTATTCTGGGCGGAGCTGATTTTGGAGCAGGTATTGTGGAGCTTTTTACCAATAAGAAAGCCCGCCACAAAACACAGGAGATCATGTATGAATCGATAGCCCCTGTCTGGGAAGCCAATCATATGTGGCTGATCATTGCTATTGTAATCCTGTTCGTGGGATTTCCTGAAATTTATACGACCATGTCAACCTATCTTCATATTCCTCTGGTGCTGATGCTTGTCGGGATTATTGCAAGAGGTACTGCCTTTACTTTCAGGCATTATGATGCCGTAAAGGATGACTGGCAGTTTTTATATACCCAAATATTTTACTACGCAAGTTTGCTGACTCCATTCTTTTTGGGACTCATAGCCGCCGCAACGGTTTCTCACTCCATCAATCCTGATGCTTCAGGCTTCCTGGATCTTTATATTTTCAGCTGGCTCAACTGGTTTGGGGTATCGGTCGGTTTGTTTACCGTAGCACTTTGTGCCTATCTTGCTTCAATCTTCTCATTAAGGGAAACCAAAGGTACTGATGAACTTCTGCTGATGATCAGAAAATCAAAACAGACGATGGTTTTTGTGGTCATTACCGGGATCCTGGTATTTGTCACTGCTTATATTTCAGATATTCCGCTATTAATGTGGGTGTTTTCCAAACCATTGGGGATTATGTCTATTGCTTTTGCGACGATTGCATTATTGCTGATTTTCAGAGCAATGAACCGGCAAAAACTGCTTCCTGTAAGGGCATTGGCAGGGTTCCAGATCGTTATGATTTTAGTAGCAGCAACCTATCAGCATAACCCTAATATCATTTTATTAGGAAACGGCCAGCACCTTTCGCTTTTAGAACATATGGCTCCCGAAAAAACAATTGCAGCCCTGGGATGGGCGCTGATGCTGGGTTCTTTATTTATTCTTCCATTTTTATTTTACCTGATGGCTTCCTTCAGCAGACTTAGAAAATGACCCATATGAAGAGTTACAAGGATAAGAAAGAACTTATTGAAGAAATTAATAAAAGATATCAATTATACGATCAGGAACTTCAGGATATCCCAGAGGAGAAAAAGAACCTGCTCAAACCGGGGATCGACAAAACGCCATCACAAAATATTTCCTATCAGATCGGTTGGACAGGCCTACTGCTTCAATGGGAGTCTGATGAAAAGAAAGGAATTGAGGTAAAAACCCCGACTCACGAATATAAATGGAATAATCTAAAAGGGCTATATCAATCTTTCTACGATCAATATGGTTCTTACAGTTTAGCAGACCAGAGAATACTGTTAAAAAAGCAGGTCGATGAAATCATAGAATGGATCCAAAGTCTTGATGATCACACGCTATTTGTTCCTGAACAAAGAATATGGGCAACAACACCAGCTAAATGGCCCGTTTGGAAATGGGTTCATATCAATACGGTTGCTCCTTTTACCAACTTCAGGTCACAACTTCGAAAATGGAAAAAAGAAACCGGTACAGATTAGTTCTGCACCGGTTTTATATTTAATTGTTTAAGCTATGCTTATGCCAGCTTCATCAAAAGATTGTCATCAACCTTCTCCACTTTAACAAGATTATTCTTTGTCAGAGTTTTGGAAGCTTTATCCCATTTTTTACCGGATAACTGGCTTCTTTGTTTTACTTCAGCTAAAGCCATTGCTTCTTCCTGAGAATTAAGGATTTCAAGGATTACTTTTTCATCCTCACCCAATTCAATTTGTGGAACTGTTTTTTCAGGTCTCATCTGAGGGAAGAATAATACTTCCTGGATTGATGCATTGTTCGTTAAGAACATGATGAGTCTGTCCATCCCGATTCCTAATCCGGAAGTCGGTGGCATCCCGTATTCAAGAGCTCTTAAGAAGTCCTGGTCGATGAACATCGCTTCATCATCCCCTCTTTCAGATAAAGCCATCTGTGCTTCAAAACGCTCTCTTTGATCAATAGGGTCGTTAAGCTCCGAATAAGCATTAGCGATTTCTTTACCGCAAACCATTAATTCAAAACGCTCTGTCAAGCCCTCTTTGCTTCTGTGTTTCTTTGTGAGTGGAGACATTTCAATCGGGTAATCTGTAATGAATGTCGGCTGAATAAAGTTTCCTTCACATTTCTCACCGAAAATCTCATCAATCAGTTTTCCTTTACCCATCGTTTCATTGACCTCGATACCGATGGACTTGGCGAAATCAAATAATTCCTGCTCAGTTTTTCCCGTAATATCAAAACCTGTAAATCTCAGGATTGCCTCTGTCATAGAAACTCTTGGATAAGGAGCTTTGAAATCAACATGATGCTCTCCGAATGTAGCTGTTGTCGTTCCGTTGACCTGAATAGCACAGAATTCCAACAACTTCTCTGTGAAATCCATCATCCAGTTGTAATCTTTATACGCTACATAGATTTCCATAGCGGTAAACTCAGGATTATGAGTTCTGTCCATTCCTTCATTTCTGAAGTTTTTAGAAAACTCATATACTCCGTCAAAACCACCTACGATCAATCTTTTAAGGTATAACTCATTAGCAATTCTTAAATATAATGGAATATCCAATGCATTATGGTGCGTGATAAACGGTTTTGCAGCTGCTCCTCCTGGAATCGACTGTAAAATAGGAGTTTCCACCTCAAAATATCCTGCATCATTGAAGAAAGTTCTCATCGCGTTGAACAACTTTGTTCTCTTTACGAAAATTTCTTTCACCTGCGGGTTAACGGTCAGATCTACATAACGCTGTCTGTATCTTAATTCAGGATCCGTGAAGCCGTCATGTACCACTCCATTTTCATCAGTTTTTGCCTGAGGAAGCGGACGTAAAGCTTTGGTAAGGAGGGTAAAGTTCTTTACTAAAACCGTCTTCTCTCCTACCTGAGTGGTAAACAATTCCCCTTCGATACCGATGATATCACCGATATCCAAAAGATGCTTATACACTTCATTATATAGTTCTTTATCTTCACCGGGACAGATTTCGTCTCTGTTGAAGTACACCTGGATTTTTCCTGTAGAGTCCTGCAATTCTGCAAAAGAAGCTTTCCCCTGAATTCTGCGGGACATCAATCTACCAGCGATCTTTACCTGTTTACTTTCAGAAAAGTCCTGTTTTATAGATTCTGTAGTATCTGTAATGGTATACTCATCCGCAGGGAACGCATTAATCCCCATTTCAGTCAGCTTATTCAGCTTTTCTCTTCTAATGATTTCTTGTTCTGATAATTGCATTTCTTATTTTTCTAAAAGCGTACAAATTTAGGCATTTTTGGGCTGACCGTCAACGGCTTTTTTCAGAAATTTTAAAATGTGAATATGAACAAAGAATTTGGGGGGATAGAAAGCCGGAATTTTGATCTAAAACCGGGAGATAGTAGGAGGTCCCTTTATAAAAAGACATTTAGCTTTAATGAGAATAAAAGTCGATGATTCTCTTATCCTAACCATTCTCTCCTCTTTCCCTGAGGAATAAAGGTCCATGCCAGTATTCTGCTTATCTTCTGTCCCTGAGCCATGTCGATTATCTTTACCTCTACTGCTTTTACCTTCTTCAAAAGCGTAGTCAGTTTGTATAGATTATCCTTTTTAGAAACCAAGCAGGTAAACCAAAGAACCTGAGATGAATACTGAACACTTTCATTAATCATATTGGTAATGAATGTCAATTCACCACCTTCACACCATAATTCTGACTGCTGTCCGCCAAAATTCAGTAATGTTTTTGACCCCTTTCCTTTATTTAAGCTTTTTGTTTTTCTAAGATTTCCTTTGATCATAGACTCTTTTGAATCATGAAAAGGTGGATTACACATAGAAAAGGTAAGCCTGTCTTCAGAACCTATTATATTCCTGAATATATAGTTGGAGTCTGGCTGATGCTTCAGTTCAATTACTGATGACAGGTCCGGATTTTGATCTAAAATATGCTGGGCGTTTTTCAGAGAATCTTCATTGATATCTGATCCAAGCATCTTCCAGCCATAGGATTTATGGGCTATTAAAGGATAAACAAGATTAGCTCCTACTCCAACATCAAGTCCTTTCACAGAAGTTCCTGTTGGAATTTTATCTTTCTGTTCTGCCAATAGATCAGCAATATAATGAACATAATCTGCCCGTCCCGGAATAGGTGGACACAAATTGGTATCGGGAATATCCCAGTCCTTAATATTGTAGAAGTGTAATAATAATGCTTTATTGAGTAATTTTACAGCCTCAGGAATGCTGAAATTAATAGTTCTTGTCCCATGAACATTCACAAAGACGTAATGTTTCAGTTCTGGCACACAAGAAATAAGCAGATCAAAATCATAGGGATTACGATGCAGATTTCTTGTATGCAGACTGGATTTTTCGGTGGACATATTTTACTTCTTCTGACTCAGAATATATTCCACCATTTTTTTAGCATCTTCTTTAGATACCTGTGGATGGGCTGCCATAGGCACTCCGCCCCAGACTCCACTGCCGCCTTCTATAATTTTGGACGCTAGCAGCTCGATATCTTTTTGAGAATATTTGTCTGCTATTTCCTGATAAGAAGGTCCTATCATTCTCTCATTAAGAGCGTGGCATCCCGAACAGTCTAATGTTTCGATGATCTGGTCACCGGAAAGATTGGATTGCGCAGGTTCTGAAACAACGTTTTCAGAAGAAACCGCCACCTCTGCTGTATTTTCTTTTTTAGAACAGGAAAGAATCAGAAGACCCAGAACTCCTGTCAAAAGTATGTTTTTCATTATTTAGTAAGCGTATCTGCTTTGGCTTCACTTGGCGGCACAGACATGGCTGCATTAACATCTGCTTCAGGCTTATTACGTGTTGTCGCCGAAGAATCCACAACAACAGTAGTTGCTTCAGGCTCTTCAAGCATTGTGTTGCTGTCCTGTAATGAGTGATCCACTTTTTTCGAACAGTTAACCACTAATAAACCTCCGATGAATGCGATAGCTAATACTTTTTTCATTTTTTTCTAATTTGAAAGCAAAAATATAAAAAATAAAGTTTTAAACTTATGACAAATGTTTTCTTTGATAAATAATTTTCAAAAGCAGTTCTGTAATTTTTTGAAAATTTAATTCAAATAGTAGGGATATTTGAATTAGGTTATTACTTTTGCATAAGAAATGTTCCACATTCAAAATGATACTAAACCATGACTCAAAAAAATTTATTACGCACGGCTTTATTGGCTGTACTTTCCTCTCTTGTGTTATCCTGTGACAATTCTTCCTCTGAAGATCAGAAGTCGGAATACTCTGATAAAATAGAATCGGCAACTTTATTAAAAACCACAAAATCATGGGACGGTACGCTGTACACCAGCTACCCTACCGGACAGCCTGAAATCTCGGTGCTTAAAATTTCTGTACCCCCCAACAAAGCTTTGGACTGGCATAAGCACCCCGTTATCAACGCGGCCTATGTTGAAAAAGGGGAAATTCAGGTGGAACGAAAAGAAGATGGTAAGACTCAATGGATCAGGCAGGGCCAGGCTGTTCCTGAAATGGTCAATATCGCACACCGGGGCAAGACCGGAGAAAAAGGAGCTACGCTTATCGTTTTTTATAGCGGCACACCGGACCTGCCTCTTTCAGAACCCGTACATTAAATAGATTTCAACAATGGGTTCGCAAGGCCACTTCATTCAGCTAATAAGATCACTCTACTGAATGAACTGCTGTTGCGATAATTTTTAACTTGATCATAATAACATCTTCGATCTCAGCGTTTGAATAAAGAGTATTATATTTAAAACATGGTTTTAATCTCAAAAATTCTGTTTTTCACCAGCCATCATGGTTTTTATACTGTGATTCTGCTATTTGCATTCTTTGTCCTTATTTCCTATCTGACGAAAAAAGCATGGTTTCTTGCTCCGATTATTCCATTGGCTATTCTAAATGGTCTTGGCGGGCAGTTCTTAAATGCATGGTTCCTCAATACCTACGGTACAGAAAGTACAGCCATCATCACTTCTGATGTAGAGACCAACTCAACATTGAATGATATGTATATCCACGATTATGAAGCTATTGTCAAAAAGCAGGACGGAAAATATGTTTCGACATTCTTTTCCACCACAACAGCGGCAATTTATCCTATTGAAAATGCAATAAGGATTCCGCGACCAGAGGTTCCATTTCCGGTAAAGTATATTCCGGGATACGAAAAAAACATGGTGATTCTTTATAACCGATCTGAAGAAGGACAGGCAGTTCTAAAATATTCTAAATTGGCTCCTGTGAACTCTGCGAAGATCAAATATGAAGCGGACAGAACCAATAAAGAGTTTATTGAAGAATACATCTCAGCGCTTGAAAATTATACCCGGGAATATCATGACGAAGTCTATGATCAAAAACTTAAAGAACTTAAACGGGAGCTCAGGGATCTCCGATAAAGGATTTCAAGAGTATTTTTTATTTTTTGACATTTTTTACTTTTTGTATTGAAAAAATTTCTAAATTTGTCCCATGTTTAAAATGAACAACAATATTTGGTGGTGGCTTTCAAACTCTTCGTCGGGTCTGGAGGTATTGTCATGTTGTTGATTACACAGCAGAAATAATAAAACAAACAATATATAGGCTTTGACGGATACCGTTGAAGCCTTTTTTTATTCCTTAATCCTACAAAAAACAAAAAGATGTTTACTGATCCTATCAAAATAAAAACTGTTTCGAAAAAAACGTTGGGAGATCTTCATACTCCCATGAATATTTACCTGAAGATCAGGGATAAATTCCGGGACACCATTCTTCTGGAAAGCTCTGATTCTAAAAGTATTGACAATAACTTTTCCTTTATTGCCGTCAATGCTATAGCAGGAATTGAAGTGAAAAACCTTAATGAGTTTGAGATCAAACTTCCTGCTTCTGCTCCTGTAAAACAGCTGATCAACGAACAAAATATCACTGACATTTTTGAAAATTTCAGGAATGTCTTCAAGTGTGAAGCTACTTCGGATCCTATAGAACAGACTGCTCAGAGTCTTTTTGGCTACACCAGCTTTGAGGCAGTACAATTCTTTGAAAATATTAATCTAAAAGCACAAAGTCCTGAAGTGGAGATTCCTGTTTTAAGATACAGATTATACCAGTATGTCATTGCCATCAATCACTTCAATGATGAAATGCATATCATTGAAAATCTGACTGCCGGCGTAAAATCTGAACTTCATCTTTTGGAAAACCTCATCAAAAACCAGAATACTCCGGTTTATCCTTTTGAAAAAACAGGCCTGGAAACCTCCAACATTACAGATGAAGACTATATCGACCTGGTAAAAACAGCTCAGAAGCACTGTATGAGAGGTGATGTTTTTCAGCTGGTGCTCAGCAGAAGATTTCAGCAGAAGTTTAAAGGTGACGAATTTAACGTATACCGTGCGTTGCGAAACATCAATCCATCTCCTTACCTGTTTTATTTTGATTACGGAAATTACAAACTATTCGGATCAAGTCCCGAAAGCCAGCTGATTATTAAAAACAATAAAGCAATTATTCATCCTATTGCCGGAACGTCCAAGAGAACGGGAAATCTAGGAACTGATCTTCAGGCCATCGAGGTATTAAAAGCGGATCCTAAAGAGAATGCAGAACACACTATGCTGGTGGACCTGGCCAGAAATGATCTGGGAAAAATGGGAAAAAATGTAACGGTTACAAAGCTCAAAGAAATCCAGTTATTTTCCCATGTGATCCATATGGTAAGCGAAGTGACTGCAGATGTGCCGGCTGATATCAACCCGCTGGAAATGGTTTCTGCCACATTCCCCCAGGGAACATTAAGCGGAGCTCCCAAGCATAAGGCTTTGCAGCTTATCAATCAGTATGAAAAAGATTCAAGAGGCTACTACGGAGGCTGCATCGGTATTATCGGTCTCAATGGTACCTGCAACCAGGCCATTATGATCAGAACTTTTCTAAGTAAGAACAATACCCTTTATTACCAGGCCGGTGCTGGTCTTGTGGCCAAATCAATCCCAGAAAACGAACTGCAGGAAGTCAATAACAAACTCAATGCTCTGAAAAAAGCGGTTGAAAAAGCAGAAAAATTAGTTGAAAGCTAGACCATCAGGAATTACAGAAGACCTTACAATCAATCAGAAAAAAACAAAAAATGAACAACAATATACCATCAGCAACCGATCAACCGCTTCAGGTTCTTGTATTTGACAATTACGACAGCTTCACTTATAATCTTGTCCAGATCATTGAGAGAATTCTGGGTCAGAGCGTAGATGTAGTCAGAAACGACCAAATCACACTGGAAGAAGTCGGGAAATATGATAAGATCATTCTTTCTCCGGGTCCGGGGATTCCTGAAGAAGCAGGAATTTTATTGGATTTGATTAAAGAATATGCGCCTACTAAAAGTATCCTCGGAGTATGTCTCGGCCAGCAGGCCATTGCAGAAGCTTTTGGTGGAAACCTTATCAATCTGTCTGAAATTTTCCATGGGGTGGCTACCACAACTGATCTGGTAAAAGAAGACACCAAACTTTTCAGGGATCTGAATTCCGGATTGGAAGTAGGACGGTATCATAGCTGGGCGGTAGATCCGGAAGGGTTTCCGGAGGAACTGGAAATTACAGCAATAGACGATGCCGGAATGATTATGGCGCTCCAGCACAAAACTTATGATGTACATGGAGTACAATTTCATCCTGAAAGCATTTTAACACCTGACGGAGAAACCATTATTAAAAACTTTCTTTTACCGTGAAAACCACAGAAATCCCTGCAACCATAATAAAAACACCTCAAATGAAAGAAATACTTCAATATCTATTTAACCACCATACCTTATCAAAATCTGAGGCAAAGGCCATGATGATTGAAATTGCACAGAATAAATTCAACGCTGCGGAGGTAACCGCCTTTATCAGCGTATTCCTGATGCGTAATATTACCCTGAAAGAGATGGAGGGCTTCAGAGAAGCTTTACTTCAGATGGCCGTTCCTGTGACTATTGATGCAAGCGATGCGATTGACATTGTAGGAACGGGCGGTGATGGTAAAAATACAATTAATATATCCACATTAGCCAGCTTTGTCGTGGCCGGTGCCGGACAGAAGGTAACGAAACATGGAAATTATGGAGCTTCTACCACAACAGGATCATCCAATGTGCTGGAAGAGCTGGGGTATGAGTTCAAGAACAATTCGGAGCAACTGAATGAAGATCTTGGGAGATCGAACATCTGCTTTTTACATGCTCCTTACTTCCACCCTGCCCTTCAGTCGGTCGGACTACTGAGAAAATCCCTTGGTTTAAGAACATTCTTTAATTTACTGGGGCCATTGGTGAATCCTGCAAAACCAAAATACTCCATGATCGGAGTATATAATCTTGAAATTGCCAGGATCTATCAGTATCTCCTGCAACATATGGATCGTGATTTTATCTTGGTCCACGCTCTGGACGGCTACGATGAGATCAGCCTTACCCATGACAGCAAAATCATTACTAAAAACGGAGAAGAAATTTATTCTGCAGAAGATTTAGGTTTCAATCCGGTAGATGCCGGAGATATTCAAGCGGGAAGCACTACCCGGAAAACAGCCAGGATCTTTATGAATATTCTGGAAGGAAACGGTACGGAACAGCAGAACGCTGTAGTCTTAGCTAATGCTTCAGTAGCACTTTTCAACACGCACAAGTTCGGAACATATGATGACTGCCTTCTTTTAGCCCGGGAAAGTTTAGATAGCGGAAAGGCGTTGAAGTCTTTTGAACTTTTAATTAATTAATCTTATTGTTCATTATTTTTTTAACCATTAAGAATTTTTAAGGAATGAAGAATCGTTAAGATCATCGCTAAAGCTATTTATCCAACGCCATTCTTTATGATCCCATCCTGGATGGAACTTAATTTATCCTATCATCTTAAATGTACCTTAATGGTTTATAATTTTTTTATTATCTTATTAAATTTCCATATCCAATGACCATACTCGATACCATTATTCAAAGAAAAAAAGAAGAAGTAGCGGTTGCAAAATCCAATATTTCTATCGGGCATTTAAAAAAAAGCGGCTTTCTTGGAAGGGAAACATATTCCCTGAAGGAGTCTATCAATAGCAGAAGCGGGATTATTGCTGAGTTTAAAAGACAATCTCCTTCCAAGGGAATTATCAATGACAAAGTACAGCCATTGGAGGTAGTTTCTGCCTATGAACAATTTGGAGCCAGCGGCATTTCCATCCTTACCGACACTGATTTTTTCGGTGGAAATCTGAACGATATTCTGGCTGTAAGAGAGCAGATTGGTATTCCTATTCTGCGGAAAGATTTTATGATCGATGAGTACCAGTTTTATGAAGCCAGAAATATCGGGGCTGACGTTGTTCTTTTAATTGCCTCCTGCCTCTCTCCCGACCAGGTTCATGAATTTACAGATCTTGCTCACGAGCTCAAGATGGAAGTCCTGCTGGAGATTCATACAGAAGAGGAACTCCGACATCTGAATCCGAAAATTGATCTGGTAGGTATTAATAACAGAAACTTAAAGGATTTTAAAGTCGATCTCCGGCATTCTGTTCAGCTGAAAAACCTTCTTCCAGCCCATATTCTATCTGTTGCAGAAAGTGGTATTTACAATCTTGACGATTTTAATTATCTGAAAGAAAAAGGATTTGACGGTTTCCTGATGGGAGAATATTTCATGAAAAATGAAAATCCGGCCAAAGCTTTTGAAAATTTTACTGTACAAATTTAATATACAAACCATCTCTGATCATGAACCAGCAGCCTTCCAACATTCCTAAACTCAAAGTATGTGGTTTAACTCAATTCAACCAGATTCAAGAGCTGATGGCGATGAATGTAGATTTCCTTGGCTTTATTTTCTATGAAAAATCACCAAGATATGTTTTGAATCATCTGAGCCTGGAAGAGATCTCTACTATTCATCACCATGGGAAAACAGGTGTTTTTGTGAATGAAGACGCGGACACCATTCTCAAAATTGTTCAAAAAGCAGGATTACATTTTGTTCAGCTTCATGGCGACGAAAATGATCGTTTCATTGGTGAATTAAGACAAAAACTGGATCCGGAAGTTAAAATCATTAAAGTGATAAGGATAGGAGAAAATGATTCAGAAACCAAAAATAAAATACTGCAAACTTTTAACCAGCAACCCGCAACCTCCAGTCTACAACCTATCTCCTATTACCTTTTCGATACAGATGGAAAAGCATTCGGAGGAACGGGAAAACAGTTTGACTGGTCTTTATTGAATGACCTTACTATTCCACTTCCCTATTTTTTGAGCGGTGGAATTTCAGAAGAAAATATCGGCAATATAGATGTTTTGTACCAGCAGCCTTTTGCTTTGGATATTAATTCTAAATTTGAAATAGCGCCGGGAAATAAAGATACCAGCAGAATAAAAAAATTCAAAGCTCAGTATCTTAAGGATAGATAACAGAATAAAACACCGATGATGAATATTCACTTATTAAAAAAAACATTTTATAAAACCTTATTTCCACCTAAATTCGGGAATGAAAAGATCCAGTCTTTATATCATTTTATATCCCAGAATGATGGTCCTGTAGAACGATGGGAAGCAGATGGATTACTGGCAGAATTCATCCGTATTATCAAAGGATTTGAAGAAAGTGACATCACTTACTTTTTTGAAAGGATCAGCCTGTGGAACAGCTATTATCTTGTGATTATATCAGATAAGTTTTTAGATTCCCATGTCAGAGCAAGTGTCAGTTATGATCTGGGGCTCATTTACGCCAAAGTCTTCCTGCTGTATGAAGATGCGGACCCTTATTATTTAATTGATAATCTTGAAATTGCCATTACCATGTACCATTCAAAAATAGATAAGGCGACATTGATCGACCTAACACATAAAATTGAATTGTTGCATTATAGGAAACTGATCACCAAACAACAATACGATTATCATCTTACCTTTATTAAAAGTTTGAATCCATGAAATATCAGATCAAAGAAGTACAGGAATTAACGGAAGCTGAGATCGAACATATCTTACAGCTTTGGGACGTATCTGAATGGAATACCATGAAATCTACCTATTTCAGAATGTTCTTTAAAGATTCGGAATTTCATTTTCTGCTGGACGCCCGTGAGAGTATTCTGGCTGTTATCCGTATCAATTTTGATTTCACCCTTCAGATTTCCGGTGAACACTATTCTTTTGCAGAAATAGTAGGGCTTATCGCCTCCCACCAGAGAAAAGGATACGGAGCTGAACTGATGAAACATTTTAAAGAAAATGTTACACAACGAAATCTGGAAGCCATTGGATTTTGCCATTCTGATGTACGCCCCTTTTATGAGAAATGCAATATCGAAATTCTCTATGATAAAGGTGGTGCTATCAAGGAAAGAGCAGGTTCCGAATGGGTAAGTTCCGATGATGATGATATTTTGATTTTTCATACCTCGAAGGAAAGAAAAGAACTGCTCAATCAGCTAAACGCACAAAACAACGCTTATTTAATTACTAAAGAATAAAAAATGAATTATAAAAACCCTGACGAAAACGGATATTATGGAGATTTTGGAGGCGCTTTCGTCCCGGAAATGCTGTATCCGAATGTAGAAGAACTGCAAAAAAACTATCTTGAAATCATAGAGTCTGTGGATTTTCAGACGGAGTATCAGGATTTGCTTAAAAACTATGTAGGACGGGCTACACCCTTATATTTTGCGAAAAATCTAAGCAATAAATACAAAACTCAAATTTATTTAAAGCGGGAAGATCTCAACCATACCGGAGCCCATAAGATCAACAATGCGCTGGGGCAGGTACTCCTGGCAAAACGTCTTGGAAAAACAAGAATCATTGCTGAAACGGGCGCAGGACAACATGGTGTTGCCACCGCTACAGCGTGCGCTTTGCTGGGATTGGAATGCATCGTTTATATGGGAGAAATCGATATTCAGAGACAGGCCCCTAATGTAGCAAGAATGAAAATGCTGGGTGCAGAGGTTGTGGCAGCTACTTCGGGTTCAAAAACACTTAAAGACGCTGTAAACGAAGCACTAAGGGACTGGATCAACAATCCTTTAACCACCCATTATGTTATTGGCAGCGTGGTTGGACCTCATCCTTTTCCGGATCTCGTAGCCAGATTTCAAAGTATTATTTCAAAAGAAATCAAAGAACAGCTTAAAGAAAAAATCGGAAGAGAAAATCCTGATTATGTTATTGCGTGTGTAGGTGGCGGAAGTAATGCTGCAGGAACTTTTTACCACTTTGTAGAAGAAAAAGATGTAAAAATTATCGCTGCTGAAGCCGGAGGATTGGGAATAGATTCAGGAAAATCTGCAGCGACTACCTTTTTGGGAACGCTGGGTGTACTTCACGGAAGCAAAAGTCTGGTGATGCAGACCGGGGATGGTCAGGTGATTGAGCCACATTCCATTTCGGCAGGTCTGGATTATCCGGGAATCGGGCCTTTCCATGCTCATTTATTTAAGGAAAAAAGAGCAGAATTCTTTAGTATTAATGATCATGAGGCTTTACAATGTGCCTTTGAACTGACCAAACTTGAAGGGATTATTCCTGCATTGGAAAGTTCTCATGCGCTGGCGGTTTTGGATAAGAAAACATTTAATGAAAATGATGTTGTGGTTATTTGCCTGAGCGGCCGTGGAGATAAGGATATGGAAACGTATTTGAAAAATTTGTAAAATGTCGGATGTAAAATGTACAATGTATTTCATCTAACATTCATTACATTATACTTTGTACATTATACTTTAATACAATAAAGAAAGAAATGAAAAAACTAAATATATACTTCACTGCCGGAATTCCACAATTGGAAGATACTGCGGATATAATCAGGCTGATTCAGGATTCAGGAGCAGACATGATTGAAATAGGAATGCCCTATTCTGATCCTGTTGCAGACGGACCGGTCATACAAAAGGCACATGAACTAGCTTTACAAAACGGGATGTCAATCGAAAAGCTGCTGTCTCAACTGAAGGCCATTAAAAACGAAATCAGAATTCCTATAATCCTGATGGGATACATTAATCCTGTACTAAGCTTCGGATTTGAAAAATTCTGTGCGGCATGTTCGGAGAGCGGTGTTTCAGGACTGATACTGCCAGATCTGCCACCGATTGAGTTCGAGAAAAACTATCAGCATATTTTAGAAAAATATGGTCTCAATTTTACATTTCTCGTTACTCCTGAGACTTCGGATGAACGGATGGTCTATCTGGACTCTTTGAGCTCCGGTTTTCTCTATGCGGTAAGCTCCTCGTCTACTACCGGAAATGAAAATGCTGTGGTAAAGAACGAGAACTACCTTTCCAGGGTAGCGTCCCTCCCTCTGAAAAATCCAGTGATGATTGGTTTTGGAATCAAATCAAAAAGTGATTTTGAAAACGTCACGGAAAAAGCGGATGGTGGTATTATAGGAACTGCTTTTGTCAATATTTTATTACAGGATAAAGACTGGAAGAACAGTGCCATAGATTTTATCCATTCTATAAAAGCGTAAAATTCACTAAATTTGTATATCAAAAATTGAAATGAATACAAATCAAAATAAATCGGTAGAATTTGAAGATTTAGGGATCAAAGAATATCAGCCTGCCTGGGATTATCAGGAACAACTGATGAAAACGATTATTGATACTAAAATCAAAAACAGAGATCTTCCTGCAGAACAGCATACTACAACTTCCAATCATTTACTTTTAGTGGAGCATCCTCACGTATATACGTTGGGCAAAAGCGGGCATGAAGAGAATATGCTGGCGGGTATGGACCAGCTGAAAGAAATTGATGCCACCTTTGTGAAAGTGAATCGTGGTGGTGATATTACCTATCACGGATACGGACAGGTGGTAGGCTACCCTATTCTGGATCTTGAAAACTTTTTTACGGACATTCATCTGTATATGAGAAACCTGGAAGAAGTCATTATCAGAACCATTGGTGAATTTGGACTGAAAGGCGAAAGATCTCCGGGAGAAACAGGCGTATGGCTGGATGTGGGAAAGCCTTATGCCAGAAAAATATGTGCCATGGGTGTTAAGGCTTCCCGATGGGTTACCCTGCACGGTTTTGCCTTGAATGTCAATACGGATATGCGCTATTTTGAATACATCATTCCATGCGGTATCAAGGATAAACAGGTAACTTCATTAAAAAGAGAACTTGAACGGGAACTGACACCAGAAGAAATGGAAATGGTAAAAGCCAGTATCAGAAAACACTTTGCAGATGTTTTTGAAGCTGAGCTGATCTACAGATAGCTTAAACAATATATATATTCCCTATGGATCCTTTCCGGATGCGTAGGGAATTTTTTATTTAATAACCATAGTACAGACAACAAAAGCATTGGATCAATCTGCTATATTATAGACTTAGGGAAAAATGGTAAAGATCCAGCTATAGAGGTTCAGGTATGAAAAATCGACGTTACCAGCTGACCTGACGTTTAGAAACCTTTTAAGCTGATTCAAATAAAAAATTATATGTGAACGGACTAAAGTCCGTTCCTATTGAATAGTAGAACCAATTAATTTCAATATCCTGTGTTTTTACCGGCATAGGAATCATTAATTTTTCCTCAATATCAAGGTAATTAATGAAAAAAAATGATCAAATAATTATTTTTATTAAAAAAAACTTGCAGATATTCTATTTTTTCATAATTTTAATATCACTTTAAAGTGAACTATTTTACAGTCAATAAATATTCACTTAAAAACATTACTAACCACCAAAATTATGAGAATTATGAAAAAATTTCTGTTATCCATGATGGTATTCGCATCGGTACTGTCATTCAATTCCTGCTCCGACTCCGGAGTGAATCAGGAAAATCTTAGCACCAAGGAATCTGCTGAATTTGTCACGAAAGACTTTGGAAAAACTGTTCCGGTAGGGATAGAAAAGGAAAATGGAAACTATAAAGTTTCATTCATTATTACCGCTCAGCCTTTTGAAATCAAGGCCAGTAAAGAAAACGAAGCCTATATTTCTATGATCCAACAGGCGGTAAAAGATGAATCTCCTATTCACGTTTTCGTCAAAGGGAATACGAATGAAATTGCAAAAGTGGAGAAAGCTTCAGAAGAAGATGTCCGTTATTTCAGATCTGTTCTTACAAAGGAAGTAAAAGGCGAAAGTAAAAAACTCACCAGTGTTATTCCTAATCTGGCTACGCTAAACAGCCTTTTTACACAGATTAAAAACCAGGCCTGCGGAACATCAACAGCTTCTTCGCCATGCATTACATTCAGATATCCGGTAGACGGCTGCTACGCCAGAGCTCATAAAATGAGACAAATATTGATAAATGCTGGATATGACTGTGAAAAGCAGTTTGTATATGGCAATCTCAGAGCTTCTACAGGGACGTGCTGTGTATCATGGGTATATCACGTTGCCATCCTGGTTAGTTTTAAAAATGCTTCAGGAGTCGTTGAAAAAAGAATCATTGATCCATCTTTATTCTCAAGCGGCCCGGTAACGGATACAGCCTGGAGAAGCGCATGCACCAATTCTACCTGCGGCTCAACTTCTGTTTCATCTTTTGCCAATACAGCAGGGAATGTATACTACAGAAGCCCTGCCGGCTCACTGATGTATGACAACAACTATGTGAACACCAATTGTGTACTTACTACATTTTCATCCCTTTCAGGATGTTCTCCATCACCTGCACCTAGTGTAGGCCATTGCGGATTCTAACTCATTTTTAATAGCTCCTGCATGTTATTATACTTATATTGCAGGAGCATTTTTTTAACGGTAATACTTCTTTTATGAAAATCTGGAATTTTATTTTAATGCTTATTTTTATGATGACCTCCTGCTCCAATGGTTCAAGTGCACAGAACCTTACCTGGTATAATAATGCGACCATTTCCAATATTGCTGATGACCCTGACAAACCTGAAGAGTTTGTACGTATTTCTATTGGCATCAGCCAGCAGGTTTTCTATCTCTCGAAAAAATCACCAGAATATAAGGCTTTGATGCAGAAGACTACCGAGAGCTTCAAAAATGGAAAAGCCTATAACATTGGTATTGAAAACAATACCAACATCATCAGACAGGTGAATGATATAAAATAGTCCAAATTGTTTACCTGATAACCGAAATTCCTGCATCCACTTTTACTTCTGCACCATGAATGTATGAAGCCTCATCGGAAGCAAGAAACAGAACCACATTGGCAATCTCTGCAGGTTCGCCCTGTCTTTTGAACGGTATGGTAGGAATAAGATCATCAATGGCCGCATCAATCTGTTCCGCCGTCAACCCTGTATTGCTAAAAATATTGGTTTTTATATGTCCCGGGCTTACTCCATTCACTCGGATCCCACGCTCCGTAAGTTCAGTTGCAAATGTTTTGATAAAAGACTGTACTGCAGATTTTGCTGCGGAATATACAGAGAAATTCGGCATGGCAATATCTGTTGCTACTGAAGTATTAAAAATAACAGAACCTCCCTCCTTCATTAACGGTAAAATTTGCTGGACCGTAAAGAAGGGTCCTTTCACCAACACGTTAAAAAGCTCATCAAACAGGTCTTCATTAACAGATTCAATGGGCGAAAATCTTCCGTAACCCGCATTTGCAAAAAGAACATCTACCTGTTGGGTATACTGCTGAACTTCGTTCTGTAAGTTTATGAGATCTCCCATACTTCCGGTATCGGATACTATTCCAAAAGATTTTTTGCCAAGTTTTTCCAGGGCAATATTCACCGTTTTTTTACTTCTTCCAGTGATAATAACTGTTCCTCCTTCATCAATGAATTTTTGGGCGGTAGCGAAACCCATTCCGTTAGTCCCTCCTGTAATGAGGGCAATTTTGTTTTTAAATCTCTGCATTGTTTTTAGTATTAAAATTCTACAGCAAAGATTGGAATAGAAACCGTCCTAAAAAATCCGAATCATGCGGGAAAAACAGAATAACAAAACGGAGCATATGCCGGTTAGTATCCATCTTTTCGGCTTTATCAATAATTGCCATCAATAAAATCTTTCAAAATTAAATTGCACACAATTAAATTGGGCATATATTTGCACTATTATTTTACTTCACATAAGAAAAGAGGTTGATACTATAAGTAGTTTAATTTAAAAACAATACAAAATGTCATTAATAGAAAATCTAAACTGGAGACATGCTGTAAAAGCATATGATCCGACCAAAAAAGTTTCACAGGAAGATCTTAACACCATCTTAGAATCAGCAAGACTGGCTCCTACTTCATCCGGATTACAACCTTTCCGTATCATTGTGGTAGAAAACCAGGAGCTGAAGGAGAGAATGGTAGCAGGTGCCTTAAATCCTGAAGTGATGAGAGATTCTTCTCATGTTTTGGTCTTTGCTGCATGGGACAGCTATTCTAATGAAAAAATTGACCAGGTTTACGATTATCATACTGACGTAAGAGATCTTCCAAGAGGCCGTTTCGGAAGCTACACAGATAAAATCAAAGAAATGTATGGTGCACAGTCTGCTGAAGAGCATTTTGCACATACGGCCCGCCAGACCTATATTGCATTAGGGATTGCTCTTGCACAGGCTGCCGAGCTTAAGATAGACACTACCCCGGCAGAAGGATTCAGCAATGAGGTGGTGGATGAGGTACTGGGATTACGAGAACTGGGACTGAAAAGTGTAAGTCTTCTTTATCTTGGGTACCGTGACGAAGCCAACGACTGGTTGTCTTCTATGAAAAAAGTCCGCATTCCAATGGATGAATTTATCATAAAAAAGTAATACCTTCATCGAATCTTTCGTACTCAAACTTATGGAAAATCCGAATACACCCAAATTAGAAAATCAGATCTGCTTCCCGCTCTATGTCATCGCCAAAGAAATCACAGGGCTCTACCGTCCTTTTCTTGATGAGCTGGGTATTACGTATCCGCAGTACCTTGTGATGATGATATTATGGGACGGAGACGGACTTACGGTAACCCACATTGGAGAAAAACTTTTTCTCGACAGCGGTACTTTAACCCCTCTTCTTAAAAGGCTGGAGTCTAAAGGATTTATTATCAGAAAAAGAAAAAAAGAGGACGAAAGAGTGGTTGAAGTATTTTTAGATGAGGCCGGAAAGCAACTTCAGAAAAGGGCATGTGAAATTCCCGGAAGAATCCAGGAAAGACTGGGAATACAACCGGAAGAACTGCTTCACCTGAAGGACACCGTACTAAAAATATTAAATAAAATAGAAAAATAAATGAAAACATTATATACCACACAGGTCACTGCTACAGGAGGCAGAAACGGACATGTAAAAAGTGAAAACGGAGTTTTGGATCTTGACGTAAGAATGCCGAAAGGATTAGGCGGTGCCAGTGATGACTTTGCCAATCCTGAAATGCTTTTCGCTGCTGGATATTCTGCATGCTTCGACAGTGCTTTGAACAGGGTGATCAGTCTTTCTAAAGTAACAACAGGTGAAACGAAAGTAACGGCACAGGTGAGCATAGGGCAACTTGAGAATGGCGGTTTCGGACTGTCTGCAGAGCTGGATGTAAATATTCCCGGTGTCTCTATGGAAGAGGCACAGACTTTAACGGAGAAAGCACATCAGATCTGTCCTTATTCTAATGCGACAAGGAATAATATGGAGGTAAAACTTTCAGTCACCAACAACGATTAATCCAATTTTTTTAAGCATAGTTATAACGAAAGGAGCTGTTTTTTAATAAAAACAGACACTATCCCGTAAAGTGTGTAAGTTAAAAAGTTAGGGCTTAGATTTTATAATCTGAGCCTTTTTTCAAAAATAAGCATAAATTGGTTGAGTACAATA
>NZ_QNVV01000014.1 GCF_003384725.1 Chryseobacterium pennipullorum
TGGATCGGAGAAGTGAAGGATTAAGCACTGGAGGGAGTTGGCGCGAGGAGTATGAGTGGATAGCAGGATCTAGCTCCTGAATATAGTCGAGGATTGGAGTGAGCTTGTCTTGGAGAGTTGGTGAATGATTGATTAGGATTCGAAAGTTCCTTATGACTTTAAATCGGCTAACTCACGTGAGTACAAATTTTACAGAAAGATGTTTTAATGTTTGAGAACTGCAGTTAGTGATACCGCATTGTGTAGGAAGAACTCTATACCTTTTAAAACCTATCAGAAGAAACGCTTGACAAGTAGTTTATAGACATAGTATCCCATAAGACAACCCATAATATCTGCGACAATATCCAGGGTTTCCATCGATCTTCCTAATCCCATCTCTTCCTGTAGGATTTCGGTAAGGAAAGCATAGATAAGAATGATCTGAAAAAAATATGAGAATTTCAATCTGGGAAATGTGGCAATAAAAGCAAAACCTAAAGCAGCAAAGATGCTCAAATGCAATACCTTATCAATACCATTGAACATGAACCAATATTCATGATTTTCTTCTCCGGGTCTGAGAAGCATATAAGTAAGAAATGCCCAATAAATGGGCAGTATCTTACTAAATATTTTTGAAATATTATCCAATGATAGCCTGGTAGTCTTCTGCAGAAAGCAATTCAGCATGATCTGCTCCATCAGCAATTTCTAATTTGATAATCCATCCGTTTCCATAAGGATCTGTATTCAACAGTTCAGGCTGGTCTTCCAGTTCTGAATTAAATTCAATAACCTTCCCTGCAATAGGTAAGAATAAATCTGAAACAGTTTTTACTGCTTCTACACTTCCGAAAACGTCTCCCCCATTAAGGTCATCATCTACAGTATCTACATCTACATATACGATATCCCCAAGCTCTCCCTGAGCAAAGTCTGTAATACCGATTGTAGCTACATTACCTTCAATCTTGATCCACTCGTGATCTTTAGTGTACTTTAATTCTGATGGTGTGTTCATTTTTTAATTTTTATTTTGTACAAATGTATTCAAAATTATAAAAGGTTCAAAGCCTTAATAGGCATCTTCATTAAATTTTGATTGAAAATAAAAAAATCATTGCAGAAACAAAGATGTCATCCTATTTTTTATTTGCTTTTTTTAAAGTTTCTATTTCTTCGGACTGCTTTCAGCCTTAGTTAATTTACTTAATGACATCCATGGTATTATGTAAATAATTTAACATGAAAATCCCTTCCTATAATAGAAAGGGATTAATTAATTGTTTAAAAAAACAGTATTTTATTCTTAGAATCCGCCGCCACCGCCACCGGAGTCTCCAAATGTAAACGTTGCAGAGATACCTGCTCTGATCGTAGACAATGGGAATGCCGTTGATATCTTATATTTAGAGGTCATCTGTTCGTAGAATACTCTAAGGTTAAGATTTTCGGAAACGTTATAGTCTGCAGAAAGTTTGATATTCATCAGTCTTTGTCCTCCTGTAACCTGAGCGTCATCCAGCAGGATATTCATAATAGAGGTTTTACTGTCTCTCAACGAAATATCTCCTCTGATATTAAGATCGCTTCCTTTTCCTCTTGTTCCTCTTCCTCTTATGTTGGCTGTTCCAAGTCTGAAGTTTCGAACAATGTATCCAAGCCTCACCACATATTCCGAATTGGCATCTTCGGTAAGGGTATGGTTAATAAGTCCCATGACCATCATTCTTGTTCTGTTATACTGCAATCCGAACTGCATATTGTTTCTCATGGTAACATCAACTCCGATAAGTGGTGAGAAAGATTCTACATACCCCACCTGGGCAAAAGTATAAGGATTAATTTTATCTCCGTCATTCTTCACCACATTACCGGCATCATCCACCGTCTGATAAAATCCTCCAGGGTTTCCATGATAGTCTATATTGCTTTGGATTCCTGTTGCCGTATAGGTTGCTGTATATCCATGTAAAATGTCAAATTTCGTAAACTGGCCGCTAATGATCGGAATGTTCTTTAATCCCGAATAGGTAATTCTCCAGTTTGGCAATGGCATTCCTGCTTTTTTAGGATTCCCCATCGGTGTAATGGATTTTCCTTCAAGAGCAGCTCTGAATGCAGGAATTAATACATAAGCATTGGCTATACTATAATGCTTGGCAAATCCATCATTATCCAATTCAGCATTAGGTCCACCTAACTGCTGAGAAAGTGCTCTTGCATTTTCCCTGATAGCCTGGTAAACGGCCTCACCATTTTTAAATGATGTACTTAGCAGCACTGCAGAATTGGAATAGGTAACCATATCAGTAGCAAAAGTAAAATCAGGATCTGCAACTCCTCCATTCATATAATTAAATCCTGAATGTGAAAAATTGCTATTGTAATTGTGCAGGACATTAAAGTCTATTCTGAAGTCATTTATCGGAACCATTTGCAATTCTGCACGCAACTCTTTTGTTGACATTCTTACATAAGGGTCCGTCATATAATCAGAATTACTTACCCAGCCGTTTTCCATTACCGTCCTTCTGATATCAGCCTGCGATCCCAGTAAGAATCCTAATGTAGGACCTCCCAATGTCTGTCCGTAACCATACCAGTTGGGAGCTGACAGTATTCCTGGAAGCACGGTACCGTTATTTTCAGTATAGCTCACATTCAACTGCTTGAAAGAAGTCAGCAGGAATGCTGCACTTTGCAGAACGGTAAGTTTATTTTTAAATTTATATTTTTTGTATCGGTACCTGTTTTTTTCCCATGCTTTAGTATACACATTATTCAAAGAATCCATCTCCTGTTTTCTTTTCTGCAGCTTGGTATTGATATTTTTAAAGTAATTGAACTGACCAAAGAATTTTGGAATATCAGCACTTGCTGTAGCCTGGACAACATTGGTATTCTGCCCTATAGAACCTAAGCTTTCCACTCTATTGGTTTCGGGGTTTACCTGACCATATAAGGCAGTACTTCGTGCATTCCAGTTATAGGTAAATCCGTACCCCACCTCAGCATCAATAAAATCCAGGTAAGGAAGATACTGAAACGGCAGTTTATAATTCAGCTGTACTCTATGGTTATACAATACCGGTCGTCCGGCTCTGAATACGTTTCCGAAAATTGACTTGCTGTCCATAATATTCGCATCCACGTTATCATTAAGGGTTCGGGTTGCTGAATTGATTTCCAGTTTTAAGGATTTGGTAAAGTTGAATCCTAATCCGTACTGCCAGCCGAAATAGAAGTTTCTGTTTCTGATGGCATCAAAATCTGAAGCGCCATTTCCACTTAAAATAGCTTCCACATTTCTGAACTCAAGCTCGTTGTAATTTCTGTCGATCTCAGTTCTGAATGATAATCTTGTAGGGATAGGATTAAAATTGAATTCTTTCACCCATCTCAAGTATTTTGTTGATTTTGCCGTATCACTGATCATTTTATTGAACGGCTTCAGCACCCATGGCTTAAAGGTATAGTTGTAATCGATATATCCTCTGAGGTACTGTCTGTAATTTCTCTTTGTATAGATATCCCTGAAATAATCATCATTATATACCGCCGTTACTGATACATTTTCTATATCATAAAACTTAGGTTTTTTATTCTGATTCATTCTCTCCTTACGCATATTGACTACCCCGATGCTTCTTTGCTGGGTATATGTTCTTGCCACCTTTTTCAGCTGGTCCTTATTAGGGGCTTTGCTAAACTCTACATCGGTATCCAAAGGATTATACTTCGGATCTTCAATCGTTTGAGAGTATGAGTAGTTCAAAGGAATTTTTAATCCTGTTTTTTCCGGAAGGAATTTATCCACATTGATTGCTGTATTAATACTGAAAGCAGACTGTGAAGACTGATTTCTTTCTGCAGGTTTAGAATCGATGTTTCCGAAGCCCACTGATGTATAGGAAGCACTGGTATTTACGGTAGCAAAATCCCCCAGGTTAAAATTCAAGCTTGCATTCCCTGCATAACCGCCATCATTTTCAATTTCCGAAAGACGAATTTCGTTGACCCAAAGAATCCTATCAATATCAGTTGGGACACCTCCCCTTTCTATTCCATTTCTCACACCAATCATGATGTTTGTGATGTTTCCTAAACTTGGACGCCCTTTAATATAGATTCTTTTTTCATATTCTCCACCTCCAAACTCTTTATCAAGTACTCTTTGTATAATTTGGTCAGGATTATTTTTATCTCTTCTGATTTTGGCATCAACAAAGTTCTGAATATCAAGATCTACTTCATTTTCCATTGGCCAGATGTCCATTGGTGCTGTTGCTGTTGTAGGTGTCAAATTCAAAGATGCTTCATATTCATAATAATTATCTGTTGCATCGGTTCCGAAACGGATGAAGAATTTGGTTTTTCTGTCTAATCCAAAAGTTCTGTTTATTGGATCATGAGCATGAACGAAAAGCTTAAGCTTCTTGTATCTTCTCATATCCAATGTTGTATTTTTGAATACCCCTCTGGATTGGCCATTTGAAAGTTTGTTAGCCTTCATATACAAGGAAGCTTCATTCTGTCTCTGGGCTCCGGCATTGCCGCTTAATACCTGTCTGTCAATTCCCGGAGGCAATACATATGGTGGTTGGTTGAATGCATTTTCTTCAATATTTACACTTCCTACTTCCAGGTCACTGGTATTGACTTCTGTACTTCCTTCATCAGTGGCTGGGTCAACTCCCGGATTTGTACCTGTACCTACATACATGGCAAGATTATTTGGATATTTCCTCCAATCAGATCGTACAAGATCCAGAGTACCGAACCTTATCGTTGAAGTCTGTTCAAATCCCGTCATCATTAATCTCGCAAATCTTACATTGTTAAGAACAGACGAATTTCTTGCTCCTTCGGCACCATCCTTAGCATATTGGGAAACAGGAATTCTGAATAAATACCACTTAACATCTGAGGACTGACCGTTCTGAAACGTCGCCTTTACGGTTTTAACATCCACGATATTATTACCTGCTGTTAACGAAAGACTTGCCTGATCAAGCTTGATGACATATTCGTTATAGTTCTCCGTCTGGTCAAGATTATAATCTCTGTTGATATCTTCTGCATCCGGAGTTTGAGAAGCTACATTTAAAGAGTTGGCTTCTGAGTTTCCTTCCGGATTTCTGAAGTATTTGTAGCGCTGCACCAATGAAGCGGCCTGGCTTCCTGTAAATTTATCAGACAGGTAGAACACAAAGTCATCTACTGCAGGGTCTACGATATTGGTCACCGGATTGACAAATGTATTTCCGAATCTCATGGATTCCTGATCTGAACTTAACCCATCATATCCCAAATCCTGTTCTTTTCTGGCTTCTCCTTCTGTAGAGAATGCATAAAGAATAGGAGGCTGCTTCGGCTGGACACCCCAGTTTGAATTGGTTGTGGAAGACTGAACTCCACCAGCCGGAAGTCCATTTTCATATTGCATTTTCCCATCTTTCAGGATATCTTCGGAAACGTTTCCTAAATGTAATAATAACCTTGCATTGGTTCCCAGTGTATTACCGTCAGCATAGGGATCCATCATCCAGAATTCAACATACTCGATGTTTGAGCTTATAAAGTTTGGTACACTGATAGGTCTCATAATACCGGCCCATCTGTTTTGTGCAACTTCCGCTCCCGGATTTACGTTATAAGGACCTTTTTCCTGCGGGAAATAAGAGATATCAAAGGTATTGGTATAGGTTTGTTCACCTGCTACAAAATCCCTGTTATTATAAATCTCGGAAAGCTGTACCCTTCTTGAAGCATGGTTGGAAACAGACTGCGGGGTAATTCCTCCGGGAGCTTTCCCTCCTACTCCCCAGAATCTGGGATCAATGTTATACCAGCTCAGCAATCCCCGTCCGTATCCACTTGTGAGGTCATCGTTTGGAGGTAGCCCGTTAAACGGCGGTAATGAATTTTTTTCAGGTCTCGAAGCTAAGCTCCATGCTGCAGGTTCTTTCAACGAAATCTTCGACGTAGTTTGCTCAAAATCGTCAATATAAGACTGGTTGTTTGTCGCATTATTTAATCCCGGAAGGAGGTAAGCTGCTTCCATCTTAAAGTTTAAGTTAGAGGGCGCCTCGGTCTTCACCAGTGGAATTTTATCCGTAAGTCTTGTCAGGAAAGGAACCTGATTGTTGTACATCAAATTGACTCCTGCCATGGTATTATTCACGGCTTCCTGTCCAAAGTTTACTTTTTGGGTAAGTGGAGATTCTGAATAATTGACAACTGTTCCTCCTAAGATAAAGTTTTCATTAAACCTTCTTTCCAAATTCAACCCGAGGAATCTTTTTCTCTGGGTATTGAATGTCAGCTGGTTTTCTAATGAGATATTGATGGCTTGTCCGGATTGTTTCACATTTTCATTGATGATGGTCACGGTTCCAAGCATATAGTCTACGGTATAATCTACTCCTTCGGTAAGCTGTACTCCGTTAGCCGCTACCTTAACAGATCCCTGCGGAACGTTTACAGCCCCTAAGGAAATCCCCTGCCCCTGGGTACCCTTATAACGTCCTTCTATGGTATACCATTGCGGTAAAGGAGATTGAGGTAGTTTTTGCTTATCGTAGAGGTCATGGAGAACATATTTGGGATCGTTCCCCACCAAACTCTGCATATAATCACCAAAAGGCTGTACTTTAGTAAAGATCACCCTTCCTGTTTCAGGTCTTATGGTCACTCCGTTGACGAAGTCAAAAATACCATCCCCTTTCGATCCATCCTTATTATTCTGGATATCCCCGTTCATGTTGAGGCGATCCCAGTTCATTAATTTCAATAAGTTGAGATCTTTGACAGGCGTATCCGGAAGGTAATTTACCTTACCTCCGGTTTTCTGATCTCTATAGTAGAGATTCAAAATGAAGCCATCCTGTGCCACCTGACCTGCATCCAGAGAATAGATGTTTTTCATCATCAGATCCCACATCGGAGACTGTGTATTGACTCTGTTATTTACCCGTAATACTTTTGTCACCAACACAGGGCTTTCTTCGGAGAATTCTCCTACTTTATATACTTTATTGCTTCCGTTAACGGTGTATGAGTAAGAAACCGCTAGAAGCTGGTTATCATTAAGCTTTTGATTTAAGGAAACATATCCCAGCTGTGGCTGAAAAACATATTCATTGGAATTCAGTCTTCTGGCCTTTGTATTATAGATGTAATGTTCACCATTGTCATATGGTTCTGTAGATCCCGTAAACGTTTTTCCCTGAAATAACTCAACATAATTTTTTCCCGCTTCTCTGGTTCCTGCTGCAGAAGATATCTGATCATATAATCCGTTAACCGTATTATCCGGTAGTGCAGTAGGATTGGTAGCACCTCCATCTCCCAGGTCCCTGATCCCGATAATACTTTTCTGATAGGCAAGATTGCTGTTCCCCTGGTCCAGTACCCATACTTCGAGTCTGGTGATGTTGATCCTGGAATTGATCTGTGGATAATTAAGCAAGGATTCGTCGTACTTGTTCAGGAAATAATGCCCTAAAAAGTAGTGCTGATTATCTTCATAATCAATGGCATTGACTTTAAAATTATTCATTACACCACCTCCCTGTACGACAATATTCCGGGCTTCACCCTGTTGTTGAGATAGAACAACAGTTCCAAAAGTTTTTCCCAGCTGAAATTCTGTTTTTACCCCAAACAATGATTGTGAACCCCGAATCAAGCTTGTTGAGAGCGGCATGTTGACATTACCAAACTCAACTCTTTTGATGATTTTATCTTCTCCTCCTTCAGTAGGCTTATCTACATTCCCAAGGCCTTTGCTCTGGAGATCTTTCCAGCTTCCTTTCGACTGCCATACGAGATTCATCCTGTTTTCAAAAGCAAATCCGCTCTGGGTATCATAATTGGCTTTAAGCTGAAGATTCTCTCCCACTTTTCCCAATAGCCCCAGCTGAATTCTCTGATCAATATCAAAGGTAAAGCTGGTCCTGTTTTGTGGCAGAATCATAGGGTTATCTATTTTCTGATAAAGGCCGGCAAAGTCTATGGATGCATATCCTGATGGTATGATTTCAATTTTATTACCCCCGAATACGGTTTCAAACAGCTTGTTGTTGATTAAGAGGGAAGGAATAAGTCCTTTTTTTCTGGCATCAGATTTGTCTTTTCTAAAAAGAAGATTGTATTTGTCTGATTTCTCCTTGTAGTACGCTTTTGTCTGATTGGCGAGCATGTATTCTTTATACTCCTCAGGAGACATTGCTGTAGGAGGTCCTGTGATGGTATTTCCAATTTTGGGATACACATAGTACATCCCCGTTTTTATATCGTAGTAAGCTTCATACCTTGTAGGATCAGCCACTTCATATTCTTTTCTTATGATCGCCGTGTCTTTTCTTACCTGCTGTGCAAAAGCACTGACAGACATACACAGGAACGACAGGAACAAAAATATGTTAAGATGCTTAATATTTGCCACCAAATGTTAAATGTTTTTTAAAATTTGTTTAACCAGTTCTTCAACTGAGATGCTTGGATTTTGTTTGATAATTCGATCTGCCATCTTCTCACTCATCCGTTTAGGAATGCCTAAAACTTCTAATGCAGATAACGCTTCTTCCTTGATTTTATTATCTACCAGCACAGAAATATTCTCTTCTGTTCCAGTGAATTTCTGGACTTTATCTTTAAGATCCACTATAATTCTTTCAGCGGTTTTGGCACCTATTCCTTTAGCCTTTTGGATCAAAGCACTGTTGCGGGAAAGTATTGCAGAAGCGATCTCATCGAGGCTTAGTGTAGACAGGAGGATAAGCGCAGAAACGGCACCCACTCCATTAACGCTTATTAACAGATTGAACATTTCTTTTTCTGAACGAGTGTTAAAACCGAACAGAAGATGGGCATCTTCACGGATAATCTGTTGGATAAATAGAATGGTTTGCTGGTTTACAACCAGAGTCTGTGAGGTCATCAGGCTGATCCCCACATAGTAACCAACGCCTTGTACGTTGATTACGGCATAGGTAGGCGTAAGTTCTTGAACATTACCTTGTAAAGAAAATATCATTATTAATTTTTGAAACTCCCAAATATAAAAATTTAACCTTCAAAATCAGCATTGAAGGTTAAAATAAATTGTTTTTAATGGCTAAGGATATTTAATTGCATCTGACAATTCGATCGGATTGTTGTTTTTTTTGAGGTAAGACTGCACATTTTTTGTCATTTCTCTAAAATCAGGTTCTATTTCATTTCCCTTCTGATCTCTTACTTTTGCCTTTACATTTCCGGATTTCATTTCTCTGAACGGGTCATTATAATAGTCTAAAGAGATCTTCTTCAGGTTATCCTCAGAAACTTCAAGGGGCTGTGGGCTGATATTCTCAAAATCCATAGGATAGAAGTTTTTTTTAAGTCCCGCAAAGGAAAACTCATAGGAACCTGTGGAATCTTTCATATAGACGATCAATCCGGGCAATCCTTTAAAGATGTAGGGGCCCTCCAGAAGTGGAATTTCCTGAGTGAACCAAGCTTCCCAATGTCTGCCTTTGTGATACAAAGTAGCTTTCTGACAAGCAAAACCGAATTTCTTCTCCACCTGGTTTTCAATTCTCCAGTTCAAAGCTTGTGATACTGTTACTTTATAAACGTCTCTGAGCTTGAAATAATATTTTGAAGTAATATCTTTTTTATTTCTGATGACATAGAAATCACTGTCTCCTACTGCGAACCCTTTAAATCCGGTTGCCCGCAATGAGTCTACCTCATATTGCTTTTCCGTATAAAATTTTGATTGCCCTTCATGAATCAGAAGCAGCATTTTTCTGGTAGTGGTTTCTTTAGAGAGAGAGTCTTCTTTGTATTTCATATCATAAGTGATCTTCATATCCTGAGAATAGAGGATTTGAGTGACAAAGAAAAGAAGACTTAATATCAATATTCTATTTCGCATCTTATTTATTATTTTCAATAATTCCTTCTATGTAATAATACAAATCTTCTTTATCATATTCTACAGGAAATTCATAACCATTGATAAAAATTGAAGGGGTGGATATAATTCCTTGCTGAGCAAACCATTGATTGGATTGATGAAGAGCTGTTTTAGTTTCTTCTATATTGTATCCAGTATCTATGAACCATGGCGCCAGATTTTTATGCTTAAACCAGAAATACATTGCCTTCATAAACTCCTGAGATCCATGAGTTAAAAATACACTGTGGAGTATATACAAATACTGATTTCTTTCCTCTACAGGCTGGGTTTTAAACAAAATATTGATCTTTACCTCATCTTCGTAGGCAAAGAGAATATGACCAATAATATCAGTCAGTTCCTTGCACATGCCGCAGTACAGGCTTGTCAATACCGTCAGCTCGATCCCGCTGTTTGTATTGCCCAAAACAAGAATAGGCTCTGGAAGCTCTTGGTTTTTCTGCTTCTCCAGGGTATTCATAAATACCTCATAGCTCCTTACCGTTCTGTTTTTGCTGATGATCTCGCTTCTCAATGTTCTATTTTGTTCCATATACTTCCTAATCTGCATCCACAGAATAAGAATAAGCAGGTACAAAACACCATATATCAGAAAAGAGGCCAAGGATTCCACATTCATATCATTTTAGTATACTATAGGTTTGTAAAAGCAGAACAATGATGATCCCAATACATAGAGGACAAATTTTCCTGATCCGGAACACCTGATAAAAAAGAGAATATCCTATCACAGGAAATATAATAACGAGCAAAGCTTTTTGTATCATGGCAAACACATTATCCTGCTGTTCATTCACCAAAAATAAAAGGGTTATGACATTGGTCAAAAAATAAGCAAGACTGTAATCTCCAAAATTTGAAATAAAATTTTTGTTTTTTCCCTCCCCGGAAAACGAGCAGTCTGTATAAGCTCCTGAACATACTTTGGTCACCACTGTATTTTCGATTCCAAATATTTTTTTAAGCGAAAGAACAGAAAGGAACAGCCCACACAACGATAGCATGAAGTACGTAAATGAACTTATAGGTACTGTATAATAAAGATATGCTAACAAAATAACCGCAGCAATTACGGTAAAAGCGGCCTTATATAGACCGTACCCTTTCTTTGTTATCAAAGAGTCAGACTCATCGATAAGAACGGCAATATTATTCCATTTTGTTAGAAAGTCTCCTTCATTCATCTTATCTCTACCATTGACCAGATAATATCCCTCTTTTTTTTCAACAACTGCAAGCTCCTGCCCACCATCTGAAAGGGTTATAAAAGCCATAAAATCATCAGGAAGTTCATCGATCTCTGAATTATCTATCTCCACTGCGTAGTTTCTGATATGATGGATATTCAGTGTGCTCACTATTGAAAGAAGACTGGGAAAAGCAGGATGGGAATTGACCTGGAATGAAAATTCCTTTGCGTCCGGGTAAATGTTTTTTTTATTCAGGTACTTCAGAATATTGGAGATACTTTCAACCATATACTTTGCTTACTGATTATTGAAAGTCGGCTGCATTTTTATCCCATAAACCTCCGTTGAGACCAAAGAAAAGATTTTTGACCTCCAGGTGAAACTTTTTGTTTTCCGGATCTTTTTCATTTGGACTGTTCAGATTGATAAATCTGACCACGCCACCATTGTATTTTTTATAAATATCCACAACATTGAATGTACCGGAATCATAGGTATATAAAATGCCGTTTCCCAAATCAACATCTGGTGTTCTGCCATACTCTTTTTCTACATCTTCCAACGAGGTGCCTTCGTAAGAAAAGCCTAAAAGATTATTGTAGATACTCATATTGGTATACATAAAAAGAAACTGCTCTGTAACAGGCTTCTTCATGTGAGTCTTAAGAATACGGCTGACATCCTTGGTTGTAAAGAAAACGTACTTTTGGTTTATTGAGTTAAACTGATAGTCTGAGAAAGTAACAAACTCCATATTTTCGTTGGAAAACTTTAACTGATGAATCTTATTTCCTTCTTCGTTATTCACAGCAGGGGTATGTTTAAAATAATAGTAATTTTTACAGCTCTGAAGCATCAGGCCCGCACACATTAAGATCCATACCGTTATCAGTTTCTTACTCATATCTTTTTTTAATTTAGTTCTGCTGTATAAGGATTATAATTACAATTTACCGCATACCCATTATCTGTTTTGAATGGTACATGGGTTACCGTACAGCATAATTTGAATTCACAAATATTGCAGGGAGCAATATCGTCTCTTTTTATACTCCAAAGTACGGCCAGCTTTTTCACGGCTCCTTCTTTTATTTCCTCTAAAGAATCAGAAATATTACCATACCTTCCCTGTTCGGACATATTGAACCGGATCTCTCCATTCTCATCTACAAATACGGTCTTGTAAATGGCCAGGTTATAATTTTTTGCAATATTGTAGGCTGTAGTGTTAATGTCCACAGTATTGATATTAAATGTAGGCAAAAACATCTTATCATCACCCCCTTTTATAAAAATACTATTGACCTCATTATGGGTTTCAACTTTTGCTTTCGGAGAATTAAAAAAATAAATAGTCTTTAATCTGTTATTGTTGTAAAGCTTTTTATCAATTTTCTGGTAAGGAACAGAGAATGAAATATTAGTCACTCGGGAATGCTGCAATCGGTTGAGAATATCATGTATTTTTCCCATACAGTTCGTATCGGTCATGTGAAAATGCAGTCTTTTTACCCCAAGACCGGAGATATTTTTAATAATATGATCTAAATTTCCATAAAGGTACTCAGACAACATCACGGTCATAAACTGTATCACTGAAGTGTCTTCATTGATACTTTTCTCTGAAAGTTCCGGAAAAAAGGCGGTATTGGAATAAAACACAAATTCATTCTTTTCAAGAAAACCGAGGTATTGTTTTGCAACGGGATCAGAATTGAACTCATCCAAAACAGCGCCTACCTTTTTGCTTTTGATATAATCCAAAAAATCAATCATCGTATTGGGAACCAATTCAATTTCTTCTCTTTGAAGATCATATATTGCACCTCTTTCATGGCCTTTAACAGGGATGCAGCATGAAAATACATGAATATATTTATCCTTGTTATTCTGTAGATATGTTAATTCCATCCTTATATATTCTTAAACAATAAATTTCTGACTGGTGAATAGACGTATCCACGATTCTGAAGGGGCGCTCTCTTTTTATTTTTGTAACATCCATCGCTACGGTATGGGAGAAAATCACAGGAAGCAATCCCTTTTTTTTCTCATAACCCAGGTCTTTTAGTAATGTCTTTTTCATGTATTCATTTTTTGTAAACAGTGTGCTACCTCATGATGAAGATTGTAATTACAGGGCAGTGCCGTCATCCGGAACTGTCCGGATGGATTTACTTCCAGAAAATAATATTCTCCGTCCTTTCCTTTTATGATATCCAACGAACCGGTATCCAATCCGATATTTTTCATGAGAAGACTTATTTTCCGGTCTACCTCTTCAGGTAAAGTATAAGGAATCATTCTGTTAGGCTTACTGTAATTGTAATGACGGTAATCTACTCCCGTCTGGGTATCTCTTTGGGAGAAAATGGCCATAGGATAATTTTTACCATTCAGATGAAATATCCTGAGTTCGTACTCTTTGTCCACTTTCTCCTGGAATAAGCTAGGAAAAAAATGGCTGTACTGAGCCATGGTCTTCGGGTTTACCTCCTTTGTCAAAAAGAAGTATGTATTTTCTCCGACATCAATGACTGAGCCATCTTTTATTGATTTGGTAATATATGACTCATTGCGGTTCAATGAATCAGCGGTATTGGTTATATTGGTTTTTGGAATTGTAAGTCCAACCTGTTGCGAAGCAATAAGAGTACTTATTTTATTGAGCTTTTTAATGTTCAGCTGGTTATTCAGCCATTTTTTATTTTTCAGGAAATCAAAAAAGAGATCTAAAGTCGTGGTATATTCCAATTTTAAATATTCCAGCATCTCTACATTGGTTTCTCCCCTGAAGTTTTTTTTGAACTTATCAAAGAAACCGAATTTCCTGTACCATACACAATTAACATCCGCAAGGTCTATTTTTCCAAAAAAACTATTCTCCACGATAAGGGTAGGCTCCGGTGACAACTCATAATGCATCTTTGTATTTCCGTTAAAGAGGTCAAGATCATTTATTCTTATGCACTTTTCACCCAAAATAGCCAAATGTTCCATCACAAGATTTGTATCATCATCATTTGGCGTTGATAATATTAGAATCATATTTCATGAATTAATAGATAAAGGAAGACTCTTTATAATATAAAGAGTCTTGATTTTTTTTCTGTTAAGCAGTTGACTAATCACATCCGTCGTTAGAACCACCACCACCTTTGATAATGGTAAGTGTTTCCAATACATGCGGATCACTTGCAGTTCCTGTTCCACCACATGGACCAGCCAGAGAGTTATCGATTGCTAATTTTCCTGCCATAACATTTTTCATGTTACCTAATTTCTTCCCCTTAAGGTTTTCCAATTTTTTCATGGGTTAAATTTTTAGTTTAATTTCTGTCACTATTGACAAGTCTAATATACAGACAAAAATATCACGCGATATAGAAATAATATGCATTTTTCTTGTAAATCCCTTGCAAATAATTCATAAAATCTGCACTTTTGTATAAAACATTAAGAATGAAGGCTCATGAAAAATTAAAAACCCTTAGAAGGCAAAGGGGTTTATCACAAGTGCAAATGGGAAAGATTTTGGGTACAGATGCATCAAACTATTCCCGAAAAGAACGTGGGGAAGTCAAAATCTACGATGATGAGTGGGAGAAACTAGCCAAAGCGCTGGAAGTATCCCTGGAAAGTATTAAGAATACCAAGACAAAATCTTCTTATCAGGAACACTCATCAGGGAACAGCATCACTTATTCTCATATTCCGAACTTTATTCTGGAAACTCAGAAAAAATACATTGAGAAACTGGAAAAAGAAAACAAGGAACTTTTGGAAGAGAATAACAAATTAAAAAATTCAGAAACAAACTGACGGCACCCCATAAAAAAAGCATCTTATTTCTAAGATGCTTTTTAAGTATATCAGGACTTTTTATTTTTTGTCTCTTCTCTGCGCATCAAGCACTGCAATAGTAGCAAGATTTACAATCTCATCTACGCTGGAACGCATCTGTAATACATGTACCGGCTGCTTTAATCCCATTAAGATCGGGCCGATAACCTGAGCCACCTTCATTCCTCTCAGAATTTTGTATGATAAATTCGCACTTTCCAGGTTCGGGAAAATGAATGTATTGGCAGGAGTAGTCCCCAGCTTTGAGAAAGGATAATCACTCAGGTGATCTGCATTCATAGCGAAATCAGGCTGGATCTCCCCATCAACAATCATTTTAGGATATTTCTCATGAAGAATACTTACTGCTTTCGCAACTTTTTTAGAAGTATCGGAAATGGCAGCAAAGTTTTCGAATCCAAGCATAGCGATTCTCGGCTCAATGGCAAAAGATTTCACCGTAATTTCTGCCATCTTCGCAATATTGACCAGATCTTCTGCCGTAGGATTCTGATTGATAGAAGTATCTGCGAAGAAAATAGGTTTCTTTTCAGACAAGATCATCATCATGGCAGCTATTTTATCAACTCCCTTGTCTTTCTCAATAACTTCCAATACAGGACGCAATACGGATGTATAGTTTTTGGAGAAACCTACAATAAGCCCATCCGTATCCCCATGTCTAAGCATCAAAGGTCCGAAATAGTCTCTCTGGCGAACGTATCTTTTAGCCTTATATTCGTTCATGCCTTTTCTCTGGCGAAGTTTCCAAAGTGTTTCTCTGTATTTTTTTCTGTTTTCTTTCTGGTCGTCATCACTTGGATCAATGATCGGAATATCCAGGCTGATCCCGAAACGCTCCATTTGCTCCTTGATGTATTTTTTATCTCCCAGAAGACTTGGGTAAGCAATTCCTTCTTCAAAAAGAATCTGTGCTGCTTTCAATACATTGTATTCTTCAGCATTTCCAAGAGTGATTCTTTTCGGATTAGACTTCGCACGGCTTTGCATCATTCTTACCAATCTCTCGTCTCTGCCCATTCTGTCTAAAAGCTGGTGCTCATATTCGTCAAAGTCAGCAATTGTTTTTCGGGCTACCCCACTTTCAATAGCTGCTTTTGCTACGGCACTTGACACTTTTGTAATCAGCCTGTTGTCAAATGGTTTTGGAATGAAATATTCTCTTCCAAACTGTAGGTTCTGAACGTTATAAGCCAGAATTACCGCTTCAGGAACAGGTTCTTTTGCCAGATCAGCAATTGCGTGCACGGCTGCCAGTTTCATTTCTTCGTTGATTCCTGTAGCCTGTACATCCAATGCACCACGGAATATATATGGGAAGCCCAATACGTTGTTTACCTGGTTAGGATAGTCACTTCTCCCTGTGGCCATGATCACATCTTTACGGGTGTCAAGTGCCAGGTCATAAGCAATTTCCGGATCAGGATTCGCCAATGCAAAGACAATAGGATTCTCATTCATGCTTAACAGCATTTCCGGAGTCATAACATTTCCTTTTGATAATCCAACAAACACATCAGAACCTTTTACGGCATCTTCTAATGTTTCGATATCCGTCTGTGCAATAAAGTCTAATTTTTCAGGGGTAAGGTTTTCTCTTTTATGATTGATCACTCCTTTACTGTCACACATCAGGACATTTTCCTTTTTCAGTCCCAGTGAAATGTAAAGCTTTGTACATGCAATGGCAGCAGCACCTGCTCCGTTCACAACCATCTTCACTTCGTCAATATTTTTATTGGCGATCTGCAGAGAGTTAATTAATGCGGCAGCTGAAATAATAGCAGTTCCATGCTGGTCATCATGCATCAAAGGAATATTCAATTCCTCTTTCAATTTTTGTTCTATATAAAAAGCTTCAGGAGCTTTAATATCTTCCAGGTTGATTCCTCCGAAAGTAGGAGCAATTCCTTTTACGATTTCAATAAATTTATCAGGATCTTTCTCATCGATCTCAATATCAAAAACATTGATATCGGCAAAGATTTTGAAAAGAAGTCCTTTTCCTTCCATCACAGGTTTCGAAGCTTCTGCTCCTATATCTCCAAGACCAAGCACGGCAGTACCGTTAGAAATTACAGCGACAAGATTTCCTTTTCCTGTATAATCATACACCGTTTCCGGTTTATCATGGATTTCCATACAAGGAACCGCAACTCCTGGTGAATAAGCCAGCGAAAGGTCTCTCTGTGAAGAGTGTGGCTTGGATGGAATAACTTCTATTTTTCCTTTGGGTTCTGCTTTATGATAATCTAACGCGGCCTGGTTAAAACTCTTTCCGTCGCGATTGTTGTTACTTGACATAAAATTTTGTTTTTTGTTAAAGTATGTAATGAATGTGGTAATCTACTAAGCTTTCAATTGGTTTCTGAACAACATGTCCCACATTTAAATTAAATTCTGCAGCAACAGAACGTAGTATATTTTCATAATAATAAGCAATAGAGCCAATGAAATTAATCTCAGCTTCTTTTGCTTCGTGATAAGGGAGAACCTGATATTCAAAGAAACTTTTCATTTCTTCAAAAACCATATCTCTCAGATAAGGGTGATCTTTTCTTTCGATCACAAATTTGGTAAAGTTTGCCAGATAAGCATTAGGCCTTGGCGAATGATACATATTTTTCAATGCATCTTCTATAGTAAGCTGATAAGCCGATTCAAATTCTGTATGAAGGTCTGAAGGAAGTTTTTTCATGAAATACCTGCGTACCAGCTGTTTTCCAATAGCACTGCCGCTTCCCTCATCTCCAATCAGGAAACCAAGCGAAGGCAATTCTATCTTCAGGTTTTCACCATCAAAAAAACATGAGTTTGACCCTGTCCCTAAAATGCACACGATCGCAGGTTTTCCGCTATACGCTGCATAGGCTGCAGCCATCAGATCTTCTTTTACCGTAATTTCTGCTTTCCCGAATATTTTCTTCAATTCATCTTCTATGATTTCGCAGTTTTTTTTCACTCCGCATCCTGAACCATAAAAGAAGACTTTAGTGATTGAATTTTTAACCAGCATAAGATTGCTATTCTTCTGTATTTCAGGAGCGATAAGTTCTTTATTGATGAAGTTCGGATTGAAACCGATGGTTTCTGTTTTCAGAAAAACTTTCTTGAAGTCATCCAATATTACCCAATCCGATTTAGTAGAACCACTATCTACAATAGCAACCATATTTTAGATTTTAATTTAAGGATGCTAAATTATGAATTTATCTTTAATTAGCGTTTAAAACAACCCGGAAGCTGTCTAAAATCATTAATGCCGGATGTCCGTTTTTTTTTCGTTGAACTGCAGGAGCCAGTCTTCAATTTCATCTTCAAGATAAGACGCCTGGAGAACCATAGCATTGATAAAATCATCAGGAACAGGTTCATCGTTGGAATTTTCCAGATTCCATAATTCATTAGACATATTTTCATATTCAGAATACACTCGTTTGAAGCGGGAATTTTCTTTCTCAAGAGCCTCAATATTTTTTTGTTGAAGCTGGAATTTTCTGTATTTGTTTTGACGTTTCATACAAATATTATTAACAATTGGTCATAAAGTATTGGAAGTCCTTGCCTTTAAGCGGGCATTACAAGATAGAAAAACCATCAACACAAGGAGTTGAAAATGAATTTATTATCAGGTCACTGTTACATCATTCTGTTGATTAAAATTAGAAATAATTTTTATTTAAAAAAATATTTTAACAACTTTTTTCAGTGTTTAACATATAGTTATAAATTTGCATATTCATATTGTAAAGTGCCCGGATTCATAATAAGCGGTAAGCGCTATTAATAATCACAAAATGATCAGTGAGATGTTATTTTACTCATCAGATATTTCTAACACCCGTTACAATATGCGAATATATTTCAGGTTTTATAATTATTAAATGAAAGAAATACTCATACGCCAGAAACAGGTCCTGTTCTTTATTATAGCAGGGGGATTGAGCGCTATTGTGGAAATTGGAAGCTTTAAGCTGTTCAGCACCTACCTTCCCCATTTCTATGCCCGGGAGACCAATTTTTATGGTGTCCATTATCCTTTAAGCAATATCTTTTCCACCAGCTGCGGAATCATTACCAATTATTTTCTGAGCATCTGGTTTGTTTTTGAGCGGGGAAAACATTCCAAGAAAAAAGAGTTTGCCTATTTTATGGCTGTATCCTTTTTCTCAACCTTATTAAGCCTAGGTTTCTTCCAGGTGTTTTACAGTTTTATCTTCAAAGATAATATCAATTTATTTTTTTATACCTTGAGTCCGGAAATGATCAGCAAAATTGCGGCGATTCTTTTGGTTTCCATTCTTAATTATTCAGTAAAAAAGAAAGTAATTTTTAACGGTTAAACTGTGGTAAAAATCTTAAATTATCTCTGGAGATTCTGGCTTTTGTTGTTAGCATTTGTTTTAACAATTATCTTTGGGATCCCTGTTTACATCTTATCTTTTAGCAAAAAGCATTATAAATACGCCTATACATTCATTCGTCTCTGGTGTTTCGGAATGTTTTACGGTATGGGCTTCAGGTATGACCTGATCCGGCTTTCGGATCAAAAGATGGACAGAAGCAAGCCTTATGTTTTTATATCGAACCATACTTCCATTATGGATATAATGCTTACTTGTATCCTACTTCCTCACCATCCCATCTGTTTTGTAGGCAAGAAAGAACTTGTGAAGATTCCTATTTTCGGGACCATTTATAAAAGAATCTGTGTGATGGTAGACCGTGCCAGTGCCAGAAGCCGTGCCGATGTGTACCGGAGATGTGCTGAAAAAATGGAAGAAGGCAACAGCATCGCTATCTTTCCTGAAGGCGGTGTCCCCGATGATACTTCTATTATCCTGGACGAATTCAAGGACGGAGCGTTTATGTTATCTTCAAAACACCATTCTCCTATTGCTGTTTATACCTTCATCGGACTCAAGGAAATGTTCCCTTTCGAAAATTCAAAAGGGCATCCTGGAAGGGTAAAAGTCTATTTTAATGGAGTTATTGAACCTACAGATTCCCCAAAAGACTTAAAAACAGAAGCTTACCATGTTATTAAAAAAACGCTTATAGAGCATTCTATTTAAAAGAATTAGCTATATTTGTTTGCGAAATTTTCAATAAAATATGTCAAAAACCAACCAGCCGACTAATTACCCGGCATTGTACACACTTGTACTTGTATTTTTTTTCTGGGGGTTTATTGCTGCCGGCAATAGTATTTTCATCCCATTCTGTAAAAACTATTTTTCTCTAGACCAGTTTCAGTCCCAGTTAATAGATTTTGCTTTTTATACTGCTTATTTTCTGGGCGCCTTACTGCTCTTTATATTCAGTACTATAAAAGGATTTGACATTATTGGCAAATGGGGATATAAGAAAAGTATTGTTTATGGACTCCTCCTCTCTGCCATTGGTGCAGCCATTATGATTGTTGCCGTAAAAAGCAATGTATATTATGGAATGCTCATAGGACTTTTTGTAGTAGCATTAGGCTTTTCGATTCAGCAGACTGCGGCCAATCCCTTTGCTGTTCTCTTAGGAGATCCAAAAACCGGGGCCAGCAGACAGAACCTCGCCGGGGGGATCAACTCTTTCGGAACTTCTATAGGCCCTATTATTGTAGGCCTGGCTTTATTCGGAACGACGGCTACCGTAGATGACGATCAAATCAAACACCTAGCTCTCGATAAGGTAATCCTGTTGTACACTGCAGTAGGAGCATTATTCTTAATTGCTGCGGGAATCTTTCATTTTTCTAAAAAACTTCCTGACGGGATCTCTACAGAACCCATGGAAAAGGCTGGAAAAGCAAGAAAAACGCTGATTGCCATGACCGCACTTGTTATTCTTTTCTTTATCCCGGTATTCAGCAGCTATAATTCTGAAGAAGCCAAAACCATCGAAACACTTGGCAACGAGATAACGATATTGGATCAAAGTATTGAAAAAGAAACAGATGCCGCAAAAATCACAACGATCCAGACACAGATCGAAAACAAAAAGACAGAACTTGATACTGTAAAACATCCACTTGAAAAAAAGAGAATGATCTATCTGGGTGGAGCCTTGCTTGCTGTGATCATCTGTCTGGTGTTTGCCAATACCAGTGCACAGAAAAATTCTGAAGGCTGGGGCGCTATGAAATATCCACAGCTCGTATTGGGGATGATTGCCATTCTTGCGTATGTCGGCGTGGAAGTTGCCATCGGAAGTAATCTTGGGGAACTTTTAAGTTTGCCTGAGTTTGGCGGTCATCAGTCTTCCGATCTGGCTCCTTATATTTCTATGTATTGGGGAAGTTTAATGATCGGACGATGGACGGGTGCTATTGCAGTTTTCAACCTTAATAAACAACAGCAGACCATCGCTACCATTATTGTTCCTTTTATCGCATTCTTTGTGATTATCGGAATCAACACAATTGCTCAGAAGGATATGTCACACCTTTATTTTTATGCTGTGTGTGTAGTGATTCAGGTGATCTTATTCCTGATCAGTAAAAACAAGCCTGCCGTTACTCTTATTATTTTTGGATTATTCGGAACAGCTGCTATGATCACAGGTTTATTGACAACTGGGAATATTGCCATCTATGCATTTCTTTCAGGCGGACTCGCGTGCAGTATCATGTGGCCTTCCATCTTTACGCTCGCAATTACAGGCTTAGGAAAATATACCGCGCAGGGTTCTGCATTCCTAGTTATGATGATTTTGGGAGGCGGGATCATCCCTCCACTTCAAGGTAAACTGTCTGATATTATCGGAATTCACAGTTCATATGTTATTCCTGTACTGTGTTTTGTATATATTACTTTATTTGCTTATCTGGCTAAAAAATCTTTATTTAGACAAGGAATTAATGTTGACGTATTAGAATCCGAAGGTGCTCATTAAAAACAAAATACATATATATAAGAAAAAGAGGTTTTGGGCAGGTGTATTACTTGCCCAATTTCTTTTGTTTTACTGTTTTTCGAAATCTCCATTTGTAGTTTCATGTTTTGAAAAATTCTTTGAACTTCAAAAAAGCGTTCATCAAAAGTTGTTCAGTTGGATCTCTTTTTCTGTGGGAGATCTTATGTATATGATATTAGGAGTTCTTCTCCTATACTTTTTCATCACTTTGTTCAAGAAAAAGATGAGAAACCGGTCTGTTCTAAAAATATTAATCGTCATCAATCTTTTCTATTTTACCTATCAGGTCTTTTGGGGAATGATGTATTTCCAGATGCCGATTATTAAAAAGCTTTCAAGCCAAGAGAAACCGGAGATCGAAAAGGCCAGGAAGCTTGCTCTCATCTACCTTGAAAAATGTAAAATAACACGGGGTTCCGTGCGTGAAAACAGCAACGGTATATTTGTCATCACTGATCTTAAATCCGTACAACAGGAAATCCTGGATCAGCAAACCAGGCTCCCGGCATCTATTTCAGATAAAAAAGTGACAAAGGTCTCTACCCTCAAGCCTAGCCTGTTCAAAAGCGTAATGAGTTTCACAGGAATTTTAGGATACTATAATCCGTTTACTGCTGAAGCACAATATAATGAAGAACTACCTTCTACGTTCATCCCATTCACCATGGCGCACGAAAGTTCTCACCAGCTCGGATTTGCAAGAGAGCAGGAAGCCAATTTTGTGGGGTATTTAACGGGTATTCATTCCGGAAACCTGGATCTGAAGTACAGTACTGAATATTTTACGTTAAAAAGCCTTTTACGCTTTATTGTTGAAGAAGACCCGGAATTTGTAAAATTCATCATTAACGGTTATTCTCCGGCGATGAAAAGAGACCGTGCTTATGAAAAAAACTTCATCTACATTCACCAGGGGTGGCTGGATGACTTCTTTGGATTCACCAATAATCTGTTTCTAAAGAGCAATCAACAGGAAGGTTCGGTCACTTATTCCTACTTCATTGATCTCCTCTTAAACTACGAAAAACAGATATAAAAAAAGAATCGTATCAGGCGATACGATTCTAAAAACACAAATGATGAAAAAAAATTTATTACCTTGACTTGTTCCCTCATTCAAGGCGATGTAAAAGTACGACATATTTTATAAATACAAAAACATTTCCTTTCTTTTTTGAAACTTTATGAAAACTTTATGATTTTTTAAGTTTTTTTGAGTTCGACCCGCCCTAATATGAATAGTAATCAATTCTTTGAATCAACAATCTCATCCCAAGTAAATTGTACTTAATCAAAGAAAACCCCATAAAATCAAAGGTTTGGGTGAAAATAAAATATTCGAGTTATACCGCTTTTCAAAAGATTGAAATAGTGGAGTTATTATCAATACCCACTGAAATAATTCTACTATAGCAGTTCATTTATAGACCCTATTCAGACAGAAAAATTTTGATTTTCAGACCTCCAGATTTCACATGGTCCCCTTACAGTGGAGTTGTTGAAAAATAAAATGTATATTAATTTATAAATACAGTGTTTCAGATTAAAAATAATAACAATTTGACCAGACAATAAACATGACATTTTAACCTCAATAAAAGCACATCTTATCAGGACAGCCATAAGTAAATAAGAATAGGTTATTATGTACAAACATTCATTCTGGAAAAAATAAAATATTGACATTCAAATCAAATCTACCAACAGCCGTTTATATCTCACCAATAAAAGAAAAAAATTTTTGTTTATTTAAAACATCTGTGTATTTTAGATAAAAATATTAACATGATTTTCGACAAACTAATTAACTACTTAAAACTTGATAAACAGGAATTCATTTTCCAGTTCAATTCTCATCCCAATTACCCTTCTGCACTGGCTTTCAGTGATACTCTAAACTTTATGGGGATAAAAAACGATGCTTATGAACTGGATAAGGAATATTGGGATGAGCTTCCGGAAGAATTTATTGCAATCGTTGAAAATTCTTTTTCGTTGGTAAAAAAATCAGGAAACAGTTATGCAGTTTACTCGGAAAAAGCTAAGACATTAGATAAAGAAGAGCTATATAAAAAGTCTACTGACTTTGTACTTCTGTTTGAGAAGACAGAAAAAGCAGAAAGTAAAATGGCTTTTAATTTCAAACCAATTCTTTACGCGATTTTTGCAATTGTTGTTATTTATTCCTTTGTCAGCCAAACCATTTTTGAGGCAATTTTTAATGTGCTTTCACTGGCAGGAGTTTATATTTCCCTGGAAATTTTTAACCAAAAATTCGGAAATACCTCTACAGTAATCGGAAGTATTTGTGGTGGGGGTGCCACAGCCAGTCAGAACACCAATTCTTGTGATAAAATTATCAAACAGGATAAAACCAGTATCCTGGGGTTAAAATTCTCAGATTTCTCTCTGATTTATTTTACAGGACTTACCGTATTGGGATTATTTTTACCTGCCACAGCATATCTCGTGAAAGGCTTTACTCTTGTTTCAGTGCTCGCTATCGGATATTCTCTTTACATCCAGGCTTTTGTAGAAAAAACATTTTGTAGGGTGTGTCTTTTAATTATTTCAATCCTTGTGGCTCAGGTGCTGATCAGCAGTCTATTTTTTCTGAACATATCTTTTGGAATCGGAATCTTTTTACTGGCAGTCATTTTATGGGTTCTTATTTTTTCTGCAGTGATCTACTTCAACAGCCTGCTGGAGCAAAAAGAGGCTCTTCAAAAATCCAATGCCAAAAATCTTAGATTTAAAAGAAACTATGAACTCTTCAAAAGTCAGCTTCAGGAAAATGAAAAGATAGAATTTCACGATACCCAAACATTTTCTGTGGGAAATAAAGAGGCCAAGATCCGTCTTTCCATTGTTTCCAATCCCTATTGCGGTTTCTGTAAAGATGCCCACAAATTGGCTGAAAGTCTGTTAGAAAAATATCCGAATGACATTTCCGTACAAATGAGATTCAATTACAGCCCAGAAAGATCCAATGAAAAGTACGATCAGCTGATCTCTGATCTTACCCATATCTATTATAATAAACCGGAAAAAGAATTCCTGCATGCAGTAGAAGAATGGTTCGAAACCAGGGATGAAAGCAAAATCAATACCCTATCGGGAGGTACTGCCACTTCAGAAAACCTGATTCCGCTGGTAGAAATGTCAAAAGAAAACAGCAATGCGGGACTGAATTTCACCCCTATTCTTATTATCAACGGATATCAGTTCCCGGATAAGTATGACCGTGAAGATATTTTGTTCTTTGTTGACGAATTGATAGAGGATGACGAGATTTAGTAAATAAATGTCATTAATCCGAAATTTTCACTATCTTAGGAAAAACAAAAGCGATGTCCGAAAAGCTGTAAAAGAGTAGGAAAAAACAAAAACTATCTATTATGAAAAATCTAAAAAAACTGTCAAGAGAAAACTTGAGCAGCCTTAAAGGGGGAATTACATGGGAATGTGCCCAGACGCAGGCATCGGCAAGTTATTGTCACCCGAAGACAACTCCACCTCAGGAAGGTGCTGTAGACGCATGTAACAAATGGTGCTATTTCTAGCCATCCATTCATTAGAATTATAATATTGAATAAAGTAAAAATGTCGTCAGAATATGACGACATTTTATAATGAGCATTAGTTTTGAAAAAATTTCCTTTTTATAAGCAACCAGACACTAAAGACTGTGGCCCTACCTGCCTCAGGATTGTAAGTAAATATTACGGTAAAAACATATCCTTACAACAAATCCGGGCTCTTTCTGAGACCACCCGTGAAGGAAGCAGCCTTTTAGGGCTGAGTGATGCTGCTGAAAACCTGGGCTACCGTTCATTGGGAGTTCAGATAGACTTTAATACTCTCGTAGAAGAGGTTCCACTTCCATGTATCGTGCATTGGAACAAAAATCATTTTGTTGTTGTTTATAAAATTGATAAAAATAACAAAGTATATATTTCAGATCCCAGCTACGGATTAATTACGTATAATAGAGAAGAATTCATCAAATTCTGGATCGGAGAAAATGCGAATGAAAATACGGAAGAAGGGATCGCCCTTATCCTGGAAACCACCCCTTCCTTTTTTCAGACAGAATTTGATTCCGAAGAAAGTAAAGCCAGCTTTTCATTCCTGTCCAAATACCTCCTTAAGTATAAATCGCTTGTCATACAGCTTGCTGTAGGACTTCTGGCAGGAAGTTTACTATCCCTTATTTTTCCGTTTCTTACCCAAAGTATTGTAGACGTAGGGATACAGAACCAGGATATTAATTTTATCTACCTGGTTTTACTCGCCCAGATCATGCTCTTCCTGGGTAGAATGGGAATTGAAACCATCAGAAGCTGGATCCTCCTCCACCTTTCGGCACGAATCAACATCTCCATCATATCCGATTTCTTTATCAAACTGATGAGGCTTCCCATCAGCTTTTTCGATACCAGAATGACGGGAGATATCATGCAGAGGATTAATGATCATCACAGGATTGAACAGCTTCTTACAAGCTCTTCCCTGAATACGCTGTTTTCATTGGTCAACCTGATCATCTTCAGTATTGTCTTACTGTTTTATGATTACAGACTCTTCATTGTATATCTTGTGGGTGCGGTATTGTATATCGGCTGGATCAGCTTCTTCCTCAAAAAGAGAAAAGAACTTGATTATAAACGTTTTTCGCAGGTATCCCAGGAACAGAGTAAAGTAATCGAGCTTATCAATGGGATGCAGGAAATTAAAATGCACAATGCTGAAAAACAGAAACGCTGGGACTGGGAGTTTCTTCAGGTTAAACTTTTTAAGATCAGAATAAAATCACTTTCCCTGGAACAATGGCAGTCTGTGGGTGGAAATTTCATCAACCAGATAAAAGATATCCTGGTAAGTTTCCTTTCTGCAAAGCTGGTATTAAGCGGAAATCTGACACTGGGGATGATGCTTTCGGTACAATACATCATTGGCCAGCTCAACAGTCCACTTTTGCAGCTTATTGATTTTATCAAGCAAAGCCAGGATGCCAAAATATCGCTGGAAAGGCTCGGTGAAATTCATGATAAAGAAGATGAGGAAGATAAGAATGAGCAATATGCAACCGATATTCCCAAAAAAGACATTGAGATTACCGATATGTCATTCCGGTACATCGGGTCTGATGTTCCTGTTTTTGAAAACTTAAGCCTTACCATCCCTTACCAGCAAACTACTGCTATTGTAGGAGCAAGTGGAAGCGGTAAAACCACTCTGCTAAAGCTGTTGATGAAATTTTATGATCCTGACAAAGGAGATATCAGAGTGGGAAATACCAGTCTGAAAAATATTTCTCCAAGGTTCTGGAGAGATCACTGTGGAGTGGTAATGCAGGAAGGATATGTCTTTAATGATACCATTGCCAATAATATTGCGGTGGGTGAAGATCATATAGATAAACAGAAGCTGAGAAGAGCGGTAGAGATCGCGAATATCAAAGATTTTATCGAAGGTCTTCCACTAAGCTATAATACAAAGATAGGAAACGAGGGCGTTGGCGTCAGTGGAGGGCAGAAACAAAGACTTTTTATTGCCAGAGCGGTCTACAAATCTCCTGAATATATTTTGTTTGATGAAGCAACATCAGCTTTGGATGCCAATAATGAAAAGGTGATTATGGAGAATCTTGAACAGTTCTTCAAAGGTAAAACAGCAATTGTCATTGCCCACAGACTGTCCACGGTGAAGCATGCCGACAAAATCATTGTACTGGACCAGGGAAAAGTTGTGGAAGAGGGCAGCCATGCAGAGCTGGTAGATTTAAGGGGAGAATATTACAGACTGGTAAGAAATCAACTTGAATTAGGAAACTAATGCAATCACCAGAACAGCAAAATCTGCAAAGCTTACAGCGTAAGAGAAAGCCAATCTGTTCATGAAAAACCTGGACAAAATTACAAGAAAGGAATTGTCGTCCATGAAACGAAGAAATAAAAAATGCTGTGAAATGCCGGTGCAAGGTTATATTGTTATTCTATCAGATGAAACCCTGCATGCAGAAGGTGATCCGAACCTCCTATTTAGCTTGGAACAATAAAAACCAAATGTAAAAACAATTCCCCTCTTACAGGAAAAATTTTCGAATTTAAGTTATGAAAGAAGACATTTTAGATAATATTGAGCTCCGCTCAGAAAGTGTACAGGATATTCTTACCCAGCCGCCCCACTGGATGATACGTTGGGGAAATACCATTATTTTTATTATTCTCCTGCTTATCCTGGTCATGAGTTATATTGTAAAATATCCGGAATTCGTGCCGGCTCCCATTATTGTGACCTCGCAGAATCCACCGGAAAAACTGGAAGCAAGAGCCAATACCAAGATTGAGAAGATATTCATCAAAGACCATCAGGAAGTAAAGAAAAACGATGTATTAATGGTCATGCAATCCGCAGCCAACTACAAGGATGTTCTTGAGCTGAAAAAGCTCGTAGACTCTATAGCTCCCAATCAGCTGTATGCTTTTCCTATTTCTCAAACCTCAAGATTTAAACTTGGAGAATTACAGGGAGATTATAATAATTTCGCAAAAGCTTTCCAGGATGAAGAGCTTTTCACCAGGCTGCAGCCTTATGCCCCTGAAAATCTTGCGGCTAATCAAAGTATCTCTGAATACCGGGTTAGAATTGCCACTTTAAAGCAGCAAAAAAGTTTGGAATCTGTAAAATATGATCTCACAAAGAAAAACTTCCAAAGATCTCAGGAGCTTTTCAACCAGGGAGTTATTTCTGCAATGGAACTTGAAAATGAAAAAATCAAATACCTTCAGGCCCAGCAAAACCTTGAAAACATCAATATCTCCATGTCACAGATGGAAGAGGGTATTTCTAACCTAAACAAGACTAAAAGCGGTACTGCCATCAATACAGAAAAAGATAAAATCACCTATTCTTCACAGACATTACAGCTTTTTGAGCAGCTGCGTAAATCTCTTAAGCTCTGGGAACAGAATTATCTGGTGATATCATCCACTGACGGCGTTGCCAGCTTTCAGCAGTTTTTTGGCGAAAATCAGTTTGTAAAACTTGGAGACCCCATCTTATCTATTCTTCCAAAAAATAAAGAAAAACTGGTAGGAAGGATGTCGGTTCCTACTACGAACTCCGGAAAAATCATCCCGGGAGAAAAGGTATTGATCAAATTGGATAACTACCGATTCCAGGAATATGGGATCATTGAAGGAAAAGTACAGAATATATCGCTGATTCCGGACGATAAAGGAAACTATTATGTAGACGTGATCCTGCCTAACGGATTAAGAACAAGCTATAACCAAACGCTTATATTTGATAAAGAACTCAGGGGTAATGCCGAAATTGTAACTCAGGATCTCAGACTTATTGAAAGGTTCTTCTATCAGATCAGAAAACTACTAGGATATCAGGCTTGATAAAGCCGCTTATCAATAAAACTAACTCAACCGTTTTCATGTATTGTGAAAACGGTTTTTTTATGAATTTTCCTGGATACTCAAGGATCAAGTACAAAAGTTTTGGGGAGAAACTAAGTATTTTTTTATTTATACTTTTGCCTTGAAGCAAAAGTATACAAAAATTCAAGACTGGAATCATCCGCTAAAAATTGACCTTGCCTCCTAAAATTTCCAAACTCGCATGGATTCTACATTGGTTTTCAACTCAATAGGGTGGCCATGCTCAGACAGTGGAAATTTTTTAACGGATTCAAGATCAATTTTGCCTCCGGTTTTTTTATTTTTATTTGAATCGGCGAACCTTAAAAGGTTTATTAACGCTCCTGATTCCTAGGTCGAGTAAAGAAAACTTACAACTATTTTTCATAGTTCTTAGTGGGTTGAAAGCCTCTTATCAATAAAACTAACTCAGCCGTTTTCATGTATTGTGAAAACGGTTTTTTTATGAATTTTCTTGGATACTCAAGAGAATGAATATTTTTAGGACCAGTGACAAATGTTGAAGAGAATTTAAATTTTATACTTCAGCTATTATTGGATGAGATACAACAGTTTTGGAGATTTATTTTTGGCTTCTCCCAACTTTGAGCCTGATCCTTTTTTATCTCCCAACTTTTGTCTTTGGCTCCGCTTTTCTAAGAATTGAAACAAAGTATATTCAAATTAAAAGCCGCAATCATTACAATGAATGATTGCGGCTTTTTGTAGCGAAGACGGGAATTGAACCCGTGACCTCAGGGTTATGAATCCTGCGCTCTAACCGACTGAGCTACCTCGCCTTTTCGGTGGTGCAAATATAGAAAATATTTTATTACCACCAAAATTATTTTGCTTTAAAATATTCCAAAACATCGCCAACATGCTCTGGTTTACTGATAATCTTATTGTTAGCATCTAAAATAAAATACGTAGGAGTTGCATGAACATTGTAGGCATCTACATAGCTGCTGTTCCATCCTCTCAATTCTGAATCATTGATCCATGGAAATGCAGCAATTCTGCTTGTATAAGACGCTTTGTCAACATCTAAAGAAAGTCCGACGATCTGAATATTCTTTGCTTTTAAATCGTTGTACTTTTCTAAAAGCTTTGGCAGTTCGCTCTCGCAATGTGAGCAGGTGGAAGACCAGAATACAACCACCTTTTTATCAGCTTTTACATCGTGAAGTGACTTTACAGTGGTGTTGGTTGCAGACTGAAATTTAGTATTTGGGAACGTAGCCCCCATTTCAACATTGGCATTGGATTTCAATGTAGAGGCTAATCTGTCATTGATCGTACATTTAAGATTTTTAGCAAGCGTCAGATATTTATTCTTAAGCTCATCCATCTGATAGACATCAAAAATATCAATCAGTTCTGATAACACCGTCTGCCCTCTTGGGGTTTCAACCTTTAAACGGTCCAGAATCTTATCTACTGATCCCGCAACATTGGTATTACCTCCGGAGTTCAGGTAAGCAACCAACACAGGCCTTAGCAGGGATGAGCTTTCAAGCAGATCGTTAGATTTGTCCAGAAAGTCGATAATTTCGTCCTGATTCACTTTTTTGGTTGCATCGGATGTATTAGATAAGAATTTGCTGTAATTGGTATTGTAAAAAGAAATAAACGGGTGTTTAGCAGCATCCATTGATGTGGACGTTCCGGACAGTCTGGCAATTTCTGTCTTAAGCGCTTGTCCGAAATCTGTATTGTCTTTATAATACTCTTTTATCTGGCTCAACGCAGGAAGAATAAGCTCTTTTTTCTGTGATCCCTCCTGTTGTTTGCTCATCAGTTCATTGGCTTCATCCAGATAGGCAACATCCTTTACTTTATTATTCTGAACATCCAGCTTTATACTTACATTTTTGTTCTCAGAAATAAAGCTCACTGTATTGTTTGAACTTGGAAAATACACTTTCATCATTCCCATATAAGCTTTCGGATATTTAAAAGTCCATGTATTATTCTTACTCTGCTCTTTAGTAACAACAATATCTTTTGAACCGCTTAATGTATAGAGAATAGCATCCTGATCTTTAAAATCTGCAGGGGCTTGAATAGCAACTGTAAACTGAGCCTGCAAAACAACTGCAGCCAAAACTGCAGATAGTGTATAAATCTTTTTCATTGAGTAAAAATAAAAAAACTCTCCGATTTATCAGAGAGTTTGTTATTATTTTAATAAAATTTTATGCTTTTATTTTTTTATACTTTTTTGTGTAGAATATGATGAATGCCACCGCTACAACAGAAAGTAAATATACATACATATCTATTGGTGAAGAAGGTGAACCTCCGGTTCCGTGTCCTCCGGTACCACCACCTCCCGGAACAGGCATATCATCTATATCCGCCTTTGCCAATAATGTGGCAAAAAGAAAAAATACAAATACGAGTTTATTTAAAGTTTTCATACTGTCTTATTTTAATATTTTGGTGTTAACAATTACTCCCTTATCAGAAACAACTTTTACAACATAAGAACTCTTCACTGAACCATCCAGTTCAATTACAAAATCCCTTGATGCATCAACTGCTTTCTTAGAGATAACAAGTTTACCACTCATATCATAAACCTCAATATCTGCTTTTTTCCAATCCGGATCAAATCTAACGATGTAGTTGCTAATCGCAGGATTATATACAACTGTTGTTCTTGACATATTGTTAGCTACAGTTTCTCTGTTAGCCAATGTACCACTGCCAGGAGTACCATAGTATAGATTATATGATTTTGAACTTACAGAAATAACATCTCCTTGTTTTGCTTCCTGTACCGTTCCGTTAGATGCTTTATAAAAGAATCCGATTCCGGTAGATAACTGATGTGTTCCTGTAGGAATCATTTCAGCATTTTCTCTGATTTCGAATTTATAAGAAACAATCTTCTTGTTTGGTTTGCTATAATCAAAATTCCACAACAATACATCTTTACCTAAGAAGTTTCCTTCATTAGCTTCATTGATATACAGCCAGTATTTTGCATTATAATTAGGATCATACCCTCCTGCTAGAGCTTCTTCAAATGTACCGATCGGGTTACCAGGACTTGCAGCAGCCTGTACGGTTGTCGCAATAGAAACCTGGTGCCCTGTAGTTGCCGTAGGAGAAACTACATAGTAAGCTCTTCCTATTTCATTACCCTGAGCATCAAGACCAATAACTCCCAACTGTTTAACAGTTCCGTTATTATCTCTATTGCTTGCCATTCTTGCAGCATTTACATCGTAAGATGTACCGTTGGCTCTAACCACATCTTTAAACCTTCTTAGTGTATTGAAGTTCAAAGTCTGAGGTGTATTGTTTCTCAACTTCATAATGAATGGCTGCATTGGCTTGATGATCAATCCAATATCTCCTACCGGAGTACCATTAGCATTAAATGTCTGGATCTGGGCACCTGTAGTATATGTGTATCCATTAGCTTGAGTAACAACAGAACCTGCTGTGTATTCAATACCCATAATGTTGGCTACATTATTACCATCGGTAACTGTTCCTCCTTCTACATACCCGATCTTGGAAAGATCCAGGTTGGTAAAGAATGGGTTTCCGAACTGGTAAATATTCTTACCATAGGTAGCTGTCCACTCTCCGTTTGGAAGATCAAACTGATCCTGAAGGTAAGAGTTGTAAGCCTCACCATAACTGTTTCCTCCGTTACCATTTGGGCCGAAATATACATTTCCGCCATTAACAAGGTTTACAGGAGCAGTAAACGGAGCATATGGTCTTCCGTTTAGAACACTTACAGCTCCGGCATGTGGTACGTTTAAGTTCAGGTTGTTATTCCTTGAACCTAGCATATAATACCCTGAACCGTCAGTAGTTGTTGTTGTTAAATTGGTAACATGATCAGATTTAGCCTGGGTATTATTCCATTTTAAGATCAAATCATTGTTCACATAACCTGGATTCTGGATATTTCTTACGGTACCGAATGTTTTAGCAAGCTCTGTAGACAGGCTGCTAAACGCTTTACCGAAGAAAGGAAGGGCAATCTGCTGGAAGTAGTTACCCGTACCGTGATTGTTTGTAAGGTATTCTTTACTTACAATACCGGTAATGTTGGATTGGGATAATCCATCAATATATAATTGGCCATATGTAGACGTCGCATATGAACCCGGCGTATTTAGCCTTAAAACAATATTTCCACCATCGGTCTTATTACCACCGCCGGCATCAATTGTTCTAAAAGCATCTGTACCAGATCCTACGACCATCACATTGCCACGTACATCCAAAAGGCCATTACCTCTTGTCTGTACACCGCCACCACTATAAACAAGGGTGCCTTCGCTCACATACATATTAGCACCAGTGTCAACATGACATAATATCTGCGCCTGAACAGAATAACTGATTGCTAAAAGACCTATAGCAAATAAACTTTTTCTCATTGTATAAATAATTTGTGTGTTAATACAATCTTCACCCGCAAAGGTATTATTTTTTTCCAAAAAAAAAAAATAAATTATCTATTAATCAAAATATTATCTTCTGATAATGTGATCTCGTGCTCCTCTCCGATTGAAAACATGTAGTCCTCTAAAACTTTTTCTGTGGTCCCTCTGAGCCCTCTTGCTCCTAAACCTTTTTCAATGGTCTCTTCTACAATTTTTTCTATGGCCCCGTCTGTAATAACCAAATTCGTGCCATCCATTTTGAAAAGTTCTACAAACTGGTTAACGATTGAATTTTTAGGTTCTTTCATAATTCTTACCAGTGTTTCTTTCGTCAGCTTATCGAGATAAGTAATGATCGGAAATCTTCCTAAAAGTTCCGGAATTAATCCGAAAGAACGAAGGTCAATTGCATTAATATTTGTTAATACATATTCATCTTCATCCGTCTTATTGATTTTCTCAGAACTGAACCCGATGGCCTGTTTATTCATTCTGCGTTCAATAATCTCCTTGATTCCGTCAAAAGCTCCTCCGGCTATAAATAAAATATTTTGGGTATTTACCTGAATATATTTCTGGTCAGGGTGCTTTCTTCCTCCCTGTGGCGGAACGTTTACGATACTTCCTTCCAAAAGCTTAAGTAATCCCTGCTGTACTCCTTCACCTGAAACGTCTCTTGTAATACTGGGATTATCTGATTTTCTGGCGATCTTATCAATCTCGTCTATAAAGACAATTCCTTTTTCAGCTTTCTCCACATCATAATCTGCCACCATCAGCAGCCTCGAAAGAATACTTTCTACGTCTTCCCCTACATATCCTGCTTCTGTCAGGATTGTGGCATCCACAATACAGAACGGCACATTAAGTTCTCTGGCAATCGTTTTCGCCAATAGAGTTTTACCGGTTCCGGTCTCTCCAATCATAATGATGTTTGACTTTTCAAGCTCTACCTCACGGTTTTCATCCTGAGCGTGCAGCAATCTTTTATAATGATTGTATACGGCAATCGACAATTGTTTTTTAGCCTGATCCTGCCCAATCACATACTGATCAAGAAATTCTTTGATCTCTTTTGGTTTTTTAAGCTCTTCCATACTATCCGCAGGAGCGTATTCTGTTTTGGAGGCAGTATCTTTTACGATAGCATGTGCCTGCTCTATACAATTTTCACAAATAAAACCATTCTGCCCGGAGATCAGCATCTGTACTTCATTTCTTTTTCTGCCGCAGAAAGAACATTGGTTTGAATTCATATGAGTATAATATATATATGTATATGTTAAAGAAAATCGTAAAAAATTTCTTTTTTACGATTTTCTGTTTATTTTAAGAATTAATAATTGAGTTTTGAATCTCAGTATATTCTTCGTTCGTTAATTTTAATCTTTCATTTCTGAAGTTCATATCTTCCATCTTGTTTAAAGGAATCAGATGGATATGGGCGTGAGGAACTTCGAGTCCTACCACTGCCACCCCCACTCTTATACATGGAACTGCAGTTTTGATCTTCTTGGCTACCTGCTGGGCAAATCCCCATAGGTTTTTGTATTCTTCACTTTCAAGATCAAAAATCAGATCTACTTCTTTCTTCGGAACCACCAGAGTATGTCCCTTTACCAAAGGCATTGCGTCTAGAAATGCTATAAAATTTTCATCTTCCGCAATAACATATGAGGGAATTTCACCATTGATGATTTTTGTGAATATTGTGCTCATTGTATAAAAAATTAGAGATTAGAAGTTAGAAATAAAATGCGGATATCAGACTATAAAGAAATATCTAATACTTCGAAAGAAAGCTTATTCCCGTTGGGCAAAGTAATTTCTGCAGTCTCACCCACAGCTTTTCCCAGCAGTCCTTTAGCAATCGGTGTATTGACTGAAATTTTTCCAGTTTTAAGATCACTTTCGTTATCCGGTACCAATGTAAATACCTGCTCTTGCTTAGTTGCATTATTTTTAAGTTTCACCGTTGTCAGGATAGAAACCTTTGAAGTATCTAATTGGCTTTCGTCTATAATTTTAGAGGTAGAAATAACATCTTTCAGCTTGGAAATTCTCATTTCAAGCATTCCCTGAGCCTCTTTAGCTGCATCATATTCTGCATTTTCAGACAAATCACCTTTGTCTCTTGCTTCTGCGATCTGCTGGGTAATTTTTGGTCTCTCTACAGTTTCCAACTGTTCCAGCTCAGCTTTCATTTTCTCCAGGCCCTCCTTTGTAACATAGCTTGCCATAATTTTCAAAATTTAGTTTTAGTATAAAAAAATAATCCGACATTTGCCGGACAATGTTTTCTTGTTGTAATCGTTTAATTTTTACAAATATATAAAAATTTAAATTGAAATGAAAAAAACTTTTTCAATCCTATCTATTTTTATTTTATTGATTTTCAGTAATTTAATCGTAAACTCATGTGGAAGCAGGGAAGATACCGTGAGCTGTTTTCCCACGAACCCGATCAATGTGACCCTCAACTTGAACCTGCCTGCTTACTATGCATTGAACAATGTGAACGGCTGGATTTACGTCAATGAACAACAGTCGGGAACAAGAGGATTGATTGTTGTAAGGACCGCCAGCGGATTCAAGGCCTATGACCGCAACGCTCCCCATATCTGCCCTGACAGTAATACCACCCTTGAGGTAAAAGATAATATTGCAATCCTGTGCCCGAAAGATAACACAAAGTGGATCTTAAGCACCGGACAGCCGGAAGCCGGAGCTAAAACTTCCCTGCCCCCAAAAACATATCTTTACAGCTATAATGAGAATACTAAAATTTTAAATATTTACTTCTAGAATCCTATGAAGATTGTTATACAAAGAGTTTCTGAAGCGAGTGTAAAAGTAGATGGAAAAACCGCAGGTGAAATAGGAAAAGGACTCATGCTGCTGGTAGGCATTGATGAAAACGATGAAAAAGCAGATGCAGACTGGCTGGTACAAAAGATTTTGAATCTTAGAATCTTTGGAGATGAAGACGACAAACTTAATCTTTCGGTAAAAGATGTTTCTGGCGAGATTCTTTGCATCAGCCAGTTTACCCTGATCGCCGATTATAAAAAAGGAAACCGTCCGTCTTTCATTAAGGCTGCAAAACCCGATAAGGCTGTTCCCCTCTTCGATTATTTCAAGGATGAAATCGCAAAATCAGGATTAAATACCCAGAGTGGAATTTTTGGAGCCGACATGAAGGTTTCCCTCATCAATGACGGGCCTGTCACCATCGTGATGGATTCTATTACAAAAAGCTAATTCGGGAAAACAGATGAGAAATAAAAATATAATTATTGCTTACCTGATTGTATCATTCATTTTCATCACCGTTGGTATTTTAAGTTTAGAAAAATACAGTTATTCCGGATATTATACGGATAAGATTATCAATTGGATCTGGCTCGCGATGACCTTCTTTATCATCATCTGGTTTTGGAGAAAAAAAATGATTAAGGTATATTTCTGGCTTTTGGTGTCGGGACTCATACTGAGTATTTTGCCTATGATGATCCCCTTGTTTGGAATTGTCCATTATTTTTCCACTATAGGCTGTCATCAACGAATTGGTCTTGATAAAATCTACAGAATTGAAAGAGGCCGACCCAATGTTTTGTACAATCCTCAGATCACGGTGTACAGAAAGGAAGGTATTCTTGAGAAGCAGATCAGCAGAGTCCCTTATTCTGATATCACAGACCATGTCTTGCGAAGCAATGTGGAACTTCCTATAGATGAATCCAAACAACCGATCCAGCAGGCAAAACTGATAAAGGTAACCAAAGACAGCATTGGCATCGAATATCAGATCATGAATAAAAAGAATATTTTTTACCACAAAGTCAAAGAAAGCAGGTTCGACTAAGAACACCAACCTTATTTTTACAAATACCATTCGATTTTCGTATGGTATTTTTTACGCCCTACAGTTGCGACAGACTTAACCCATCACAAAGAACACTCCTCAGTTTAAGTTATTAGTTTACTGGCACATAGTTCTACAGAAAGGATTTTAAGAAAATATTTAAAATAAATTCACAAATTTGTGATTTGTTTTCATTTTATTATTATTTTTGATGTAAATCAAATCTGATCCACAACCATTTAACAAAAATATCATGAAAACAAAATTTAATTTTTTTGCACTTTTTATGTTCTTTTTCAGTCTTTACTTCGGACAAAACAGGTCGGAACAGGACCATGAAAAAGCACTGATCTACGTATGCTTTTCGAAAGGCATTAATTCTGAAAAAGCGGCATTCGCTAAAAACCCTAATCTGGAGAAATTCGTCCGTGAAAATGGAATTTCATTTGCCAATGACCTGGGCTTTACTGACAAAAAGCTCGAAGAAATGGCTCAAAGCAGTAAAGAAAACGGGCATAGCAGCGATTCCGTAGAAAAGCTGAAACGTATTTACAGAGCCCATCTGCCTCTACAGAGTGAAAATGTGGTAAAGAGAACTGTTCAGAGCCTTGAAAAATTTCCTGAAATAGAATATGTGTCTGTCATCAGCAGTACACCTATAGAGCCTCCGTTGGTGAATAGGTTTGTGACTACTCCGAATCTCGAAAGCCTACAGACCTATTTGAATGATAATCCGGGAATCAATGCAAAGTACGCTTGGTCGAGAGGCTACACCGGACAGAATATCCGTATCCGTGATGTAGAATACGGATTTTACAAAACCCATGAAATGCTGGCCAATCAAAATTCTATACAGCTGGAGCCAGGGTACACTCCCAATGCAGGCTTATCAAATAATAACTACCGGGATCACGGTACTGCTGTGGTGAGTATCCTGGGGTCTGTAAAAGATAATATCGGTCTTACAGGTGCAGTTTACAACGCATCTGATATAAAAGGATATATGGAATGGACTACCGTGGGCTACAATAGAGCTGCAGCAGTAAGCAGATCCATCAATGCATCTCAGGCTGGAGATATTATATTATACGAAATGCAGACAGGAGGAAAAGACGGCCAATACTGTCCTGCTGAATATGACAGTGTGATCTGGGACCTGACAAAAGCAGCCACTGATTCCGGAATTATCATCATCGCAGCAGCCGGTAATGGGAATCAGGATCTGGACGATCCTTTCTATGCCGCTTACAGAGCGAGAGGAAACAGCGGAGCAATCATTGTAGGAGCCGGATCTCCCAATACCACCCATTCAAAACTTAGCTTCAGTACATATGGAAACAGAGTGGATGTACAGGGTTGGGGAAGCAGTGTGCTGGCTGCAGGATATGGTTCTTATCAGAAGTATGATAACGACAACAACAGAACTTACAATTATTTCAGCGGAACCAGTTCTGCTACCCCTGTAGTAGCGTCTGCTGCCGTTTTACTCCAGTCGTTTTACCGTCAGACTACGGGGCAGTATCTAAGTCCTGCCGCAATGAAAAACCTGCTGGTTTCTACAGGAATCCCCCAGGGCGGTACAGATACAAATAAAAAAATCGGCCCACTGCCGAATGTAAAGAATGCAATCTTACAACTGGAAAACAGTTTTGCTCCTCCTGTGAAGGCACAACTTCCTCTGGAAGCGAAGATTTATCCGAATCCTTCCAACAGCTCTATCGCAATACAGAGCAATGATAAAGGAAATAAAAAACTGGATATAGAAGTGGTCAATATGCAGGGAAGATCTGTAATCAAAACTTCGGTTTTACCGGATGAAAAGATTAATATTTCTGATCTCCCAGCAGGTCAGTATATTATTAATATCAACGAGGGAGCAAGAAGAGTGGTTGAGAAATTCACAAAATTATAAGATCAGCAAAAACTCCTTTCAGCAATCTGAAAGGAGTTTTTTAATAATAAACTTTATAAAAATTATTTGGCAGGAACACTGTTGAAATTTAGGGCTACCTTAATGTTCATATCAGATGTTGTCTGATTTTTCAGTTCATAAACCGTTCTCACGGTAAGGCCTGAGCTTTTTACAATTTCGTCAAGAAATCCTGTATCATTAAGATCCAGATTCAGGCTGGAAGAATTGGTAGTTATATTGGAACGTGATGCAACCAGTCTTTCCCTTGTTCCATTTGATGAAACATATATTTTTACGGATTTAAAGGCGCTAAGATTGCCACCTGATGGTGAAGCTACAGAAACTTTCGCATCAGAAATCCTCACATCTTTAATCTTTGCATTATTATTACCTCCAAACCATGTCTGCACGTTCGTCGCTGTCGCGGTAGAAGAAACTTCTTTATCTGCAGGTACTCCCGTAGACACTAATACATTCGTTGTGTATGGAAAGCTATTCTGAACCAGCGACTGTACGGTTCCGCAACTTACAAGTACAGCTGAAGCGGCCATTGCTGTTAGAACTATATTTTTCATATTTTTAAATTTTAAACTTCAGAATATAGTTTGCAGAAATTGTACCAAATTGATTGCTTCTACTCCACACTTACGGTAAAGTTACCTTTGGTATTTCCAGAAGCCATATTGCTTTTTCCGATAATAAGCCAAACTTCTCCTTTTTCAGGGATCTGATAAGTAATTTCTCTACTGAAAGGGCCATCATAATCCCCATTAGGCAGCTTTATCTGATTGAAGCGGATATTAAAATCCTTATCTTTTGTTGATATCTTAGCCTTGATGGTCGGTTGTTCATAATTCGTCAGCTTCAGAACCAATTCCTGTCCATCTTTGGTAAACTCTTCGCCCAATGTAAACGGAAGCTGCGATGCATCTGCCGTTCTTACAATCTGTCCTTCTTTTTCACTTCTCATCACGCCTTTACGCAAAACTTCTTTGGTGGCAGGAGCATTGTTAATAATAGAATCTTTTTTTCTCAATGCTAATGAATCAGCTTTAGCAGCAGAATCAGGCATTTCAGACACCATTGCTGAATCCTTGCCTGATACCTCTGGTACAGCAGGATCTTTTTTACATGAAATGATAATCAGTGGAATTAACAACAGGCTTTTTTTCATAACATTTAAATTTAAGAGTGATCAACATTTATTATGTCGAGCTCATTTAAATGCTAAAATTGTTCCATTCTTTATGCTGATTGATTTTCATGGTATTCTTTTTCTTCATTGATTCCGGTCCATTTACAATATATGAATTTTAAATCTTGGAGATTCAATCAATCCTTTCATGATGTTTTATTGTATGGTGTGATAATAGATAATCTTTGAAAGGAATGTTTTGGAAGTTTCGCTTCTCACTTTGTTCCGTATAGTCTTTTCAAGTTTCCTGTCATTTTTTTCATCTGCATATTTCAGCAGCACTTTTTCATTGAAACTGATAGAAGTTAAGTGATAATTGACAACAAAATCCTTTCGGTTCATATTTTGGGAAGTAATAAAACCACCCCAGTTCACATAGCTGCAAACCAGAATCGTCCCATAGACATACCAGGCCATGGTATTGAGTAGGAATGCATTTCTTTTTTTCTTACGGATTTTTATAAAAGTGAGTATCAGGCCTGTTAATGATAGAATCAGAAATGCCATTACCCCCAGTCTTTTGTAAGTAAATCCGTAGTTTATAATGTACTCGTAGTTTTTCACGGCTGCCGAAAGGACAAGGACAGCATTGAGAAAAATCCAGATCACAGCTAAAGTTTTCATTAGCCCCGCTTTGGAGTCAAAATTAAAACCGGCTTTAAAGTAAAACATAATCACAAGGATTGCCATTATAATTGATATGATGACAGCATTTACTCTTTCATGGGTTTCCGCAGACAGCTGTCCAGGGGTCTTCGAAACTTCATAGAACTGCTCATAATTGTATGTAATGATAAAAAAGACAAGCAGGATATTCAGCGAAATGAAAGATATAACACCACTCATTCTTTCTATCTCCAGATCCAGGAAAGAATAGGTAGCCTTGGGTACCCGGGAATCTTTGCGAAATTCATTATCCAGCACATGATTGGCCTTGTAAATGAGCTTTTCCACGGCATAGTTCCAATAATTGAAAGCAATAAAAAAACCTAAAACGGAAAGACAGAAGATTTGCCAAAGATTAATATCCAGCTCATAATCTGTAAAGAGAGCTGCAAAATGGTCACTTCCTACTGAGTAAATCCCAAAGAACACAGATACCAGAACCAGTGGTATGACAACGAACGCGAATGTTTTCTGCCATAATCCGGGGATATTCCTTTTTGGAAGCCATTCATCAAGATTAAAAAAACGGCAGAATGAGGTACAACTGTTCACTATAAAAACAGGGATCAGAAAAAGAATCTTCATTCTTCTGTTTTTAGATTTAAAAGCCAGCAAAAGGAGCGAGCTTACAACAGCAAGAAAAGAAGAAAAATCCCCATAATATGCAAACGCTATACTGGAAAGAATACTTGTTCCTGTCAAAATATACAAGGCTTTCGTTCTGTTTTTTGTAGATGTTTTGAATAAGGTTAATACTGCATAAACAATTCCCAGGATACCAAGGTTCAGCCCCATTTCCTGATCATAAAATAAAATGACAAATAAAGAGGCTGTAAGAAATATATATTGATGTGTTTTCATAGCATTAAAAATTAAGTGGTTAAACGGTTAATACGCGTTACACTATATTCATGAATATATAGAAATACCCTATACTCACCGGAATATTTACAAGAAGCAGGAGTACAGAGTTTCCCGACTGTTTTTTCCCGGAGACATCATTCAGGTACTCAATAAGCTCGTACAGAAGAATCAGCATATTAACTACGGCTGTGATCATAACATAGTAAAATCCAGAAATTAAAAGCCAATCTTCTTTGGTCATCCAAAATGTAATCAGCAAAAACGTTCCCAACAGAAAAGAAGTAAGAAATGTTCTTCTCCCTAACGGACTGAATTGTATTGTTCTCATCATTTTGATTTTAGTGAAGTACGACGATATCTTTTTGCTGAATAAATTCTTTCAAATGTTCAAAGTTCTGCCAAAGCAATTCCTCAAAGTCCCAGTGATGGAAAGCTTTCATTCTTTGTCCTTTTCGATAGGCTTTGATATAAATTTTCCCATACTCAGGAAGAATGATTGTTCCCAGAAGGATTGCTGCAAGGAGATGAGCATTGAGTTTCCCATTTCCCAGTAAAAGATACTGCATGGCAATCTCATCTTCGAAATTGGTTCCGCAGCCTGTAATCAGATGATGTACATCATGGTTTTCCATTTTGGGAATCATTGAAAACCCGTGTTTTCTGTAAAACTCTCCAAGCTTTCTTCCTAAAGAATCTTCCTGAAACTCCAGCAGCTGTTTTTCATTGAACTGCCATTGTCTCTTTTTCTTTTTAAAATATTTTCTATATAGTTTTTGAGTTTTATCGTATACAAAAAGCAGAAACTGAACGCGTATTTTTTTCATACTATATTAATTTATATGACCTTGTTTAGAATTACTATTTTTGAATGTCTCATTTAATTACCTGCCCATGGGCTTCCAAAAATTCCTACTGCCAGTTCGATCCAGATCAATGCGAGAGCCAGCACAATGAAAATGCAGATCATAACTTTCTGTCTCTGTTTTCTAATTGTATTTCTGACCAGGTTGATGAGAAAAGCTGTTGTAAACAGTAAGATTCCTGCAATCAGAAAATCTGAAGCTGACCAGTTTACTTCCTTGGACAATAGATTCCCCATCAACGGGATACACAATGCAACCAATGGAAGGGCATAGATGGTGAGCGTTTTTTGTTTGTGTGTCATCATTTTTTTAATTTTTACTATATAAAGCACTTTGTAATTCAAAGTTTATTTTTAAAAAAATATAGAACTATCGTCCCAATAATTTTTCAAGAGCATCCAAATGTTCGGTAAATGCCTTTCTCCCGTTCTGTGTTACACGATAAGAGGTTTTAGGTTTCTTTCCCACAAACTCTTTCTTCACCTCTATGTATCCTGCCTTTTCCAACGCATTGCTGTGACTGGACAGATTGCCGTCTGTGATTTCAAGTAAAGCTTTCATTTCAGAAAAATCAACCCAGTCGTTGACCATAAGAACGGACATAATGCCCAGTCTTACACGGCTTTCGAATTCTTTATTAAGTTGGCTGATTTTGATCATAATAGGATAATAGGCAGCAGATCTCAGGAAAATAGTACCTTAAAGAACTGCAAAGTTAGTTTTTTATTTATATTTCCGGTGCATAATGAGTCCATAAACAATATGCAGGACCCCAAATCCTATGGCCCAGAAGACCAGTCCCCACCCCAGGAAAAACAGGGAAAACAATCCTAATACAATCTGGCAGTATCCTAGATATTTGACATCCGTCAAAGTATATTTTTCAGCATTCACGAGTGCCAGGCCATAAAAAATAAGGGTTGTAGGGGCAATCCATACAAATAGGTGGTGGAAAAGTAAGGCTAAACAAAAGACTCCGCCGGTTATCAAAGGAATCATAAAAGTGGCTAACAGACGTTTTGTGGTGGCATCCCATATTTTAAGTCCTTTCTTTCTGCTTTTATGGGCAGTAAAAATATATCCGCTAAGGACAGCAACAACAAGAATAACTACTCCTGTCAGGACCAGTTCCCATACCAAGGCCGGAGCAAAGAAATTCCGTCCACCTTCAAAATAATCTATTCCTTCTCTTTTTAGTACAAAATAGACATATGTGGCTCCTATAAGTGCTGCAAGACCGGCGACAACCCCGGAAAGTCCACTCAAAGAAATGAATCTGGAAGACCGCTCCATCATGGAACGGATATGGGATAAATCTTCGTGATAATTTTTTGTATCCATAAAAGAACTTTGAAATACAAAGTTAAAATTAATTTTTAATCTGCAAAACTTTTTTTGTCAAAAAATCAATGAAAGGTTAATAAGGCTAAAATTCTTGTTTTATACCCGTAAAAATCATTAATTCGCATTCATCAGGGTCAAGTGCTGACCGTAAAAAACAATAACCGAAAACTAAAACTATGAGAAAAATAATATCTCTTTTGCTTCTGCTGCCGTTAGGTTTTACGGCGCAAACCCTTCCTTATATGGATACCTCCTTTAATGGTTATGGTCGGGTAAATCTTAGTATCTGGAATAATAACTACATTGGATGTACGGCTGTTCAACCAGACAAAAAGGTATTGATAGGAGGATCTACGCATATGAATGATCCTATTACAAAGTCTTCGCCCTTAATTGCCCGGTATAATGAAAACGGCACTCCAGATCCTACCTTTGGGATCAACGGCTTACTCTATGATGTGAATGGTCCGGGAGGAAGTATTTCTGATATAAAGATACTATCTGACGGAAAAATGATCATCGCAGGAGCCTGGGGCTATTCAGCATTTATTGGCAGATTACTTCCGGATGGAACTTTCGATAATAGTTTCGGTACCCAGGGTAAAACAAATGTCAGTAGTATAACCGTCAGAAAGATAGAAATATTACAGGACGGGAGTATTGTTGGATTCGCCATTAGTGACTGGAGTGCAAAACTCATCAAGATGAATTCCGATGGTCAAATTGACACTACATTCGGGGTAGCAGGGGAATCAGCTATCAATATTGGGTTTACCAAGATCATTGGTAATGCGATGACGAGACAACCGGACGGAAAGATCATCGTTGGTGGAGCAGCGGTTTCAAATTCAAGCTATCCGGAAACCAACCAGCTTTTTTTAGCACGCTATCATTCAAATGGAACAAAAGATACCAGCTTTGGAAATAACGGACTTCTTCTGTACAGTCAAGATGCAAGAGAAGTCCGTGACATTGCTTTTACCGCTTCCGGAAAAATTTTGGTCCTTGGTGAGAAACCTTATGCATCCACCACAAGTATTGGTCCTACCTCAATGTTTTATCTTCTCCAGTTCAATATTGACGGAACATTGGACACGATGTTTAACAACACAGGCTCGGTACCTTTTGGATATAATTATTACTCCTCTATTAAAATAGATTCACAAAACAAGATTTACGTTAGCGGGTCCAACTTCACATACAACAATTATTATCATTTTAAAAGAATTATGCGTTTAAATGAGGACGGATCGTTTGATACGACCTTTGGAACAAATGGCAGATATGACACCACGTCAAGAGTATATCCTTCGGAGTATAAATCGCTGAATACGATGAGCTTTGCGCCTGACGGAAAGATGGTTGTAGCGGGTCATGCTAATCTACCTAATTTCACCATGTTTGCTCTTCGTTTGGGAATTTCACAGGTCAACTTATCAGTTTCAGATGTATCTGCGGATGTGGAAAATATATCAGTGTACCCCAATCCTACACAGGACTATTTCCTGGTGAAATCAAAAGATGATGTTCTGACATTAGAATTAACGAACAATTTAGGCCAGAATATTTTCAAAAGTGAAAAAACAACGAAATTAGAGGTCTATAGTATTCCGGCAGGAAATTATTTCCTGAAAGTGAAAACCGCCAAAGAAGAAAAAACATTTAAGGTGATCAAAAAATAAAATACCGTGTGAAATACTAAAGCCGCTGAACATTTCAGCGGCTTTAGTATTAAAACAAATAAGCTTTATTTTGCTCTCAACCTTTCTTTGATTGCTCCGATATTCTTCTTTGCAGAGTCTTCCAGAATAAGACTGGCACTCATATGGATTCTTGCAGGCATCAGTTCACTGAAGTGATCTGTTCCTTCCCATGAAACTTTTTTAATCAATGCTAAAGCTTCACTGCTTCTGGAGGCCAATGTCTGCATAAACTTTTCTAGTTTCTGATCCATTTCCTGAATATTGTCTGATACGGAATGATAAATATTGTGCTGCTCTGCCCAATCTGCCGATCTGAAATCTGCATCGATAGCCATCGCGGAAAACTGAGATTTTCCAATCTTTCTTTCTACATAAGGTCCGATTACAAAAGGTCCGATTCCTAAGTTAATTTCCGTAAGCGCTAACGCGGAATCTTTTGTAGCAAAGCAGTAATCAGCACCGCATGCAATACCTACTCCCCCGCCAGTTGTTTTTCCCTGAACTCTTACCACAACAATCTTTCCGCAGTTTCTCATGGCATTTAAAACCTTAGCAAAACCACCAAAGAACTTAGTTGAAGCGTCTAATTCTTCAATAGCCAAAAGTTCATCAAAGCTTGCCCCTGCACAAAATGCTTTTTCACCTTCACTTTTCACTAAAATGGCTTTTACCTCATTCTTGGCTCCTTCTTCCAAAATAGTTTGAGCCAGTTTTTCCAGTATCGCTCCGGGAAGAGAATTACTTTTAGGAGTTCCGAATGTAATTTCGGCAATATTATTTTTAATTTCTGATGCTACAAATTCGTTCATTTTTATTTTTATTGGATTCTTACAAAAATACGAAATACAGCGCTTTCAGAGAATAATAAAGGTGATAATTTCTATCTCTTTCAGCTTTTTGAAACTCATAGTCCGTAGAAATACGGAGTATTCAATTTGGTATTTTCTACTCTAGTACCCGGCTTTTATTAATCGTTCCTTTGACCTCAACAATCAACGACTACAGGCAATCTCCGAAAAACCTGTAAAAACAAAAAAACTAACTAAAAAATTAATACTATGGAAGAATATATTGGAATTGTCAAGTTATTTGCCGGGAATTTTGCACCGAAAGGCTGGATGTTCTGTGACGGAAGTTTATTGAGAATCTCGCAAAACAGCGCTTTATTTTCTATTCTAGGAACCACCTATGGCGGAGACGGCATCACCACTTTTGCCTTGCCTAATCTGAAAGGACGTATGGCTTTGGGAGCTGGAAATGTAAATGCCAATGAGTATTATCCTTTGGGAATAGTTTCGGGAACTACTCAAAACACACTTCTCTCATCAAACCTTCCTAGCATCGCAGGTGGTTTTCAACTGAAAGTCGCGAACAAAAATGCCAATACATCCACTCCTACAGCAGCTTCATCTATTGCTATTTCGGGAAACCAGATCGGAAGGGACTTTACTGCTGTTCCAAGTTTTGTGAACAACGCCAATCCTGACACCATGATTAACGGACAGAGTATTTCTTTTACCGGACAAAATTTGCCGGTGAACAATATGCCTCCTTACCTGGGATTAAATTACATCATCTGTGTAGAGGGGATCTATCCTCCGCGAAGCTAATTCATACCATAACCACTATTTAAAATAAAAATCATGAAAAGCACTACTTTTTTTACCATCTGTAGTCTGCTCATTTCAATTTTTTCATTCGGGCAGACGAGTACAGAGCAATTTGAAACAGAATCACACGGAAGCGCTAGTTTCACTGACAACGGCGTGATCTTTAATATTATTTCCCATGTGGGAACGTTTGATATCCAGGCGAATTATCCAGCGACAGGCTGGAATGGAATGACTACAGACAACAGGTATATTGATAATTCAAACGACCAGTCGTTCCCTCCTTCATTCAGTATCAGAACCACTTCCAATTTGTTTAAAGTAAACCGGTTCTGGGTCTACCTTTCGGCCCTTAATCTTGACCTGAACGTAACTGGAACTCTTACAATTACCGGTAAATTGAACGGTGTCACTAAATTTACCCAAACAAAAATGACTGGATTTGTAACGTCCATCACTCCCACTAACGGATATACACTGATCGATCTGACGAATCTCAATGGCCAGAATTACTCAAACATTGTTATTGATGAGCTGCAAATCACCGCAAACGGAGGATTCAGATATATGGGGTTTGATGCATTCACATGGGTAAAAGACAGTAATATTGTTCTGGGCACCGCTGAAACTGCAACCGCCTCAAAAGAAATGGGTATTTATCCCAATCCGACCCATGGTCCCCTTTCTATTAAAACAGGGAAAGCTGTGGAGGTACATATTTACAGCCAGGAAGGTAAACTCCTGAAGAGTATTCAAACCCAAAAAGGAATCAACGAAGTAAATATTTCAGAATTTCCAAAAGGTATGTATTATATTAAAACGCCTTCAGAATCCACAAAGATTATTAAAAATTAAGTCAGAAGTATCCCCTCAATACTTATTCCCACAAAGATTCTAATTCATAAATGATCCATCCCTTGGTTTTACAATCAAGGGATCTTTTTTATCTGGTCCATTTATGCAGATGTTCTATTCGTCCGTTTCTCTTCAATAAAGACTGAAATCTCAGCTTCAGCAAAATGTTGCGGCCTTCAATGGTTCTGGTAAAAACCAGTTCTGATCTTCCAAGCATTTGATCCCAGCTTTTCTTAAAAAATTCTGCATTTTTTTTATTTTTCGCAAAAATTTCAGGAACAGGGTAATAAAGATCTTTTTTAAGGAAGAAAAAACTTCTTTTATGCTTCAGTAAATATCTGGGGTTATCAATCTGAGAAACGAGTTCCTGTAGGGTTTGTATAAATTGAGCATTTTCATACCGGCTTCCACCTTTCAGATAGCAAAATGCATGTTGATCTTTATCTGAAGAGCTTACTATGCTGAGTTTTTCAAAAGAGGTCCGGATTACTTTTTCATGTACAAGACCGTGCAGAACAACCTTGGCAAGTGAGTGAACCTGCCTGGCCATATCTTTGCACCTGACATAAAGTTTTACGGATCGGTACAGTTTCCCACCATATAGTATAACACCTGCAATTCCGAAAAGCGATAGGAATACCGATAATGTTTTTACAGAATTGATAGACCTTATATTCCTCAATACTCCCCACAAAAGATCCTGCCCAAATAATAATACAGAAGATATGATAACTTTGGTGGTATCTGCTGTCATTCTGCTTAGATAGTCCATTTTCATTTCTCTCATGGCAGTCATATTATTCTGGGGAATTTCAATTTCTTCCACCAGAATATTCCCCTGATCCAAAGCAGTTTTCCATCTTTGGGCTAGTTTGTCCCTATTTTTTGCCAGCTCAAAGAATGACTTGTTTACAGCTGATACCTCATCTATATTTTCTATGATTCCTGAATGGAGCCTTTCAAAATTATTCTCAATGGAAGGAACATCATTATTTGAAATGCCCACAAATGTTTTGAATCTTCTTTTCATGATGTTCAAATCATGTCCTCCATCTGCATCCTGGGAGTTGAAGCACACCAGATGCCATATATTTCCCGTTTTACCGGCATGGTCTTTATCTGTTCTTATCACCCTTCCTCTGATCTGGTTAGAAAGGACAAAAGAACTTACAAAGCTTGCCAAAATTAAGGCGTTCATCTTTGGGGCATCCCAGCCTTCTCCCAACAGAGACTTTGTACCAATCATAATGTGAATTTCCCCGTTCTGAAAAACTGTTGTCATGATCTCTACAATAGCTTGTCTGATCTGATCGGTAAGGTTGATGAGCAAATATTTTTCATCATACGGGAGCGGAGCCATCGAGATCCCATATAGGCTTTTTCCCGCACAGCATTCATCAAAGCTATCTTTCGCACTGACAGGGATAATAACAAGACTGCCTGTAAGAACTGCTATTTTTTTATGTTGAGAATTATCTCTTCTCAATTTTTCAAATATGGGGACAGCTCCTATTTTATCAAGATGTAAATAATTCTCAGTTCCATTACTCAGATATTCTTTCTTGATATAATCGGTAAGAATGACCATTCTGAGGCTTTCCTTAAGAACAGAAAATTCAAAATCTGCAATTTCCTGTATTCCCTGAAGCTTTCCAATACTGGAATTCAGGATCTGATTTAAATTTTTACTATGAAAAAAACTTAAAGTTTTTTTTTCGATAAACCCATTTCTTTTGAGCCTGTTGCGCAGACCTGTTCGGTGCTCTTCATATTCTTTAAAATTAATATCATCTATGAGAAGATAAAAATCAAGAAGCTCTTCCATCCAGAAATAGTCAAATTCAGGTATATACCTTTGCTGGTCACCAATGATTTCAAAATGAACATCCGGGATCTCGTGTCCTCTGAAATTGAGGTATACCAAACCTGAAGTATAGGAGGATATGTTTTCGTAGATCCAATCCAGATGCTGCATTGGCTTTTGATAAACCGGATGCCCTAGGATCGCAAGCTGAATAATAGGATCGTTTTTGAGTTCTTCAAAGAAACCGGCGGCCTGCGCGTAATAGTATTCAATTTCTTTCTGTTCTTCCTGTGATGGCAGACTAAAATAAACCAGATCCTGATGGGGACAAAGGTCACCTTCTATCATCAGTTCTGGTACAGAGATTTCCGCATCGATAGGTCCATTCAATTGGATATATTTCTGCCACTCATATCCCGAAACGTCAAAAGGTGGTGTTGCGGTAAGGGATACAACGGTAGGCCCAATTCTGTCCTTCAAATCTATTAAACTTCGCCACCACGCATTTTTTAAGTGATGAGCCTCATCAAGGATCAGGGTTCCTACATTTTTCTTCTCTAGTTTCTTTATAATCTCTGAGATTGTAATTTTTGATGATTTCTTTGTTGTTTCCTCTTCTTCGTCATCTGTACCGGCCGCAGCATGAATCCCCTGATAAGTCGTCACGGTTATTATCCCAGGGTTTTTAATATCCGACGAAATCCATTCGGGAACGGTATTCGTATCTAGGAAAAGCTCACAAAACCGTTGTATCCATTGGTTTTTAATAGCAAGTGTTGGGGTGACAATCAGTGCGGGTTTACCTAATCTAAGCATCACTTCGAGCCCAAGTACCGTTTTTCCCGATCCAGGCGGCGCCGAAACGTGCAGATGATTATTCGTTAGATACTCATCCAGATTATCCAGAAATTTTTTTTGGTATGTTCGCCAGTTGTATTTGAAGATTGCGTTTTCAGGAAAAACATTCATAAGCCTAATTTAATAAAAAACAAGATGACCAAAGCTATGCAAGCCTATGGTATTAAACAGTCTTATTTTTCAATGCTAAAATATATTTGTCTATATAAAGCTGTTTTTCCTTCGATTTGTATTGCTGAATATACCTCGGATGCTCCAGGACGGTCATAGTATCAAACATTTTGACTTCCTTGTTCAGCTTTGTAATAAAGTCAGCATTCTTTTTTCCCAGGATAAATACCTCTGAGGTATCCAGATTAAGACTGATATGTTTTTTTAAAGATTCAATCATAAAGCCTTTCACAGCCTCAAAAACTTCTTTATCATCATAATAATTGGCATTGAGCCAACCGTTCTTTGTTCGTCTTACAATGGCCAGTGGAAATGGAGAATTGATATAAATATCCTTATAAAATAGTTCTGCTCCTCCATACTCTTCAATCATATCATACATGAAAACGGAAGAAACTTCATGGGTACGGGCAGACTCCATTTTTATTCCACAAATGCTTTCCAGTCTTTTGGTATCAGTAAACGGAACTCCTGTTACCCCTGCTCCATGACGGCTTGGATTGATCCCTATCATGAATTTTCTCTGAGATGAATCATCATAGTATTTGTGATAAAACTTCTGCATCACCACCATGGTTTCCGGGTTATCCATATAAGGGTTAAGAACCAGAAAGCCATCAGGCAGATTGCCTGGGTAGCTCAGGTTTTTATTGAACTCGATCACTTTATCAGCAAAAGTTTTATTCATTTTTCTTTAATTCTTTATCTTAAATAAAAAGTTCAAATTAGAGGTAAAGGTAATTAATTTCTTCTTGCTCACTTTGGTCACCTTGACAAGGTTTAGAACCTTGTCAAGGTGACCAAAGTGAGTTAAAACACTTCACCAAAATCAACCGCCTTCTGATGCGACCGTATAAAATTTTCTCGGGTATCAAATAATTTAATAACCTCATCTCTTTTCAATAAAGTTTTTGAATTACCTAAAATGGATTGATAAGACGAATAATTATATTTCGAAAATTCACGCATGATGGAATGGTGCAGTGGGTTTTGGTGAATGTACACGATCACATTAGTTAAATATGTATCCGAGGTAATTAATTTTCTCTTAAAGGGAGATTCAATAAGCGCGCCATGTCTTTTATATTCTTTATTAAAAGCTTGGGAATAAGAATTGAAAATTCGGGCAAATTGTTTTGAGAAAATTTTTTGTGGAGAATGAAGACCTGCTACGGCTTTGTCAGGTTTATCAAGATACTGAACCTTAGCAAGGCTATCCAATTCCAAATCAGATTTTATTTTTACTAAAAGATGAAAGTGATTGGACATCAGGCAATATGCATATACATCACAGACAGGAATAAGAAATTCAGACACTTTATTGAGAAAGAAATAATAATTACGGTCTGATCTAAAAATATTTTCTCCGTTAATACCACGATTGTAAATATGATAAAAACGATCCGCTTCAATTGAAGTAGTTCTGATATCCGACATCTTTGTGTTTTTAAGTTATCTTTAAAGATAAAAAAAACCGGAAAACCGTGAAAACCGTGTCAAGGTTTAAAACCTTGACACGGTTTCGGTTTTGGTTTTGCATCAGATCAGTCCAAACTGTTCAAAGTGATGGGTAAAATGTTTTTTGTGCATCAATTCCCACATCTCCTTGTTGAGTTTTCCAAATACAAAGTTCATATGTTCTGCCTGTGGATTTTCTTTGTAATAGATTGCAAAGCGCTTCAGGTTCTCAATGAATGACTGTTTGGCAGCTTCCAGATTCTTGTGGGTCAGTTCCGGAAGTGAACCATCCTGTGGTAAAAACGGAGCCGTAAATTCTTTTGGCATTGCTCTATGGTTATATAATGAATCCTGCCATTTTTCAAGATGTTCATCCGGAGTGAAGCATTTTTCTGCCTCAGGCTCGCCCAAACTTACCAGTAAAGCTTGCTCAAGATGCTCAATCATTTGCTGTGGAGACATTTTCCCCCAAAGCGCAGGAGTACTTTCCGTTAATCCATTTAACATTTTCTGAACATTTTTCACATTCAGATCAATGAAAGGAGATTGTTTTGCCACCAATGTTAAAATCGTAGCAACGCAAACGACCTCATCTCTTTGATTAATTACTTCAACCAGCCATTTCACAACACCGGAAGGAATGTTTCTTCCCTTTACGCCTCTGTTGATCTTTTCTTTTGCAGTTAAGTACACTGTGATGGTATCACCGGCGTACACAGGTTTGAAGAAACTGCATTCTTCCAGCCCATAATTGGCAATAACCGGTCCTTTTTTACCAGAAACGAATAGTCCTGCTGCGGCTGAAAGGATAAAATATCCGTGAGCAACTGTTTTATCGAAGATCGTTCCAGATAAACTTGTTGCATCAGTGTGAGCATAGAAATGATCCCAAGATACATTGGAGAAGTTTACAATATCTGCATCGGTAACCGTTCTACCTGCTGTTTCTAAAGAATCTCCAACCTCAACTTCCTCAAAATATTTCTGGAAAGGATGCTTATCTGAGAATTTCTTCTCCGCCCCTTGCTGATAAATTTTAGTAATAGCTTTCAATACATCAGGAGATCCCTGAATAGCTGTTTTTTGTAAGAAAAAATGAAGTCCGCTCAAGCCTCCCATTTCTTCTCCACCTCCTGCTCTACCAGGCCCTCCATGCATCAATGTTGGAAGTGGCGAACCGTGTCCTGTACTTTCTTTAGCATTGTCTCTGTTGAGCACAAAGATTCTTCCATGTTGAGAAGCCATTTTCCAGGAGGTTTCTGCAATGAAGTTTTCATCGTGAGAAACAATAGATCCTACTAAACTTCCTTTTCCTCTTTTTGCCAGGGCAGCGGCTTCTTCAGCATCTTTATACGGCATTAATGTAGATACCGGTCCGAAAGCTTCTACATCGTGAGAGATATTTTTCTCGAAAGGACTGTCATTAAGGAATAATTTCGGGCTCATAAATGCTCCGTTTTCATAGTCTGCATCTACAAGTTCGTGTTTCCCGTCATATATAAGCTCTGTTTCTGCTTTTAACAGGTCTACTTTTTTCAGAACTTCTTCATATTGCTGCCTTCCCACCAAAGACCCCATTTTGGTTTCTCTGCTTAATGGGTTTCCGATTTTAGTCTGATCCAAAGCTTTAGATAAAGCATTCTGAACGTCACCGATTAAATGTTCCGGAACGATAATTCTTCTGATCGCGGTACATTTCTGTCCTGCTTTTGTAGTCATTTCGTTACGAACTTCTTTGATGAATAAGTCAAATTCTGGAGTTCCCGGTTTTGCTTCCAGTCCAAGGATAGAACAGTTCAGGGAATCTGCTTCCATATTGAAACGAACGGCATTTCCTGCAATAGAAGGAAGAGATTTTAATTTTCTACCTGTATGGGCAGAACCTGTAAACAATACAGAATCTCCATCCTGTACATAATCCAAAATATTTCCTGGCTCTCCGCAAACTAACTGAACTGCTCCTTCAGGTAATACTCCACTTTCAATCATATCCTGAAATACTGCGTTGGTAAGATAAGATCCGAAAGGAGATGGCTTCACAATAGAAGGAACACCTGCCAATAAGGAAGTAGAAAGCTTTTCCAACATTCCCCACACCGGAAAGTTATAGGCATTGATCTGTACAGAAACACCTTCACTAGGCGTTAGAATATGAGTTCCCAGGAAAGTTCCGTTAGCTGAAATTTTCTGAGTATCCCCATCTACCCAGAACGAAGTATTGGGAAGCATTCTTTTTGCCAATCCGGAATAGGTAAAGAAAGTTCCAAAGCCTCCTTCAATATCCACCCATGAATCCACATGGGTAGCTCCTGTTTTATATGATAAGTCGTAATATTTTTTCTTTCTTTCCAGCAGATAAAGTGCTACTTTTTTCAACATTTCCCCACGGTCATAGAACGTCATGGAAGAAAGGTTTTTATAGCCTACTGTTCTTCCATACTCCAGGGCCTGCTCAAAATTAAGCCCTTCCGTATCAGAAACAGCCACCTGTTCACCGGTAACGGCATTGTATAAAGGAACTCCGCTTCCGGTACCTTCTACCCATTCTCCGTAGATATAGTTTTTTAACTTTTCCATATAGTTTTTACTTTTTACTTAAATTATTTTAATAAACTTACCTAAACCTTATAGGTCTTAAAAACCTATAAGGTTTGAACCTGTAATCAGTTTTTCAGATAAAAATTACTTGGGCTCCTGATATGGGAACAATTTCACCAAGCCTTCGTACAGACTCCTGTGAAGAATCGTTGCGTGATTGTCTGTTTCCATCATTTTATATTCTAATGTCCAGTTTTTCTTTCCTGCTTTGTTTAAAGCATCATAGAAAGCTTCAGCATCTTTTATCATTACAGGATGTTCTCCTTTTCCTACGGAAACATAAACAAATTTTTTATTATCTGCAGATTTAGAAAGTAATTCAGGGGCCTGCTTTAAGAGACTTTCATCATCCCACCATAAACTCGGGCTGATGATGAAATAATTGTTAAACATTTCCGGTTTTTTCAAAAGAATTTCTGTTGCCAAAAGCCCTCCTAAAGATTGACCGAACAGATATTTCTCTGTTGTTTTAAACTGACTTTCCACATAAGGCTTCAATTCTTTTTCAAAAAAAGTGATAAACTTATCAGAATGTCCTGTTGTAGGATAATCTTTCTGTAAATCCTTCAAGTCTGTATGAAAGGTAAAATCTCTCTTTCTATCTATATTCGCTATTCCAACCACAATGGTTTCCGGCATGGAATACATCTGATTAAAAAACTGCACCAATCCCGAAACATGAATAAAATCTTCATTTATGCTTCCATCTAAAAGATAGATGATTGGGTACGCTTTTGATTTATCAAAATTTTGAGGAAGATAGATGTTTAATGTTCTTTCTTCATTCAATGTTTTAGACCTAATAGTCCTCACTTCTCCTATCGTAAGTGGTTTTGTAGTAACAGTCTGTGCTGAAACCATATAATTAACCGCAAACATTATGCTCCATACAAGAGCAATTTTCTTAATCATATTTAATTTTTATCTTCAAGTTTAGTTTTAAAAATTTTTATTCTAAATCCATAAAATCATATTCTACATTAGAAACATGATATTTGATAAAATCTTCTACTGTATCGAAATATTCCATCAAATGCATTCTCTCTACCTTACTGGGTTTAGTTAAATTGACATAAGCGCTATATGATGTATATTTCCATTGGTTAATATCATTTACAAAACCATGATTTACGGGATTGTTGTGAATATAATGTAATACCTTTAATAAATATTTTTCATCCTGAACCTTTTTCCTCTTTATTGTATTAAGAAAAAGAGCACCTTTCCTATTGTATTTTTTGTTATAAGCTTTAGCGTAAGCATTCAATAAATCACTGAAGGGCTTCATTAGAAATGAATGTTCCCTTTCATTATCAACACCATCAAAATTTTTAAACCTCAATAATATGTGAAAGTGATTTGGTAATAGGCAATAAGCATATATATCTGCTATTGGAATAATGTATTTATCAATCTTTTCCATAAAAAAATGATAATTTGAAGCCTCACGAAAAATAATTTCTTCCCCATTTACATGAGAAAAGATGTGATAGATTCCTTCGAATTCAAAGCTTTCTGTATTAACCATTTTTTAATTTGATATCTACTCTGTTAAACCTAACAGGTTTCTAAAACCTGTTAGGTTTAGATCACAATATATTTATTTCACATCATCCCAGATACTGTAATCTACAATTTTTGTTGGAGTTTGCTGAACATACTCTGTAAATGGCTCACAAGGCAGAATGGCTTCTTTACCTTCTCTAGCCAGTTCCTGATACAGTTTTGTTCCTTCTGTTTTCCAATGAATCATTTCATCAGAAACATCACGAATAACTTTTGCAGGGCTTCCTACAATCAGTTTTCTGGGTTCACATCTGAAGTTGGCAGGAACAAAAGCTAAAGCACCGACAATACTTTCGTCACCGATATAAGCTTTGTCCATCACCACAGAATTCATTCCGATCAAACAGTTTTTTCCGATATGCCCTGAGTGAATAATTGCTCCATGCCCGATATGGGCAGATTCTTCCAAAATGGTTTCTATATTCGGGAAAACATGAAGCGTACAGTTCTCCTGTACATTGGCTCCGTCTTTGATAATAATTTTTCCCCAGTCGCCACGGACAACCGCGTTAGGACCTATATAGACTTCTTCACCAATTTCCACATTACCAATAATTACAGCCTGTGGATGAATATAGGCAGAAGGCTTTATAATGGGACGGATTCCGTGATATGAGTAGATGTTCATATTTTTTAATTTGAGAATTTGAGAATGAGTTAATTTGAAAATTAATAATGTCGCCAAACATGTTCAACTTCTCAAATTATTACATTTTCAAATTGATTTATACTTTTTCAATGATCATTGCATAACCTTGTCCAACACCAATACAAAGGGTACATAATGCATATTTTTTATCCTGCTTCTGAAGTTCCATGGCTGCAGAACCAATAATTCTTGCTCCTGAAACTCCCAGTGGGTGACCAATGGCGATAGCTCCACCATTTGGATTTATTCTTGCATCATCATCCTGTAGACCTAAGCTTCTTGTTACGGCTAAAGCCTGTGCAGCAAAAGCTTCATTTAGCTCAATGATATCCATATCCTCAAGAGATAGATCTAATCTTTTTAATAACTTCTGAGTAGCTTCTACAGGTCCGATTCCCATAATTCTAGGCTCGACTCCTGCTACAGAAGATCCTAAAATTTTAGCTTTTGGTTTTAATCCGTATTTTTTTACAGCTTCTTCGCTGGCTAAGATCAAAGCTGCGGCACCATCATTCATACCTGAAGCATTTCCGGCAGTTACTGTTCCTTCTTTTCTGAAAGCTGGGCGAAGTTTTCCTAATCCTTCCATGGAAGAAGTTGGTTTAATAAACTCGTCTTTTTCAAAAATAATTGGATCTCCTTTTCTCTGTGGAATTTCAACTTTTACAATTTCTTCAGCCAATCTTCCGCTTTCCTGTGCTTTGGTAGCTTTTTGCTGAGACCACAGGGCAAATTTGTCCTGATCTTCTCTGTTGATCTGGTGCATGTCTGCAAGATTTTCTGCAGTTTCACCCATACCATCAACGCCATACATTTCTTTCATTTTGGGATTGATAAATCTCCATCCGAAAGTGGTATCATACATCTGACTGTCTCTTCCATAAGCAGCACTTGGTTTGGACAATACATAAGGAGAGCGCGTCATATGCTCCACTCCACCCGCAATATAAATTTCGCCTTCACCAGCTGCAATAGAACGGAAAGCATTGGCTACTGCAGACATTCCTGAAGCGCACAGTCTATTTACCGTCTCACCTCCAATTTTATATGGAAGCCCAGCCAACAAAAGTCCCATTCTGGCCACGTTTCTGTTATCTTCCCCAGCCTGATTCGCACATCCGAAGATCACATCTTCAATTTCCTCCACAGGAACCTGTGGGTTTCTTGCTACTACCTCTTTGATAACAATAGCTGCCAAATCATCTGCTCTTACTTCTGATAAACCTCCCTGTAGTTTTGAAATGGGAGTTCGGACATAGTCTATGATGTATACGTTATTCATTATTTTATAATTTAACCATGTGTCAGTTTAGCAACATAAGAATGAATTTTTCTATTTTGTTGATAACCTGTACATTTCATTTAGGTATATTAACTTTATTGCTTTGTAATTTTTAATTTTGTTTCTGATATTACTTCAGTGTTGGATTTCTTTCGCTTCTATCCTCTCTTTTTTGACATCATCTAGTGTATATATTCTATAAATAAAGGCTTCTCCATAAAGGCTTTTAGCATATTCTTCCATCGTATTGGGAAAACCGGCTTCTTTTCTTCTCTTATTTACATTTACCGGATCTTTTATTGGCCAGATATATTGTGTTTCATATGCTTTTCCGTTTTCTTCCCAGAACTTTCCACTTCCCTGTGTTCCGTAGATCTGCTCCAGACCAGTCTGCATAAGATATCGATCCTCCATCATCGCCACCCAGGTAAATGGAATTTCCTTCTTTTTTCCGGCATCTTTAATCAGTGGCAGATATTTTCCAATTTTAGCGGAATGCTGAATAACATACCATGCTGCTTTATTTGTAGGCTCTCCCACAAGTGTTTTTCCCGGATAGCCATATTGAGAAATAATCTTTTCAACTTTCATCATATTCAGGCTATCTCGCTCCACGACCAACTGCCAGCTTTTCTTTTTGAATTCTTCTTTATCAATATTCAAATCTTTCAACAGCTGCTCTTTTTTCTCTGGAGTTATCCCATCAAAAAGCATTCTGTATCCCTGATCCATCTTCATGACTTCATCAAGTTCTTTTTTCAAAGTCTCATTTACTTTCTGTTGTGCATTCATCAGGAAAGTTGAAATCGCCAAAAGCAAGGCAATTATTTTTCTCATTTTGTTTAATCTGGTTCTGGTATTCGTTTTTTATAAGTCGGTTACTTTTTTTCCTATTTTGTAGACTGTTCCTACAAATTTCGCGATCAGCTCCTGATCTTGATTAGTAATCTTAATGTCATAAACAGCTGTCTTTCTGGTATCGTTCACCAAGATGCTTTCTGCTCTGAAAACATCCCCTTCTTTTCCTGCTTTCGTAAAATTAATGATACAGTTTAAAGCTACGGCAGCATCTCCTGTATTGTTGGAAGAAAAAGCCAGTGCTGAATCTGCAAAGGCAAAAGTAACTCCACCATGCACCGTTCTAAGCCCATTAATCATATCTTTCTTGATGGGCATTTCTATTAAACAGTAATTTTCTTTCACTTCAATCATTTTGATATTCATCCATTGGGAAAAATAATCCTGATTGAACATATAATCTGCAACTTGTCTTGGATTCATTTCTACTCTTCTTTTGTTATTTCTTCATACAATTCATCTGATAACCTATCATAAATACTCATCGTTTTACCTAAAATCACCTGCTCGTATGAAAGGTGGATATCGGAATTGTCAGAGCTGTCTTCTGCTTCATACATTGCGGTTAAATCAATTCCACTTTCATTGGCTAGTCTTTTGATCAGCTCTTTATATTTTTCATTAAACTTTCCTAACAGCTCGAGCCTTTGCTCACCATTGACAGAGGAGGCCTCCTGAGTCAGATACTCTTTCTCAATTAAAAGCCTTGTTTCCAGTTCTGCTCTGAATTCTTCTATAATCATACTATTAATTTGAAAATTAAATAAATTTGAGAATTTGAAAATGAAAATCTCTTATAATCAATTTTCAAATTGGTACATTTACAAATTATCTAATCAATTTTACGAAGCAAAGGACTTTGTCGGTACCTTTCCTCCTGATATTCGCTGTAAAGATTCTGCAGGGTTTCGGAAATTTTTGAATACCCGATTTCCTGTCCCCAACCTAATAATCCCTTTGGATAATTTACTCCTTTCTGCATAGCTAGTTCAATGTCTTCATCATTAGCAACACCTAATCTTTTGGCTTCAACCGCCTCGTTGATCAGCATGGAAATGATTCTTAAAAAGATCTGCTGATAAAGAGCATCATCTTTCTTTGCTTCCGGTTTTACAGCACCTTCACTATAGTCATAAAAGCCTTTTCCTGTTTTTCTGCCATGAAGTTTAGCTTCGGACATTCTCTGTTGAAGTAAAGAAGGCTTATATTTCGGATCGTAGAAATAATCTTTGTAAACGGTTGTTGTCACTGCAAAGTTCACATCTACTCCAATAAGATCCATTAATTCAAAAGGTCCCATTTTGAAATTTCCTAAGGTTTTCATTGCGTCATCCACCTGTGCCGGTGTTGCAATATTTTCTTCAACAATTCTTAATGCTTCACCATAGTATGGACGGGCAATTCTGTTGACAATAAACCCAGGAATATCTTTAGCGATAACAGGCGTTTTACCCCAATCTTTCATGAGGTTGTATATTTTTTCTGCTAACGTTTTTTCTGTTAATAAAGAGGGAATTACTTCCACTAAAGGCATCAACGGAGCCGGATTGAAAAAGTGTATTCCGATGAAACGCTCCGGTTTCTTTAATTCTGCACCCAGAGAGGTGATAGAAATGGATGATGTATTGGTACCGATGATACAGTTTTCTGAAACATAGGTTTCGAGTTCTGTAAAAACCTTGGTTTTAATATCTTTGTTTTCAATGATCGCTTCGATAACCAAATCAGAATCTCTTAAGTCCTGCAAGACTTCTCCTTTAGAAATATTATTTCTGATTTCAATGGCTTTTTCATGAGAAATCTTACCTTTTTCCGATAATTTCTGAAGCGTTTTTTCTAAGCCCGAAAGCGCTTTATCTATTTGTGGAGCATTAGCATCGAATAAAACGACTTTGCATCCTGCGGTTGCAGCCACCTGAGCAATTCCAACGCCCATGGTCCCTGCACCAATAATTCCAATATTCATAGTTTTAATTTGAAAATTTGAGAATGAGTTAATTTGAAAATTATTTAATTTTTGATGTTGAAATAATTTTAGAGAGAATTAATATAATTTCTTTTAAGTTTTTACATAAATTCTCATTCGGAGAACTCAGGAATGGTGATTGTAAACACAATAAAAGCCAGTACTCAGTTTCATCTGCTTCTTTAGCCGCAATTTTTATTTTATGAATAAAATCAGCCTTACTCTCAGCATTTTGAGCCTCTCTTACGTTGGCACCAATTGAAGTTCCGGATTTAAAAATTTGATTAGCAAGCGGAAATCTGTTTGCTTTATACAGGAGCTCAGAAAATTCAATAATATCTAATGCAAATACAAAGGTTTTCTTTACAATAATATTTTCTCTATCGTCTCTCATTTTCAAATTCTCAAATTAACCCATTTTCAAATTGATTTATTTTCCTTTATAATCAGGTTTTCTTTTTTGTAAAAAGGCATTTACGCCTTCTATGAAGTCTTCTGTTTCTGCAGCTTCCTGTTGAAGATCTCCTTCCAGTTCCAGCTGTTCTTTTAATGTATTGGTATACGATTGGGCAAAAGCTTTTTTAGTCAGCTTAAGAGCTGCTGTTGGCATATTGGCCATTCTCTCAAGAATTTCCATTGATTTTGGAGCAAAGTCTGCATCATTGAATACTTCTGCAACGAGACCATAAGATTTGGATTCTTCAGCAGATAATTTTTTACCGGTGAACGCAAGATAATTCGCTAACTGTCTACCTAAAAGCTTCGGTAAGAAATAAGTTCCTCCCGTATCAGGAATCAAACCAATATTTGAAAAAGCCTGAGCAAAATAAGCTTTTTCATGAGCCAGAACAAAGTCACAGATCAGCGCAAGCATCGCCCCGGCACCTACTGCAGGACCGTTGACCAATGCAATTACCGGTTTTTTGCAACGGGTAACTTCCATTACCAATGGATTGTAGTAGTCTACCACAATTTTTCTTATAATATCCTGATCATGGTGATCTTTACCTACCGCAAAAGCTTCTTCAAGGTTTTGGCCTGAACAAAAAGCTCTGCCTCTTCCGGAAATAGCAACACATCTTACATTTTCATCCTCACTGCATTCTTTAATGAAATCTTTCAGGTCTCCTAAAGATGGCTTTGTAAGAGCGTTCATTGTTTCAGGCTGATTTAGGTAGGCGATTTTAAGCTTCCCGTCGAAATGTGATTCAATATCCAGTTGTGTATACATAGTTTTGATTTTTATGATTTTATTCCCCTAATTTAGTTATAATGCAACAATCTACGGTCTAACATTGTAACAATTATAATGCAGTGCCAAACAAATTGGTAAACTGATACATTGTCATGGTGTTACCCTAATCATTAGTGGCATTTAAAATAATCAAAAGGTTCCAGACAGTCTAAGCACTGATAAGAGGCCTTACACAAGGTAGACCCGAATCTGCTGATCTGTTTGGTGTGTTCAGAACCACAGCGTGGACATTTCTTCGGCTTCCCAATATGATGTTCATCTGCTCCTTTTTCAGGCGGTGTAATTCCGAAAGCACGAAGTTTTTCTCTCGCTTCATCTGTCAGCCAATCTGTTGTCCATATTGGAAACATTTTGGTAACTACTTTAGCTTCCCATCCGTTTTCTTTCATGATCTTCATGATATCTTCTTCGATGGTAAACATTGCCGGACAAGCAGAATACGTAGGAGTAATTGTCACTTCACAAGAATTATCACCTGTGATTTGTGCTCCTCTTACAATACCCAACTCCACAATGTTTATCACCGGAATTTCCGGATCGGGAACTAATTCTAATATTTCTAAAGGATTTTTCAATCTCTTATTATTTTGCTTCTAAACATTAATAAAACAGTAACTAAAACAAGATCTGTAACAATCAATATTTTATTTTGTTTTATATCCTGACATAAATTTCTGTTGGTGATATTCGAAATACAATCTCCAGGATTACTGGTTTCATATTTTAAACTAACTTGTGTATTAATTATTCCAAAGTAAAATATTGGAATTAAAACAATCAATACAATCATCAGTATTTGAAAATATCTCTTCTTCAACCTGCAATTTCTTACCAAGTACACCCAGGATACGCTCTCTGCATATACTGAAGCTCACAAAGGATAAATCCAAAGTATTCCGTATGATATCCTGTTCTTGATTTCGGCTGCATAAACGAATTGGCTGGATACTCTAATCCGAAATCCTGAAAATCCTTTTCTGTAATAGCCACAAATTCGTTGTAGAGCTCATCGGCATTAGGCGCAATATTTAAGGCAACAAGATCATCTTCACCTTCGGTTTTAGCAAACAGTCCCTTTGTATATTCCCAGATATTTTCAATGGCTTTTACCAGGCGCTCATGACTTTCTTCGGTTCCCTGAGCAAAGATTTTCATCCACGATGCAGCGTGGGTATAGTGATACCTTACTTCTTTTAAAGACTTTTGAGCAATAGCCGAAAGTTCTTCATCGGCAGAGTTTGATAACGCCTCATACATCAGTTTCTGATACACAGCTAAAACATACACTTTTAGAATTGTGTGTGCATAATCTTCATTGGGAAGCTCTGTCCAGTGTGCGTTTAGATATTCGTGTTCGTATCTTAAGAAGGCGATATCATCTTCGCTTTTACCATTATCAATAACTCTTGAAGCATACACATAAAAGTTATTAGCCTGGCCAAGTTCATCCAAAGCGATATTCGTTAATGCAATATCTTCCTCTAAATAAGGACCTTCACCGCACCATGCAGACAAACGCTGTCCCATAATGAAACTGTCATCTGCTAGTTTTAATAAATAATTATATAATGGGTTCATTATTTTTTAATTTGAAAATTTGAGAATGAGTTAATTTGAAAATTTTAAAAACTGTTTAACAGTACTTCCAAATTACCACATTTTCAAATTGAATTAATCTACATATTTTTTACGTCGTTTGGAATCTCGTAGAAAGTTGGGTGACGGTATAGTTTGTCATCAGCAGGATCAAAGAAAGCTTCTTTATCCACCCCTTCTGAAGTCACAATATATTTACTTGGAACAACCCAAACAGAGGTTCCTTCTTTTCTTCTTGTATACACGTCTCTTGCGTTCTGTAAAGCCATTTCTGCTGTTGGCGCCTGTACAATTCCAACGTGTTTGTGAGATAATCCCGGTTTAGTCTGAATAAACACTTCCCACATATCTAAATTTGCCATAATTAATTTGAAAATTTGAAAATTGGTTAATTTGAAAATTGATGAATCGTGTTCATTGAAAATTTGAGCATAAATAACGTGGTTAAAGTCATTTTCAAATTTTCAAATTAGCACATTTTCAAATTATATTACTTCTTTTTGTTGTTTTTCTGCAAAAGCAATTGCTGCTTCTTTCACCCACGAATTTTCTCTCTGCGCTTTTCTCTTGGTTTCGATACGCTTTTTATTGCAGGGTCCGTTTCCTTTTAAGATTTCCATGAATTCATCCCAAGGAAGTTCTCCGAAATCATAATGCTGTCTTTCCCCATTCCATTTAAGGTCTTTATCCGGAACAGTCAATCCTAAGAATTCAGCCTGAGAAACGGTAACATCGATAAATCTCTGACGAAGACTATCATTACTTTCTCTTTTTACTCTGTAATTCATAGAGATTTTAGAGTTTGGTGAGCTGTCATCATTTGGACCAAACATCATTAAAGCTGGCCACCAGAAACGGTCTAACGAAGCCTGAGCCATCTCTTTCTGTTGTTTCGTACCCCTGCAAAGTGCCATCAGGATCTCATATCCCTGTCTTTGGTGGAAAGATTCTTCTTTACAGATCTTTACCATTGCTCTTGAGTAAGGACCATAAGAATTCCCCATCAGCATTACCTGGTTCATAATGGCTGCACCATCTACCAACCAACCGATAGCACCGATATCAGCCCAGCTTAGTGTTGGATAATTGAAGATGCTTGAGTATTTTGCTTTTCCTTCCAGCATATCATCGTACGTAGCATCTCTGTCTGCCCTGATGCTTCCATCTCCTAAAGTTTCTGTTGCAGAATACAGGTATAACCCGTGGCCTGCTTCATCCTGAACTTTAGCCAAAAGAGCCATTTTTCTTCTCAATGAAGGAGCTCTGGAAATCCAGTTAGCTTCTGGCAGCATTCCTACAATTTCAGAATGCGCATGCTGTGAAATCTGACGAACCAATAATTTTCTGTAATCATCGGGCATTACATCTTTTGGCTCTACTTTATTTTCGTCGTGAACGTATTGAACAAATTTTTCTAAATCCATAATCTTTTAATTTGAGAATTTGAGAATTAGTTAATTTGAAAATTGTTTAGAAACTGAGAATAAAAGATTACCCATTTTCAAATTTCCAAATTAGTACATTTTCAAATTGAATTAAACGTCATAATTAAGCATCACCACATTCGTTGTCGGGTGACATTGACAGGTAAGAACGAAGCCTCTGGCTACTTCTTCTTCGGTAAGTGCGTAGTTTTTCTCCATGAAAACTTCTCCTTCCAAAACTTCCGCTTTACACGTACAACAAACTCCTCCTTTGCAGGCAAAAGGCACCGGAAGATTGTCTTTCAATGCTTTATCTAAGATACTCTCTTTTTTGGAATTAAGGTGAAACGAATACTCATCATCGTCGATGATAACCGTTACCATACTTTCGATATTGGCAATTGCTTTGAATTCATCACTCATTTCTTCCGTATTTTCCTCATCCGGAGCGGTGAAATATTCAAATAACACTTGGATCGCAGGTACTTTTTTATCTTTTTTCAGATAATCTGCAATCCCTTTGATCATTTCTGAAGGTCCACAAATGAAATAAGTAGCTTCTCTTACATCAATATCTGTATATCTTTCAAACAACTGATCCAGCTTTTCAGCTGAAATTCTTCCTTCAAAAACCGGATCTTCATGTTTCTCACGGCTCACCAGGTAAACAACTTTCAATCTGCCATTGAACTGCTCTACCAGCTTATCGATTTCAGCTTTTCTTAAAACATGGTTCATGCTTCTGTTGCTGTAGAACAGATAAGCATTACTGTTAGGTTCCTGATAAAGACTTTCTTTAAGATTGGATAAAACCGGAGTAATTCCACTACCTGCAGCCAAACCTACATACGTTTTCACGTTGGTAGGGTGATAAGAAGTATTAAAACCACCCATCGGAGGCATTACTTCCAGCATCTCATCCATATGCAGATGCTCATTGAAATACCCTGATACTTTTCCACCTTCCAGAAGTTTCACCAATACCTCCAAAGTATTGCTTCTTTCGCTTGGAGCATTACAAATAGAGTAAGAACGTCTTTCTTCATTTCCGTTGATCATCATCCGGAAATTCAGATACTGCCCCTGTTTAAACCTGAACTTATCTTTCAGTTCTTCAGGGATCTCCACGGCTACATTGACTGCATCCGGAGTATCTTTCTGAACCCTAACCGTTTTAAGTTTATAAAATGAATTCATTATTTTTTTAGTATTCTATTAATTTTTCCACCTTCGCACTTTGGCAGACTGTCCTGGGCATGTACTTTTACTTTTGTACTGATTCCCACTCTTTTCTTTATTTCGTTTTCTATATTTTTTCCGAAGTTCCCGACAAAATTAAAATAATCATCGGTATTGGCTTCAATTTTTTGAGCATTTACAAGGTCGTCATCAATTTCAACATCAATATCCAGCGCCACACACATATGTTCCTTTTCAATCGGGGTAAGGTAATAGTTGGGAACCACTCCTTTTACATAGGAAAATGCATCTTCAATTTGGCTTGGATAAACATTCACTCCTCTTACAATCAGCATGTCATCTGCCCTACCTACAATAGGTTTCATTTTCACCATTGTTCTTTTGGCATTTTCGTCATAATAGAGACTTGTAATATCATTGGTCCAATAACGCAGAAGGGGCATTGCTTTCTTCGTTAAAGTGGTAATCACCAACACTCCTTCTTCTCCGAATGGAACCGGCTGTTGAGTCACCGGATCTAAAATTTCGGGATAAAAATGATCTTCCCAGATATAAGAACCTCCTTTTTCTTCAACGTCCTCCATGGAAACCCCGGGTCCGATAATTTCGCTCAACCCGTAAATATTGGTAGCATGAACCCCCAACCTTTCTTCGATATGTCCACGGATAATTTCCGTCCATGGTTCTGAACCCAATACTGCATACTGAAGACTGATTTCACCTGCGGAGATTCCCCTGTTGGCAAACTCATCAGCAATTGTTAAAGCATAAGAGGGCGAACAGCAGATTACTTCAGGCTTAAAATCTATGATCAGATCCACCTGTCTCGCAGTCATTCCTCCTGATATCGGAAGAACGCTCATCCCCAGCTTCTCCGCTCCGTAATGCAAACCCAATCCGCCCGTAAATATTCCATAACCATAAGCATTATGGAGCTGCATTCCCGGCCGCGCTCCAGCTGCATATAGGGATCTTGCAACCACTTCACTGAAAAGATCCACATCTTCTTTGGTATATCCCACCACAGTAGGTTTCCCTGTGGTTCCACTCGAGCAGTGAATCCTCTGCAATTCGTTTTTAGGAACGGTAAACAATCCAAACGGATAGCTATTTCTTAAATCCTGTTTATAGGTAATCGGAAGTTTCGTGATATCCTCAATCGACCTTATTTCCTGTGGAGAGATTTGCAATTCATCAAATTTCTTTCTATAAAACTCCGACTTCTCCCCCAAATAATCGATCAAACTGATCAACCGGTCGGATTGAAGCTGTCTCAACTGACCCAGCTCCAGATATTCAACTGAAAAATCCATAAAACTAACTAACATTTGTTAGGTGTAAATTTAAAAAGATTTTGGAAGCTTGACAATGTTTTTATGATTTTTATCATATTTTGAATGATTCTAAATAAGAAAAGAAGAACAAACTGCTCCCCACCCATCTACAGCGCTAACATTCCAATAATCTAAGACTTAAGGTCAAATTGATTTTTATGTTTTGTCAGTCCGTACTTTGGAAATGCTGAGGAAGTGAGGTTATCGTTACCTAAAGTCCGATCGCTCCGTTGATATTTACAATAATATATTATAGAAACGGGCAGTTATATAATGGATGAAAAACTAGATTAATTAACATTTCCCAAAAGCCCAAAGAGGATTTTATCTCTGATCTCTTCCGTAATCTCATCCGTTGAATCACTGCTTCTTTTGAACCAGAAATAGGAATTGTTTAGGGTATGAAGAATAAACCTCGTTGTAAATGAAGGTGATTTAAGTTCCCAGTTTTCAGCCTTATAAATTTCAGAAATCAGCTCTTCAACTTCCTGCTGATAATTTTTCCTTAATTCTACAAACTCAGGCAGCCTTTCTTCAAGATGCTTCCATTCGTTAGAATAGATATGGGTTACATCACGGTTTTTAAGTACAACCGATAAATGCCTATCCAGGAATAAATTCAGCTTATCTTTAGGAGCAACTTCAGTATTCTTTACCTCCTGAAGCTTATCGAAAAACTCCTGTGCAATACCAAAACAAACCCACTCCAGAATTTCTTCCTTTGATCGGATATGTGCATACAGCGAAGCAGCCTTAATATTGAGTTTTGTAGCCAGGTCTCTTACTGAGCTTCCCATATAGCCCTTCTCCTTGAAAAGCTCTACAGCGACGTCTAATATCTTTTTCTGTTTTTCTTTAAGTTCCATCTGGTAAAATGCAAAAGTAATTAATCTAAAATAAAACTGGCATCACACGCATATAAATTCATGACCTTGTCGCCTGACTTTCAAACTTCGAACGCTCAGCTGTGACGAATTGTTCATGGATTTTATCTCAAAAAATTAAGAATCGGAAATTTTGTCAAGTTAAATTACCGTTAAAAATAGTAAATCCGGAAATTTTGTCCATATTTTTTGTAAATTTAATAATTGAACACTTTTTGCGATACAGTCTTCGAATAAATGATTAAATAATTGATGGCATTAAGAAACTAAGCCTGAAAATTTAGTTTCTTGATGTTTTTTAAAAAGAACAGACAAACACATAATTAAAAATACATAAATATGAATTTAAACCAATACACTGTAAAATCACAGGAAGCCATCCAGGCGGCACAACAGGTTGCTATGGAACTCGGCAATCAAAGCATAGAACCTCAACACCTACTTGAAGGAATTTTTCAGGTAGACGAAAATATATCGCCTTTCTTATTGAAAAAGTCAGAAGCAGATGCTCATCTGGTAAGAGAGCGCAACCGTGAAAATTTAGAAAAACTTCCTAAAGTACAGGGAGGCAACATCTACCTTTCACAATCCGCCAATAAAGTACTGCTGGACGCTCCCAATATTGCTAAAAAAATGGGTGACGAGTATGTCACTATTGAGCATTTATGGCTGTCACTTCTGGAAACAGGTTCTGAAGTTTCAAAAATGCTGAAGGACATGGGGGTTACCAAAAGTCTGCTGGAAGGAGCAATTAAAGAACTAAGAAAAGGAAGCAAGGCGACTTCTGCCAGTTCAGAAGAAACTTATCAGTCCTTAAATAAATACGCCAAGAATTTTAATGAACTGGCTGCCGAAGGGAAACTGGACCCGGTAATCGGGCGTGATGAAGAGATCAGAAGAGTTTTACAGATTCTTTCCAGGAGAACAAAGAACAACCCTATCCTTATCGGAGAACCTGGTGTGGGTAAAACAGCAATTGCAGAAGGAATTGCCCACCGGATCATCAGTGGCGACGTTCCCGAAAACCTGGTAGATAAGACATTATATTCTCTGGATATGGGAGCACTGATCGCCGGTGCCAAATATAAAGGTGAATTTGAAGAGCGTCTGAAATCCGTGGTGAATGAAGTCATCAAATCGGATGGCCAGATTATTCTTTTCATCGATGAGATTCATACCCTCGTAGGCGCAGGAGGTGGTGAAGGTGCAATGGACGCTGCCAACATTCTGAAGCCAGCCTTGGCAAGAGGAGAACTGAGAGCCATCGGGGCAACAACTTTGAACGAGTACCAAAAGTACTTTGAAAAAGATAAAGCGCTGGAAAGACGCTTCCAGAAAGTAATGGTAGAGGAACCGGATACCGAATCCGCAATTTCTATTCTAAGGGGTATTAAGGATAAATATGAAGCCCACCATAAGGTAAGAATAAAGGATGAAGCGATCATTGCTGCGGTAGAAATGTCCCAACGATATATTTCGGACCGATTTTTACCTGATAAAGCCATTGACCTCATTGATGAAGCTTCGGCCAAACTGAGAATGGAGATCAACTCAAAACCTGAAGAACTAGATGTTTTAGACAGAAAACTGATGCAGATGGAAATTGAGTTGGCAGCTATTTCAAGAGAAGGAAACCAGACTAAAGTGGATCACCTGAAGGAAGATATTGCCAGGATTTCTGAACAAAGAAATGAGATCAATGCGAAATGGCTGAAAGAGAAACAGAAAAGTGAAGATCTAACGCAGATCAAAAAAGATATTGAAGCTCTGAAACTTGAAGCAGAACGAGCTTCGCGTGCTGGAGACTACGCCAAGGTAGCGGAGATACAGTATGGAAAACTCCGTGAAAAAGAAGATGAACTTGCCAAGGTGGAACTGGAAATGCAGAATCACCAGAATGAGCTTATCAAAGAGGAGGTGACTTCTGAAAATATTTCTGAAGTTATTGCTAAATGGACAGGTATTCCTGTTACCAAATTACTACAATCGGAAAGAGAAAAATTACTAAACCTCGAATCTGAACTTCACCACAGAGTGGTAGGACAAGATGAGGCCATCCAGGCAGTTGCTGATGCTATCAGAAGAAACAGAGCAGGATTGAGTGATGACAAAAAGCCGATCGGATCATTCCTGTTCCTTGGTACAACGGGAGTTGGTAAGACTGAGCTGGCAAAAGCATTAGCAGAATTCCTGTTTGATGATGAGAATAACATGACCCGGATTGATATGAGTGAATATCAGGAACGCCACAGTGTTTCAAGATTGGTGGGAGCTCCTCCGGGATATGTAGGATATGATGAAGGTGGACAATTAACTGAAGCAGTGAGAAGACGACCTTATTCTGTAGTGCTTTTGGACGAGATCGAAAAAGCTCACCCAGATGTTTTCAACACCTTGTTACAGGTTTTGGATGATGGACGTCTTACCGATAACAAAGGACGTGTGGTTAATTTCAAAAACTCGATCATCATTATGACCTCCAATTTGGGTTCACACCTGATCCAGGAGAATTTTGAAAATATTACAGAACAAAACCAGAATGAGATTGTTGAAAAAACCAAAGAAGAAGTCTTTGACCTGCTGAAACAGACCTTACGTCCTGAATTCCTGAACAGAATTGATGAGATCGTACTGTTCCAGCCTTTAACAAAAAAGGAAATCGGAAAAATCGTTCAGTTTCAGTTGAGAGGATTTAATGAAATGCTGGCAAAACGTAATATCATTATGACCTTCACTCAGGATGCGGTGGATTATCTGATGGATAAAGGATATGATCCTGCCTTTGGAGCCAGACCTTTAAAAAGAGTGATCCAGCAGGATGTACTGAATAAATTATCAAGGGAAATCCTTGCCGGTACGGTCAATGACGGTGATCGAATCACTTTGGATTACTTTGTAGAAACCGGTCTTGTTTTCAGACCTGCTGAACAATAAATAAATAGTTTTTTTTCATATACATTAATTTTGTAAGTAAGTGCTGTAGAGAAATCCACAGCACTTATTTTTTTATGTCCAAACCATCAATAGACCGAACATGAGCGATCACCCTTCTTTTATTTCTAATTTTATTAACGCCTGAAAGGAAGCTCAGTACTATTTTCTGTCACGCTTAACATAGTTTTTGCTATTAAATGTTCAAATCATCTAATTAGGGTCAATTAGATGATTTTGTATTATTTTTTTCTAGATAAGGTGAAATATGATTATATTTATACTGAAAATCAAATTATTAACTAATAACAAAATCATTATGAAAAAACTAAAAAGAAACGATCTAAAGAAAATTGAGGGTGGAATTGCTGAGATTATCATCTGTGACATGGATATGTCTTGCCCAAGTGGGCTCTGCTGCTCCACCGGATACATCTGCAGGGATCCCAGGAGATACCCTTGTATTTAAAAGAAATAAAAACGGAGACTTCATCTCCGTTTTTCCATTTTTAACAATCTTAGCTTGCCTAATTTCATTCCTTCGCAATCCGTAAAAACACGGTAAAATTAATCGTATAATTCCCTATTTATTAATTCATTTACTTATATATTTTTTGCGAAATTTGCATATTGAAGAAATATTTCCCCTATAAAATTATTAAGCTATGAAAAATGAATCTAACAAAGAGCCGTTACAACCAGGCAATATGTCTAATACACTGATTAAAACACTGATTGACAATTATCGTCAAAATCATTTAAGTGCGATTAACAATACCTTAGAAATAAAAGATGCTCACTCCATCTGGTTTGATTTACCCAAGTTAAAACGCTTTATTGCCACGATCGAAGAAGAAACACTAAAGCAAAATCCTGACTGCACAGAGGAAGATCTTGGAATAAGATTCTATTATGCGGCTTATCCACATGCTGAAAACTGGAGTATAATGGATTCTCATCCGGTCCCAGTCGAATATGCAGGTAAACATACGTTGGTTTTGGTTCCTACCTTAAAAAAAGAAAATGAAACAGGAGAAAAACTTCACTACGATTTTAACGTTATGAATAAAGATGATGATTCGATCGCTTTAGCATTGAATGCACGTGGGAAAATGACTGAACTCACTGATATTACTATTGGAGAAAATAGTGGAACACTTATTCCGCCTGCGCCCCCAACGGGTGAATCTTATTAATTATCATTCATATTCTTAAACACAATATGACTGAGATCCAAAAAATTTTTTCGTCATTCATGTATTGGGGAGAAGCGATTGCCGCCTTAGTCTCCCTGATTTATTATAATCGTGTAAAAAAGCAGCATTGGAAATATCTGGCCATTTACCTGGTTGTTATTTTTCTGTCCGAATCAGCTGTAAAATGGGGAGAAAAACCACTTAAAATAGACAGAATAAATTTTTACAATTACTTTGTGATTCCTTTACAGTTTATATTTTTCTATTGGCTGTATGCAAAAGAATCTCTAAAAAAAGTAAAGTTGTTCTATATTATGACGGGAGTATATCTTTTATCGTATATTCTCAGGACACTTTTTTTTCCGGAAAAGAAAGTCATCTTCTCTTTCAATTACAATATTGGATGCCTCCTTTTAATGGCTCTTGTCATTATGGAATATTATAAGCAGGTAAATTCATCTGAAATTCTCAATTTCAGTAAAAACAAGATGTTTTATATTAATCTAGGAGTAACACTTTTTTACATCGCCAACCAGCCATTTATGACATTTAACTCTCTTTTGTGGAAATATATTGAAATCTGGGACATTTATTTTATATATTTCCAGGTTTCAGGAGCAGTAATGTATATTTTATTTGCAAGTTCATTCATATGGGGAAAACAGAACTCTTAATAACCATTATTTCATTCAACATCTTTTTTTTGATGTTTGTAGTGGCCATATTTATTTATATCCGGAATTACAGACAACGAAAAAAAGAATATTTAAATGAAATTGAGATGAAGAATGAACTTCATCAGAGAGAACTTTTGTCTACCCAGCTGGAAATCCAGCAAGCTACGATGCAGCAGATCGGAAGGGAGCTCCACGATAATATCGGTCAGAAACTAACTCTTGTAAGTCTTTATGTACAGCAGATGCTCTACGAGAATAAGGTCTCCGAAGCCAGTGAAAGAATTGATCAGGTTTCTCAGATCATCAATCAGTCCCTGCAGGATCTTCGAAGCTTATCAAAAACACTCACAGATGACAACATCAATCAGAAGGAAATTGTAACTTTGATTCAGGAAGAAGTAGACAATACCAATTCTTTTAAAAAATGTAGGGTCTCTTTTGAACATAATTTTAATCAACTGGATTTAGGTTTTGTCCATAAGAATGTACTGCTCAGGATCACTCAGGAATTTATTCAGAATAGTATAAAGCATTCCGAATGTAAAAATATTTTTATTGTTTTGAATACTTCTGAAGATATTCTCTGGGAACTGAAGATCCATGACGACGGTGTAGGCTTCGATTCTTCACAGATCGAATCCAACGGTATCGGCCTTACGAACATGAAAAACAGAGCTGAAATCATCGGCGCAGATTTTCATCTTGAAAGCAGGAAAAATGCAGGAACCCAACTCCATATTATTTTAAAAAAACAGCCATGAAAAAAACAATTGTAATTGTTGACGACCACATCCTTATTGCCAAAGCTCTCGAGGGAATTATTGGTAACTTTAGTGAATTTGAGGTCATCTATGTTTGTGAAAACGGCAAAGACCTGATTCAAAAGCTTGAAGAGGGGAATACAGCTCCTGATATCGTTCTTCTGGATATCAGCATGCCAATTATGAATGGTTTTGAAACCGCTGCATGGCTTACGAAAAACCATCCGGATATCAGGATCATGGCACTTAGTATGCAGGGTGATGACAACAGTGTGATTAAAATGATAAAAAACGGAGCCAAAGGCTATCTCCTCAAAAACACCCATCCCAAAGATTTGGAGACCGCCTTAAGCAGATTGATCTCTGACGGTTTCTTTTATCCTGAGTGGGCATCAAAAATTATTTTCACCAACCTTAATAAAGCTCAGGAAACTGAAATTTCGGTAAAGATATCAGAAAGGGAAAGAGAATTTCTGAAATATACGGTAACGGAGCTGAGCTATAAAGAAATTGCAGACAGGATGTGCTGCAGTCCGAGAACCGTAGAAAGCTATCGTGATCAGTTGTGCGAAAAACTTGATCTTAAAACCCGCGTGGGATTAGCAGTTTTCGCCATTAAAAATGGTTTTGCAGGCTAACAGAATAAATTCGTACTATAAAGATAAATCCTTCTCCTATTTCGGGAAGGATTTTTGTTGAGAACAGTTTAACAATGACAACCTCGTGTCATCTTTGCAAATACTAGCCTTTCACTATAAATCAGCTACTAGTTACAACAGACAACCACAATATTAAATTTAATTTAAAAATTTAATTAAATAATTGATATAGTATAATTTTTTACATTAAAAATTGACGAAATAAAAACAAATAAAATTAAAATAAGAATATTAATTAAAAATCAATCAAAACAAGCAAAGCTTAACATAATAGCAATTTTATGCTTTAAATAATATTAATAATTAAATAAAATATAAAATTATTTGCACATCACATTAATTTGAATTAATTTCACACTCCCAACCAAAAATAACATTATATGAAAAGACTACTGTTGGGAGCAGGAATTATTTTCCTAAGCTCCTGTAACAACGACATGAATTCTGTGAATGAGCAGGCAACAGCAGAAACACCCACCACCCAAGCAGCAGGAAAAAGAATTTGCCCTTCGGATGCAATGAGGGAAGAAATTCTACAAAAAGATCCTGCCGCAAGAGCCAGAGTAGAAGCTATTGAACAGCTTACGGAAAAACGTCTTAACGACATCAAAGTAGGTAAAGTTCTAGCCGATGGCACTGTAGAGATCCCAGTTGTATTCAATGTGGTATACAATACAAGCAGTGAAAACGTATCTGATGCCCGGTTACAAACACAAATTGATGTTTTAAACAAAGATTTCGGAGCTACCAATTCGGATATAAACAACACCCCTGCTGAGTTCGTTCCTGTAAAAGCAGGAGATACTAAAATCAGATTCAGACTGGCAAAAACTGTCAGAAAACAAAGCAGCACGACCAGCTGGAATCCTAATGAGAATAAAATGAAATCAGCAAGTACAGGAATCGCAGCCACTTCACCTGACAATTATCTGAACATCTGGGTGGTTAATAAAATGAGTGGAGGCACTCTTGGGTACGCTTATTATCCGGGAACAATCAGCGCTTCGCTGGACGGAGTTGTTATTGCAGCGCCCTACATGGGTACAGGTTCCGGTACCGCAGCTCCTTTCAATTTAGGAAGAACAACAACACATGAAGTGGGACATTATTTAAATCTTCCACACCTTTGGGGATCTAGTAATACAGGCTGCCAAACAGATTACTCAAATGACACCCCTGTTTCCCCTGGTCCCAATTATGGTGTTCCTTCTTACCCTCTTAACAGAGTATGTGGTGGAGTAAGCCGTTCACAAATCTTCATGAATTACATGGATTATGTGGATGATAAGGTAATGCATATGTTTACTGCTAACCAAAAAACAAGAATGCAGGCGGTAGTTTCTGCTTCGGGTCCAAGATCAGGCCTAAGACTTTATTAAATTTTCATTAAAATATCACTTATTTCATTTAAAAGAAATCTATCTCAATTGCTGGGATAGATTTTTTTATAATTTTACGCCGTTTTAAATCAGAAACATCAACGATGAAAAAAATAGTAATAGCAACCGGTATGTTATTCAACCTATGTTGCTATCAGGCACAAGATACCCTACAATCCAGAAATCTCCAGAAAGACCTTAGCCTTATACGTGTTGACAGTACCATTCAACCGAAAACACCGCTTTTCCAGAAAGACTGGGTAAAAAAATCTGTAGCTCCTGCTCTTCTTTTTACGGCGGCGGCAGCTACATGGGGCGAAAAAGAAAACATCCGTGAAGTGCGCAACCGTTATCTTCCCACTTTTAAGGCAAAATACGACGATTATCTCCAGTATGCTCCTGCAGCAACAGTATATGGGCTAAAACTGGCAGGGGTAAAAGGGCGCAATAACCTTGGGAGAACTACGCTTTCATACGCTACCAGCTTGGCAATCATGGGAATTTTGGTGAATTCTATAAAATATACGGCGAAAGTAGAACGTCCGGATGGCTCTAAAAACAACTCATTCCCATCGGGTCATACTGCTATGGCTTTTACCAATGCCAGCTTTCTACATAAAGAGTACGGCATGGTAAACCCTGGATACAGCATTGCCGGATATGGCACAGCTGCTCTTACGGGTCTCGGACGTAATCTGAACAACAGGCATTGGCTTCCCGATGTACTGGCTGGAGCAGGAATCGGGATCATCTCTACGGAATTAGGATATTTCTTTATCGATAAGATCTATAAAAACAAAGGTGACAATCTGAGCCTTTTATCCAGAGTGCAGGGGAACGACTACCCCTCTTTCCTGGCTTTAAAAATGGGAACTGCCCTCGGGACAACGAATTTCCTAAAAGAATCTGATCTGGACGACAAAAAACAAGTCGGATTTGAAGGAGGTCTTGAAGGTGCGTATTTCTTTTCAAAAAAATGGGGAGTTGGTGGAGATATAAGTTTCAGCAGCTTTCCCATCAAACCTCTGAAGGCTTCTCTGGAAGATGATGAAGAATTTGGCGATTACGAGATCGTAACACAGTCTTTGGGGTTTCTTGGGGCAGGTGCGGGACCGTATTTCTCCCATGAATTTTCAGACAGGTGGCAGCTTACCGTGAAAGCAACTGCAGGATATTCTGCCACAGCAGGAGGTAAAGTATTTATCAAGAGCAACAGCATAGATACACCTACCCATGAACTTCCTATCGCTCACTACAAACCAAAGCCGGCCTTCCGTTGGAATACAGGAACCGCTCTGACCTATAAATTCAATCCCGGGCTGGGTATTACCCTTTATGCTGATTATAACGAAATAAAATCTTCGATCCGCTATTACTTCAGTGATGCTTTGGAAGAAAGTGAGGAACTGAATAATGAATTTAATTTCGTTATTGCTAAGGAAAAAATCAATTATTTTACATTGGGTTTAAGACTTACCGCCTATTTTTAAATTAAAAAGCCTTCAGAATGATCTGAAGGCTTACACTTTTCTATAAGTTTTTGGTATTATCTTCCGGAGTATAATCCATGAAGAGATCTCCGTCCAGCTGTACAGATTTCACTTTTTTCTTAATCGGGATGACAAGATCGGTCATTTTCTGATCCTTTTCCCAAACTGAAGGTGAAAAATGCAGTCTTTCGGTTGTTCCATCCTCATAGGCCAGAACAGCATCAAACGGAATTGCAAATCCTCCAACATTGAGAACATTTACGGTAAGCAGATCATTCATCTGTGACGCTCCACTTACTTTTAAGTCAATATAATTATTGGTATAGAACCAGTTGTAGAAAAACCAATTTAGATTTTTTCCCGAACCGGTATTCATAGAATTGAAATAATCCCATGGGACAGGATGTTTACCGTTCCAATTATTCATATAATGATGTAAGGCTTTTTTGAACACCTCATCTCCCAAATAATCTTTTAAGGCCAGATAGGAAAGGGATGATTTCACATAGGAATTATTTCCATATCCTGCACCACTTACCTGAGTACTCATCGTAATCACCGGCTGGTCCTGTTCTGCAGAAGGATCATTGATCCATCTTTTAACACGGAAATTTTTATAAAATTCCTTGGCGGCTTCTTCTCCGTTTTCATCTATTCCGATAAGATATTCCAGTGTTGTAGCCCAGCCTTCATCCATGAAAGCATATCTTGTTTCATTGATCCCCATATAAAAAGGGAAATAGGTATGGGCAATCTCATGATCTGCTGTCAGCCTTGCATCCTTAAGGTCATCAGGAATACTGGTATCATTAATCATCATTGGATATTCCATATCTGCATAGCCCTGGATTGCTGTCATTACATTATAAGGGTATTCCACACCGGGCCATTTTTTAGAAAACCAATCTATATTATAGCGCATCCAGTCTACATAATGCTCAAAATCTTTTGCTCCTGCCTTGTATCCGGCTTGTACACTGGCCCGTTTGGTTTTCAGCTGTACGCTGGCAGCATCCCATACATAATGATTGCTCAATGCAAAACAGAAATCTGTAATATGGCTGGCTTTAAATTTCCATACGTTCCACTTATTTTGGCGCGTTACCTTTCCGGCCTTCATTTCTTCTTCCGTAGCAATATGCATCAGCTTATCACTTTTCAGAGAAGCTTTATATCGCTTTAAATATTCCGGCTGAAGAACAGCGTCGGGATTCAGGAAATCACCTGTGGCCCAAACAACGTAGTTCTTAGGTGCCGTGATGGCAAAACTGTAGTCGTTGAAATCATTATAAAACTCCTGCCTGTCCGAATGCGGCAGCATATCCCAGCCATTATAATCATCATACACAGAAATTCTCGGGAAGGAGTACGCCACATAAAATGTTTCCGGATCGATCTGCCCTTCTCTCCCGCTCTGTACTGAAAGCGGATACTCCCACTCGATTTTAACCTCAGCTTTGGCTTTTGACGGGAGGGCGGATTTCAATTTTACTTTTTCAACCGTACCCCAGGCATCGCTGTCGACCTCATACTTTTCACCGTTGACAATGAAAGATTTGATCTTAAGGCCTGAAGATAGAAAATCTTTGGAAACCGATCCGGATCTTGGCGATTGCGGTTTGTGAAGATTATTGACAAACCGTATAGCCAGCTCATTGAGTTGATCCGGGCTACTGTTGGTGTACATAATCGTCTCTTTTCCGGAAACCACCTTTGTAACGGCATCCACTTTCACTTGCACATTGTAAACTCCCTTGTTCTGCCAATAGTTTTTACCCGGAGCTCCTGAAACATCACGGGTCCCTTTTTCATAGGCTTTTTTGATATTTCTAGGCATGTACAATTCCTGGGCAGACAACTGCAGTAAAGAAATCACCACCAGCATTCCGGAAAAAATTTTCTTCATAATGATCTTTTTTAACGATAAGTATCAAAAATAGCGAAAATGTAACACAGATCGATCATTTCTTCTATAATAATGTATTATGGTAATTGGTTTTTTATTGAAATTTCTACAGTCTATTCTCTTCTTCGGTCTTTTTAATGGTTTTTGCATTCTTTACCGCCTGATTTCCAAAATTAAACTTCAGGGAAAGCGTAAATCCCTGTGTATCGTTGTAATCGAGAAAGTAATTATCCTGATTGGCGTATTTTGTGCTTACCTTTTGTCCTGTTGTCCGGAAGATATCATTTACAACAAGGCTTGCTTCGAGTTTTTTGGAAAAGAATTTACGATTCATCACAAAGTAGGCAGACCAGGAGCCTGAAATTCTAAAAGTCCCCTGTATCCCCGGTGAGTAATATCGGTGTCCCATTTCCATTTTCCAATCTGCATTTTTATTAAGAGTAATGCTTGTGGAGATATTGGAAACCCAGTTCCATACCTTATTTTTATAGAGCAGTCCGTCAATTCCTTTGAAATAATTTTCATTGTGTTCAATATTTTCTGACAGAATAACATTCCACCAAGGTTTAATCTGAAAATTTTTATACATACTGAGTCCGAAAGCTTCTCCTTTTTCAATATTGGTAAAGTAATAAATAAGGCTATTGGTAGTGGGTTCCTGAAATGAGATTTCCATAGACGGATTCATCTCTTTCCGGTAATACAGATCCATATTCCAGTCTTTCCAGGAGTAGGTAAGATTAAGATTATGAGTGATGGTTGCCTTTAATTTGGGATCTCCCTGGTAATACGAAAAGAGGTTATAATACGATTTTGCAGGATTCAGCCAGGCATAGGATGGTCTGCTTATTCTCTTTCCATAGGAAAACCCAAATTCCTGTTTATTCTCTGTGGTATACTGTGCATAAAAAGTTGGAAAGAAACTCCAGTAGTTATTCTTATTATAGTCATAAGGTTCTGAGACAATCCCTTCCAGGTCGGTCATTTCTGCGCGCAACCCTGCCTTAAAATTCCACTTCCCGATGTTGTAGGCCAAAGAAGAATACAGGGCTGCATTTTGTTCCTTATAGTCAAAAACACTGCTTTTATCAGGTCTGTATTGCAGCTCTTCATTTTCGTTATCAGAAAAATCGAGCCTGCTGTTGGTTTTTACAAAGCTGTACTTAGCTCCGGATTCCAGTTCCAGTTTATCATTCTTCCACTGATAATCAACCTGAGTGGAATATAACTGGACATCTGCTTTATTTTGAGTCAGAAAATTTTCTTCCTTTGGAAGTTGATCTGCAAAATTAAGATAGGTGATCACATTTTGATATTTATCTGCATTATTTCCAGTGAAATAACTGATCCATGAAAGGCTGCTCTTTTTATTCAGCTTCCTGTCTACCTGCAAGCTCACAGAATTATTAATGGTTCGGGTGCGGTGATCGTTGATCGTGGTATAGTTTGATTCTACTACATTTTGAGTGTTGTAAATTAAAGTCGGTACATTGTACGTTCCGGAGGATTCCGGAGAAAAAAATCCCGAATAATTGAGACTTATACCAGTCAGGCTGTCCAACGCATATTCTGCATTAAAATTCAAAGTATTCTGGCTCATGTTTTTATCTTTTCTGTTCATTGTGCTCACCCAGCGGGTTCCGCTTTCCTGATAATTGACATGGTCCGTCCCTTCCCGGTAGTAGGTCCCTAGCCCTTTATAGTAACCCGCCATAAGAGACAGCTTATCTTTTTTGTAATACTGAGAGGTCCCAAAGACCCCTTTTGCATACTGTGTCTGCACATATTTGGATGACAGAATGCCACGGTACCCCTCAATGGTATTTTTATTCAGGACGATATTCAGTACTGCACTTCCGGAAGCTTCATATTTGGCAGGCGGATTGGTAATTACTTCTACTGATTTCACCTCATCACCTTGTGTATTTTCGAGAAGGTTTCTAAGTTCATCACCCGTCAGCATTGTCTTTTTATCGTTAATCGTCACCAGAATTCCAGTGCTTCCCTTTACGCTGAGTACATTATTGTTTACCGTTACACTGGGCGTATTTTTCAAAATTTCCCATGCATTGAGGGATGAGATATTGCTGTTTTCCACATTGAATTCCAGACGGTCAATCTTTCTTTTTACCACTGGCTTACGCCGGGTCATCACTACCTCCTCTATTTCCAGGGTTTGTTTTTTAAGAACAATATTCAGAGAACCCGGCTTTTCCAGATTCAGTTTCTGTTCATATATCAGATACCCTTTACTCCTGATCACCATTTTGATCTCCTGCTCTGTGATTCCTTCCAGTGTGAAAACTCCATGATCGTCTGTTTTAATGATTTTAACTAAGTTGCCGCGGGAATCAAAAAGTTCCACACTTGCCGCTGGGAGTTTTTCATTTTCGGTGTTAAAAACCATACCTTCGATCTTTTGTTTCTGCGCAAACATCAATAGTGGAAAGCATAGAAAAAGAATTATTTTATACATGTTCAGAATTATTTATAAAGTAAATTATACTCCTGTTTTTACCGTACAAAATTCTGTTTTAGCCTGGAGAAACTCGGTTAACACTAGGTTAATGATGAGTTAATGCTGTTTTTATTACCGATCTGTTTTATCCTTACCATACAAACTTTACAGCTACAGGTTAACAAAAGGTTAATAGCCCTATAGGGCAGGATGGTGAATGACTTAATTTTTATCTTTGTATTTGATGATAACCAAGAGTAAATACCTTCTTTCTGTTTTTGCAGCTTTATTCCTGCTTCTGCTGGGAATTCAGGTATATTTTATGTACAAAACCTATCAGGTAAAAGAAAGGGATATCTACAGATCCGTTAATGACGGGCTTATCAGCTACATCGATGATCTTGAAGACCTTCATGAAACGAAAGAAACGAAGGATGACTCTCTCCAGAAAATCATCATCCGGTACTATGACAGGAAAATAGGCAGAAAAGAGTTTTTGAATGAGTTTATCAACAACAGACAAGCCGCCAGGGCAAAACTTAACCGTTACCTCGCCATGCGTCTCCATAAAGACGGCTATAAAATATCGGCACGAATTCAATATATCTCCATTATACATCTTCCGGACAGTGCTAAGATCATTGATCAACCGATCGTTATTTTTGAAACCAAAGAAAAGGTTAAAAATCCAAAAATTGCAAGCAACGGAAGTTGGGAAACGTCCACCACCAAAAAAAATGATTCGAATAATGCACAGGTTGAAAGGCGGGATACTTTTCTGATCAAAAGCCAGACAGATTACGAGGTAAGAAATATCAAAAGTCTTGTTTTCAAAGAGCTTACCTTGTTGATTATTTGTTGTATTGCGCTGCTTTCCGGAGTACTTCTTCTCTATATTTTCACCATTCAAAATCTGGTCAGACAGCAAAAACAGGTGGAAGTTCTCCACAGTATTGTGGATAACATTTCACATGAGTTTAAAACACCTATTGCTACATTAAAAATTGCTTCCAAAACCTTAAAAAAAGACTGGAATCCGGAAACGCTTCCCCTTATTGACAGACAGATTTCACGGCTTGAAAGCCTGATGTCCCAGCTTCACAAGGATGAACTGCCGGAAGAGGCTACTGAAATTGAACCCCGCGACTGGAATTTTTTCATCCAGGATCTGGCAGCGACTTACCCTGATGTCGATTTTATCTTTGAAAGCCACCTGGCCCGCAAACTGCCTGTCGATAGAAACCTTATGGAGACCGTCATTAAAAACCTTTGTGAAAACAGTGTCAAATATGGGGCTTCTGCTGTTAGTACGAAAGTAAGCCATTCTCTGCAAAACCTGGAGATTGAAGTTTCGGACAATGGTAAAGGCATGGAAGGTAAAGAATTAAATAATATATTTGAAAAATTCTATCGAATACAGGCCAATAATATTCACAACAGCAAAGGGCTGGGACTGGGACTCTATTTTGTAAAAAAAATAATCACAGCTTATCACGGTAAAATAGAGGTTTCCAGCCAACCAGGTGTGGGAAGTACTTTTAAAATATCAATTCCTTATGAAAACTAAAATCCTTCTGGCAGAAGACGATCCGGATTTCGGAATGATCCTGAAACAATATCTGGAACTTGAAAATTTTGACGTCAGCTGGTATCAGAATCCTCAGGATATTGAGCCAATGATTTCTTCTTCTGATTTCCCTTTTGATCTGGGAATCCTGGATGTGATGATGCCCAATATTGATGGCTTCTCTCTTGCCCGGATGATCATTAAAGAAAACAACAGTTTCCCCCTGCTTTTTTTAACAGCAAAGAATCAGAAGATAGACCGTGTAACCGGATTGAAAATAGGAGCTGATGATTATATTGCGAAACCGTGCGATCCTGAAGAGCTCGTTTTAAGAATTAAAAATATCCTGAAAAGAACAGCACCCAATACCCCGGAATCGCTCGCAAACATCGGCCAATACATGCTGGACTCCACAAAGCTTCTACTCTCCCATCCTGACGGAGATATTCGGCTGACCGTCCGGGAGCAGGAACTTTTATTGTATCTTCTGAAACACAATCATTCAATGATTACAAGAGATGACATCCTTAATACCATCTGGGAGACTAACGATTACTTTACCGGACGAAGCCTTGATGTATTTATCAGCAGACTCAGAAAGTATTTCGCTCATGATCCTGAAATCAAAATCCAATCCCTTAGAGGAATTGGATTTGAAGTTGATTTTCCGGGAAGTTAATTGTTTACAAGGAAAGGGATACCAAAACCGGGAAGTGGTCTGATGGATACAGCAGATTTTCTCTTCTGTCGTTGATATGCCTGTGAGAATTTATCTTAAAGCCTTTGGTGAAAATATAATCAATCCGTTCTTTAGGGACTTCATTGACATTAAAGGCTGTAAAGGTTCCTATCGGACCATAATGTTTTGTTCCGGAATGATAAAAAGTATCTTTCAAATGCTGCGAAAGAATTTTAACAGGTTCTGTATCGTCTGTCAGGTTAAAATCGCCGCTCAATGTTACCGGCAGATTTCCGGGATTAAGTTCTTTGATCTTTTTAAGAATCAGCTCAGATGATTTTACTCTTGCTACATTGCCTATATGATCGAAGTGAAGATTCATAGCCATAAATTCTTTTTTCGTTTTTTTATCTTTAAATAAAGCATAGGTACAGATCCTGTTCAATGCAGCATCCCAGCCTTTAGAAGGCTTTTCAGGAGTCTCGGATAGCCAGAATGTCCCCGACCTGATCACTTCCAGCCTGTTTACATCATAAAAAATTGCCGAATATTCACCTTTATCTTTACCATCATCTCTTCCTACTCCCACATAATTATACTCTTTCAATCCGTTTTTGATATCTTTCATCTGTTCCGGAAGAGCTTCCTGTACTCCGAAATAATCCGGATGATAATAGGTGAGCAAATCGGTAACATCCTGTTTCCTCTGAGGCCAGGCATTTTCTTTATCAGAATCAACATTAAGCCTGATATTGAAACTCATTACGGTAAGGTCCTGTGAAAATCCCCAAGCAAAAAGCATCAGGAATACCATTGAAAATCTGTAATTCATAATCTATTTTATCAATCAGAGACAAAAATAAGACTTCTCCACCACAGAAAAGTCTTATCTATATCATAATATTGTTAAATTATTTTTATTCTGAAGATTATTCTTTACTGAATTTTAAATCACGCCCCCCCTCAGTAAGTATCATCGTCTTTTTGTCTTTACTGAAAACAATGGTCATATCCATCTGCTCATAGGTAAATTTGTGATCTCCAATGTATTGGAGTGGAAACCCGGGCTGTCCGAAAATCATTCCGTACAGCTGTCCGTTTTTTTCAGAAAAAGTAATTTTTAATTTAATTTCTTTGCTTCCATAAGTGCCTTCAAAATCCTTTGCTTTAATTTTATCTTCAGGTTTTGCTTCCGAGGCTTTCCAGGTGTTGTTTTTCAGATCACTGTCCGGAATCATCGCTTCAGGATCCAGTTTTACTTCATCAATTTCTTTATCAGAATTTACTTTAAATGTCCATTCTGTATTCCTTTTCCACACTTCCACCGGTATTTTCACCATTTTTGAAGTACCATCTTTAAATTTGATCTGGACTATTGTAGGCATTGGCATCTGGCCAATATTTTCGATCGTAATCTGTGCTCCTTGTTTGTAATCCCCACTGAAGTACCGTACATTTTTAATCGCCTGATCTATTTTCCATCGATTGAAAAACCAACCTCTCCAAAACCAGTTCAGTTCTTCACCCGAAACATTCTCCATGGTATGGAAGAAGTCCCACGGAGTAGGATGCTTAAATGCCCAGCGATCGATATAAGTTCTGAATGCCTTATCGAATTTTTCAGGGCCCAGAACCGATTCTCTTAAAACAGACAGTCCTGCTCCAGGTTTATAATATGCCAAAGCCCCGATATTTCTTTCTTTCATATTATCCGGACCTACCATTACAGGTTCCAGCTGATCTCCCATAAGAAAACCTCCTACCTCAGCCATTTTATCTTTTCTGTAGTATTCGCCTTTATTAAAAGCTTCTGTTGAAAGTCCGTTGATAAAGGTATTGAACCCCTCATCCATCCATGCAAACAGTCTTTCATTAGACCCTACTATCATTGGAAACCAATTGTGTCCGAATTCGTGATCGGTCACTCCCCACAGATCTTCTCCTTTAGAGGTCATGTGACAAAAAACAATTCCCGGATATTCCATTCCTCCCTCGTTTCCTGCCACATTGGTTGCTACAGGATAAGTATACTCATACCATTTTTTTGAATAATGTTCTATCGCAGCTTTGGTATATTCTGTAGATCTGCCCCAGGCACTTTCCCCGGCGCTTTCGGCTGGGTACGCTGAAACGGCAAGAGATTTTTTCCCGCTGGGTAAGTTGATTTTAGCAGCATCCAGAATAAATCCGGCTGATGAAGCCCATGCGAAGTCTCTTGCCTGCGTGATTTTAAACTTCCATGTTTTTGTTCCGGAAGCTTTATGGGTACCTATTTCAGATTCGGAACGGATCATTACTGTTTTATCACTGTTTCTTGCCTGATTCCATCGGTTAATTTCTTCTTTACTGTAAACCTCCTTCTCATTCAGGAGCTCTCCGGAGGCCACCACATAATGATTTGCCGGTACGGTAATATCAGCAGTTATATTTCCATACTCCAGATAAAATTCCGAAGCTCCGAGATAAGGCAGGGTGTTCCATCCCAGCACATCATCGTATACACACATTCTCGGATACCATTGTGCCATCGTAAAAATTTTACCATTCTTTGTATCCTGCACCCCCATTCTGTCTGAGCCATACTCCGGGGAAACAAAAGAATAGTCGATGGTAATCTTAGCAACGCCTCCTCTGGCCTTCAGTTCCTTTGGAAGATCGATCTGCATTCTTGTATCGGTAATAGTATATGGTACGTCCCTACCGTCAAGCTTCACCGATTTAATAGCGTATCCGCCTTCAAGTTCTTCCCCGTGTGCACCATTTCTGCTTCCGGAAATAGGAACTACTGCGTTCCCACGGGACTCTTTTGCGAATAAATTTTGGTCAAGCTGCAGCCAGAGAAAATTCATTTTATCCGGGCTGTTATTGGTATAGACAATCTCTGCCGTACCTGTAACTTCTTTCTTAGTTTCATTCAGGCTGACCTTCAAATGGTAATCTGCAGAATTCTGCCAATACGCGTGTCCCGGCTGCCCGCTTGCAGATCTGGTTTCAGTACCCGTCTGAGGATAGAAAAACGGTTTAAACGCTTCGATATAATCATATTTCGGGCTTTCCTGGGCATAGACAGGATCTGAAAACAGTAAGACTGCCATCGCCGAAACAAGGGTTGGAAGTTTAAAATTCATTAGAAAAAATTATTATTATGTTCTGTATAGGTAAAAAAAAAACCCGGAATTGTTACAAATCCGGGAACATTTTATATATATTTTTTTATTAATTTGATTTTTTAGCCTTGATCATTGCCTCCAAAGCATCCCACATTTCTTTGGGAATAGCCTCGAGCATATTAAACTCTCCCGCACCCTGAAGCCATTCTCCACCATCAATGGTTACTACTTCACCATTCATATAGGCAGAATAGTCGGAAACCAAATATGCGGCAAGATTAGCCAGCTCCTGATGCTCACCTACTCTTCTCAAGGGAACTTTTTTCTTCATATCAAATTTCTCCTGAAGATCTCCCGGAAGAAGCCTGTCCCACGCTCCTTTAGTAGGGAAAGGCCCCGGCGCAATAGCGTTGAAACGTATGCCATACTTTGCCCATTCTACTGCCAGTGAGCGGGTCATTGCCAAAACACCTGCCTTAGCACAGGCAGATGGCACTACAAAAGCAGATCCTGTCCAGGCATAGGTGGTTACAATATTCAAAACGGTTCCCGGCGTTTTAGAGTCTATCCAATGTTTACCTACCGAGAGCGTGCAATTTTTGGTTCCTTTCAAAACAATATCCAAAATAGAATCAAAAGCAGAATGGGTAAGTTTTTCTGTCGGAGAAATGAAATTTCCAGCTGCATTGTTTAAGAGAATATCGATTTTACCAAATTCTTTCAAAGTCGCCTCCTTCATAGCTTCCACCTCATCCCAGTTTCTCACATCACAGGATACACAAAGAACTTTACCTCCGGTTTCTTCCTCCAGTTCCTTTGCTGTAGCCTGCAGTTTTTCCAGGTTTCTGGAAGTGATCACTACCCGGGCTCCCAACTCGAGAAAGTATTTTGTCATGGCTTTTCCAAGGCCGCTTCCGCCACCAGTTACAATGGCCACTTTATCTTTTAGTGCTCCTTCGCGCAGCATCGGTTGTGTATATAGACTCATAAAATATTTTTTCTTAAAAATAATAAATATTGAACGGATTGCCCCTAATTTAAATTTATAAATAATGCCATAAATAATATTCGTTGATTTTTAACTAATTTTATCATTTGATAATTTACGCTTTATGAAAAATCCGGGAACTCCTGTTGTTCTGTTGCTGCTGTTCTGCAGTGTACATTTTAATGCTCAGAAATTCGAAAAACTATACCAGTATGTGAACCCTTTGATCGGAACTGAAAAAATGGGGCACACCTATCCGGGTGCAACGGTTCCCTTCGGAGCCATCCAGCTAAGCCCTGAAACAGACACCATCTCCTATGAACTGAATGGAAAGTACAATGGGGAGGTCTACAAATACTGCGCAGGATACCGTTACGAAGATAAAAGCATTACCGGCTTCAGTTCAACACACTTCAGCGGAACAGGACATTCTGATCTGGGAGATTTTCTGATTATGCCTACAGTCGGAAAGCTTCAGATGAACCCGGGAACGGCATCCCATCCTGAAAATGGCTACAGAAGCCGCTTTTCCCACCAGAATGAAAAAGCAGAGGCCGGATATTACAAAGTAAAACTGGATGACCATCAGATTATGGCAGAATTAACAGCTACCACAAGAGTAGGTGTTCACCGGTATACTTTCCCGAAGTCTGATCAATCACATATTATTCTGGATCTTATGGCCGGCATTTATAACTATGACGGAAAGAACGTATGGACCTACGTTCGTGTCGAAAATGGAAATACCGTTACCGGTTACCGGCAGACCAATGGCTGGGCAAGAACCAGAACTGTTTATTTTGCAATGAAATTTTCAAAACCCTTTAGATCATACGGACAGAAAAATTATGATAAAAACCAGGTTTACAAAGGCTTTTGGAGAAAGTTTGATCAGAACGAAAACTTTCCTGAAATCGCAGGAAAAAATCTGAAAATGCATTTTGATTTTGATACCCAAGAAAATGAGGCCATTGAAATCAGACTCGCTATTTCCCCGGTAAGCCAGGCCAATGCATTGGAAAATCTTGAAAAAGAGACGGGAAATCTTTCTTTTGACCAGGTGAAAAGCAAGGCACAGGAAAACTGGAATAAAGAATTAAACAAAATTGTTATCAAAGGTTCCGATACCGAAAAGACCAATTTTTATACAGCCATGTATCATACCTTTATCAATCCCACTACATACACAGATGTCAACGGAGAGTATAAAGGACTGGACCAGAACGTCCATAAAGCAGAAGGTTTTACCAACTATACTACTTTTTCTCTCTGGGATACCTACAGGGCACTCCATCCGTTCTTCAACATCATTCAGCCTGCACGGAACAATGATATGGTAAAATCAATGATGGCTCATTATGATCAGTTTTCTATGAAAATGCTGCCGGTATGGTCTCATTATGCCAATGATAACTGGTGTATGAGTGGCTACCACAGCGTAAGTGTAGTAGCAGACGCCATTATCAAAGGAAATTACACAGGAGACCCTAAAGAAGCCCTGAAGGCCTGCATAGAAACTGCCAATAAAAAGAATTATGAAGGAATCGGGCAATACATAGATTCAGGCTATATTGCTGCTGAAAGAATTGGGACCTCAGTGTCCAATACATTGGAGTATGCGTACGACGACTGGGCGATTGCACAGTTGGCAAAACACCTTGGAGAAACAGAAATCTACAATCAGTTTATTAAACGTTCTGAAAACTGGAAAAACAATTTTGACAAGACCATCGGATTTATGCGTCCACGTTTAGCCGACGGAAGTTTTAAAAAAGAGTTTGATGTACTGAGCACACATGGGCAGGGTTTTATTGAAGGGAATTCCTGGAACTACAGTTTCTTTGTACCACAAAACCCGGATGAACTGATAAAAATGATGGGTGGTAAGAAAAAGTTTGCCTCGAAACTGGACGAGTTATTTACCATGCACCTTCCTGATGAGTTTTTCGCAGATACCGAAGATATTACCCGGGAAGGAATCATTGGTGGATATGTTCATGGCAATGAGCCTGCGCACCACGTGGCCTATCTTTACAACTGGGCCGGACAACCCTGGAAAACACAGGCACAGATCCGCCGTATCCTGGAAATGCAGTACAAAGCAACTCCCGATGGACTGGGAGGAAATGATGATGCGGGGCAGATGAGTGCATGGTACCTTCTGAGTTCGTTAGGTTTTTATCCTGTAGCTCCAGGTTCTGAAGATTATTCAATCGGAAGCCCAGCTATTGACCACGCCATTTTGAATCTCGAAAACGGAAAAACATTTGAAATTGAAGCAATCAATCAGAGTCCGAAAAATGTATATGTTCAAAAGGTTCTTTTGAATGGAAAAGAGATTAAAAACTTTACGCTGAAGCATTCTGAGATTATGAATGGTGGGAAGCTGATATTTTACATGGGAAATAAGGCGAAAAAGTAAAGAATATATTCTCGCCGATTTTGTGAATTGAGCAGATGACTGGGTTTAAAAATCTGCGTAATCTCCCAGATCTGCGAGCGCTAGAATAAGTTTCGGCCAAAGCCTATGATCCATGATAAAAATAAGAAAGCGGGCTACAGCCCGCTCTTTTGAATTATCGTGACAATCTCAGACTAAGCTGAGACTCTATTCTTCGATTATATACTATTAATCTCTTGCTTCAAAAAGCAAACGTTCCCCGAATTTCTCTTCTGCTATTTTTCCGTTATCATATACCAGATGACCATTTACAAAGGTATGGGTAACTTTAGAATGGAAGTTCATTCCTTCCAGCGGGCTCCACCCACACTTGTACAGTAAATTATCTTTGGATACTGTCCAGTCTTCATTAAGGTCCACCAAAACAAGATCGGCTTTATAGCCTTCTTTCACAAATCCTCTTTTCTCCACTCTGAATAGAATCGCCGGATTATGACACATCTTTTGAACAATTTTCTCCAATGAAATTTTACCGTTTCTGTAGTTTTCCAGCATGACTACCAACGAATGCTGAACCAGAGGAGCCCCTGAAGGGCATTTTGTATATACATTCTGTTTTTCTTCAGCAGTGTGCGGGGCGTGATCTGTAGCAATCACATCAATTCTGTCATCCAATAATGCTTCCCACAGCCCATCTTTGTCTTGCTGGGTTTTTACCGCCGGATTCCATTTGATCAAGCCTCCTTTTGTTTCATAATCCTCATTGGTAAAGGTCAGATGGTGAACACATACTTCTGCTGTTATTTTTTTATCTTGTAACGGAATATCGTTTCGGAAAAGTGAAGTTTCCTTGGCTGTGGAAAGATGGAAAACATGAAGTCTGGCTCCTGTTTTCTGCGCAAGCTCAATCGCTTTCGATGAAGATGTATAACAGGCTTCCTCACTTCTGATCAGGTGATGAAACTTTACGGGAATATCTTCCCCATATTCATCCATATACTTTTGGGTATTCGCTCTGATGGTAGCTTCATCCTCACAGTGAACGGCAATCAGCATTTTGGTATTGCTGAAAATATTTTCCAGCGTTTCAGGATTATCTACCAGCATGTTTCCTGTAGACGAACCTAGAAACAATTTTATTCCCGGTACATTCCTTGGATTTGTTTTTAAAACCTCCTCAAGATTATCATTGGTTCCACCCATCATAAAACCATAGTTGGCGTAGGCTTTCTGAGCTCCGATTTCATATTTATCTGCTAACAATTCCTGTGTAACAGCATTCGGAACTGTATTTGGCTGATCGATAAAACTTGTTATTCCACCTGCGATAGCTGATCTTGACTCAGTTTCAATATCACCTTTATGAGTAAGACCCGGCTCACGGAAATGTACCTGATCGTCTATAACACCCGGAAGAAGATACTTCCCGGAGCCGTCAATGATCTGATCTGCCTCTTCAGAAATACCGGTGGCAATTTTAGAAATTAAATCATTTTCTATTAAGATATCGCTTTCAAAGACTTTTCCTTCGTTGACGATTTTTACGTTCTTGATAAGGGTTTTCATTTTTAACTTAGAATTAGATATTAGAGATGTACAGTCAGAGTAACGTGAGCAGTCTATTATAGGTAAAAAGTCATTTACCAATCTCAAACTCCAGTTGCCGGACTTCTATAAAAAGCAAAATTAAGGTTTATGGATGAATTTTAATATCCCTGTTAAAAATCAATTTCTAAATATTTACATTTGCATAAAATTTTTCGAATTGTATAAGAAATTATTTGGGCAAACAGCGGTATATGGACTGAGTTCTGTATTGGTCCGTATTTTCCCGTTCATTATTGCTCCTATTGTAACCAAAGCTTTCGGACCTTCGGCTTCATCTCCATTTGTAGATTGGTATTCCATTGCAGGAGTTATTACCGTATTGCTTACCCACGGTATGGAGACTTCCTTCTTCCGGTTTGCACAGGAAGAGAATATTGATAAAAAGACTTTAATTTCTACGTGTTCGGTGAGTATTATCAGCATGGGACTTATCTACCTCATCTTAGGATATGTGTTCCGTTTTCAGCTGGCCCAGGCCTTTGAAACACCAGATCAGGTCAATTACCTGGTGATCTTTTTATTTATTCTTTCACTGGATGCTTTTTCTACAATCCCGTCAGCGATATTGAGACTTCAGGGCAAAGCCTTTAAATATATGTTTTCTAAAGTAGCCGGTTCCGTAGTGTATTTCTTACTGGTTATATTCTTTATAAGATGGCTGCCCAATCATCCGGAGGGTTTATTGGGACTCAAATACAACCCGGACTTTGGAGTGGGCTATGTTTTTATCGCTAATCTTATACAGAGCATTATTACCCTTCTCATTGTAGGAAAAGAATTTTTCAGTTTCAGTATTTCAAAGTTTGACTTTGGTTTATGGAAAAGGATCATGAGCTATTCGTGGCCGGTAATGATTGCAGGGCTTGCCGGTATTGTCAATCAGACCCTGGACAGACAGTTCTTAAAATATTTACTTCCTGAAGAGGAAGCCCGCCACCAAATCGGGGTGTATGGTGCCGTTTATAAGATCGCAACATTTATTACCGTGTTCAGGCAGGCTTACCAACTGGGTATTGAACCCTACTTCTTTTCAAGTTTCAAAAATAAAGATTCCCATAAGACCTATGCCGTATTGATGGACGTTTTTGTCATCTGCAGCTGTATCATTTATATGGCTTTAATGGTGAATCTGCAGTGGATATCAGAAAAATATTTAAGCAACCCTCTTTATTATGAAGGCATTGAGATCATTCCTTTTGTGATGCTGGGTGCATTATTTCTGGGAATATACCTTAATCTTTCCATCTGGTATAAATTATCGGACCAGACAAGGGTTGGGCTGTATATTTCGGTCATGGGAGCATGCATTACCATTCTTATCAACTTTCTGTTTATTCCCCAATATGGATACTGGGCCAGTGCCATGGCAGCGCTCATTACATTCATGTCAATGATGATTATTTCCTATATCTGGGGACAGCGCCAATATCCTATTCATTATAATACAGGAAAGATTTTAATGTATCTGATCTTTACTATCGGATGTTCATTGGTTTCGTTTTATGAATTCAGAACGAACTATTTTGTTGGAAATATCTTTCTATTCCTGTTTCTTTGCCTCGTAGCTTTTAAAGAAAAAGCAATAGTATTAAGAATTATAAAAAAGCAATAGGCATTTGGTCTCTTTTTTGATAATGATAAAGCTTTAAAAATTACAAATTAAGTCACTAAACATCATAATTATTGTATCTGAAAGGGATTTTAATTATTATATTTAGCAAACAAATAAATTACATTTAAACAAAAACATCTTTATATCATTTATGAAAATAATTGTTCCGATGGCTGGACGTGGTTCCAGATTACGTCCACACACACTGACCGTTCCAAAACCTCTTATTCCTATTGCAGGAAAACCTATTGTACAGAGGTTGGTGGAAGATATTGCTAAAGTTGCAGGAGAAAATATTGAAGAGGTAGCTTTTATCATCGGAGATTTTGGTCCTGAGATAGAAAAATCACTTATTCACATTGCTGAAAAATTGGGAGCAAAAGGAAGCATCTATTATCAGAATGATCCTCTTGGGACTGCTCATGCCATCAAATGTGCTGAACAATCTATGCAGGGAGATGTTGTTATTGCTTTTGCAGATACTCTTTTCCGTGCAGACTTCCAATTGGACAAAAACTCGGATGGTGTTATCTGGGTGAAAAGTGTAGAAGATCCATCTGCTTTCGGGGTCGTAAAATTAGATAATTACGGCTTCATCACAGATTTTGTAGAAAAACCACAGACGTTTGTTTCAGATCTTGCCATCATTGGTATCTATTATTTCAACAGTGCAGAAAAACTGATGGATGAGATCAACTACATCATGGACAACGACATTAAAAATGGGGGTGAGTATCAATTGACCACTGCACTGGAAAACCTCAGAGCAAAGGGAGCGAAATTCACTTTAGGGAAAGTAAATGACTGGATGGATTGCGGTAACAAAAATGCTACTGTGGAAACCAACAGCAAAATACTTGATTATGAAAAAGAGGAAATGGCACAGTATCCTGCCTCTGCGGTGATTGAAAATTCATTGATTATTCAGCCATGTTTTATTGGTGAAAATGTAAAAATCTCCAATTCTAAAGTGGGACCTGGTGTTTCTCTGGGAAATAATACAACAGTCGTGAATTCCAATATCGAGAACTCTCTGATTCAGGAAAACACAAAAATCAACCATGGAAACCTTTCCAACTCTATGATTGGTAATTCAGCACAATATTTTGGAGTTGCCAGAGAAATTTCTCTTGGAGATTACTCGGTGTTAGATTTTCTATCCAAATAAACCCTGCAGAAATTATTCTGTCTAAACAAGATATCATCAAGCCACACAAAACATTTTGTGTGGTTTGGCGTTAATATTGCACGGTATTTTTTTAATCGAAAAGATCAATACATGAAAAAATGGATTCCCTTATTTGTATTACTTCTGGCTTTATCATCATGTAAAACCCGGAATACCATTAAAAATAACGATGGCAGCACACGGGACAGTATCACTACTGAAGATAACAGAAATCCAAAAGATGTAAATGAACCGGTGAGAGACAAACTCACTTTCTACGAACATGCATTGATCCCTCCCAAATTTGAACAAATTAAAATAGAAAGTAAAGTACGGGTGGAGACAGGCAATTACATTCCTACTCTGGATGCCACCATCTACATCGAAAACAATAAAAAAGTGTGGATGAACCTCAGGGCATTATTGTTGAATGTGGCCAGAGGAATGGCTACTCCGGAAGGAATAAAAGGACAGGACAAAATAAATAAAACCTACATTGATTCCGACTTTGACTACCTGAATAATCTGTTAAATGTTAATTTTATCGATTATCAATCGCTGGAAAAAATTCTTTTGGGAAGAACTTTTGTAAAGATCACTGATTCACAGTTCACCTTGACTAGAAATGCACAGGGATATAAAATGGTTTCCAACGCCAATCAGAAAATTGAAACTGACGAAAAAACCAGAGAATACAAAATCGCTCTGCAGTATGACACCAACTATGATTTGTTAAGCGTTAATCTAAAAGATATCCTTTCTTCTGATGAGCTGGAAATTTCCTACAGCGACTGGAATGAATACAATGGAATTCGGCTTCCAAAAAATGTTAAAATAATTATAAAAGGCTCAAAATCTAGTCAGATTTTACTGGAAAACACGAAATTTGACTTTTCGAGGATGGAAACAGCTTATTCAGTACCATCCAGTTATAAGAAAATTGAGATTAAATGATTAAAAAATTTAGCTTTTTAATAGGTGTTCTTATGTTTGGACTGCACCAGGGACAGCAGAAAAAAGAACAGCTGCAGAAGCAGAATGCCGACCTTAAAAAACAAATTGCACAAATAAATACAGATTTAGCTAAAACACGGAGCGAATCTAAACTTTCCATAGCCTATCTTACCAGCGTTAATCAAAAGTTAGTTTTAAGAGAAAAGGTCTACAATAATACTCAGAAAGAAAAGAGATTTATTGAGGATGATATCTATCTGCGCCAGCTTGAGATCAACCGTCAGAATAAAGAACTGGCTGTTCTAAGGAAAAACTACGCTGAAGTTTTGGTGAACGCCTATAAAAATAAAGGGGTACAGAATAAAGTAACCTTCATTCTATCTTCCAAAAATATGGGAGAGGCAATACGACGTGTTCAGTATTTAAAGCAATATTCGGATTATCAGGATAAAAAAGCAGCTGAAATTTCCAATGCTGCGAATCAGATCAAAAAATCAATCGCACAAAAACAAAGCTCTGTAAAGGAGAAAGAAAATCTATTGATCAATCAGCAGAAAGACCTGGCGACGATCAATGCTGAAAGAGCGCAGAAAGAGCAACTGGTCACTGAATTTAAAAAGAATGAATCCAAACTGACTGCAGAACTTAAGCAAAAGCAAACCCAGTCTAAGGCCTTAGAAGGACAGATCAGAGCTATTATTGCTGAAGAAATCCGAATAGCCAAAGCAGAGGAGGAAGCAAGAAAAAAAGCGGAAGCAGAAAAGATCCGTTTGGCTAAGCTTGCCGCTGAAAGGGAAAAAGCAAGAATTGAAGCTGAAGCCAAAGCAAGGGCTGAAGCTCTGGAAAGAGAAAGAAGACTAGCCGAAGCTGAAGCCAAAAGAGCTGCTGAATTGGCAGCGAAAAGAGCTGAAGAAGAAAGAAAACGTAATGAAGAAGCAGCAAGAGCAGAATCTAATGCCCGTGATGAAGCCAGAAAAGTCGCGGCTAAAAAAGCCTCTGATGAAGCGGCCGTAAAAGCGCGAGAAGCAGCGGATAAGCTAGCTGCCGCCAGAGCTGCAGAAGCAGCACTTAACAAAAGAAAAGAAGAAGAGAAAAAAGCTGCAGAGTCCAAGGCCATGACAAGCTATGGAGTTTCTACAGCCACAGGAAATAGTTTTGCAGACAACAGAGGAAGACTTGGCTATCCTTTAGATAAAGCAGGCCGTATCACCCACCGTTTCGGAAGACAGCCACACCCGGTTTTCAAAAATATTACTGAGGAAAACAACGGAATAAAAATCGCCGTACCTTCCGGAGCCCGTGCAAAATCTGTTTTCCCGGGATCAGTATCATCAGTACTGGCTAACAATGACGGAACAAAAACAGTGATCATCAAACATGGCAGCTATTTTACCATATATTCCAACTTAGGAAATGTAAGTGTTTCCAAGGGCCAGCAGGTTTCTTCCGGAACACCGGTAGGAACAGTAGCCCAGGATTTTGATGGCGCTTATACCCTTGATTTCCAAGTATGGAACGGAAGTACACCTGTTGATCCATTAGGTTGGATTTCATATTAAAAAAAGTGTAACTTTGTAAAAATTTTAAGAGATGAATACACTAACAATACTTGCCTTGTCTTGGCAACATATCCTGATCGTAGCAATACTTTTGGTATTACTTTTTGGAGGAAAGAAAATTCCGGAATTAATGAGAGGAGTAGGTTCAGGGATCAAAGAATTTAAAGATGCGGTAAAAGACGAAGATAAACCAGGTTCTGAAAACAAATCGTCTTCTACCAACACCAACAGTAATTCTCCCCAGTAACTAAATTCCTTAGAATTAATGAAATTTACCGAGACTGCATGGAAAGTCTTCAATCAATCTATTGAAGACTATCACGTGTCTGATGACGTTAACACTCTAATTGATAACCCGTTTGAAAAAGATAGTTTGGAACGGATTTTGTATGCAAAGAACTGGATTGATACCGTTCAATGGCATCTGGAAGATATAATTAGAGATGAAAATATTGATCCGGCTGAAGCTCTTCAACTCAAGAGAACAATAGACGCCTCCAATCAGAAAAGAACTGATCTGGTAGAATATATTGACGGCTGGTTCCTTAATAAGTTTGAAAATATAACTCCTAAACCTGAAGCAAAAATAAATACCGAAACTCCCGCTTGGGCAGTAGACAGACTATCCATTCTTGCATTAAAGGTTTATCATATGTCGTTAGAAGCCAATAGAGAATCCGCTTCTGAAGAGCACAGAAGAAACTGCCAGGCTAAACTGGACGTACTGCTTATTCAGAAGGAAGACCTATCCACTTCTATAGATCAGTTGCTTACTGATATTGAAAACGGTAATGTTAAGATGAAAGTATACAAACAAATGAAAATGTATAACGATGAAAGTCTTAACCCAATCCTTTATCAAAAAGGGCAACAGAAATGAAAAGACTATTTTTCTTTGGAGTACTAATCATATTAACATCTTCCTGCGCAACGGAGAAGCTTAACCTTTCCCCGCTGTCCAATAATTTTTATAGTGATACTAAAGGCTCTGATTCCGACAGGGGATCAAAAAAGAATTTCAACATCAATATTAAAGAAAATGTAAATGCTTCTGAAATTTCAAATATTATCTCAACATTTCCAAAGTTTAAAAACAACGGATTAAATGATGAAGTAACCAGTCTGAAATACAGTCTTCAGAATTATTTATATGCTATTGATGCCAGCAATTCCAATGGCAAAAGCAGAGCTCTTAAAAGCTTTGAAAAATCCTATAGAAAAATTCAAAAGCTAAGGCAGAACCTTGACAAAGATGACAACGAAGTCCTCAACCGATATCTGGTTCGTTTAAAAACCAATATCTCTGTTATTGAAGACACCTTACCAGGAAGTTAAAAAAACTAATCGAATCCTATCAATGATTAAAATTCAGGCGGAAGCCAATGTTCCTACTGAACACGGTACTTTCCGAATGATCGCTTTCTCTGAAAATGAAAACGACTGGATGCCTCATATGGCCATCATCGCAGAAAATACAGATTTCTCTAAACCTGTTAACGTGCGTTTTCATTCCGAATGTATCACCGGAGAAGTTTTCCATTCAAAAAAATGTGAATGCGGCCAACAGTTGGATGCCGCTATGAAATATATCCACGAAAACGGAGGCATTATTATCTACCTCCGGCAGGAAGGAAGGAATATCGGTATTATCAATAAACTAAAAGCTTATTCTCTACAAGAAAAAGGATTAGATACCGTACAGGCTAATCTTCAACTGGGTCTTCCTGCTGATGACAGAAACTTTGGTGTAGCCATTGAGATTCTGAACCTGCTGGATGTTAAAGATATTAATCTTTTAACCAATAATCCCGAGAAGGTAAAATATGTGGTTGACAGTAATGTTCATCTCAATTCAAGGGTACCGCTGCAAATTCCTGCCAATGAAATAAGCAAGGGCTATCTACAGACAAAAAAAGATTTCTTTGGACATCTCCTTGATGACAATGATAATTAAATAATAAAAGCTTCAGATTCATCTGAAGCTTTTTTTGTGGTGAGTATCGTAGCTAAGTTTTATATATCCTTTTCCATTACTATTGAATTCCTTTCAAAGTTACATCCCTGATTCCGAAATCAATTAAGAAATAATATATCAAAAGCTCCGGAATTTCTCCCGGAGCTTTTTTTAATTATAAAAAACTGAAAAGATATTTCTTAATTTACTCTTACTGAAGGTACATTAGAATCATCAAGATTATAATATCTCACAACAGCATTATAGTCACTGTAATCAACCGGAGCTTTTGCGGACTTATTGCTCATACCTGTTGTATTGGCCGGAACAATAACCAATCTGAAAGTTTGATTATTCAAATACATCTGTGCTTCAGCAGGAGTCATTGTGTTCTGATTGAAGTTTGCTCTGCTCGTAATATCAACATTTTGTGTGTTGAATATAAAGTTATAATCTAACTCTCTACCATCGGACAAGAAATAAGTCTTTGGTATTTGCTGCCAGATTGCAGATCCACTTGCATTTGAGTTAAGATTTCTATAAACTAAAAGTACATCCGTAGATTTCAAACCCAGACCCTGTGAGATTGTAAAATCTGCATTGTTAGCTCCTGTGAAAGTTCCTGTAATATCTTTCATTTGAAAGTTTACATTTTGCTGTACAATAACTGGATCGTCGTCGTTACAACTGTAAGTTAAAAAACCAACCCCAGCTAATAATATAAATGGAAGAATTTTTTTCATTTTATAAAGTTTAGTTATTATTTATATTGCGTATTCAAATCATATACCAAAAATTACAAAAACTTTGTTTTCCTCATTTTTTTAATTGTATTTTTGTTCTTATTCAAAAAGTCATGAAGAAATTATTATGTACTTCACTCTTTATTGTTGCATTGATAAGTCCTAAAGTCAATGCGCAGTATCGTCCAAAAAACACATCCGAAGAAGATCTTAAAAAGGCTCAGCAATGGGTTGACAAAACATACAAAAGCCTTTCTCAGGACGAAAAGCTAGGCCAGCTGTTCATCGTAGCACTGTACACCAACAAAGGAGAAGACTATATCAGCCAGATAAGAAATATTGTTACCAATGATAAAATCGGGGGTTTGATTTTAATGCAGGATGACGCAGCAAGAGAAATTAACCTCGTTAATGAATTTCAGCAGAAATCGAAAGTCCCTTTAATGATTGGTATGGATGCTGAGTGGGGTTTGTACCAGAGAATTGCCACGGCTCATAAATTTCCATGGGCAATGACTCTTGGCGCGATCCAGGATAAAAATCTCATCTATCAAATGTCTGCCAAAATAGCGGAAGACTGTCACAGAATGGGAATTAACTGGGATTTTGCTCCTGTGGTAGATGTCAATACCAATCCGAATAACCCTATTATCGGGAACAGAAGTTTTGGCTCAGAGGTAAGCAACGTTATTAATTCAGCATTATCCTATTCCAACGGACTTCAGGACAACAATATATTAGCAGCAATCAAACATTTCCCGGGACACGGTGATACCAGCACAGATTCTCACCTTGACCTTCCTGTAGTTTCTCATGATATAGACAGACTTAATACAGTGGAACTGGCTCCTTTCAAAGCTTTAATGGATAAAGGTATCGGCGGAGTAATGGTGGCCCACCTGTACGTACCCACCCTTGAATCGGGAAAAGGAATTCCTGCTTCTGTATCTAAAAATATCATTACTGGCCTCTTGAAGGAAAAGCTGGGGTACAAAGGCTTAATCATTACCGATGCTTTAAATATGGGTGCTGTGGCCAATAAATACAAACCAGGTGAGCTGGATGCGTTAGCATTTAAGGCTGGAAATGACATCATGCTTTTCTCACAAGGCGTTTCAGAAGGAAAAAAACTGATTCAAAAGTCTATAGACAAAGGCGAAATTTCTCAATCCAGAGTTGAAGAGAGCGTAAAGAAGATTCTACTGACAAAATATTTCCTGGGACTTACTCAGTATACTCCCAAAAATCCTGATCAGATCAATGCTGATCTGAATAATGATTCTCATAAAACCCTTGTGCAGAATCTATACGCCAATGCACTGACTTTAATAAAGGATGATAAAAAATTACTTCCTCTGCCGGGTAAACAGGTATATTATATTCCTTTAGAGGAAGGTCCTTATCAAACTTTTGCGAACCGCTTAGGGTCAAACATCATTATCAAAAAAGCAAACGAGATCAATACCATTCCTGCGGGATCAACAGTGATTGCAGGCTTTCACAAAGATAATTCCACAGCGTATAAACCTTATAAAATATCAGCGGCATCAAAAAGAATTCTTGCAGATCTTACAAAAAATCAAAATGTCATTCTCACTGTACTGGGGAGTGCCTATGCTTTAAAAGATATTGATATCTCAAAAGTTTCAACAGTTATTGTTGCCTATGAAAACAATGATGACTCTATGAATGCGACGGCGGATGCTTTAAACGGAAAAACAAAAATATGGGGAAGGCTTCCTGTTCTGGTTAACGATCAGCTGAAAACGGGAATGGGTATAGATCTGGAGCCTTCTTCCGCTATGAATAACAAATAATACAACATCAAACAACAATAATCTAATGAAAATAGGCATACTTTGCTATCCGACATACGGCGGAAGCGGGATTGTAGCGACAGAATTAGGAATGTCTCTTGCCAACAAAGGATATGAAGTCCATTTTATAAGTTCGGCACTCCCTGCAAGGCTAGACATTACCAACCCTAATATTTTCTTTCATAGGGTAAATGTTCAGACGTATCCCCTCTTCCAGTATCAGCCTTATGATATTGCGTTAAGTTCAATGATCTACAGAGTTGTCAATCTTTACAAACTGGATCTGCTTCATGCCCATTATGCCATTCCTTATGCCTATGCCGCATTTACGGCCAAGCAAATGCTTAAGGAGGATAATAATGACATTCCGCTGGTCACTACCCTTCACGGAACAGATATTACCCTTGTAGGGCAGCATCCCAGTTACAAACATGCAGTAGAGTTTTCCATCAACCAATCAGATGCTATCACCTCAGTTTCTGAAAGCCTGAAAAAGGATACGCTTCAGTTCTTTAACATCAAAAAAGAAATTCAGGTGATTACCAATTTTATTGACAATTCTGAATTTGATGACTGTTCTGAATGCCAGAGAACACAGTTTGCCAATCCTGATGAGAAAATCCTGATTCACGTATCTAATCTCCGCCCTGTAAAGCGTGTAGATGAAGTTCTGCAGATCTTTAAAAACGTAGAGAAAAAGGTAAAGTCTAAACTGATCATCATCGGGGAAGGCCCTGACATGGAAAAAGTGAACCAGTTCCTGGAAGAAAATCCGGATCTTATTTCTAAAATCAGACTTTTAGGAAAGGTTAATGACCTTTATAAGATTCTGCAACTATCCGACGTCTTCCTTCTTCCATCAGAACAGGAAAGCTTTGGTCTTGCAGCTTTGGAAGCTATGGCAGCCTACACACCCGTGATCAGTTCGAATGCCGGTGGTATTCCTGAAGTAAACATCCAGGGTGAAACAGGATATCTGGCAGAGATCGGAAACGTGGAGGCTATGAGCAACTATACGATCAAATTGCTTAGCAATGAGGATCTATTAACCCAGATGAAGCAAAACGCAAAAGATCAAGCCATCAAATTCGATTTGCAGAACATTCTTCCGATCTATGAAAAGATGTACAGAACGACGATAGAGAATTTCAACAAGGAACTCACTAAGGTATAGTTCCCTATTGACATCCCTAAAAATAGAGGCTCAGATTCTTTGATCTGAGCCTCTATTTTTAATCATATTTTGTGATTTTAAGATCTGTAAAATGCCCCAGTGTTCCGGGACCGATCCAAAGTCCTATGCTTCCCCGCAAATCTTTCCCCTGCTTCAGGTCATTCACAATTAAAGTAGGCTGTGAAGCACCATTGACATACAGCTTTGCTTTATCGTCTTTCACTTCTATTTTCACTCTGATCCATTCCGCTGGTACCATATCAGCATACGCTTCATATTTTTCAGGATTTTCTTTCCGTAGCTTTTCCCACGGATACCCCGGTATAGAAATATATTGTGTAGAATGATTCCGGCGCACCTGATCATCCGCTCTGCCGTTGGTAGGACGCAGGTAAAACACCTCCATTTTTGAGTCATTATCCGCCACCCTGAAAGCAATTCCCACAAATCCCCGCGCCGTTTCTCCCGCAGTTTTCTGCGGCTGCCCCGAAATGGTTGCCTCAATAATGCCATTATGAAAATTGATGTTTTTTACAACAGCAAGCGTTTTATCATTAATAACGGTGAGTGATTCCGGAATCTGCACCGCTAAAGCCTTCTTACCTTTGTAGTTTGCACTCTCCGTGATTACCTGATAAGGTACTGTCTGATCAGGACCTAAGGGCACATTCTGTGCTTTAGATCCCAGAGAAAAGGCCACAGTAAGCAACAAGGCCATTGATAATTTTATAGTCATCATAGGTGATTTTAAATTATTCATACCAATTAAAGATAATACAATAATCAATAGCATGGCACTATAAATATCGTCATTTGTTACTTGAAAAAGGTAATGATGATCTTTAAGTAATATGAAGAAAAAATATATAAAAATAAGTACAGTTTTTATTTGGGTTCATTTTTTTCTATATCCTTACTAATATGCAGTATACCTGGTCAATATTTACTGATGGGGCAAACAGGTGTATGATATTTACCTTATATTTAGGATAACACTTATGACAGAAAAACTACTTCAATACCTTTGGAACTATAAGGTTTTCAAACATTTCGACTTCAGGGATCTTGAAGGGAATCCTGTTGAAATTATTCATTCCGGTAAATGGAATAAGAATGCGGGACCTGATTTTCTGGATGCTAAAATAAAAATCAAAAATATTATCTTGGCAGGGCATATAGAACTGCATGTGCGGTCATCCGACTGGATCTTCCATGAGCACTCTCAAGACCCCAACTACAGAAATATAATCCTTCATGTGGTTTATCAGCAGGATGCAGAAATCCCTGAATTTTCCAAAATGAATATCCCGACTCTCGAGCTGAAGGAGCATATCGATGCGCATATTATTGGAACCTATGAAAAACTCATCAATGGTGATCAGTTTATTGCTTGTGAAAATATGATTACAAAAGAAAAAATTCCCATCAACTTCCATGAGGGAAATATTCTGAAGAAACTGGAGGAAAAGTCTGTGGAATTCGATCACAGCCTCCTCCAAAGCAAGAACAATTTTGAAGCGGTTCTGTTTCAGAGTTTAGCGTATTCTTTCGGGCTTAAAGTCAATGCCCTTATTTTTAAGCAGATTGCTGAAAGCATTGATTATTCAATCATTAATAAAATCCGTCTGAACCCTTTACAGCTGGAAGCCCTGTTGTTCGGAATCGCAGGTTGGCTAGAGAATCCTCTCGACGGACAAATGGAAATATGGAAAAGAGAATTCGAATTTGTAGCAGCAAAATTTGACATTCATCCCCTGCGTCTTCATCCTAAATTTTTAAGACTCAGACCTGCTAATTTCCCTACTATAAGGTTATCTCAGCTTGCTGATCTGTATTTTATCCATCAGAATTTATTCTCTAAAATTATGGGTGCAAAAAATTCTGAAGAGCTGTATGATATCTTCAGGCCTGTAAAAGCTTCCGGATACTGGGATTTCCATTTTAATTTCGGGACCATTTCAAAAATGCAGCCCAAAACCTTAAGCAAAGAGTTTATTAATCTTATTATCTTAAATACGGTTCTCCCTTTAAAATATGCCTATCACCGGTATCATCACGAAGAAACCGCCGATGAAATTATAGAATTCTACAAAAATATGCCTGCTGAAAAAAATACCATTACCGAAAGTTGGAAGAAGCTTGGACTATCCGTTATCAATGCTATGGAAAGTCAGAGTCTGATTTATCATTATAACCATACCTGTGAGCCAAAAAACTGTCTCGCCTGCGGCATCGGTTTTAAGCTTCTGAAGGAATAGTACCCTGCTGTTTGTGATCTTATCAGCAAAGGCTTTATCAAAAAAATTGCTTACCTTGCAGTATTAGATTTAAACTTTTAAAAGAATCTTGAAATGCTGAGTAATATCCGTCATAAAATGGAAAGAGAGTGGTTTGGTGTCCTTACAAGAATGGGGGCTAAACTTGGAATTCCTGTATCGAAATTGAGGGTTTTCTTCATTTATTCTACTTTTGCAACAGCCGGATTTTTCTTTCTTATCTATTTGGGGTTAGCATTTACATTATGGATTAAAGATATTTTCATCACCAGAAGACCCAGCGTTTTCGACTTATAAATTATGGAATTTTTACAGATCACTTCGTCAGAAGATCACAGGGTAGAACAAATCTACTCTTCATATACCAGCACATTTCCTGTAGATGAGCAACGCGATAAGGAACAGTTTACAGACTTATTTTCAAATCCGAAGGTCCGGATAATGTCTGCAGTACACGACTCAGAAACCATTGGGTATCTTATCTTATGGGAATTGAGTTCTTTTGTTTTTGTAGAGCATTTTGAAGTATTTGAAACATTCAGAAGTAAAAAACTAGGGTCACATATCATTGGGCATTTGCTGGCTACCTATCCGAAAGTCATCCTTGAAATTGAACCTGAAGACCTGGGAGAAGATGCGAAAAGACGTTATTCTTTTTATCAGAGAAACAGCTTTAGCTTAATTGACCGCACCCACATACAGCCAAGTTATGGTGAGGGAAAACAGCCTCTTCACTTGTGGCTCCTGGCCAATTATTCGCCTGAAAATGTAGAAGAGATTAAGCATGAAATTTGTACAACAGTATACCCTTAAACCATAAAATGCCGGAAAATCTCCGGCATTGTTTTTTAGTTAAAGATGGATCTGATTTCAGATTAATCCACTTCATACTCTAATTTTATAGTAATACTGGCTTCTTTTTCTTTGGAAGAAGTATTAAAAGTTCCTCCATAAGAGTAATCTTCATTGGAATTGGGTGCAGTAATCTGGATAACACCCATGGTCGCTTTCTTAAGGCTTCCAAGGCTGCTTCCGGAATTTTCTGCAATTTTTTCAGCACGCTCCTTAGCATCTTTGGTGGCACCGGCGATCATTTCCTGTTTTACGGTAGCCAGTTTGGTATAAAAGTAAGCAGGAGAGGAAGAGGTAAATTCTATTCCGCGGTTGATTATTTCGGTAATGTTTCTGGAAAGGTTTTCGATTTTGGCGACTTCCTTACTTTCTATAGATACTTTTTGACTCAGGTTATACCCGGAGAATTCACCCTGTACGTAGTTTCCATTGGAATCGTTATAACTCCTGAACTGCTTTTGAATATCCACTGATGAAAAAACAATTTCCTTCTGCTGTATCCCCTTAGAGAGCAGATACTCGTTGATAACTTTTCTGTCCAGAGCAAGCTCATCATAGGCTGATTTCAGATCTGCGTTATTTTTGGAAAAGCTTCCGGACCACGTAATCAGATCTGAAGTAAACTGCTTTGTTCCCAATCCTGTTACAGAAATGGTATTTTCAGATTTATTCCTGTTTTTAATCGCGTTTCCTAAAAACCCAAGGCCAATCACAAAACCTAAGGCACCAATGGCAACTGCAATACTATTTTTATTCATAAAATTTGTGAATTTGGTTTATTTCAATAACAAACGCATCAATTTCTATTCCAATTTTAAGAAAATTTTAACAGAACGTAGTACATGCTAAGCTCCACAACTTATTTCGGGTTCAATCGCAGTCTTTGTATAAAGAGCGGTACTGTTTCCTCCATTCTCAGCATGACCCCGGATAAATTTCTGGCTCTGACGTAGGTACGCACCTGAGGTTTTGCAGAAAAGGAAAATTCTATAAACTCTCCGATACGGTCTGCAGGAATTCCCGCTTTTATAAAATAGTCATCCGGAATCCTGCTTCTTACCCAGGTAATATGCTCCTGAAGATCATCATACCGGTATTGTCTTTTCTGTTTTCTGGCTTTACCACTGATCAGATCATACATGCCCTGAACATTGAGATTTCCCAGAAGAATCGGTAAAAGTACGCTTTTCACCTCTGCCGGTTTCTCTCTCATCTTACCAACGGGTTGTGGCAAACCAACAGCCTGCCTCACCTGTTCGCCTTTATCTACCCTGGCCACGATCCTGGAATCCTGTTCCAGATCTCCCGTAAGTTTTTTGACAATCTTTACTTCACCAACATCTTTGGGAATCTGAAAGAGGGTAATGCGCAGCTCAGAATTGATACCGTCTGTAAGAACTTTTCTGGAGGCCCTTTTAAAATCCTCCTTTACAAATCTCAATTCGTCATTGGAAAATGCATCAATAGAAAACACTCCCTGTGAATTGGAAAATACTTTTTTATCAGAAGACATATTGATAATAAGAACTCCACCTAGTTCTTCACCACTATCATCCGTTACTCTTCCAGTCACAGTCTGTTGGGAAAACAAGCTGCCTGTTATACAAAGAAGTATCAAACCTGTGATTTTCCTTAGATCATTCATGTTGATTATCTTTGGGTTTGTGGAGCGCGGTAAGAAGATATTCTCGTCAGTACAAACCGTTGAAACCTATAAAGATCAGCATCGCTGCAGTAACCGTATTTAAGAATCTTTTTTCTCTCAAAGCCGCCCGCTAAAACATAAAAGATAAAATGATCAATCTGTGGTTTTTCTATTTTAAGATCGGTAAAATAACTTTCTCCCAAACTTGCTTTGACGTAGTTCATCAGATCTATATCATCCCATTTATTTTTTACGCTCCCGATAACAAATCCCTCGCCCTTTGGCTGTACAAACTCACCCGGCTTTGCTGCCAATATCCTTGGATCTGTTTTCTTTATTAAATAGCGGTCGATATCGGCGATCAGTTTTTCAACTTTTTTAGGTTTGTTGTAGCTCTTTGAATCTATTTTAAGGTTGCCGGTAAGTCCCTGTTTCACTTCTACTTCAGGAATTTGAATAGTCATCCGCGCGAGGCTTACCTCCATAGGAGACTGTATATCTATCTCAGAAACTTTTTTGTTCAGCCGTTCATGACCAGCTTTTACAAATCTTAATTCATCCCCTACCCGTCCGGATATCATAAAATGTCCATCACTGTTTGAAACTACCATTTCATCCGTTCTGATATTGATGACATTGACGTCAGTAATTTCATGGCCTTCTTCAGCAGTTATTGTACCAAAAATATAACTTTGAGCATGGGTATGTATACAGATAATGAGGGATAAAAGAAAGAATAGTTTAAGTTTCACAGGCTATTTTTAATACAGCAAAGCTAAAATTATTTTTAATGTATACCATAAGTTTAACCACAGTTAACGCGTTTTAGCATTTCTTTTTAGTTTTTGCTTATGAAACTGTTAAATAGCCAGACCGAATTGTTAAAGTTTCTTTGAAATTTTACCTAACTTGCAGTCTCAATTCTCCTTTACACAATGCAAAATTCTTATACAGTCATCAATGCTTCTGCAGGATCCGGGAAAACCTATGCCCTGGTTCAGAGACTTTTGATGATCTGTCTCCGCTATCCTAATCAGCAGCAGTCGATCAGGAATATCCTGGCACTGACTTTTACCAATAAAGCGGCTAATGAGATGAAGGAAAGGATTCTGTCCTGGCTGGGAGATTTCTCTGCCGCAAATTTTGCGGAGAATGCGGACCTCAAAAATATACAGAAGGCGTTTGAAGAGCAAGGTCTTAAAATTACAATTGACGAACTTCACCACCGTTCTAAAAAACTGCTGGACTATGTCCTGCATAATTATTCTACTCTTAATATCGGAACGATTGACCGTTTCAATTCCAGACTGGTAAGAAGTTTTTCTTACGAATTGGGGCTGGCTAAAAATTTTAATCTTGAGATTGAAGCTGAACCTTTCTTGATAGAGGCTGTTGATAAAATGCTGGATCAGATTGGCGAGAATGAGACAATTTCCAATTCTTTTATGGATTATGTGGATTACAGTCTGGAAAACAATGAGAGGATCAATCTCAATAAGAACCTCTATGATTCGGCAAAAGAATTTGTAAAGGATATCCACTACGAACATCTGAAAAGCAATAAAAGCTTTGATGATAAAAATTATGATGATATAAAAAATACACTCCGGAAAGAGATTGTTCTCAATAAAAAACAATCTGCGGAGCTTGCGGCACAGTCTATCGATTTATTTAAATCCAGAAATATAGATATTGAGGACTTTGCCCAGGGGAAAAACGGGATCGGCGGATTCTTTACGAAGGTAATTGATTTTTACCAGAAGAAAAGAACGGGCTTCCCCTTTCCGACCACTCAGGAAGAATCTGTCATCAACAATTACAGGAAAGGAGCTTCTTCAAAGTCAAAACATAAGGAGGCCGAAATCTTCGAAGTTCTTGATCAGCTTCTTGACAATAGAATGCGGCTTATCCTTTTGTATATAGAGACTCAGAAGAAGGAGAAGATTTTATCCGCTCTTCTGCCCCTAAAAGTGAATAAAGATATCCAGGACGAGCTTAGAAAGATTGAAGAAGAAAATGATCTGGTCCTCCTTTCAAAGTTTAATATTCTGATCAATGAAAACCTAAAGGATGAGCCTTCTGCGTTTATTTATGAAAAAGTAGGCTCACAGTTTCAGCACTATTTCTTTGATGAATTTCAGGATACGTCCGAGCTACAGTGGCAGAATTTTGTTCCGCTGCGGGATCACAGCGTCTCAACGGAGTATACATCATTTACTCTTGTAGGCGATCCTAAGCAAAGTATATACAGGTTCCGTGGTGGAGAAAGTAAACTGATGCTGGATATCATCAACAAAAAGGAATTTTCTCCCAAGGAGGCTGATCTGCTCGTTTTGAAGGATAACTGGAGAAGTGCCCGCAATATTGTACAATTTAATAATGAGTTGTACCGCTATCATTCCGAATACCTTGAAGAAGAACATAAGAATATCTTTGGAACAGATGCTGAACAAAGTCCAAAATCACAATTTGAGGGTCGTGTTAAAGTAAACCTCATTGAAAATCTTACTAATGAAGATTTCTATACTGATACTTCAGATAGGATGCGGAAAGATATTCAGGAGTGTCTGGATAACGGATTCTCTTTTTCAGATATTACGATCTTATGCCGTGGAAATTTTGATATTTTCAGCTATTCTCAAAAACTGGGAAACCTGAAAGTGACGTACCGTGGTGAAGAAACCAATATTAAAACCATTTCCGATAAGGGTCTTACCCTTGAATTGTCCAGCACTCTCAAAGCTGTTATTGAGTTTTTACGCTGGGAGATCAATCCTAAGAACAAGCATTGCCTCATTATGATGATGTATCACCTGAATACACTTGGGAAAGTTCATATGGCAGATTTCACTTTGGAAATGAAAGAAATACTGGATATTGAAAATCATGAAGAAATACTTCAGTTTATCCAGCAGAAATATTCACTGCAGCTAAAGCAGGATAATTTCCCCAGGTTTAATCTGTATAACTTTATCGAATATTACATCAATGAATTTTCCGTTGAAAACAAGGAAACAGATTTTTTACTGAACTTTCTTGAAATGCTTTTCAACTTTACCCAGAATGCCGGTGCCAGCACCAAAGAATTTTTGAAATATTGGGATGAAGAAGCCTCCTCTTATACCATTCAGGCTTCAGAAAATATTGATGCCATCCAGATCATGACCATCCATAAGTCTAAAGGACTGGAGTTTCCTATTGTTTTTATTCCAATGATCAATAAAAACCGGGATAGTGAATTTACCAACTGGTTTGAAACCAATGAGAGTGACGTGCTCAAATCTGTGAACATCAATCAGTTCAGCAAAAATCTCGAGGTCTATGATGAACAGATTCAGATCTTCAACAAAAAAAACTCTTATAAAAACCAGATTGACAGGCTGTGTCTGCAGTATGTGGCTACGACAAGACCTGTAGAACAATTGTTCTTTTATCTTCAGAAAGCGAACAAAACATCTAATAATCTTGAACTTTTAGAATTTATTCAAACGAAAAATTCTGAGAATGCCGACGAGTTTGATCTCTATAAAGTGTCCCCTGAGACACTGAAGAAATATTCGAAGACAAAAAGTTCTTCTTTTAAGACCCAGAATATTCAGAATCTGAAGAATGTGAATGAGAAAAATACTTCCATAAAGATTGCAACACCTTCAAAAAACTATCAGGTACGGAACGAAAAAGTGAGAATCGGGCTTTTTGTTCATGAACTTTTATCTAAGATCAATACTGAAAAAGATATTGCCAAAGTATTGGAAGGTTATGCAATGGAAGGCCAGATCACGCTGGAGGAAAAGGATGAGATTCAAATCACATTACAGGAAATCATTAGAACCTATGCCGAGTTCTTTGATGAAAAATGGGAAGTGATCAATGAAAAAGACATTATGATCTCTGAAAATGGAGAAAGTCACATTTCAAGACCTGACCGGATCTTAAAGAGTGAAGCAGGCTATATTATTGTTGATTTTAAAACAGGTGAGCAGAAAAGTAAGGATGAAGAACAGATAGAGGGATATAAAAGGATTCTGGAAAGCCTCGGGCGGAAGGTCTTAAAAACCCAAATTATCTATCTGTAATTCCAGGGGTGCTATCTATATTGTCTAAAAAACAAAACCCGTCATTCTATGGAATGACGGGTTTATATTTGAATAATTTCAATGCTAAGCAGTTGCGTCCGGAGTAAATACCCTTTGAGACAATTCCTGGTCAAAAAGATATAGTGCAGATGGATTATCGCACACCATTTTGATTTTTGTCACATATTGAGAAGCGCTTGCTTCTTCTTCTACCTGTTCGTTGATGAACCACTGCAGGAAAGAAGTCGTTGCAAAATCCCCTTCCTCATTCGCATTTTTCACAATATTGAAAATACTTTTAGTTACGATTTTCTCATGTGCCAATGCTTTCTCAAAAATATCCGTTGCGTTCTCGAACTCATGTGGAGGTTTTGCAATTTCTCCGATGATGATTTCCCCGCCTACGTCATTCAGATAATCAAACATTTTATCAGCATGCATCAATTCTTCCTTGCTTTGTACTCTGAAGTAATTGGCAATTCCATCAAGATCTTTTCCGGAAAACCATGCAGACATTGAAAGATAATATTGAGCGGCGTATTGTTCGTGGGCAATTTGTTCGTTAATTAATTTTGCAATTTTTTCGCTAACCATATGTATTAAATTTACAGTCAAAAATAGTGAATAAATGCCCGAAATCAAAAGTTTTACATAAAATTAATATAAAAAGGATGGAAATCAATCCACCCTTTACACATTAAAAAATCAAAATTACAAATTGTTATTTTACTTCCGGAGCGGCAGTATTCATAGGCTTTTTCATTTTTCTATCTTTCATTGCCATGCGTTTCTTTTCCATTTTTTCCTTCCTGTCAGCCTGCCATTTATCATATTGTTCAGGAGTCAGGATCTTTTTCATATCAGTTTCCATTTGAGCTCTTTTGGCCTTTCTATCTTCCAGTTTTGCCTGGTGTGCTTCTTTATTTTTTGCAAACTCAGCTTTCATCTCAGATTTTTTCTTTTCGTGAAGTGCTTTGATCTGGGCTATCTGGGACGGGTTCAGATTAAGGTCCTTTTGCATCTTGGCTAAATGTTCCTGCTCTCTCTGCTGCATTTTTTGCTGCATTTCCGCTCTTCTTGCTTCTTTGTCCTGTGGAGTCGTCTGTTGAGCCATTGCGAAACTTCCCATTCCGATAAATGCTATTGCTAAAACTAATTTTTTCATGTTTTTAAATTTAATTAATTGTTATATACCTTTTGGATAATTAATTAAAACACAAGTTAAATTAACATATTCATAAATAATGTTAAAGTTTTAACAAAATATTTTTAATAAATAATAAAAAAAGAGCAGATTATAAAAACCTGCCCTTCACACCACTTAAATATAATATATGAAAATTAATTCTTTACCAAGCTGCTTCTGAATCCGCCGCTATTGTTTTGATTTTGCCGGCTTGGAGCCGTTTTTTCGGATTTTTCACGGAAGCCATTGCTGTCTCCTCTGAATCCGCCACTATTTTCTCTGGGTGGAGTATTTTCTCTTCTCCCTTCATTATTTCCCCTGAATCCACCACTGTTTCCTTTTGGCTGAGGTCTTTCTCTCCTCACTTCATTGTTTTCTCTAAATCCGCCACTGTTTCTAAAGCCTCCTCTGTTATTATCAGAGTTGTCACGAAAGCCTCCTGTATTGTTTCTTACTCCATTATTACCGCCTCTAAATCCAGAATTATCATTTCGGCCTGTATTGTCACGGAAGCCTCCGGAATTGTTACCGTCTCTCACTGAACCACGGAATCCATTATCTCTTCTTATAATATTAAAAGTAGGATTGTCTGCTCTTCTGAATCTTGCCCGGTCTACTCTGTAAATATTGATATTAATATTCCTGTATCTTGGCATTACCCTATATCTTGGAACATAATGTGTTCTCCGGTAATTCTGGAAATACACAACAGGGCTAGCTCCTCTGTAATAGTTATTCTGAAAAACAACAAACACCCTTGGTCCCAATATTCTTTCCAGAGCATAGAATCTGTCATAATACCATCGGTCCGGATTGTAGCGATAGAAATTATTCCAGGCTGAAAAACCTGCATACAGATTGTTCAATCTCATAATCTGATCTACCTGCCAGCGGTTTAATCTGTTTTGTGCAAAAAAACCATTCCAGTCAATAGATACAATACTATTTCTATAGTCATTGTAATAGCTTTGATAATAATCGCCTGGATAATAATCCTGAGGATAATTGTAATAATAATCGTCAGGAAAATAATTTCTGTCATCTTCATCGCCATAATAGCCGTTTCCATTCTGATAATAACCATCGTCTCCCCAACCATTATTCGGATACTGCTGAGCCGACGTCAAAACGCCCAGCCCAAAAGCTAATCCCAAAAATATTTTTTTCATCTCTATAGTCGTTAATTGGTTAGTATATAGCAGAATATCTCAATTCTATCTTTTTGATGCAAATAAAAAAAAGAAGTTAAATGCTTTGCTTCAACTTCTTTTAAATTATTTATAAATGACTGATAATCAATTGTAAAATTTACGCTCTCCCACTATCTTTAATCCAATGGGTAATTTTTTCATTGAAAAGCTTTTGTCCTTTCAGATTTTCGAGCTGAATGTGCATCCTGTACCGCCAATAATGTGGAAAAACGGCAGGGTTATTAATTCTTTCATTGTCGATTTTATGATTGGAAAGTTGAGCATCTGTAGCTAAAAACTCCTGAATAGGGAAAATAGCCAGCATGGATTCATTGTAAAGATGCTGTTTCATAATGATTTCTGCCAGATAAGGGGTCAGCTCTTCAGGTGCTTTTCCGTATTGGATCAGCTGTTGGTTAAAATACTTCTGGGTAAGTGCCGGATCTTCTTTCCACCATTGCCTCAGGGTAGAGCTGTCATGAGAGGAAGCGGTCACTACATTCATATAGCTGGCATTCTTAGGATTATAGAAAGGAATGTTTTCTGACGGCATCCGTTGGACTTTAAGGGCAATGATTGCCAATTCATCCATCACCACAGGAACACACGCCGGAACCATACCAAGATCTTCACCACAGATCAGCATTTTGGTAGCGTTCAGAATTACCGGAAGTTTTTCCATGGCTTTTTCGTACCACAAATGATCTTGCCTTCTGAAAAAATAGTCATGATAGAGCTCATAAATACTTTTCTGCTCCCATTCAGGCAAATATTGATAAGATTCGGTATGGTACACATTAAATCTTGGATGATAAACTGTTTCACCATTTCTATCTTCTTCTAAAAACAGGACGTTGGCAGCAAGTGAAATCAAAGGATCTTCAAGTGAGCCCTGTGGTTTCTTCTTAAAGAAATCGGCAAGCTTCCTTTGGGTATTAAATTCTTCTTTAAATACGTAGGTACCATTATCATTCTGATCCATAAAACTTAAAACCTTTCCGCTCTGTTCTCCAAAGTATTTCCATAAAATCTGGTTATTGATAAATGGTCTGCAATACCTTTCCGTGTTAAACGGAATCTGCCAGGCCTTGAATTCATCCCGAACAATTGGAACAGCAGGGTAAAAATACCCTAAAATCCCCTGTACAGCTGAAATTGGCATTCTCCAGATCCTGAAAAACCCTAAAATATGATCAATACGCATCGCGTCAAAATATTGCTCAAGTGCTTTAAATCGGTTTTTCCACCATCTGTACTCATCATCTTTCATTGCTTCCCAGTTGTAGGTCGGGAATTCCCAATTTTGTCCAAGCTCAGTAAACTGGTCAGGTGGTGCACCAGCCTGGAAATCCATTCCGAACAACTCAGGCTCTGCCCAGGCTTCCACAGAATATCTGTAAATTCCTATTGGCAAATCACCTTTTAAAGAGACGCCCAGGCGATGCGTATAATCTACTGCATCTTTTAGCTGAGTATGAAGCTGATACTGTACCCATGCGTGAAGCATTGATAGATCGTAGTCTTTACTTTTAGGAGTAAAAAACTGAGCAATTTTGCCTGCAATATATTTTTTATGCGTCTTCCATTCGTCGAAATTGGGAGTCTTGTATTTGTCTCTCAGAACACAAAATGCAGAGTAAGGCACCAGCCACGATTCATTATCTTTTATAAATTTACGAAACCCTCTGTCTTTAAAAATCTTGTCTTTTGCTTCATAAAAAACAGCCTTCAGATATTTCCATTTGCCGGCAATCATTTTTTCGTAATCAATAAGGTCTAAAGCATTTAAAGCTTCTTTATCAGCAGCATAGTCCTGAACTAATTCTTCCGGTAAAGAAAAATCCAGCTTTTCCAGTGAAATATATTGGGGATGAAGTGCATAAACCGATACCGCCGCGTAGGGATAAGAATCTGTCCATGAATAATTGGCTGTTGTATCATTAATAGGGAGGATCTGAATAATCCCCAGATTGGTTTCTTTTGACCAGTCTGCCAATTTTTTAATATCAGCAAATTCTCCCACTCCAAAACCGTCTTCGCTTCTTAAAGAAAATACAGGAACAGCAACCCCGGCATCGTGATACATCTGATAACCCTTAAACCTAAAATAATGATTGGAAACAATCTGCAAAATGTCCGGCTGCAGATTAGCAACTGTATATCTGTTTTCTCCGGTCTCTACATCAACGATTCTGTTTTGTTTTGTATCATAAATACAGTATTTAAACTGAATCAATTCGTTTTCAGGAATTTCTACTGAAACCTCCCAAACCCCAATCTCTGTCTGATGCATCTGAAGAGCTTTATCATAGTTCCAGCTTCCAAGAGAGGCCGTGCTTCCAAAGAGAGCAACCTTCCACTCCGGATTATATATGGGAGCTTCTATTCTGAATAAATGAGTATGCTTTTTTAAAACAGTAGATTTTCCGGTAACAAAACCATGCAGTTTATTGTATAGAATTTTGTTATTCAGATAGTTTTCGGGAAAGTTCTTATTATTCCATTCATCGAAGATGACAAATTCTTTATAGTTATGAGGAAAGCTAAGGTAATGCTTAACAAATTCCTCTCTCAGGATATTTCCTTTCTCATCTGTGATACGATACTGATAAGATATCGATTTCGAAAAATAATCCACCTCACATTTCCATAGTCCGTTCTCTGCATAAAACATTGTATGGATATGAGCAGAAGTTCCCTCCTCACTAATTACCAACTGCAGGTTTTCTCCCGCCTTTACAATATATCCTACATTAAAGTATAGCTTCATCTATATTTTTTTATAAAAGTACATTTTAATATCGAAAAATAAAACTTATTGAATATCAAATAATCATTAAAAAACCTTCTCAATCTGATTGAAAAGGTTCTGATATGCTGTTGTATTATGGTAGAATTTATTCTGTTATAATAATTTTTTTACTGAACAGAATCTTTCCGGATTCCTCCATAATGTTTACAATATAGGCTCCGCTTACAAGATGTCTGAGAAATACTTTCTGATCCCCAGCACCTTCTTTTATTGTGAAGCTATCGTTCATTACATTTTTCCCCGCCATATCATAGATATTAAGTTTAATACTCCCTTTTACGCTTTTTTTGCCCATATGTACATTGATATATTTCTCGTCTACTTTTGTAGGATAAATATCAAAATCAGTCATTGCCACAGATGATGAAATTCTATCATTGACAAAGTATTTACTTGCCAGGTCGTAGATATGAAGTCCTTCTTCACCCGGCAGTTTAGTTGCCTGTAAAGATCCCATATCTACTTCATACATGGGAGCACCTTTGGCACTTGCAACCACTACTTTTCCACCCTCATTCACTGCAGCACCATTGACCGAGTAATGTTCTGGAATTCCCTTTATTTTACCAACAAATCTGGCCTTTAATTCTTTAGTTGAAACTTTAAAAACATTTCCGGAAGCGGAAAAAATATAAAAATTATTATGGCTATCAGCCACCATATCGCCTCCAAAACCTGTTTCCATAGCAGTAAATGAATTCCTGCCATTCGAAGGATCGTCCTTAATAATTCCCAGATCATTAACTGTATACTGCCCTCCTTCCTTACTGATCTGCAATAATTGCGTTCCTGCATTGTTTACAGCATAGATATTTCCATCATATCCGGAGGCCATTCTTGTGATATGAGAATTAATATCACAGGAAGATACTTTGGCCACAGTATTCTCAACCAGGATGATTGCACCGGTATGAGGGTTCAGTACATAAATATTGGAAGAGAACATGGGCATGTAGATCAAATGATTATTAGCTGGATCATAAGCCAATGCAGCCATAGTGACAGCCTGGGAATTGTTATAAGAGTTTCTGTTTTCAGAGATGATCCCTCTTCCAGATTGTGAAAAGATCTTGGGAGAAGATTCTGCCGTAAATATTTTAGCTCCGGAAGTTCCAGTGGTCGGATTGATCACACGAAAATCCTTAAAATCGATACTTTGGGTATTCTTTCCGGTAATCGCAAAAAAGTCCTGTTGTGCATGTGCATTTACACCCAGTAGCACCAGGAAAAGAGGGAATAAAAGTTTTTTCATAATTAATAGATTTTAGATTGTTATCATTTTGAATGGAACTAAGTTACGTAATTTACAAATCGAAATGTAAATAATTAAAAGGATTTAAACATTATTCGTAACAAACGGATCTATCCACTCTAATTATGATAATCAAAAAAGAACCATTAGTGATTGATTATTCAGTAGGAACAGGCTTCAGCCATTCACATTAAGTAGAAAACCTTCGATTAGCTTTAGCTAAACCTATTATCCATCATCTGTGCAAATCTGTGAGATCTGTGGTTTATGATCTTTGTTGCAGGTTGTTTCGTTGCTGGTTGGATTGGTTTCTGGTTGAGTAGTTGGTGGATTGATGGTTGCCTTAAGTATAAAGCCAAAAAAAAAATCCTTTATCTTGACGATAAAGGATTTTTAAAAATAAAATAAAAACTGGCGGCGGCCTACTCTCCCGCGTTAGCAGTACCATCGGCGCTG
>NZ_QNVV01000015.1 GCF_003384725.1 Chryseobacterium pennipullorum
TCTGCTGTAAACTTATATATAGAATATTTGCAGTAGTAAAAAGAGAAGAACCTTTTGTAAATTTAACAAGATATAATTTGCATATGTCTTAGAATACACTGATTTTCACAGATTTTTGAGCATAAATTTTAAGGGACCCCTATAGCAGAGCACGGGAAATAGTTGTAAGTAAACCTTTAACCGACCTAGGAATCAGGAGCGTTAATAAAATTGACCTTGAATCCGTTAAGAAATTTCCAGTGTCTGAGCATGGTCACTCTATTGAGTCGAAGAACCAATATTGAATCCATGCGAGTTTGGAAATTTTAGGAGTCAAGGTCAATTTTTAGCGGATGATTCCAGTCTTGAATTTTTGTATACTTTTGCTTCAAGGCAAAAGTATAAATAGAAAAATACCCCCACAACTTTTGTATTTGATCTATATTAAGTTAACTATTCATATCCATGGAAAAATTAGAATTCAGAAATGCTGACCTGGCAGATTTAAGTACAATCGTAGCAATATACAATTCGACAATTGCCTCAAGAATGGTGACTGCAGACATGGAAGAAGTCTCTGTAGAAAGCAAAATAAAATGGTTTGAAGAGCATAATTCCCAAACCAGGCCGCTGTGGGTGGTTGAAGATGACCGGGGTGAGATCATCGGATGGGTAAGCTTCAGTTCATTTCATGAAAGAGCAGCTTATAGTGGTACGGTAGAGGTGAGTATTTATCTTGATGAAAGCTGCAGGGGAAAAGGGTATGGGAAAATCATTCTTCAATATTGTATTGACAATGCCGGAAAATTCGGGGTAAAAAACCTTGTCGCCCTTATTTTTCTTCACAATGAGCCAAGCTTGAAACTCTTTAGACATTTTGGATTTGAAGACTGGGGGAGTCTTCCAAACGTAGCTGTTTTGGATGGGGTGGAAAGAAGTCTGAAGATTTTAGGAAGGAGAATTAAGTAAAATAGAGAACTTTTTCTCTTCCTGCTATATTAAAAAATAGCTCGCTGATGTAGCAGATAATGCAGATTTCTTAGGATTCATCAAAATTTGCGAGATCTATGGGAGTACATAAAAAAGCTGCTTCTATTGAAACAGCTTTTTTTAAGTATTATGCATTCTGCTTTATTCGTTTGGCAGACATATTCAAAAATCGTTTTACCAGGAATACGGCAGATACCGTGAGCCCGAGTCCGAGAGCGATCCACATTCCGAAAGCTCCCATTTCCAATGTGACACAGAAGAAATATCCCAAAGGAATCGTGATCACCCAATAGGCGATAAAGGTATAGATCGACGGGATTTTTACATCCTGTAGCCCTCTCAGCATTCCTAAGGCGGTTACCTGAATTCCATCGGAAAGTTGGAACAATGCTGCAATAATCATCAGTTTTGCAGCCAGGGTAATTACTTCCACTTCTTCTTTTTTAGTAAAGAAGGTAGGCAGTATGTTTCTGCCTAAGATAAAGACCAAACCACAGATGCACATGAAAATAAAAGCAATTTTCAGGTTGTTGATTCCTACTTTTCTCAATTCCACAAAATTCTGCTCGCCCAGCTTTCTGCCGATCATGACCGTAGAGGCCACACTGAATCCTACACATAGGTTAAAGGTAAAGGATGCCATGCTTAATGCAATCTGGTGAGAGGCAATATCGTGCGCAGAGATAAGACCGCAGATAAATGCAGCTCCTGCAAAAGCCGTTACTTCAAAGAACATCTGTAAAGCTGTTGGTAATCCCAGCTTAACCATTTTATCAAACATTTTTTTTGAAAAATCCTGTATTTTCAGTGAGAAATCTTTGATATATCGTCTGGTTCGTTCTTCTTTAAGCAAAACAAAGTAAAGGAAGACCACCATGAAAATTCTGGAAATAAGGGTTGCCAGCGCAGAGCCTTTCACACCCATTGCAGGTATTCCCCAAAGGCCTTTGATGAATACATAGTTCAGGACAATGTTGATAATATTGGCAATAATGGTTGCTTTCGTTACACCGATAGTATAAGAAAGACCCTCAGAAACTTCACGGAGCGTTTGAAAGGCCATAAACGGGATCATACTGATCACCATAATACTCAGGAAGCTTACCGTATCTGGGATAATCTTAGCCGGCTGCCCGGAATGGTAGAGCAGAGGCATGCCCAAAAGCAAAATCACCATCAGAATAACCCCCACAGACATATTAATAATAAAGCCATGGCTGAAAACAGAATTTATCGTAGTGTGATCCTGTCTAGAATGGGCTTCTGAGACCAATGGCGGTATGGCAAATGAAAATCCAAGAGCCAGTACAAATATGGAGAAGAATACGGCATTTCCCAGTGAAACGGATGCCAGTGCATCTGCGCCCAAAAGCTTTCCGACGATAATATTATCGAATAAGTTGACGGAAACCTGACCCACCTGGGTGAGCATCACAGGCAAAGCCAAAGTCAGGCATTCTTTCGTATAATTTTTATGTAAAAAGTTCATAATATTTTAAGATTCATATAGTTTTAATTCAAATAGTTCAAAAAAAAAATTTGCAGTAGTTGTACTGCAAATTTTTATAATAGTGTAAATAATAGCTTATTATTTCCTTACAAAACTTGCAACGTCGCCTTCAGATACAGTGTTTCCACCCAGAATAATCAATCTTTCCACAACATTTCTTAGTTCCCTGATATTTCCTGTCCACGAAAGTGCTTTTAGAGCATCAATAGCCTTATCATCAAACTTTTTCATAGCCGTACCGTGCTCATCAGCAATCATACCGGAGAAGTGGTCTACCAATAGTTTGATATCCTCCTTTCTCTCATCCAATGGCGGAACATAAATTTCAATCACCGAAAGTCTGTGATAAAGGTCTTCTCTGAATTTACCTTCTTCTATTTCCTTCTGCATATTCTTATTGGTTGCTGCAATTACCCTTACATCAACTTTTATTTCTTTATCACTTCCTACAGGAGAAACTTTGCTTTCCTGAAGTGCTCTCAATACTTTTGCCTGAGCGATAAGGCTCATGTCACCAATCTCATCAAGGAAGATGGTTCCTCCGTTCGCCTGCTCAAATTTTCCCTGCTTATCTTTGATTGCCCCCGTAAAAGATCCTTTCACGTGTCCGAAAAGTTCGGATTCAATCAATTCAGATGGGATAGCCGCACAGTTGACCTCTACCATAGGGCCTCTTGCACGTTCACTTTGGTTGTGGATGGCATGCGCTACCAGTTCTTTTCCGGCACCGTTGGGGCCCGTGATCAATACTCTGGCATCAGAAGCCGCAACCTTTTCAATCATATCCTGAATCTTCTGCAGGGCAGGAGAATCACCGATCATCTGATATTTTTTGCTTACTTTTTTCTTTAAAGTTTTATTTTCAGTCTGAAGATTTTTATTTTCTTTCTTCAGGGTTTCTTTAACCAGGGCATTTTTTACACTGGTGATCAGTCTATTGATATCAATAGGCTTGGAAATGAAATCATATGCACCCTCTTTAAGGCAGGAAACGGCAGAATCTATGTCTGCGTGACCTGAGATCATGATAAAGGTAGTTTCAGGTTTTAAGGCCAGACTCTGCTTCAAAAGCTCGGTTCCTGAAAGTTTAGGCATTTTGATATCAGATATGATCAATGCGAAATCTTCTTTTTCTACCTGTTTGTACCCTTCAAGGCCGTCTTCGGCGATAACAAAATTCATAATCGGTGAGTTCATCCGAAAGAATACTGTGAAGTACTCCCGAGATTGCTTTTTCGTCTTCTACTATAAGGATTTTTTGCATAGTTGCAAATTTAAATTTTTTGTTTCAATTATTAGCAAAAACTATACCTAAATATTCTATAGAAAATAGTCTCTTCTCCCGAAAATGGCAGACCCAACCCTCACAGAGTTGGCCCCACACTCAATCGCTGCAGGAAAATCATCACTCATTCCCATTGATAATGTTTTTAATGGTTTCAGTTGATTTAATTCATCAAAAATAGCTTTTAAGGTTGAAAATTCTTTTTTCACCTGTGGGAGGTTATCGGTAAAAGTAGCCATTCCCATCAGACCGGTGATCTCAATATTGGGAAACTTTCCATCCAGATAGACTACGAACAGTTTTTTAGCTTCAGAAATCTCAAGCCCGAACTTAGTTTCTTCTGCAGCAATTTTTACCTGAAGCAGAACTTTGATCGTCCTGCTGTTTTTTCCTGCCTCTTTGTTGATTTCGGCTAATAATTTTTCAGAATCCACACTTTGTATGGTATCAATAAAAGGAGCAATATATTTAACCTTATTGGTTTGTAAATGTCCGATGAGATGCCATTGGATATCTTCGGGAAGAAGGGGGGCCTTCTCCATCAGTTCCTGAACTTTATTCTCTCCAAAAACCTTTTGTCCCAGGTCATACACTTCCTTAACAGATGATGCCGGATGCGTCTTAGAAACCGCTACGAGCTGAACGTCTGCCGGAAGCTGATTCTTTATATTCTGATAATTTTCTATAATACTCATACCTGCAAATTTCCGAAAATTACTTGATAGTTGCCAGCTGCAAATGTATTTTACATGGCACTTTGTACTGTCAGATTAATTCAAAACCTCATTGATCTTAGGATACTGTGACATTTTTCTGAAAACAAACTTATTGCTTTTCTGAAGCTTTTCTATAAACAGGTCCAGTTCATTGATGGAGTCTGTATCTCTCAGATATTGATCATGCGTAAGAAAAACAAGATGCTTTGAAGTTTTTTCCAGATCATTCAGGAAGATGCTGTCAACTTTCTTCAGCATTGCTTCGTGGCTTCCCTTTAATGTCATTTTTTGGCTGGGTCTCCATTCAAGATCCCATCCGACTACCTTATAACCTGCTTTTCTAAGTCCATTGGCAGCAGCCGTAGAACTTTTGATGTCTGTTACATTGATATTATTGAGCCTCCAGATATTTCTTCCCGGAGTTCTTGCTATTTTATCATAGAGTTTCAGACTGTCTCTGGCAATATCAAAATCATGTACTACCGCCTCTGCATTCCTGTAGTAGTCTGTGTACTTATTGTGGGCATGTGAGAAACTATGGTTAGCCAGCTCAATAAGTGGGTTTTCTTTAAGAAGTTTCAGATCATCTTTTTGCTTTTTGCTTCCATAGGCATGTTTTCCCACCAAAAATGCTGTGGCACACACGTTTCTTTTATCGAGTACTTTTAGAAGATTTTCCGTGCCCTGGTTAGGGCCGTCATCAAAGGTAAGGTAAATTACTCTTTTGTCAGAGTCTGACTCTGAATCATGATCATCTATATCTGTTCTGGGGACTTTTTCTGCGGCAGGATGTTCCTCGGAATCGAGTCTTTCATTCACTTCATTTTTGAAATTACAGCTGTTCAGCAAAACCGAAGTTGCACTCATCAATGCAACCATCCCGAGAAAAGTCTTATTCTTTGACTTTCCCGCAAAAAATTTATTCATAAAGATTATAGAATTTGATTGTTAAAATTCGTTAAAAACAACTGAATAATGTTAACAAATTATATGCCATGTCCGGGATGCAAATTTCTTTTTAAGCTTATTTTAAGAACTTTAATTTAAAGGGTATTTCTGGTAAATGATGAGATTTGAGAATTATGATTTCAGTTTGTTTGGTTTTAACATTTATTAATGCTAAAATGATAGTTTTTCTCTATTTATATTGAAATAAAATAATTCTTCCTACGATAGGGAATTATATAATAATGGTTGTTTTGAAAAAATGAAAGTATTTTATTTTATAATGCTTTTCAAGAACGTTGCATTCGTGATGGCAGAGGTGCCCCATGTATTGTTGAAGAATATAAAGGTCTTCCGTTTGCTGTCGGAGATTTTTGAGGCCAGGTCACTCAGAAAGGCTTCGCTGTATTCAGATTTGTAGAGAATGGGTTTTCCATGAAGTCTGTAATAAAGTACTTCAGGATGGTTAATGATAACATCTTCCGGTAAATTGCCGGGAAAGCTTACCCCGGTAAAAACTACATTTATTTGATGTAGGGCATCCAGTATCTCCTGTTGCCACCAGGAGGAATGGCGGAATTCAATAACATTTAAAAAATTAAAATCCAGATTGTTGACAATCAGGTTCAGATTTTCCGGAGTATTTTTGAAAGAAGGTGGAAACTGGTAGAGAAACCCGGAAAGTTTATCTTTCAGGCTGCTGTGAATGTGTTGACAGAATGCGGTAATTTCTTCTTTGGAGTCCTTAAGAAGGTTTTGATGGGTAATGGCTTTCGGGATCTTAATGAAAAACCTGAACGAATCCGGCGTCTCGTTATGCCATTTCAGAAGGGTCTTAGCAGTAGGTTTCCGGTAAAAGGTAGAATTGATCTCCACCGCATTGAAAACGTTTCCATATAGAGAAAGAAAGTCCTTACTTTGGGCACCCTCAGGATATAAAGACCCTTTCCAGTCGTTATTGTAAAATCCTGAGCAACCGATGTAAAGACTTTCTTTTTTCATGCTGTTATTTTATATCCAGATCTACGGAATTTAATCTCAATGAATTCAGGATCACGGATAATGAGCTGACACTCATCGCTGCCGCTGCAATCATTGGAGACAGTAGAACTCCAAAGAATGGATACAATAACCCTGCCGCAATAGGAACTCCCAATACATTATAAATAAAAGCAAAGAATAAGTTTTCTTTTATATTTCTGAGAAGTTTCTCACTCAATAATTTGGCTTTGGCTACCCCCATGATATCTCCTTTGAGTAAAGTGATTTCTGCACTCTCAATTGCTACATCGGTTCCCGTTCCCATTGCAATACCCACATCAGACTGGGCAAGGGCAGGAGAGTCGTTGATTCCGTCGCCAGTCATCGCTACGATTTTACCCTGTTGCTGAAGTTTTTTCACCTCATTCAGCTTATCTTCCGGAAGACAGTTGGCTTTAAAATGTTTGATGCCCAGCTCATCAGCAACTGCTTTAGCGGTGTGTTCATTATCACCGGTCATCATAATGACATCAATTCCTTCGTTCATCAGCTTTCGAACTGCTTCTTTAGAGCTTTCTTTGATTTTATCTGTGAAGCTTACAAATCCCAATACCTGCTGGTCACGGGCAATGTAGGAAATTGTATGGGCCTTCGACTGCACTTCCACAGCTTTCTTTTTAAGACTGTCCGGGATCTCGATCTGATGTGAGGTCAGCAGATTTTCATTTCCGAGATATACTGTTTGGCCATTAATGGTTCCTTTCACTCCCTTTCCTGAAATATTTTCAAACTGTTCAACTTTTTCAGCAGATACATTTTCATCCTTCGCTTTTTTGATCACTGCATTTGAAAGTGGATGCTCGGAGTTTTGGTTCAATGAGAATGCTAGCTGTAAAATCAGATTTTTATCCTCGCTGTGTATTGTTTCAATATATTCTACAGAAGGTTTTCCTTCGGTTAATGTTCCTGTTTTATCAGTAATTAAAACATTTACCTTATTCATGTGTTCCAGCGCTTCGGCATTTTTAATCAGGATTCCGTTTTTGGCTCCTTTCCCGATTCCTACCATGAGAGACATTGGAGTTGCCAGTCCAAGGGCACAGGGACAGGCGACAATGAGTACAGCAACGGCATTAATAAATGCAAATAAGCTTCTTTTTCCTTCGGGACCGAAGATCTGCCACACGATAAAAGTAAGGACGGCAATAAGGATCACTACAGGAACAAAGACTTTCGCAACTTTATCGGTAAGCTTCTGTATAGGGGCTTTGCTGCGACTGGCTTCATTAACCATTTTAATAATCTGGGAAAGGAGCGTTTCGTCGCCTACCTTTTCAGCTTTCATGATGAATACCTGGTTTCCGTTGATGGTGCCTGAAGAAACTTTATCATCAATATTTTTTTCAACCGGAACAGGTTCACCAGTAATCATGCTTTCATCTACAATAGAGTTTCCTTCGGTGATCTTTCCGTCCACAGGAATTTTCTCTCCCGGTTTTACTTTTAATAAATCTCCTATTTTTACATGGGAAAGCAAGACTCTTTTTTCTTCCCCATTCACTATAAGGTTTGCCTCGTCCGGTGAAAGATTCATCAGTTCCTTGATGGCGTTACCTGTTTTTTTATGTGCTGCAGCTTCCATCAGCTGTCCCAGAATAACAAGCGTAAGAATCACACAGACTGCTTCAAAATACAGAGGGATCTCATGATTGTGCCCCCGGATTTCATGGGGAATCATATCTGGAAAAATAAGCGCTGCAATACTGAAAATAAAGGCTGCAGCTACTCCCAAGGCGATAAGACTAAACATGTTGAGATTCCATGTCTTAAATGAAACCCAGCCTCTTTTAAGCAGGAACCATCCGGAATAAAACATAACCGGAAGAGTCAGCGCAAGTTCGATAAACCCCTGAATCTGATGAGAAAAAGGGAAGCTGATCAGCATTCCTCCCATTGAGAGTATGAAAACCGGAACGGTGAATGCTAGGGAAATAAGAAATTTTCTTTTTAAGATATTGTAGGTTTCGTCGTCTCCGTCATCATCGCCGTCAGGCATTCTTACCAGATCCATCCCACAGATCGGGCAGCTGCCGGGCTCATCACGGATAATTTCAGGATGCATAGGACACGTATATCGGGCGGTTTTCTTTTCCGGATATTTTACCAGATCCATTCCGCAGACAGGACAGCCAACATTAGAGTCGTAGGTTTTGTCGCCTTCACAGTACATAGGGCAGTAATATTTACCAGCCATTTCGTCGGTGATTTTAGGGGGTTCTTGGTGGGTATGATGATGATCATGACTGTGAGAGTGGGAGTGATGAGCCTCTGCATGATGGATCAGTTCATCAGTAATCTCTTCCAGATGCATGTGACAAACTGGGCAGTCTCCTTTTTCATCGTATACCTTGTCCCCTTCACAAAACATAGGGCAATAGTATTTACCAATGTTGTTTTTAAAGTTACCGGGAAGGTTTGCCGCAGAGTAGGCAGGCTTGTGGTTGGGATCTTTAGCTAGTTTTTCTTCAATAGGCACCAGGTACATTTTGCATACCGGACACCTTTCACCCTGCTTAAAATAGACTTTGTCGCCTTCGCATTCCATAGGACAATAATATACCGAAGACGGAGATACCCGATCCTGAGGTTTTACAAAAGTTTTTTCCGGCTTTTCGGGATCTTCAAGCCTATATTTTCCTATTTCTTCAAGGGCTTTATTTAAAACTGAAAGCTGAACTTCATCATCTGAGGTTATGGTTGCAGTATTGTTTTCCAGATTGACATCCGCTTTTACTCCCTGAATGCTATTCAACTGGTTTGAGATCTTTTTCTGACAACCTGAACAGGTCATTCCGAGTATGGTATATTGTCGCTCCATGATTCTTAAATTTATACTACAAATTTCCAAAATGGAAATCGAACGTTGTTATAAATTTAAGGATAATAGTTATAGAATTTAGGTTTGAGAGCTTGAGGGTGGAAGAGTATTAGAGTATTAGGGCATTAGATTGGCGGTTGATTGCTTATTGATTGAAATACAAAATCCAATATAATCCGACTCTCAAATACTCAAACACCATATTCTTCAACTCAACTATAGATTATCAAGGGGTTTCCTGTGATGATCTTTTAATTTTTTAAACTCTGTAGGAGTAAAGCCGGTTACGTTCCGGAATTGGGCCGAAAGGTGCTGAACACTTTTGTATCCCAATTTCCCTGCAATTTCAGTAAGGTTGAATTCATTATACAAAAGCAGCTCTTTTACTTTTTCAATTTTTTGAAGAATAAAAAACTGTTCAAGGGTGATGTTTTCATTCTGTGAAAAGGTTTTGGATAAAGAACTGTACTCTTTGTGAAGCTCTGAACTTAAAAACTCTGACAGCAGAAAATCTTCATCAATATCAAGCTCACTGACTTTTACGATGATCAGGCTTTTGATTTTCTCAATAAGCTGATGGGCATAGTCCATGATTCTTTCAAAGCCGTTTTCAAGAAGCTGTGTTTCAATGATTCGCATCTTTTCTGCAGAAACCTGCATCATGAGTTCCACTTCCCCGAGAATGATGGAATCTGTTTTAACATCAGCCTTGCTGAAGATGGTTTCTACTGCAGCAATACATCGGTTGCAAACCATGTTTTTGATGAAAATCTTCATAGTCCGCTGTTAAGCCTGTCTTTTACAAATTCGATCTGTGTTTTACCGTGCGGAGAAGGGTTTCCTTCATTATCCAGATTGACCATAACGATTTTTTCCACTGTAATGATGGTTTGGTGGGTCATTTTATTGCGGACATCACATCTCAGCGTGATCGAGGAAGACCCAAAATGGGTTGCTTCAATACCGATTTCAATAATATCTCCCTGTTTGGCGGAGCTTACAAAATTGATTTCCGAGATAAATTTGGTCACCACTTTGGTATTTTCAAGCTGAATAATGGCATATAATGCTGCTTCTTCATCGATCCATTGCAAAAGTCGACCTCCAAAAAGAGAGTGGTTAGGATTCAGGTCTTCCGGTTTGACCCATTTTCTCGTATGGTAGTTCATAATTCTTATCGTTTATTGTACAAATTTAGCATTAAAAGCTGATGTAGTCAATAGATAAGCATTTATTGATCTGAAGAGGATTATTCATTTTCTCAATCATTTTCTTTTGGAGCGCATAGCCTTTGTCTTTGTAATAGAGGAATCATTGGAGAGTTTTTGATATTGGTCACTTTCAACGGCATATAATGCTACTTTTCCTTCGGTATTATGATGAATTCCAAATCCATATCTTTTGGCTAAAGGAGAAGAACGAAGACAGGGCTGCCCTTTGGAGAAGAACTGTTCTCTTTCTTTTTCCTTTTCATTTTCTGAAATGCCGCTTTTAACAGCATGACATTCAAAAATAACATCATCAGAAGAATACTGATAAGGATGCTTGCTGATTATTTCATATTGAAGGCTAGCCAGTGTTTTCTCTTTTTTCTGAGGCGGAACTTCCGACCTCGAAACAGGGCAGTCTTCCGCAATTTCTATGAAGGTATTAACGTAATTCGTGGTGTGGATTTTCATAGCCTATAGATAAGGATATATAAATGATAAAGATCCGGATTTTTGGGTATATATTATTCTTTATACTCTAAAATTTCTCCCGGCTGGCAGTCCAGTGCCTTACAAAGCGCTTCCAGCGTACTAAACCGAACGGCTTTAGCCTTACCGGTCTTTAAAATGGAAAGATTAGAAAGGGTTAGATCTACTTTTTCAGAGAGCTCATTCAATGACATTTTTCTTTTGGCCATGATGACATCTAAGTTGACTATAATCGGCATGTCTATATTGTTAATTCGTTTTCGGATTGTATTTCGATTCCTCGTTTAAATACCTGGGCGATAATAAATATAATTCCTCCAAAAAACAAGTATTCGGCTCCAAAGCCCGTAAATTCATAGATATTAGTGAGTTGAACTCCTTTTTTTATAAAACCTTCCCCGTAAGAATCTGCGATTAATAACAGAATACCAATGGCCAGTGAGGAATAGCTGATTCTGGTGATTAATTTCATAACGCTTTCACTGAAAGGAGCTGCCAGATTTAGCTGTCCGAAAATCCTGATCACCAGAAAACAAAGATACGCCTTATAGCATGCAATGAAGATAATAAAAGACATCATCAGATGGTATGAGCTGATATTATAATGATAAAGTTCAAGCAGGTTCAACCCTTCATAGAGGTTTTTTGCGCCTTCCGGATTGACGATCGTAACGATAAATGCGAAGGTAAGTGCACCTGCTTTTATACATGAACCGATAAATATAATCCAGGTGATTATATTTAATACATAAAGAATTTTTTGGGTTTTCATCGTAATTTGATTTTGATTCAATGCAAATATCAATAAAAATTTATTGAAAAACAATAAATTTTTATTCTTTTTCAATCATCGCTGTTTTTTAATTCAACATAATGTAAGAAATACTTAAAAAAAGCTTTGATTTGAAATTATTAATTGTATCTTGCATACGTTATATTTGGAATCAATATTTGTTCATTAATTTATGTTGTTTTTCTTTTATATACCAAATTTTTATTAATTTTTTAATTTATTTTAAAATGAACATTTTTGTTTCAAACATCAATTACGCAACTAAAGAGTATGAGTTGCACGATCTATTCGCAGAATTTGGAGATGTATCATCAGCTAAAATCGTTACAGACAGAGAAACTGGTCGTTCCAGAGGTTTCGGTTTCGTAGAGATGGGTGATGAAGAAGGAGCTCAAGCTATTGAAGCTCTTAACCAAAAAGAATTCAACGGAAAAACACTGAACGTATCTGAAGCTAAGCCAAGAGAGGAAAAACCAAGAAGAAGCTTCGATAACAACAGAGGTGGAGGTTATGGTGGTAACAACAATAGAGGCGGAGGCTATGGCGGTAACAACAACCGTAGCGGAGGCGGAAATCGTTGGTAAAAATATAAGGCGGCTTTTTTAAGCCGCTTTTTTTATGCCCAAACTTGAAATAAAAGCTGAGGCCCAAAAGTTGATAAAACAAATTATTTTTTTCCTATTATACTTTTGCCTTGAAATCGAAGATTAGACGGAGTCAAGCAAAAGGATACAAAAATTCAAGACTGGAATCATCCCCTAAAAATAGATCTTGATCCCTTTAATTTCCAAACTCGGATGGATCAGGTATTTGATTTTCAATTCAATAGGATGTTATGCTTAGACACTGGAAATGTTTCAACAGATTTAAGATCAATTTTGCCTCTGAATTTTTATTTTTGTTTGAATCGGCGAATTTTAAAACGTTTCTTAACACTCCTTATTCCCTGTTCGATTAAGGATTACTTATTAATTAATCAGGACGCCAGATATTCAATAGAACGGACTTTATTCCGTCCCGTTCACCTATAATGGAAAATAAAAACTGATCTCTCGAATTTATCAACAGTTGACCCCTTAGCCTTTTGATATAGCCCACACCTTTGCATATCATTTAATTAAAATTAAACGCTGCCAATTTCATCTGTGATTCCCTGTACTTATTTTATTTTTACCAGCAGGAAGGCATCCTGAAAATAAATGCTGTCAAGATTGTTATAAGAATCTTTTTCCTTTATTATTTGTTTAAAGATAAGCTGTACGTGGTATTTTCCCAAATCTGTTTCCATAGAAATTTCAGGGACTTTTACCGTACCGGTTTTACCTGTGTTTTCTTTAAACAGCCTTATGATTTGAGATCCGAAATCAATTTCCTCCTTTGCATTCAATGTCAGTTTTAATGAAGATTTTTTGGACAGTTCATCGGTTAGGGTAAACTGATCATCATTGAGCTTCTGAGGTTCGTCTTGATTATATTTGGAGAAACTGATCAGATGCTGATAGCTTTCTATGTTTATTGCCTGTTTTTCAGATTGGAGAATCAGCCTTTCGACTTCATAATGATTCGTTTTTGAGGTCCTGGTGATATTGGCAAACCTGTTCTGGATATTGAATCCTATCATATAAAAGTTTCCGGTTTTAATATTTTCTGCCAGGGTTGTCTGGTCTTTCTTATCTAAGAAGCTGAAGATAAAATCGGTCTGTTTTCTTTCTGCCAGAAATTCAATCTTATCAGCGATTTCACGACTGACGGTATCTGTGACTTTCTTTTCAAAATTTATTTTTCCGTCCTGTAACAGCTGCTGCTGATTTAAAACGTTTAAAAGCTCAGCCTTCTGGCTTCGTTTGGCTACGCTGAACGCATTCAGGTAAGGGAAGATTAAAGCAAAAACACCAAATACAAATAAGCTTACCGGAATAAATTTTATCGTGGATCTTTTGGTGAACACAAAATACATCACAATACTCAAAAGCCAGAGGGCGATCAGTAAAACAAAATATCTGGGCTCTGTATATCCGTATTCTAAAATTCGAGTGAAAATAGCCGTGAAAAGCAGTACGACCAAAGGGATTATAGTATAATAGAATGCTTTTGAAAATATTTTGACCCAAGATTTTGCATGATCTTCTTTCAGTGGATGAACCAGAAGGATTGCTAAAATTCCTACTATACTATAAGCCAGAATAAGGTAAGAAACCCAGCCTCTTGGCAGTTGCCAGTTGATAAGGATCTTAAACGAATAAAAATAGAGAATGACTACATAGATAAGCAGTAAAGGAATAAGGATAAACTGGGTGAAAAATTTTAAAACCACAGGATAGGTGCCGTCTTTTTCAAGACTGCTCAGTCCTTTTTCATTAAACAAAAGGAAAATAAAGCAGCTTCCCGAAATGGCAAGAAGAAAGAATGTATCAGTGTACAGTCTGTCTCTGAAATTAAAATCAAAAAGCTTGTCAACGGCAAGAATTGCCAGCTCAACTCCACCGGTAAGAACTCCTGTAAATACAGCGGTAAGAAAGATGTTGACAAAAAGATTTTTATTGTACTGCCAGAATCCTGTCTCCGCGTTTTTCTTTATAAATGGAATAAAGGAAACAAGCAGATGGGTTAAAATTGCTGTGACGGCAATCATGTAGACGTAAACATCGGTGAAATTATTTTTTTTATCGGGTAGGATAAAATAAAAAACTGCAAGAAAAACAATCCCGCAGAGATGCAGGAGAGGTTCTCTGCCGATTCTCTGAGCCAGCATTTTTAACGCAAACATCAGGGAGATTCCCAGGGAAGCACAGATGGTGAGTTTTGAAAATACAATAAACAATTCCGGATCATTGTTGTTTCTATTCATGCAGATAGCCCCGATAGAGGCGATGACAGCCATGATCAAGACCATAGGATACCGGGTAATGACTTCATTGGCCCGGCTTAACGTTTGTCGGAATTTTGTTTTCATGATTTGGTGTTTGGTGGTCTAGTCTTTTTTCTTCTTTTTCTTTTTCTCCTTTTCCTTCTCTTTTTCCTTCTCTTTTTCTTTACCCTTTTTTTCTTTTTTGGGGTTGAGAACTTCGTTGGCTATTTCGAATTCAGGCTGCTTCTTTCGGGTTGGTTTTATTTCTATTTTAAGATCAAAATGACCTTTCATATCTTCCTGAGAAATTAATTTCTCATTCAGCAGCAGTTCCAGGATCTCTTTTCCGGAATCATTAAAGAAATGATGGGAAAGCTCCTTCAGCAGAAATTTTTTGTACTCTTCAAAAGGAACGATGACACTGTATTTGAAAATTCTTCCTTCTTTTACGGTGGACAGGTAGCCTTTTTCCACCAAAATTTTCAAATAGGTAGACACCGTATTCTGATGGGGCTTGGGTTCCGGGTGCTGCTCCATAACGTCCTTCAGATAGAAAGATTCCATTTTCCAAAACAGCTTCATAAAGTTTTCTTCTGCGGCAGTAAGATGATTTATTTTCATATAGTACTCTAATGTTGAAATTGAATATTGCAATAAAGATAAATAAAAGATACCATAAAAGCTATTCCGGCGCCCATAAATACTTCTTTTACGGTATGTCTTTTTAAAATAATTCTTGTGATTCCGACCAGAATAGCGATTCCCAGCCATAGGAGGCCTATCTTCCAGTCTAAGGTGAAAAATAAAGCTGCAACAAACACATTGAATGCGGTGTGCATTGAGCTTTTAATAAAGAAATTACTGATTTGAAGGGCAAAAAGAAGAATTAAAATAAACAGCATCACCAGATCGATATAACCGTTCTGAACATAATTAAAAATAAGATAAGTGACGACACATACGGCAATGAATATATACAGTGTTTTTCTCTGAATGCGGTTGGATACATCCATATTGGTATACCTGCCGGTTTTTACATTCCAAACCAGCCATATCACTACAGGAACGATGATCATTAGCAATACCGGAATAAAATAAAGAAGAGATTCTGTCCATGTGTATTTGTTGACACTCATGGATATAAAAAAAATGATCAGGGAGACCAGGGGATTGAAAAAATCAGAGATGATTTTTGAAATTTTGTGTAGTAATGAAGACTGTTTTTCTTCCATAATCGAATTTAAAAAACCAAATATACTATTATAACGTCAAAGGACAAATGAAAGAAGAGCAGGCAAGAGGAATTGGGAACTCTGTAAAGTGTTTCAATATCAGTTGCTTCACTTGGAATAAAATATTTTTTGGTGGTTTTAAATTTAGATTAAATTTTGCACGAAATACCTATCTTTATTTATCATTTTTTAACATATGTATAATGAAACACCTGTTCATATTTCTGTTGGTCATAATAAGTTGTTTTACCTTCGGACAAAAGCTTTCTCAGAAACCTGGTTTTGTGCAGACAGGTCCCATCCATCAGTTAAGAATTTACGAAATCCCCAAAGAGAATAAGCAGGTATTTCTGGATCGCTTCAGGGATCATGCACTCAGAATAATGAAGAAATATGGTTTTACAATTGTCGCGATCTGGGAATCGGAGTTCAGGGAAAAAACCGAATTTGTGTACTTGCTGGAGTGGAAAAATGAAGAGGCCATGAAAACAGGTTGGGAAGCATTTATGGGAGATAAAGAATGGAAGGATATTAAAGCCAGAACAGCAAAGCAATATGGCAATTTTGTTAATGATATTGAAGACAGAATCTTGAAAATTGAAAATTTTTCTCCGGAAAAAAAGCTGTTGAAATAACCAAAAGATATATTAACAATAATTAAAGAGGAAAGAAATAGGAGCATAAAAAATAATGAATTCTACTATCCCTGAATCCTGTATTAGTTCAATAAAACCATATGGATAGGCCGACTCCTTATAGATAACAACATAAAAATGACAGATGGAATGGTGCTTCTTAAGCTGATCCGGGGCTCGAAAATTAAGAATAATCCCTTCAGCCCGCAAATGGATTTTAGAGAAAAAACGAAAAGTTATCCATGTATAGAATAAAAACAAAGTTTTTTTCATAATTTTGCTCAACTATTTCATCATAAAAAAGCAAGAGCTAACACATGAAAGAATTTTCTAAAGAGGTATACCTGAAGTGGTATGAAGATATGACAATGTGGAGAAGGTTTGAAGACAAATGCCGTTCTCTTTATCTAAAACAAAAGATCAGAGGTTTTTTACATTTGTATAACGGTCAGGAAGCTATTCCTGCAGGATTCACACATGCAATGGATTTAACGAAGGACAGTATGATTACCGCTTACAGATGCCACATCCATCCAATGGCGATGGGAGTAGATCCTAAGAGAATCATGGCGGAACTTTGTGGTAAAGCGACTGGAACCTCCGGAGGTATGGGTGGATCTATGCACATTTTCAGTAAAGAGCACCGTTTTTATGGTGGACACGGAATCGTTGGAGGACAAATTCCTTTAGGAGCAGGTATTGCTTTTGCAGATAAATATTTCGATAGAAAAGCGGTGAACATCTGTTTCTTTGGAGATGGTGCTGCAAGACAGGGGTCTTTACATGAGACCTTCAACATGGCGATGAACTGGAAGCTGCCTGTGGTATTTGTTGTGGAAAACAACCAATATGCGATGGGAACTTCTGTAAAAAGAACAGCCAACCACGAAGATATCTATAAATTAGGATTAGGATACGAAATGCCTTGCCTTGCGGTAGATGCGATGGATCCTGAAAAAGTAGCAGAAGCTGCTTATGAAGCTATTGAAAGAGCGAGAAGAGGAGACGGTCCTACGTTTATCGAAGCAAGAACATACCGTTACAGAGGACACTCAATGTCTGATGCTGAGCCATACAGATCCAAAGAGGAAGTAGCCATTCACAAGAATGACGATCCTATCGAATTGGTAAAACACAGAATTTTAGAAAACGGATGGGCTACAGAAGAAGAATTGGAAGCAATGGACAATAAGTCAAGAGATTTTGTTGACGAGTGTATTGAGTTCATGGAAAACTCCCCATATCCTGAAGCAGAAAAAATCTATGAGTATGTCTATGCTCAGGAAGATTATCCATTCTTAGATAAACTAGAAAACTAAAAAAGATAATGAGTTAATTTGACAATTTGAAAATTTGAGAATGTGATATTGCATATCCTTTTTAATTTTCAAATTTTCAGATGGCTAAATTTTCAAATTAAAATAAATTATGGCAGAAGTAATTACGATGCCCCGCCTTTCCGACACGATGACGGAAGGTAAAGTGGCAAAATGGCATAAAAACGTAGGCGATACAGTAAAAGAAGGAGATATTTTAGCTGAAATTGAAACTGACAAAGCAGTTCAGGATTTCGAATCTGAAGTAGAAGGTACCCTTTTATACATTGGTGTAGAAGAAGGCGGTGCTGCTGCTGTAGATTCTGTTTTGGCAATTATCGGTAAAGAAGGAGAAGATATTTCAGGATTAACAGGTGGGGCTGCTGCTCCCGGTACCGGCACTGAAGAAAAAAAATCAGAGGAAGAGCCTAAAGCAGATAGTCCAGCAACTTCTGAACCAGCTGCAACAGCTGCTCCGGAAGGTGTAGAAGTTATTACCATGCCAAGACTTTCTGATACCATGACCGAAGGTAAGGTAGCTAAATGGCATAAAAATGTAGGCGATACAGTAAAAGAAGGAGATCTTCTTGCTGAAATCGAAACAGATAAAGCCGTACAGGATTTCGAATCGGAATTCAATGGGGTATTATTAAAGCAGGGTGTAGAAGAAGGTGGTGCGGCTCCTGTTGATTCCGTACTAGCGATTATTGGCCCTGAAGGAACTGATGTTTCTTCTGTAGGGGCTCCAAAAGCTACTGCACCGTCTACTGAAAAACCAGTTGAGCAAAAACAAGAAGCTAAAACTGAAGAAAAGGCTGCACCTGCTGCTAATTCTTCAACTTCTGACAGAGTGGCAATTTCTCCTTTAGCTAAGAAAATGGCTCAGGATAAAGGGGTGGATATCAATAGCGTTCAGGGTTCCGGTGAAAACGGAAGAATCGTGAAAAAAGATATTGAAAACTATCAGCCATCTGCAAAATCAGCGGCTTCAGCTCCGGCTGCAAGTGCAGCGGCCCAGGTTGCGGTAAACTTCGTTCAGGGAGAAGATACAGAGACTCCAAACTCACAAGTGAGAAACGTAATTGCAAAACGTCTTGCTGAAAGTAAATTCTCTGCTCCTCACTATTACCTGATGGTTGAGATCAACATGGATAAAGCTATTGAAGCCAGAAAAGAAATCAATTCTTTACCCGATACAAAAATTTCATTCAATGATATGATCATTAAAGCAACAGCTATTGCTTTAAGAAAACATCCTCAGGTAAATTCAAGCTGGGCAGGAGATAAGATCATTCACAGAGGAAATATCAACATCGGTGTGGCAGTAGCTATTCCTGACGGATTGGTGGTTCCGGTATTGAAAAATACAGACCAGATGTCTTACACCCAGATCTCTGCATCCGTAAAAGATATGGCGTCAAGAGCTAAAAATAAAGGACTTAAGGCAAACGAAATGGAAGGGTCTACCTTCTCTATTTCCAACCTGGGAATGTTCGGAATCGAGACTTTTACAAGTATCATCAACCAACCTAATTCTGCTATCCTTTCAGTAGGAGCGATTATTGAGAAACCAATCGTTAAAGACGGTCAGATTGTCGTTGGAAACACCATGAAGCTTTCATTGGCGTGTGACCACAGAGTGGTAGATGGCGCTACAGGTGCTCAGTTCCTGCAAACATTAAGAACTTATTTAGAAAGTCCGTTAACACTGTTACTGTAATTTTCTGAATTGAAGATAATACAGCCTCCCCACCGGGAGGCTTTTTTTGTTATATCCGTTGAGGAATTTAAATTATCACCGTACTTTTTGATGGAATTTCAAAATCAAATTAGTATTTTTGAATCATGATTAAAGCGAGAAATATCCATAAATCTTATGGGAATTTAGAAGTACTGAAAGGTGTTGATATTCATATTAAAATGGGTGAGGTTGTTTCTATTGTAGGAGAATCAGGGGCAGGCAAATCTACATTGCTGCAGATCCTGGGCACCCTTGATCATCCGAGTCAGTCTGGCAAATATGATACAGAAATTGCGATTGCCGGAGAATCATTTATCAATATGAATGATAAGCAACTTTCCAAATTCAGAAATCAGAATATTGGCTTTGTCTTTCAGTTTCATCAGCTTCTTCCAGAGTTTACCGCCCTGGAAAATGTCTTGCTTCCAACAAAAATTGCGGGAGCCAATGAGAGAGAAGCGCTTGAAAAGGCGTATGCCCTTTTTGAAGATTTAAAAATAGAACAGAGATTGAATCATAAACCCAATCAGCTTTCAGGTGGAGAGGCGCAGAGGGTGGCCGTAGCAAGAGCTTTAATCAATTCACCGAAAATCATTTTTGCTGATGAGCCAACAGGAAACCTGGATTCTAAAAATGCGGATGATCTTCACAGATTGTTTTTCGATCTTAGGGATAAATACAATCAGACTTTTGTCATTGTTACCCATAATCCGAATCTTGCTGAAATTACAGACCGTAAGCTTGTCATGAAAGATGGGATGATTATAGAGTAGCCTTACAAAACACCGTGATGAGACCCATTATTTTTCTTTTAATACTTTTAACTTTCTGTTCAAAAGCCGGATCTCAGCAGTTGGATACTCCGGGGCTGCCTGCATCAAAAATATCAGAAATTAAAGAATTTATCAAAGGAAAAAAGTACAGTCAGGAGCTGGCCGTTTTTATCAATTATAAAATACCTTCTGGAAAATACCGCTATTTCATCTATAATCTGAAAAGAAATACAGTCGTTCAAAAAGCAGTAGTTTCTCATGGTTCAGGCTCAGTAATTCCCCGATCAGAATCTTTACAGTTCAGCAATGTAGAAGGATCCTACCAGACTTCCCTTGGAAAGTACGAAATTGGAGAAAGCTATGTAGGGAAATTTGGAAAAGCATACCGTTTAATAGGACTGGACGCTACCAATAGTAATGCCATGCAAAGAGCCATTGTTCTTCATTCTTACGGATGTGTGCCGGATAAAGAATCTCAAAATCCTGTATGCTTAAGTTTAGGCTGTCCAATGCTTTCTGCAAATGCATTGAACCGGACTGCAGCATATATTGATCAATCGGAAGACCCTGTGATCTTATATGCATTTTATTAATTACTTTTATCATTTAAAATCCATTTCATGCCTATAAAATATTTAGCAGAAGACGATAGACCAAGAGAGAAATTTTTGCAGAAAGGCAAAAATTCACTTTCTGATTCTGAGCTGCTGGCGATCATTATGGGAAGTGGAAATAAAGAGGACAGTGTCTTGGAGCTGGCGAGAAAAATCTTAAAATCAGTCAATAACAGCTGGCACCAATTGAGTCTTCTTTCTGTAAAAGATCTTATGAAATTTAAGGGAATAGGAGAGGCGAAGGCCATTTCCATAATTTCCGCTTTAGAGATTGGAAGAAGAAGACTTGGACAGGAGATCCCGGAAAAATCAACCATTGGAAACAGCAATGATGCCTACCAGATCCTGAAAAATCATCTGGAAGACCTGAGAACCGAAGAATTCTGGGCTATTTTTCTCAACAACAGCAACAAGGTAGTGCATATCTCAAAGCTTACACAGGGCGGGATAAGCCAGTCTATTGTGGATGTCAGAGTTCTTTTCAAAACAGCGCTGGATCATTTTTCCACAGGTATTATCATTGCCCACAATCATCCTTCCGGAAGTATAAAACCGAGCAGGGAAGATCTCAATATTACCCAAAAAATAAAAGAAGCAGGGAAAACATTAAGTATTCAGCTTTTAGACCATATCATCATTACCCAGAATGCCTATTGTAGTTTCTCAGACGAAGGATTGTTATGATTAGAAGATTGAAATACAACGAAATAGACTTTGTCAGGTATCAAAAAGTTTTGTCAGAAGCATGTCAGGTTGATGATTTTGCCTCCAGAGAATTCATGGATATTGTTGCAGGAAAAAACTGGGGGATTCTGGTGTATAGAGATTATGAAGCCGTAATGCCCATTGCATGGTCCAGTAATTTTGGGATTAAAATTATTCAAATGCCTCCACTATGTCACCAGCTGGGTGTGTTTTCAGAAGAAGATAATCCCCAAGTCAATCAAGATTTCTCGAACTTTCTGAAAAAGAATTTTGCCATTTCCTATTATGCATTCAATAAAGACAATGCTTTTCCAACTGGCAGCCGGAATAAAAAATCATATGTTATTCTAAAGGACAGGTATGAAGATGTAAAGAAAAAATACCATGTCCACAGAAGAAGAAATATCAGACATACAGAAGATATTAAGGGCAATGCCGAATTTATAAGCAATGTAAACCCTGATGAAATAGAGGATTTTTTTCTTGAAAATGCAAGAGGATTACCCAGCAGATCTCTCAAAAAAGTATACTGGAAAATTGTCAGTAGGTTGATTGAGACGGGATTCCTGGAGGCTTTTGCTGTCAAATATAAAGGAAATCTGCATTCGTTCGTAGCCACCTTTAATGCAGGCCAGACGGATTATCTCAGTATATTCATCAATGCTTCACAACTTGAAAATAAAAATATTCCTTCTCTTGCGATTGATTACAAGCTTCAGCATGCCATTGAGCATAAAAATTTTGACTTTATGGGAAGCAATGTTCCCAACGTTGCCTCGTTTAATGAAAGATTCGGGGCTCAGCCGTATTTCTTTTCCGTCTTAAACTATCAGAAACTGAATATTATCAGTAAAATAATTAAGCTCGCTTTTACCAAAAACAGGTAACTTTATCTAAAATAACTCACCATGCTAAATTTTATCAGGAATTACAAGCTTCCTTATATGATATATAATTTTTTTCATAAAGAAAAGCTGAAACATAATATTCCGCTTTACAGGAAATATGGAGTTAAGAAAAGCTATTATTCACCTATTTCAAGCTCAGATTTTGCTCATCTTCCTGATACCGAGAGATCTATCGATAAAGATCAGCTGTCCTCCACTGAATTTTTCAGAGGTCTGTCCCCGGAAAACAAGGAGAGCGCCCTACATTATGATGATAACGGTTACATGATTCTCAGAAATTTTTTAGATACTCAAACCGTAGATGATATCAATATTGAAATTGAAAAACTCATGGAAGAAGGAACGCTGAAATTTCGTTATGGAGGAAAACTGATGTTCGCCATCCATCATTCTGAAATTATCAGAAATATCGGCAGCGATAAAAATTTCCTTGATTTTCTATCCGTTTTGCTAAATGGCAAGGCTAAGCTGTTCCAAAGTATCAATTTCATTAACGGAAGCCAGCAGAAAACCCATTCCGACAGTATTCATATGACCACCTATCCATTGGGAGGACTTCTGGGGGTATGGATAGCCCTGGAAGATGTAGACGAAAACAACGGGGCCCTGCATTATATTCCTGGCAGCCACAAACTTCCTTATTTCCTGAATTCTGATTACGACAATGAAGGAACGGCTTTGAAAATCGGCAAGAAAAGCTATAAAGCATACGAAGAATTCCTTGAAAATAAAGTAAAGGAACTTGGATTAAAAAAAGAAGTCTTCAGGGCGAAGAAAGGGGATTTATTGATATGGCATGCCAATATTCTTCATGGGGGAGAACCTCATACCGATAAAAACCGAACCCGGAAAAGCCTGGTGTACCACTTTTTCGATGAAAACAGTGTATGTTACCACGAAGTTACACAAAGACCTGCCCTGTTTGAGCTGTAATATCAGAAAATATTAGTAATTTTGCATCCTAAAATTATGGCTAGTTTTTCAGGATATCTACCGTATGCATTTGCATTGATTATCGCAATTCCTTTTCTGGTTTTGCTCAGACAATTTGTACATTCCTATATTACCCTTAAAAATCAGGAGATCAAACTGCTTAGTGTGAAATCAAATGCAGAGAATAAGGCACATTCCTACGAAAGAATGACCCTGTTTCTGGACAGGATGAAACCTTCCAATCTCATCCAGAAATTTAACAAGGAACTGGCAGTGCATGAATTTATTTTCCTTACCGAAAAGACAATAAATGAAGAATTTGAGTACAACTCTTCACAACAGCTTTACGTGACAAAGAATTCATGGAAGAACATTGTAGACTCTAAGAATGCTGTGATTGAGCTTCTCCACAAAACTTATGACGGATTGAACGGGAACGTAGAACTGGACGAGTTCAAAACCCTTTTTATCATGAATTATATGGAGGGCAATGATTATATTGCAGAAACCATAGAGGATTTAAGAAAAGAAATTTTAATAATAACTTAAAAAATAAGAGATAAATAATGATTCCAAATTTTAAAGCACATCCATGGCACGGAATTTCTGCAGGAGAAGATGCGCCAAATGTTGTAAACGTATTTGTGGAAATTGTTCCTTCAGATACGATTAAATATGAAGTAGATAAAGAAACAGGATATCTGAAAGTAGACAGGCCGCAGAAATTCTCTAATATCATTCCTGCTTTATATGGTTTTGTTCCTAGAACATATTGCCATAATGAGGTGATGAAGCTTGCAGTGGAAGCTGGAGCTGATGATGTGACGATGGGAGATCATGATCCTCTTGATATTTGTGTTTTAAGTTCTCACAATATTCATGCTGGAGGTTTATTGATGGAAGCTATTCCAATCGGAGGTTTTAAAATGATCGATGGTGGGGAAGCTGATGATAAAATTGTAGCGGTAATGATCAATGATCACGCTTTCGGACACTTCAGAGATATTTCTGAATTGCCAGAAGCAGAAGTGAAAAGATTAATGCACTACTTCCTGACGTACAAGAATTTACCGGACGAGCCTGCAAAATGTAGAATTCATGAAGTATATGGAGCAGAGCATGCAAGAAAAGTAATTAAAGCATCTCAGGCTGATTACGCAGAAAAATTCGGAGGATAAAAGACTCTGATCAAATAAAAAAAGGATAAACGGGAAACTGTTTATCCTTTTTTTATGAGCTTTTTCAACGAGTCCACAATTTTTAAAGCGGATTCAAGCATCTCTTTTTTTCACCAGCATAAGGCCTGATTATTCTCAATGGCGTATGGCTTTAATCAGCATTTCAACGATGGAGGTTCAAAGATTGTGCGGCAATTCAATTCCTGATTTTTAAACAACAAAGATGCAGTTGTTAAATTTTTTAATGCTTTGGTGATAATTATTTATTATATTTAATTTTCTATTACCAAAAAAATATTAAACTATGGATCTATTTATGTTAGTGCCAATTTTTGGTGTCGTCGCTTTGCTTTATACATTTCTTCAGAGCAACTGGGTCAGTAAACAGAATGCAGGAAATGAAAAAATGAAGACGATTAGTGGTCATATCGCTGACGGTGCCATGGCTTTCTTAAAAGCTGAATACAAAATTTTAACGTACTTTGTGGTTGTGGTCGCCATCCTGCTTGCCGTGATGGGGTCCAGCAATGCCAACTCCCACTGGAGCATCGGAGTGGCCTTTGCGGTAGGAGCTATATTTTCTGCACTGGCAGGCTTTATTGGGATGAAGATCGCTACCAAAGCCAACGTGAGAACTGCAGAAGCCGCAAGAACTTCGCTTTCAAAAGCACTTAAAGTATCTTTTACTGGTGGCTCTGTAATGGGTATGGGCGTAGCAGGGCTAGCTGTTTTAGGATTAGGAGGCTTATTTCTTATCATTAAACAGATTTTTGCCCCCGATGCAACGGTAGACTCCCATGAAATGGAAAGAACCATTGAAATTATTACAGGCTTTTCGTTAGGAGCAGAGTCTATTGCTCTTTTCGCAAGAGTAGGCGGTGGTATTTATACCAAAGCAGCGGATGTAGGTGCCGATCTTGTAGGAAAAGTGGAAGCCGGGATCCCCGAAGATGATCCCAGAAACCCTGCCACCATTGCAGATAATGTGGGTGACAATGTAGGAGATGTAGCGGGGATGGGTGCCGACCTTTTCGGATCTTATGTTGCTACTGTTCTGGCGACAATGGTATTGGGGAGAGAGACTATTTCTGATGATTCTTTCGGAGGTTTTGCACCGATTCTTTTGCCCATGCTGATCGCAGGAACAGGGATTATTTTTTCTATGATAGGGACTTTATTTGTGAAAATCAATGATAATGAAGGTTCATCTACCTCCAGTGTACAGAATGCATTGAATTTAGGGAATTGGGGCAGTATTGTCATTACAGCAATTTCCTCATACTTCCTGGTGACTTATATACTTCCCGATAAAATGATCCTCAGAGGACACGAATTCACCAAGATGGGCGTGTTTGGAGCTATCATGGTAGGTCTGGTTGTAGGTACCTTAATGAGTATTATTACAGAATATTATACAGCCATGGGAAAAAGACCTGTTTCCAGTATTGTGAGACAGTCTTCTACAGGGCATGCTACCAATATCATCGGCGGGCTTTCCGTGGGAATGGAATCTACTTTGCTCCCGATTATCGTACTGGCAGGGGGGATTTATGGATCATATCTCTGTGCCGGACTTTATGGTGTAGCTATTGCAGCAGCCGGTATGATGGCGACTACAGCAATGCAGCTGGCTATTGATGCATTTGGACCCATTGCTGATAATGCAGGGGGAATTGCGGAAATGAGCGAGCTTCCTAAAGAGGTTCGTGAAAAAACAGATATCCTGGATGCGGTAGGAAATACAACTGCTGCTACCGGAAAAGGTTTTGCCATTGCTTCAGCAGCATTGACGGCATTAGCGCTTTTCGCTGCTTTCGTAGGTATTGCAGGTATAGACGGGATCGACATTTACAGAGCAGATGTGCTGGCCGGATTGTTTGTTGGAGGAATGATTCCTTTTATCTTTTCCTCCTTAGCCATTACTGCTGTAGGGCAGGCTGCCATGGCCATGGTGGAAGAAGTAAGAAGGCAGTTCCGTGAAATTCCGGGAATACTGGAGGGAAAAGCACAACCTGAATACGAAAAATGTGTCGCTATTTCTACAGATGCATCCATCAGAAAGATGATGCTGCCAGGAGCCATAGCGATTATCTCACCATTGCTGATCGGATTTATTTTCGGACCTGAGGTATTGGGAGGATTTCTTGCAGGAGCTACCGTATGCGGGGTCCTGATGGGAATGTTCCAGAATAATGCCGGAGGTGCATGGGATAATGCTAAAAAATCATTTGAAAAAGGCGTTGATATCAACGGGCAGACTTATTATAAAGGTTCTGAACCTCATAAAGCATCAGTGACTGGAGATACGGTGGGAGATCCGTTCAAAGATACATCTGGACCGTCTATGAATATCCTGATTAAGCTGATGTCAATAGTTTCATTGGTCATAGCACCTACATTAGGTGTACTGCATAAAGACAAAATTGAAGCAAACAGGAAGGCAAAAATAGAAAGTCTAACTGGAATTTCAGGAGCTGCTTCCAATCCGTCAGATCTTAAGATTCCCATATTTCCAGGTGAAATAAAAGGACATCTTAATGAAGACGGAGATTTTGTATACGAAACCGGAAATCTGCAAAAAGTAAAACTAAAAGGAGGCAAAACTGTAGAACTTGGAGAGGCCAGCCAGCTTTATAAGCTGTATACGGCTGCAGATCAAAGGGACCAATCTGCTCTTGATCCTAATAGATGGTATACCATTGAAAACCTTTATTTTGAAACCGGATCAAGTGATTTGAAAGCAGGGTATGAGGTACAGCTTAATACGATAGCGGAAATCTTAAACGCATATCCGGATCTGAAAGTAAAACTGGGTGGATACACGGATAACAGTGGGAATGAGGAAAGTAATCTGAAGTTATCGAATCTTAGAGCGCAAACCGCAAAACTGAAGCTGCTGGAACTGGGAGTTTCTGCTGACAGGGTAGAAGCTGAGGGATATGGTTCGCAACATCCGGTCTGTGAAGCGAATGACACAGACGAATGTAAAGCTAAAAACAGAAGAATTGATGTAAGGATCCTTGCTCTTTAATCGGCATAAATATTAAAACTAAAGCACTGCATTTGCGGTGCTTTTTTTATAATATGGTTCTGTGATAGTGAAAAGTGACTGATGAATAAGGCAAATATCGTTATAGGCTTACAATAAATCAATAGCGTTGATCTGTCTTACAGCTTCAGTACTGAATCCTTTGCCTTATGCTTATAAGAAACAATGATAAAATGAGAAAACGAAATATAATGGGTTGAGATATAACTGTATAAAATCAGGAGAATAGAGGTCATTGGAATTAAAGGTTTTTTCTCAGATGTTCCAAAGCCTGAATAATCAGCTCATCTTTTTTCGCAAAACTAAACCTGATGTAATCCGAATCCTGTCTGGAGCTATAAAAAGCAGAAAGAGGAAGGCAGGCCACTTTTTTTTCAACAGTCAGCCATTTTGAAAACTCCACATCAGTCATTGTTTTGGAAAGGCTTCTGAAATTGACGGTCTGAAAAACACTTCCTTCGGCTACCTGATTGACGACCAGAGGGGTATCTTTTAGCATTTCATTAAAAAGATCTCTTTTGTTCTGCATAGCTTTCCGGTTCACAGAAGGGTCAAAAATATTCAGATATCTGGCCAGAGCATACTGGGCTGGAGCGTTGGCGCTGTAGGAAATATACTGCTGATGACAACGAAACAATGCGGTCATCTTTTCAGGGGCAAGCATATAACTTACCTTCCAGCCGGAAGTATGAAACATTTTGCCGAATGAAAAAATACAGAATGTTCTGCTTCTTAGGTCAGGATGGACAAATGAGCTGTAATGATCAGACTCATCATAACAATAGGTATCATAAATTTCTTCAGAAATTAAATAGATCTCACGATTTTCAATCAACTCATATAAACGGTTCCAATCCTCCTTTGTCCATATTTTACCGGTTGGGTTCTGCGGAGAATTTACAATAATTGCCTGGGTCTTTTCGGAAATACAGTTTTTGAATACTTCCCAGTCCATATTGAAATCATCGTTAAGGTCATAATAGACAGGAACTCCACCATTCATCACTACAGAAGGAGCATAGGTATAATAGGAAGGTTGAATGATAATGACTTCATCTCCTTGTCTGATAGTAGATTTGAGTGCTGTATATAAAGCAAAGGTTGCACACGGAACAATGGTAACTTCATGAGATCGGAGTGGGATGCTGTTCTTCCTTTTTGCATTAAAAGTGATGATAGTATCAATCAAAAGAGGATTTCCTGCAAGAGGTTCATAATTGTGGGTGGCATGATCCGCTGATTCTTTTAAGAATGATTTCAGACGTTCATCAATATCGAAATCAGGCAGCCCTAAAGATAGATCAAAGCTTCCGTGCCTGGAAGCCAGTTCGGACATTTCCGTAAAAAAGGAATAATGAGTAAATCCATAAATTCTATCCATCTCTTTTGCATTGTTATCAAATATAATGAAAATAACATTTCATGGTGATTAAATAAAATTTGTTATTTTTAAGAAATTTATTACGTATGAAAAAATTACTTATACCGCTATTTTCTATTGCTGTAATGACCAGCTGCGGGACGGCAAAAATGACTGAAGGTACCTCTTCAAATCCTGTTTCTGCCAAACATGATAAAGCATTTTCTGATGCTTACAGGATCATTAAGGCAGAAAACTTAAAAAAGAACCTGTATGTTATTGCCTCTGATGAGATGGAAGGAAGGGATACGGGAAGCAAAGGACAGAAAAAAGCAGGTGAGTATATCGTTAATTATTATAAAAACCTGGGCATTTCCTATCCTAAGAGCTTAGGTTCTTATTTTCAAAAGGTTCCATCAGACTTTATGAAGAAAAGAGGAGGGGGAAATCTTCCTGATTCCGAAAATATTCTGGCATTCATTGAGGGAAGTGAGAAGCCTGAAGAAATCGTTGTCGTATCAGCACATTACGATCACGTAGGAACCAAAAACGGAGTAGTCTATAATGGAGCTGATGATGACGGAAGCGGAACAGTGGCCGTTATGGAAATGGCAAAAGCATTCCAGGAAGCTAAAAAGGCAGGAAAAGGACCGAAGAGATCAGTCTTGTTTCTTCATGTGACAGGAGAAGAGCATGGCCTGTTCGGATCAGAATATTACTCTGAAAATCCGGTTTTCCCGTTAGCCAATACTGTTGTTGATCTTAATATTGATATGATCGGGAGGGATGATCCTGCCAACCGAGGAAAACAATACGTGTACGTGATCGGTTCTGAGATGCTGAGCTCACAGCTTAAGGTAATTAATGAAGCTGCCAATAAAAAAACCAATAATCTGGAACTTAATTATAAGTACGATGACCTGAACGATCCTGAACAGCTATACTATCGCTCAGATCACTATAACTTTGCCAAGCATAATATTCCGGTGGCATTTTTCTTTGACGGAATTCACGAAGATTATCATCAACCGGGAGATGATCCTGAAAAAATAGATTATCCATTGCTGGAGAAACGTACCCAGCTCATTTTTACCACAGCCTGGGATATTGCCAACAGACCAGATAGGATCGTGGTAGACAAAAAATAAGCAGATCATATATTTTCCCGCAGATAAACCATAAAACGGAGTCATCTGCGGGAAAATTTTATCAGAAAAAATCATTAGCCACTAAATTTAATAACCAGCTTAAAACCATGGGACAACACATTAAATCGATCCGCCCCTTCATAGGCGCTCAGAATTTTGAGATCAGCCGGAGTTTTTACAAAGATCTTGGCTTTGAAGAGGTTTTACTTGAACCCAAATTAGCATTGTTTAAGCGCGACGAAACAGCGTTTTATCTTCAGGATTACTATGCCAAAGACTGGGTTGATAATACCATGGTTTTTATGGAAGTACAAGATACGGACGCATTCTGGAACGAGCTTCTGTCTCTGCATCTCACCGAAAAATATGCAACGGTAAAACTTACACCTGTAAGGACAATGATTTGGGGAAAAGAATGTTTTGTACATGATCCTTCCGGAATTTTGTGGCATTTCGGGGAGTTCTTTTAATATGGTTGAAATATGATATACGCATTTGATACTTATTATTATCCGGAGTATGCCAATACTGTTTGTATTGCCTTTGAGAACTGGACATCAGAAAAAGAATCAGAAGTCTTCGTAGAACAGACGGGGGTAGATTCAGGATACGAAAGTGGAGCCTTTTACAAACGGGAGCTGCCATGTATCCAGAGCCTTCTGAAGAAAATTGTATTAAAACCTGGAGATATGATTATTGTAGATGGCTATGTTACTCTTGATCATGAAGGTAAAATGGGTCTTGGAGGTTACCTTTATGAAGCACTGGAGGAGAAATTTCCAGTAATAGGCATTGCTAAAAATGAATTTATTATGCCGGACTCCCACAGGCGAACTGTGTTTCGTGGTGAAAGTAAAACCCCGCTGTTTATAACCACAAAGGGAATAGATGTAGATGAAGTCAGGTATCATGTAGAGAAAATGCATGGTGCCTTTAGAATTCCTGCCTTACTGAAAAAGCTTGACCAAATGAGCAGGGAGTAGCATCATAGTAGTTTCAAGGTAAAGAAAGATCAATGCAAATTCGTCAATAATTATCTGGCACAAATCTAAAAGCTTAATAATACATTAGTTACAATTTAATAAACAGCTTGTTTTACAAAGATATCGACAATCAAATACGGTTAAATTTCAATAAACTGACAAATGTCAGCCTGTTCTTATTTTTATTGATTCTAAATAAATATAAATTTGTCTCAGTTAAAAATGAAGAACTCTATGAAAAAACTATCTACTCTTTCAGCGGTCATTCTCTGTTCAATGATGGAGGCACAATATTGTACTCCTTCGTTTCAGTACGGGGCAGACAGCAACATGATCACCAGGGTCATTTTTGGAAATATCGATAATACTTCTCCGTTTCAGTCTGGAACCACTCAGGCTTATGAAGACTTTACAGCAATGTCTACTGATCTTCAGGCAGGAAATACTTATCAGATTTCCGTAAAAGGTCCATCAGGAACATTTCCGAGTGATGTGATGGTTTTCGTAGACTTCAATCATAATGGAAACTTTGATGATGCAGGAGAGAGCTTCTACATTGGAAGGCTCCAGGAGGCAACACCGGCGAATGCGCTTACCATCAACGGTACGATTGCGGTTCCGGCCAATGCCGCCTCAGGAACTACAAGAATGAGGGTCGTTAAGAACAGCAATGTGGCTGCCTATTCTGATCCTGATGCCTCTAATTCAATTCATACAGGATGCGATTCTGATTTACGTTCAGGACAGACAGAAGATTATAGCGTTTCCATTTCAGGAAACAATACAGGCTTTCCATTCCCATATTGTGGAGCTGAAAATGTCACCAGCCTTACAGTAAGTGAAATAAGCAAAGTAGAATTTGCGGGAATTACCAATGACAGTAGTATCGACGGAAATTCAGAAGTACTGGAGGACTTTACCACAACTGTTTTTAATGTCAGCAGAGGGGGTTCGTATCCGATAACGGTAACAGGTGGAACGCACGGCCAGCAAACCGTATCAGCGTATGCTTACATCGATTTAAATCATAATAATCAGTTTGATTCGGATGAAAAATTTGACCTTGGATATCTTGATAACTCGGATCCGGTGTCCAACCAGCAATCAGGAGTTGCGGTAAGCAATATTACGATTCCTGATCATGCTATCCTTGGAGAAACCCGTTTCAGGCTCGTGAAAGCGTATGAATCCAGCTCATGGATGGGAACATTGGAAAATCTGCCGTGTCCTGCAGGATGGTTTATTGGCCAGGCAGAAGACTACACCATCAATGTACAGCCGGAGAATCTTTCTACAAGGGAAGTTTCAAAAGAATCTTCTATAAAGATACACCCAAACCCTACAATGGGAATGATCAATATTGAAACGGCAAAAGGTATTGAGAAATACGAAATATTCAGCATCTCAGGGCAAAAACTACAAGAAGGGAATATGCCGACAGTTAATATAACAGGTTTTGCAGCAGGAGTTTATCTGATGAAGATCCTGACTAAAGATAAACAAATGATGACAGAGAAAATCATTAAAAACTAAGAACACATATCTAATCATATCCATATCAATTTTTGTTTTTTAACCGGCAGACTATTATATCTGTCGGTTTTGTTTTGGATATATTTCGTTATTGAACGTATTAAGATTTCAGAATATTGAGAAGATCCTGCTTTGATAATCCCTGAAACTTTGTATGGTCTGAAGTAAGCAGATTCTGGGCAAGCTGTTTTTTCTTTCTTTGGAGGCTTAAGATTTTTTCCTCCACAGTATTGGAGCAAATCATCCGGACAGCAATGACGTTTTTCGTCTGTCCTATCCTGTAGCTTCTGTCAATAGCTTGATTTTCAGCAGCTGGGTTCCACCATGGATCCACGAGATAAATATAATCTGCCTGTGTAAGATTGAGGCCAACACCGCCAGCTTTCAAGCTGATTAAAAAGACACGTATGGTATTGTTTTCCTGGAAATGAGCCACTTTTTCCCCTCGGTTTTTCGTCTGTCCGGTAAGATATTCAAACGGGATACCATGATGCTCCAACTCTGCTTTCAACAGATCAAGCATGCCAACAAACTGAGAGAAGATGAGAATTTTATGATCTTTTGATTTTCCAAGGATCTGCTCCATAAGAACTTCAATTTTTACCGCATTTTCTCCTGAATACCCTTCTTGCAGTAACGCGGGAGAGTTACATATTTGTCTCAGTCTTGTAAGCCCGGTCAGCACATGCATGCTGTTTTTATTGAGCTCATCATCGTCACTGGCTGCAATAAATTCACGAAGTTCCTTTTCATAAGCATCATAAATCTTACGCTGCTCTGTATTCATTTCACAGTAGATGACGGTCTCTGTTTTTTCCGGAAGCTCCTTGGCCACCTGCTTTTTGGTTCTGCGAAGAATAAACGGTTTTATCTTTTGCTGTAGCTCCAATGCACGTTTGCCGTATTCAAATTTGTCGACAGGAACGGCGTAAATATCTTTAAAGGATTGTTTGCTTCCCAAAAGTCCCGGACAGGCGAAAGAAAGCTGACTGTAGAGGTCAAACGTACTGTTTTCAATAGGCGTCCCGGTGAGTACTATTTTGTTCCGCGACTGTAACAGACGAGCGGCTTTATACCTTTCCGAATTAGGATTTTTGATGGTTTGTGATTCATCAAGAAAGATATAATTAAAAGCAAAGGTCTTCAGGAAGCGGATATCGGAGAGCAGCATTCCATAACTGGTTAAAACAACATCATAATCAGAAAGGTGGGATGTTGTTTTTAGTCTGTCAGCCCCATAATGTAGCAATACCTTGAGGGAAGGAGCAAATTTTGAGATTTCGTCCTGCCAGTTGAACAGAAGTGAGGTAGGAACTACGACGAGATTGGTAGTGTGCCCCCGCTTTTCCTGTTGCAGCAGAATAAACGCAATGATCTGCAAGGTCTTGCCAAGGCCCATGTCATCTGCCAGACACCCGCCAAAGTTAAAGTCATCCAGAAAATTCATCCAGTTGAGTCCTTCATGCTGATAGTCTCTCAGGTCAGCCTGCAGTCCTGCCGGAATATTGACTTCCGGAATTTTTTGATCAGCTGAAAACTGAGAAGTATAATACCTTACCTCATCCTGCGCTTCTTCATTCATGAGTTCCTTTTCAAAAAGAGACGAAACTTCAGTAAAATTGATTTTCGGAATTTTCAACAGGTCTTCATCAATTTCCCCAGCCCGGAAATAGGCCGCAATTTTATCGATCCATTCTTCAGGAAGAATACCAAGAGTTCCGTCATCCAGCTGAACAAATTTACTCTTATTGCGGATGGCACGGTGAAGCTGCTGCAAAGCGGCCTCCTTGGGTCCAAAGCGTACTTTTAATTGAGCATTGAACCAATCTAATCCGCTGGTGATCTGGATATTAATCTTGGCTCTGTGGGCATTAAGTTTGTTGTTTTTCAGTTCGTTAAACCCAAGTATGATAACTCCTTCGTTTCTTAAGGTTTCAAATGCGTCAAGAAACCAGTTGTTGTCCAGGAACTTATCTCTGTGAAGATAAAAATACTGATATCCATCCATCTGCTCTTCAAAATCAGGATGCTGTTGCATCACCAGAGAGGTAAAACGTTCTTCTGCAGTCGTATCTCTTTCTATTTTAAACGGATTTCCATTCTGATCCGTATCAAAAAGCTGTTTTTTGGAGTAGACCGGAACTTCCACCTGCCCATATTTCATAACTGGAGTAATTCCGATATAATTTTCCTGTTGCCGGAGGTAAATTACCTTTTCAATATAATAATTTTTGTCTTCAAGTTGTGCTTTCGTTGCACTTTGTATATATCTGTAATTAATATGAATACGATCTTCTATGCTAGCCAGGGTATTGTGTATAAATCCTTCATATTTTGATGAATGGATCAGCAAAATTTCGTGATTAGCTTTAAAAAACCGGATGATACGGAGCAAGTCAGGATCGTCTACAAAGCTGAATACGTTGCGGTTATATACAAAATATTCATTCCTGAGAATAACATTTTTAAAAGGAACAGAAACGTCATGAAACAGCAATTCACCTGTGATTTCATAAAATGGATCTTTCTTAAATACAGAAAGTTGTACCTCCGCATCTAAAGTATTAAGTTGAACAGGCGTAAGAGATTTTGCAGTGATGCTTTCCGCGATCTCCCGGTCATGATAGAATACGCTAAGTCCTAAAGGATTCTGTACAATCTGTTTCAAAGCTTGCAGCTCCGAAGCATTATACTCTTCATTGTAGTTGTTCTGAAAAGAGCTGACAGCGGTGTAGAATTTAATATCGGAGGGCTTTTCCGATTTCCATATCAGCTGTGTGGCATCCATAGCCGTTATGGGATTTTTAATTTTTCCGGCCTGCGTTATTTCTGCTTCCATCAATGAAAAAATCAGATGATTGTAATACCGGTGTTTTCCGACTACCAGTATCTGCTTTTTACCCGTTTCTATCTGTGTCAGCTCTTCCAGTCTGGAAGGATGTTTGGGAAGGAGACTGTTACGGAATGTAAGATCATCCATCGGAAGCATTTCTTTGATCTTTGGGAGGATTTGCGGTTTGCCTTCCTGATATTCCAGCTGAAAGTAGAGATCAAGATCAGGCTCATTTTCCAGGCCATATTCTTTCGCCTTGGAAATGAATGATTTTTTGCGGAGGACATCATCAAAAAAAATACGGTAATTTTTTTCCTCAATGATGCAGTGAATAATTTCCGTTTGATGCTGGCAAAGCTGATTTTTAGAATGGTCGCATGTGCACGAGCAAAGTAAGGAAGTGCCTATACGGCTTATGGTAACTAAAGGAAAATCATGCAAGGCTGACTTCTTTGTAAAGGTACCGGTATTTGTTTCAAGGGTTACCGGGTATATTTCCTGAAAATCTGTAATGGCAATAAAAGTACTGTCTGTTGTATGCTTCAACAGATCGTATACGGAAAGTGTACGGATATTGATATTTTCAAGAATGTATTCGGCCATACAATTGATCGGGGCAAACTTACAAAAAAACAACGAATGAGGACGGGAACCCATGTATTTTGGCCACTTATCCTGTTTTTCAGCGTGAGCAAATTAAGTATTGCAATCCGGATAGAATTACCTCATTCAGGGGCAAAAGAGGTGCTTTTTTGAGGATTGACTGCATTCTAAACCTAAATTAATTACATTATTTCAACGATAGAATATACATATTTGGATAAGTGTGCCTAACTTCGCGACCGGAAATTTAATCAACAATGCCGGAATGAAAGACAGAGATTCTCTTAACGCAAAAAAGCCAGCTGCATGCTTTCTGCTTTTCTTTGCCCATGGGCTTGTCTTTTCTTCCTGGGCAAGCAGAATTCCCATCATAAAAAATGCTCTTTCCATCAGTGAAGCAGAATTAGGGAATCTGTTACTTTTAATGCCGATAGGTCAGCTTTCTACAATGGTACTGGCCGGAAAACTGATCAGCATTTACGGAAGCAGCTGGGTGATTAAGAGATGTTTTTTACTGTATCCTTTATTTCTTTTGCTGATCAGCCTGTCCCCATCGTACTGGACGCTGGCTGCGGTTCTCTTCTTTTTTGGAATTTCGGGAAATCTCTGTAATATAGCGATCAATACACAGGCTATTGAAATAGAATCGATTACTAAAAGAACACTTTTATCCTCTTATCATGGGGCCTGGTGCTTTGCCGGGCTGGTGGGAGCCCTTGTCGGGCTGCTGATGATTAATCTAAAGGTGGCCACGTTTTATCATTTTGCATGTATTTGTATTGTGGCAGCAATTATCTGGCTGTACAGTGCAGGGAACCTTACCAACATCATCCACAAGGCCGAGCCGCAGACCCGTTCGATTTTTAAATCGGTGAATCCTACATTGCTGGGATTGGGAGGTGTCGGGTTTTTGAGCATGGCGATAGAGGGCGCAATGTTCGACTGGAGCGGGGTGTATTTCCAGACTATAGTAATGGCGCCGGAAAATCTTGTTATACTGGGGTATACAAGTTTTATCTTAATGATGACTTTAGGGCGATTTGTTGGTAACAGAGTGATTGAGAAATACGGGAAAAGAGTAGTCCTGCAAGGTTGTGGCCTACTGATGAGCGGCGGTCTTTTCCTGAGTGTTTTCTTTCCGAATTATGGATCTGCACCATAGCCTTTATGATCATAGGTCTTGGAAGTTCTCTGAGCGTCCCTTCCGTGTACAGCACTGTTGGGAAGGTAAGTACGGTAGCTCCCAGTATTGCACTTTCATTTGTATCCAGTATTTCGTTTTTAGGATTTCTTATAGGGCCTCCTCTTATAGGATATATTGCTGAAAGTTTTGACCTCAGGTATTCTTACGGCCTGTTTGCGTGTTTTGGGATCTTGTTGGCGGTCATGGCCCGACAGATGAAAGTCTTCAGTAACAAAAACTGATTGCTGTAGAATATTTCTCCGATCTGTAGAGCCTTTTTCAGCCTTTTTTAATCAACATACTGACAGGAATGCCTGTAGGAAAAGGATTACATCCAAACTTCAACAAGGTGCAGCCAAAGTGCTTTTTCTTTAGTGACAACAAAGACTGCAGATGACTGACGCTTGTTTGAGTTTGCCCCTGTAACCTGGGTTTCAACATAAGTAGCCAGGCCATGATGATCAGAATTTTCCACCACAATGTTTTCAAGCTGGATTCTTCGTTCCGGAAACTTACCGAATACCGTAGGAAGCCAATCTGACAGCATTTGCAGGGTCACGGTATCTCCGTTTCCATTGATCATACTGAATTCCGGTGAGAATCCGGAAACTAAGGTCTCATAAAGGGCTTCCTGACTGTCTGTCTTACCCTGAAACCATTTTTCAATATTGCTGTGAAATTCTGTAATTTCCAGAATGATTTTTTCTGTGTTCTTCATCGTTTTAAAATTACGCTGTTTTTTATTTCTGATTGTTATTGTCCAAGAGGATTTTTCATTTTGAATTCGGAGAATCGTCTGATCTTCAAAGTTGTTGCATATATTTTCTTAATCGGAAAGCACCACATATTCCAAAGATCTGAAAGGCTCCAATCATTGCAATTGCCAGGGCAAACGCTTCAGGAAAGCCAAGTATTTTAATCATATTAAAAAATAAAGTACCGATTATCGCTCCCCCGCTTACACTGCCAATCTGTATTCCAATACTTACCAGGCCGGAAGCCTGTCCTGCTTTCTCTTTAGAAACAAATGAAATGGCAGTCCGCATCATCACCGGCATAATAGTCCCATGACCCAATCCGGCTATAAATAAGGTGATATGAGTGATAAACGTTGGTTTTTCATGATTATAAAAAGCCAAAGCGGTGAGGGTAAACCCGGCTACGAGCAAACCCAGTCCTGCATAGATCATTTGGTCTGCTGGGAATTTGATCCGGGAGGAGGCTAAAGGACCCAGAAAAAAAGCCAACCCATACGGTAGAATCGCGATCCCTGTCTCCATAGAAGTCTCATGTAGGAACTGCTGTAAATAGTAGGGATAGCAGATAAATAATCCTGCGGTAAAATTGTAAAAGAAAATAATCAGCAGGCTTAGCGCAAATGGAAAATTCCGTAGTAGTGCAGGATCAATGAGTGTTGGTCTGCTTTTTTGCTGAAGGCGTGTTTCATATTGTAGAAATGCAGCCAGCAATATAATTCCCGTTAAAAGAATCCCGAAAACCGGCCATGCCCATTCATATTTTTGCCCAAAGATCAGCGGACAGATCAACATAAGTAAAGCCAGGATCAATACCAACGAACCCATAAGGTCTATCCCTGTTTTTTTTTCCTGATGACTGTTGGCCATATTGAAATGAATCCCTGCAATACAGATAACAGTAATGGGGACATTTACCAGAAAAACAATTTCCCATGAAACATATCCCCAGTCCAGGCTTAAAAGGACGCCTCCCAGAAGTTGTCCGGCTACGGAAGCCAGTCCAAATACAGAACTGAAAAGACTGATAGCCTTCGGTTGTTCTTCACCGCTGAACAGTACTTTTATAGAGGCCAGCACCTGGGGAGCCAGTAATGAAGCTCCGACTCCCTGAAACATCCGTGAAATAATGAGCGTGAATATATCAGGCGAAAAAGCACAGGAAAGAGATGAAAAGAGAAAAATATACAACCCAGATGTAAATATCTTTTTTCTTCCGTATAGATCTCCCAGACGCCCACCACAAACCACAAGAGCAGCATAGGTGAGTCCATATACAGCAATAACCATTTGCAGTTGATGATCACTTGCTGAGAAGGCTTTTTTAATAGATGGCAGCGCCATATTGACAATAAAATAATCCAAAGGAGAGAGGAAGGCGCCGGTGATCAGAAAATAAAGCGCCCGCCAACGTTTCGGATATACGTTCATAATTTTTTTATGCAAAGTAACCCGTTAACATTCTTTTAAAATTGTACTTTTGGAGGAAAAAGCGGTATGCAGATGCAGGGATTGAATCCGGAAGGTATTGAGGTAAAAGAAATATCATTAAAAGACGAAGAAATAACGATCAGGACAAGAGCATTTCTCTCATTTGTTTATGTTGCAAAAGGAGAAGGAATGCTAGGATATGATGACCGGCATATTCGTTTTACAGAAAGTAAACTTTTCATCATTCCACAGCAGGAGATTTATCATTTTAAAAGTAATGACGCCATGCTCATTATGCTTCAGTGTCCTATTGAATTTATTGAAAAGATAAGGCTGGAGGCAGATCGTATTGAAAGCTGTGAGAACCTCTATAAGTTACAGTATATAAGCCATAATTATCATGCAAGAGCCGGATGTGTTTTTCGCCATAAAAATGATGAGCGCTTTGCAGAAACACTCATTCTCCAGATTGCTGAAGAATTCAGAAATAAGGCAGAGGATTATCTTATTATCCGCAACTGCATTTCAATTCTGCTTAATCTTATTGCCCGGAATATCATCAAAAGCGAGACTTCTGACCTCCAGGAAAACCAAAAGGCTTTTTCTATCATGAAAATAATTGCGTACATCCAGCAGAATATCAAAGACAGAGAAAAAACAAGCCTTCATACCATTGCCGATCACTTTGGGATTTCAAGAAACTATTTCGGGGAATACTTTAAACAGCAGACGGGTACTTCCTACCAGGATTACCTATTGGATTACCGGCTGAAGCTGGTAGAAACCTATCTGAAATACAGCAGTGTCCGTCTGAGTGAGATCGCATACGATCTTCAGTTCAGCGACGAGAGTCATCTTTCCAGACTTTTTAAAAAGTACAGGGGCGTAACTCCCGGAGCATACAGAAAAAATTGTAAATAGAACCTTTGGACAATACATAATCACGATCATCAATAATCAATATTAATTATAGCTAGGGGTTACACGTCATTGAAATAGCAGGCCCCTCAAAAATAAAGCATCACAAGTAGTATTTTTATGATCAGATTGATTGATATATAAAAAATATAGTCAACTATATAGTGGACTATATTTTTTTATATATTTACTGTAAATATTTATCAAAATGGATTTTGACTTTATTAAGGATCTGGGATATAAGGCTTTGGACAGCAGGTTGAAAAGGATCAGTGACCGGATGTCCCATGATGTCAGAAAATTTTACAAAGAATTCGGAATCGATGTTGAACCTAACTGGTATCTTATTTTTATGCTGCTTCAAAAACAGGGAGAGATCTCCATCACAGATATTGCTGAGCCGTTGGGATATTCGCATCCTTCTGTGGTGGTCATCGTTAAAAAAATGGCGGATAAAGGTTATCTCACGATTAAAAGGGACCGTGCAGATAAACGGAAGCAGATCATCTCCCTGTCCTCTAAATCTACAGAGATGCTTCCCCAGCTGGAACGGGTTTGGGATAGCTGTGAGAAGGCAATACTGAAAATGCTCTCAGAGGACCTTGCTATTTTGGGTTATCTGGATCATATCGACCAGGAACTTAAAAATGACTCTTTTCATCATCGTTTTAAACAGGAATATTTAAAATCAACCAACCTATGAAAGCACTTATTCTCATCATGACATTCTTCACCGGTATTATGATTTCTGCAACAGAAACAAAGATCATGATCAGGGCCCAGGCGAGAGATGCCAAGTTTATAGGATCCTCACTGGGAGGAGCGCATGTTATAGTCCGAAACAAATTGAACAGGGAGATACTGGCTGAAGGAAACACTAGTGGCAGTACAGGAAATACAGACCTGATTATGAAAACTCCAAAAGTAAGAGGGAAGTCGATAGCCGATACCCAGACCGGTGGCTTTGTCGCTTCACTGGATATCAGCGAGCCTACATTTGTTACGATAGAAGTGATTTCCCCCCTGAACAGCAGACAGGCACAGGCTGTGGTAAGCACTGAATTGTGGTTGATCCCCGGTAAGCATATTTTGGGGGAAGGAATTATTCTTGAAATACCGGGATACATTATTGATATCCTGAAGCCCAGGACGCATCAGTATATAGCTTTGAATACTATCAAAGACAAGCCGTTTCAATTTCAGGCCAATATTGTGATGATGTGTGGTTGTGTCATTGAAAAAGGGGGAGTGTGGAACTCTGACGAAATTGAAGTAAAAGGAATTCTGAAAAAGGACGGAATATTCTTCAGGAATGTTGATCTTTCTTTGGTGTCAACCAATCTTTTTGAAGGGAATACCTCCATAAATGCTTCAGGAAATTATGAGCTTATCTTGTATGCTTACCATGAGAAAACAGGAAATACGGGAGTGGACAAAGTAAATTATGTAGTTTTTGAATAATAACCGCGATTGTTTACCAACCTATTTTGTACTTTCCATTTGAATAATTGTTTTCCTTAGGTAAAAACTCCTGAACCATGGTCTGGTTCCCTAAAGTACCACTGCATAAGTAGGGGACGGTTTCTCGGCATCTGCCTGATAGCCTTGCTTTATTATCTTCTATTCATCCGTAATCACACCAGGAACTGCAATGTCTCAAATATTCTTTCATGTACATATGATTTTTTAGTCGTTTTCTGATTATAGACATCACTTTTATAAGGTTTATCAAAGTACCTTCCGTTTATTTTAAACAGTCGTAGAATTACTACAATTTTTCAAAAAAACCTTATTTCTTTTTGCCGTCATTTTTTATGGTGATATATTAGCCTTACCAAGCCGGAAAATATGAAATTAAATTTCGTTAAGATATTGAGAATAATAGTATTAGGAGAAATATTTCAGTATTGATTTCCTGCTAATAGAATGTAGATGAGTTTCATATCAATCAGTGATCTCAAAAAGATCCCGGAAGGTTAAAAAAACGTTGTAGTGAAAACACATCAGTAAAAAAATTAGATCATGAATAAAAAAGCAAACGAGAATCCAGTTCAAGATATGAACGCAAAGTTTATGGATAAAACTTTGCAGACCAACAAACCTACCGTAACGGATGATAAGGTGTGGTCTAAACAACCTACTTCCAAAATTTTTAATGCCCAGGGAATTCCTGAAAATGCTGTTGCAGGAATCAACAGAGTGGTAAAACTTGAAATTTTTGTCGAAGGAAAACCAATTAAGTTTTTTAAGCATTTTAAATTGAAGCAGAGTGCTGTAAAGCATCATGAATTTGATCTTACGCTTGCACATGATACGCTGGGGAGTGCTGAAAATCATAATCTTGAAGAAGCACAGAGCTTTTTAGGAAAAAGAATTACAGTCATTTTCAGATATAAAGATGTTGAGAGCAGCCCCGAAAGGAACTTCGTGGGAGTGATCACAGAAGTAGGGTTCAGCCAGGAAAAAGGAAATCTTGGAAACATTGTTCTCACAGGTTTCAGTCCTACGGTTTTGCTTGATGCCGCTCCTCATATTCAGAGCTTTGGAGGCAGTCAGCCCATCAGTCTAAACAGTATTGCCAGTGAGGTAATCAAAGAGGGATTGGGACATGAAAAATTTGACTTCAGGGTAGATGCTAATTATGGCAACGTTCCCTATAGCTCACAGTACGAAGAAACCCATTATAACTATCTGGCCAGGATGGCTGAAGCTTATGGTGAACAGTTTTTTTATGATGGGGAAATCCTTCATTTTGGGAAACTTCCACCACAGGAAAAACCTGTAAAACTGGTCTATGGAAGTAACCTGAGTGATGTTAAAATCAGGATGAGGGCTCAGCATGTGAATCCAACTTTTTATGGATACAACAGCAGCCAGCATGAGAAGCTGACAACAGGAACTTCCAAAGTATCCCATACCTCCGATATTGCAAGAAGAGCCTATGAAATCTCTGAAAGTACATTCAAAACCCCTTCTTTACGAATAGCCCCGATCAAAGCGGACACCTTTATGGATGTGGATGTTTCCCAAAAAGGAACAACAGGAAGTTACGCCTCTCAGGTTTTTGTGACTTCTGGATTCATGACAGTTCCGTTTTTATACCCGGGATGTATTGTTGATCTGGAAATGCGCAAGGCTGATACCAGCGATACTTCGTATTTTACCAAGCTGATGCTTACGGAAGTTACCCATGAGGTGGATGCCCGAGGATATTATGATGGCTATTTTGAAGCGATTGCTGCCGATACAGGGTTTATTCCCCGGCCTGAATTTACCTTGCCTAAAGCTGAGCCGCAGGTGGCTACCGTTATATCGAATACAGATCCATTAAACCAAGGACGTATACAGGTGCAGTTTGACTGGCAGAAAAGTAATACCACTCAATTTATCAGGATGATGAGTCCGGACGCAGGAGGAACGGATCAGATCACTCAAAACAGAGGCTTTGTAGCCGTACCTGAAGTAGGAGATCAGGTGATGGTAGGCTTTGAATACCACCATCCGGATTTTCCTTTTGCAATGGGAGGAATGTTCCATGGTCAGGTAGGATTGGGAGGAGGTATTGATAACCACATCAAGTCGATCCAGACCCGAAGCGGTAATAAAATAATTTTTAACGATAAAGAAGGAAGTATTTATATTGAAGATCCAAGCGGAAATTCATACCTGATGGACGGGAAAGGAAATATCACGGTAACAGCCCCTAAAAATATGACCTTCAATGTTGGAGAGAACCTTAGCGTGAATGTGGGACAGAATATGAATACTACAGTAGGCTCTGACCAGAGCAATATTGTCGGAATGAATAAAACAGAAAGCGTAAGCATGAACTCTACACAAAGTATCGGGGCCGTGAAAAACGTTACCATCGGAGGAAATTTTATGACGAATGTTGTGGGGAAAATGATGGAATTTATTAAAGGTAATAAAGAAAGTGAGGTAGAGCAGGACAGTCAGAAAGTAGTAAAGGGAGAACGGGTCATCCATAGTGATAAGGATCACAAAATCCACTCTCAAACTGAAATTAACGGACAGTCTAACGAGAAAACCAATATGCACTAGGTTATGTCAAATGGTATTGCAAAGATAAGTATCATAGAAGGTGATTCTATTGAAAAAGTTAGAGGACAGCATACGGAGTATGTTGGTAAAATGACCTATTCTTCATCTCAAAAATTAGTGACAACAGCGGAGGGCGGAAAACGTTTTGGTGATAAGCCTGAAGATCCTCCTAAAACAGACGGAAGAATTATTGATATTGTTATGTTTGTGGCCGGAACTACAGATCCTATTAATACTGAAGGTAAAAAGCACCAGGCCAATACAAGTTACTGGAAATATATTGATGAAGAAACAAAAAAAGAAACAGAGCAGAGTTTAAACAATCTTTGGAACAAGCTTAAGGAAATTAAGTATCAGTTCCTGGACCTGCATATCGAGGGTGATTTTTTCAGTTGGTCCGGAGACAATGATACGAGCGAAAGAATCAAGGCTTCTGAAAGATTATTTGATATCATATTACGAACATATCCCAACTGGAAAAATCAAGAGGTACATTTACACTTAATTGGTCATTCGCATGGAGGTAATGTCATCAATCAGTTTACAGAGCTGATCTCCAGTAAAGATATGATCGCAAAATCCACTATTCTGAAGCCCCGTAAGATTGCCGAATTTCCTAAACCATGGAAAGTTAAAAGTATTACGTATTTATCTACTCCTTTTTTTCAGAAGAAACATCAGCTGAATCACAGCAAATTGCATAAAGATTGTAAAATCATCAATGTACATAATGAGTATGATCTTACCCAACAGTTGATCGCTAACTTCAGTCTCAACAATCTGGAAGGTTTACTGAAGTCTTTTAAGGTCGATCGGTTTACTACTGGTATAACAATCGTTAAAGATGTAAAGAAAGACATTATCATGACCTACCTGAAAAGTTTGATTTGGCAGGATTTCAAGAACAAAGCAATTTTAGCATGGCGGGAAATGTCAAATGCATTTTTAGGATTCAATATAATTACTGCAGAATTCATTAAATATATTAATTCCCTGAAAATCGAAAATTCAAATCTGCAAAAAGAAAAAGAAACGTTTGTCAACCTTTTAAATAATCTTCAGCAATGGACTTATGACGTTCATAAAAACTATTCTTCAATAAGTGGAGGCTATGACAAATCAACCTGGGCAAAAAATTTAAACCTGTCACAAGGGTTAAGCGTGTTGAATATTTTGTTTGACATTAAGACGGGTCCTAAAGACAGCTATTTATTGAGTTTATTGGCCGGTATATTTGGAGAAAGTAAAGGAATCACTGATAGTATTGATGAAACTCTATGGTCGCCAAGTAAACAAACCAAGGGTCTACCTATTATAGATGTCCCTATCTTTGAAAGTGACCCCTATAACTCCAGAAATAAAAGAAAAGAATTCGATGCTTTTTTAAAGGGAGTGCAGGGTGCAGTCCATAAACGTGAACTGGAAGATATGCTGATGAGGCTGCTTAGTCAGTTCGTGAAACCTTCTATGCTAGCTTTGGTAGTACTAACGATTGATATGTTCATTGAGCCTTTGATTTTTGGAAAATTAGATACGGAGGTTACAAAACTGAGAAAGAATCTGGAAGTATACTCAAAATTTGTTTCCAAGTACCACGCATACCTGGTTACACCAAAAGATGAAAAAGCATTTGCCAAGGATATTATGAACGCGCCGGGCTCTATTTCCTATTTAGCCATGGCATCCCATAGTTTAAGCCATACCCAGCTCTGGAAAAGGGTGGAAGATGGATTGAAAGATTCATTCAGCTCAGGGAAAAATCCAGGATATAGAAAGAAAATATGAAAAACGTAACACAGATCATTAGTAAAACGGCACTTGTTTTTTTACTGTCGAATTTAGTGGTAACTGTTTATTTTTTATACAGTTATCGCAGTATTATTGAAACTGTTGATGTACAACTCATTGCCAGAATTATTAAACAGTTTGGTTTAATAATAAGTATACCGGCAACCATCTTATTTGTTCTTATAGATACTCTTTTGGTAAAGGTAATTAAAACGAATTGGGCTTTGTACGTTACCCGGACTATTATTTTTTTAGGAGTGTTATATATCATGTGTTTAGTGTTTTCTATCTATATTATAACCAGTGCTTTAATAGATAATCCTTTAGCTGAATAGGTAACCGGGATTCTAACGGTCAAATTTTTTTATTGATACAATGAATATAAAAACAGTATTGCTGCACCTGGTTGTATTTCTTCTTGTAGCACAAACCCATTTATATGCGCAGAAAATTGCTCAAAAAGATAATTTTACGTTTCAGGTGCAAAAAGAAGTGGGAGATTTGAATAACGATAAACTCGATGATAAAATTATGGTGGAAATGGATCTGAAGGATGATACCAGACCTTTGAGAGTCCAGATATTTCTGTCACAACCTGATAAAAAGCTTAAGCTGGTGGTTTCTTCTACAAAATTGATTGAAAGCCAGTATCCGAGCTATAAAAAAGGAGAACATAATGGGGATGTCATTCCTGATTTTTTTATTGAAGAAGGTAAATTAAAAATGCTTACTGATATTAAGAACCGAAAAAGCAGTTATGAATTTAGACTCAAGCAGAATAATTTTGAATTGATTAAAATATCCCGTGTACGATGGGACGGAAAGGATACAACTTTTGAAACAAAAATTGATTTATTAGCCAAAACAAAAATTGAGTTTGAGCAAGTAACAGGTTCCGAAAAACTCTTGAATAAAAGAACAAAAACAATAAAAATCAATTCATTGCCAAAAATCCAGGATTTAAGCTATTCCGATTTGGAACAATATTAAAATACGTACAAAGAAGTATTTTACATCAGAAATAATAAAATTTTATTTTATGGTACGGGAAATGTAGTGTATAAAATTAATTAAAATAGAAAATTGTTTAAAGATTTATCTTTGCGGATGAAATGAAAAATTCTGTAACGAAAGAATATACAAGAGTAAAAGTAGAAGGAATTCTCAACCTTGAAGAATTTTCCGGAGCGTATGAAATGACTCCGGAAGAAATGGTGAGTTTTCATAACCAGTGCTGCGGACTTCAGGAATTGCTGACCGTTTCACTACCCAAGTATGTAGAATACGTCTATATACCTGCTGATAAATATCAGAACAGAGAGGATAAATTACTTAAAAGCTCAACATTATCCTTTCCATCGCTTTCCAGTGATAAAGTATATGGGGTCATGATCAGGTTTATACCCAAGGATTTGCAGATCCATTACAGGATAAAAGTAAAGAGAAATACATCATTTACTGAACTTATAAAAGAAAGGACCTTTGTCAATAATCAGGGAATTGATAAAATCATAGAGCAATTATTTGAGAAGGCTGAGCAGGTATTGTATCCATTACAGATCTCTGCTGATAAGAAGGGGGCATTTGGCCAGATTACTAATCATAAAGAAATAAAGGAGCGTTGGAAAACCGAAACATTTCCCAGGCTCAAAGAATATTATCAGTCGGAAACTACCGATAAAATATTGGAAGATATGGATGTGGCCTATTCAGATCTTAACCAGAAAAAAGAGCTGTTTAACAGAAATATTTTCTATACCCTTTTTTTTCTTCCCGTGTACCAGACATACCCTGATTTTTTCAGGAAAGATTTCTTGGAAGTTTTCTTTTCCGGAATCTCAAGGAGTGTTAGGTATGATACAGAATATTGGGTAAGCAGAGAATATACAAAAGGAAATAAAATAGCATTAAACATAAAAGGAGTTGAAGAAGAAGATCCATTTAATAAAAACAGTCCGAAAGGGCAGATCGATCTTCTTTACAAATTTGACAGGGAGACAGGCCATCTTTTTTCGATTGCCGGATTCCTCTCAACTTTTGAAAAAAATACTGAATATAAAATTGATTTTCAGTTGTATGAACAGTAATATTTTAAACTAGAACCAAAAACACAATACGATATGAGTGAAGTACATCTCGTCTGTCAGGGAGCAACATGCCAATGCAACTTTGGGACTACACCCGACAAGCTTAAAGTAAATACACAGACCCAACGATACATTAATGATAGTGACGGCAGCAAAAAGCTGGTAGCCACTCATGTGGATATCGGAACTACTTTTGAGAAAAATACCTTTGGATCCTGTAAAAAGAAAAATAATACTCCATGCCAGGCAGTAGTAACGCAATGGAGTGGGTTTTACGAAAAAATCATTGTGGAGGATAACAGTGGTAAGGTCCTTCTGGAAACCAGCAAAGCCACCTGTCCTGTTGGAGGTCCCGATTGTATCACCATCATCAATCACGGACAAACGGCAGAAGCCAACCAGAAGAATGTTGATAATGCCAATCAGGAAGTCCTTGCTGAGCTTATCCCATTTGTCAATACCAACCGTAAGGTAAAAAAATATATTCCTATTAATCGATAACAGCCATGGAAAATAATACTCGTGCTCCCCTGCATATATACATTGAATCCAAACCTGGACAGGTATTCCACAAAGATATAGGTTGGCTGGAATTAAAGCAGGCAGAAAGCTTTGATGTTTACATAAAAGAATATAAGGACGAAAAAGATAAACTCGATCAGAAGCATAAAAGTGATCGGAAAAAAGCCTACAATGATTATTCAAGAAAGTTTGATGAGGTACAGAAAGAAGATAAAAAAAGTGACGAATTCATCAAACAGAATTATGAAAAGGCTAAAGCCGGCCAGGTAAAAAAAGAAACTTATGATGCCAATCTCCGGAAAAGAGAGGAAGGAATGGCTGCCCGTCAGAAACAGTATACTGAATTAAGCAATGAATATCATAAAAACCTGGAGACGATTGACAAAAAGCATGATGAAGATGTGCAGGCTGCTAAGGATAAATACAAATCAGTACGCTGGGTGCATCAGCTGGTGGGAGACCGACGACCTGAGCTTACTGAAGAGAGCTTTAATGAATCCGTGGGCATAGGAACTACAGCCATAGGCTTTACATTTGATGAATTTTTGGAAGGAGGTGGTGCCGTTTATCTGGAGCCATTCTGGGAAGGAACAAAACCTCAGGGCAGATATCCTCATGGAATTCTTATCAATGCTAAGGGCAAAAAGCCGGAAGTCATTCTGGGTGAATGGACGGATGCACAGAACAACAAGATCACAAACCCATTGAAATTCGGGTCTTCAGTATATCTGAATATTTATACCGGTGCTCTGTATGGAAACAACATCCAGGTACAGCTTAAAGATAAAGATCAGGTCATCAGGATCGTGACTCTCGGACTCACCAATGCTGATGATAAGCTTTTTGCTACAGAATATCTGAGCAATAATACTGAAGAAAGAGGGAAAGAAGATATTGCAAAGCAAGGCGCTCTTTTTGAAAGGGCCGTTTCCGTACACCGGGAAAAAAGGGTTCCCGGCTCAGCAAAAACAGGGTACCTTGTAGAGGATGATAACAATAAATATGATGGAAAAGCAAAAGGACTGCCCAATGTTCAGAAATCTAAGTTTGTGGTATATATCGATCCGCTGTGGGAAACCATGGGAGGGGAGTCTCTTGAAATTTATCCGGTCGTCTATCATGATAAGATTCCGGGAAAACAGAAAACTCTTCAGGACTGTATTTTAAAAGTTCATAAGAATGCCAAAGACGAGGTAAAAGTAGATAATTCAAACTCCAATAAGGTAGTTGTTCTCAGTCAGGTGGAAACGGACATTGCATTTTTCCATCCCTGTCAGTATTCCCTGGTTACCGGGGAATATAACGGTAAAAAAGCAACGATTTTTGAACGGATAAAAGATAAATATAAAAATGAAATCTATTACCGTATTGTAGCTGATGATAAAGAGAAACCTATCACCATTACCATTGCAGATTTAAAGACCGATCATTGTGCTTTTGAGAATAAACCGGAGGAGACTCATGAGAAAAAGGCTGTCACGATAAAAAATGCTCCTTCCTCGTATAAAAATCTGAATATCGGTAAAAACAATATAAGCTTTTCCGTTTTCTATCCCAAGCCCACCCATGCGCAGGCACTTGATATGATGAGCCTGAGTGGAGTAAAAAAGTACAGTTATCCTATAGCGTTGAGCTCTTGTGCAATTTCAAAACCGCTGACTGTAGAAGTGCTTCCTGCTCTCTATTACGAGGTTGGCTTTAAGCTTGCGGCAGAAAATCCGTTTTTCACAGGACAGACGAAATCCTATACTCAAAGGAAATATCTTGGAAAAGGAGGCTTTTTCAATAAGAAAAACAATAAGAAGATAAGGAAAGCCCAGTCCAATGCGCGTGAGGAAAATTATAAAAACGAAAAACAGGAAGTAAAAGAAGGAAGACTGAGCTACAACCAGTTTGAAGTCGCTCTGGAATGGGGATTCAATGATATAAAAGAGGAAGCGCTGACCTTGTCCGGCGAACATCCTGTTTTGAATATTATTGACAGTGCCATGTGGGTCATCAATACCATCAGTCTCTTAAGTTTCAATAAAGAAGCTGATGAGGCGATCGCTGAAAACAAAAATAAAAGACCCGATCAGGTTAAGAAGAGAGATAAAAAACGTAATGCGTATCTTGCCAAGAAAAATAAGACATTAAGCAAAATTCCTTTCAAAATTGAGATTGGGCAGCCGGCTTTTGCAGGTGCGGTGAAATGGAGTTATGTAGCCAGTGAAAAAGAAGGCGGAGAAGTAGGAACATTATATGAAGTAAAGTTTAAGGCCGATCCTCTGATCGAAATAAAAGGAAGTCTTGACCTCCTGTTTGTTGCTACAAAAATTCCATATGTAGGCCAGGTCGTGCAGGGAATGACAGCTGTGGCAGATACGGTAGGATCAGCTGATGACTTCTGGAATCAGGTCGTAGACTTTTTCGGGGGTGGAGATGATTACAAAATCCAGCTTGATATCGATTATTATCTGGATCTTTTTGTTTCCGGAGCATTTAAAATAGAAGCTACAGCTACCAAATACCATACGGTAGACGGATTTAAAGAAAACGATATAAGCCCGTCTGTTGAGATCAAATTCGGAATTGAATGCGGCGGAAGCTTAAAAGCTAAATTTGGAAATGTTTATTCTGTGGAAGCTGAATTTTTAGGAAGTGCTTATGCCGTTCTGAATGTAGCCAAGAATGCCGAGACCAATTCACTGGAATGTAAATATCAGGGGTTGTATGCAACGGTAAAAGCAAACATTAAAACCGATAGTGACAATTTAAACAGCAACACAGAAGATAATGACGCCGAACCGGATGAAAAAAAATTCCTTTTACATGATGGTTTTGCATATGAATTTAAACTTGACTAGAACATGAAAAAAATAATATTTGTCTTCCTCCTGATCATGGTGAATGCAGGATGTAAGGATCAGAAGAACAATAATGAGAAAATTGAAAAAGAGATGATACATCAAGTCGCAAAAGAAAAACAGATTACCTATTCCATTTCAGCAACAGCTACCATACCGGTGGTCATATATTTCAATGACATCAAGGTATCGGAAGAAAATACCCCTCTCAACTCATCCATAGATGTGAACGGCTACGCGCTGAAGAATGGAAAATATAAAATAAAAATCCAGATTTTCCCGGTGTTCAGACGTGGAGATACTACCGTAAGCCCTGAAGATATCAAATCATGCCAGTTCAGCTTCGGAAGTTTTACAAGAGACAGAGCTACCGGAGATATCCTGAATCCGAAGACGTACAGCGAGCTTTCACTTAAAGCTCCCAATGCACCTGTACCTTATTTTGAGCAGGAATGGGAAGTGGAAATCAAAGATCTTCCTTATGAGCTGGAGGGCTGGAGCAAAGGTCAGGATCTATCCAAAATGGATAAAAAAGAACTTGAAAAGAGAGTCGTAAGCTTTCATGAGAAAGTGAGAGATATTCTCGATCAGGGAAATGGAGATAAGTGGGGTGATATGACAAAAAAGAGGGCCCAAGAAACAGCTGTATTTTATTACAGCAACAATGAACAGCACCAGACTTCTGTAAGTGAGAATACAGCTAATGTTGCAAAATACTGCAAGGGGATGATGGTTCCTCTTGAGGATTATGAATTAAAGCTCTATGCCGAAGGAAAGCTGGCAACATTGGAAAGAAAAAATCACACCATGGAATTTAACAACAAATCTCCATTGGATATAAAAGGATGGGGTGCCCTTATCAGAAAAGGACAGAAATCAGGGGCAGCAGATTACCGCATCTTGTTGTACCTTCCACCCAATAGCAACGATTTTATCATTGTCCGTAAATAATAAGCGTCACCCCTGTTTGCACAGGGAAAGTGCAGGAAGAGAACTTTAAAGATCGCTGCTCATCTATGTTTGGAGTCAATATTAAAGAATACCATTCGGTTTATTTAACTGGTATTACACTTTTGATCACTCTCTGCCTTTCTTATCAATGGTGGAAGAAGGAGAAACGCTTAAAAATTATTCCTAAAGGTCTTGCCATTGTGGCAATGGGTTTTATCTTTTATCAAACAGTTATTTATCTGGTGACTGCATTGGTGTTTCTTATGCATACAGCTGAAGACCATCTGTTTTCTGATACCAGAGAAGCACAGGTTATAGATTATAAAATTCAAAGGACTAAGCCCTATAAAGGGTCGCTTTTTTATCCCATCGTCACCTATCAGGACCAAGATGGGCAGGAAAAAAAAGCAGTTGCAGATACCGGATTTGGAAACGATGTGGTTCCGAAACTTAAGGAAAGGGTCAGAATAACCATTGACAGCGAAAATGGGCAGGTAAGGCTTATGACAGAGGTCAAGATTATGATCATAGCAGGAATCCTTGTTTTTATTCTCTTTGGAATACTGATATTAGCAGGAATTGCTGAATATGCGCTAACTGGAAGGTTTCAAAATACTCAGGGACTGATGATAGGAGGGAGCTTCTATATTTTGATTCCTCTTCTGATCTTAGGGACTGCTTTTTTCTTTGGGCGTTCTGCGTATCATTTTTATGGCCAGAGTGACTTTTCACGCAGCTTCTGGATCCATACGGTTATTACGGGAGGATGTCTGCTGTTTCTTACTGGCTATATCAATATCCTGAGAGACCACTTGGGAAAAAGAAAGAAAAAGAAAAGATAATATACAATACTGGTATAAAGAGCTATATAAAAAGAGAGCAAAGGCTCTCTTTTGTTATATAAAGTCCGGGGCTAAAGATGGTTGAATACACTGATAATAGATTCAATGAGTTCTTTATCAACAGCTGGATTTGAAGAGGACTCAGGAACAAGAGCTCTCAAATGACCCTCGTCATCCCTTTCAAAAACCACTTCAATGCCATCAATATCCACATAGAGCTTGTAACCATATGTGAATGTTGCCAACCGCCCGTTAAAAACGAGCTCTTTACCTTTATACGTTACAGGTATTTCAAATTCTTCCATTAATTACAGTGCGTTCAAATGAAAGGCAAAGGTCGGGATTTTTTACACGGTATACGGTATGATTTACTGAATTCTTAAATGTTTCGGCCAAAGATATTTTGTGGGATGGATTATGTAGAAACTGTCGTAGTTCTACGATTTGCTGCCCATAAATAGATAAAATAAGCCATTTCTTATCTTAAGGAAAATCATAAGCCATTATTGAACATCAAGGTACGGTGTCTGTTTGTAGATCATCCGGAATATCAGATGAGTTTATCGGATCCTATGGAGTCGACAGATCTGTATAAATACTATGTGGAAGTCGATATGGAGCAAAAAAGACATATGATTATGACCTAACGCCAGAGACCAATTCAAATACTACTGTTCCTTTATTGCCGAAAGTATCTATTATTTTTCGATTTCAATTAATATGAGTTGCTACAGAGATTTCTTCGCAAATAGGTATTTGTACGTAATTGTAAATTGGGTATTTACACTCTATCTAATGCTTTTCGTTGTACATACCTTTAAGGTATATAATTGTTGATGAAATTATTTTGTTTGTAACCCAATATACTGGTCTACCTTATTTGATCACAAGGAAAAAATGTAAACTTTTTGTTTGGGTTCTATTTGTCTTAAGTCGTTCGCATTTAAACGTATTTTAATTGCAATCAGTCAAAATGATAGCTATGGAAAAAGTATCGATCTCTGGTACTTCTCTGCCCGGTGGAGGAGGAGCAATAAAAGGAATAGGTGAAACATTTCAGCCCAATTCATTTTCAGGAACCGCAGCCTATACAATCCCGGTTCCCATAACGGCTGGCCGCGGGTTAGCGCCGTCCCTTTCGTTGGCCTACAATTCCGGATCGGGTAACAGTATCTTTGGGGTAGGCTGGGATGTCGAAATCCCCGAATTTACAATTCGAACTGAAAAGGGAATCCCCAAATATGACGGAACCGATATTTTTCTCTTTTCCGGAAAAGAACTGGTACCTGGAGAAAATGCGACCCGCACTGAAACCGATCAACAAGGTGATATATGGAGTATTTGTATTTATTTTCCACGTGTGGAAGATGATTATTCCCGTATCGAATATCATAAAAACCAAACCACCGGTGAGAGCTTCTGGCGTACATTTGCAACCAATAACACGGTATCGGAATATGGATCGGTTCCCGAGGCGCGTGTTGCCGATCCCGATGATGCAGCCCGGATCTTTAGCTGGCAAATCGTTTCGATAACCGATCCCAAAGGAAACAAAGTTCAGTTTCGATACCAACGGGAAAACGATCTGGAAACCGGAATTTTAAATCGAGGCGCCTTTACACGAAATTATATTGACCGTATTTTTTACGGCAATTATTACAATACTTCCAAAGAAGAAAAATTTGCTTTCGAAGTTATTTTTGACTACGGATCGCATGAACTGGATAATTTAACAACAACTGCGGCCGACCCCTATGCTGAGGTACGTTCTTGGGCATGCCGGCCGGATCCGTTTTCTTCGTTTAGAAGTGGCTTCCAATTGCGCACTTATCGCAGGTGTCAAAATATACTGTTGTTTCATCATTTTGAAAACGAAAACAACGGGAATCCTTTTCTGGTAAACCGTTTGCAACTTGCCTATTATGATACAACGGATTATACTAAGGTACCGGATCAGACCGCAGTGATTTCCTGCCTGAAAAAGGTAATCATTACCGGATGCAGAATTCAAAGTGACGGCAGTTACGAATTATTAGCAAAACCGGATCTGGAGCTTACTTTTTCGGTATTTGACGTGGCACCCACTGCAACGTTTAGTACATTAACTGTTGCATATAATGGGACTATTCCCGGAAAACTTGATACAGGTGATTTTCTTCCGGTTGATTTAAATGGCGCCGGATTACCCGGCATTTTATATACCCGCGATAGCGGATCATTTTATTACAACCCGAAAGGAAACGGCCATTATTCCGAACCGGAAACTGTACCGGATTTTGCCGTGGGTGATTCGGGGGTAATTACCGATTTACAGGGTAATGGAATTAAAGACCTGATGGTAAGCAGTCCACCCGGATACTATACCAATACAGGACAAGGCTGGGAACCGTTCCAACCTTTTGAACAATATCCAAGTGCATTGGCCGGAACGGAATCGGTGGATTTGAGTGGGAATGGTAAATCGGATTTTTTAGTGGCTTCGGACGATTATCTGACGGTTTATCCCGGATTGGGAAACTTTGGATATGGCGAACCACAACAAGTACCGGCGCCGGAAGGGTTCCCCTTACAAAGTCAGAACTCCGGAAAAACATCGGTCTCTTTTGCCGATTTGTTTGGTGACGGATTACAGCATCGGGTTGCCGTGGCAAACGGAACTATTTATTGTTGGCCTAACTTAGGATACGGCCGTTTTGGGCAACGTATCCAATTAATAAATGCACCCTATTTTGAAGCCGGTTTTGATGCTTCCCGATTCTATTTTGCCGATCTGAATGGAACCGGTACTATGGATATTGTATATGCATTAGACAATGCGGTTCAGCTTTTTCTCAATAAAAGCGGAAATAGTTTTTCGGAGGCAATTACTATTACTTTACCGGAATCGTTCGATCCGTTAGACAGCCTTCATTTTGCTGATATATTGGGAACCGGAACCAGTTGCCTGGTCTTTTCGAAACTAACCGATACGCCAAGGCATTATTACCTGAATTTTTCGGGAGTCGATCCGCAGGATATCGCTACGGTAACACTAAAACCCTATTTGCTTACCGAAACCAATAACAATACCGGTAGCCGAATGGTTTTGCATTATTCCAGTTCGGTACGCTTTTATCTGGAAGATGAACAAGCCGGAGAACCTTGGAAAACACGTTTGTTTTTTCCGGTTCAGGTTATCGACCGTATTACGCAAACGGATGCTGTTTCCCAATCATGCTACGTTCAGGAGTTTGGTTATCACGACGGATATTATGATCCTGTGGAAAGAAGTTTCCGCGGATTTGGTTTTGTAGAAACATGGGATACACAAACCTATGAAACGTTTACCGCGACCATCCAAAATCAGGAATTCCCAGTAAACGAGATCAATAAAGAACTGTATGTCCCCCCGGTATACACCAAAAAATGGTTTAATACCGGTGTGTTTGAAAGTTATGACGAATTACAGGAGCAATACCGGGCCGATTTCTTTAAGGGAGATGCTAATGCCTACGATTTTCCGGACAATGTGTTTGCTGCCGATATTTATGCCGCCAATGGTAAAACGTTTCGGGAAGCTTTTGTAGCCTTAAACGGAAGCCTTATCCGGACGGAAGTTTACGGATTAGATGATCAACCCGAATCTAGTGTGCCTTATGCAGTTGAACAAGCTAATTATGGCGTGGCTTTGGTTCAGCCGGCATCCGATGAAGAGCATGCTATTTTCCGTGTCGATCCACGGGAACATATTGCTTATCATTACGAACGTAACGCAAACGATCCGCGGATAGAACAGCAATTTACACTTGAAGTAGATCCTCAAAGCGGCACAGTAAAACGGGCCTGTACCGTTTATCCGCCGCGCCGTACACCATCAACTAACGGTGTTTCGTTATATCCGGAACAACAACAACTCCTGGCGACTTTTACAACGACTGATGTGATCAATACCAACGAAAAAGAAATGTATTGGATGGGAATCGTAGGCCAGGAGCAGACATTTCAATTGTCGGGCTTTGCCCTGGAAACGGGTAAGGAATACATGGATTTCGATTACTGTAATGACCTCATAGAAGAGGCACTGCAAAATATCATTCCTTATGGAGTATCACCCGGAGAAACGGTTGCGGCCTTGCAGCTTTCCTGGACCCGCAATTATTTCTGGAATGAAACACAAGATCATTTTTTACCATTACTCACAATCGCCTCACGGGGATTACAGGCATATACGGCCACAGCACAGTTTACCCAAAATTATATCGATTCGGCCTATAAGGGGAAATTAACGAACGATGTCGTTACCAATGCCGGATTTGTTTTCGATAAAGAAACGGGCTATTGGTGGAACAATGGAACGGTACAAACTTATTTTAAAGCCGATACTCCGGAGTTGTTTTTCTTGCCTGATGAAGTGATCAACCCTTTTGTTGCAGCTGATTCAGAATTGTCGGTTTGCGGGAAGATGGGCTATGATGCACCGTATAACATTCAGGCGGTGGAATTAATAGAATATATTGATCCCGATAATGACATCAAAAACACACAACTACTCACACTGGATTATCATACCTGTACACCCAAACAGTTGGTGGATATTAATGGTAATGTATCGCAGGTACTTTACGACCCGTTAGGACAAGTGCGTGTTTCGTCTCTATTCGGAATTAAAAATGGCGATTTGGAAGGGAGCATGCTCCTGTATCCATATGGCGGTTTTCCGGCAGAATATCAAACACGAACAACAGCACCGGATGGAACACCCATCACAATACAATCGGTTTTAGACCAACAGGATTACTATATACAAGGTGCTTTGACTTACTTTTTCTACGACGAGCATAACTGGACCGATCGTAAACAGCCTTTGGCGGCTATATCTTTATCGGCAACCAATTTTATTCATAAAGGTGCCGAAAATTCAGAGTGTCGAATCCGGATTGAGTTTTCAGATGGTTTTGGCCGGATTATCGAACAGAAAGAATTGGTGGATCCTGGATTGGCTTATGTCGACAATAAACTGGTTCAGGTCGAAGAACGCTGGAATACGTCCGGCCGAACCGTATACAATAATAAAGGACTGGTAGCACAGCAATACCTGCCTTTTTTTAGTGCAACATCCGATTACGAAAATCAACAGACATTGATTGATGAAGGGAATATGCCGCCCCCTTCGGTAATGCATTATGACCCTCTCGGCCGGTTAATCCGTACCGACGATCCGAAAGGGTTCTTTTCAAAAATCACTTTTACGGCCTGGGAACAGAAAACCTACGATGCAGACGATACGGTATTGGATTCGGAGTACTATAAAACGTTTATGGCTAATTATCCGGTCAATCCGACTCAGGAACAGCAGGACGAAAAAAATGCTTTAGATAAGGCGGCCAAATGTTATAATACACCTACAACCGAGGTTTTCGATAATACAGGAACGCAGTTTTTGCTTCAAACAAATAATCTGGGAAAAGTTACTGCTGCTACATTTGACGCCATTGCCACCGGATCCGGCAGTACGGGTGCCGAGATTTTGCAGGCTTTGGTGACCGCCGGTTATATTAGTGCCGAAGGATGGCTTACCTCAATTTTTACGCCGTATCAACCCGGATTTGAATTGCAGTTGGCCCCGAAATTCGACAGTATAAACGAACAGATAACCCTAATCTTGCTGCAAGGTGTATTAACATCTTATTCGGAAACCGATATACAAAGCCGGGTGTTGCTGCAAATAGATCCACGTTTGTATTACACGAATGTGACTACGGGTACCGATTATATTAATCAGCGCAACACCTATCAGATGAACGAAACAAGTGCGCTGGTCACCGAAAGTGCAGATGGCGGAATGGAGTTTCATTTTAACAATATCATGGGGTTGTTATGTTGGTCGTGGACACCAAGAATGTATAACCAACGCATTACATACGATCGTTTGCAACGTCAGAAAACGCTACGGGTTAAGCGATATGTTGATGGCGATCCGATTGTTCCGGTCGATCAATATCCTTTAGTAGAGGTGTGTACTTACGGTGAAGAAATTCCGGATGCCGCCTTGTTAAATCTCCGCGGAAAATTGTACGAACAAAAAGATTTATCGGGAATTGTAACGTTTAACAGGTATGCACTTACCGGACAATCGATTTCGAAAATCCGCCAGATGACTACCGTTTACAAAGATGCCATCGATTGGAACGATCCGGCAAAGGTTCCGTTGGATCCCCATACTTTATCACTCGAACAAATCTATAATGCTGTGGGCAATTTACTAACCGAAACAACTACCGACGGTACTGTAACACAACGCAGCTATTCGAAATCGGGCTTACTGGCAACGATCGATCTGAAATTACCGGACGGAAAGTCAAAACCGGTTATCCAACGAATTGAATATAACGCTTCAAACCAGCGAAACCGGATTGTTTTTGCCAACAATTCATCAACGGTTTATACTTACGAAGCGACTACCCAGCGGTTGATCACCCTTAAAAATACCCGATTGGTAACTTCGGGCGAAAATCCGCTGTTGCAGAATATAACCTATGTATACGATCCGGTGGGTAATATTACAAGATTACGGGATTTAAGCAGGGATACTATTTTTTATAACAATCAGAAGGTGGTGCCGCTATCAGATTATACCTACGATATTTTATACCGTTTGTCGGCGGCAAATGGCTATCAGCATCCCGGAATATTAGCCAACACCTATCAGAATAACGTGGTTAACAACGACTTTAAACAAAGTAAATTTTCGGTTGCACCCTCTGATTATGACAAACTGGAAAACTATAGTGAAAACTATACCTACGATAATTCCGGAAACCTAACTCAGTTAAAACATATTGCCAAATCAGCCTCCTGGACCCGCGATTTACCGGTTGAGGTGAATTCCAATCGTTTAACAGGTATTACGTACGACGACTCTGGGAATTTGCGTCAGGTTATGATCAATAAACCCGTGGCGCTGGATTATAACTGTTGCGAAAATCTGGTGCGTGCCGCTATTATTACCCGTCCGGAAGAAGAAGATGATGCCGATTATTATGTATATGACAGTGCAGAACAACGTACCCGAAAGGTGAGCGAACGAATGGCAAACGGCAGTACTGTAAACATGATGGAAAGTACGGTATACTTTGGCAACTATGCCTTAAAACAACAGCAAACGGTTACCAATAATACAACGACTACCACCTTAGAACGCGAAACCTTACGCATTATGGATGGCGAAACCTGTTTACTGATTATGCATTACTGGAAGCTCGACGACAATAAAAAGGAAAAACAAACCGGCGACCGCTCATTCCGATGGCAGCTTTGTACCCAACTGGATTCCGTAGCGGTTGAAGTCGACGATCAGGCGCTGCTGATTAGTTACGAAGAATATTTTCCGTATGGCGGAACGTCTATTATTGCAGGTCCGAATCAACAGGAAGTGAGTCTTAAAAACTACCGGTATTCCGGAAAAGAACGGGACGATACTACCGGATTATATTACTACGGGCACCGCTACTATGTTCCCTGGCTGATGCGCTGGAATAAACCCGATCCGGCCGGTGGCGTCGATGGTCTCAATTTATATGCTTTTTGTATCGGTAATCCGGTTAGCATGAAAGATGCTGACGGACTAAGTGCAGGTGGTAAGGGAGGAAACGCAAAAAAAGCAAAGAAAAAAAAGGCTTTTGCATTAAGCGACAGCTCAGCAACCGATGCAGATGATGAATCGGATGGTGGAAAGTCGCTTAAAAAACCCAGATTGCTGAAGGTTTCCAAAAAGATTCGTAAAGAAAAAAGTAAAAGGTTGAAAGAAAAAATAGCTTCCAGACATGGTAGCAATATGAAATTAGCCAAACGTGTCCATCAGTCCAATTTATATACAGGAGTCACCGAGGAGATTGTCGCTCCTAATAAAGGGATGAGTCCCGAACGGTTACTGGTTCGCCATTTATCGACGGCTCTTTTGGCTCAAAACGAGGAGTTTACCGAAGTGCAGGCAGCAATCAATCATACTGAAAAAACGATTTATGTAGCCAGCAACAAAAAGCAAAATGAACTCAGTACATTATTGTCAGACACTCTTAAAAATTTTACCGTTCCGGATAAAAAAAACTATTCAGGACGTGTAGCCCGACATCTGGGTAAACTGGAAACCGAGATCAACGGAGCGTATCAAGATTATAAACTGGAATTTGTTAAAGGCCATGAAGAACAACATGCCGAAACCAAAATTGTGGAAGCCGGAAAACAATTCAATTATATCGGCGGTACGCGTCGACCTTGTCTGGCTTGTAGCTTGTTTTTCCAGATTCATAGTATTGCTACCACATCCTATGGTCAGCACCCTGGCGCTTATTGGGATTCTGTAGCGGCACTTCTTTCGTTGAGCCCTTATCAGGAACATCTGAGTATGACGACTTATGCAGGAATATACTATAAAAATTTCGGGGTATCTGCCAGTCATGTACACGATTACGATACCGATAGTGAATAATGATATTAAAAAACAGTAAAACTACTACTCATGGAAGTAAAACAACTGATTCATAAATTTTATGAAGTAAATCCGGACATAGATTTGCTAACGGCCAATCTTCATATGGAAGAGACCTTAGCCTCCATAAAGCTACCCAAAACCAAATCTCGTACCACCGCAACCGACATGGTAGAACAGCTCAAACAAGTGGCTCGGGTGGTACGCTTACATCCGGAAGCGCAAGCGGGCAACAAATTAACGGCTGATGTGATGGTTACTCTATACGAAAAATTCGATGGATTAAACTCAGCTCACGACATTGTCCGACAAAGCAGAGAAGTGTTTGTAAAACAATATACCGATGCTTTTGGCTGCGCCGAAGTAGCATCGGAGGTATACAGGAGAGCGACTGAAGTAACCAATAATGTGGCTAATCTTACCAATGCCATTTTAAATATGTCGACGCCGCTTTCTAAAGCGATATCAACATCATCTGTAAGTGAAGAGGTAACCGAGTATTTTACTGGATTGGTAGGCTATCAGGAACTGTTTGGAAGTCTAAACTATTGCGATTGCCCGGAATGTAAATCGGTACTGGGACCAGCAGCCTATTTTGTCGATCTGATGCGTATTGTACAAAAATATATTACCGAACCCAATACCGCTACCATACCCCATGCAAGTACATTGGCTGTAAGACGTCCTGATTTGGGAACGATACCGCTAACCTGCGAAAAAACAAATACAATCGTCCCATATTTACAAATCATCATTGAACGTTTGGAACAAAGTCTGTCGACCAGTTGGAAAATTTCAGGTACAACCGATTTGTACAAGCAGCTTGCCGCGACGTATTATCCGTTTAACTTACCATTCCTGCAACCGTTAAGCAGTATACGGATTTATCTCGAGGAACTAAAAACAACACTGGGCGATATATTTGCCTGCCAACAATTAACCGGACCGCAATTAGCCGCCGAACAATTGCAAACAACCCTCGAAGGTTGGAATTTGCTTAAAACGGCAACGGTAGATACCGCGAAATTACAAACCTATTTTGGGGTGACGAAACTGGACGATCTGAATAGCTTTACAGTCTTTTCTAAACAAACCGATTTACTGGTAACGCAAGTCCAGGATTTACTATACCAAAACTTATCCGGTTCCGAAATTACAGCCGGACTAAATGGCCAGTTCTTTATCAATAAGGGGTTAGCCAAACCGATTGTAGTGGGGAATACCGATTCGGTAAATACCATCGATAACCTGACGCCAACGGCTCTGGATCAGATTAATCGCTATTTGCGCCTTACGTTGCTTAGCGAATGGTCGTTTGATGATCTCGACTGGGCTTTACATGCTTTGAATAACGGAACACCGGAAATTAATGAAAGTATATTACAACTGGTACCAAAATTACAACAACTGGTTACCCGAATGAATAGCGATGTCGCTACGGTAAGTACCTATTTGTTTGATTTGAAAACTTACGGAATGGGCAACGATCCGGCACAGTCGACAGCACCGTTTGACATCGTGTTTAACACCGGACAAACCGCTTTATACCACCCTAAAAATAGTGCTACAGAAGCATATCCGCTTAATAAAACCTATCTGGATACACCATTAAGTTGGGAATATGCTTCCAACAGCGGAAACAATCCGGCCAATGCGGTTCGTGTTGCTTCAGCCTTGGGCGTTTCGCAAAACGATTTGCAGCTGCTGGTTTCGGCTTTATATACGGCTACACCCACCATAGTGCTAAATGTACCAACCATTTCAGCCTTGTCGCGTCATGTAGGCCTGGCAGGCTATTTTAAATTAAGCATCCAAGATTATCTGAGCTTTTTAAGTTTATCGGGAAAAGTACAACTGGTTTTTACGATTGATGAGCTGACGGCACTCATTGACAACAAAGAAACACTGGCTACAGTGACCCGACTAACGTTTGAGGATCTCAATTATACGGTAAATGCGGTTGTATCGCCAACCGTTAACATTTTATACTATCCCGATAAAAGTGAAGCATGGCTTAAAACACTACCGATACTTATTCCCGCATCCGATTCTGAAGACGATCAATTGATCAAACTTTACGAACAGGTTGGTGCGTTCTTCGGTATTCCATCCTCATTGGCGCAATCGGTTTTGGGACTTACTGTTACCAATCCACTTTCGATATTCCTGAACCCTGATACAACCAATGCGATAAAAGCATTAAGTCTAATTTCACGTTGGTTGGTATGGGTAGAAAAAACTGGCGTCAGTCAGGATTTACTTGATAATATTGCTGTCAGTAAAGCGGCTTATGGCATTACCGATACCACAAAACTAACGTTTGCAAATAGCATTGTACTCCTTCAGTTCCAGTTTTTTACCGGTATTTATAATGATGTAAACAATCGGTTTTCAGACTACATGACGGCGATTACCGGCAATAAAAATGATGTTGCCGCAGCCATCTTGTCGGAAGCAACCGGATGGGATAAATCGATAATCACAGCATTGTATGCCTTAAAATATACCAATCAGGTTGATCGCCTGTACAGCATGCAGGCCGTTATTACGCTGCTTAATAAAACAGGTTTAAATCTGGACGCTTTTCAGGGGTTACTTAGTCTGGCCGGAAAAGGTGTTGCCGACTGGGATACATTTGTAGCACAGGAAAACAAATTATTAACCGCGATTCAGGCACGATATAATATAGGAAGCGACTGGAATCAGCTGGCCGTACAAATTGGCGGTAAAACCGCATCAGCCCAAAGAGACGCCCTGATTGGAGCGACTATCTTTGCCCTGCGCTCTGCCGATGACACTGCCTACATCCAGAATACACGCGATTTACACGACTATTTGCTTATTGATGTGGATATGTCGGATGTAGCACAAATTTCCTATATCAAAGAAGCACTTAATGCGATTCAGTTGTATATGAACCGTTGTCGTTCGAAACTGGAAGCCGGTGTGGTACTTTTACCGATCCCTGATGTTTGGTGGGAATGGATGATGAATTATAGGGTATGGGAAGCCAACCGCGAAATTTTCCTCTATCCTGAAAATTATCTCGATCCGGCTTTCCGCAGCTCCAAAACCGATCTGTTTAAACAACTGGAAAATGACCTAAAGCAAAACGATATTACCGATGGCAATGTAACATCGGCGTATATGAAATACTTGGAAGGCTTTGCAGAATTGGCAAAACTGGTGTATGTAGATGCCTATTATTGTAGGGTTTCTGACGATACCCGAGATAATCAGCCCACCTTGTTTTTGTTTGCGCGCACCGCTACCAATCCATATACCTATTACTATATCACAAGGGAAAGCGAAGGCACCTGGTCACAATGGATTAAAATTGATCTGGCCATTAATGCCGTACAAATTACACCGGTTTATGCCTTTAATAAGTTGTTCCTGTTTTGGGTAGAACAGAGTGTTGCGATCGATAAAACACCGAATACCACTACCGAAAACATTGTGAAGGCCTCGATAAACTATACGTTTTATAATTTTCAGAATCAATGGGTACCGGCACAATCACTGGTAAAAGACTATATTATTGATGTTAGTCCAAGTGCTTATAGAACAGCAAATAATAAACTTTTTCCAGACAATTTCTTCGACCCCAATAGTCTTTGGTGGAATAAATTATATCCGCTCAAAATACAACAGGATAGTTTCTGGGAAATTACCAATGGCGGTAATCGATTTGAACAATTAGTGATTGCCTTCGGCCCGATGATTGATACTACGGTGCAGTATCCGCAACCTGCCAATAATCCACCGAATGATTCCAATCCGGCAGTTCAGATTTTTGAAAATCAATTGTTTGAAACAGGGCAAAACTATAATTATGTCTATAATCTGGGGTATAAAGGGCAGTTGCCGTTGTTTAAGCCGATTGTTTTAAACGACAGTCTGGATAGCAGTTATTTGGTAAACCCCGACGAAATCCTGTTTTTCGAAAAAGACAGCGATAAGAGTAATCCTCTGTTTACTCCACAAATCGACGCAACATCGGGACAAATGAACCTGATTAGTACTTCCCGTACGATTTACGATAATGATATTGCGGGACAGATTATTACTCCGGCCATTCCAACACCACAAACTTCCTTATCGGACAGTTCATTTATTTCTACCGATGCGGGTATTAATGCGGCCGGTTCTAAAACGGTTTATAATACGTTGGTAGACTATGGTTATATCGATAGTAGCGGTATGCTGGGACGTTCTGATTATGCGGAAATGCGCACCGACGTGATGAGCATTTTTGAAGGCGATCCTGGTCAGCTTAAAAAGACACAGTTTGTAATGGGAGTCGTAAACAGGGCCAGTGGTTCCCGCTGGTTATCCCAAAACGTACGGAATAAAAATTACGGATTGTTTACGATTAAAAACGCCGTAGGAACCTTTGTTTTTTATGGCGACAAAGAAGCGTTTTTAATGGAAGATCCTGATAAAGATCCTGTATTTATTTCCGATTTGTTGTTTAATGCCGACACTATGTTTTTGGAAACATCGTTCCTTTCCTCGGGCGCCGGTATCGATGCCAGTGGATCCAGCCAGATTTATAATAATCTGATTGATTACGGGTATTTTACAGCCGACGGACAACTGGAACGTGGTACAACAATTAGCGATCTGACTAAGGCGCTCAATGAGATGCTGGAAGGACAACCGAATAAAGCCGATAAGGTTGATTCAGTTCTGGATATATTAACCAATCAACCGCTGTTTTATAATACTGATTTTATTTCTGACAGTGCCGGGATTAATGCCAATGGTTCTAAAAATATTTTTGATCAGCTTATGCAGGCCGGGTATCTCGATAAAAACGGCCGTTTAATGACGGATATTGATTTTAATGAGTTAACCGGTGAGCTTTACGATATTCTGGAAGGGCAACCGGATATCGATAAAAAAGTACGTTTTGTGGTACAGGTGTTGTATCAGGCAGAATACCCGTCGTCTATCGGATTCTTCCGAAGTTTGAACACCACTCCTTATGCTTGCGAATATAATTTTAAAGCGATACGTCTTACCACAGGAGCTATTCATAATCTCAGTGCCCGTATCTTTTCCGGTGGTGTCGGCAAACTGTTGTCACTCGAAAGTCAATTGATCCCGGTGGATCCGGAATTGCCTTTTAACAGGTTTGGTTTTGAAGAGCCATATGTTGTCGCTCCTGAAGCTCCCGATGGTGGACAGGTCGATTTTAACGGGGCGTATGAATTGTATTATTGGGAATTGTTTTTCCACGCGCCCATGTATATTGCCAATTTATTAAAGACAAATCAGGTATTTGATCAGGCTGAAAAATGGTACAAATATATTTACGATCCAACGGCGGCGCCTTATCTGGTAGAGGCAGATTCTTTTGTGTGTGCCACGATAGGAGTTACCGATTCGAGTCGTATTTACCGCGTTTTACTGGATAATAAATGGATTGATAGCGAAGGATATGTGAGCAGTAAATTTACAGCCAAAACCAATCTGAATTCGATTCTTTCTTTCCTTCAGCCGGTACAGATTCAATCGGTAAAAAATGTATTGCTCAACCATCAGGTAGCGCGAGATATATGCCGCGTATGGCAGTTTAATCCTTTCCGGAACCATACGGTAGCTTCGTTGCTCGAAAACATTACGAACGCCAAACAAATTGCGGCCTACAATCAATATCCGTTCGATCCGCATGCTATTGCCCGTTTGCGTATTGGCGCCTACGAAAAAACAATGGTAATGCAATATATCGATAACCTTATTAAATGGGGCGATTGGTATTTTTCGCAGTACACCTGGGAGAGTAATACCATGGCGAATATGTTGTACATCTACGCTTATAATTTACTGGGGCCAAAACCGGAAGATCTTGGACCGTGTCAGGCTGAGGATCCGGCGAATTTTAACGACATTGTGGCTCAATACGGCGACAATATACCACAGTTTAAAATTACCCTCGAAGATCATGTGGGAAGTAGTTCCAGCGGATTAAATTTCCAACCGTATAACGATATTGATGCTTATTTCTGTGTACCGGAAAATGACAAACTCGAACAATACTGGGATACTGTTGTCGATCGGCTTTATAAAATAAACAACAGCTTAAATATTAATGGAATACCACAACCATTGCAATTATTCGAACCGCCTATCGATCCTGGTTTATTGGCACGTGCTGCGGCAAGCGGAGGTAATCCGTTAAGTATTATAACGAACAATGCTGCTATTCCGGCTTATCGCTTTGAGTATCTTATCGATCGGGTAAAAAATATAGCTTCTACATTAAGTCAGTTGGGATCCGGTTTATTAAGTGCACTGGAACGTAAAGACGATTCAGCACTGGCCAAATTACAGGCCACACAGCAAAATGTGCTGCTTAATCTTAACACAATGATTAAAGAACAGGAGATCGAAGAAGCCAAACAAAACATCGCCGGTTTGCAGCAAAATCTGTTAAGTGCTCAAAATCGTGAACAATTTTACCAACAGCAGTACGACGAAAACCTGAGTCCTCTTGAAATCGCCAGCCTTTCGTTACAAGGTGCAGCTATTTATCCCGAATCGGTTTCAATTGGAATTAACGGAATTTCGATTGCCGGTTATCTGGCACCGAATATCTTTGGTTTTGCCGATGGAGGGATGAAGTTCGGAGATGCCATTAATGCGGGCGCTCAGATTGCACAAACGACTTCGTCTATTTTAAACCAGAGTGCCGGAATTATTGCGACGACTGCTCAGTATAACAGACGACGTGACGACTGGAAGCTGCAACAGCAAACAGCAACCTATGATGTGGCTCAAATTCAGGATCAGATTAATTCGGCTAATGCGCAACTACTAATCAACCAGCAGAATCTGGTGATTCATAAAAAAACAATTGATCAGGAGAATGCCTATGAACAATTCCTGACGACTCGTTTTACGAATATGGATTTCTATTCGTGGATGATCAGCCGATTGTCAACCATTTATTTCCAATCGTATCAGCTTACGCTGGGAATGGCGTTGGCAGCACAATCGGCTTATCAGAATGAGCTGAACAGTACCGAACAGTTTATTCAGTTCGATTATTGGGATACTCTTCACAAAGGACTGTTGTCGGGCGAAGCTTTATTATTATCGTTACAACAAATGGAACGCAGTTATGTGTTGAAAAACACACGTACTTTCGAAATTGAAAAGACGATTTCCTTGCTACAACTGGATCCGTTACAGTTTATGGAATTTAAAACAGGACTTCATTCGGGAGTAAAAGGAACGCTTCGTTTTAAACTTTCGGAACAGTTGTTCGATTTTGATTTCCCGGGACAGTATCTGCGTAAAATCAAAACGATCTCGGTATCGATTCCTGCTGTGGTAGGGCCTTATCAAAATATTAATGCGGTATTGCGACAAACCAAAAATTATACCGTGATGGAACCTAAAATCAATGCGGTTAAATATGTTATGGATCCGGTTAATAATCCCGATCCGGGTAATGTACGGGTAGACTGGATTCCCAACCAGAAAATCGCACTTTCCAAAGGTATGGACGATAATGGTTTGTTTGTGCTCAACTTTAACGATAGCATGTATCTGCCGTTTGAAGGAACCGGTGCTGTTTCGGAATGGGAATTAAACCTGCCGCCGGAAACCAATCATTTCGATTTTAATTCAATATCCGACATTATCGTAAAAATCAGCTATACGGCTTACGAAGATATGGGACAGTTTGCCACCGATGTAAAAAATCAGCTGCAATCCCAGAATCCACCGTATCCATATCAGGTAGCCAAGCAAATTGTATTGCAACAGGCTTTTAGTGCTAACTGGTATCAGTTTATGCATCCGCAACCGAATCCGGTAACGCAATCGATGGCGTTTAGTTTAACCGATGCTATTGTGCTGCCAAACCTTAAAAAGGTAGCACTACAATCGGTAACAGTAGTGGTGCAAACTCAAAATAATACAACGGTTTCCGATAAACAGGAGGGTAGCTTTTTAACCTTAAAACAATCGGATAAAAGCGATCTGAGCGTTCCGATAACGAATAATGTAGGAACGGTTGCACTTAGCGGGCCTTTTGAGGCAGAAACAGCAGAACTTCTATTTACAATCGCCAATACACCGGATGAATTGCTTACGGCCGATAAGAAACAACTTGATCCGAACAGATTAACCGGACTGCTCATTATTATTAACTATACATCTAATGTATTTGCAAAACAATAAAATTCATCATCAACTAAATATTAACCTTTAAACTTTTAAATTATGGCATGGGAAGAATGCGTAACATCAATTAGGGCGAACCTTGACCCTAACGCAAAAGAAGTAAATCAGGTAATCTGGACAGGGCCAAACGCACAGGTTACAGAAGAGAATCTGGAAACCGACAGTTTTTCGGCGAGTAAGCCGTTTGCCTTGATTTGTCCAGACCGTCACTGTCAGGATTATGGCGATTTTTCGCCTCAGGCACACGCTTTATGTAACTGTAAAGACGTGAACGGAAACCCAATTCCGGATTGTGTCCCTAAAAATGTATTATATCCTTATCCGAGTGGTGTTTGTTTGAACATCGACAATCCATCGGATTATAGTACCAAACGGGGACGGGCTTGTACTAAGCAAGGCGATAGCTATTATGCATTAACGTGTTTCTGTTGTTGTTCGTGTTATGCGAACGGTACCAAAATTGCTGTTCCGACGGGATTCAAAACGATTGAGTATTTTCAAACGGGAGATGAGGTATTAACCGCATCACTGGCAACAGGATCATTGAAATGGAATACCGGAAAAGTGGCGTATAGTATGGGTACCGGACCAGACGGACACCAGTCGGCCATGGTATATATGCATTATGGTGACGACGATCGTCAGATTATTGTAACTCCGGATCAGTTGTTTTTAATGAGTACCGGAAAATTAAAACGTAGTGATCGGTTGGTTCCGGGTGTGGACGAATTGGTAAATGAGTGGGGAGACGCGGTACCGATTCACGAAATCAGTATCGGAGAATATATAGGTGGAGTGCACCATATTTCTACTGCTGCTGCCTTCGATGGGGTTATAGACGGACACTTGTTATTGTCGGAAGGTGTTGTTTCGGGCGATTTTACCTTACAGGCCAATTCGGGTCAACTTATCGATATGGGTGCAATGGAAGATCATAAAGAATTGCCTAAAATCGGTTCGGAAGAATATGAGAAAAAGTATTCGCAATTATCGAAAGAATACTACGGCGTAATGCATATTACGGCATTAAGCGACGGAAAAAGAGAAAAAGTACAGCGTCCGCAAAAATTCTATCTGCATGGCGAACGTTCGATCACTGTTCCGAATACAGCAGCAACGTATCTGGACGATGCTCAGGCAGCGGACGTGTACAATAATGCACCGCGTTGGAGTTTTGAAGATATTGGAATGAACAGCTCGCTAATAAAATATGTATTGCGTTTGTTTAAAGGGTTTTTCCCGGAAATCAATTTCTATTATGATCAGTCAAACGTGACGCCTAATGCATATGCTTTTGTGTTGATGGATATGCAATACGTGGTGTTAACGGGTGGTTTAACACGTTTAAAAGGAATGGATCAGGAAGGATTATCGTTTGTATTGGCGCATATGATTTCGACGCTTCAAAAATCAAATCCGATTGGGGCTAATGGCTGGACTTCTGTGGCTATGGCCGATTATTACAGTATAGGTTTCCTAATGGATGTTTATTTCGGGAAAAATTTCGGAACCATGTACAATCCTGGAATTAAACAATTGGATACTTCGTTGTTTAAATATATTTCGCCCGAAAATCAGGCGTATACAAACGATCCGTATCACCCTACAGTAGATACGCGTTTCGATGCACTGGATGCAGGTAAAGCAATGGATTTCCCACCTGATGGAATTGGTGGTCCAACAGCCGGTGGATTGAAAGTGGTAGGCGTTAAAGCATTCCCGCCAATGGTAGGGGCGTTTAGTTTTGTGAATCAGGATATTGACGAAGCAGCATCGGAAGACGCATTCCATTTGTTGGTACAAAACAAAGTGGTGACTGTTGATGGTGAGGTTTCTCCGGACTTTACAGTGAATACCGACCTGAACTTTTTATTCCCTCATGTTTCGGATGAAAATCAACGCAGCATGATGATCGAACAGGTTCGCAGTAGTCTGATTCACGCGATGGGACTTATTCAATTGGAATTTAACGACCTTGTTAATCCGGCTTCGGCTTCCAGCTACCACGATTTTACACTCGATCCGGATGCCCGTATCGGTAGTGTTGTGGCCAAAACCAATATTCCTGTCGTGGAAATTGCTGCCGAAATTAAACGTGGTGTTAAATATACGTTGACTGCATCAACGAATGTCCGTTCGTATAACGGATCAACAATTGATTTACAACAACGATCTATTTCTTTTGAAGTCTAAAAGAGAGGATTACTATCGCTGCCGGTAATCTTGCCGGCAGCGATTTTAACTAAAAACCTGAATCTATGGAATTGAATGAACTAAAAGAAATGACCAACATGAACGAGGCTTGTGTGCGGTTTAGCGAAATTTTGGGATCGTCGAAACCTGTTCCGGACGGTGTGTTGTATGCTGCACTTGAGGATGAGGATTATGCACGGAATTTATTACTAGCCCGTAGAAGTCCTGAATTGATGAATATGCTATTGGCCCAACGGACCCAATACAGTCCGAAAACAGTTGTTCCACAAGAAGAAAAGCAAAGCGGCTATACCAACCTGCAATTGCTTGAAAAGCTAGGAAAATCAATGTGGAAATGGGGTTTGGTTGGCTTTTCTACGGTGACGGAAGAGGTTTATAACAAACGACTGGCGGCCTGTGCTTCGTGTGATCAATTAGAAGAAGCCCCCGATCAATTGGTGTATAAAATCAGCTTAAAGAAAAATGAAGATAAACGCACCTGCAAAACCTGTGGCTGTGTTGTGGCCAGGAAAGCAAGGTTAACAAACGATACCTGTCCCCTGGAAGATACCGGAAACCCCGGGTTTAATCGTTGGGGTGAGTAAACACCATCCCTGCAAAGATTCTTTGCAGGGATGGTGTTTTTAATCGATATGAATCGAAAAATACAGTATATTTAAGAAAAAAGTATTTTTCTCTCCACCAGTTGGGAAACTAAAACAAAAAAAAAATCCAGCAAATCTTGAATTTACAGGAATTGAATATCGAACTACCAGTGTAAATTCTGTATTAAGAAGTATGTCTCTTGTAACCAATGGATTAGGGGATATAGATAATAAAAAAATGATAAGAAAACAGCTTATCCCTGTCTGGTAGCCCCACCAGGGATCGAACCTGGATCTAAAGTTTAGGAAACTTTTGTTCTATCCATTGAACTATGGGGCCATTTTATACACTAATTTACAAATTATTCTGAAACAATTAATGATTAATGATGTCTGGAAAATTAAGGCACTTGTTATTGATGGCATCAATACGTATCATGATCATCTTATTGTATGTTTCGATGAGGGTAGCCTGTATCCACCGAGCTTTAGCTAAAGCATAAGGTATAAAAGAATCTGCCCTTTAGGGGCAGATTCAGTAGATAAAACATCTCATTTTTTTAATTAGACAACAATAAAAAGCACAGCCGACAATGCTGTGCTTAAATTTTTATTTCAAATTTAATTGCAATTTCAATAGTAGTAAGAAAAGCAAATAAAGTTTCCACTTCGATTATTATTACATAGTAAATGTAGTGATAAATTCAATACGAAATATGAATTAAATGTTAAAATTCACAAGTTATCCACATTTTATTGTGGATAAGTATTGAGATTTGGGGATAAACTATTTCAATTTCATTCAGAAAGGTATTTCAAAACATATTCTGACAGGATTCTTTTTTCCTCCATGCTGCCTTTATTATCCATGTGACCATGATTGATGGATGTGGGCTGGATGGTCATATGATGCTTTTTTTGTTCTTCTGAAGTAGGAAGGACGCCTTCATCAGCAGGATAGTCATTGGAGCGCAGAGAATAAATTTTCGGTAGGGAAGTTCTTGGCAGAAACATTCTTCGGTTATCCATGGCGATTACTTTATAGACCAGATTAGGGTGTTGGTTGGCAAACAGGGCTGCCATATCGCCACCGTTCGAATGGCCTATTACTGTGAGATGCTTATAATCAAGATCCGGACGGGTCTTTTTAAGCTCTTTAAGAACAAACAGGATATTATCCGAACCATTTTGCCAGAAAGGTCTTCTCACAATCTGAAGGTTTCCTTCCACAGGCAGCAGGGCGTCCGTAGTGAGCTCATGCTGAATACTCACCGTATAATATCCTTTTGAAGCTAATTTTTCCGTTAAGTACGAATACACAAAATAATCGCCTCCTTTGTTTTGACCGTAGCCATGATTGAAGATGACCACCTGCTGGTTGGGAATTTTCCGTTGGGATTCAGGACTGTAAATCGCAACAGGGATTTTACGGGCTCGGCCTGGATCAAATAAAGTCAGAGTGTCCAGCTTGACTTTATATTCATGATCTGAACTGATGTTTTTTTGCATGCTGTGGCAGCCCACTAAAAAAGGAATTGCTAAAAAAGTATACTGTTTATATTTCACGGATGATGTCATTTACTTAATGAAGTACGAATAGATTGTTCTCATGAGTAAATATAGGAGGAATTTTCAGAGCGGCAAAGTGACCGTTAATCGTTCCGGACAGTAGTGGTTTGGTAAGACCATACGCGAGTGTGCCTGTATAGAAAAGCAGAGAGCTCAATGGCTCTCTGCTGATTATTTAATTTTCAAGTTTCTCTTTGATATATTTGGCTGTAAAGGACTTCTTATTTTTCGTCAGATCTTCAGGAGTCCCGGCAAACACAACTTCGCCGCCATGCTTCCCTGCTTCCGGACCAATATCAATGATGTAATCCGCAGACTTGATGATATCAGGCTGATGCTCAATAACAATGACGGAATGACCAAGATCAATCAGCGCCTGCAGAGATTTCAGCAGCTTTTGGATATCGTGAAAGTGCAGGCCTGTAGAAGGTTCGTCAAAGATAAACAGCGTTTTGTCTGTTGTAACTCCTTTTACAAGGAAAGAAGCCAGTTTCACACGCTGTGCTTCACCCCCTGAAAGAGTGGAAGAGCTTTGTCCAAGCTGGAGATATCCAAGTCCCACCTCCTGTAAAGGTCTTAGTTTCGTTACAATTTTTTCTTCATTATTATCCTTAAAGAAATCCAGTGCTTCGTTCACGGTCATATGAAGAATATCGGAAATGCTTTTTTCATCAAATTTAACCTCAAGGATCTCGTTTTTAAAACGGGTCCCTTTACAAACTTCGCACTCCAGTTCGATATCAGCCATAAACTGCATGGAAACATTGATCACTCCTTCACCTTTACATTCGTCACATCTTCCACCATCTACGTTGAAAGAGAAATGCTTAGGCTTATAACCCATCATTTTGGCCACTTTTTGTTTCGCAAAAAGATCACGGATATCATCATAAGCCTTCAGATAAGTGACAGGATTGGAACGTGAAGATTTTCCAATCGGGTTCTGATCGATCAGTTCAATATTTTTAATGAGTTTTTTCGGAAACTCAACGGAATCGTACTCACCCTTTTTACCTCCCATTCCCAACTGGATCTGAATATCATTGGTAAGGATCTCCTTCATCAGGGTAGATTTACCACTTCCTGAAACACCGGAAATAACGACCAGACTTTCCAGAGGAACATCCACATCGATATTTTTAAGATTATTCTGACGGGCTCCCTTAATGTGGATCCATTCTTTTGCCTTTCTTCGTTTTTTGGGAACTTCTATTTCCAGTCTTCCTGTAAGATAATCAGAAGTCAGTGTATGGGCTTTTTTCAGATCCTTGTAATCTCCTGCAAAAACCAGTTCACCTCCAAGGTATCCTGCTTCAGGACCAATATCGATAATATAATCTGCAGCTCTCATAACGTCTTCATCATGCTCAACAACAATGACGGTATTTCCCAGATCGCGAAGATTTTTCAGCACTCCGATCAGGTTTTCCGTATCCTTCGAATGAAGGCCTATGGAAGGCTCATCCAGGATATAAATAGAACCTACCAGAGAACTTCCAAGGCTTGTTGCCAGATTAATTCTCTGACTTTCCCCCCCTGAAAGGGTATTGGACGTTCTGTTCAAGGTTAAATATCCTAAACCTACTTTCAATAAAAACTCGAGCCTTGTCGTTATTTCGTAAAGAAGTCTTTTGGCCACTTCTTTATCGTGTTCAGACAATTTTAATCCGTTAATCAGTGGTGCCAGCTCGTCCAAAGGAAGCTCAATCATAGACTGGATATTATGTCCGTCTACTTTTACCCAGCTTGTTTCCTCACGAAGTCTTAATCCTTCGCAGGTAGGACAAAGGGTTTTTCCACGATAGCGTGAAAGCATTACTCTGTACTGGATCTTGTATAAGTTTTCTTCAAGCATTTTGAAGAAATTATTAATACATGGAAAATTGCTATTTCCATTACCTTTCCACAAAAAGGCTTTCTGTTCTTTCGTTAGTTGATGGTAGGGCTTGTGAATAGGGAAGTCACCGGCTTTTTTGATAAAATCCTTCTTCCATTCGCTCATGGTTTCTCCTCTCCAGCAGACTACCGCATCTTCGTAAACGGATAAAGTCTTATTCGGAACCACGAGATCTTCATCAATTCCGATTACCTTCCCATAGCCTTCACAGGCAGGGCATGCCCCGTAAGGATTATTGAAACTGAAAAAATGAACATTCGGTTCCAGAAATTCTATTCCGTCCAGTTCAAATTTGTTGGAAAACTCTTTCACCTTACCGGTATCCGCGTTCTTTAATGAACAATATCCGCGACCTTCATAAAAAGCCATCTGGATAGAGTCTGCAAGACGCTGTAGAAAGCTTTCATCCTCTTCATACGAAAAACGGTCGATGACAAGATTGATCGTCATTCCTTTTTCCGGAACAAACCCGAAGCTTTCCAGATCTTCAACTCCGGCTACATTTCCATTCACTTCAAGCCTGGTGAATCCTGCAAGCTTTAAAACATTAAGAGTTTCCTTAAAATTGTCCGCATCATATTCCAGTGGAGCGGTGAGCAGGAAAGAGGTGTCTTTTTCAGATGCTTTGATAAAATCCACCACATCGGATACAGAGTCTTTTTTTACTTCTTCACCTGATATCGGAGAGAACGTCTTTCCGATTCTGGCAAATAAAAGCTTCATATAGTCATAGATCTCGGTGGAGGTACCCACCGTAGATCGGGGGTTGGATGAAATTACTTTCTGCTGGATCGCAATAGAGGGAGCCAGTCCTTTAATATCATCTACCTTTGGTTTCTCCAGTTTTCCCAAAAACTGACGTGCATAAGAACTTAAGCTTTCTACATATCTTCTCTGTCCCTCCGCATAGATCGTGTCGAAAGCAAGCGATGACTTACCGCTTCCTGAAACTCCTGTAATCACAATAAGCTTGTTTTTAGGGATCAGGACATCTATATGTTTCAGATTGTTAAGATGTGCATTCTTAACGTAAATCTGTTTTTTAATATCTATTTCTGTCGTATTGGCCATATTTTGTTTATTCATAAAATGTACTGTGCAGGACTAGGGTCTGCCGGTACGATGGTGTGTTGCCACAGATTATTCTACAGCAGTCATCAATTGGACTGTAATGTATTCCTGAATTCATCCGGCAGATAGCATTTTCTACATGATGCCATCAAAAAACACGGCTGAAAAAGAATGTTTTCGCAGTAAAATTAAGACCCACAAAATTACGAATTTTTAGTGAAAATTCTACGCTTCTTTTCATGCTAAAATTTAAAAGAAGAAGATGCAAAATATCTTTCGGATATAAAAATAACCGGGTACCACACAGAAAAAATAAAGCGATTTTTTAGACTTATTGTTTTATTAGTTTTTATTATTGTCGTATTCAAAACGATTGAGGGAGTTTTCTTATGTTTTTTTGTGCAGGTATTGTTTTGTATTTTAAAATTATTTAAAATTGCATTCATAAATATGTAATATAAGAATGAGAAAATTATTCAGAGATCTGGTTACACATTTAATGAGAAAACGATAAAAATTATTCACTTCGACACAAGATGCAGCCTCTTTGCTGCATTTTTTTTTATGACAAGTATCATTTGTCTGTCTTCATGAACTCCCTTACTTTTGAATCCTGTTATATAACGAAAACTACGGAAACGATTATGATCAAAAAGATAGGAAGTGTTTTTTTTCTCGGATCTCTGCTATGGGTGAATGCCCAGGAAAAGACAACAGATATAGAAAACATTGAATTTCAAGGGAAATTTATCTCTACCCCATATAAAAGTGCCAACCAGAATATCACGGTTCTTACCAAAGAAGATATTGCCCATTCTCCGGCAAGGAGTATTGATGAGATCCTCCAGCAGATCCCCGGTATGGATATCAGAAGACGTGGGGCCAACGGAGTTCAGAGTGATATCGGTTTTCGTGGCAGCTCGTTTGAACAGGTGCTTCTTCTGTTGAACGGAATCAGAATGAATGATTCGCAGACCGGACATAATAATATGAATGTTCCGGTGGATCTGGATGATGTAGAAAAAATTGAAGTGATCAAAGGCCCTGCTGCGAGACGCTTCGGTCAGAATGCGTATGCCGGGGTGATCAATATCATCACCAAAACATCTCCGGGAAAGAAAGTGAAAATAAGCGCTGACGGTGGAGACTACAGTACCTATGGATTGGGATTCAATGCCCAGATTGGTAACGAAAAGTTTTCAAATTCCCTTCAGGCGAATTCTGCTGGTTCGCAGGGATATATGTATAATACCGATTACGAGATCAGAAATGTATTCTATCAGGGAAAACTGAATATTAAAAACGGAGACCTGAGGCTACAGGCCGGTTTTTCAGAAAAAAAGTTTGGAGCAAACGGATTTTACGCCTCCAAAAGTGCTACAGAACAGTATGAGGAAACCCAGGCATCCATCGTGAGTGTCGCTCATCAGCAGACCTTTGGAAAACTGAAATTCAATTCAAATGTGTATTGGAGAAGAGGGCAGGACATGTACTTGTATACCCGGCAGAATCCTAAAGGATATAGGAATATGCATATCGGAAATAATGTAGGGGGTGAAATGAACTCCAGCTATCAATGGGGTTTGGGGACAACCGGAATAGGGGTAGAACTGAGAAAGGAATTCCTGGTAAGCAGCAATTTAGGAAACCCTAACCGTTTTGTTTCCCAGGTTTTCTTTGAACATCATTTCTCGTTGCTGGACAAGAAACTGAACATAAGCCCGGGAATTTCATGGGCTAATTATTCTAAAGAAGGAAATTTCTTTTATCCGGGATTGGATGTAGGGTATAATTTTACTCCGAACAGTAAAATCTATGGAAACATAGCAAAAGTACATCGGATTCCCACCTTTACAGAGCTTTACTACGTAAGTCCTACTGAAAAAGGGAACCCTGCGTTACAGCCGGAAAATGCTATTTCCTCTGAAGTAGGGTACCAGTATCAGAATAAACATGTTCTGGCAAAAATCAGTGGTTTTCTAAGAAACTCAAGCAATTCTATCGACTGGGTTAAAAAGAACGCAAACGATAAAGTATGGCTTGCAGAAAATGTTGGCGACATCAAAATAAGGGGAATCGAAGCCGAGCTTAGTCATAGAATAACGGACTGGCTGAAGTATATGGTAGGATACACCTATATCGACAGCCAATATCAGCAGTCTGATGAATTTGTTTCAAGATATATTCTTGATAATCTGAAGCATCAATTGGTTTCAAAGCTGGAAACCCGATTTCTTAAAAACTTTACCAATGAGCTGGTTTACAGGTACAGTGAGAGAATGAATCTGGGGAGCTATAACCTTCTGGATGAGAAATTAAGCTTTGCAAAAAAAGACTATTCAGTGTATGTTCTGGTGAATAATATTACCAATACACAATACACGGAAGCCTTTGGTGTCGAAATGCCGCAAAGATGGTTTCATATTGGTTTTTCTTACACAATTAATATTAAGTAGATATTAATTCGATGTTAATGAAAATTAATATTAACAAATTGTTAAAACATATACATTTGCAAAAATTTTTTATGAAACGGTTATTAGGATTAAGTTTACTTTTGGGCATTTCTTTTTTTAAAGCACAGGAACACGTTTCCAGCTTCAATGCAGTAACCTTAACCTATAAATTTCATCCAAAATTTTTCCTGTATGGGGAAGGCCAGCTTCGGGGTAACGAAGACTATACGTATCCGGATTATTATGAAATAAAAGGAGGCGTAGGGTATAATCTGACCAAAAACCATAAACCTTTCATCGGACTTGGGAGGTATGTCAATTATAAAGAACACAGCCTGAGCCGTGAAGAATTCAGGATGTGGCTTCAGGATGTTATCGACTTCAAAAAAGGGATTGTAAAATTTGAAAACCGTTTGCGGGCTGAGAAAAGCTGGTTTTATGAGCCGAAGATCGACAAGTCATCCCAAAGAATGCGCTATCGTTACCGTCTGAATATAAGTGTCCCTCTGAATGCCAAAACCATCAAGAAAGGAACTGTTTTTGCCAACGTTTATGACGAGATATTCCTTGTAAGTCCCATGAAGCCTACATTTGCCAGAAACAGGGTGTACGGCGGTTTTGGCTATCAGATTGACGAGTATTTTGGGATCCTGACCGGATATCTATGGCAGCGTGAGTTTGAAGCAAAAGGAAACAAAAACCTACACTTTATTTATTTGGCTTTAAACATCAATATAGACGATACAGATCACCATACCAAAACGTATGATTTCCCTGGTGCAGATTAATATTTTTCTATAAGATACCGGTACGCTTTAAGATATTTATTGAACCTTTTAATGTCCTTAGGGGTGAGCTCTCTGTTTACCCTTCTGAGGTCCATATTATCACGGAGGTCATTAAGTTTTACCGCAACGGCTAAGGGCGATCTTTCTGTTCTTTTAACGAACTCATCATAGTCTTCTTCCGGATCAAATTTAGTCAGGCAGCTGACTGCAAAAATAATATATTCCGGAAAACCTTCCGTTCTGAGATAGTCCAGACTGAATTCCAGCGGATGATCTTCCACCACATCATGTAAGACTCCTACAATTTTCTCATCCATTGTTTTTCCATATTCCATTACCCGCATAACATGGGCGATGTAGGGAGCATGGTATTTGTCGGTTTGTCCTTTATGAGCCTTATCGGCAATTTTTATGGCTTTATTTAATAGTTCTTCTTTTGTCATTGCTGATGAAAAATAGAGTACAAAAATAAAAAATGCCCTAAAAACAAAGGCATTTTTATCAGAATTATTTTCTTTTGATTTTACATATTGCTCTCATCCTCTACAGGAGCATTGGGAGCATTGTTTTTTACCGATTCTATTCCGTTTTCCATTCCGTTGTCAGATTCATACATCTGGCTGGTACCAATGATCTGACCGTTTCCGGCCTTAAGGTTGAAATAGCATCTGCCATCTTTGGCTACATTTCTTTCAAATTTAGAATCTTCCTGTGCGTTGGTTTTTACAGAGCCTATTCCATTTTCGCAGGAAGACCGTGTGCTATACCCCTGGCTGGTCAATATAACCTGTCCGTTTCCAGCCTTAAGATTAAACTGAAAATCACCATTTGTTCTTTTTGAAACAATAAATTTTCCCATATGTTTTTTAATTTGAGTTAATCGTTTTTAGTTTTAATAAAAATACTAAAAATATTTAAAACTCCGGATGTTTCCCTAATGAAAACAGGGTATTCAGGTACAAAAAGTAGTGAGGAACTTATTTTTCAATATATACTTTTACGCTTGATCCAAAACAGGACTTTAAAGATTATAGGTATGATCGTACGCAAAAACGCCCCAAAAATGGGGCGTTCAGAATCAAATTTATGTTATAAGACTAATAATTTCCTTTGTTGATATAATGAGCAGCCACCTTTTCAGTTAATGCCACTACATTAGGATGATTTGTATATTTTGTAAACCTTCTCAATCCTGAAAGCATCATTCTCTGCTCATCACCTTCAGCAAAAGAAATAATTCCTTCTTTAGCAGCCACAATGATTTTTTCAACGGCTTTATAAAGGTTCAGCTGAGCCATAGCTGCTTCTACAGAATCAGGAGAGAAATGTTTTTCAGCTCTTAGTACTGCCGATTCTGCCATGTAGATCTGATTAAGGATCTCCGATGCATTAAGCAATAAATGCTGTTGTTTTTCGATATCCATCATATATTTCTGAAGAGCGGCTCCTGAAACCATAAGGAATACCTTCTTAAGATTAGCGATGATCGCTTTTTCCTCACTCATGAACTCTGAGTAGTCAGGAACTTCAAATGAAGGGATTCCCATCAACTCTTTGCTGATTGCCATTGCAGGAGATAAAAGATCTAATTCTCCTTTCATTGCTCTCTTGATCAGCATTCCTACCGCCAATAACCTGTTGATTTCGTTTGTACCTTCATAAATTCTACCAATTCTGGCATCTCTCCATGCAGATTCCATCGGGGTATCTTCTGAGAATCCCATTCCGCCATAAATCTGGATTCCTTCATCAGCTGTATTTTGAGTAAGATCAGAAACGAAAACTTTAAGGATTGACGCTTCTACTGCAAATTCTTCAACACCTTTTAATTCAGCCTGTTGATGGTCCATGCCGCCAGCGACTAATTCTGCAATTTTATCTTCAACATTTTTTGCTAAACGGTAAGAACCCGCTTCACTTACAAAAACTCCGGTTGACATTTCTGCAATTTTCTTTCTGATGGCTCCGAAAGTAGAAATTGAAACACCAAACTGCTTTCTTTCATTTGAATATTGAATGGAATGGTTTAAAATTCTTCTTTGTCCATCAAGGTTTGCAGCTGCTAATTTAATTCTACCAACATTCAATGCGTTCAAAGCGATCTTGAAACCGTTATTTCTTTCGCCTAACATATTTTCAACAGGAACTTTCATATCATTGAAGAAAACCTGACGGGTAGAAGAGGAACGAATACCTAATTTATGCTCTTCTTCACCAAATGTTAAACTGTCCGGATTTTCTAATTCTGAACGGTTGATCACAAAACCGGTGATGTTTTTATCATCATCAATTTTTGCAAATAATGTGAAAGTATCTGCAAAACCGGCATTGGAAATCCACATTTTTTGTCCATTGATGATATAATGTTTTCCATCTTCAGACAATTTTGCTCTTGTTTTTCCTGAGTTGGCATCAGATCCTGCATCCGGCTCAGTCAAACAATAGGCTCCGAATTTTGTTCCTGTAGCTAAATCCGGAAGGTATTTCTTTTTCAATTCTTCACTTCCGTAAAGGAGAGTAGGAAGAGTTCCAATTCCCGTATGTGCCCCATAAGCTGTTGCTAATGAGCCATTTCCTCCGGAAACATAGTCGCAAGCCAACATTGTACTCACAAATCCCATTCCCAAACCGCCATATTCTTCTGGAACGGTGATTCCTAACAGTCCCATTTCCCCTAATTTACGCATTGTTTCTTCTGTCAATGCATAATCTTTTTTCTCAAAACGATCATGTTGTGGAATAACTTCTCTGTCAATAAATTCTTTAGCAGAATCACGAAGCATCTTCTGTTCCTCGTTCAGCTCTTCAAGACTGAAAATTTCGTTTGCAGGAATTTGTTTAATTAGGAATTCCCCACCTTTAAGTATATTGCTCATTTGTTATTATTTTAAATTTTAGATTAAAGAACAAAGAGAAAAGAATAAAGACTTTATAGTACTAAATTTCTTTGAAAGCCAGATATCATTCTCTGTAGTTCTGTTATTTTATTTTCTAGTTTTTCAGTTTTAGACATTTCAAAATAGTCTCTATTTCCTGAAATTATAATTTGAGTTTGCAATTCATAAAGAGAACCCAGACTTATTTCTAAAAACCGGTTAAAGTCTTTATTAGAACTTCTACTAGATCCCTCAGCAATATTTGAAGCGACTGAAACCACACACCTTCTAATTTGAGATTTCAGCCCGAACTCCTCATTTTTCTGAAAACTGTCAGTAGCTACATAAACTTCATCAGCTAATTCAATGGAAAGTTTCCAGATATTTAGATGCTTGAAATTATGTTTCATCTAGTTCTTTTCTCTTTATTCTTTGCTCTTTTAGTCTATTCTATAATAGTTCAAAAATAGAAGCTGCTCCCTGTCCGGTTCCCACACACATAGAAACCATTCCGTATTTATTGCCACGCTTTCTCATCTCGTCAAGAAGCTGAACCGTTAATTTCGTTCCGGTACATCCAAGAGGGTGACCCAAAGCGATGGCTCCTCCGTTTACATTTAGAATATCTGGATTTAAGCCTAATTCTTTTTTGATGGCAACAGATTGAGAAGCGAAAGCCTCATTAAGCTCGATAAGTTCGATATCCTTTAATTCCAGCCCTGCCTGTTTTAAAGCTTTAGGAATAGCGTAGATAGGTCCCATACCCATGATTCTTGGCTCCAATCCAGCTGCAGCATAAGCAACTAATCTTGCTTCAGGCTCCAAACCTAATTCTTTTACCATTTCTTCACTCATTACCATGACAAAGGCAGCTCCATCACTCATCTGAGAAGAGTTTCCGGCTGTTACGCTTCCTCCATTGGCAAATACAGGTCTTAACTTAGCAAGACCTTGCAAAGAAGTATCTGCTCGTGGACCTTCATCTACAGAAAAATCAAACTTTTTAGTCTGCATTTTCTGATTTTCGTCCAGGAAATTATATTCTACAGGAATAGGGACTATCTGGTTGGCAAATTTCCCCTCCTGATTTGCTTTTAAAGCTTTCATATGTGACTCAAAAGCAAACTGATCCTGTTCTTCTCTTGTAATATTATATTGTTTAGCTACTTCCTCTGCAGTATATCCCATTCCCCAATAATAATCAGGATTGGTTTTTGCGATATCTGTTTCAGGAACCGGCTTATACCCTCCCATTGGGATGTACGACATAGACTCTGTACCTCCGGCAATAATACAGTCAGCCATTCCAGCCTGTATTTTTGCAGAAGCAATAGCAATAGCCTCACTTCCGGAAGCACAATATCTGTTGACCGTTACGCCCGGAACTTTGTCCGTGTTCAGTCCCATTAAAGAGATCAAACGGGCAACGTTAAGACCTTGCTCTGCTTCAGGCATTGCATTTCCTACGATAAGGTCATCAATTCTGTTTTTATCCAGTTGTGGAAGCTCTGCCATCAATTTTTCAATAACAGTAGCTGCCATGACGTCAGGACGAGTAAAGCGCAGGGAACCTTTTGGTGCTTTTCCTACTGCTGATCTGAATCCTTTTACGATGTATGCTGTTTTCATTTTTTGTTTAATTAAATTGTTTTTGAAAGATTTTGCCTCGTAGAGGTAAACTGTTTATAGCTTATGTTGTTTTGCAATTTGTGGAGCTCCAGAGGAGCGACCTGTTAATTTTCAATCCATTCAAATACATATTTCGGATCATATTCAATTTCAAATTTTTCCAGAAAATCAAAATATTCTTCTCTGAATGTTTTCTTTTTATGATGGTCTTCCTGGTTTAAAATATATTTTACAACCGTATCAACGCTGCTTTTAGAATAAGAAAAAGCTCCATATCCTTCCTGCCAATTGAATTTTCCATCCATCCATTTTTTTTCATTAATGAATTTTGAAGAACCGGCTTTAATATCTCTTACTAAATCTGAAATTGAAACTGTGGGATTCATACTTACAAGAATGTGCACATGATCAGGCATTGCAAAAACTGCGAATAATTTTTGATTTCTATTGGAAACGATACCTGTAATCAATTTATGTAATTCTTCCCTGTTTTCTCTTGAAATCAGATTTTGTCTTCCTTTGACTGCGAAAACAATTTGAATATAAATTTGGGTATATGTGTTTGCCATAAAAATTAACAGGTCGCCTCTAGGAGGCTTTCTGATTTTTAAAATTATTCAATCGCTATTAACAGTTCGCTCCTACGGAGCTCGCCGTTAGTTTCTCAACGGCTTCCCATTTTGTAACATATACTGAATTCGCTCCAGAGTTTTTCTCTCACCGCAAAGCTGAAGGAAAGTTTCTCTTTCAAGGTTCAACAGATATTGTTCTGTAACGACTGTCGGTTCAGATAAGTTTCCGCCTACCATAACGTTGGCTAGCTTATCTGCAATTTTCTTGTCGTGTTCAGAAATGTATTTTCCTGTTAACATTTGATCTGTCCCTACATAGAACATCCCTAAAGCGTCCTTACCCAGAACTTTTACTCTTTGCTCAATCGGTTGAGTATAGCCTTGCTCTGCCAATAGTTTTGCTACTTTTTTGGCTTCTGCAATCTGTCTGTTTTTGCTTACGGAAACGATATCTTTTCCTTTTTCCAGGATTCCCATATCGTAAGCTTCGTAGGCTGAAGTGGCTACTTTACCCATTGCTATATTCATGAAAGCGTCACGGAGACGGTTGTTTTTAACGTCATCATTATGGAATTCCCTTGATGTTCTTAGGGTAAGTTCTTTCGTACCACCACCACCAGGGATTACACCCACGCCGGTTTCTACCAGTCCGATATAGGTTTCTGCTGCTGCAACAACTCTATCAGCATGCATGGTCATTTCGCAGCCGCCTCCTAAAGTCATTCCATGGGGAGCAACGACTACCGGGATAGAGGAATAGCGCACTCTCATCATTGACTTCTGGAAATAGGCAATTGCCATATTTAAGTCATCCCAATCCTGTTCGATAGCCATCATCAGGATCATGGCAAGGTTTGCTCCTACTGAGAAATTGGTTCCCTGATTTCCGACAACCAATCCGTCATATTCTTTTTCTGCAAGATCGATAGCTCTGTTAAGACCGTCCAAAACTTCACCTCCCAGAGAGTTCATTTTAGAGCGGATTTCAAAGTTGATAATTCCGTCTCCAAGATCTTCGATAGCAGCACCCGAGTTACTCCAGAGTGTTTTGTTCTTTCTGATATTGTCCAGGATAATGAAAGCGTCCTGTCCAGGGATATTATTATAGTTTCCTGAGTTTTTATCGTAGTAGATGCTTTGTCCTTCATCATTTACTTTATAGAAGGTTTCTCCTTTTTCAGCAAGCGCTTTTGCCCAATCTGAAACTTCGTATCCTGCATCTTTTGCCAGTTCGATACCTTTTGCTACCCCTACGGCATCCCAGATTTCGAACGGTCCGTTTTCCCATCCGAATCCTGCTCTCATGGCGTCGTCAATTTTATAAACTTCGTCAGAAATTTCTGGTACTTTATGGGAAACATAGGCAAACAGGGCTCCTAATGATTTTCTATACAGTTCACCGGCTTTGTCCTTACCTACAATTAATACTTTGAATCTGTCAATTGGTTTATCAATCGATTTGGTTAATTCCAGGGTAGGGAATGATGATTTTCCCTGAAGCTCATACTCTAAAGTATCAAGGTTAAGGCCGTGAATTTCAGACTTTCCATCTGCCTTTTTCACTTTTTTATAGAAACCTTGCTCGGTTTTGGAACCCAGCCATTTATTATCCATCATGGTCTGGATATAAGGAGGGAGAGCAAAGACATCATTAAAATCATTGGCTTCTGCGCCGCTTTGGCGTACACCGTTGGCTACCATTACCAAGGTATCCAGACCTACAACATCAGCAGTTCTGAACGTTGCAGATTTCGGACGTCCGATAACGGGACCGGTCAGCTTATCTACATCAGAAACGGTAAGCCCCAGTTTCTGCACATTATGCAGAAGATCCATCATCGAGAATACTCCGATTCTGTTGGCGATGAATGCGGGAGTATCTTTTGCTAAAACGGTTGTTTTTCCAAGGAATTTTGCCCCGTAATTCATATAGAAATCAATGATTTCAGGGTCAGTATCCTGGGTAGGGATAATTTCTAAAAGAGGAAGATATCTTACCGGGTTGAAAAAGTGTGTTCCTGCAAAATATTTTTTAAAATCATCACTTCTTCCTTCTGTTAACAAATGAATTGGAATACCAGAAGTATTGGAAGATATCAATGTTCCCGGCTTTCTGAACTGTTCTATTTTTTCATAGACCGATTTTTTAATATCAAGTCTTTCAACGACAACTTCAATAATCCAGTCCGTATTTTTTATTTTCTGTAAGTCATCATCAAAGTTTCCAACTTTGATTCGATCTGCAAACTTAGGTGAATAAAGAAGTGCAGGACTCGCTTTTTTAAGTTTTTCAAAGTTTTCGGAAGCGATTCTGTTTCTTACTGCCTTGTCATCTTTGGTCAAACCTTTTTTCTGTTCAGCTTCAGTCAGTTCAAAAGGAACAATGTCTAATAATGACACCTCCACACCAATATTGGCGAAGTGGGCTGCGATACCGCTTCCCATAATTCCTGAACCAAGAACCGTTACGTGTTTGATTCTTCTTTTCATTATAATAATTTATTTTCTGTTATTTAATAATTCGTTTGCAATTTTCATGATCTCAGTCATCACATCCTTGAACGTTTCCATTTTCTCTGGAGCAATTTTTTCCATCACCTTTTTATTAAAGTTGACAACGACCTCCTTAGACATGTTTCTGGAATTTAATCCTTTATCAGTAAGCTTAATGATGACCTCCCGTTTGTCTGTGGTCGTTTTTTCCTTATAGATATAGCCGTTATCCTCAAGAAGCTTGATGATTCTCGTTAAAGAGGTGGGTTCTATAGCCATCTTGGGACCAAGATTGGTACTTCGGGTTCCTTCTTTGGGATCTATTTTCAGAAGGGTGAGGGCTTGCACTGCTGTGGAATCATGTTCCTGAGCCAGTTCTGTATACATTTTTGAAACAGCCAGCCAGGTCTGTTTTAAAATTAAATCTACGTTTTCTATTTTCTCTCTGTTATTATCCATCATTTTTGCGCTAATGGTTTTACCCAAATTTAGTAAATATTATGCATGCATAGTATTTATTAACGTTAAATTTTGTTAACAGATTGACAATAAACAGATTAAATTGTATGATTAGCATAATACTATGCATGCATAGTATGTGAAATAATCAAAGAAAATTAGGTATTAATGAATGTTTGTGACTAAATGAATGATTTCTTCAAAAGATTCACATTGGTATTGGGAAGAACCTTTAGTGATGATCCAAAAACGGTTCTGAAATTCAAAATTCAGAGCGGAAAGGTCTTTTTGAAAGTTTTTTTGAAGCAGAGAATACAGCATCTCTTTGGGTACCTGCGGAGCGGAGATGTGTGGGGGGATATAATCGGCATTCATCTGAAACAGGGAAGCATTGGTCAGTTCATCATGCTGAAGTAAAATATCTTCAACAATTCCCGCATAGAGAGTGGAGTTTTTAATATACCATATTTTATCAGCAAATTCCTTAGCGAGCCTCCAGTCATGCGAAGAAAACAGAATGAGTTTATTTTGGTCCTTCGCCAGTTTTCTCAGTGTTTTTAAGATAATGATTTTATTTTTCTCATCCAGATGGGTCGTTGGTTCATCCAGAATGATGACAGGGGAGTTCTGAGTAATGGCCCGTCCTATCAATGCTTTTTGAAGATTGCCGTCTGAAAGATTTTTTAGAAGTGTATACCTGTATTCGTTAAGGTCCAGCTCTTCTATTATATGAGCCACCTCTTCACGGTCTTCTTTCTTGAGTTCAAAATAAAAAGGGTAGTAGATGTATTTCCCTAGAGAAATAAGATCTTCCACGGTATAATGCTGCGGAATAACCGACTTTGAAAAGACAATTGCAATATTCTCTGCAATTTCTTTTACAGAAAGGTTTTTTACATTTTTACCATTAATAGCAATTTCTCCATGTATTAAGGGCAGCTGATGAAGTATAGATTTGATCAGTGTTGTTTTTCCCACCCCGTTATTACCGATCAGCAGACAAACATCACCAAGTTTCAGATTGGCATTAGCATTTGATACTAATGTTTTGTTGTAACCGATGTTTGCGTTTTTGATTTCTAGCTGCATAGGGGCGGTGGTTATACGCAAATGCGTAATATGATTTTACAAAAATAAGATTTAAATTGAGTTATAAGGAAAACTTGCTGTTTGTTATTCACCAATAACCCTTATACCTTATTCTGCTTCAAAAGCATCAGCAAGATCACAGGAATTCCAAAAACAGAACTGATCACATTCAAAGGGATTTGGGTTTTCTCAGCAATGGTAGAAAACAACAACATGATAAGCATGCCCAGGAATATATTCAGAATCCATTGCTGCCAAAGTTTGGACGGATTATATATCAGCCTGCAGAAATGAGGGACAATAATTCCTATGAAGAGAATAGGCCCTAAAAATGCAGTCACAGAGGCCGAGAGCAGGGAAGAGGATATGATGATGAAAAATTTCAGTTGCTTGAGGTTTACTCCCAAACTTTGAGCATAGGCGGTTCCAAGAGAATTTCCGATCAAAGGCTTTATCGTTCTGAAGCAGAAGAACAGTCCTATAGCAACCAATAGAGATAAAACATAAATCTGATTTCTGCTCACCATATTGTTGGCCCCGAACGACCAGAGAATATAATTTTTCAGACTTTGATTTTCCGCGTAGAACTGAAGTAACGAAACGATGGCGCCGGCAAAAGCAGATACCAGGAATCCAAAGATGATAAGATAGGATTTATCCTGAAATTTATTTGACATCGACAGAAGAATCAGCATCAATATAAAACTTCCGCCGATAGCGGCTAAGCTTAGAAAACTATTTTGAAGAAATTCAGGCAGAAGGATGTCGTGGGAAAAGAAGATGTAAAAAGCTACCGATAGACTGGCAACTGAAGTGATTCCCAGTATATCCGGACCTGCCAAAGGATTTTGAAAATATTCCTGCATCAGAAAACCTGAGGTGGGAATTGAAATTCCTGCCAAAAGCATTACCAATACACGGTTAACCCGGATTTCAGCGATTTGGTTATGAACGGAATTCTGAAAAAAATCCTGTAAACTTAAATTCAGAAATCCTGTGTTCAGATTAATAGCAGCTCCCACTAGGATTGCTGTCATTAATAATAAACACAGGATTTTAAACCTTATAGACATATTTCTGAAAGGGTTCTGTAGGATTTACTTTAAAAAAGCATCAATTTTTGAATTCAGGACATCTTCAGTCATCATTCCAAGATATTCATCGGTTTTATCACCTTTTCGCATAAATGTGAAAGGAATAGAACCTCCGTCCCACTGTTTGAAGTTATTGGTAAAGAAATTCTGATCCAGTTTCTGTCCGTCCAGCAAAACAACATTGCGTCCCAGATTATTCTGAACCACAAAATCTTTAACGGCCGTATCCCATTCAGATTTATCATCCAGATTGACAAACGTAAATTTTACAGGCTTACCTTCAAGCTTCTGCATTTTATCTTTGAAGCTCGGAATTTCTTTCATACATGGGCCACACCAGGTCGCAAAGAAATTGGTAACATATAAAGTATCATTATTTTTAGCAAGGTGCTGGCCTACATTTTCCGGAGAAAGTTCTTTCGGAATATAGACTGCTGTTTCCGAATTTGAATTCTGGTTTACTGAAGTTGAATCTGCAGCGGTATCGGTGTCCGTTTTCTGGCCCTCTTTTTTACAGCTGTAAAGAGCCGTTAAGATCAACGTTGATAAAATTATCTTCTTCATAAATTATTTTTTATCTATTTTTGAATTGAAGTTATGGAACAACAAATCTATAAAGGGAAACTTATACAGTTTCATCCGTTAAAAATAGCGAAAAAGGAAGAGCTGACCAAAAATACTTTTTCCCTGGAGTTTGAAATTCCGGGGCACCTGAAAGAAAATTTTAGGTTTGAGGCAGGTCAGTATGTGAGTGTGAAATTTCAGTCACATGGAAAAGAAATAATTAATGACTATTCAATGACCTCCGCTCCGTATGAAGGAAGAATATGTCTTGGAATAAAGGTGAATTCACAAGAAGGTGCTACTTCTCAACTGTTTATGAACTATGAGGTAGGAGATGAGCTGATGGTCAGTGAGCCTGGTGGAAGATTTACACTGGTTTCCAAGCCCAGTGAGTTCAGGACTATTGTGGCCTTTGCGGCGGGAATAGGGATCACTCCAATTTTAAGTCATTTTAAAAATATTCTGCATAACGAGCACAGGACAAGATTGTTCTTGTTTTTTGGAAACAGAAGCTCAGAAGATCTGATTTTTCGCGAACAGCTCGATAACCTGGCCAGAACATGTGGTGACAGGCTTCAGATTTTTTATTTTTTCTCACAGGAGAAGACAGCGGATCAGTTTTTCTATGGAAGACTGGATGAAAAAAAACTTAGCCTGATTATTAATCAGATCCTCCACCTGGATGATACAGATGAAGAATCTACCATTTGGGATGCTGTAGATGAAGTTTTGATCTGTGGAAAAGGAGAGATGATCAAAACCCTGGCAAATGCCTGCTATCATCACGGAATTCCTAAGAAAAATATTCATTTCGAGCTTTTTGAAGAGTATAATGATGATATTTATCCCGTCGAAAAGGAATTTCCGTTGATTGAAGATATTGAAGTGGAATTTACAATGCTTGGAAAGAAATATGTGACAACGATTCCTGACAATCGGGATAAAATTCTGCAACAGCTTCTGATTCAGAAATTTCCTGTTCCATATTCCTGCAAATCGGGAATCTGTGGAAGTTGCGAATGTTCTTTGGAGGAAGGAGAGGTAGAACTGCTGGAAAATGAATATCTTACAGAGAAAGAAGAGTCCCAGGGCCACATATTGGCCTGCATGTCGATTGTGAAAAGTAAAAAAATAAAGCTTAACTTTGATCTTAGTTGAGAATTATTAGGAACATATTTAACTTAGGTTTCATATCAATAGAATTGGGTATTCTAATGATATGCTTGTGCAATGTGTGGGTTTTCGGGCTTACCGATGGGCGCACTTATACCAAAATATCCAAAATACCTCCCCGCGAAGTTGCCCTGGTCCTGGGGACCTCTCCCAAAATGAGATCAGGACAGTCTAATCCTTATTTTACAAAAAGAATGGATGCCGCAGCGCTTCTCTATCACCATGGGAAAATTAAAAAGATTATTGTAAGTGGTGAAAGAAGCAAAGGGTATAATGAACCCGGTGCTATGAAAAATTATCTGATTTATCAGGAAGGAGTTCCTGAAGATATCATCGTGGAAGATCCTAAAGGATTCAATACGTATAAAAGTATTCTTCGGTGTAAAGACGTATATAAAAAGAAAAATGTGATCATTGTATCGCAGGGATATCACAATCTACGGGCGCTATTCTTTGCGAGAAATAATGATATGAATGCTTTGGGCTTTGATGCTCAGGATGTCACCAAACCGGAAAGCTTCTACAGAAACCAGGCGAGGGAAATCCTCGCCAGGGTAATTGCTGTAGTCTATTTTATTCTGGGTGTTTCTCCGGATTAGAATGGGTATCCGAATGCAATATTCAGTGTAGGCTTGAAAGGCTGAAAGTTTTTAAACCTCCATCGGTCGCCCAAGGGTTTATTAGGATCATAGATCTTATAGGCAAGATCTATCCTTGCGGTAATGTAGGCTACATTTATTCTTAATCCGAATCCGCTACCTACCCCCATCTGTCCCAGGAATTTATTGAATTTAAATTCATCTCCATAGCCGTTATTATTATTTCGGAGACTCCAGGTGTTACCGATATCGGTAAACAAAGCTCCTTCATACATATTGCTGAACGGAATTCTGTATTCAATGTTCGTAGTAAGCTTTACATTATCGGTCATGTAGGTACGCACTCTCTCGTCAACCTGGGAATCGGAAGGTCCCAATCCACCAAAGGCAACCCAAGCTCTGATATCATTTGAACCTCCGTTAAAATAAGATTTAATGATAGGCATATCCTTTGAGTTTCCATAAGGAATACCAACTCCAACAAACTGGCGGAGCACCAGGGTCTGATTTCCATTGAATTTAAAATATTTTCTGGTATCGATATCAAACTTCACAAACTGGGCATATGGGATCCCGAAGATGGTTCCCTGAGGACCTGAGACAATACCTCCGCTATTATCTTTTTTGGTAAAGACACTCAGAAGATTTCCCGCAAGCTCCACTTTACCATTAAAGTAAAAAGCATTAGGATAGTCCTTCTTTCCGATTTCACTGTATACGAAGTTGTAGATCATGGAAGAGATCAGGACATCCTGTGTCTGTCTGTCTTTGTTCACCAGTGTTCCACGGAATGCTGTCAATAGATCTGTTCCCTGCTGATCTAAGCTTCCACTATAATCTTTGTTCTCGATAATTCTTTTTGACACTTCGTCTATCGTAAGCTGTCCATTCTCAAACTTCGTCTTGGTATCCGGATCAAACTCGAAATAATCCCCAAATATTTCATCTTTTACGACCTGATCGTTGACGAAGTAGTCGTAGTAGGCATCTTTGTTTTTAGTCAAGCTGACCTGGGTATTGAACAGTGTTAATTTGTGATACACCTGATCATTAATATTAGCCTGGTAATTTAATCCCGTATTGAAGTTGACTCTTCCCAGACCTATATTATTCTGGATGGAAGCCCCTAACAGGATGGATGACGTAGGCGTATATCGTTTCGGAAGAAATTTATAATAATTAAAAGGAAGCAGCAGCCTTGGAAAATTAAGAGAGGCCTGAGCTGATATTTCATAAGCCGGCACTCTTTTACCTATATCTTTGGTACTTCTGATAGAGCCGAATGTTCCTGAAAGGCTGGTAGAAAGGTTTTCTGCCCCTTTGAAGAGATTTCTGGTGGTAAGATCCACAGAAGGAGAGATCCCCAGGTTTAATATCTGGGAATAATTACCATCGAGTCCTACTTTAAGCTCATATTTCGGAAGGGGTTTCAGTACATACAATACATCTACAATACTGTCGTTAGGGGATGCCATTCCGCCTTGTCTTAAGGAGTCTCTTGCCTTTACAATACTGAAGTTATTCATCGCCATGATATTCCTTTTGGTCATATCCAGCTTCTTCTGGTCAAAAACCTGTTTGTTGTCCGGAATAATGGCTCTCCATATGGATGACGGCTTATACTTATTGTTCATCATATGGAATCGTATTCTCCGTAAACTGTCTTTCTTTGTATTCTTAGGATAATCACCCGGTTCATCAACAATTGCAACATCGATATTCCCAAACGTTGAAATTTTGTAGGGTCTGTCCAGAGAATCCTTATGAATTTCCATCGTAAGCGGAACCTGCGTTCTGCTTTTCAGAGAGTCTGCTACAAAATAAATTTCATCATTAGAACTATTGAATTTGTAGAAACCAAATTCTCTCATCATATCGGTGATCCTCGTCACTTCTTTTTCAAGAATAGTCTGGTCAAGGATCTGTCCGGACCGTATCAGGCTTTTGTTCAGATTATAAGTATAATACCCTTTGATTTTCGGATCAGGAATATTAAAATAATAATCTTTGATACGGGTTGCTTCGTTATGTTTGATGAAATAATTTACAGCAGCCTTTTTAGCTGAAGAATCAAGACTATGTTTGAATGTTACATCTGCATCCCAATATCCTCTGTAGGTCAGCCTCTTTTTAATAGACTCTGCACTTTTCTCCGTTCTGGTCTGATCCAGAATGACAGGAGGTGTTCCCCAGCTGTGAAGAATACGGTCTAAGAAAAGGCTTTTTCCTACACTGCTTTTCATATCATATTTAATGAATAAAGAATCCCTCAGTTTCTGATTTCTCATTTCACCGGGATAAGTCATATATTCATTAAGTATCGTATCATATTTGGGGTTTGCCATATTGTAGAAAGCCAAGCTTAATGGCATGAATAGAAGCTGCTTTTTATTAGGCTTCTGCTGTACATAATCTTTCAGTTCCTCATCAAAAAACTCCTTCTTGTCTTCGAACTCAAAGTTGTTCTTGGTAAGGAGATATTCGCCGTCGGGAACTTTTTTTGTCGTACTACAAGCATAAAGGAGACCAACAAATGTTGCAAATGAGATAATTTTATAATATTTTTGAGGAGAATTCTTATAATGCTTACAGCTCATACAATAAAAATTTTACAGTCTTTAGATAAAAAGAAGTTCAGACAAAAATACAATTTGTTTTTGGTTGAAGGTAATAAAATCATTTGTGAACTTTTCAATTCTAACTTTAAAATTAAAGAAATATTATCAACCGATCCACAAAAACTGGACCTGAGTGATAGCCCAATAACTCATATCTCTGAAAATGAGTTAAAAAAAATCAGTTTTCTGAAAACTCCAAAAGATTCTGTCGCCGTGTGTTACCTTGCTCAGGAAGAGATAATGGAGGATCAGAATATTCAGCTTGTACTGGATGGAATTCAGGATCCCGGAAATTTAGGAACCATTATCAGGCTTGCCGACTGGTTTGGGATAGAACAGATTATTTGCAGTGAAGATACGGTGGATTTTTATAATCCAAAAGTAATCCAGGCCACGATGGGATCTTTTACCAGGGTAAATGTTGTGTATACCAATCTCGTAGAATATCTCTCAGAAACGCAAAATGTGAATATTGGAACGGATATGGATGGAGAGAATATCTATACTTTCGAAAAACCTGAAAAGATCAATCTGATCTTAGGGAATGAAGGAAACGGAATGAGAGCGGAAACAGAAAAACTGCTTCAAAAGTCGATCTGCATTCCCAGGTTTGGAAAATCCCAGTCTACAGAAAGTCTGAATGTTTCTATGGCTGCCGGAATTATCTTAGGACAATTGTTTTCGAAATAGATTTTAGAGACAGAAACTTCAGATATCAGATGTGAGGTTTTGACGGTGAGCTTAGGTAAAGCTGTCTATGTCTTGAATCTTACATCTGACATCCGGAATTTCATTTATATAAGCTGTTCCAGACTGGAAACACTTTTGTTTTTCTGATACACCTCCATCTTTTTTCTGATGTATTTTAACGCTATAGGCGCAAGATAAATCAATGCCGCACCAATGAGTTTTTTCTTCCAATTGGAGCTTTTTATGTTCTTCTTGGCATAATTTCCCACTATGGCAGTAACACCAAGCTTAACTAAACCATCTGTAATGTTGCCACCCCCGAATGCTGAGCTGGCAATGCCCACAGCTGTATTTTTGCTGATGAGTAAATCTTTCACTTCTGAAGTCAGCTGCCTGGCAATAACGTCTTTTCTCAGAACCACTTTTTCATCACCGTCTTCATCCACTTTTTCCTGCAGATACTGATCGCTCAAACCATTGGTAAAAGCACTCAGGCTTTCTTTTGTATTTTTGAAGGTAAGAAGATTTTCAAGATCACTGATTTCACCCTGAAGCAGTTTTTTCTTTCTCCTTAATTCTTCTATGCTTTCGTATTTTCTGCCCATAGCTTAATGATTTAAAAATTTAATAACCTGATCTGCAACAGCATTGACGATCTTATTTTTGAATGCGACTACAAAAGCCATAACCAGGGCATAGAATGCAGCAACAATTAAGAATCCGTATGAATAATTATCCAGGGCTTTGCCAATAAGGAAAGCGATTCCGAAATTGAAAAGGATAATAAAAAAAGCAAAAGCAACAAGCAGTACTACAAAGTAGGTAATGAGCCCGGCAGAAAGTGAAGACTTTTCAGTGGCTTCAATTTTCAGGAGATCTATTCTCTTCGAGGCATATTCTTTAATAGTTTCTATCATTGTTTTTTTTTAAAGTTACAAAAAAAGGAACTTTCGCGCAAAAGTTCCTTTCTGTAATTTACTTAAAAAAGGTAAATTACTTATTTTTTTAGATCGTTAAGCTCCGCTTCCACATCTTTTACAACATCTGCAGTTTTAGAAACAATCTGATCCTTGTACTTGTCGTATCCGTCTTTCACAGTATGTGCTACGTTATTTGCTGTTTCTTTGAAAGTAGAAGAGATATTGTCATACTGATCTTTTACTTTTTCCGAAACTTCTCCGTATGTGTTTTTAGCCTGATCTTTTAAATCATTAGCTTTGTTCTTAATTTTCTTTCTGGTCTCTTTACCTTCTTCCGGTGCATAAAGCATTCCTAAGATTACACCTGCTGCAGCACCTGCAAGAAGTCCCGCTAATATACCTGCTGTATTTTTTCCTTTTGACATTTTAAGTTTTTTAATAGTTAATAATAGATTAGTTTTTACACTAATAAAACTTGCAATTTGTATACCAAAGGACCGATTATGCCTATTAAAAATTGTTAAATCTTTTCTATATAGGAAAGAATAAGATCTATGGTTTCTTTCTTGGTAAGATCAGAATTATCAATCACAATGGCGTCATCCGCTTGTTTTAAAGGCGCTATTTCCCGCTCGCTGTCTATCTTATCCCTTTCCATAAGATTTTGTTTCACCTGTTCCTTATCAGCTTCCATACCCATGCCCTGTAATTCCAAAAACCGTCTGTTGGTTCTTTCGTCAATACTGGCGGTAAGAAAAAATTTATAATCAGCATTTGGCAGAACTACGGTCCCTATGTCACGTCCATCCATAATGACACCTCCTTTTTCTGCCAAAGAACGCTGGGAATGAAGTAAAAATTCTCTTACTTCTTTCTGTTTGGCGACAAGGCTGACATTATCAGAAACCTGTTGTGTACGGATTTCTTTGGAAATATCGGTATGGTTAAGGAAAAGAATAAGTGTTCCTTCGTTATTTTTAAATTCCAGGTCGATCTGATGAAGGGAGGAGAACAGTTGGCTCAGATCTATTTCGCCATAGGCATCCAGACAATGCTGCAAGGCAAACCAGGTTACTCCACGGTAAAGTGCTCCCGTATCCATATGAATAATGCCCAGCTTATCGGCAATGACTTTGGAGATAGAGCTTTTTCCGGTAGATGAGTACCCATCGATCGCTATTACAGGTTTTTTCATACTGCAAATTTCAAGATTTTTTCTTAAAAATCAAGAAGAAGTAAGAAAATTTCAGAATAATTAAGAAAATTTCAGGTGAAAGATTATTCTCCCCTGTGGCTGGAAAGATCCATGGAAACTCCTATCTGGTTGACATTCGATGAGTTGTGATATCTTACGTGGGCGTAGTCTATACGGAACCTCGATACTTTCACACCAAATCCTGCAGAAAGTCCTGAAAAATTTCTCTGATCCGCTACGGCAAGTTCATTGCCTCTCTTCACATTATATCCCAGTCTGATATTAAAGTTTTTTTCCGGAAACAGTTCTGCCCCCAGAGAAAAATGGTCTGCAATTTTTCTGCCTGCATTTACTTTCTGGCCGTCTGCAGTATATTCTGAAGAAATATCAAACTTCTGAAGGTCGTGAGCTGTAAGGGTAATCGCAAGAGGGAAGTTCTTTAATATTCTGGTATAACCCAGATCCACTCTGAAAGGAAGATTTTCCCGTACTCCATTGAATGACTTCAGCTGAAAACCAAAATTTCTAAGAACAAGAGAAAGTACTTCCTTGTTCTTTTTATTATGATAGGTAACTCCCGCAGTTGCTGAGATGGCGGAAGAAGTATAATTGTCTATTTTTGAGGTTACAAAATTAAGCCCTCCACCAATAGTCCAGTCTTCTTCAAACTGGTAAGCATAACCCGCGCCAATAGCTACATCAGACGCTTTAAATTCTCCATTTTCAAAACCACTTTCATCCGTTCGTGGAATACTTCCGTAGCTCATATACCTTGCATTGATAGTGGCCATGTGACCATTTTCAAAATCTTTGGCATAGGCAATGGTTCCATATTTAGAATCGGCAAGATAAGCGGTAGCATTTACTGAAAGCTGTTTGTCCGAATCTTTATTTAGGAGAGCCGGGTTTGCAATAGCAAAGGAAACATCATAATCTCTTATCGAAATTGCATCACCACCCAGAGCGGCCTGTCTTGCAGATACAGGTACGTTTAAGAACGGATACACATTTGTTCCCATTTGCGCATAAGAAACAATTCCTGATAGAAATAATGAAAAAATGATAATTTTCTTCAACTCAATTTATAATTAATGCAAAAATAATCCTTTTTCGTACTTTTCAAAATATTTCTGACATTATTTCTAATTAAATATTTTTCTTTTATCAATATTTTTAATGATTATATTTGCAAAATCAAAATTTGGGAAAACCCGTACTAATAAAAGTTTATTAAAAATAAAAGATGAAATATAAAAGAATCCTTCTGAAACTGAGTGGTGAGGCCTTAATGGGGAACAGACAATATGGTATTGACAACGAGAGACTGCAGGAATACGCTGAAGAGATCAAAAAAGTAGTTGATAAAGGATGTGAGGTGGCAATCGTTATCGGAGGTGGAAATATTTTCCGTGGTGTTGCTGGAGCTGCCAAAGGAATGGATAGGGTGCAGGGTGATTATATGGGAATGCTGGCCACTGTAATCAATGGAATGGCATTGCAAGGGGCATTGGAAGATGCAGGAATCAAAACAAGGCTTCAGTCTGCTATCGAAATGGATAAAGTAGCCGAACCTTTCATCAAAAGAAGAGCAGTAAGACATCTTGAAAAAGGAAGAGTGGTCATCTTCGGGGCGGGAACAGGAAACCCTTATTTCACTACAGATACTGCAGCTACCCTGAGAGCAATCGAAATAGGAGCTGACGTGATTCTTAAAGGAACAAGAGTGGATGGGATTTATGATAGCGATCCTGAGAAGAATGCCGATGCAGTAAAATACAACTCATTATCTTTCGATGAAGTATTTGAAAAAAACCTTAAGGTAATGGATATGACCGCCTTTACGCTAAGCCATGAAAATAAACTGCCTATCATTGTATTCGATATGAATAAAATAGGAAACCTGGAAAAAATTGTGGATGGAGATAATGTAGGTACATTGGTAAATTTATAATAAAGCACAGGCGATCAATAATAGATAGTATAACTTATTTGCGCTATATTTCTGTAACTATTGTACAGGACTTGAAAATATATAAACCAGCTGTCACAACTTAATTGTAGTGGCAGCTGGTTTTTTTTTGGAGATCTCATTGTTCTCACAGCTGAAAAAACGGATCAGGCGTTAGATAGAGGCCACGCAGAAAGTTGAGTTAATGGAATAGAATGATATTGATCCTCTTCGATTTCAAGGCAAAATTATATTTAGAAAAATATTTCGTTCCCCCCAAACTTTTGTACCTGATCCGAAAAAGCAGAGTAGAAATAGGAGAGGATAGCATGCCATACTTTTAATAAGGCTATTTTCAATACTTTTTATTCTATCCTTAACGGCGTTGATGAAAAATAGACAGTCATACTCACTTTATATCAAAAACAATCATTATTTTTGCAGCACTGAATAGTAAAAAGCGGCAGGTAAACGATGTCATGGATAATGAAGGTGAAGTGATTTACAAGTATCACTGCTTTGGTATTCAGTGTTTTATAATATGTGTAATTTATCAAACTATCAAATAATAATGGAAGAATTAGATCTTATATTAGAATCTGTAAAACAGGACATGGATGCAGCGGTAAAGCACTTGGATCATGCATTTCAAAGAATTAGGGCGGGACGTGCTTCTACATCGATGGTTCAGGATGTAATGGTTGAATATTACGGAGCTCAGACTCCTCTCAACCAGGTAGCCAATGTTTCTGTTCCAGATGCAATGACCATCTCTATTCAACCTTGGGACAGAACAGCGATCAATGCCATTGAAAAAGCGATCATCAACTCCAATTTAGGTTTTGCACCTTCTAACAACGGAGAGAATATTATTCTGAATGTTCCCCCTTTAACGGAGGAGAGAAGAAGAGAGCTGGCCAAGCAGGCTAAGACCGAAGCTGAGCAAACGAAGGTGACGGTAAGAAACGCAAGACAGGACGGTTTGAAAGAACTTAAAAAGCTTGAGGGTGTTTCTGAAGACGTGATCAAAGGAGTAGAAGAGGAGATTCAGAATTACACTGATAAATATGTAAAACTTTGCGATGAGCATCTGAAAACAAAAGAAGCTGAAATTATGAAAGTATAATTTTCAGTTTTTTAAAATAAAAAAGAGGTTTCCGAGGGGAAACCTCTTTTGTTTTTGCCGAATCTGATTCTGAATCCAACTTTTTTATTAATGAAAGTTACATTCAAGCGCCCTGTAGATGGGTTGTTTTGAATTTTTGTTACAATACTGTTCGTCTCTATAATATTTTGATAAGTATTGACGTTAATTTGTTATATTTATACAATTATTCCTGAAGTCATTTAAAAGCAGGAAATTTAAACATTATAATGATGACGAAGATTATTGGAGTAGGCAACTACATCCCATCAGAAACAATTACTAATTTATTTTTTGATAAACACATTTTTCTTAATGAAGAGGGCATATTATTAAAAGAAAATAATGCAACTATTACAGACAAATTAAAAAAGATCACAGGAATAGAAGAACGGAGGTATGCTCAGACCACACAGGTCACTTCAGATTTGGGATTAATTGCTGCTCAAAAGGCCATAGATCATGCGGGGATAGATCCGGAAACACTGGATTATATCATATTTGCCCACAATTTTGGGGACGTCCGTTTCGGAACGGTTCAGTCGGATACGGTGCCCAGCCTTGCAGCCAGAGTAAAGCATTTATTAGGGATCAGAAACAATTTCTGTGTGGCCTATGATGTACTTTTTGGCTGTCCGGGATGGATAGAAGGTATGATACAGGCTAATGCATTCATTAAAGCCGGAATTGCCAAGCGGTGTCTGGTCATAGGTGCTGAGACGCTTTCGCGTGTTGTGGATATTCATGACAGAGACAGTATGATTTATGCTGACGGTGCAGGAGCGGCAGTTTTAGAGATTAATAAAGATGATGATTCAGGGATTAAATCCCATTTGTCTGCTTCCTATACTTTCAAAGAGAAAGACTTTCTGTATTTTGGAAAATCTTATAATAATGAAAGATGCCCCGATACCCGATACATCAAAATGGATGGAAGGAAAATTTACGAATTTGCCCTTGTGAATGTGCCTGATGCGATGAAGAAATGCTTCGATAACAGCGGATATACTATCGATCAGCTTGACAAGATTATTATTCATCAGGCCAATGAAAAAATGGATGAAGCCATCGTTGATAGATTCTATCAGCTGTATAATACCCCGGTTCCTGAGAATATAATGCCAATGGTCATTCAAAAGCTTGGAAACAGCAGCGTGGCGACCATTCCGTCTCTACTTTCAATGATTTTAAACGATGAGCTGGATCACCATAAGATTGAAAAGAATAATGTGGTTCTGTTTGCCTCAGTAGGGGCAGGTATGAACATTAATGCTTTTGTGTACAAATTCTAGCTGCCACACATACAAACTGAAATTTCAGTGTATCATAAAAAGAGGTTCTTCTGAAACCTCTTTTTTTTTACAGACATCGGACAGCTCCTTTCTGGTCTTTATGCTTCAATAAAGTTTCATAAGCCTTAAGCAGCTGATCTGCATGGCACGGAACTTCTTTGTTGGCAAATTGATCTCGAGAAGATTTCGTTTTATGGTTCGATCTTATGCTGTATTTCTTTTCCAGGCATTTCAGTGGCTGCCCATCTTGCAGATACGTACGGGTTTCTGTAATATCATCTTTCGTAACAGGCTTTTCCGGGGTGCCGCCATCAAAATTCCAGACTGTTTCTTCAGTGAAAATAAAGAACGGTTTTCCCTCTTTTATAAAATATCTTTCAACTGCTGAAAAATGAGAATGTTCAGCGTAAAAATGTTCAATGATTTTAACGTTGTCTTTGTCAGAATGGAAAACAACTTCACCTGTAGGCTCCCCGTTACAATCATATGTGAATTTTGAAGTGCTGAATTTTTTCGCATTCATTTGATCCTGCAGAGCTGTATATTCTTTTTTTATCTGATCAATGGGGTCTGAAGAGATTGCTTGTAGAGGATCCTTTTTTACAACAGCACTGTCCCGCGAAACAGATGATGTGGAGGGGTTCTCTTTTTGATTTTCTTTGCATGACAGTAGGGCGAGCAGTCCGGCCATGAGGAATAGTATTTTCATAGTATATAGGGTTTGGTGTTGGGTAAAAATACAAAAAAGTAAAGCCATCCAAAAAGACTTTCAATTTGAAAGCCTCTATTTTTCTTTATTTGCAGTTTACAGTGTGGTCATAGTTCATCTCACTGATTGTGAAAGTTTATCTGTTGTAGAATTACTGATTACTTCCGAGATAAATTTCTAAGTCCAATTCTTTTTTCTCCTGATTTTTAAGAGAATCTTATTTTCCTTTCGACTTTTTTTGCTTTGACAAATGGACAGTCTGCAAAACTGAAAATTTATATGAATGCAATAAAAAAGATCCAGCGAACTGGATCTTTGGTGTGTTTATCTATAAAACTAATCTTATTGATATCTTTTATGCTCTCTGCTTTTTGAAAACCTTTTCGTAATCGGCTTAAACAGAGCTTTGTATTTCTCTGCGTCAAACAGCTGCGAATCGGTGAGGGCTTTATACGTCATCCATATTCCAAAGGGAAGAAGGATGAGATTTGGAAGCCATGCCGCCAGATAAGGGTTCATTTTTCCGCTCCAGGACATGTTTTCAACCCCAACATTCATTACGTAAAAGACGATGAAAATTACGATGGCAATAATAACCGGAAGCCCCATACCTCCTTTTCTGATGATAGATCCCAAACTGGCTCCAATCAGGAAGAAAATGATACAGGTCACAGAATAGGATACAATTCTCTGCTGGTAAATGACGATCTTGCTGAAGTATTTTACATTGGAGCTGAACTCGTTCTTCTTGGATTCCAGGGTGCTTTTCAGGTTATCTAATCGGGTATAAGATTGGTAAATGATCTCCAGCTTCTTTTCACCTTTGATGCTGTCCAGTTTGATCTGTGATTTCGGGGCTTCTTTTTTCTTGTTTCCAACATCCATATAGCTGACAACCGAATTGGTCTGGCTCAACACTTCGGCGCCGATATTTTTGAAGAACAGCTCGTTTTCCTTTTTATTCTTATCAATCGTTCCGTTTAGCTGACCATAGGTCTGAAAACGGAAGTCATCGGTGATTTGTTCTTTTTCAATGGCTTTATTGATGATCTCACTGATGTCAAAGTGGGAGACCAGAGTATCGAATTTAATAGCTTGATCAGGCTGTTTCAGCCTTGCCGATTCCCCTTTTCCAGCATGTGCGTCTTCAAATACGTAACCGTTGTAAAGAACCAGTTTCAGGAAGTTTTTATTGGCTGCCGGTACAAATTTTCCCTTTTCCGCTACTACTGATTGCTGGTTTTCATAAGAACTGGCTTTTTTGTGTACAAAAACCCCTTCAATATTTTCTCCGTTATCTCCATATATTTTATCAAACTTTACCATGTATCCGGGTATCTGATCAATAAACTGTCCCGGTGTGAAGTTAATCGCCGGTTTGGTCTGAGCTATATTGAAAAGCATGTTTTTTGCCTTTTTCTGAAAATCCGGAATAATATTGTTGGAGAAAAAGAACAGCATGATGGCAAGTGCGGCAGCAATTCCCAACAACGGGGTCATGACTCTGGTCAGTGGAATTCCCGCAGCTTTCATTGCAGCAAGTTCGTAACGCTCTCCAAATTCACCAAATGACATAATACTGGCGAGAAGAATCGTGAGGGGAAGAACCATACTGATGACGTTCACCCCAAGGTAAAAAAGAAGTTTCAGGATCTGAAGATAACTCAATCCTTTTCCCATAAACTGTCCCAATTGAACCCAGATAATGTTTACAATAAAAATGAAAAACAAAACGCTGAATATAAAGAAAAACGGTCCAAAGAAGGTTTTTATGATATATCGGTCTAGTATTTTTAACATGCGCCAAAATTAATCAAAAAGCCACAAAGTTTACTTGTGGCTTTTTATATTTTGTTATTTTTTTTTCAAAAGTAATGGGTGCACAGCAAATTTTTGAGCGTTGCAGTTATCCGTTTTACTTTTAAAGTTCTGTAATGACATAGTTTTTGAACTTATTCTTATCAAAAACAAACATATTCGGATCCAGCTCCTGGTTTTCCTTGTATTCTTTAATGGCTATCACTGCAACATCCTTATTGCTGCCATGTTGTTCAAGCTTTACCATTTGTTTTTTAGCAGAATCTACAAACAGATAAACATACTTGATGCCGTTTGCTTTTACCGGAGTGAGCTTAATGAAATCTGTATTAACGCCATTAACCATCTTTTTCCCGTTATAGGTCACGTTGTACTCATTTCTGTAATTCGTCAGGTAATTGATAGGGGAGAACATGGTACTGCTTCCGTTAGGTTTTGCTACAGTTACTTCCATATCATCTGTGCTGATGTTGTAGATTTTGTTTCCGTCGAAGATCTGTTCAGTATCCATAATCTTCAGTTTATATTTTTCACCGGCAACGTAATAAATCCCTGGCTCCGTTTTGGCCACTTGTCCGTTCATACCGCTTCCAAAAGAAAATTTGAAGTAAGAATTCTTTTTAGAATTGTAGTTGGCTGTAATATCATCCAATATTTTTTTTGCCTTAGCATCAATCTTCTGTGCATTAGCCATACCTACTGCTCCTACCACAAAACTTCCTAATATAACTTTTGAAATAATATTTCTCATTTTTTTATTTAATAATCTTTAGACATTCTTAACTGTAAAAGGTTAAACCCTATGGTTTTTGCTTTTAGCTACGCAGATCTTCCAAAAACTGTTCCAAAGAATGAAGGTCACTGATCAGGACTTCTCTGGCTTTGGCTCCGTTGAAGCCTCCTACAATGCCGCTGGCTTCCAGCTGGTCCATAATTCTTCCCGCTCTGTTGTATCCTAACTTCAACTGACGCTGAAGCATAGAGGTGGAACCCTGTTGGGTAGAAACAATGATTCTTGCTGCTTCTTCGAACAAGGCATCTTTTTCATTCGGATCAAAAGTTCCTGCAGAGCTTGTAGAGTCTTCGGAAACATATTCAGGAAGAAGGAACGCTGATGAATACCCTTTTTGCTCTCCGATAAATTCTGCAATTCTTTCCACTTCCGGAGTGTCTACGAAAGCACACTGAAGCCTTAAAATCTCATTTCCGTTGAAGTAAAGCATATCTCCTTTACCAATCAGCTGATCTGCCCCTGGAGAGTCAAGAATTGTTCTGGAGTCTACACTGGAAATTACTCTGAAAGCAGCCCTCGCCGGGAAGTTGGCCTTGATCATACCTGTAATTACATTAACCGATGGTCTCTGGGTAGCAACAATAAGGTGAATTCCTACAGCTCTTGCAAGCTGCGCAAGTCTGGCGATCGGTAATTCAACTTCTTTTCCGGCAGTCATGATCAAATCTGCAAACTCGTCTACCACCAATACAATATAAGGTAAGAAACGGTGTCCGTTTTCAGGATTCAGCTTTCTTTCAGCAAATTTTTTGTTGTATTCCTTTAAATTTTTACAAAAGGCGTTTTTAAGAAGATCGTATCGGTTGTCCATCTCAACACACAGGGAATTTAAGGTGTTGATTACCTTATTGGTATCTGTGATGATCGCTTCTTCTGCATCCGGCAGTTTAGCCAGATAGTGTCTTTCAATCTTTGAATATAAAGACAATTCTACTTTCTTAGGATCTACCATAACGAATTTAAGCTCGCTCGGGTGTTTTTTATAAAGAAGGGAAGTCAGAATGGCATTGATTCCAACAGATTTACCCTGTCCGGTGGCTCCCGCCATCAGTAGGTGAGGCATTTTTGAAAGATCAGCCATAAAAATCTCATTGGAGATTGTTTTCCCGAAAACTACCGGAAGGTCCATGTCTGTATTCTGGAACTTCTGGGAGGCGATCACGGAACGCATCGAAACCATGGTAGGATTTTTTCTGGGTACCTCAATACCGATGGTTCCTTTTCCGGGCATCGGAGCAATAATCCTGATTCCCAGCGCGGAAAGGTTCAATGCGATATCGTCCTGCAGTTTTTTAATAGCGGCTACCCGGATTCCTGCTTCCGGTACAATTTCATATAATGTAACCGTAGGACCGATTGTTGCCTTGATCTCTGCAATTCCTACGTTGAAGTTTTTCAGAAGTCCAACGATTTTATTTTTATTTTCTTCTAATTCTTCTTTGTTGATGGAAATTTCTTCACTGCCATAATCTTTCAGTAATTCTACAGGAGGCATTTGGAATTTAGCCAGATCAAGCTTGTGGTCATACAAACCGTGTTTTTCTACAAGTTCCTGTGATTGCTTTTCAGAGTCATCAAGAATGTCAATTACAGGAGCCACTTCTACATTGAATTTAATGTTTTCCTGTGCTGGTACCGAAGTCTGCACCGGTGAAGGCGTAGAAGGCCTGATGTCAAAAGCTTCTTCCGGGCTAGATACCGGAACCGATGGCTTGGTGCTCAAGTGTAAACTGACCGGTTGAGTTGTCAGTTTTTGCTCATCTTCAAAGGAAGTATGATTGGGAGTGGCAATTGTTTCAATATCTGTGGAAACCGGAACTTCAGGAAATCCTTTAGGAACGTTGACAGGTTCCGGGGCTTTTGTTGTACCGATCGGCTTATTTGAATCCTGATGGGTAAGATCGCTTACGATGACATTGGATGCTGTTTCTTCTTCTGCTTCCTCCTTCAGGTCTTCATCTGCTTCAAAATCTTCATCAGAATCAGGAATCATAGATTTTACCCGGCCAATCGTATTTTCATTGATCTTATCCAGTTTTGCTTTGATAGAGCTTGGGCGAAGATTAAATTCAAGAATGAAATACAGAAGTATACTCGCTGCCAGTACGGTCCATAACCCTACAGCTCCAATAATGGAATTAAGATAATCCATGATCTGAAAGCCATAAACGCCTCCCAAAACACCCTGTCCTTTTGTAAGTGCTCCCATGAAAATAGGAAGCCAGCAAATAAAGAATAAAGAATGTCCTATTGTTTTCCATGGTTTGAAGGTCTTCTTTTTCAGAATCAGGGTTCCTACCACCAAAAATAAAAAGGCAATAATAAAAGAAGCGATCCCGATACTTTCAAAGATGAAAATATTTCCCAGCCAGTCACCCACCTTACCAAAAACGTTTGATGATTTTATGCTTTTATCAAGCATTGTGCCTGCCTGGCTCTGATCTGCTTTCCAGTTCATTAAATAAGAAATGAAAGAGAACGTGAGAACGGCAGAGAAAAGGATGAAGGTAAGCCCGAAGAATATGCGTGGCTTAGATAAAATTCTGCCTTTTTCAGGCGATTCAGTCTGTTTTTTTTGTGTCTTTCTATCCATAATAACAATGTCGCAAATTTAATGTTTTTCAACATTAAATGAATCTTTTTTATCCAAAAAACATTTTGGAAATCCCGCTTTGTAGAGCAGTTATTTAAAATCTGATTAAAAAATATTTTTTATTAATAGTAGAATAAAATAAGGCTATTTTTTTTGTTTATCCAAATCTGAAAAGGTTAATTATTTTAACTTTCATTTATTTATTCGTTACATGATTTTAAATTAAGTATAAATTTCTTGAATAATAACATGTTATTAAAAAAAATAAATTGATAATTAATTATGAGTTAAAAATTTAAATTAGGCGATTGTTTTTTATGTGATAGATCTGCGATTTTTTTTCGAAAAAATTAATAATATTGAAATATTTTAATATTATTTTTTATAATATAATTAAAAAAATATATTTTATATTTGCATAATATCAAAAAGCTATCTTCATAAAGTGGTTGCTGTTGTTTACCAATGGCCTGTATAAAAGCTATAATATAAGCTTTGTGTAATCATATTCCATTCACCTATTCCACTCAACAGCACCTCTTAAAGATTTGCTACATAAAAGACAATAATATTAAAAATGCATCAATGAGAAAGAATTTATTATTTGTATTCTTGTTGGGTAGTTGTATGCTATGGGCGCAATCTCCTGGTGGTGTTTCAGCCAATCTGCAAATTTGGGTAAAAGCCGATGCGGGTACAGCAACTACGACAGATAATGCACAGGTACCCGTGTGGACCAATCAGAAAACAGGTGGTGCTAATGGGATTGCCAATCAAGGGATGCCGGGTTATTATGCTGATCCAGGGGCCGGTGCAAGACCAGTTTACCGTGCAGCAACAGCTATTCCGAGTTTTAACTTTAATCCTGCTATCGAGATTATAAGTACCAATGTATATCGGTCCGGTTATAAATTCCCTTCCGGTTTTCCGGATAACGCTACCAATGCACTCACTTCATATATACACCTTTCCAGAACGGCGTCTGCGTCTTACAGATCGGTATTTGTCATGAATGGCACTCTGGTGAATTCCAATCCAACGGAAATAGCGGGATCCTGGCAGTCTCCTTTTTTTGGTACTCAAAATAACCGCCCTGAGTTTTATAACGAAAAGGAGTCTGGTGATGTGCTCTTCGGTACCAAAGTGATCAATACCGTGGGGACCGGCGTTCCGAGTATACAGTCTTATTACAATAGTGCTTCAGGAGGAAACATGAACTATCTTTTCGGAAATAACGGTTTGGAGTTCGGGCAGCCTTCGAATAATGTCTCCTCCACCAGTAATTATCCGGGAATGGTTCTGTTAATGGACAACGATGGCGGAAACGGAAGTAATTCATTGACTGGAGACAGAATCGGTGAGTTTATACTGTATTCAGGAACCCAGACTCCTGCTGAAAGACAAAAAGTGAATTCTTATCTGGGGTATAAGTATGGGATAACTCTCGACCAAAGTACACCGCAAAGTTATATTGCATCAGACGGAACAACGATGATGTGGGATCATACGGGTACGGGAGCTTCTGCTTATAACAATAATATTGCCGGTATCGGTAGAGACAATGGATCTGCACTCAATCAGAAACAGTCGAACTCTGTCAATGAAGAAGTAACTCAGGTTGTGATTGCGGCAAATACTTTTGTAAGCTCTAACGCTGCCAATACAAGTAGCATGGAAAATATGCAGTTTCTTAGCTGGGGAGATAATGGGTTGAGAAGAAGCTACAGTGTGCCGGTTTCACCACCGGCAGGAAATACAGCAAATTATAGAATGGCAGCCATATGGAAAGTTCAGCGGTCTTCAGGATTTACACAACCCGTCACAATCGCGCTGCCTGCTGTTCCGGTAAATACTGTTTATCTGGTAAGATCTACAGATGCTTTGTTTAACGGAGCTGACACCTGGTTGCCTTTATCCGTAACAACAGTAAACGGAGTCAGCTATGTGCAGGCTCCCAATATAGACTTTTCTGATTCTGCCGGTGAATATTTCACTTTTGCAACTTTTGTGATCGGTCCGGGAGGCGTAGATAATGGATTGAGGATGTGGCTTAGAGCAGATAAAAGCTTTTCGCCGGATCGATGGGAAGATCAGTCTGTTGAAGGGAATGATTTTACTCAAACTAACCCATCAAGACAGCCTGTTTTGGTGCCTGCGGATGTAAAACATAACTTTAATCCTTCTGCGGATTTTGGAGATGCAACAGCATCAGGAGCAAAATTTATGGTAGTACCTTCCGGTAAACCTTACTCTGCCAATGGAATGGATTCTTCTGTATTTACCATGATCAACCCAAGAGATTTTGGACCGAGTACATATAATGAATATTTTGGCTTTGGAGGTACCACGACCGGCTCTGCACTTACAGAGGCTAACTGGCCGGTATATACCAGTTCAGGAACCGACGGAAATATGCAGGTTGGGCCCTATACGGCATCCACAATGGCCAGAGTGAAAGGGAAAACACAGTTGACAGACTACTCTTATACCATGGGAGGTTCTATTAACTATGGACTGGATGGGCAAAATCAAAATGTAAATGCTACGGTTACCGCAACGAACAGCAGAACAGCAAGCGGAGCTATCTTAGGCAGCCAGCCAAGTTATTTTCCAAATGCTGACATCGGCGAAGTTATTGGATTTGAAAGAGAATTATCTCCAGTGGAAAAGCAGAGGGTGAGATCTTATCTTGCCATAAAGTATGGAGTAACCTTGCAGCAGCCACAGAACTATATTGCAGCGAATGAAACAACAATCACTTGGAATTCTGCTTTAGATACGAATTTCAATAATAATATTTTTGGTATGGCGAAAGATGTGGCAACAATTTTGGATCAGGTTGTTTCCTCCAGTATCAATGCAGAAAATAATATTATCCTGACTGTATCCACGAGCAATAATTTTGTGTTGCCCAATATAGATCCTACCCGCGTGACTTTCCTGCAGAATAATACATTCCTTCTTATGGGGGATAATAACAATCAGGATCTGACATTGGTGAATTATGGTATAGCTCCCGGAAAAATCATTCAGCGGTCATGGCTGGCACAAAGAACAAATAATACAGCTGTTACCTGGCTACAGGCTGATCTTTCGGCTTATAGCGGGATTTTACCAACTGATAAGGCGTTTATGGTGGTGGCTGATGACAGTGGTTTTTCCCAGAACGTACAGTTGATTTCAGCTGCTACATTTTCGGATGGAAAAGCAGTCTTCAGGTATTCTTTTCCTGCTAATAAATACTTTACATTCGGAATTAATCTTCAGACGTATTGCACCCAAAATCCACAAATAGGAACTCCGGATGGGTATACCAAAATGGGGATTACAAGGCATACGGATACACAGAGCGGCTGGCCTGGAAATATACCCAATGGTTTTATCGCATTGGAATCAAAAGATAAAGGACTGGTAGTAACCAGAACGACACCGGAAAACATTGCCCTGCCTGTGGAAGGAATGTTGATTTATGATACCACAGATAAATGTTTTAAGTTGTATAACGGTACCACCTGGAAATGTATAACCAGAACTTGTAATGAATAAAGCGACAAAAATGAAAAGCATAATTGTAATAGGGGCGTTATTCTGTGCGGAAATCTTATCCGCACAGGTTGCCATTGAAAAAAGTCAGGTGGATGGTGATGGGGTGTTGGACTTTCCTGCAAATACTACAAAAGGTATATTGTTGCCTATCGTAGAAACACTTCCGGCTAATGCCGTAGAAGGAACGCTTTTGATGGATAGAAATGATAGCGTATTAAAAATGAAACTTGAGTCTGCCTGGGTTCCGTTGAGTGATGCCGGCTCCGTAGCAGCTGTTTCTTTCAATACCAGTGGAGAAACTTCGGGCCAGAATGGAGTGGTTATGGGATCCAATACCACCAATGCACCGGGGATTTTGGTGTTGGAATCATCCAGCAAAGCGCTTATTCTTCCTAAGGTAGCGGAACCGCATCTCAATGTTAAAAGTCCCTATCCTGGTATGGTATGTTACGATACTGTAAGCAAAACTATGGCTGTTTTTGACGGTCTGAAGTGGAGCTATTGGAAATAAATTCAATGCATTTTAAATAATGTATCTTAAGGGTTGTTTCAGATTGAGGCAACCTTTTCCTTTATCATGTATACCTGCACTTTTTTGAACTAGTTCATATTCCAGGAATTTTGAGCTCTGTAATTTTGCCCTATTAAAATATAACAAATGAAAATCGGATTTAAAAATGTACTCACAGTATGTTTAACACTAACTTTATTCTTACCCATGAACGCACAACAAAAAAGAACAATGGAAAACACCGCATTATTGATTATCGATGTCCAGAACGATTATTTTCCGGGAGGGAAAATGGCATTGGAAAAAGCTGAACAGGCTGGCGAAAACACTAAAAAGATTTTAGAATATTTTAGGAAAAATAATCTTCCTGTTATTCATATTCAACATATTTCTGCCAATGAAGGAGCTGCCTTTTTTCTTCCTGGTACTTCAGGTGTGGAGATTAATCTGCTAGTTTCACCAAAACCGGGTGAAAAAATAATTACAAAGCATTTCCCCAACAGTTTCAGGGAAACTGGCCTTTTAGAATATCTTCAGTCAAAAGGGATCAGGAATCTCGTCATTACAGGAATGATGACGGATGTGTGTATAGAATCTACCACCAGGGCTGCTTTCGATTTTGGCTTCAGCAATACCATTATCGGGGATGCTACTGCCACAAAGGATAGAGAACTGGGTGGCCAAATTATAAAAGCTTCAGAAGTTCAGAGATCTTTTCTCGCAGGAATATCAGCTTTAGGAAACCTGTACAGCCGGGTTACGACTACCCGTGATTTTATAAACGGAAAATAGCTTAAAGTAACTTAGTGAATAAAGATGCTGGTATTATTGGTATCTTTATTTTGTTTTTATTAAACCATGTTCGATTTACTGTATAAAAATATCAGCCGGTACGCAGTGTTTTCTGAAGAAGAATTTGCACGGTTTGCAGCACCGTTTCAGTTGAAGAAGTTTAAAAAGAGAGAAGTTGTTCTCAAAGCAGGAGATTATTGCTTTTTTGAGGGGTTTGTTGTAAGCGGGTGTTTTAAAGTATATTATCTGAATGAAAAAGGGTTTGAGCAGATTTTGTATTTTGCTGTTGCCGGATGGTGGATTACAGACCTGGACAGTTTCATCAATCATATTCCGAGCATTTTGACTATTGAAGCCCTTGAGGATAGTGAAGTGCTGATGATTTCAAAAAAAGAGAAGGAACATCTGTATGTCACGATGCCTCCGATAGAAAAGCTTTTCAGAATCATGAATCAACAGTCGTCGGTGGCACTCCAACGAAGAATTCTCTCCTTAACGGGTCAAACAGCGGACAAACGGTATCTTGAATTTCTGAAAAAATATCCCGGATTGGAACAAAACCTGACCCAGCAACAGGTCGCTTCATACCTGGGAATTACTCATGAGTTTCTCAGTAAAATCCGAAAAAAAATAACGCTCCAAAAATAAGGAAGCTGTTTTTTTTAATTACAATGAAATGCTTTGATTTTAATAAACGGAAAACTAATACTTTACATAAAAGTTAAATCAATCATATAGAACTATTCAATGACTGGGATAGTCATAATGAATCTATATTCTTGCGGTTTTAAAAATTGAATTTTTCCTAATGTTTTCAAGCTTATTAAGAATGTTTCAAAATAAGCAAAATGGGGACCAAAGTGACAAAAAACAGCTTTTTTTAACTCCTTTGTTGTTTATCATGCTTATTTTTGCATGTCAAGTACAATAAATCATGAAGAAGCTCCAAGATATTCTTATCTCAACCAGGACAATGGCTGTATTGTTGCTGGTGTACGCATTTGCAATGGCTTATGCAACGTTCTTAGAAAACGACTATGGAACTCCAACAGCAAAAGCATTAATTTATGAGGCAAAGTGGTTTGAATTAATCATGTTCCTGCTCATTCTCAACTTTATAGGAAATATCGGAAGATATCGACTTTGGAAAAGAGAAAAGTGGCCGGTGTTGGTTTTTCACCTTGCCTTTATTTTTATTTTTATTGGTGGTGCCATTACAAGATACATTAGTTTTGAAGGGACCATGCACATCAGGGAGGGAGAAACCTCCAATGAGATCGTAACGGACAAAAACTTCTTTAAAATCCAAATCGAAGAAAAAGGAGATGTTCTCAATTATCAGGATGTTCCTTATCTGATGTCCCCGTTACATAAAGATTTTAAAGCGACGTATGACTTCCACGGAAAAGAAGTAAAAGTTTTTGCAAAGGATTACATCCAGAGAAAAAAAGACAGCCTTGTTGCCGGTCCTAACGGAAAAGAATACCTTCATTTGGTTTCTACCGGAACCACCGGAAGACAGAATATTTACATCAGCTCAGGTGAAACGAAATCGATCAACGGAACTCTGGTGACCTTTAACAGAGCTATTGAAGGGGCTGTGGAATTCAAGAATGAAGGGGGGAAACTTTTCATCAAAACTCCGGTTGATGCTACCTATATGACCATGGCCACACAGGCTACGGGGAATACGGTAAAGGATGAATTTCAACCTTTGGCAATGAGAAGTTTATACAGTATCAATGAGCTGAAGCTGGTAGTACCTGAAGGCCTTAAAAAAGGAAAACTGATGGCTTTTGAAGGTGACAGAAAAAAGGATGTCAATGTACCTGATATGCTTCAGATTGAATTGCAGGGACCAAAAACCACGCAGATTGTAGATCTTTCCGTAGAAAGAGGAAATCCGAATGCTTACAAGCAGGTAACCATGGATGGTTTAAACATCATGGTGGGCTTCGGACCTAAAGTATACAATACACCGTTTGCTTTGAAGCTGGAAGATTTCGTAATGGAAACCTATCCGGGAAGTTCATCTCCAAGTGCTTACGAGAGCCATGTGAAAATCATTGACGAAGGAAAAGAGACTCCTTATAAAATCTATATGAATCACGTTCTAAACCATAAAGGATACCGTTTCTTCCAATCAAGCTTTGATCCGGACAGAATGGGAACCGTACTTTCTGTAAACCATGATTATTGGGGAACTTTGATCTCTTATATCGGATACGGACTATTGTTTCTGGGAATGTTTGTGATCTTCTTCTGGAAAGGAACACACTTCTGGAAGCTGAATAAAATGCTTGCTGATGCCAATAAAAAGAAGACTAAATTGGCAGCAGTCGTATTGTTGTTCTTAAGTTTAGGATTAAATGCACAGAAGATTGAAACCCATGGCACCACAGATGGAAGCCGGGAGCATATTCATGTGGAAGGTGACGGACATAGCCACGCACCGGCTCCTGACGTTCAACCGCTTGATGGGGCTGCTCCCAAGCAGAACTCATTAGCAACCCCACTGGGAAAAATGAGATCGATTTCTCCTGATGAGATTATTGCAAGAAACAGGATCAGCGAGGAGCATGCCGATAAATTCGGATATTTGCTGGTTCAAAGCTTTGAGGGAAGAATTGTTCCTATCAATACAGAAGCTTTGGACGTTTTAAGAAAATTATACAAAAAAGATAAGTTCAAAGGAACAGATGGGAAGTATCTTACTGCCAACCAATGGTTCCTTTCTATCAATACAGATACTCCGAGCTGGACGATGGTTCCAATGATCAAAGTAGGACCTAAAGGGGGTGACGAACTGAAAAATAAGACCAAAGCCAATGATGAAGGGTACACTTCCCTGATGAATCTTTTCCCTGCAGATGCCAATGGTAACTTAACGTATATTCTCGAACATGATTATAACACTGCTTTCCGTAAAAAACCGGCAGAGCAGACGAATTATGACAAAGAAATAATTGCTGTAAACGAAAGAGTTCAGATTTTCAACGAATTTTTCAGCGGTCAGTTTATGAGAATTGTTCCTGTAAAAAATGATGCCAATCACACATGGCATTCATGGCTGGACCAGAAATTTGAACCGGATATGGAATCCCAGCAGGTAATGGGTCCGTACTTTGCAGAAGCTTTAACGGCTCAGAAAACCGGAAACTGGAGCAAAGCAGATGCCGAATTGGCAAAGCTTTCAGAATACCAGCAGAAATGGGGGAAAGCAGTTGTTCCTGCAAAATCCAAAGTAGATCTTGAAGTCTTCATGAATAAAGCTGATATCAATTTTAAATTGTTGATTTTCTATACACTTGTTGGCGGACTTCTTCTTATCCTGGGATTCGTTGAATTATTCAAGCCTAGTAAAATATTGAATAAAGCGATCAAGGCGATTATTGCTGTTGGTTTAATAGGATATCTATGCCATTTCCTGGGATTGGTAGCAAGATGGTATATCTCAGGACATGCTCCGTGGAGTAACGGGTATGAAGCTATTATTTTTATCTCGTGGGTAGGGATTACGGCAGGTTTAATATTGTACAGAAACTCCAATGCATTGATTCCGGCAGCCGGATTTATGGTGGCGGTTATCATGATGGGGTTTGCGCACGGAGGTTCTGCTCTTGATCCGCAGATCACACCGCTTGTTCCGGTACTGAAGTCTTATTGGCTGATTGTTCACGTTGCTATTATTACCTCCAGTTACGGGTTCTTTGCCCTCTCAATGATTATTGCCGTGATCTCACTTGTTTTTTATATTATTTCCAATAAGGATACCTATAAAATTCACCATGACACCACATTGAAGGAGCTGGTGATCGTCTCTGAAATGTCACTGACAATTGGTCTTTTTGCACTGACGGTAGGAAACTTCCTGGGTGGAATCTGGGCCAATGAATCGTGGGGTAGATACTGGAGCTGGGATCCAAAAGAAACCTGGGCTTTCATTTCTATCATGGTGTATGCTTTCGTTCTCCACATGAGATTGGTGCCAGGCTTAAGAAGCAGATGGGCGTTCCATGTGGCAACAATGTTTGCTTTCTGTTCCATGGTAATGACGTATTTTGGGGTGAATTACTACCTTAGCGGCCTTCACTCATATGCGGCTGGAGATCCTGTTCCGGTACCGGCATGGGTGTACATAGGAATCGCTACAATGATTACTTTATCAGCTGTTTCTTATGTCAAGTTTAAAAAGCTTACGAAGAAATAGACTTTTGACTCTATAACTGAAATCCCGGAATTATTTTCCGGGATTTTTTTATGTTGTTCCTAGCTTTGCTGTGGATATCTTATAAACGCTAAGTTCGCAATGGTTTATAGGGTGGTGAAATATTGTTCGCAAAGGCGTTTCACTCAGCAAGGATAAGATTAGCTCTTAACTAAACGAAGTAGTAAAATATCGTGTAATAAATAGAAGTAATTGAGCTTTATCCTAACCCTAAGTTCGCAATGGTTTATAGGGTGGTGAAATATTGTTCGCAAAGGCGTTTCACTCAGCAAGGATAAGATTAGCTCTTAACTAAACGAAGTAGTAAAACATCGTGTAATAAATAGAAGTAATCGAGCTTTATCCTAACGCTAAGTTCGCAATGGTTTATAGGGTGGTTCGTAAAGGCGTTTCAGTCAGCAAGGGTAAGATGATCTCTTAGCTGAACGAAGTGGCTTTGCGAACAAAAATAAAGCAGACAATAACATATTTACCTTGCGAACCCTGCGTTTATTTTACGGGATTTTTTGTTCATGTTGTTCCTAACTGCTTTGCCGTGGATATCTTATAAACGCTAAGTTCGCAATGGTTTATAGGGTAGTGAAACGTTGTTCGTAAAGGCGTTTCACTCAGCAAGGGTAAGATGATCTCTTAGCTGAACGAAGTGGCTTTGCGAACAAAAATAAAGCAGACAATAACATATTTACCTTGCGAACCCTGCGTTTATTTTCCGGGATTTTTTGTTCA
>NZ_QNVV01000016.1 GCF_003384725.1 Chryseobacterium pennipullorum
ATATTTTTTTGAATAAAATAATATAATATTTTTATAATTTAATAATTCGTTAATATAAATGTTATTTTATAAATATTTCGTTTTTTATTTTATCTAATTGATTTACTAAACGTTAAAAAAAATAACTCAATTCCAAAAATTTAGAGTTAATAATTTCAGAGAAAAAAGTGTTTTTTTATGGTTATTCCTTAAAAGTTAAAAAAAGCGGTCCTACCTAGGATAATGCATACGTGTGAAGTCCCGGAACCATCCTCCGCTTTCTGAGTTTATCAAAAAAACAGGCAAAAACTATGTTCTCTTCTGTTTCTTGCTGGAAAACCCGGTTATCATCATTGGTAACGGAATCAAATTTTGTATTTTTGCAGTCATACTTTTATCAATGTCAATTTTTTCAAATAATATACGCTTTTTAAGAGCCAGAAGAAAGCTCTCCCAACAGAACGTAGCGGATGAACTGATGATCTCCCGTGTACGGTATTCCAAATATGAAAACGGAGTCTCTGAACCCCCTATCGAATTGTTGGTGAAAATTTCCAAATATTTCCACGTTAGTATTGATCTGATGTTGTCTGTAGATATAGAGAAACATCCTATGGATGACATGATGAAACTGCCTGATAACAGGATTGTGCTTCCTGTAGCGGTAGACGATCTGGGAAATGACACGATTGAAATTATCCCTCAGAAGGCCTCCATGGGATACCTTGAGGGATATAGTGATGTAGACTATATTGAAAGTCTTCAGCGCATTGCGCTGCCGTTCCTTACCAATGGGAAATACAGGGCTTTTCCTGCAGATGGGGATTCTATGCCGCCATTTAAGAACGGCTCCTATATCGTAGGTAAATATGTAGAAGGAATCAGTGAACTGAAACCAGGGAAAACATACGTTTTTGTGACCTTAAATGACGGGATCACCTACAAGCGTTTTAAAGAAACGAAAGAAAATACCATCTGTGTAAGTGCGGATAATTCATTCTATGAACCTTATGACATTCCGTTTGAAGAGGTGGTAGAGATCTGGCAGTATGCATCGGGAATTTTCCCGGAAGACTTTGAGCCGGGAGATTATGAAAGCTATAACTTTAAAGAAATGTTCCGCGAGCTGAGACAGGACATCCGGGAGCTGGACAAAAAGGTATCGGTGCGCCGAAAAAAATCCTAATCATATAGACACAGGATCAGCTATACAGGCTGATCCTCAGTTTCCAGCTCAATCCATACGGGGGCATGATCACTGCTTTTTTCCCACCCACGAACATGCTTGTCTACTCCACCGGATTGCAAACGCGAACTTATATAAGGGCTCAATAAGATATGATCAAGCCTTATGCCTGCATCACGGTCATAGGCTTTGTAAAGATAATCCCAGAATGTATAGATTTTTTCGTCCGGATACAGCGACCGGATAGAATCCAGCCAACCTTTTTTCTGTAATTCCCCATATGCTTTTCTAACCTCTGTTCTGTACAGGGCATCATTCTCCCATCGCTCCGGTTTGTGAACATCCAAAGGACCAGGAATGATATTGAAATCGCCGATAAGAATTGCCGGCAATTCCATTTTGATAAATTGCTGGGTTCGCTTTTTAAATCGTTTGATCCATGAAAGTTTATAATCAAACTTGGGTCCCGGATAGGGATTTCCATTGGGAAGATACAGACAGCAGATGACGATTTTTCCTATAATCGCTTCAATATAGCGACTCTGGAGGTCTTCGGGATCGCCAGGGAGCGAGTTTTGCACTTCAGTAATCTCCATATTTTTGGCTAGGATTGCTACACCGTTCCAGCTTTTCTGCCCTTTCCATATGGCTTCGTAGCCGGCCGCGTTAATTTCTCTTATAGGAAAACGTTCCTGTGGAGCTTTCAGTTCCTGGAGGCAGACAATATCCGGTGACGATTCTTTGAGCCATTGTAAGAGTACAGGTAGCCTCCCGTTTATACCGTTGACATTATAGGTTGCTATTTTCATAAAAGAATAGATTATTATAGGATGACAGCTATTAAGATGGTGGCAATAATTATTCCACACTTCTATCCTCACTTACAGCGTCTTGGCATAACAAGCTTGAAATATATGTAATCTCTGATCAATGGTTTTTCATGGAGCAGCCCTCAGTTCATATGCCTCTTCTGATCTCTAATATAATATCTCTACCCGGCATTAGTTTGTACGTTACAGAGAATTAACATACCTATAAAATTTTATTAATCAACACATTACAAAACAAATCATTTTCTTCAAAAAATCATAACTCTACTTTTATTATATATTTATATAACTTTGTATGATCAATTTTAAAGTTGGCAATGAGATGTTTGAATTTAAATTAATGAAGCCAAAATGTATAATATTCTTAAGGTAACACTCCTTTTTTCTCTTTTTTCCTTATTCCATATAAAAGCACAGTATAAAAGCCGCGATAATATCAGGTTAAACTATAAAAAGGAACTGGATATGTACGCTGAAGAATACAGAAATGATCCCAATACCTATTTAAATAAGTTTGAAGAACTACGGCAAAATGCAATCAGTGAAAATTACCACGATATTGCAGCTGACTGTCTTTATTATAAAGCTCGCTGTTTTTATTTTAATAATAAAACTGACAGCTCTGTAGCGAATGCTGAAAGGGCTATTGAAGAAGCCGAGAAATACAATATTATATATGTTAAAGCTAAGACTAAAGGATTACTGGCTTTAGAGTTTTCGAGAAAAGGATTAACCGACCGTGCTATTGATCAGCTGGAAGATGCATTGCAAATGCTGCCTGTGGGAGATCACAATAACAGAGCTCTGTTATCTGCAATGGGAATTCAAATTGCTTTTCATGGAAATGATTCTCAAAAAGAAGATGACTATTCAGATTCATGTCTGCGTGAAGCCCGGCTGTCCGGGAACAAAACCAGATTGCGCAGTGCCTATTTTGCTAAAGGAAAGATGAGTCTGGAATCTGAAAACTATGTACAGGCAGAGGCTTATTTCAAAAAGGCTGCTGCCTTATCAGATCCCAGGGATAATTTTCAAAATGCACATCTTCATATGGCTTTTGGAGAACTCTACTTTAAACAGCAGAAATATGACAGTGCGATATCGCGTCAGATGAATGCATTAAAATCTGCAATGATCGTAAAGGATAAACGTTTGCTGTTACAGATCTACAACCAATTAAAAAAATCTTATAAGGCAACTGATAACATCAAAAACTACCAGCTTTCTGATGAAAATTCAATACGACTTCGGGATACTTTGGACGTATTGAATATCCATCAGCAGCAAGCAGTACTAAGAGCCATGGAAAAAGAGCTGAAGAAAAGCCACGAACAGGAAAAAAATAATTATGTTATGGCCTGCGCAGGTGCCCTATTCATTTTACTTTTTATCCTGTTTCTGTTCTTAAAACATTATAAAAAAACACAAAAATTAAAGAATGTCTTTCTTGAAAAAGAGGTATTGCTCAACCGTGAACAACAAAAAAACAAACAGCTTGAGGGTGAACTCAGGAAAGATGTTCTCGCAGATCTGTTGTCCAGTGCTACAGAAAATCATCCGCTTTTTTTAAACAAATATAAAAAGGTTTATCCTGCATTTTTTGAAACATTGGATAAGCTAAGCAGTGAGCTTACCACTGAAGATCTAAAATGCTGTGCCATGATGCATATGAATCTTTCCGCCAAAGAAATGGCTGGCTATACCTATTCTTCCATAAGAACTGTTGAAAACAGAAAATATCGTATTCGTAAAAAACTCAACCTCTGTTCTTCAGTTGATCTCAATAAGTTTTTAATGAATGTCTAAAAAAGTAAATTCTATAGCGTTAAAACCGGCAGTTTTCTTGCTTGTAGCTTTTATTTGATTTTCAGGTGATTACCTCTCTGTTTTCACATGTGAGTAGAAACAGAGTATCTGAATTTTTGGTATTTATTTTTCCTTAATGGTAGTTTTGTCTCAGAATAATGAACAAATTACACGATTACAGAAAGTCGGTTTTCTTGTTCAGACTAATGATCCTGAAAGAAAAGCAAAAGTATAACTTCCGAACCTCTCAACTTAGATACAGAAATTCTCCCTTAAAAAAACTACTGAAATAATAGATTTACTAAATGAAAACTGACTTTAAAAACATTCACATTGGCAATCTGATTGAAAACCGCGTCAACGAAACAAGCATAGAATTGGAACGGATAAGCAATTTTATGAAATGTGAAGAAAATGAACTGAAACAGATGTATAAGCAGGAGCATCTGCCGGCTGACATCCTCCTCAAATGGAGTAAATTGCTGGAATATGATTTTTTCAGAATCTACTCTCAACATCTGGTCCTTTATGCACCCCAACAAAAACAGGGGCTTTACAAGCAAAATGAAGACTACGTATCCAGTTTACCGAAATTTAGAAAGAATGTATATACAAAGGAGATCATTAGCTTTATGCTGGAGCTTATCCATACCCGGGCAAAAACAAAACAACAGATTATTGATGAATATAAGATCCCCAAAACAACTTTGTATAAATGGATTGAAAAATATAACCCATAATAAAAAGGGATGAGTAATAGTACTTTAAAAAAACCTGATTATAAAAAGATCTATACCGATATGATCAATGCCCATTATCCGGATAAGAAACAGGTATGTGAACCGCTTCTGTCTAAAAAAGAGCTTTCTATAATGGAAGTCATCAAAATCAATAAGCTTTTGATTGGGGGCATAAAAAAAGAGAGTCAAAAATACAAATCTTACGACAACGCTTCGATCATAGAAATATTGGATTTCCAGAGAATGCATGGATTAAATAATTCTGAATTGGCTAACCACTTTCATCTGAGCAGAAATACCATTGCCCGATGGAAGAAAATGCGTTGCTCGGGGCTGTTAGGATAAAATCTAAAAAATCAACAGGAAGCAGGTCGTCATATTGCATAAAACAGGATGAATAGTATCATCCTGTTTTAAAAAAAACTGTTAAAAAATGTAAAATATGTACGAAGAAAATATTTTTATTATATCTGTGCCGCTTTCAGCATTACATCATGCAGATCTGTGTTCTTGATGAACGGCTGCAAAAGCTCGCTTCCGGGGCCATAGGCAGCAACCTCCACATAATCCCCCGAATGGTCCATACTGATCCATCCTACAGAATTTCTGCTTTTCTGCATGTCAGAATACAGTTTGAACGGAAGTTTCTTATAGTTATAAAGGCCTTCTTCTTTTTCAAGTCCGTTATAAAAGCTCAACAGATGCCTGGCTTCATCATCATTCAGAATCAGCTTGTTGCTTTCATAGATCCAGTCCTTTACCTGTTTTACCGAATAGTTTTTGTGAATCGTATTTAAAATATACTCATTGGCGTATTTATATTCTGAAATGCTGTTGAACTGTTGTGTAGCATCAGTGCCATAGATCGTTCCAGGATTCGCATTGCCATGATCAGTCGTGATAATGACCAGTGTGTTTCCATCTTTTTCTGCAAAATCCACTGCCGTTTTTACGGCTTCATCAAATGCCAGCTGATCGTGGATGAGAGCAGCAATGTCGTTGGCGTGGGCAGCCCAGTCTACCTTCCCCCCTTCTACCTGAAGCACAAAACCATCAGGATGGTTTTTCATCTGATCAATAGCAGATTGCGTCATTTCGGACAAGGTAGGTGTATTTTTAAAATCAGTAAGATTCGCCCGGTCTATGCTGTAAGGAAGGGCTCCTGTACTGAAAATTCCCAATGTTTTTTCTCCATTTTTCGCAGTTTTAAGATCTGCACGTTCTTTCATGATCCGGTATCCTTTTTTGCGGTAAACGGAATAAACATCTTTTTTATCTTTCCTATTTTCCGGATTGAAAAATTCGTCACCGCCCCCCATCAGGACATCCAGCTTCAGGTCGGCATACATTTCTGCAATCTGAGGTTCTGCATTTCTCCTTTCAGAATTGATACAGAAACCTGCCGGAGTAGCATGGGTAATGGTTACGGTGGTAACGCAGCCTGCCTTCTTCCCGGCTTTTTTAAATTTTTGCCAAATAGGAAGATGCTTTTCTCCATTCGCTCCGATATTCAACACCCCGTTTTTCACCCGTATACCGCCTCCGAAAGCCGAACTTGCCGCGGCTGAATCTGTTACAATGGAACTGGCGGAGGCAGTATCCATCAGCGCACGTGAAACTTTTTTCTCATGATACAGATTCATCCAGTGACTTCCTTTTCCAAGAATATTTCTGGAATACAGATCTGCCATGGAAAGGGTTCCAAGGCTCATTCCGTCGCTGACCATGAAGATGATATTCTTTGCTTTTCCCATATGCGGCGGTTGAGTACTCCGTTGCGAGCTCCACAAATCAGAAGGCGATAAAGTGAATAAGCCTGAAAATAAGGCTGATCCTTTTAGAAATTTACGTCTGTCCATATACGATTAAAAAATGATGCTAAAGGTAGTGTATTTATCTTTTATTGATACTTTGTTGCATTAACAAATGGTTAATTTTAAATATTCTTTGGGAACGGGTCTTCAAATTGCATTTTTTGGTCAAACATTTCCTTCTCCGTTTCCGTAATGAGACAATGCTGAAGGTCATTGATGACCTGGGTTTTGTCTACATGCTGTCCGATAAAGACGAGTTCATTGATCCTGTCGCCCCAGTTTTTATCCCATCTGCTTTCAATCAACTCCTGGTTTTCTGCAAAGGAATTATACTGAACACGAATATTCATAGGCATACTGATCCACCATACCCCTGCTTTTTCAAGACGGAACGAACCGCCTGCCTGGGAGAAGTTCAGCGCGTCATCCGGTCTGGATGCCAACCAGAATAACCCTTTGGCCCTGATCATTCCTTCCGGATAATGATGATGGAGGTAATCCCATAATCTCATAGGATGAAAAGGCTTTGCATCCCGGAAAACCAGGGAACTGATTCCATACTCCTCGGTTTCAGGAGTATGGTGGCCGGACATCAATTCTTTTTGCCAGCCTGCAGAAGACTCCGCAGTGTCGAAATCAAAAAGCTTTGTATTCAAAATCATTTTGGGATCAATTTTCCCAAATTCGGAATGGAGGATCACCGCTTCAGGATTGAGCTTTTTTATAGCTGCCGTCAAAAAGCCGAGGGATTCACCGTCAATAAGATCTGTTTTGTTGAGGATAATTACATTGGCAAATTCAATCTGATACGTAAGAAGATTGACAATCGTCCGGAAATCCCCTTCCATGTCCGTGAGATCACGATCAGCCAACAGCTCAGCAGAACCAAAATCTTTCATAAAGTTATAACAGTCCACTACCGTTACCATGGTATCAATATAGCTGAAACGGGACAGATCAATCCCACTTTGTTCATCCACATATGTAAAAGTCTGAGCTACGGGAACAGGTTCGCTGATTCCGGTACTTTCGATAATCAGGTAATCAAAACGGTTTTCATGGGCAAGGCGCTCCACTTCCACCATCAGATCTTCCCGTAAGGTGCAGCAGATACAGCCATTGCTCATTTCTACCAGTTTTTCTTCTGTTCTTGACAGACTGTTCTGGTTTTCAACAAGGCGGGCATCAATATTTACTTCGCTCATATCGTTTACAATGACAGCTGCTTTCAAACCTTGTTTATTATGCAGAATATGGTTCAGCAGCGTAGTTTTTCCTGCTCCCAGAAAACCACTGAGAACAGTCACGGGCAGTTTCTTCATAAATTAATGTTTATGGTTTTTATAATTGATGATATGTCCTGTAATCAGACCTGCTGCTCCTATATAGATAAGTGGCCAATGCGTTTCAAAGATCAGATCTGCCATCACAGAAACGAAAATCAGAGCAATAGAAACCCAAAATAATGCTTTTAACCAGCCGCCGGACATTTTTTGTGTAACCCTGAAAACTACGATAACGCCAATAAGGAGAAATGCCAGATCTATATAGGGATTATGGGATATTCCCAAGGGAATAATCAGCAATAATGGAAAAACGATACAATGAATCAGACATAAAATAGCAGCAGATATGCCTACAGCATCGAGGATTTTTGATTTCATAAATGTATGGGATTTAAATTTCTTATTGTAACTTTGTTGCAAAAGTAAAAATAAAAACCCAAATAACGCAACTTTGTTGCATTAAAAAATGAAACAAATCAGAAATACCCACGCGAAAACAGAAATTCTCAACCTTATCAATGACTCAGATATAGCCCTTACCCATTCTGATATTCAGAAAAAATTAGGTGATTTATGCAATCGAGTGACGATTTACAGGGTATTGGAAAGGCTTGAAAATGAAGGGGCTATTCATAAGATAGTCAATGTGGACGGGGTGGTTAATTTTGCCAAGTGCAGTGGAAAATGCACCCATGAGCAGCATTTCCACAATCATGTCCACTTCAACTGTAAGCAATGCCACTCTGTAACATGCATTGAAAATGCGATTCCGGAAATCAGCCTACCGGATCATTTTATTGCTCAGGAGTATAATTTTATCATCAGCGGTATCTGTCCGAAATGTACAGAAGCCTGATTCACCTATTGAATATTGGTTTTATACCTGTAATCATAAAGCATAAAAAAACGCCTTGAAAAATTATTTTTAAGGCGTTTTTATTTTTAGTTTCAAATACGTTAATACGTTATAAAGGAGAGATATAAACCTCTATTTTGGTCCCATCATAATTGAAGCTGCCGTCAGGGTTCTTCTTCCCTAAAATCCATTTCATATCCACAGCTTCGTTCCATGCTGATCCTAATTTAAATCCATTTACAGACCGGATATAATTAATATCTCCTGTAGTGATGGCAGAATGAAAAAAAGTTTTATCGATCAGTCTGTAAAACCCTATGGCCTTACCTTTCGGAATAATAGAATAGCCATCCCACTTATCTCCGCTTAAATAATCTAATTTTGTCAGCCATTTCTGTCCTGCTGATTCTGCAAGTTCATTGGGACTGATACTGGCGCCGTTCATATACAGGGTATACGCTACGACATCATGACAAACTCCGGTGTTGTATTTTGAAATATTCTCTGCGCCTGAAAGAAGTGCATTGGCAACGGTAGTTCTTTCGGACAAATCTAATTGAGCTTTCCTGGCTCCTTCTGGTGTGATGAAAGACATATTACTATTTTTTTTGGTGTACGTAAAGATACTCCTTTTATATTAAATGGCTCAGGAACAGTATTGAGATTAATTTTCTAATAAAAAAACAGCATATTATTTCGGGATTAGAAATAGTAAACGCATTCAATCTTTATTTTTTTATATTGCTTTGTCTATGGCGTGTTTAAGGAGTCAATTTCATGTTTGATCTTCATCCAGTTCATACTGTCCAGTGTCTGCAGCTCTTGGTCAAATTGCTGTTTCCAGTTCCTGCCAAGCTTTTTCTCAAGACTTTTAAAATAGATGGTGTTGGCAGATTCATATTGTTTTTTAAGATTTTCTATGCTGTCCGTAACTTCGCATCCGGTTTCAATGCGTTCATAGCACAGGTTCCATCTTTTGACCAGGCTGTCTATTGCATCATAGGCGCCCATCGGAGGAAGTTCGCCGTAACGCAAATCCTTCCAGCAAAGAGTTGTGGGCTTTGGAGAGGATTGGGTTTTGGCTGGATCCGGCTTACATGAGGTGAGACAAAGCAATAAGCCTATCCAAAGTAAATGGGTAGACGTATTCGGGTACATTTTTCTGATGCTTTCAGCACTATGACTATCTGACTTTTTCATGATATAAAATATATAATAGGAATACTTTCTTTATGCTGTCAGGCAGATCATCAGCCCATTACAAATTCCAGTAAACGCTCTCTTGTTATAACCTGGTTTCCCTTATAGAAATCTTCAGCATCCAACCGGGCCAGAGAAGCGGTGGACTGTGAGGCCAGCCACGCAACAAATGCATCTTTGCTTTTAAAGATCTGCGGCACCGAAAAGTCTGTCCCATCGTAAAATTCTCCGTATAGAAAATGTTGCTCAGCGTTCATACCCATTGCCATTCCACAATAATCACGGTGATGGAAGCCTAAAAGGTTTCCCCTCTGCAGTTGATCTGCCACCCTTTCCGCCAATTTTTTTCCCATCATTTGTGTATCTTCCGCCAGTAAATCTAAAAAATCCTGACCCCTCATCGTTTATATTTTATCTTTTTTTAAATGTAATAAAATTCCGGGTTACAATGCTCGAATAATGAAGAATCTTTTTGTTGTATTCGTAACATTATATTTTTTAATTTGGTCTAAAAATCTGCGGATGATAAAAATGAAAAATAAAATTGCATGCATTATTATACTATTACTTTCCATTGCTGTATTCGGACAGGAAGCTAAACAAATAGATGCGTATGCTGAAGCCAGGGCAATTATCAAAGACCTTGATTCTATTGTGAATCCCAACGGAATTCAGGAAAGATATAAAGCAGACATCGGAGGTACAAAACAATGGGTATTTGTACGGGGACAGGATAAGGAAAACCCGGTCATATTGTTTGTGCACGGTGGTCCCGCTTCTCCGCTTTCTCCTGTGATGTGGATGTTTCAACGTCCAATAGAAGAATATTTTACGGTGGTCAACTACGATCAGAGAGCTGCTGGCAAAACTTATAATGCAAATGATACCGTGTCCCTAAAGAATACGATCTATATTGAACAGTATGTCAATGATGCCATTCAAATGGCTGAGCAGATCCGGGAAAAGTATAAAAAGAAAAAGGTGATTCTCATGGGACATAGCTGGGGAACCATTATTTCCATGAAAGCAGCATTGAAGCGGCCAGATCTTTTCTACGCTTATGTGGGAATAGGACAAATCATCAATACCAAAGATAATGAAAGACTAAGTGTTGAATTTGCAGTGAAAGAAGCGACCAGACTTAAAAATGAAACCGCCTTGAAGGAGCTGATGTCGATAGCGCCTTATCCCGGAAATAAACCCATTACCCGGCAACGGATTATTATTGCCCGGAAATGGCCCCAGTATTATGGTGGCCTCTCGGCTTTCAGAGACAATTCCCGGTATTTTTTCCAGGCTCCATTGCTTTCGCCGGAATACAGTTACAGCGACGCGGAATCTATTGGAAAAGGAAGTCTTTTTACCCTCTCGAAAGTACTTCCTGAATTTCTTGATACTGACTTTAAAAATGTTAAAACATTCCCCATACCGGTTTTTATGTTCATGGGAAGACATGATTATACAACTCCTTCAGAACCTACGGCCCAATGGCTACAGCAGGTAAAAGCTCCTGCAAAAAAGGGGATCTGGTTCGAAAACTCTGCTCATCTGATTCCTATGGAAGAGCCGGGAAAAATGCTGGTTACCTTATTGAATGAAGTGAAGCCTGTCTGCCGGTAACAGAAGGCTCTGATAATGAATTTTTCTAAGCTTCCAGTTGGAAAAGCTCCATCGTCGCTTTATGATAATGTGATGGAAGTCCCTCCGCATTACCCATTTTTTTTGATCCAAGGTGAGAAAATCCACATTGTACATAGTAACCGGTGAGCCTTGGATTACCGGCTGTTGTATCCATTCGTACATACCTTTTATTATTTTCTGCAGCAAACTGTTTCGCCCATCCTGCGATCTGCTCTACAAACTTTTGTCCGCGAAAGTTTGGATTGGTGGCGATCCTGTGGATGTATATGGCGGAATCGGTATTTCGGTCTCCCCACACCGGAAGATCGTCAAATGTGATACTCCAGACACAGGCAATATGTCCGTCCACCATAATTTTCCAGTGCCGGTTTTCTTTAATTTCAGTTTCTATCATGTTGCGGTCAAAATCCGGCCATTGTACACCAGATACGGTTTTCTTAAAATCAGAAGCCGTTTTATAGAGATTGAAAACTTCATCAATATCCTGTAGAAAGGTATTCGCTATCATTAATTCATTATTCTTCTTCAAAAATACCGAAAAAATGATTCTCCATGGTATGCTCATTGTTATTCAGAATGGGTATAAATACCATCCAATTCAATGCGTTTCGTTGGGGAAAGAAAATAAAAATATTATTTTTATCCCCCTAAAAGAATTTAAAGACCCATTATGCCGACTGATGCTTCCCATAAGCTGATTCCCATGACCACTTTCGTTATTGAATATTATTCTAACGAAGGATATGCCGATCTTCAAATATTAAGTTTGATGAAGAACTACGCGAATTTTTTGAAACAACCCCTCACGCTGGGAATGTTTGTACCGGTAGATGAGCTGGGGAATGTATTGAAAGAACCTAAAAATTACACTTCATGGAAGTCGCTGGAGCACAATGACGGAAAAAGAATGAGTGCCGCTGGTTTTGCGGAATATGGTAACTATCAGAAGGCGGAAGAAAAAGTAATGTTTGAAGGCTTCAGAGTAGATTATAACGGATATTCAAAAGTAAGGATCGTGGCCTCATATCATCCTGTGATAGAATTCTCTTTCAATAAAAATGACCTGTTGCCTGCAGGATTTATTGATGTAGAATCGCTCACTGCTTTTGATGATATTTTCTTAACTGCTCACGCTTTGAGATTAATCGGAATAAAAATAAAACCCTGAATAATAAGGACATAGATGAGTAAATAATATATGTCATCCTGCTGCGGAATCAATATGCAAGAAACAAATCTATATAGAATGTTCGCAGAAATATCAGTTTTGTTTGTGAAGGCACCGTTCAATAGGAATGGACTTTAGTCCGTTCACATTGAATGTAAATAATTCATTGGCTAAATTTTCAATATTTCTTCCAGATTGATGATTAATGCAGCTTGTGCCGTATTGATCCTGGACTGTGCCTCTTCGGAAACAAACCATTCCCAACGGTCAACTTCAGGAATTTCTATTATTTTACCGGATTTAGGCGGCCACTCTAGCGATAAGGTATTGCTGCAAAGGTCTGACGTTTCGATATCACCTTCTATTGCCCAGGCATAGACGGTTTTCCCTCCTTTTTGTTTAATGGGGGTTAATTCTATAAAATCGCCTGTCATTGCTTTTCCTGTCTCTTCTTCAAATTCTATTAATGCCCGCGACAATGGATCTTCACCAGGCAGTATTTCTCCTTTTGGAATAGACCATGCGCCCATATCTTTATTTTTCCAAAACGGACCACCCGGATGTACGAGAAAGTAATGAAATCCATTATTTTCTTTTTTAAATAATAAAATTCCGGCACTTGTTTTCATAGACTTCATGGTTGGATTTTTCGATTATTAATAGGTTTCCAAAACTCTCTTATTTAGTTTTTGATGATGCAGGAACTTCTGAAAGTTTGTTATTTTTGTATATAAAACTAACCGGTATACTTTCACCATCAGAATAATGAAATCCGGGTTCTACCACTCCTTTTACGACTCCATTTTCTATGGTTTTAAAAAAAGTCTGTGTCTCAGCCAGATCGGCTCCCCTGTTGAAAGAATACTGATATTTGAGCTGGCCACCTTTATTGATAAAAACAGCATAATGGGCATCCCAGTTATTTCCCCCGTCACGTCCTTCAATTGTAAAAGGCATGATCGCATCGTCTAAATGATCTCCGTTCAAATCTCCAATAAGGATAGGACGTTCTGAGTCAAAAATAGATCCTGAAAGCTCATCCTGTATGTTGTAATTCACATCTTCGCCAAATTGTTTTGTTGCTGTAGCATTTTTAAAAGCATGCAATACTGCGGTAGTATCAATTACGGGAAGTTTCGTGATTTGCTTCAGAGTGTCGGCATCTTTTGCAATACCTGTACTGGTATTGGTAGTTATGGTATCTTGATCTTGATGTATATTTTCTGAACTCATCTTTTTTTCAGGTTTACAACCTATGATTAGCGTAAAAGACAATAATGAAAAGTATATTTTATTTAAATGCATACTGTTTATAGATTGATTTAATGCTCCTTTCTTTGTTCAATTTCTGTCTCTATTCCTTCCTGAAATTCAATTAAAGCTTTTGTACTGGCGGACTTCAGGCTTCCGTTTTTTTCTCCGGTTTCCCATGTCTTAAAAGCTTTTTCCTTCAATCCTAATGTATAGTAATAGCTTCCTAAAACAGTATATCCTTCCGGTTCTCCCAAATCAATAATCTTCTTGGACAGCGAAATTAATTCCGGATGGGGCTTTATCTTTTTTGAAGGAATTTTTGTCGGATCTGTCAGCAGTCCTGGAGTATATTGCATCATTTTTAACCCGAAAAGGTTCATGCATGCTTTTGCCAATCCCTTATTGCAAAGATCTTCATTAACTCCTGAAGTTTTTCCGGATAATAATGCATCAAAATCAAAACCCGATCCGGAAGAACTTTTTGTTTTATCATAGTATTCTGCTAAAAGCTGAGCTTTCTTTTTAGCAGCGACAGGATTATGCCTGTTATTCATTTCCGAACTGTCTTTTTTAGGAACCCAAACTCCTTTTTCTACCCAGTCTGAAATTCCGATTAGTTTTCCTTTTTTTATTTTAAAAATAAATATACTTTTATCGGGATAAATAATGAGACTGTCATTTCTGGTAAAATAATCTCCATAATCCATGTTGGATATTAAAACTTTTCCGTTTCCATCAAAATTAAAAGTATCATAAAACGTTTTATCATTACTAGCCTTATAATACCCTTGTAAAGAATTATCTGCTTCCTGTGCTGATACGGTATACCCTGAAAGGGATAATGCGATCAAAAATAATTTCTTTTTCATACTTTGCTGCTTCTTTCAGTATCGAATGATTGTTCTTTTTTACAAAGCTATTGAATAGAAAGGGGAATTTCAATAGTCAGTTTCAGCTATTTTATCCATGTAAACCAGCCAGAATGGAAAAATCAGCTATAAATATTTTACTATATTTGTTTCGGTGGAAAGAAAAATCACATATAAACACATTGATTTATTGCATTGTATAAAAATGGCAGGGCTGTTTTTAATGCTGTTCCACTTATCGATTTATAAGGCAGATTACAATAGATTGTTTACAACAATTTCAAGTGCCTTTCATCTTTTTAAGACGGATTCTGAGCATGAATGCAACAAGATGAGTCTCCAAGAAAACAATAAAACCCCGATAAAGTGCAATAGCAATTACTGTTCAAATTCTTCCCCTTTTTTTACAGTATCTTTTCCATCTTTTGGATTTGAAAAATTTATAGGGAAAGAAGTCAGTGGTAGATTCTTTTTGTATAATGATCCACCCTACTCTTCATTTTTTAATTCTATCTGGATTCCGCCTAAAATTTAACAAAGTTTGTAAGATACAATTACAGGTGGTCTTACCTATTAAATTTTCCCCGATAATACAATAATTATATCATTCAGAATTACATGATTTACTGAGTCTCATGGTGTTGCCCTGTGACCGCGATGATGTAATCAAAAAAGAATTTAACAATGAAAAACATACGATCAAACTTCGAAAAAAACACCACCAAAATTTATATCCTGTGCAGAATTTTAATTGGGCTTTTCTTCTTTATTGCAGGATTTAATAAACTCTTTCATCCCATTTTTCAGGGATATATGTTGAATACCATCACGAATATAGGCTTTCCTTTTCCACAATTTACAGCCAATTTCACAGCGTTTTGTGAATGTGTATTCGGTTTATTTTTAATGATAGGTTTCTGGACAAGAATAAGTTCTGTGTTTTTAATTTGCATTATTCTGGTGGCTTTATTCACCCACGATTTGAATTCAATACCTAAGGAGCTTATTCCTATTCAAGCTGAAACAGGCGTTTACGAAATGGATCCATTTACATGGCTCAGCTATTTCCTCTATCTGCCTCAGACATTATATCTGATGTTTTTAACGTTATTTCTGTTTCAGGGATGCACCGGATTTGGAATTGATTCTTTACGAAAGAAAAATTCTTGATACAGATGTGAATACATAATAAAAGCTCTCGGAAGAGAGCTTTTTTAGTGAACTAAAGATTTAATAATCGTGACCAGACTCATGGCAATGACCACCATTCCTACGACGACAAACATCTTTTTGGTAGGTAGCTTTGATGTCAGCATGGCAGAGAATGGCGCGGTGATAACGCCTCCCAATAATAAGCCCAAAACGATATTCCAGTGGTGAATACCAATTGTGAAAATAAAGGTGATGGCACTTGTTATGGTAAGTAAAAACTTAGCCACCGTAGAGCTTCCAACCACATAACGGGGAATTCTGCCTTCTTTGATTAAAGTTCCGGTAACCAATGGTCCCCAGCCGCCACCGGCAAAAGAATCAATAAAACCTCCTACCAATCCCAATATTCTTAAATTAGTTCTGCGTTTTGGCTTTCCCTGACTTGATTTTTTTGTTTTAAAAGCATTTCTCAGAATATTCACTCCCAGGTACAAAGTATAACAGGCAATAATAGGTTTTACAATATGGGCATAATGTTCTCCATAATGAGAAAGAGTCAATGCTCCGATAATGGATCCTACAATCGCTAACGGGAATAAGACCAAAACCATTTTTTTATTGACATTTCCCAATTTATAATGACTGAAACTTCCCGCAGCAGTTGTAAATGATTCCGCGGAATGGATGCTGGCACTGACTACTGGTGGTGGAACGTTCAACAATAAAAGAATCGTCGTACAGATGACGCCGTAGCCCATTCCCATAGATCCTGCTACAATTTCTGCCATAAAACCGGCAAATAACATCCAGTAAAAAATATGACCGTCTTTGTTTAAAAAAGCCTGAATATCACCGGAAAGATCAAACTGATATACCACAAGCCCCAATATCCCGAATAAAAGCAGAACTCCTATAATTGCCAGATAGATGTTGGCTCTTCTCTGAGCGATTTTGGTAATGCTGATCAGTTTTTCAATCTCCATATCATTCTTTTTCCCATCGGAAAGGTATTCGGTGGTGATTTTGTTGAGTTCTTTTACTTTATAATTGAAATCCTCTTTCAGCTGATTGCGGATGTTCTGCATATTATCCAGGACAACCTCCATTTCATCAGGAATAATTTCTGTAAAGGTTTCTCTTAACCTTTTGGCAATGGTGGGAGACTTTCCGTTGGTTGAAATAGCGATTTTAAGGTTTCCCTTTTTTACAATGGAACCCAGATAAAAATCACAGAGTTCGGGCTTGTCCGCAATATTAACAAGAACACTCTTCTGATGAGCATGATCGCGGATTTGACTAGCCAATACTAAATCATTAACGGCTATAATGGCAAGATCAGCATCATTAAAATCGTGGTCTTCGTAAGATCTTTCATGCAGGATAATATTAGGATACTGATTTTGTAAACTTCTTACCTCAGGAATAATTTCTTTAGCAACCAGTTTTATAGGCGTTTCCGGTGAATTTCCGAGTACTGATTCTAATTTTTCAAGAGAAACCCTGCCACCACCAATAATAAGCAGTGACAAAGTTTCAAGTTTTAAGAATATGGGATATAATGAATTACTCATCTTGATTACAGTTTTAAGTCATACGTAAAAGCGAGATAATATAAACCTCCAATCTCAGGGCCGGCTGCATACTGGAAATAACGACGGTTCAGTAAATTGGTGGCGCCAATTTTTACATTTGCATTAATTTGGGGAATCTTCCAGGTAGCCTGGGCATCGATGGTATAATAAGCCGGAATTTCTCCTGAAGCTAAAGGACTTTCCCACATAAAACGGCTCTGCCATCTTGCAACAAGGGTAAACCCTATGTTTTTGACAACCTCTCTGTTTCCTACGCTGACATTAAGCATCCATTTAGGCGTGTTGAAAGCAGTAATAAAAAGATCAGAGTTGGTATTGGAAGCCAGATCATTATAAGAAACGTTGGTGTTGATATTATAATTTCCGGTTACATTATAACGGATTCCCAATGAAGTTCCGTAGCTTTTATAAGTACTGTTGCTGTTGGTATACACCCTGTAACGATCCTGTTTACTTCTGTCCAGCATAGCAAGAACGGCTGCATTGCTTCCTACCTCGCTGTTTTTAGGGACTGCCACTTCCACCTGTCCGAGAAATCCTTCATAAATATTGTAATAGAAATCCCAATCCAGGACCAGTTTATTATTGAAGAATACCGATTTGTATCCTATTTCAAATGAATTGATTTTTTCAGGCTGTAGCTTTTGAAGGCTGGCAACAGTTAAAAGCGGTTGATGATCCTGAGCTGCCTGTGCCTGTGTTTTCCCGGCATCTACATCAGCATTAACCGCTGCAGTGAACCTGTCGATAGAAGCAAGGGTGTAAGAGTTTTCCAGGTAGCCCAGTCCCTCATTCACTTTTGTAAGTCCTCCCACCCTTCTTACATTACCGTTATTGACGAAAGAAAGGGCTTCGAAAAGCGAAGGGAACCGGTATCCGTTTTGGAAAGAAGCCCTGAAGTTGTGGTGGTTAACGGGCGAATACACGATGCTGATCCTCGGATTCAGCTTGGCTTCAAATTCCGGATTCCTGTCAATTCGTAAAGCGGCATTCAGTTTTAACCGATCATTAAAAAATATCTTGGTAATCTGTGCAAAAGCTCCATATTTCTGATAGATCACATCTTTTCCAAAAGTTCCGTCAGCTAAACGGACATTCCTTTCCACTACCGGTCTGTTGAAATCAACAAAATTATTTCCATCCGGAGTGATGCTGTATAAGCGGTAATCTATCCCGGCAAGAAGATTAAAAACTTTAACAAATCTGGTGAGATCATAAGTGAGTTCCCCCTGATAAAATCTGGAGCTTTGTTCCAGCTTTGCGCCTCCCGTTGCGGGAGCTCCAGCAATTCCGGCATTGGCAGAATCCCAGTTATTAATTCCGATGATGGTATTTTTTAATTGTTCAAAAGCAGCTGTCCCGGGCGTAACTCTGTTTTTATCAGCCTCCATTCTGGCAAGAACGAAGGCCTCATTAAGGTTTACTCCTGCATTGATATTATTCTGCAAAGAAGTCTGGAATATATTTTTCCAGTTTGCATTTGAAAGATTGCTGAGATCCAGATTGTCCGCCAAAGGTTTAAGGTTATAAGAATCCCCGGTATTTTCTACAGATACATAAGCCCTGAAAGTAAGTTCCTTGCCTGTCAGTTCCACTTTGTGATTCTGAACGATGGCGTTCTGTAATCTGATCTTATTTCCTCTCTGAAAAGTTCCGTCCAGCGAGCCGTAGCGATAAACGTAAGACGCTCTCCACTGATCTCCAAAACGGTAATACAATCCAGCATCAAACTTAATATTTTTAACTTCAGGACTTACCAGATCTTTTTCCAGATATCCTGTCCTGGATACGTTGAATGTGGTTGGTTTTCCATTATAATCTACTTTTACCGCTACTCTGTTATTTCTTTCATCTCCGTATTTGTTCCAAAGATCTTCAGCTGGGTTCCGGATCAGCGGGAAATTAGGATTACCCGTAACTAAGGAACCGGGATTCTGGTCTGTTTGGTTATTGGAAAGCCAGTCTGTACCGGTGAAATAAGAAGCGTTGATCTTCACCGCCCAGTTTTTATGAATTACTTTTGCCAAGCGGATGGCACTTTCTCCGAGAGAACTTATTTTGTGATTGACGTTGTCCACATGATTCACGCCACCCCGGAAATAAACGCTTACTCCTTCTGAGGTAAACGGATCTTTGGTCTGAAGGCTTGCCAGTCCGTTGATGGCATTCATTCCATACAATGCAGAAGCAGCACCGGGAGTAACTTCCATAGACTGGATGTCGAGTTCTGTAGGGCCAATGGCATTTCCCAGAGGTACACCTAATGTTGCAGATTGTACATCTACCCCATCTACCAGCTGCATAAACCGGAAATTATTAGGCGAGTTGAATCCCCTTGAGTTGGGAATTTTCAAGGTAAGGCTGGACGTTAAAAGCTGTAATCCTTTTACGTTTTCCAGGGTTTCATAGAAGGAAGCTGCCGGACTTTCCCGGATTGCTTTGATATCAATTTTTTCGATCGCGATAGGAGACCGTAATATTTTTTCGGGAACCCGGGATGCTGAAATAACGACCGCATCGATAATGGTATTCTGTGGATGAAGGCCGACACTTATTTTATTGGAAGGAGAAAGCACTTCAACGGTTTGAGCCGTAAAGCCATCTTTAATGATTACCAGGCGAAAAGGAATGGTCACCCGGGTCCTTATCTTAAACTGGCCAAGCTGGTCTGTGAACGCAGTATCTTCGGTATTTTCGATTTGAACTTTTACTGAGTCAAGACCCTTACGTGTTCCTGTATTTTTGATATTTCCGCTTAGTTCAATGAGTTGTTGCTGGGCTTCGGCAAGGTTAAAAAATAGAAAGGTAAATGCAATAATCCCTGCTTTAGGCAGGATGTTCCCTTGTTTTTTGTTTTTCATTTTTTCTTCTTTTTAGGTTGAGAATGAAACTGTTTGAACTTTAATTTTTAAACCGCAAAAGACACAAAAGTTATTATTTTAAACACTTTAGTTCACTTAAGAAGCTTAAAATGCTGCAGTATAAAAGTTCACATAAGATGAAAATCGTAGATTTTCATCTTACTAAAGTGTACTTTATCGGTGCATAGCTTGTCACTTAAAAAAATACTTAAGTGTTTAAAAGCTTTTGTGACTTTTGTGGTTTAATTAGAATTCAAACAGCCTGTATGATTGTTATTATTGAAAATCAACAACACATACACATTCGTTCGCCTGAAAGAAGGGGTTGATTGTTTTTGTTTTTTTTCAGATTATATTGAAAAGTAGCCATATATTCAATTTAATGTTTGTAAATATCGGTAAGAAAAATCACCAAATGTTTCTTCTGCAAGCCTCTGCTCTACATAGATTCCGAACAATTCATCCAATGTGGTAAGAATTTCGTCTTCCCCTATATTTTCTTTAAATTTTGTATTCAGACGCATGCCCAGCCGATCTCCACCGATATGAAGATTGTATTTTCCATAAGCAGTTCCCACAAATCCGATTTCCGCATTGGGTGATCTTCCACAACCGTTAGGACAACCAGTCATACGGATGGTGATATCTTCGTGTAAAAGGCCATACTTCTCAAGGACAGGTTCTATTTTGGTAACCAGAGACGGTAAATAACGCTGGGCTTCGGCTAATGCTAAAGAACAGGTATTTAAAGCCACACAGGCTACAGAATTTTTACGAAGCGCACTTGCTCCATCCGTATACCCTGAAATTCCATGTTCCTGTAAGATATTTTCGATTTCAGCTTTATCTTCTTCATGGATATCTGTGAGAATAAGATTCTGATTACAGGTAAATCTGAAGTTGACCTTTCCGGTTTGAGCAATTTTTAATAAACCTGATTTTAAAGGATAGTCTTTTGTATCAAGCACTCTTCCATGCTCCACAAATAAGGTGTAGAACCATTTGCCTTCGTGATTCTGTATCCATCCGTATCGGTCTTTTCTCTGTTCAAACCTGAACTCTCTGGCAGGTTCGAAACTGAAACCGGTTCTTTTCTCAACTTCGGCTCTGTACTGATCAATTCCTAATTTATCTATGGTATATTTTAGTCTGGATAGTTTTCTGTCACTTCTGTTTCCAAAATCTCTCTGTACGGTAATAATTTCATAGACTGCTTTTAATACTTTTTCTTCCGTATCCACAAATCCCAATACAGAGGCAAGGCGGGCATAGGTAGCTTCATTTCCGTGAGTTGCACCTAATCCGCCACCGGCAGCAATATTATATCCCGCAATCTTTCCATTTTCAATAATAGCAATCAGGGCAATATCGTTGATGAAAACATCCACATCATTGTTGGGAGGAACAGCGATTCCTATTTTTAATTTTCTGGGAAGATAGCGGTCCTGGTACAGCGGATCTTCTTCTGCTTTCCGGTCTACAATAAGCTCATCATCAATCCAGATATCATAATACGACTGGGTTTTTGGGAGACACATTTCACTTATTTTACCTGCCAGTTCATAAGCCTCCTGTTGAAGTGGTGATTCTGACGGATTGGCGGTACAGGTTACATTTCTGTTCACATCACCACAAGCGGCAATCGAATCAAGATGCTGTAGATTAAAGCTTTGGATGGTAGGTTTTAAATGAGATTTTAAAATACCATGCAGCTGAATCGTCTGACGGGTTGTTATTTTTATGGTGCCTGTAGAATGGTCTTTAGCCGTTTCATTCAGTCCTACCCATTGTTCAGAAGTTAAAAAACCTCCGGGTAGTCTCAGACGGATCATGTAAGAATATAACCACTCCAGTTTTTTGGCTACACGTTCTTCTCTTCTGTCCCTGTCGTCCTGCTGATACATGCCGTGAAACTTAATCAGAGTCTGGTCATCTTCTCTGATGGCTCCTGTAAAGTCATCCGAAAGGCTTTCCTTTAAAGTTCCTCTCAGTCCGTTGCTCCCGGTTTTAATTCTTTCTACCGGTGAAAGATTATCTTTATTATCGTTGCTCATAATTTTTTCCTTTAATTTTTGCTAATACTTCAGGGAGTTTTAATACACATCTTTGGCGTATCTGCCGCTCAGTTCCATTTCTTCAAGATAATGAAGGGCTTGCTCTTTGGTCTTTTTTCCTTCGTTCTGAATGATATTCAACAACGTTTCTTCTACATCCCGGCTCATCGGTTCTTTGGCACCGCATACATATACGGAGGCACCCCCTTCAAGCCAGTAAAAAACTTCCTGTGCTTTTTGTTCCAGTTTATGCTGAACATAGATTTTCTCTGCCGTATCTCTGGAAAAAGCAAGGTCTAAATGTGTAAGACCTCCTGTTTTAAGAAAATCCTGAAGTTCAGTCTGGTAAAGGAAATCTGAAACAAAATTTCTGTCTCCGAAAAACAACCAGTTTCTTCCTTCAGCTCCTACCGCATCACGCTCCCAAAGGAAAGATCTGAAAGGGGCAATTCCTGTTCCCGGCCCGATCATAATCATATCTTTATCGTGCTCAGGCAGTTTGAAATGACCTGCATCCTGGATGTAAAATTCAACCTCCTGTCCTTCGCTGAATTCACTGAGGAAACCGCTGCAAAGCCCGTTATGTTTCTGGTGATCAATAAAGAACTCCGATTTGGCTACGGTAATGTGAATTTCAGTATCACCGTGAGCTTCCAATGAAGAGGATATCGAATACAGACGCGGAGCTTGTCCTGTCAGGATCTGAAGAACATCTTCAAACTCTTCTGCATTTTTTACAGGATAAATTCTCAGGAGATCCAGCAGGCTCAAACGTACTTCAGGAATGATGTGTCCTGTGATTTTAGCATACTGGGCAACAACGGATTTCAACAAATAACTGATGTTAAGATGTCTTTGTAAAAGCTGTTCCACAGTATCAGTTACTTTCGGGGTTTCAATTCGTTTTTGAGAATGAATACCTGTCAGAGCAATAATTTCTTCAACGATTTGTTTTGAATTATAAGGCAAAATGCCCAATGCTGCACCCGGTTGATAAGCCAGTATATCCTCTGTTTCTATTTCTATGTGATAGGTCTCTTTGTCGGAAGTAATATCATTGAGATTGATAATTGATGATACTTTTCCCTGGAATTTTTTTCGTCCTGATGAAACTTTTGGAGCGGAAATATTTTTGGAGGAAGTTTCAGACGTTTTATTGACTGTTTCAAATACATGTTCTATCCAATGGCCGGCTTCCTGCTCATAATCGATGTCGCATTTTTTCAACGGAATGATACGTTGCGCACCCAGGATTTCAAAACGGGAGTCAACGTCTTCTCCGGTTTTACAAAACTGAGGATAGCTGCTGTCTCCTAACGCTAATATTCCAAATTTAAGATGGGTAAGATTGATTTCATTTTCATGAATATAATCGTAGAACTTTTTGGCTAATGCCGGTGGTTCTCCCTCTCCCTGGGTACTGATAACCACAAAAAAGAATTCTTCTTTGGCAAGGTCTTTAGGTTTGTATTGTGAAAGATCTGCCAGTTTTACCTGAACTCCTTTCTTTTTTATAATAGTGGCTAAACCTGTAGCCAGTTTTTTACTGTTTCCGGTTTCTGTACCATACGCCAGTGTTATTTTCTTTACGGCATTTGAAGCGGTAGTCTCTGTTTGAAGCGGTGGCAGTATGGCAGCAGAAAGACTTCCTCCGGCTAATCCGGCAAGGTATCCGCTCGCCCATATCGCTTCATCCCTGGAAAAATCACCGGATATTTGTTTAAGAATGTTTAATTTAGTTTCAGACAGCATATTCAAAGAAATTTTGGTGATTAGGGATTACGCTTCCATTTTCTACAGATTTGAAATAAAGACCATCCTTCTGGGCATTTTCAAACCACGAAAATTCTTCATGAAGGTTAACAATTTTACCTATAACCACTAATGATGGGGAGGCAAAGTTGTGGATTCCGAATTTTTCATTAAACTCGTCAAATGAAGAGGTGTATACCTTCTGAAAAGGAGTTGTGGCCTGTTCAATGACTGCGATTTTTTTATCAGCAGAAATTCCAAGGGTGTTCAGTCTATCTACGAGACCATTAAGTGTTCCCTTTGACATATAAAATACCAGTGTATCATTCGTAGCAGCCAGTTCTTTCCAATATTCTTCACTTACAATTTCGGATTTATAATAGGTCAGGAAACGAACCGAGGTCGAATATCCCCTTGCCGTCAAAGGCATTCCTGCACACGCAGCAGCTCCGAGAGCAGCAGTAATTCCGGGAATAATCTCGTAAGGAATATGATTGCTTTTCAAAGCCTGTAATTCATCCAGAATATTGGAAAATATGGAAACATCTCCCCCTTTAAGCCTTACGATGGTTTTATTCTGAAGGGCATATTCCACCATCAATGTATTGATATGAGATTGAGGGGTAGAAGCATTTTTACTACATTCTTTACCTACATAAATAATTTCAGTATTCGGGCTGACATAAGTTTCCAGGATTTCAGGACTTACCAGGCGGTCGCATAAAATAACGTCTGCTGCGGTAATGGCTTTTACTGCTTTTACGGTGATCAGTTCAGGGTTGCCGGGCCCTGCACCGATAAGGTAAACCTTTGGTGATTTTATATTTGTTTTCATTGAAGTAGGTGTTAGTTAAGGATTTAGAAGAGTCCTTCTACTGACAGATACCTTTCTCCGGTATCGTAGTTGATGGTAAGAATTTTAGCGTTAGATGGTATTTCGGGTAAATGTTTTGCAATGGCAGCCAAAGCAGCTCCTGTAGAAACTCCTACAAAAAGGCCTTCTTTTTTTGCCGCATTAATCGTGTATTCGTAAGCTTCTTCTTTTCCTACTGTAATGACTCCGTCTAAAAGAGTAATATCCAGGATGGAAGGTACAAAACCAGCTCCCAGCCCTTGCAAAGGGTGTGGTGCAGGGCTTCCTCCGCTTAATACCGGAGATAATTCAGGCTCTACGGCAAATACTTTAACATTCGGGAATTTTTCCTTCACTGTTTTGGCGATTCCTGTAATATGTCCTCCCGTTCCTACTCCTGTGATAATATAATCAAGACCATCCGGGAAATCATTTATAATTTCCTGTGCGGTGGTTTCGGTATGAACTTTTACGTTTGCAGGATTATCAAACTGTCTCGGAATCCATGAGTTCGGAGTTTCTTCAGCCAGCTCATTGGCTTTCTCGATAGCTCCTTTCATTCCTTTCTCTCTGGGAGTCAGTACGAATTCTGCTCCATAAGCTTCCATAATTTTACGACGTTCAATACTCATGCTTTCCGGCATTACCAGAATAAGTTTGTATCCTTTAACAGCAGCTACCAATGCCAGACCTATTCCTGTGTTTCCGCTGGTAGGTTCTATAATGGTGCTGTCTTTATTTAATAATCCTTTTGCTTCAGCATCTTCAATCATTGCCAGGGCAATTCTATCCTTAATGCTTCCTCCGGGATTGGATTTTTCAAGTTTAATCCAGATTTCATGATCTGAATTGAAAAGTTTGTTGATTTTTACGACGGGCGTATTCCCGATCGTGTCTAATGCGTTCTTAAATTTCATATCAATGTCATTTTTATTTTTTGTTTTTTTATATCACAAAGTTTAAAGATTCCGGTAAGGAACTGTTATCCTTTATTTTGATTTCACTCTTGTGAAATACAAGAGAACTGGCAGGTACGTCTTGTGTGATCCATACGTTTCCGCCGATGACGCTTTCTCTGCCTATGGTGGTATTCCCTCCCAAAATAGTGGCTCCTGAATAGATGATCACCCCATCTTCAATATTGGGATGTCTTTTCTGGTTGGCTTTTTCTTTGGAAACATTAAGCGCTCCCAGAGTAACTCCCTGATAGATCTTGACATGGTTTCCTATGATGGTGGTTTCTCCAATGACAATTCCCGTACCGTGATCAATAAAAAAAGAGGCTCCAATCATGGCTCCCGGATGGATATCGATTCCTGTTTTACTGTGTGCATATTCAGAAATGACGCGGGGCAATATTTTGACTTCCTGGCTCCATAGCTGATGCGAAATACGGTACACATAGGTGGCAAAAAATCCCGGATAGGCCAGATATACTTCTTCCAGAGAATCTGCTGCAGGATCAAATTCCAGAATAGAGGCTGCATCCAGGACCAACTGATCGTACAGTCCAGGTAAAGCCTCGAAGAATTGTTTCACATGCCCTTCTGCGGTCTCTTTATCTTCTGTTACTGTATTAATGAGATCAGAAAGAACATCCTGTAGAACTTCGAAGTTTTTTTTCAGACCTTCTTCCGTATGTTCATTTTGGGGAAGAAAAAGGGCTTCATATAAATCTTTTACCCACTTTTTTGTCTTTACTTTATCAAAGAATCCATGAATGCTCTCTTGTTTTGTCTGATGAATTTTTTCTATTAAATGATGAGAAACTGCCATTTTTCTATTGAATTATACAGGCAGCCACCGTTGAATTGGAAGTCTCATCCACCAAAATGGCTGATCCTGTGGTTTTGTTATTGCTAAAACTATCATAGACCAAGGGCTGTGCTGTACGGAGGGTCACTTTCACTATTTCATTGAGTTTTATATCCTCCTCAATAAGTTCCCGGTTCAGTGTATTGACATTGATCTTGTACTCTATGTCTTTAACAACTGCTTTTACCTGTCTGCTATTCTGTTGCAGGACATACTTATTACCTGGCTGCAGAGATTTCTGATCAAGCCAGCAAAGGAGAACATCCAGATCTTTTTCCACTGCCGGAAGCTCTTGTTCTGTAGAGAAAATATCTCCCCTGCTGATATCCAGATTATCGGCGATGTGAATCACTGCCGGCTGACCTTCAAATACATCTTCTTTTTCTACTCCGTTCACCTCAATTTTCGAAATCTCGCTGGTTATGCCTGCGGGAAGAACATGTATTTTGTCTCCTTTTTTAAAGGCCCCGCTCAATATTTGTCCGGCATATCCTCTGTAATCATGCAGTTCATCCGTTTGCGGACGGATCACATACTGGACCTGAAACCGGCTTCCGTTATTTTTTTCCTCATGCAGCGTCACCTGTTCCAGGTATTCCAGAAGCGAAGTTCCGGCATACCATTCTGTTCTGGATGAAGGAGTAACAATATTATCTCCTTTCAGTGCAGAAATAGGGAAATAGCTTACCTCATTCAGACCAAGATTTTCTGCAATTTTCGAATATTCAGATTTGATGGTTTCAAACACATCTTTCGAATAGTCAACCATATCCATTTTATTGATGGCAACAGCCACTTTTTTCAGCTGCAGAAGCGAGGCAATAATAGAATGTCTTCGCGTCTGTTCAATAACCCCTTTTCTTGCATCAATCAGAATGACCATCAGGTCAGAATTGGATGCTCCTGTGATCATATTTCGGGTATACTGTACATGCCCGGGAGCATCGGCAATAATAAATTTTCTTTTGGGCGTCGAAAAATATCGGTAAGCAATATCAATGGTAATTCCTTGTTCTCTCTCCGCCCGAAGGCCGTCTGTTAAAAGGGCCAGGTCTACCCCGTCTTCATTTTTATTTTTAGAATGTTTTTCCAGCACTTCCAGCTGGTCCTGTAAAATACTTTTGCTGTCGTATAGCAGTCTTCCGATCAGTGTACTTTTACCGTCATCTACGCTTCCTGCTGTTATAAATCTTAATATATCCATCCGTTTTTGTTTATGAGTAATGGGCAATGAATAATATATGGGAGGCATATGTGAAAATGTTGTTAATTTTCTTGCTGATTACCCATTGCTGATTGCTTGTTTAAAAATAGCCTCCTTTTTTTCTGTCTTCCATCGCAGCTTCCGTTACCCTGTCATCAATCCGGGTTTCTCCCCGTTCGGAAATTCTGGTAGCAGCAATTTCTTCGATAACCGCGTCAATGGTGGCTGCGTGAGATTCTACGGCTGCGGTACAGGTCATATCTCCTACGGTTCGGTAGCGTATCTTTTTAGTTGTGACAAGATCTCCGGGTTCAAGAAATACATGCTCTGAATTGGCCAGCCACTGTCCGTTAAAATCCACCACTTCTCTTTCGTGAGAGAAATAAATGGATGGGAGCGCTATTTGTTCTCTTCTTATGTAGTTCCAGATGTCCAGCTCGGTCCAGTTACTGATCGGGAAGACTCTTACGTTTTCTCCTTTATGGATCTTTCCATTAAAAATATTCCACAATTCAGGACGCTGCAGCTTGGGGTCCCATTGTCCGAATTCATCACGGACAGAGAATATTCTCTCCTTTGCTCTGGCTTTTTCTTCGTCTCTTCGGGCTCCTCCGATACAGGCATCGAATTCAAATTCTTCAATCGTATCGAGTAAAGTGTACGTCTGAAGCCAGTTTCTGCTGGGAAATTTACCTTTAGCCTCCTGCAGTTTTTTACTTTTGATGGTATCCTCTACTTTTCTCGCGACCAAATCGACATTCAGCTGATTGACCAACCGATCCCGAAATTCGAGTACTTCCGGAAAGTTGTGTCCTGTATCTACATGTACAAACTTAAACGGGATCTTTCCATGAAAGAATGCTTTTTTTGCCAGGTGCGCCAGCACAATACTGTCTTTACCGCCGCTGAACAATAACGCAGGGCGTTCAAACTGGCCCGCAACTTCCCTTAATATATAAATGGATTCAGCTTCCAGCTGGTCTAAATAGTTTAATTGGTGTATTGACATTTTTTTTCTTTTTTTATTGATGAATATGCAGTCCGCACTCTTTTTTATTGGCATCTTCCCACCACCAGCGGCCCGCTCTGAAATCTTCTCCCTCTTTTATCGCTCTGGTACACGGTGCACAACCAATGCTGACAAATCCTTTTTTATGCAGTTGATTATAGGGCAAATGATAAGATTTTACATACTCTGTTACCTGCTCCGAGGTCCAGTGAAGGATGGGATGAAATTTGATGATTTTGTTATCAGGATCCCATTCCAGCTGCGGCATATTCTGGCGGTTAGGAGAATGTTCTGCCCGCAGACCAGTGACCCAAACCTGATATCCCTTTAATGCTTTTTTCAAAGGATGCACTTTGCGAATCGTACAGCAAGTCTTCCTCTGCTCTACAGACTGATAAAAAGAGTCCGGACCGTTTTCTGAAACAAAATTTATCAGTTCTTCCGTATCAGGATAATAGGCCTTAATCTTCTTTTTAAAAAAAGCTCTTGTATTCGTCCAGGTTTCATAGGTCTGCTCAAAAAGTCGTCCTGTATCCAATGTAAAAATGTCAACATCTAAATCTTTTACGAGATGGGTGATCACCTGATCTTCATAACTAAAGCTGGTAGAAAAAATTACTTTACCCGGAAATCTACTGACCAATACCTGCAATCCATTGTCCTGGAAAGAGTTTTCAGAAGTTTCTTTCAGGAGTTGCTCAAATTCATTTTTCAGATTATTTTCCATATCCATTGAAATTAATTCCTGCAAATATATATAAAATTCTATAACTCCTATCAAATTAGTAGAATTTAAATGAAAAAAAATTTATTCCTGATTGATAAATTTGGTCAGAGTGGCTTCCATCATGCTTTTTCTGGTCTTTTCCCGAACAATAATCAATTCTTTTCTGAGGTAGCATACCGCCTCATCCACACAATCATCACAAGATTCGTAAAAGTTCAGGGATACACACGGTGTAAGGGCAATAGGTCCGTCAAAAATGCGGTAAATATCCGCCAGAGAGACCTCATCAGGAGACTTCAATAAGTAATATCCCCCTACTTTCCCCTGTTTGCTGTTGACAAGTTTAGCTCTTTTAAGCTCCAGAAGAATTTGTTCTAAGAATTTTTTCGGAATGTTCTCGTCCTGTGCAATAACGGAAGTGGGCAGAAAGCCTTGATTGTAATTTCTTGCTAATCTGACCATTGCTTTTAACGCATATTTGCAACGTTTCGACATCATAATTCCTGCAAGTTATGATAAATTATCTGATAAATGAAATGTTTTGAGATGGAGACGGTAATTCTCTTTTGACAGATTTTTTTAATGGCAAGATGGTTTAACCACAAAGTCACAAAAGTTTAAAACACTTAAGTTTATTTTAAGTTACATGAAGGCTGGTGAGAAGTTCACTAAAGTTTTAAATACTTTAATCAAGTGGATCACAGCATTGTACATATGAAAGAACATATCAATTTAAAAAAATCTGTGTCAATCCGTGTAATCTGTGGGAAAATAAAATATTTTTTTAACACTTAAGTTTATAAGTTACATAAAGAGCCACTGAGAAGTTTACAAAAGTTTTGAAAATCACAGATTTTCATAGTATTACAATGTTTTTTCCGGTTTGGATGAGCGTATTTTCTAAACGTTATAGGTTTTTGAAACCTATAACGTTTATGGTTCTTTTTAGAAAATTAGAAATAAGTTTTGAAGATCTTAGATTTTAATTAAACCATTAAGATTCAATAAGGTTATAAGATTATTAAGAAAGCTTCGCTTACAGCAATGGGCTTTATGATATAGTATTACAATGTTTTTCCCGTTTGGATGAGTGTATTTTCTAAACGTTATAGGTTTTTGAAACCTATAACGTTTATGGTTTTTTTTAGAAAATTAAAAATAAATTTTGAAGATCTTAGATTTTCGAGACATTAAATACATAATTAAACCATTAAGATTCAATAAGGTTATAAGATTATTAAGAAAAGCTTCGCTTACAGCAATGGGCTTATGAAAATCTTTCGATTTTCCCTTAACTTTCCTTAAACTCTTCACTTTTCTTAATGGTTTGAAATTATTAAACACAAAAACTTTTAAATACTTAAGTTTTGAAAAGCTCTGATTTTTATAGTATTACAATGTTTTCCCCGTTTGGATGAGTGTATTTTATAAACGTTATAGGTTTCAAAAACCTATAACGTTTATGGTTTTTTTTAGAAAATTAAAAATAAATTTTGAAGATCTTAGATTTTCGAGATATTAAATAAATAATTAAACCATTAAGATTCAATAAGGTTATAAGATTAAGAAAGCTTCGTTTACAGCAATGGGCTTATGAAAATCTTTCGATTTTCCCTTAACTTTCCTTAACCTCTTCACTTTTCTTAATGGTTTGAAAATATTGTTTAACACAAAAACTTTTAAATACTTAATTAAGTTTTGAAAAGCTTCGATTTTTATAGTATTACTATGTTTTTCCCGGTTGGATGAGTGTATTTTCTAAACGTTATAGGTTTCAAAAACCTATACCATTTGTGGTTTTTAGAAAATTAAAATAAGTTTGGAATATATCAGATTTTCATTTAGTTACAAAACAAAGTAAGCTAACTCTATATCCTCTCTAATCAGATTATCTATTCTTTTGAAACCTGTTTTTGTAAGGACTTTCTGAGATCCGATATTATCCAGATCGGTAACGGCAACAATATCTCTGTCTGTTGCTAATGATCTGCAATATTCTACCAAAGCTTTGCATACTTCAGATCCAAGGCCTTTTCCCCAGTAGTTTTCCCCTAATGTATAGCCAATTTCTATTTGTTCAGGGTTATCAAGAAAGATTCTGGCCAAACACATTCCGACAAAATCATTATTCTCCGCGTTGAATACTCCCCATCTGCTGAAAGGACCGTCTTTATAATCTGAAAGGGCTTTTCCAAACATGTCTTTGTATTCTTCAGGGGTTTTATAAGGCAGATAGCGGGTAACGTTTTCGTTTTCAAAAAGATTTAAAAATAAATTGAGTTCCTGAGGTGTGAATTCCCGTATGATGATGGTATCGTTTTTATAGTACATAAGAATAATTTGAGTTTGAAATAGATGAATAAAATTACGTAAATAAACTTACAATTGCCTATAAAGCCTGATAATATTCATCATAAAACAAAAGATGGACTTAAAAATTAAGCCCATCATTATTCAACAAGTGAATGCTAACATATCAATACTAAATTATTTCATTAAATGTATCTGTTTAAAAAGTCTTAAACCAGTCTGTAACCGCTTTGAAGTAGTAATCAGGAGGCTAATGGCCAAGAAGGGTTCCATTTCCAGAATACTGCCCACCTTCAATATTGTATCGATATAACGTTTTGATCCTATTTTTTAATGAATTTTTGGGAAGATTTCCCTAAAGAAGTTTCAATATCAATTAAATAAGTTCCGCTTAGGAAGTGTTTAACATCAACCTTATCACCCATCACTTTAGCATTCATTTTTCTTCCAGACCTATCGTAAACAGAGATTGATTTAATTTTCCCTTCTGTTTTAATATTCAATACATCAGAAACTGGATTTGGATAGATGGATATTTCTGAGTTTGTTGTATCAACGTCTGAAGTGGATAATGATGACAATGCACAAGGCGTTGTAATACTTCCATTTGGTTGTGTATTATAGGCAAACTCAGTTACAGAATAGCCTGAACCATTGGCCCCAACAGTCAGTTTGAAATAGCCGTTAATATTGTAGCCTTCGAATTGGTTTCTAAAACCAACATAAGCTGTTTTGCCAGACCAGGTAGTGTATGTTGGGGTGTACACGTCAAGTTGTCCTGGAGTACCAACAGGGTAACCTATATTATTTGCATTAGTTATCGTCGTGCAAGACGGAATTAAACTAATATTTCTTGTTCCCACCCCACATACTAATCCTTTCCAATAGGTTTCCAATTTTAATTGATTGGCTCCATAGTACCAAGCACCATAACCAGCATCATCGCTAAGCTCCGGGTTAATGATAAAATATTTCCAGGTTGCACCGGAGTTGGCTGTTACTGCTGTTGGTGTTGGATTGGCATAACTTTCCAGAGGAATTCCTGTAACTATTTTATAAGGATCTTTATAAGAAAAAGTTAATGCTAAAGCTGTTGTGGATCCTAATGACGTTGCACCTCCTGTTATAGCCGGATTTAGGAACGTAATTGATGAATTCAGGACCTGACTTTTAGGATGACTGGTTGCTGCACCATTTATGGTAAGTGTAGCAGTAGTAGGGCTTGTAACTGAGATAGTTGCTGTTAGTCCTGCTGGTAATGAAGAAGTGAAATGTGTTCCTGCAATAAGAGTTGTTCCATTGGGTACACCAAATGTTGCTCCGTTTAGGGTAATGGTTGATGTAGGAGCAGATGCTACTGTTCCATCTAATGATACTTTACCATTATTGTCTAGGTTTTCAGTAAATGTACTGTTGCTGAGAGTTAATCTAGGCGGAGTATTGGCAACACCGGTTGCGGCTAAGTTTGCGGGCTGCCATAAATTCATTCGCGAAGGATGGTTTAATGCGGCTAGCATCCTGTTAACTTGTCCATTGGTAAACATTTTATAACAACCAGCGGAACCATTGTATCCCATATAATTTTCAACGTTCACTTTTTGTCCAAGACAATTGTTTCCAGCTGTACATCCTAATCCGGAAGAATTATTTTCTACAGGGGTATCAGCAACTCCGTCACCATCATTACCAGGATTTGCAGTTGAACAAAGAACATTGAACGTGTGTTGAAGATTTAACCAATGCCCAAATTCGTGAGTGAATGTATCAGAAAACTCGTTGGAAGCTACTGTTCCTGCAGCATTGAATATATAACGGCCATTATAAACAACTCTTGCTGTATTTACTGAAGTCATGTATGAATCCGGATACCAGGCAACTCCGGATTGATATAAATCTTTATCAGCATATAGGTCATTTTGTATATACACATTCATATACTTTCTATTATCCCAGGCATCTGCACCAATTTGTGTATCATATCCGCCACCGTTGCCATATCCACCTTTGAAAGGGTGAAATACCACTCCGCTTGTTGCTTTTCCGGTTGGGTCAATTTTAGCTAATCGAAATTCAATACTTAGCGCTCCTCTAATAGATTGAAAATCAGGATCCACAGTATTTGAATCAGTGTTGATTCCATTGAAATTTAAGTTGATTTGTTGCAGCAAGTCAACTACTTTTTGGTAATTTACTTTTACATTACTCTGAGATTCTCCATACACATGAAAAACCACAGGGATGATATAGGTGGGAGCGCTGGCCTTATTCAATGGAGTTTTGTTTGATTCCATTTTTTTTACAAAATCTTTGGTGTATTTCTCAAAATTTTCATATTCAGCCTTAGATTCAGGGTGCAGTTCAAAATGTTTTTTCATCATTTCATCTGCTTTACACTCATGAGGTCTATGTTCCTGAGCAAAACCTATTATTGGAAATAGGGAAACAAGTAGTAGTAATTTAAATTTTTTCATGATTTTTGGGATTTGTTTGTTAATAAATTATTTGAATAATCAAATTGTTTTAGGCATAATTTTGTGTGTTTTATGTGATGTTTTTTAACTAAATCTTTCAGGGTTGAATATCTTTATCTCAACCGTTGGTTTTTGGTCATTGGCTAGCTCAGAAACTGTTTTTCCGAAAATAGGTCCAAGACTTAGTCCCATCATTCCTCCACCTCCGGCAATAATCAGATTTTTTAATTTCGAAGATTGACCTAAATACGGAAGTCCATCTGGTGCACAGGGTCTGTATCCAAACCAGATTTCTGATTCTTTGGGTATTTCCATCTGGAAATCTGGCAAGTACTGAGGAATAGACTGAACAATTCCTTCTACTCTTTTCATATTAATTGTATCTCGATGGGAAGCCAGCTCCATGGTGCCTCCGAAACGGATCTGCCCGTTCATGGGAGTTACCGCCACTCTTGCTTCCAGTAATAATGCTGCATGTTCCAAGGTATTCATAGGATTTTCGGGGGTATGCATAAATGAATACCCTTTTCCAGGCAACAATTGAATTTTTATACCGGCTTTTTGAGCGAGTTCTGGTAAAAAAGAACCTCCGGTCATTACAAAACGGTCTGCTGAAAACTTTTTACCATTTGCTATTATCGCATTTATGGCGTTCCCTGCAATTTCATATCCCGTAACTTTATGCTGTGTGTGGAAAATAACCCCATTGTTTTTAAGATAAGAGATCAATTGCTTCATAAGCTTCACCGGATTCATATGACCGTCACATTTGTAATTGATTCCTCCGATGACATCCAGTTGAGCATTAGGTTCAAGTTCCTGAATTCCTTTTTTATCCAGAATATCAACAGGCAATCCCAAACTGATGGCTTTATGAGCAAGTTCCGTCTCCTCTTCTGCTACTTTTTGTGTTTTATACAGCATCAGAATTCCGTTTTGATTCAGTTCAAAATCAAATTCATCTTTTTGAGCTATTTCATTATACAGCCGGCTGCTTGCCAGGTTAAGATCCCTGATGGCTGCTGCCGAACGGTCCACATGGCTCTGGTTGGAATGCTTTAAAAACTTCAGTCCCCAGGATAGCAGTTGAGTACTGAGTGATGGCTTCACATAGAACGGACTTTTGCTATCAAACATCCAGCGAATTCCCTGAGCTACTACGCCCGGTGCTGCCAATGGAGTGAAATGACTGGGTACGATCATGCCGGCGTTGCCGTAAGAGCAATTGTTGGTAAGGTCATTCTGTTCCAGGATCTCTACCTGCCAGCCTTTCTGTAAAAGATAATAGGCTGAGCTTAGTCCCGCGATTCCTGCACCGATGATGAGTGCTTTTCCTTTATTTTCTGTCATATACTTAGTTACATTACCTGAAACCCCTGCCAGTAGGGATCTTCATCGTCAATAATGATGTGATTGTATCCGGTAATCCGTGCCCAGCCTTCTACTGACGGGATAATGGCTGACTTTCCGTCTACAGTGGCTGTTCCTTCAATTCTCCCTATAAATTGAGAACCGATATAACTTTCATGGATAAACTTTTCCCCTTCTTTTAGTTTTCCCTTGGCATGCCACTGGGCCATCCGTGCTGAAGTTCCGGTTCCACACGGTGAGCGGTCCAACGCATTTTCACCCACTAAGACGGCATTCCGGCCGCTGGCGTTAGGATCCATAGGAGTACCTGTCCATTGGATATGGCTCAGTCCGATAATATGTTCATTTTCAGGATGGATAAACTGATACTTCTCATTCAGTAATCTCCTGATGATCTTCCCATAATGAATAAGCTGACTGGCTGTAAAATCAGAAATATCCCTGAAGTTTTCCTGCGGGTCTATGATTGCATAGAAATTCCCACCATATGCAACATCAGCTTTTATCAATCCGAGATCCGGGCATTCAACTTCCAGATTTTCAGCATAAAGAAACGATTTTACATTGGTGAGTTTTACAGAAGTTACCTTTTTTCCTTCCTGTACATAATCGATCAGAATAAGTCCTGCCGGCGTTTCCAGACGTAACTTTCCAGGAATTTTCGGGACAACCAGACCTTCTTCTATGACAATGGTAACCGTTCCGATGGTACCGTGTCCGCACATGGGAAGGCATCCGCTGGTTTCAATATATAATACGCCGATATCATTCTGTTCGTCAGTAGGAGGATACAAAATACTTCCACTCATCATATCGTGTCCACGGGGTTCGAACATGAGCCCTTTCCGAATCCAGTCGTATTCTTTCATGAAGTGAAGTCGCCGTTCCATCATGGAATTTCCTTTCAAAAGAGGTCCGCCTCCGGCCACAAGACGTACCGGGCAGCCACAGGTATGTGAATCTATGCAAAAAAAAGTTCTGTTCATACGGTTTCTAATTTTAATGATCCTAAGTTCACTTCACCATCTACGATTCTGTTGATCTGCAATGGATTTTCATTCTTGAGCTCTTCGGGTAAAAATTCATCCGGCCAGTTCTGAAAAGAAATGGGACGAACGAATCGTTTAACGGCATCCGGTCCTACAGATGTAAAACGGGCATCTGTTGTAGAGGGGAAAGGCCCTCCGTGCTGCATGGCATACACCACTTCTACTCCGGTGGGCATTCCGTTAAATAAGAGTCTTCCACATTTATCTTTCAAAAAATGAATCAGTTCAGAATTCTCCCGAATATCATCCGAAGTAGCAGCAACCGTAATGGTTAGCTGTCCTTTTAGGTTTTGAGCGATCTGTATAAGTTCTTCTCTGTTTTCACAAGTGACAATGATACCAAATGGACCGAAAACTTCTTTACTCAGTACAGGATTATTGATGAAACTTTGAGCATCGGTTTGTATAACAGCAGCACTTCCTTTCCCTTCTTCTGTTTCTATGAAGGCAATGATCTCAATATCAGGCTGTGATATTGCCTCTATTTTATGCTTTTCAAAACTTTCATATATTCCTTTATGAAGCATATTGGCAGGTACAATGCCTGTAATTTCATTTTTTACTACTGTGATAAAACGATCTAAAGATTCCCCTTTAACAGCAATAAATACCCCAGGATTTGTACAGAATTGGCCTACTCCTAATGTTAATGAACTGATGTATTCTTTAGCTAAAGTTTCTGCTTTATTTTCAATCAGGTTTTCAAGTGCAAATACAGGATTGATACTTCCCATTTCGGCAAATACAGGAATAGGATTTTCACGACGACTGGCGATGTCAAACAAAGCTTTTCCGCCATTGAATGAACCCGTAAATGCTACTGCCTGGATATCCTTGTGCTCTGTTAAGTAAGTTCCAATTTCATAGGATGTTCCTGTAATGTGACTGAAAATACCTTCAGGCCAACCGTATTCTTTTACCGTATTCGCTATCGCATCAGCCATCATTTGAGAGGTCTGACAATGTGCCGGATGTGCTTTTACAATAACAGGGCAGCCTGCTCCTATGGCACTAGCTGTATCTCCTCCCGCAGTAGAAAAAGCAAATGGAAAATTACTGGCCCCGAAAACGACCACTGGTCCTAATCCTATATTGTATTTTCTGAGATCTCCTTTTTGCTTTTCAGGTTGGGCAAGATCAATTCTTGGCTCAGTGTATATTCCTGAAGCTACTGCTTTGGCATAACTTCTCCATTGGCCTACCGTTCTGGCTTTTTCGCCCGTAAGTCTTGCCAGAGGTAATGAGGTTTCAGTATGGGCAGTGGTCAAAAGTTCTTCTCCTAAAGCCTCAATCTGATCGGCAACAGCATTCATGAATGCTGCCCGTTGTTTTATGGTTGTATTCTTCAGGAACTGATACGCTTCGGAAGCCATTTGAATTCTTACCTCAATATTTTCTTTTGATGTTTCTTCAATCATAGCTTTTGTTTTGATGTTAATCTAGTGTAGGACGGTTGGTTCTGCCCTCTTCAATAATCTTATTGACTTCTTGGGCTTCTTCACCCTGAAGTTCAAGACGGGGTGCTCTTACATACGGATTGCTGATTCCTTCTGCTGTAGCAGCCAGTTTGATATATTGGATAAGTTTAGGATGAATATCAAGTTCTAACAATGGCATAAACCATCTATAAATAGCCACGGCTTTATCATATTGTCCTGCTTTAGCATAGTTGTACATGGCCATGGTCTCATTAGGAAAGGCATCTACAAGTCCCGCTACCAATCCATCAGCGCCAAGCATTAAAGTTTCAAGGCAAATAGTGTCTACTCCACCAAGAATTTTGATTCTTTTTCCGAAACGGTTAATCATTCTGGTTACATTGGCAAGATCCCTTGTAGATTCTTTAACCGCCTGAATGGTTGGATATTCAATAAGCTGGTCAAACATTTCCAGCGTGACATGAATTCCGTAATCCACCGGATTGTTATAGATAAGAATAGGAAGATCTGTAGCAGTGGCAACCGCTTTGAAATATTCTACTACTTCACGGCTATCAGCTTTGTAACGCATTGGAGGAAGTAGCATTAATCCGTCTGCTCCTAATTCTTTTGCTTTTTGAGCAAAATTGACTGCATTTTGGGTTGTATTTTCAGAAAGGTTAAGGATAACGGGAACTCTTTCCTGTGTAATTTTTTTAGCATATTGAAGAAGCTCAAATTTTTCTTCAGTTTCCAGTGCGCTGGCTTCTCCTAATGTTCCGGCAAGGATAATCCCGTGAACGCCGGCTTTAATCTGGGCTTCTGTATTGACTGCAAACATTTCAAAATCAATCTTTCCCTCTTTGGTAAAAGGCGTTAATACAGCAGGATAAATACCTTCCCAGTTTAGTTTTGTACTCATATCAAATAATATTTATTCAAAACTAAGTGAATTTTAAAACGGTAAATGTTAATATTTTAATGAATTCTGACCGTATTTTAACATGTAGTTATTCGCGGTCAAAAGTAGCTTCTTTATAATGCTTCAGATATTCCTTAGGAGAATATTTCATAATGGATTTAAAAACGCGGTTAAAGTTTGTAAGACTGTTGAATCCGCTGTTAAAAGCAACAGAGGAAATGCTGTATCTGCTGCTGGATGTTAATAATCTGCAGGCTCTCTGTACCCGTAATTCATTAAGATATTGGATATACGTAATCCTGGTGTGTTTTTTAAAGGATCGGCAAAATGCCTGGGGAGTCATACAGGCTTCTTTAGCAATGGTATCAAGAGAAAGTTTATGCTGAGTGAAATTTTTCTTTATATAAGTCTGGGCATCAATAATCCTCTGATCATTGTCCGAAATATGGTTGGGCAGATTCTTTTCTGAAGATAGTGGGATATGCAGATGTCTGTTTTGCATTAGATGATTTAAAATCTTTATAAAATCTATGATTTGTTCTACCCCCTGTGTCTTTTGTAATGCAGCCATGCTCTCTCCTACACTCGATTTTAATTTTGAAGCAACCTGAAATCCTACTTTAGAATGTTTAATGAAGTTTTTAAGCTCTTCAAATTCCGGTAAATCAAAAAAAGCGGATATTTTTTTATCAGGATCGAAGAATATAGAGATCGCATGAACCTTCTGCTTTTCATTTTCTTTAAAATCTCCTTTGAAAACGTGGGATTGATTGGCGCCAAGGTAGAAAATATCTCCAGGCTCAAAGGTAAAAAGGTTCTGTTCTATGGCGAGCGTACCATGTCCTTTCAGGATCCACATGATCTGAGTTTCAGTATGCCGGTGGAAATAAGGATAAAAATTAGGCATAATATCTTCCTGAATACGGATGCTTTTGTTCGTATCAGCAGGAACAGAAAACTGGAGACTCTTCATACAATCAGTACTTTATGAGATTAGTAAATGCGAAGGTTAAAATATTGCCGAATTTAAGCAAAATATGAACATTACCTATCATATTAAAATCCAAACTTTACATCTCCATTATTTTAACGAAGAAAGGGCTTCAAATAGTACAAAATCGTAACTTTAACCTTTTAAAATAAAAACTATTCATAAATATATGTTTTCAGCACAGACTTATCAAAGCAGAAGAGCCGTATTACAGAGCAATGTGGCAAGCGGAATTCTATTATTTCTGGGAAATATAGAAAATCCTGTAAATTTTGAGCATAATCCTTATTATTTCCGTCAGGATAGTACTTTCTTATATTATTTCGGAATCCAGGAGCCGAGGATTGCCGCTATTATTGATATTGATGAAAATAAAACCATTGTTTTCGGAGATGAACTGAGTATTGATGACATCGTATGGATGGGCAGACAGGAAACATTGAAAGAAAAGAGCCAAAAGTCTGGTGTACATGAAACTTTACCGTATGCAGAACTTTCTCAATATCTTCTGAAAGCACAGACATCCGGTAGAAAAGTACACTATCTTCCACCCTATCAGTCTTCCAATAAAATCTTACTGGCAGATCTCTTAGAGATCAAGATTGCTGAACTGCAACCTTCTGTGGAGATGATTAAGGCTGTTGTAAAGCAACGTTCTATAAAAGAAGCTCAGGAAATCGCACAGATAGAAGAAGCTGTAAATGTATCCAATGAAATGCATTTACTCGCAATGAGGATCGCAAAACCAGGTGTCAAAGAATATGAAATCGCCAATGCAATTCAATATCTTGCCGCCAATAAAGAATGCCAGATGTCTTATCCGCCAATTGTTACCATAAATGGTGGAATCCTTCACAATCATTACCGCCTTAATACCTTGAAGGAAGGAGATCTTTTCCTTAATGATTCCGGCGCTGAGACAGCCATGGGATATGCAGGAGATCTAACCAGAACATTCCCTGTAAGCAAAACTTTTAGTACAAAACAAAAAGAAATCTATGAAATTGTTCTGAATTCATTCAATAATGCTCATCATCTTTTGAAGCCGGGAGTTAAATTCAAAGATATTTATCTGAAAGCCTCAGAATATCTGGTAGAAGGACTGGTTGATCTTGGATTGATGAAAGGTAATCCTGAAGAAGCGGTGAAAAACAATGCCCATACCCTGTTTTTCCAGTGTGGATTAGGACATATGATGGGATTGGATGTACATGATATGGAGGATCTTGGAGAGCAATATATCGGATATACAGAAGAAGAACCAAAAGATACCCAAACATTTGGTCTTAAATCGTTACGTTTAGGGAAAGCTTTAGAATCCGGATACGTAGTAACGGTGGAACCGGGTATTTATATGATTCCGGAGTTGATCGATATCTGGCAGGCTGAAAATATAAACGCAGCATTCATTAATTATGATAAGGTAAATGAATACCGAAACTTCGGCGGCGTTCGTGTGGAAGATGATTTTCTGATTACAGATGATGGGTACAGGCTTCTTGGAAGCGGATTGATTACCACCGTTGATGACATTGAAAACTACAGAGCAGAATATTTAGATTAATTCAGATTTTATATATGAAGAATATAAAAAAAATAACAGCCATTGCCCTATATTTCCTGTGCTTGTCACCGTTGGCCGCACAAAAAACACAATGGACTCCTGACGGCAATGCCTATTATTCATTCACTAAAAATGGTGTTGGAATTATTGATGTGCTGAATCCAGGAAAAGATCAGGCTTTTTTAAGCAATAATGAATTGATTCCTTCCGGAAGTTCTACGGCTTTAGAAGTACAGAGTTTTCAGGTTTCTCCTGACAGCAAAAGTTTGCTGCTTTTCACGAATACCAAGAAAGTATGGCGGGATAATACCCGTGGAGATTACTGGATTTTCGATAAAAATACGAAGAAGCTTACCCAGCTTGGAAAAGATCTTCCCAAGGCTTCATTAATGTTTGCTAAATTCTCCCCTGATGGAAAAAAGGTAGCCTATGTGTCTAAGCACAACATTTATATTGAAGACCTTTCCAATAATCAGCTTACTAAAATTACCAATGATGGTACAGACCGAATGATTAATGGTACTTTTGATTGGGCTTATGAAGAAGAATTTGGGACTCAGGATGGTTTCAGATGGTCTCCGGACGGAAGTAAAATTGCTTACTGGAAGCTGGATGCCCGAGGAACTAAAAACTTCCTGATGATTAATAATACCGACAGTCTCTATTCATTTACCATTCCTGTAGAATATCCGAAAGTGGGAGAAAACCCTTCAGGATGCAGCATCTGGTTTTATGATCTTGCTTCAAAATCTTCTAAGAAAGCAGATATTGCAGGTGATGAAGTACAGCATTATATCCCCAGAATGGAATGGGTGCAGGATTCTAAATCTATTATTCTGCAGCAATTGAACAGAAAACAGAATCAGAGTAAAATTATGGTGGCTGATGCTCATTCGGGAACAGGCAAGACCATTTATACTGAAACAGATGCTGCATGGATAGACATCAAATCCAGATGGAATGATAATGATCCAAGCGGTTGGGACTGGATCAACAATGGTAAAGAGTTTTTGTGGGTTTCTGAAAAAGATGGCTGGAGACATATTTATAAAATAGATATGAATGGTAAAGAAACTTTGATTACAAAAGATGCCTTTGATGTTATAAAACCAGAGTTTTTTGATATTCAGAACAAACAGATTTACTTTTTAGCTTCTCCTGATAATGCCACTCAGAAATATCTGTACAAAGTAAGTATGCAAGGTGGAAAATCTCAAAGAATAACTCCTGTAGCTTATACCGGATCCAACCAATATATGATATCTCCCAATGGGAAAATTGCGATGTTTAACAACAGCAGCGTAAATGCGCGTTCGGCAGGAGCTGTAGTATCATTGCCGGAACATAAAGAACTTGTTGCTGCAAAAAGTGTTTCAAAAGCAGATCCGGCTAGAGCTAAAACAGAATTTTTCCAGATTACTACGCAGGATGGTGTTACCTTAGACGGATGGGTGGTAAAACCTAAAAATTTTGATCCAAACAAAAAATATCCAATTGTTTTCATGGTATATGGTGAACCGGGTTCCCAGACCGTAACAGATAATTTCTATGCAGGTAAAAACGGTTTGTATGTTGGAGATATGGCTCAGGATGGTTATCTGTATGTTTCTCTTGAAAACCGCGGAACTCCTGCTCCTAAAGGACGTGAGTGGAGAAAATCTATTTATCGTAAAATAGGACAGCTTAATATCCGCGATCAGGCGATGGGAGCCAAAGCCTTATTTGCAAAATGGCCATATGCAGATACTTCCAGAGTTGCCGTTTGGGGATGGAGCGGCGGAGGTTCTTCCACACTGAATCTTTTGGGACAATATCCGGATATCTATCAGACAGGAATAGCCATTGCTCCGGTAGCCAATCAATTATTCTACGATAATATCTATCAGGAACGGTATATGGGACTTCCACAGGAAAACAGAGAAGATTTTGTCAACGGATCTCCATTGGCTTATGCTAAAAACCTGAAAGGAAACCTTCTATTGGTTCATGGTACAGGAGATGATAACGTACATTATCAGAATACGGAAGTGTATATCAATGAGCTGGTAAAATACAACAAACAGTTCCAGCTGATGTCCTACCCAAACCGAACACACTCGATCAGTGAAGGTGAAGGTACATCATTGCACCTCGCTACTATGTTTACGAAATATCTGAAAGAACATTGCCCTCCGGGAGCAAGATAAGAACTGAAAAATCCCGCAGTAATGCGGGATTTTTTATGTAAGTCTGTTTTATTTTCTTTTAAATACAATTGTCCAGGTTATATGAAAAGGTTCTCCCTTGTACGGGTCTGTTTCTTTCATAACAATTTTCATTGTTGTCTTGTCCAGTTGGACGATTTCAAACTTTCTTTCATCATTACCCCCTTCAAATAAAGATAAAGATGTATCATGATCAGGGTCCAATGAGTAGGAGAAATAAAGCTGTGCACTATCGGTAATAGAACCGTCTGCATTAAACTGCATAAGGTCATTCTTGCTTAATCTGTAATTTTTTATGGTACGCTTTCCGTTGGCCTCTATTCCTTCCGATGTTGAAAGTATAGGTTGCCATTTTCCCACAATCATTTTTCGATACGATTGCTGACAGGGAATACTGAATGACAGTGCTGTCACACAAAAAGTACACAGAAACAGGATCAGATGAAAGGACTTTACCATATTTTTGCTTTGGATGTAAAGAATTAATACCCACTTATTTTCAAATGTAGTGACATTCTGGTTAATATTGTGAAAATTGTTTTTATATCCTTATTTTTAACCTGTTAATATAATATCATTCATTTGAAACTATCACGCTCCTATTATTCCAGTCAGGATGTGCTTTTTCTGGCTCAGGATCTCTTGGGAAAGGTCCTTTTTACAAAAATCGATGGCGATATAACAGCTGGGATTATTGTGGAAACTGAAGCTTATTTTGGGGTTCAGGATAAAGCGTCTCATGCATATGGCTGCCGACGGACAGACCGTACGGAAACTTTATACAGCCATGGCGGCATTTCCTATGTTTATTTGTGCTATGGAATTCATCACCTTTTTAATGTGGTAACTTCTGTAGAAGATGAACCTCACGCGGTTCTAATCAGAGCAGTTGAACCATTAATCGGAAAGGAGATCATGGAAGCCAGACGGAATATGCCTGCCTCTAAGGCAGCCATTTCTTCCGGTCCCGGATCAGCAGCGAAAGCATTAGGTATCGACAGGTCATTTAATAAAAAAGATCTGGAAGGAAACGAAATCTGGATTGAAGATCATGGCATATTGTACAAACCGGACGAAATTGTTACAGGGCCCAGAATAGGAGTTGCTTATGCGCAGGAAGATGCCCTTTTGCCCTGGCGTTTTTTTGTAAAAAATAACAGGTACGTCAGCAAACCAAACAAAGTATAATACGGCTATTCCTGAATTGCCTGATAAAAATCCTTATAAGACGTCACAAGATCCCCAAGGCTGAATCCACGGTTCAGTCCGCTGGTATTAGGGAGCACCCAAACCCTTGCGCCACAGAAATCTTCAGATTGCTCTCCCCAAAGAATGTCTTTCTTTTTATAAAATGCTTTGTAAGCCGCTTTACCCAGAAAAGCAATATATTTTGGCTGGAATTCGTTTATTTTAGCGGTAAAACTTTCAAGCGCATAATCAAATTCGTGCGTTGAAAGCTCATCCGCACGGGAGGTCGCTCTTGCTACGGCAGTCGTCAGGCCATATCCGAAATCTAAAATGGATGTATCCTGTACCGCTTCAATCTCATGGGGAGTAAAGCCAGACTGATGAAGGACTTTCCAGAAACGGTTGCTTCTTCCTGAAAAATGATGCCCGTCATCTGCTGATTTTAAACCGGGATTGATCCCACAAAAAATAACTTTGAGGTTAGGGCTGATGATATCTGTTAACATATTGACATGGATTAATGCTGATAAAACAGAATGGTTAGCACGCCTCTGTTTCATTATTTAAAGATACTGATATTAGCCATATCCGGAACAATATTCCAAAAATAATGGATCCCGTTTCACCTTCTTTAAGATACGTTCCATCTGTATTTTTTACCGGATCAGCCCATTTCCTGCACTGAATAGAAAAAAACAGCGGTAATTTTGTCATAGAAATATAAAAAACGATGGTCAGTAAAATCATGTTCTTCAGAACAGACAGGTTTCCTGAAAATCATTTAAAACAAATTGTATGAACTGGATCGCATTACTCATCGCAGGTATTTTTGAAATCGGATGGCCGTTGGGTCTTAAATTATCACAACAGCCGGGAGGCAACAAATGGAGCTGGGTTCTGTTCTCTGTAGGATGCATGGCCGTCAGCGGAGGTTTCCTCTGGTATGCTCAGAAAAGTATTCCTATCGGAACTGCTTATGCTGTATGGACAGGAATAGGTGCAGTAGGAACTTTACTCGTAGGGATTATATTTTTCCAGGACTCTGCCAGTATGCTAAGGTTATTGTCTGCATTCCTGATTGTAGCCGGTATTGTAGGGCTCAAACTTTTTTAAATCTAAAATTAGGACTACTAAAAAATGGCTTAAGATATAAATCATTAAGCCAAATTATTATCCAATATCGGATAATCAACTAACCCATTAGATGTTCTTCAATGACTGGTATGTTTACCAGTAGCCTATTAGCTCGGCTTTTGTTTCAAGATGGTGATCAGAATTCCTACGATAATCGTTATGGAACATCATCCGTTTTTCCAGACTTCGGTCTCCAGACTTCATGTTTTTACAGCCCAAGATCAGGCTTCGTGCCATGAAGAATAAAAAAAGCAAAGCCGCCCACCTCAAAATTTCCGGTCTTTTCATGGTATATGATATGTATGATGCTTCAAATTTGGATAAAATAGATCGTTGAATCATCGGAATATCTACTAATGATCAGCTTCAATCTATCAATATTCTCCATACTCATTTTCAAGATTAGAGAAGCACCAAAAAAAAGGCTGCTTCAAAAAATAGAAACAGCCACATCGAATAGAATTGATATGAATAAATAGTCGTATCAGATTGATTTTTACTAATGAACGTCCCAGAAAATTTTTGTGGTTAACCGGTCCCCACCAATTGCAGATGCCGCTTTAGCATAATTAGTTCCATTGGTGGTCGCTTCCAGAGTTGGATACTGCAGTCTTACGGGTACCTTTCCGTCTGCATTGGCAATGGCTGTGGGAGGAGCCTGTAAAGCCGGATAATCCAACCGTCTGTAAAAGTTCCAGGAGATGACCGGATGATTGTACAGCGCAACCCAAGCCTGCTCCCCTATGGATTTTTTCCAGTTGGCAGTGTTATAAGGTACTCCTGTGAGATACTGCTGAGCCTCCTGATCAGACAATCCCCACTCCCGGAAAGAAGACTGTACCGCAGCGTTGTATAAAGCTTCAGGGGTTCCGCCAATTCCAAATCTTGCAGCAGCTTCTGCAAGATAGAAAGCCACTTCCGTAGAAGTGATCAGATTTCCGGAAGTGACGGGGATATACGCAAATACTCCCGGTGCCGAAAATGCTGAAAAATCTCCCGCAAGACCAATAACCTGCCCGATATACTCACCATCTACATCCTGAAAATACCTGGACACTCTGGGATCTGAATTCGTATTGAGAAAATCAATAAAAGGTTTTCCTCCAAAAAAATCATCCCGGCCACTGTTCGCAAGATTCTCAAACAGCGGATTAAAATTAGGAGTATCCGGAAGATAGCGGAAAAGGCCACTCTCCGATCCATCCGTAATGACTCCGCCTGTAATGGCAGCGTTGATCGTAGATTGAGCAAGTGCCGGATTGACATCGGAAACAGCAATACCCAGTTTCAAAAGCAGGGAATTTCCGAATTTTTTCCACTTCCCTATATCTCCACGGTATATAATGTCTCCGGAACCGAAAGTTCCTGCCCCTTCCTTCAGACCGGTAACATCCGCCTTCAGGCGGTTGATAAGACCTTCATAGATCTGCCGGTCATCATCATAAGCTGGCAAAGGAAACTTTTCCTGATGGAGAGCCTGGCTATAGGGAACATCGCCAAAGGTATCCGTTACCGTCTGAAAGGCATAGACTGAAAGAATATCGATAATCGCCAGCTGATTTTTTTTCTTATCCTGCCAGGTACTCACTTCAGAAGGTCCGGGCCGGTACTGCTCTATCAGTTCCTTTGCCTTGTTGAGGTTGTTGAGCACATTCACATAGTTGTCTCCCCATACATTATTGGAAACATTTCTGGCCGTAAAGTTGTAATTGCTTTCATTCACATAGGTAACTTCCTGCCAGTACTGCATGGTAAGACGGAAATTGTTCTCGTTAACACTTGGCGTGTTCATATAATCGCTCAGTTCTTTCTCTGCATAGGTAAGAAGCGGTTCCGGAGACATCTCATAGGCTACATGTGGATCGGTATTCACATCGTCTGTCGTGCATCCTGCCATTAATAATGCCAGAAAAGAACCTAATATCATGGTATGTTTCATAGTAATCATTTTAAAAATTAACTTTAAGATTGAATGCGAAATTTCTTGTAGAAGGCATCACGCCGGACTGATATCCCTGGATGCTTCCTGAAGAAAGCCCTGCCTCTGGATCAGCGTAAGGAAGATTCTTATGGATAATCCAAAGATTACTTCCCGTAAAGCCAAGAGTAAGCCCCTGAATACCCGTATTTTTTAAAAACTCATGGGTAAAGCTGTAAGAAACAGATACCTGTCGGAGCTTGATAAAACTGGCATCGTACACAAATGCTGCTACCGGCGGATCGGTACCCAAAGTCTGACTGGAAATAGAACGGTCCAGACGGATGGTATTAGGAATATAATGTCCGGGATTACCAGGATCCTGCATGACACCCGGTAAAATCACTCCGCCACCATTAGCCAGTGTATTTCTGATAGGATTGCCAAGATCATTCAGTCCTACAGAGTCGGGATACAGTCCGGTTCCATATCCGTAATACTGATCCAGGGAAAATATTTTGCCGCCTTTTTTCCAGTCGATCTGGAAACTCAGGTTAAAGTTTTTATACGTAAAAGAATTCGTTAGTCCGGCAATAAAATCCGGCTGGAAGCTTCCCAAATTATAATTGGAGCCGTCAGTATGAAGGTATGCCCCATTTTTCCCTACCACTTTATTTCCGTTGGGATCGTAAACAAAATCCGCCCCCCAAATACTGCCGTAGTCACCATTGAGCGGTGCGTTGATACTGATGCCTCCCTGCAGCGTACCAATCGTGATATTCTCTATTCCTTCGCGAAGAGCAGTCACTTTAGTTTTGGGATTAGACCAGTTGAGGTTCATATCCCAGGAAAAATTGCTGAACTTCAATGGAGTGACATTCATGGAAAATTCCACACCTTTGGTTGTAAGTTCGCCCGTATTCTGAATTTTCGCACCATTTCCCGTGCCTAAAGAAACGGGAAGCGGAAGAATCTGGTCAAAGGCTATATTCCTGAACCAGGCAAGATCGAACCCCAGTCTGTTTTTAAAAAACTGCATATTTGTTCCCAGTTCAAGGTTCTTCAGTTTCTGAGGAAGGAGATTGGCATTCCTTAACGTAGTATTATAAGAGTATACCGGATTGTTTTCAAAAGAAGCCAGAGCCAGAAACCGGTTTCTCAGCTGATCCGCATTAGTATCCGAGCCCACTTCAGCATACGCTGCCCTCACTTTTCCGAAGTTCAGCCATTGCTGTTTCAACATATTTGAAAACACCACACTCGCTGAAACAGAAGGATAATAATAAGCGGCTTTTTCTTTTGGTAAAGAGGTAGACTGATCTCTTCGGAAGGTTCCTTCAAGATAATACGTATTTTTGTATCCTAAAGAAGCCTGGATAAAAGCTCCGTAAATATACTTTGAGGTATTGGTAGTAATAGGTTTTGCTGGTGTGACGACCGAATTGGAAATCGTATAAAGACCCGGAATATAAAGCCCTCCGGAAGTCGTCTGCGCGTTGGAGTAGCTGGTCTGTACATTTACATTTCCGCCTATTAATGCCTGCAGATTCAAATCTTCAAGAATGTTCTTTTTGTAAGTGGCGATCAGGTCGTAATTGGTCTCTGTAAACCGGAGGTTGGTAACGGCATATCCTGAAGGCTGTTCTATGGGATTAAAGCTGAAAAGAGCAGGAATAGAACCTACTGCTCTTCGTTCTTCCGTAATCATAGTATAGCCGTCAATCCCTACCCTTCCAAGGATATTAATACTTTTGGAAAGATCATAGTTCAGGCTGAAATTTCCTGCAAAACGCTCCCTCTTATCATTCTGATAGTTTTCGTAACGGGTAAAATAAGGATTATCCCAGTAGGCCGGCGAAAGGTTCACAGGAGATTTTATATTCCACGTATAGTTTTTATGAAAGGTATCATACAGGTATTTCTGATCCTGAAGATCCACATTGGTAGGCCACCACTGTCTGAAATTCCCCATAATATTATCTCCGTATCCCGTAGAATTTCTTCCCTTTGTCCTTTGCACGATATAGTTGGCGAAAATAGTAGCGGTTAACTTATCCGTAAGTTGATAGGAAGCATTACCTCCAAAGTTATTCTTGACCAGTGAAGAATTGGGCATGATGTCTGTAGCGTACGTATTGGCATAGCTTAGCCTGAAAGTAGCCTTATCATTTCCGCCACTCAGTGCAATGTTATTGGTTCGGTTGATGGCTTTGTCAAAAAAAGTGATGGGACCATTCTTCGCCATTATCCAGGGGGTCTGTTTTCCAAAATTCCTGGACCCGGGAATGAAGGTATCATATTGGTACACCATAAGATTGGGATCATAAGCAACTCCATAGGATGCATCATGCCAGAAATAAACAAGAGAACCGTTTTGATAAGGGATCAGCTCCTGTCCTAAATATCCCTGTCCGTACTGGGTCTGATATTCCGGAAAAGTAGAGCGGTCGATGGCTGAAATGGAGATGCTGCCATTATACTCCAGACCGATACCCTGGGTATTTTTCTTCCCTTTTCTGGTGGTAATGATAATAGCCCCGTTCTGAGCTCTCGATCCATATAAAGCAGTTGCAGCAGCTCCCTTTAACACATTCACCGTTTCAATATCATTGGGATTGATATCCGAAACCGGACTCCCGTAATCATAGCCGCCAAACCCGTTCTGCTGAACGGAGGAATTAATATTCCGGTTGATCACAGGAACCCCATCCACAACAAACAGGGCCTGATTATCCCCTAAAATAGATTTGTATCCTCTGGAAACAGCATCTACGGAACCTCCAAAGTTCGTAGATTGTCTGATCTCAAGCCCTGCTACTTTTCCTGAAAGATTATTCAGAAAATTGGTGGTAGGATTTCTGCTGATATCCTCTCCCTTTACTTCCTGAGTAGAATAACCCAGTGCTCTCTTTTCCCTCTTGATCCCTAAAGCGGTTACTACAATTCCCTCAATGTTCTGCGTGGCTATAGTATCCTGCTTTTGCTGGCTGAAATAGGTTTCGCTTCCGATAAAAAAGGCGACCCCGGCACTTAAAAGCTTTAACTTGTATTTCATAATTATTGATTTTTTTTAACTTGTTAATCAAAATTCAATAATTGGTGAAGAACATCATAAAATGTATATATCAACGGCCGGCTGGCGTCTACTAAAAATAAATGGAACCATCTAAAACATACAACCCAGCATCTAAAACCCACAGAGGATACCATTGACATTTTTATTTCAATATTCTTTATTTTGCTAATAAAATAAATAGTTTTATAAAAATTGGTTAAGTTTTTGAAGGCTAATTATAAACCATTCACACCATTGAAACTAATCACATTTACAAAAAAAGGAATTTACTGCCCGCAGGGAAAATTTTATATTGATCCCTGGAGGCCTGTAGATATGGCCATCATCACCCATGGTCACGCTGACCATGCGCGATGGGGAATGAAAAAATATCTCTGTCATCACTTTACAAAACCTATTCTGTACCAAAGAATTGGTGTAGACATCGAATGCCAGAGTATAGGATATGGTGAAAAAATCACAATAAACGGGGTCAGCGTTTCCCTTCATCCTGCCGGGCACATCATTGGTTCTGCCCAGATCCGGCTGGAGTACAAGGGATACGTTACAGTGATCTCCGGAGACTATAAAATTCAGGAGGATGGCCTGAGTACTCCCTTTGAGCTGGTACGGTGTCATGAATTTGTGACGGAAAGTACCTTCGGCTTACCGGTATACAACTGGCTGGAAACAGAAGATCTGAATAAGAAACTCCAAAATTGGGTACTCCAGAACCGTGAAAACAGTAAAACGTCCGTATTTATAGGCTACTCTCTGGGAAAAGCCCAGCGTATTATGAAAGCGGTAGAAGGATTGGGTAAAATCTACGTACACTATTCCATCGGGAAACTCAATGAAGCATTCGAAACTGTGGGGATAGATCTTCCGGATTATACCATTGCCGATTTCAGAGAAAATGCCAAAGAAGTACAGCATGAGATCGTCATTGTTCCACCGGCTTTGCTGGACAGCAATATCATCAGAAAAATTCCGGATGCCGCTACGGCTATCTGCTCAGGATGGATGCAGGTACGTGGTGCCAGAAGGTGGCGGAGTGCAGATGCAGGATTTGCCATGAGCGATCATGCAGATTGGGGCGGGCTGCTGCAGGCTGTAAAAGCCACGGAAGCAGAGATTGTTCACGTTACCCACGGCCAGACGGAAGTCTTTTCAAAGTATTTAAATGAAATCGGCATCCGGTCTGATGTGGTAGAGACACTCTATGGGGAAGATGAAGAAGAATCAGAAAAAGAAATCATTGAAAAACCTGAATTATGAGACATTTTGCAGATCTGATCAATGCTTTGGAAACCACCAATAAAACCAATGCCAAAATAGACGCCATTATCGATTATCTGGAACGTGCCCCGGATGATGATAAAGTATGGTTTATTGCTTTGTTTACAGGGAAAAGACCTAAAAGGAATGTCAATACCAATTATATGAAGGAATGGGCACTGGAAATCACAAAGCTGCCCTTCTGGCTCTTTCAGGAATCCTATTCTTCCGTTGGAGATCTGGGTGAAACCCTTTCATTGATCCTTCCGCCACCACAGGAAAAAATAGAGCGCAGCCTTTCACAATGGATGAATGATATTGCAGGCTTAAAAAATAAAACAGACGCTGAAAAAAAGGAATTTGTACTGCAGTCATGGAACGGACTGGATTACACAGAGCGGCTGATCTTCAACAAACTGATTGGAGGCAGCTTCAGAATCGGTGTGTCTGATAAAACACTGATCAATGCCCTCACCAAATTTTCAGGACAGGAGCCGAGTACGCTCATGCACAGTCTCATGGGAAAATGGATTCCTGATGAAGTCTCATTCAAAGAACTCATTTCTGCTGAAAATGTTAACCCTGATAACTCAAAACCTTACCCTTTCTGCCTGGCCTATCCTCTGGAAAAGGAAATCCAGGAACTCGGGAAACCGGAAGAATGGCTCACCGAATATAAATGGGACGGAATACGGGGTCAGATCATCCGGAGAAATGATGAGGTTTTCATCTGGTCGAGAGGGGAAGAGCTCGTGACAGAGCAGTTTCCTGAAATTACAGAAACCGTACAAGCGATGAATGGAAATTTTGTTCTGGATGGAGAGATACTTGCAGTAAAAGACAGCAACGTTTTAAATTTTAATGAATTACAAAAAAGACTGAACAGGAAAACTTTAACCAAAAAAATGCTTTCTGACATTCCCATTGAAGTATTTGCCTACGACCTTCTGGAATGGGAAGGTAACGACCTCAGAGAGAAACCACTGTATGCAAGAAGAGCTATGCTTGAAGAACTGCTGATCAATGAAAATCCTGAAAATATAAAGCTTTCCAGAAGTATTAATTTTGAAGACTGGGAAGAACTTGCGCAGGTACGGGAAAATTCAAGGGACATCAACAGTGAAGGCCTCATGCTGAAACATAAAAATTCAGCTTACCATTCAGGACGTAAGAAAGGCGACTGGTGGAAATGGAAGATCAGCCCCCTCACCATTGATGCTGTTCTGATCTATGCCCAAAAAGGGAGCGGCAGGCGAAGCGCTTATTATACCGACTATACTTTTGCGGTTAAAAATGGGGATGCACTCGTGACTATAGCGAAAGCCTATTCCGGATTAACTGACAAAGAGATTATGGAGGTCAGCCGTTTTGTAACCAAAAATGCCATTGAAAAATTTGGTCCGGTAAGAACGGTAAAGGCTGAGCTTGTTTTTGAAATAGCTTTTGAAGGCATAGGTTTCAGCAACCGTCATAAAAGCGGTGTAGCCCTCCGCTTTCCAAGGATAGTGCGGTGGCGAAAAGATAAAACCGTAGATGAAATAGATGAACTGGAAGAAATTAAAAAATTAATAAAGTAATTTGACAGCTTTTGAACATACCGACGGATTTAAAATCATTCAGCAGTGGATGAATGATAAGGATATATCCCCTTTTAAATTTCAGATGGACACATGGAAGAAATTTGGAAACGGATATAGCGGAATGGTGGTTGCCCCTACCGGTTTCGGAAAAACATTTTCTGTTTTTCTAGCCTTGGTTTCAGACTTTTTGAACCAGCCGGAAGACTACAAAAAAGGGCTGAAGATGGTATGGATCACTCCCCTGCGCTCTCTGTCTAAGGACATCGCCAAAGCCATGCAGGAAGCTATCGATGAGATCGGTTTAGATTGGGCCGTAGGGGTCCGCAACGGAGATACAGATCCGAAAGTAAGACAACAGCAGGTAAGGAAAATGCCCGATATTCTGGTGGTTACACCAGAAAGTCTTCATTTGCTGCTGGGTCAGAAAAATCATGAGACATTTTTTAGAGAAATGAAATGTATCGCTGTGGATGAATGGCACGAATTATTAGGCTCCAAACGAGGAGTCATGGTAGAGCTCGCCATCTCGCAGCTTACAAAATATGTTCCCCGGCTTAAAATCTGGGGTATTACCGCTACCATTGGCAATCTGGACGAAGCCATGGAAGTCCTGATCCCTTATGATATCAAAAAGACAAAAATTACCGCCAGGGAACATAAGAAAATCGACATTATCCCGGTTTTCCCGGATGAGGTGGAAGTACTGCCCTGGGCGGGGCACCTTGGAAATAAGCTTGCGGATAAAGTAGTTCCAATTATTTTGAATTCAAAATCAACCATTGTTTTTACGAATACCCGAAGCCAAAGTGAGATGTGGTATCAGCTGCTGCTGGACGCTTACCCTGATTTTGCGGGGCAGATTGCCATCCACCACAGCTCTATTGATGCCCATCTGAGGATCTGGATTGAAGAAAACCTCAGCAACGGTAAACTGAAAGCGGTTGTTTCTACCTCATCATTAGACCTCGGTATCGATTTTAAGCCTGTTGATACCGTTATTCAGATAGGTTCTGCGAAAGGTGTGGCAAGATTTCTACAACGGGCAGGACGTAGCGGACACTCCCCTTTTGAAACCTCAAGGATTTATTGTGTGCCTACCCATTCCTTAGAACTCATTGAAGTTTCTGCCTTAAAAGAAGCAGTAAAGCAGAAAGTGGTAGAGCCCCGGGATCCTCAGGTTTTATGCTTTGATGTATTGGTCCAGTTCCTGATGACCCTGGCCGTCGGTAACGGTTTTTACCCGGATGAACTGTACGAAAGAATAAAAAAAGTATATGCCTTTCAGGAAATAATGGATGAGGAATGGCGCGGCATTCTCGAATTTCTGACAATTGGAGGCAGTGTCTTAAAAAGCTATGAAGAATTCCATAAAATCGTCATTATGGATGATGGATTATACAAAGTGACCTCCCGCAAGATCGCCATGCTGCACAGAATGAATATGGGCGTTATTGTAAGTGATGCCATGCTGAAAGTAAAATTCATCTCGGGAGGGTACATCGGGATGATTGAAGAGTATTTTATTTCAAAACTGAAGAAAGAAGAAAAATTTATTTTAGCAGGCCGGACACTTGAAGTGGCCATGATCAAAGATATGACCGTCTATGTGAGAGCCGCTAAAGGAAAAGCATTGGTTCCCAGTTATCTTGGAGGAAGGTTGCCTTTAAGCTCCGATCTGGGTCATTTTTTAAGAGAAAAACTTTCGCATGCCTTGAACCCCAAAGCTTCTGAAAAAGAACTAAAGTTTCTCAATCCGCTCCTTTCCAGACAGGAAAAAAACTCCCATATTCCCAAAGAAGATGAATTTCTGGTAGAGCTGATCAAAAACAGGGAAGGCTATCACCTCTTTATGTATCCGTTTGAAGGACGTCTGGTACACGAAGTGATGGCAGCGCTCGTCGCTTACCGTATTTCAAAGCTTGCCCCCATTTCCTTCTCAATGGCTATGAATGATTATGGGTTTGAACTTTTCAGCGACAAGGAAATTCCATTGAATGAAGAAAATCTTCATCAGATCCTTACCAGGGAACACCTGATGAATGATGTGATCTCCAGTATCAATTCAGCAGAAATGGCCAGAAGAAAATTTCGGGATATCGCTGTAATCTCGGGGATGGTCATCCAGAATTATGCCGGCCAGCAGCGTTCCAACAAAGCGTTACAGAGTTCTGCCGGGCTTATCTTTAAGGTCCTGGAAGATTATGATCCTAATCATTTTCTGATCAAACAGGCCTATACTGAAGTTTTTAATGTGCAGCTCCAGGAACAAAGGCTGGTAGAGGCTTTTAAAAGAATTGAAAAATCTAAAATCATCTTAAAACTCTCCCGCACCTTTACGCCGCTGAGCTTCCCGATAAAAGTTGACAGTCTGAGGCAGACCCTCTCCAGTGAAGGACTGGATGCAAGAATCCGGCGTATGCTAAAATTATAAATGATATTTTCTCGTAAAGATAATATTGGCGGCTGTTTTTTTTTTGTCGAAACAATCGCCGTACCTTAGATAAACCCTTTGTGCAGAATAAACTAAAGTTAGAAAAACAATGGCAAAATTGTTCTTGGTCCGTCATGGGCAGTCTCTGTGGAATCTAGAAAACAGATTTACCGGCTGGCATGACATCGACATTACAGAAACCGGTATTGAAGAAGCGAAAAAAGCAGGCCTTGCCTTGAAAGGCGAAAAAATTGATATGGCATTTACCTCAGTATTGATGAGGGCCGAACACACGCTCAATGTCATTCTTGAAACCATGGAAAAAAAAGATATTCCGATCATCAGAGATAAAGCATTGAATGAACGGTCGTATGGAACCCTGGAGGGCCTTAATAAAGCTGAAACCGCCAAACAGTATGGTGATGAACAAGTGCTTAGCTGGCGTAGGTCATACGATATTGTGCCGCCCGGCGGAGAAAGCCTTAAAGACACCTATAACCGTGTTATTCCCTATTTCGAAAAAGAAATCGTTCCTTTACTTAAAGAAGGAAAAAATATATTGGTTGTAGCCCACGGAAACAGCCTTCGCTCATTGGTCATGCACCTGGAACATCTTTCTCCCGAAGAAATTCTCCAAAGGGAAATTGCCACGGGAATTCCAATTGTTTATCTGTTTGACGAACAGTTTCATGTACACAGGCAAGACCACTGATTTATTATTTCCACATTCATTACTTATACTTATCGATCGTGTTTATAGCAACAAAAAATATTATTATTCATAACGAAACGTTTACATTAACCAATCAGCGTGCGGTCTTCTGGGAAAAAGAAAAATCTCTGATCCTGTCGGATCTTCATATCGGAAAAACAGCCCATTTCCGGAAGAATGGTATTGCTCTGGCCAATCATATCATGAAAAGCGATCTTGAAAGGCTTTCTGCCCTGATAGAATATTTTCTTCCAGAAAAATTCATTGTCGTGGGTGATCTCCTTCATGCAGGGGATAATTCCGATGTGGATGAGTTCTGTACATGGCGTAATCAGTATCCCGACCTACAGTTTTATCTGATTGAAGGAAATCATGATCGTATTTCGGGGACATTGGAAAAAAAACTTTGCATGAATCTGAAAGAAAAGCTGTTGCAGGTGGACTTCATCACATTTATCCATGATTTTGACCCAAAATTGACAGCTTTTCAGGTCACCGGACATATCCATCCCGGAATAGTTCTGCAGTCTGCCGTAAAGAGCATCAGACTCCCCTGCTTTGCTGTGAGTCCTAATCAGCTCCTGCTGCCTGCTTTCAGTGAATTTACGGGACTTGACACCAAGAATCTCCCTAAAAACAGCAAGTTTTTTGCGTTTACAGATGCTGAAATTTATGAAGTGTAAGGACGTCTGTTTTTGCGGATCTGTTTTTAGTGAAAGCAGATCAACAGCAGAAATCTTCTGCAGAAGCTATTACTACTATTAAAAAAAGTAACAAAAATTTTCAAAATCGAAACGAGGTACCACATTTTATTTCCTTTTGGTCAGGTATTTGAATGGTAAACAGGAAGATCTACAATAATTATTGCAGGGAATAATTTCTCTGTATACGATCAGCCAATCACCAAAAATATTATATTATGTCAACACAGAATTTAAGCCATTTAGAGGCGATCAAGAAAATCAAAGAATTGTCGGAAAGTGCCAGAATATGTATGTTCTGTACAGAACTGGAAATGATTCCGGTGAATTCAAGACCTATGACTCTCCAGGAAACAGATGACAGCGGAAATTTGTGGTTCATCAGCAGCGGAACCAGCAATAAGAATTTTGAAATAAAAGAAGACCGTCGAGTTCAGCTGTTTTTTATGAATAACAGTGACTCACAATACCTGTCAGTATATGGAGAAGCTTCTGTTTATAAGGATAAGGCCACGATAGAAGATAAATGGTCACCAATGGCTAAGGCATGGTTTGACGGAAAAGATGATCCGAATGTTACCATTATCCGGGTAGAACCAAAAGAATCCTATTATTGGGATACCAAAGCAGGTAAGCTTGTAAGCCTTTTAAGCTTTGTAACAGCCGCTATCACGGGTAATAAAACCAATAATGCCGATGGTGTAGAAGGAAATGCCACCATTTAATACCCCTGATTGAACCAGGAAAAGGGCAGCCAATATCTTACCCATACGCAATTGTTTTTGCCACGAGTATACAGATTTTTATCATGGATGTATTATTCGTGGCAATTATAATGTTGGTATGACCAATGATCATGATAAGGTAAAGACCACAAGCGATAACCCCCAGTATATACCTTTAAAAAAAAACGGCCTGATTTCTCAAGCCGTTTTCAAAAAGAATGATCAGTATTATTTCTTCAAATCATCCAGAGATGCACCGAAATTGATGTGCAGCACATTCCCATTGGGAGTAACCAGAGCCGGTACCGATTGTACACCGGCCTTTTCTGCTTCTGAAATTTTGCTTCTGTCATTTCCTAAATGCACAATATCTATATTTTCACGACCGATAAGCTCGATCATATCATGCTCTGCATTGACACATACCGGACATCCGGCATGATAAAAAACTGGTTTTTTCATAAGATTAAAGATTTTTTAAAATATTTTCAAGTTGTTGAGTTTCGGTATCCGTAAGCGGTTTCAGGGGGCTTCTCAGATTTCCGCCCTCTTGACCCAAAATGTTTAGACCGGCTTTTACAGCTCTTGGGAGACCTTTACCCACAATAAACTTCAAAAGTTCAAACTGCCTGTAGAACACCTTTCTCGCTTTTTCCAGATCTCCTTCTTCTATCGCAGTATACAATTCTAGGGAAAGTTCAGGAATTAGGTTGGGAGCAGCCGTACACCACCCTCTTGCTCCTGCCGAAAATGCTGCCAGAGCCAGAGGATTGGATCCGTTATAGAAAGCTACATCCTCACCCAATTCTTTCCGCAAAAAATGCATCCTCTGGATATCACCTGTACTTTCTTTGATCATGGTGACATTCGGAATTTCAAGGAGCCTTTTCAGAAGAGCGGGAGACATATCTACCCCGCTGGTGGCAGGATTATTATACGCCATAATGGGAATAGATATTTTGCCGGCTACGGCATCATAATGGGCTACAATTTCGTCATCAGTAAGCTTCCAGTAGCTCATCGGGATAATCATGACAGCGTCTGCACCTGCCTGTTCTGCAAATTTTGCATGGTGAACAGTTCTCTCAGTGGTAAGATTAGATACACCGACCAGTGTGGGAATTCTCCCGTTTACCTGCTGTATCGTTGCCTCTGTGACGGCTTCCTTTTCTTCATCAGACAAATAAGGCATTACGCCGGTACTTCCCAAAGGGGCAATCCCATGGCTACCGGAAACGATAAGCTTTTCCACCAGATTTCTGAAAAGAGGAATATCAATATTTTCGTGATCATCAAAAGGAGTAATGGGATAAGCAATAATTCCCTTAAACGGAACATTCTTCATAAGTTGTTGTATTTAAATTTAAAAGGATAAAAAACAGCGTTTATAAGTCGCGGCCCTCTTCTTCTCTCAATGCCACACCCAGGTTCTGCAGCTGTGGAGCATTTTCACAGGCAATGTATTTTGCAGGTTCCGTATCGCTTAGATTCTGATGTCTATGCCACGCCCATGATGGAATGTATACGGCATCACCAGCCTCCCAATGCACTCTTACATCTTCTATTTCTGTCCAGCCTTTTCCTTCGATGACGTACAATACCGTTTCATAGGTGTGGCGATGCTTGTTGGTTTGCTGGTCCGGTAGTAGCCCTCCTATGGTCATGCTTACATTTTTGCTGGGAAGATCCACAAAGAAAACGGGGTGTTTTCTCTCGTTTGAAAACTGATTGTGCTCGCCTGCATTTTCTACATTTTTATGAATGAAATGAGTTGGCTCTACATACTTTGGTCTTGCAAAAGTTTCGTGAAAGTCTTTTGAACTGAATTGTTTCTTGTCCATAATTTAAAAAATTAAATGTTTTGTGCTTTATTGCATGACAAAATTATTCTATATTTGGACTGTTTAAATGATTCAGTTTTTACATAAATAGGTAGTCCAGATGATACGTCCTTGGAAAATAGAATTTGAAATTGATAAAAAACTTGCCAAAGCGGTGTATTTGCAGATCGCAGATACTCTTATTGCTGATATCCGTTCAGGAAGGTTACAGCCGGGTGATGCACTTCCCGGAAGCCGAAACCTCGCGACTATGTTGAAAATCAACAGAAATACAGTGGTGGAAGCCTACCAGGTTCTCATTAATGAGGAATGGGTGACCTCAAAAGAAAGAACAGGGATTTTTGTTTCAGAGCAGCTGCCTGTCCTGCAGAAAGGAGTATCTCATACGCTCTTGCAAACTCTCCAGGAAAAAGAAGTTCAGAAAGGGCTTATGATCAATTTCGATGATGGTCATCCGGACAGTAAAATTGCGCCGGTAACCGAACTGGCAAGGGTGTACAGGCAAATCTTTAACAGGAAAGCAAAGTGGCAGATGATGGGCTATGGCAATGAGCACGGGGATACTGAATTCCGCAGGATGATTTCCCAGATGCTGAATCATCAGCGGGGAATGCAGGTGAATGAGACCGAGGTCTCCATAACCAGGGGAAGCCAGATGGGAATGTTTCTGACTGCCCAGTGCCTTTTGGGACCAGGAGACCATATTATTGTAGAAAATCCGGGATATCAGCCCGCATGGCAGGCTTTTGAATATGCTGGAGCTGGGCTTTTGCCCGTGCCGGTAGATGAGGACGGGATCTGTACCGACTGCATAGAAAAAATTTTAGCAGAAAATAAAAGCGTTAAAGCGATCTATATAACTCCCCACAGACAATACCCAACCACAGTAACCCTGAGCTTGGCAAGGAGATCCAAACTGATAGAGCTCTCTAATCGATATCAGATCACCGTGATCGAAGATGACTACGACAACGAATTCCATTTCGGATACCGCCCTATCCTTCCGCTCTCCAGCTTTCCGGAACTTAATAAATACGTGTATATAGGAACTCTAAGTAAAGTAGTGGCACCTGCATTAAGAATTGGTTATCTCGCAACGAAAAATCAGGATCTCCTGCAAAAAATAGGAAGCCTTCGCAAGATTATCGACGTGCATGGGGATGTAATCATGGAACAGGCGGTGCTTCAGCTCATCAAAGAAGGAGCCGTCAAAAAACATATTAAGAAAGCAACCCTTCATTACAAACATAAAAGAGACTTTGTCTATGAGCTACTGAAAAAATACATGCAGGACGTCGCTGTCTTTACATTGCCCGAAGGCGGCCTGGCTTTTTGGATTGTACCCAAATCAACATTGGATTGGGATAAGGTAGCTGCTGTTTTGCTAGAAAAAAATATTAAGATTATTCATCCCAAGCACTATGGTCAGAACCATGTCAACGGCATCAGACTGAGCTATGGATCTCTTTCGGAAGATCAGTTGGAACAAAGTATTCCCGTTATTGCTGAAGTTTTCACCAAGTTCTCTTAATTTTTTCAGCCACAGTTTATGTTCCAGAACCAGGAACTTTAAGAAAATTGGCCCTGAATCCGTTAAAAAACTTCCGGTATTAGGTAGGTCCATATTCTTGAACCGAAGAATAGAGATCTGATCCATATGAATTTGGAATTCGGGAATCAAGGCCAATTGTAAGCAAATGAGTCTTCGTTTGTACTTTTGTACCCTTTTTGTCTAACTTCATTTAGTCTTGCATTTCATGGAAAAAGTACAAAAGCGGGAAATTTGTGTGATTTTATAGCAAGGCGAAGACTAGTCTACTTCAAAAATTGCCTGGATCTCGACTGACGAATTAACAGGAACTGATGATGCTCCGAAGGTAGCTCTTGCATGCTTCCCCTTTTCTCCAAATACTTCAACAGCAAGATCTGAAGCAATATTCATGAGATCGGCATGCTTTGTATAGTCATCTTTCGTATTGAAAATTCCGGTTAGCTGTACACATTGCTTTACTCTGTTCAAATCTCCCCCCACAGCTTCTTTCAAAACGGATAAAACATTCAGCATCGTGATTTTTGTAGCTTCCTTTACCTGCTGTTCATTCACATCTACTCCCAATTTTCCTGCATTCAGTATTTTTCCATTCTGTAAGGCAACCTGGTTGATGAACACAAGATTTCCGGAACGCACAAAAGGCTGATAATTTCCGGCTGGTTTTGGGACCTGGGGAAGGACAATATTCTTCTGTTGCAATGTTTCATTAATACTCACGGTCTTTTCAACACTGCCAACACTACTTTTTTTCTGACGGGTCCCTCTCAATGCCAAAGCTATTTTGGCAAAGTTTTTCCCCTGAAGTTCCGCAATACTGCGTTCTCCTTTTGTAGGTCTTTCAACATCTTTCAAAGAAGCCATGCTGGTAATACCCAGAACCGTATTTCCCTGCGGAATTGCTTTATTCAGCTCTTCCGTTCCTCTGATTCCGTTGGAAACCAGAACCATCCCGTGCACGGCCAGACTGTTCCAGAAAGCCTGAAGGGCAAGTTCCTTTCCTGCCCCGCTGCCTGCAGACATGAAAACAGTTGCCGGCATTCCTTCCAGGGCATGATCAGTCCATAGCTGAACGGTTTTGGATAAAAATTCGCTCATTCCGGTACTGATATTTCCAAAATACACTGGTGAGCCAAAAGCGATCCCGTCATATGCGGACAGTTCATCTGTTGTAGCTACCGGGAGATCTTTCAATTTTGGGTTTTGTGAGGCTTTAACGAGTTTAATATAAGAAACTGCATTCTTATCACTTTCAATTCCCTTGGAAATTTCTTTAGCAAGTTCATACGTCCCTCCATTATCCGAATGGATGAGGACCAGGATTTTAGCTTTATCTTGTGCCATAATGTTGATGGTATTACTTAATAAAATTAAGATAAAAAAAGAACATAATTTTCTCATTTTGAATAAAATATAAGTTTGATTTATTACTTTGTGTCAACTTTTTCATGTATTGAATCCTGACGCAGTAAAACTTTACAAAATTAGTATTGGCGTTTTTATTAAATTTGCCAAAAGATATATACCAAACGACAAATGAAATGTGGCTTAACTGAAAAATCTGACAGTAAATTTGTAGATACTATTGAAAAAGAAGCGTATGTATGGTGTGAAAAAGACTGGAAACATGACTCTTATGAACACATGCACAACCGTTCTCAGCTTACTTTTGTGGAAGACGGCTACCAGTATTTTCATATCGACCGGAAAATTTATCTTGTTCCCCAGCATCACGTCATCTGGATTCCTTCGGGGAAAGCCCACAAGATTACTTCTGAAGCCACTACCGTAAACCTCATGGTATTTTTGTTCAAATCTGTTTTTGATGAAGATTTTTATCAGCAGGTTCAGGTATTCGCCGTTCCCCCTGTTTTAAAAGAAATGCTGCTGTATGCGTCAAAGTGGAATCAGTCGCTCACAGAAAATGAAGAACAGGAAATTTTCTTTAAAGCAATTTTAAAGAGTCTTCCCAACTTCTGCCGGGAAAGCAACAGGCTTGAGATTCCAGTCCCGGCTGATACCCGGCTGATCCCTGTATGTAACGAAATTAATTCGAGTTTTAAATACAGCCTGAACATTGATTCTCTCGCAGAGAAAGCACAAATGTCAGTAAGGAGCCTTCAGAGGATCTTTAAAAATGAAACCGGAATTACACTTCAAAAGTATCTCCAGCTGACGAGAATTTTAAAAAGCATTGAACTGATCGATACGAAACAGTACACGTTGAGTGAGGTTGCGTATAAAGTGGGCTATCAGAGTTTATCTGCCTTTACCACTTCCTATTTTGCTGTCATGAAAGCAAAACCTGGCCTGAACAGACATCAGGGCGTTTCATCATGAGGCATATCTACGGGTTTGGATTCCGGGGACCCTTTCTCACGGAGCCATATCGAAAGGAGAACCAGTGAGGCAACCGCCAGAAATTCGCTTTGCCAGTTCTGAAAGGATTCAAACCAGAATCTGGACTCCGCAATGTATTGAAGTGCAGTTAGGGTAGGTTCTTTTTTCATCAGCTGTTCAGTATTGAAATCTTTCATGCTTCCGTAGAAATGCAGGATAAAACTCGCAACGAATAAAACTGCGAAAGCCAGCGATAAAGAATGTTTGTATATTTTCAGCCAAAAACCTCCCTTTTTCACTGGCCATGGAGCTTTGAGATGTGGTACAGGCTCCCTGTCCACATCTTCTTTTCCCTCTATAGATTTGGATTCGCTGGAGCCTTTTTGTCTCAGGGAAACCGTTAATAAAACATACAACATCATCTGGAGAAATTCACTCTCCCAGTTTTCAAACGTAGCCTGGATAAAATGTCCGCTTTCGACATACTCGCTTAGCTTTAATGCTTTTTGCCCATTTTCAATCAGTTCTTTATTCTCTGTTTTCCAGCCGGAAAAAAACTGACCGGTAAGCGATAGAAGCATCAAGGCAATCAATATAATGCTTAAACTATTCCGGTAAAAGAAACTCTTACGTGACATAGGTTTTATCTTTAAATTTAATGCTTTTGATAAGGAAATATTTTCTGAAGGTGCTTTGTTGTAGGGCCGGTCAGTATTTTTCCATTGACGTTGAACCTGGAGCCATGGCACGGGCAGTCCCAGCTCAGTTCTGCACTGTTCCATCGTACTTCGCACAAAGCATGCGGGCAGGTACTCTTTAAAAGGTGTAATGTACCGTCACTCTCTTTGTACAGGGCATAAGAAGAACCTTCATACTGAATTACTTTTGCCTCTCCCGCTTTGATTTCGGAAAACGATTCTATTTTTTCTACAGAAATTTTATCTTTGATGAAATCAAATGCAGCGGTCATACCTTCTTTTACAAAATCTGAGAATCCCGCCATTGGCTTTATCCTTGACGGATTGAAAAGATTTTCATACCTGCTGTTTCCATGGACGATCAGATCATGCAGAATCTGTGAAGATAAAGTTCCGAATATCATCCCGTTTCCTCTGAAACCTGTTGCTGCCCATATTTTCCCTTTACTGCCCGGAAGTTTTCCTATGTATGGAAGACCATCTACTGGTTCGTAATACTGACTGGACCAGCTGTAATAAACCGTTTCTACATTAAAGTATTGCCTGACGTAATTTTCAAGCTTCGAAAAGCATTCACCGGTATCCTGAGCATGTCCTGTTTTGTGGTCCTCACCTCCCGCAATCAGAAGGTTTTCGCCATTGATTTCCTGGATACGGTAATAGTGGTAGGGTTCGCTAAGGTCATACCCCAATTCCCATGGATACTTGCTGTCTTTCAGGCTGAATGCCATCGCATAGCTGCGGTAGGGGGCATTGGTGAAATGAAGAATATTTAATCCTGGTGGGATATGCGTCGCATAGACTACATTTTTTGCCCTTATTTCTCCTTTGGAAGTTTTCAAAACCACGTCATCTTCGTGTTCGGTGTGCTCTTCACAAAAGCAGTTTTCCACTATAGATCCACCCAGTTGCAGAAAGGCATCACATAGGCCTTTCACGTATTGTATCGGATGAAACTGCCCCTGACCGGGGATTATCACGGCTACTCTAAAGGGGATAGGAAAGGGAATATCATTGGTGTATCTCATTTCAATTCCTACTTCAGTAGCTCCTTCTACAATATCCTTTAACTGTTTCTCCTGCTTTTCATCCAAGGCAAAAAGGTAAGCGGCTTTTCGTGTAAAGCTGCAGGGTATGTTGTATTTCTGAATGAAAGTTTCAATAATGTGAATGGCCTCTTTACCGGATTCTGCATAGAGCTTTGCACCGTCTGCTCCAAAATCTTTACTCACCTGACCAAAAGGGGTATCAAAAAAAGTATTCAGGTGTGCAGTGGTCCCGCCGGTCGTTCCGAACCCGATGTTAGCAGATTCCAGAAGAATACATTTTTTACCGGATTCCTGTAGTTTCAGAGCAGTTGAGACACCGGTTATTCCACCGCCAACTACCGCTACATCAAATAGCTGCTGAAAATCGGTTTCTGTAGAAAATTTTCTGATTTCTTCCTGCCAGATGCTTTTTCTTGCTCCATCTCTGTACATAACTTGATTTTTTACGGTTGAACTGATCTGATCGCTAACGTATCACTTTCAGGAGAATTCATTGCATTTTTGCCGGTTCCGGCTGATTTCGAAGCTTTTCTTTTTTCAGACTCATCTTCATCCAGGTTACATCTGCATGAAGCGAAAGTAAATAAGCCTAAAACACCTAAAATAAATGCGGAAGTTTTCATATTTTTAATTTTATAGTTTCAATTTTTATCCATTGATAATCAATCCCCCATTGGGATGCAGGACCTGACCAGTTATCTGCGCCGCATCATCGCTGGCTAAGAATAAAAAACTGGTGGCAATCTCCTCCGGGGTCGCATTTCTGTCTAGCGGAGGTTGGTTGGGATTTTCTTCTTCTTCATCAAATGTTTTTTTGGTAAGCGGGGTTGCCACAGGCCCAGGAGCAACGGCATTGATCCGGATTCCTTTAGGTTTTGCCTGCAATGCCAGAGATCGCGTGAAGGAGACAATCGCTCCCTTCGTGGCAGAATAGTCGAGCAATTCGGGATGTCCCTGGTAGGCTGCCGCAGATGTCGTATTGATCACGGAGCTTCCTTCTTTCAGATAAGGAAAAACGATTTTCGTTAATAATATCATTCCGATAATATTAGAATCAAATGTTTTTCTGATCTGTTTCTCTTCCAGGTCTTCGATGTTGTCTGCTGGAAACTGTACCCCCGCATTATTGACCAGAATATCAATCCCTCCAAAGGCCGATATTACCTGGGCGGCAGTTTCTTCACCAAACTGGTAATCATTGATATCCCCCTGGAAAAGCATACATTTTCTTCCCAGACTTTCGATCTCTTTTTTAGTTTTCTCAGCATCGTCTTTACTGGTGTGGTAAATAATGGCAATATCGGCACCTTCCTGTGCAAAAAGCAATGCTACCGCTTTACCTATACCACTGTCTGCACCGGTAATCAGTACAGATCTGTTGTGTAGTTTTCCCATGACAGCTCTTATTTTTCAGTGACAGGTTTCTGCATTTCGGCCATATTGCGGGCGGCCATGCTGTCTGTACTAAGATTAGACATGGCCACTGAAAGTTTGTTTTTCAATCCCGAAATAATTTTATCATCCCCGTTCATTAAGGCTTTATACCCATCAATGGCCACTTCTTCCGGAGAAGCCAGACTTTCCCTGTCTTCTAGGATTTTGCTTCTGTTCATATCTGCTTTATTGAAAAAATCAGTATTTGTAGGGCCAGGTAAAAGTGCTGTCACACTAATTCCTGAGTCTTTCAGTTCTTCACGGATGGCCTCGGACCAGGACAGTATAAACGCTTTGGTGGCATGATATACCGAATGCCACGGACCGGGAACCTTGCTGGCCACAGAAGCCAGGTTGAGTATTTTCCCGGATCCTTTAGGCAGCCGGTCTTTGACGAACAACTTTGTTAATATGATGACTGAAATAATATTTAAATTAACAATATCCACCTCCCGATGAATATCGGTATCCTGAAACTTCCCATAGCCCCCCTGACCGGCATCATTAACGAGAATTTCCGGGCTTATTGCATTCATTTTCAATTCAGAATATAATGAATAGGCTTCTTCCTGCAGAAACAGATTTTTAGAAATAGGAATGACATTCACCCCATAATTCTTTAACTCATCGGCTTTTGATTTCAATGTTTCGTGATCCCTGGCAACAATCACAAGATCGTAACCGTTTTGGGCAAACTGTCTGGCAAGCTCATATCCTATTCCGCTGCTTGCTCCCGTGATAAGGACATACTGATTCTTACGTTCCATACATCTTATTTTAAAATTAACAGCCTGTTAATCTCACTTTTAAAACATCCCAAAATAAACTCCGTATAATACATCTGGGCATTCAGAGCCTGCGTTTTCTGATGCAGTTCCAGTTTTTTGGTGAGGATGATCTCCCCTTTGTAAGAGAAGGCGAAATACGCAAATATTTTATACGATGAATTCCTGATGGGTGTGCAGTATCCTGTAGTGGCAATGGACCAGTCTGATTCGAAAAGCCTGGCAACATTCAGGGCCATTGTTTGTGCTATATTTTCCGAAACACAGTCGCATTCTTCAGCTTCATGCCGGTTTACCTTCAACAGCCTTACTTTTTCATCAATCGTATAGGTGGTGATGCCGCCTTTATAAAAAAGTGAAGCATTGGGCATCTGTGAGAAAGCCAGCTGCAGACACCCTGAAGTCACACTTTCAGCCATAGAAATGGTTTCATCAGTGGTCATAAGAGATTGGCTTATATAGTCGAGAAGATTGGTTTGAAATTCCATAATTCTTATATTTTAAAATGATTGACAAGGCTTTAAAGCCCTGAAAGTTTCCATGGGTCAAGGACCACTTTTACACATCCGTCTTCTTTTTTATCGAAGATCTGATATCCCTTATCTACAGCATCCAGAGGCAGCCGGTGAGTAATAATATCATCAAGGGTGATGCGGTCTGTTTCCACATAATTCATGAGACGGTCTATGATAGGATGTACATTACACTGTCCTGCTTTTATGGTAATTCCCTTATCGAAAATCTGACCAAGCCTGAAGTTATCATAATTGACGGGATAAACACCGAGTACGGAAACAATTCCGCCTCTTCTTACCGCACTCATACAGGCTTCAAGAACCTTAATGGACCCTTTTTCAAAATTGAGAACTGCTTTGGCTTTGTCTATAAAGCTTCTTTCAGGCTCAAAGCCCACTGCTTCGATGCAAAGATCTGTTCCTCTGCCGTCTGTCATATCTCTGATCTGTTCAATAGTGCTTTCGGCGTCCTCCCATAAAATGGTCTCACAGCCGGTCAGTTTTTTGATCTTATCCAGCCTGTACTGGAGGGTATCAATAACGATCACCTTGGACGCATTGTGAAGGACAGCACTTTTAGCTGCCATTGATCCTACAGGGCCGGCACCAAAAACAGCAACGGTTTCTCCTCCCTTTAGTTCACCCCACATCACGCCGCTATAGCCTGTCGGGAAAATATCGGTTAGAAATAAAACCTGCTCATCAGTCAAATTTTCGGGCACTTTTCTTGGCCCGAAATGGGCATAAGGTACCCGTACATATTGAGCCTGGCCACCGCTGTATCCGCCATACAAATCCGTATATCCGAATAAGGCACCGCCCTTCTCTTTAAAAATTCCTCCTTCAGGTCCATAGAAATCAGGATTACTGTGCTCACAGGCTGTGGGAAGATCGTGCTGGCAGAAGAAACAGCTTCCACAGGCTATTGGAAAGGGGACTACAACCCGGTCTCCAGCCTTTAGGTGAGTAATATTCTTCCCGGTTTCTTCCACAATTCCCATAAATTCGTGGCCCATAATCATAGGCTTTGCCTGGGGAATCCCTCCGGAGTAGATATGCAGATCGCTTCCACATATTGCGGTGGAGGTTACTTTCAGAATAATGTCATGATCGTCCAGGATCTTAGGATCTTCGACGGTGTCACAGGTGATGTTACCTGGTGAGTGAAAAACTGCTGCTTTCATAATGGTATATATTAAGTGTGATGGTGTGAAGGGAATTTTTGATTATGACTGCGTGTTTCTCTCCATTTCCAGGTCCCAAACCCTGTGTTGTGCAATAGCGTTGATAAAAAGTTCATCCGGAGTGTTATCTTCCCACGTGATAATTGCAGGATCTTTATGCTGTCTGGCGGCCACATTTGAGAGCTGGTAAAGTGGTTCTGTACCTTCTCCAAAACAGATGGCTTTGCAGTGCTTATACGCTTCATTAATAAAATTCAGCACCTTAGGTTTGTTTTCAGGGTCCATGAGCTCTTTGGCCGAATTTTCTCCTGAACAAATGAATAGTGCATCAAAACAAACGCTTGCAGTGCTGGTTAAAGAATGCTTAGGCGTAAGATTTTCTTCTCCTGTTGTTTTTACAGGTGCAAGGCTCGGTGCTATCATTTCAACGGTTGCCCCGTCTCTTTCAAGTTTTGTTTTAAAATCACTGACGGCCGCACCTTCAACTCCATTGGCTATGATAAATCCTATTTTCCTGCTTTTCACGGTATTTTTAACCGTATTTTTCATACTTAATGCCTCCGAGCTTTTTGTATGAGGCTCTCTCTCTTCGCTCTGCAATTCTTCGATATTACTATCTGCCGGCAAGCTTTGGTTTGGCTGCTCGAGCTTTTTAACCTGAACGCCCAGCTTTTTGGCCACTTTTTCGGCTAGAGACCTATCAATATAAGCCAGCTGACCTACCATTCTTTCTCTCACTTCGGGAATGGTCACTTTGGACAATTCAAAAATCAAGGCATTCTGAAGGTGCTTTGCTTCCGGTTCCGATTGGCTGTTATAAAATAGTTTTGCCTGAGAATAATGATCAACAAAACTTTTGCTTCTTTCTCTGACTTTAGCTCCGGAAACTCTTTCCTCCTGCGACGTAAAACCACCTTCAGACATCATCGCCTGAAACGGACAGCCTCCTCCAATAGAATTGGGTTCATAGCTGCTTTTTCCTTTGACGATCTGCTGTCTCATGTGTCCGTCACGCTGATTGTTGTGAACCGTATTGATGGATCTGTTGATTGGGATTTCATGAAAATTGGGAGATCCCAATCTCGAAAGCTGGGTGTCTGTATATGAGAATAATCTTCCCTGTAGCAGCGGATCATTGCTAAAGTCTATTCCCGGAATAATATGGCCGGGGTGAAAAGCAATCTGCTCGGTTTCTGCAAAGAAATTATCAGGATTTCTGTTTAAGGTCAATGTTCCGAAAATCTCCACGGGAACTTCTTCTTCCGGAACCAGTTTTGTAGGATCCAGAAGGTCAAAATCAAACTTATGTTCGTCTTCTTCAGGAATTAACTGTACTCCGAAGTCCCATTCCGGGTAACTTCCGCTTTCAATAGCCTCCCAAAGATCTCTTTTATGAAAATCAGAATCGACTCCTGAAATCCTTTGAGCTTCATCCCAAGATACAGAATGCACCCCAAGTTTTGGTTTAAAATGAAACTTTACAAAGTGTACTTTTCCTTCTTCATTGATGAACTTAAATGAATGTACTCCAAATCCTTCCATCATTCTCAGGCTTCTCGGAATCGCCCTGTCGCTCATTAGCCACATGATCATGTGCATACTTTCCGGCATCAGTGAAATAAAATCCCAGAATGTGTCATGAGCGGAAGCGGCCTGTGGTATTTCATTATCAGGTTCAGGCTTCACTGCATGTACAAGGTCGGGAAACTTTATGGCATCCTGAATAAAAAAAACAGGCATATTATTGGCAACCAGATCATAATTGCCCTCTTCAGTATAAAACTTTATGGCAAAACCCCGGACATCTCTGGCAAGATCGGTACTTCCTTTACTTCCGGCTACGGTAGAAAATCTTACAAAAACAGGAGTTTCTTTTCCTATTTCTCCTAAGAATTTAGCTTTGGTATATGCTGCGAGACTCTTGGTAAGTGTAAAAACTCCATGGGCCCCAGATCCCCGGGCATGCACTACTCTTTCCGGAATTCTTTCATGGTCGAAATGGGTGATCTTTTCCCTTAAAATAAAATCTTCCAGTAATGAAGGTCCCCGTTCTCCAGCTTTTAAAGAATCCTGATTATTATTAATTTTGAGCCCCTGGTCGGTTGTCAGTTTTTCATTTTCATTAGAAGTGCTGTGCTGCTCCAGTTGCTCTGTTTTTCTGTTGGTCTTGTTGGTGTCGTTCGTTTTCATATTCATAAATTTTGTTGTAATTGTAGTGTTTAAAGCAGCAGGAGATGTACGGTGCCAATGGCTAATCCGTATTCCCGTTCTCCAGGATATGCAGAATCCTGTTGATGTATTCTTCCTCTTTCAGTACTTTATAATAGGCTGTTTTAGCATATAAACTAAAAGAAGGGTTTTCTATTCTTATTTCAGAAGCCATGTGAGACGTACTCATTGTACTTTGGCTGTGAAATTCCCGGATGTGGAGAATATATTCTTCAATATAAGTATCTATGGTTTTTTTCAGAACCTCACATTTTGCATTCTTTTTAATCTTTTCCAGAGAATTGATCAGAAAAGCGGTCACTCCATAAGAATTCATAATACCCGGAAACAAAGATTCATTTTCCAGGGCGTTCGTCTTATCATTCAGTCCAGAATGCTGAAAAGTTTCATTTTCAAATATCATATGTAAAGAGGTTATTAGTTGTTGGATGCTTTTAAATACTGCTCAAAATAATGGAGATCATCCTTATCTTTGATCGAAAGATAAAACATGATTTGTTCAGGTTCTTTCAGTCCGATGCTGTTGAAGCAATCGAAGTGAGCAATGAGTGCCTGGATATTTTCAATGTCTATATCTTTGAGAATAATGAACAACAAAAATATATTGTCCTTTATTTCTTTAGCATAGACAGCAGCCCCATCTTCGAAGCACTTTCCATTATTGGAGACCTTTATAAAGTCTTTGTGTTTCAGTGTTTTTATTATTTTCTGACAGTCCATATATATTTGAGTTCATGGTTAAAATAAGCTGTAGGCTTATTGTTTATTAACTTAGTCTCTGGTATACCTTCTTTTCCCGCTGCTTCGCATTGACTTAAACATTGGCGTGGCTAGAATGTGAAGTGATATTTGAGTTAAAAAAATCACCTTATCAATCATAATCCCCGGTTGTTTTTTAGACGACAATGGTCTGAATGTGATCATTTCAAATGGATGAAATAAAAAGCCTTTTTATTGAGATTCGAAGGGTAATACCGGAATCTTACCTATCAAATCTACGTAAGAATAATTCACTTTTTTATGACCTGAGTCATGTTGGTAGAAATAAATATTTGGATAATGCGCAATTTTTGGAATGAGGTATCTGCTTGTGCAATAGAATGTTTGGAGATGAATGGAGCTCCGGAAAACTGACCATCTGAATTGCAAATATAAGGTATTGTATCCCATCCCACCCGATCTGCAGATGAATACAATAGGTCTTCTGTACCTCGCGGTACAGAAGACTTTTACCTTTCTGTTTTCTTTTAATAATTTGACGGATATACCGAAAAACGTAAAGTAAAACTGAAAATTTTCTTAATATAAAATTTTACGGTTTTCGATTCTGACAATCTTTTCGCGTTCCATATGCTTTATGGTTCGTATTGCCGTTTCTACGCAAAGTCCGGTAAGACTTGCCATCTGTTGCCTCGTGAGAGGAATCATGAAAGAATAGGGAGTAAGATCTTCCTGGAAGCTTTTCAGATAATCCATTAACCCTCTGATTCTTATAGAAGGATTCTGGGATGAAATGTTCAGCATCATGACAAACTTATTATAAAGGTTTTGCGAAAGAGCATTATTCACCTCCATGCATAAGTCTGAAGAATTTTTTATTAAAGAAAAAAAGATCGATTTTGGAAGCCGCATCACACTGCAGCGTGTAATGGCTTCGGCATTCATAGGATAGGGTTTGTCAATAAAAAGAACAGATTCTCCACAGCTCTGCCCGTCAGACAGAAAGTTTTGGATAAATTCCTTCCCTTCCTCATTGTAATTGTTAAGTTTTACATCTCCCTCTATAATCTGATAGTAATAGTTTGGAGTATCACCCTCACAGAAAATACTTTCTGAAGGTTCATAGCGCCTTATTTCCGCCCCCGCTGACCGTAAAATGTTCTCGTCAATAACCATAATAATTTGTTTTTTGGTGTTGTTTTCTTCTTGTAAATCTTAGTAAAAATATCATTGGGGAACTACCATTAAAGGTATGCAAATACCGAACCTAACCCATTATACATAACGTTAAATAAAGTTAAATTAGTTAAATTATTTATTTAATTTTTATTATATGTATGTAAAATATTTAAAAATAAACATTGTTTTAATTTACTTTAACATCAACCACTTCATCTGCAGACTATAAGAAAACCCGTTTCCATCTAGAAACGGGTTTTAAATCTATGACGGGAAAGTTGATTCTTTTAAACTGATTATTTTTTGGAAGGCGCGTTACCTGACGCATTCATGCTGTCCAGGTATTTGGTAGTTGCAGGGTCTGTACGCATGGTATCTGCAGGCATAGGGGAAGAGGTAACTGCTGTATCCACTTTTACGGAATCTGTAATAATACTATCCGTAGTTATGGACGTTTCCGATTTTGTTTCTTTCTTACAGCTTAGGACTACAAATCCGATAAGCATCAGTGACATGATAAATTTCATAATAGTATATTTTGTGTGTTATCAAAAGTAGATAATTCTCAATACACTATTTATGATCGAAGTCATAACGCTTTATAATTGATCATTTCGCAAACTTTTTTGTTCCCGCTACACATAAGATTACTCCCACGGTAACTCCTAACATTCCGATGCTTACCTGCTCATGAAGGATATACGCAGCCAGCGCAAGACCAAAGAACGGCTGTAGCAGCTGAAGCTGTCCTACAGAAGTGATTCCTCCCTGGGCCAGACCTTTGTACCAGAATATAAATCCGATAAACATACTGAATAAGGAAATATAACCTAATCCAAACCATCCTTTGAAACTGATGCTTTCCACATGATCCGGAAAATATATAAAAAATAAAGGGAGCATTACCGGTAAAGCAATGATAAGGGCCCATGAAATAACCTGCCATCCACCCAGTGTTTTGGAAAGTTTAGCCCCTTCAGCATAGCCGAGTCCACATAAAATAACAGCAAGAAGCATAAGAATATCACCAATCGGCGAGGCTGAAATTCCCTGAGAGAAAGCAAAGCCCATCACCAAGAGACTTCCAATGATCGAAAAGAACCAGAATATCGGATGGGGTCGTTCTCCACCACGCCATACTCCAAAAACAGCTGTAGCCAGAGGAAGCATTCCCAGAAATACAATAGAATGCGCCGAGGTCAGATACTGCAGAGCCAGAGAAGAAAGCAGGGGAAATCCTATCACACAACCCACAGCGACCAGAATCAATGAAAAGAGCTGATGCTTTTCAGGACGCTTTTCTTTATAGATGAGCACCACCGAAAGGGCCAGTATCCCGGCTATTACCGCCCGGGCAATGGTTGCAAATATAGGATTCATTTCCATGACCGCCAGTTTGGTCGCGGGCATGGATCCACTGAACAGCAATACACCGATGAAACCATTGATCCACCCACTCATTGCCTGGTCTTTTGAAATTCTATCTGTCATCATTTTTAATAAGCTTTTGATTGATGCCTCAAAATTAGAGAGGATAAATATATAAACACAGTATCAGTTTTGTATATTTGCATGAGCACAGTTAAAAAAATGAGTAAAGAGTTTTTATATACCGAAATTGCCGATGGCATTGCCACACAAATCAGAAATGGAGTGTTAAAAGCCGGAGACAAACTCCCATCGGTCAGAATGTTATGCAGTGAACACCAGGTGAGCATGAATACCGCAAAACGCGTATTTCTGGAATTGGAATCCCAATCGTTGGTAGAGTCTAAACCGCAGTCCGGTTATTTTGTCAGCCAGCTGCTCTCTGTGAAACTTCCTTTGCCTGCGGTAAGCCGTCCTTCACTGATTGCCAACAACGATGAACCCGATGAGCTCATCAGTAAAGTCTATGAAAATATGGGACGGAAAGATCTTACTTTTTTTTCAATAGGAATCCCATCAGGAGACCTTCTGCCCCATGCAAAGCTTAAAAAAGAGATTGTGCATGCCATGCGGGAATTAAAAGATGGCGGAACAGAATATGAGGAACTTCAGGGCAACCTGAAACTGAGAAGAATGAATGGGCTTGTACAGTATGACGGTTTGTCTTTTATTTCATTCAGTAATTGTAAGACCAACCACCTGCTTTCGCAAGGATTTCCAGGAAGCCGCCAAAGGGACAGCATAATGGTCAACAATTCACAGTTTCCAGATTTTCCTGACCCCAGCAGTTCAAAGATGCAGCCTGTTTTCTATGAGACCCTACTATTCCGGGTGTCTGTTTCTGTCATTATCCTGTTGATAATCATCGTCATCGTTCAGCTGACGACGAATTTTCTCCGGCTAAAAAACAAAGCTCTGAAGCAAATTGTTCATAATAAGAATTCTGAACTTAAGGAAACCTTCCTTCACCTGGAAGTGGTAAAAAATGAACTTCAAAAAGAAACGGAGTACCAGAAAAAGCTGGTGGAAACCATCAGCCACGATATCACTACCCCCATCAGGTTTATTGCCATGCTATCTCAGAAGCTTTATGAATCGGATGATGTGGAAATTCAGAAAAAGTATTTTGACAGCATTTACAAGTCTTCAGAACAGTTGTATCAGTTCACCTTGAATTTAAAGGAATATACCGAACTCTATAAGGCTCAGAATATCGTTGAAGAAAAAGAATATGCCCTGAGCAAAATTCTGGAAACCAAAAAGAACTTATTCTGTGAAATTGCCAAAGAGAAAGGAACCACAATCATTACTGTAACAGAGAAGGAGGTGTACTGCAGGATAAATGAAAGCATTCTGACAGCCATCATCCATAATATTCTGGACAATGCGGTGAAAAATACCTCGGAAGGAGAAATTATGCTGAATATGAAAGAGAACCAACAAAAAACAGAAATCACCATAACAGATACAGGGATTGGAATGCCTGCAGAACAGATCGCCATTTATATGAACCTTTTCACCAATCCTAAACTGGAGACTCCCAGCTTTAAAGGAAAGGGACTTGGTCTGCATATGGTGATTCATCTGGTAAAAAAAATCAAAGCAGAGATCAGCTTCCATCACAACCATCCCAAAGGGACCGTTGTTAAACTCATACTCGATAAAACCAAATTAAATGAATAACAAAATATTAATTGCTGACGATCATTACGTTGTAAGGGCAGGCACCGCACTGGTACTGGAATCCGCATTTTCCGGATTGCAGATAGATTTTGCAGAAAACTACGATCAGGTAAAGAAAAGGCTGCTGTCAAAACTGTACAGTCTTCTTATCCTGGATATTGATATGCCTGGTACACAGTATAAAAAAATGATATCTGAGCTTAAAGGAATACAGCCTGATATCAAAATCCTGGTATTTTCAGGCTATGATAAAGACGTAGCTATCCAATACATCAGAGAAGGCGCTGAGGGTTACCTGAACAAACAGAGCAGTGAAGAAGAGATTAAAAACGCGGTAAAAGCTGTGATTGAAAAAGGATATTATTACCCCGCGGAACTGATCGGATTGATTATCCAGAATAAAAGAGATAACCCCGCAGAAAAACTTTCTGCAAGGGAATATGAGATCTTTAAACTGCTGGCAGACGGAAACGGCAATCTGGAAATATCCAACAGACTCAATATACAGATGTCAACGGTAAGTACCTATAAGAAAAGAATTTTTCAGAAACTGAATGTCAGTAATATTGCGGAACTGATCAAGGTGTATGAAATGATGCATTAGCGAGTCAAGAGAAGTTCAGGTCTCTTATTTATATCCAATGCCTATGATAGCGATTGAAATAATGATTTTTACATGTAAAAAATAATCAAGAAATTTAACATCACTTAATTTTTTATAACCCACTGCATTATAATTGCAAAAAAATCATGAATCGACCTGATAAAGCCAACCAGGGAAGCCAACGTTTCCGATCTATAAAACTTTGTATTTTCTTTTCAGGACTTTCCGTATTTGCGCAGCTTTATTTGTTTCAGCCGTTGCTGCCCATGGCGGCAGACCATTTCCAGGTCTCTGTAGGTGATACTTCTCTTCTTGTTTCTTCCTCCACGATCGGTATGGCTTTGGGATTACTTTTTTTTGCATTTAAAGCGGATAGCTATTCAAGGAAAAGCCTGATGGTTTTTTCTTTGGTATCGTCAGCTCTACTTACTATTATTTCTACCTGGATTCCGAGTCTCAGTCTTCTTGTGGGTATTGGGGTTATGAAAGGTTTTGTTGTTTCCGGGGTTTCAGCGGTTGCTCTTGCCTACCTTACCGAAGAAGTAAGCGCCCTGGCAGTACCGGCAGCAATCAGCATGTATCTCAGCGGCAATACCATAGGCGGAATGAGCGGAAGGATACTTGCCACTCTTATGGCAGGAGAGTTCGGCTGGCGGAATGCCATTCTCATCATTGGGATAGAGAGCTTACTGCTGGGGATCATCTTTTGGAAAATGTTTCCTGAGTCCAGGTTCTTCAACCCTCAGAAGACAGATTATCATCAAAAAATAAAGCAGATGAAGTTCTTTTTAACGAATCCTTACATGCTTCGGTTGTATTTTATTGCAGCTTTGCTGATGGGCTCTTTTGTAAGTGTATACAATTATCTGACTTTCAGGTTGGAATCTCCACCTTTCTCACTCAGCCATTTTATCATTGCTTTTATTTTCCTGATGTATATTTTTGGTGTTTTTGGAACAATGATCGTCGGACGCCTTGCCAAAAGATTTTCCAAGAACAATATCCTGAAAATTTCGATCCTTTTGATGCTGGCAGGAGCGTTATTTCTTTTATCTGAAAATACTTATATTCTTATTTTCGGGCTGGGTCTTTTCACCCTTGCTTTTTTTGCAGCGCATACAATGGCCAGCCAGATGACCGCTTTGTATGCAAGAAGAGGCAAATCATCAGCTACGTCTATTTACTGGCTATTTTATTATTTCGGTTCCAGCATTCTGGGAAGCGGTACCGGATATCTACTTCACGCCTACTCTTGGAATGTCTTCATTGCGGTTCTCTGCATTGCCGTAATTATGGGTCTTCTGCTGGCTACAGCCCAGACTCCGGCTAAAGAAATGACGAAAGCCTAATACCACACGGATACCACATGCATAATTTTGCAAACCGGAGTTCAAGCACCGTCAATACTGCTATTTTAACATAGCTTTAAGTAGTCATGTTAAAAGTTTAACCTAACATTCACGAAAACAACATCTAACAAAGCGATGCAAGGCATAATGTTTGCTATTTTATAAGTACACAATATCACCATTAAATTCAAAATAATATGAACGTAGCAGATCTTAAAATCAAAAACTTAGTCGAGTACAAAAATCAGATTTACACGATCACTGAGATATTTCAAAATATCGACCAGGCGTATTTTGTTAAAATTGAAAATGATATTCAGCGTATTTCGGTACCAGCAAATTCTATCAGACCTATTAAAATTACTGAAGAATGGCTTGAGATATTAGGTTTCTCAAGGACTTACAGCTCAGAACAGTGTATAAGATATGAAAGGCCGGAAACCTTCATCAAATATGATATTGATCTGAGCTCAAGAAAGATCCTTGAGGGTCTGAAAATATATGGCAACGCCATAAAGTGTAAATATATTCATGAATTCCAGAATATATTTTCATGTCTGTTTGGTAAGGAGCCTACTGCCCTGCATTATGGCTACCTGAAAACAGAATCATAGTTAAATAGTTCTTAGTTTATTTAGAAAACCACAGTTTAGTTTATAAGCTGTGGTTTTCTTTTGGAATCCACAGATGAGGGATAGTAAGACCAAAACTATGAAAAACAGTTGTACATATTCTTTAATTGACCTGGGAATCAGGGACATTGTAAAACCTTTAAGCTTCGCCGATTTAAATTAAAATAAAAAACCGGAGACAAAAAAGATCTCTAAAATTCCGAAATATTCACCATCCCTAATTCATTCGTTTCATGCATATTTGTATGATATCTTCTATAAGTTCTCTGCAGAAGATCCGAAAAAAAACATCCATACAAAAAACACGGACAATGATTTTAAAGATTATTAATTCCGCTCTGATCCTGATAGCTGTTTTTATGGGCTTCAAACAGGGTATTGCGATGATTACAGGAAAGCCTGAAATGCTAACCTTATTTGGAAAATGGGGCTTCAACAAAACCGGCCTGATTATTAACGGGGCTATAACCATACTGGCTTCGGTTATGATCCTTTTTCCAAAAACATTTGTATGGGGAAATTTTCTGATGGCAGCAGGGATCCTGCTGATCAGCTGTTTCCATCTTCTGAATAAAGACCTGAAGGGTTTTATGACCGAACTTCCGTTCCTGTGCCTGAATCTGCTTATCATTTATCTTCAGCATCCCTTAAAAAACTAAGATATGAAAACACGAAACCTGATGAGCATCACAGCCATCGGCCTCCTCTCCTGCTTTGCTTGCGGCCAGAATACCTCCAAGACACAGGAAAAACAACAATTTAAAACACAAAATATCATGGATTTATCTAAAATAACCGACCCGTCGGTACAAATGGCAATAGAGGCCTTACAGACAGGCAACAAAACCTGGTACGGATTCTTCACGGAAGATCCTGTAATGACCGATGATGGAAATCCTGTGGATTTTAAATCTTTTTTTGCCAATGCCCTGGGCAGCGAGTTGTTTATCAGTATCGACCGTGTAGAGAATGACGGCAAGGATATTTATGGCAATTTCAAAGCAGGTAAATGGGGAACATTTCCTGTATTTTTCAAATTTCATAAAAATAAGGATGGTCAATTTGACCGACTTGATATTGGCCAAAACCGGTAAATGAGCTATAAAGAATCGGGTGAAATCCGGTTTTATCAATAAAAAAGGGAGATGATCAACTCATCTCCCAGTATTATGATATTACAACTTCAATTCAGTGATATTTATGTCCAATGCTCAGCTTTTAAAGACTGTTTTACGAGCAAGCTTCAATGTATAGCTATTTTTGATTTTTGTCAAAGTATACTGCCCTTTCTTATAAACCACTGCTTTTTTGGAGGCTTTTCTTTCCAGGACCAGGCTTCCTTCGGATTCAGGAAGAAACAATTCTGCCTCTTTACCGTCTTCGCTGAGAATAATGGTAGCATTGGAAATATATGATTTTCTGGAGTCTACCTCTTTCAATTGTATTTTCTCTTCAAAAAGCCTTACACAGTCTTTCTTTAATACCGAGAAAGTATATCCTGCGGAACCTTTACATCCATGTTTATCTTTGTCAGAGCCTGCTCCTTTTGGGCTAAGCTGTGCCCAGGCTCCTGAAGTAAAAAGTACAGATGCGATAACGGTCATCAAAAATTTTGCGTTTTTCATATGTTTATGTATTAATAAATTTTCTGTTAAGATAATTCTTTCAGGATACTTTGCAGCCAGCTGATCTATCAGCGCATTTAGAAATCCTGAATACTCAGCAAAATTTAGAAAGATTTTGCAGTTAAGAAAAAATCAACCTACTACATGTATACCTCATTTTATTTTTTTGGAGGTAATCCCTCTCTGTTCCTTACAAAGAATCAAAGAAAATAAACAGTTCCTGTTCTGTGGGCACATTGAGTTTTTTTCGGAGACGATGTTTTTTCTGCTGTACAGATTTGTGCTGGATAAAGGTATATTCTGCTATTTCCTTCGAAGTAAAATTAAGTTTAATCATGGCACAGAATGCAAGCTCAGAAGCTCCTAACTTAGGGTTTATGTCCAGTAGCTTCGTGCAGAAGTCGGGATAGATTTCCTGAAATCTTGTTAAAAAAGTTGAATCATTCTTTTTTGCCAGTGTGACAAGCTCGTCAAAGGAGTCATTAATTCTGTTTTTCAATGAAATCGCCTCATATTTGAATTCATTTTGCCGCTGTCTTAAAGATCTGTTGTGTCTGTAGACCAGAAAAAAAATAACGATAATAGCGATCACGACGGCGCTGCCATAAAAATATAATTTTTTCTGAAGCCCATTGGATTCTTCGTCTTTTTCAGCAAGCATATGGTCTATCGAAATATTGATTGCTTCACTCTGAATATTCTCCAATGCTGTTTTTTCTTCTGTATATTTCTCCATCGCCTCCTTTTCTTTCTCAGGCTCATTCAGCATCCTGTAGGTCTTTGCAATCGATTCGTAAATTCCTGGAATATAATACAGTCTGTTGGTTTTGTTATAATTGTCCAATGCTTTATCGTAATAACTTAAAGCTTCTTTATAATCGCCCACCTCAAAGTAATAATCACCATGGATAAGATATAAAAAGCCCGTCTGCACATTTACCTTACCGGTATTGACGATCCTTTTACATGCCTTGTTCAGGTAGATTAATGTGGAATCCTTTCTTTTGGTATACCGCAAATGGTGTCTTGCCAGCAAAGCATTCAAAGAAACACCCTGCACATCAATTTTTTTTCCTTGCTGCAGGTAGTAATACGCAGAATCCGGTTGATTGTCCTTATACAAAAAATTGGCACGGTTGGCATACAGCTTATGCAAATAAAATTTCTTTTGGTCTTTATCGGATACGTTCTTCACGTAATACAGTCCTTTCGAATTTAGGCTCAGCGCACTTTTATACAGTCCGATCACTCCGTTCAGCTGGCCGTGTTCCTGATACATTCTAGCCTTCAGAACAGGACTGTTCACGGTCTTAAGCTCTTTTTCTGCCATCGAAAGATAAGACAATCCTCTTCTGTAATTACCAATTGTTGATGAAATATTGGAAATATTCAGGTAGCAAAGTATAATGCCTTCCTTGTATTTATTTTCTTTGGCAATATTGAGATAATCTTTGTTGAGGCGTACCAGGCTCTCATAATCTCCCTGGATGCGAAGTGATTCCGTCTTTTTGAGCAGTATGCTGTCAAAGCGGTTGGGTGAGAAACTGCGCTGACCATAAACCAATCCCACACTAAATATCATACAGATAAGCAGAGGTTTCAGAAAGCGGTTGTATGAATGATATACTCTGCTTGATAAATATTGCGGAGAGGACATGTTTTTCTTAATTTTTAAAAAGGCTCATCACAGTTACATTCTGAATCATAGTTGATTAAAAGATATCACTTGACAAATAATTATTTTATCATTTGTAATTTTTATTGCATTACAAATAATATTCCAATCGCAAAAATAAGATTCTTTTCTCTTAAAAAGCAATAGTACTTAATGAAATCATAAATGGTAACATCGCCAAAAATGACTTCTCTTCGCAGAAAGTTCACCTGCCCTACTGAATCCGCTATTTGATCTTTTTGAATTCAATATTGAACATATTGGCTCCGGAAAGCCTGAAACCGCAGACTGCATTATCTTTGCCATATATAAAATCAAGTCTTCCGAAAAAAGATTTAAAAGAATAAAGACTCGAAGAACTTAAAGGATACAGCTGCACGTCCCTATTGATCGAATGTCTTGCCACCAAACGGTTATTCTCAATGATCAGTTCATAGATGGTATTGAACTCTTCATTCTTATAGATACCGGTAAAGGTATGAAGATCTATCTTTTCTTCTTTCACAGGCTTCAATACTACTTTTTTGCAGAGGAATTTAAAATCCCCAACCGTATAGAGAAGTGCTCCTTCCTGAAATGTGAAATTTCCGGTTGGAATGGCCGGGACTTCAAACCGACGATCTCCAATACCTGGCAACGGGGTTTTGTCACTACTAAAATAGAGGTTTTTACCGTCCGTGGAGATTTCGATATAGTTCCCGGGATCTATCTCGTACATTCCTGCAAATTCCCTCAATTCCTTTGGGGTGTATGTCCTATTTCCTGAAACCGGCGGTAGGGTCTGATGCTTTCCCAGGAATACATCTACCAGTCTATAGGCAATAAGCAATCCGTCAAAGACACTCCTGTTACCTGCCAGCACAATGGACAGATGATAATCGGGAATATGCAGTATGTACGACCGATACCCCGCTGTACCACCCCCATGGAAAACAATATCAAGTCCTTTGTATTTCCCGGTCTGCAGGCCGAGTCCGTATTCTATTTTCTCCCCGTTGTTCAGTAATGTACTTTGCTGCATTTCATTGTAGATCTCCCTGTTTCCAACGATGGGATTCTGAAAGTTGGCTGCCCAAATACACAGATCGTTAAGGCTGGTGAAAATATTAGAAGAACCATTTTCCATCTGTCCGAGGGGATACTTGGAAAAGACAGAACCGCTTTCCTTATAAGATTCTGCTTTATTAGGGATTATGATCTCAGAATCATCGATCGCCATTGTATGGTTCATATGAAGAGGAGTGGTAATATAGGTCTTGACTATTTCTTTAAAATCTTTTTGGTACACCCGGTGCAGAATTTCTGCAAGCAGCATAAAACCGGTATTGTTGTATTTGTATTGATCACCAGGTGGAAAGTTGATGCTTCTGATAGCCAGAACAGTTTTTACCGCATCAGTGTTGGTCACCCGGAATTCATCGCCAAATCCCTGCAATCTTTTAATTACCGTAAAATCAGGTAATCCATGGGTATGATTTGCGAGTTGCCTGATGCTTATTTTGTAAGGCAAATGCTTCAGTTCCGGCAGATAGATGCTGATATCATCTTCTAAGGACAGCCTTCCCTCCTTCCTTGCTATAAGAATAAGCATCGCCGTAAACTGTTTAGAGACTGACGCGATATCAAAAGCAGTTGAATCACTTATGGGTATCTTATTTTCAAGATTGGCCAGTCCGTATGTTTTTTTATAAATGGTTTTTCCGTCCCCGACAATTCCGATGGCCATCCCCGGGGCATCTGATCTTGAATAAGAATTAACAACCGAGTCCGCTTTCCGGAGCTCCTCTTTTCCAATGAACTGTCCAGAACAGATTCCGAAGTTCAGAATGCTAAAAAAGAATAGGGTAAGTTTAATTGTAAGCTTCATTTGTTTGAATTTTTAATGATGAAGCAAATCTGAAACTTTACAACCGTTTAAACATCCGGATACCGGAAACCGGACGCTTTTTTTCGTAAAAATCAGTCCGACTTAAAACCGGACAAGACCTAAACTATTGATTTTCTGTAATCTGTAGGGGTTACACCGGTTTCTTTTTTAAATGCTGTATAGAATGAAGATTTTGAATTGAAACCCACTTCATATAATATTTCCAGTACAGTCAATTGAGGCTGACTTCTGAGAAGTATTTTTGCATCGTTGATTCTAAACTCATTGATAAAGTCAAAAAAATGTTTACCTGTTTGCTGATTAATAAGCTGTGACAATTGTTTTTCCGGAAGAAGAGTCTGCTCTGCCAGCTTCTGCAAGGTAAGTTTATCATCCAGATAGGGTTTCGTGGTTTCCATAAAGTGCATCAATGTTTTAAGTTCTTGTGGTTTTTCTTTGGGGCCGTCGGCCGGCAGCACAGGAACGAGATCTTTATCAATCCCGGCCAGGAGATTGGGACGGTACAATGCATTAAGGACAAACCAACAGATCACAAACAGAACAAACAGGGATGAGAATGTGTACAGATACATAAAAACAGCGTCATTTTGTTCTACAAAATCCCTTAGCAGTACAAAAAAGTTTCCGATCAAGAAAAGAATGGTGGTCTGTAACAGCCACTTATAAGTCAATTGATGATTGCTTGAATAGTTTTCCTGGTACAGCTTTCTGAAAGTCCGCAATACCCAAAACACCGCAATAATATAATAGTAATACTGAATAGTGGATACAATATCGAATATTTTGTCCAATGGTTCAGAACTCCCAGCCATACCGAATAGACCGAAAAAAACTAAAAATGGAATCCCATGCAACAGATGCTTTCTGCGAAGGGTAAAATTATAATAACAGGCTGCATTCACATAGAGATAATACAGGGGCATCTGAAGCAGGATACTCGCCAGCTTAAATCCGAGGATCACCCTGTGATCCGGAGCTGCAATAAAAAACCCCGAAAGATCGACGACGGAGATCAGAAGAAAAGCGGCAAATAAATAGTTAGGTAATTTCCTTTCGGATTTTGCGGTGATTAAGAAAATACTTAAAAGTAAAAACAAGAAAACAATAATTTTACCTACATCGTTGATTAATGCCATATGCTTTTATTATCAATATCACAAAAATACAAATAATATTGGGTGAATTGATTAAAATGATCTTCATCTGCTCTATTTTACCTTTCCGGTTTCGTTCGATACCTTGTGATATTTACGTAAATTTGTGCACGTGTAAATTTAAACCGGGCGCACCTTGATTATGGATACAGACCTCATCGTTTCACAACTCATAGAGCATTTTAAAGAAATAGTACCCTTACAGGACGCGGACATCGGATGTATCACTGCAAAACTGGAGATCATCCAGCTTAAGAAGAAAGACTATCTCCTCCGTTCAGGTGAAGTGTCCAGATCGATGCGTTTCATCGCCAAAGGGAGCCTTTACGCCTACCATATTGATGAGAAAGGGAAAGAAAACACTACCCAGCTGGGCATAGAAAACTGGTGGGTCAACGACCTGTACAGCTATCTGAGTGAAATGCCGTCAAGCATGTTTATCCAGGCCAATGAAGACACAACTATTCTTCAGATCAGCAAAACCAATCTGGAAGTGCTTTACAGAGAAGTGCCTGCCATTTCTGAATTCTGGCGCCTGAAAATACAAAGTGCCTACGTTACTTTACAGGAACGGACCTTTGAACACTCCAGGGTGGATGCCTATACAAAATACAGGAATTTTGTTTCCACCTACCGCAATATCGAACAACGCTTTCCACAGTATATGATCGCGTCCTACCTGGGAATCACAGTGGAATATCTAAGCTATTTACGGAAAAAGCACCTCTCAGACGTTTCTTAAGATTTCTTAAGTTTATTGCGTTCCGGCCTGAATAATTTTGCTCACAGAATTTTAATGAGTGAATTATGAAGGCTAAATTTATCGCTATGACCGCCCTTGCAGCAGTTTCATCCGGACTGTATGCACAAAAAGCTTCCTATACCCCCGACTTTGTAGCAGGGCACCGTTCCTATACCTATATGCACAATATCAACTATCAATTGAATGACCGGTTGAAATTGAACAATCTCACTTTATTTGACACGGAATACACCAGGGATAAAGAGAATATTTTCTTCATCAGAAATACCGTAGCCTACAGCATCACCCGGAAGCTAAGTGCAAATGCTGCTTTCGGGATGAAAAATCCGGGTGCGTTCTTCAGTGCGTACCTGCAATACAAAATCGGTAACCCCATCTATTCTCTTTCCTACTCTATCGGAACAACTTATCAGAAAGGCTTTTCCCTTGAGCAGTACGTTTCACTGGAATATACTCCTTATCTGACCAGAAATCTTAAAGGATATTTCAGTGTGCTGGCGATCGGAAATATTGATGACAGCGGTTATCCCCGGGGATTACAGCTCATCAGACTGGGGGTAAAACAAAACAAAATGATGTACGGTATAGCGTCTAATTTTGACCAGTTCAACAACGGAAAAAAGACCCTTAAAAACATTGGGGGATTTATAAAATATAACTTTTAAATAATAAGAAATGAAAAAGAACATTGATTTAGGACTGCTGATCAGCAGAATCGCCATTGGGTTTCCCATGTCGGTTTATGGAGTGAACAAGCTGATCCACGGAATTGAATTTATCGAAGACATGATGATCATGCATGGGCTGCCTTCTTTTTTTGCCTATGGTGTATTTGCCGGGGAAATTATAGCTCCCGTGATGCTGATGCTGGGGTTCAGGGCACGTCTCGCAGGTTTGATCTTTGCGGCCAATTGTTTTACTGCAACTATCCTTGCCCAAACGTCCAATCTGTTCAAGCTGAATGATTTTGGCGGCTGGGCACTGGAATTACTGGTGATTTATATGCTTGTAAGCGTCAGTTTCTTCTTTACCGGAGCAGGAAAATATGCTGTTTCTACGAGTACTCAATGGGATTAACCCAGAATAAGGTGACTGTATAAAACCTGTATCCCTTCTTGTAATGACCATGGATGTATGAATACAACAACTCATGCATTCGTGGCCATTAAAAGAAGTTTCCTCCGGCTAATCAGTAAATTTCGCCAGACAGCGGCTGCAGTTTTTCAATGGATCCTGGAATATTGCTTCGGTTTCAGTCCGATATGCTCTTGAAATACCTTTGAAAAGTGGCTCATATTGGAAAAGCCCATTCTATACCCCACTTCTGACACCGTATATTTTTTTTCTTTTAACAAAAAGGCAGCTTCTTTCATCCTGAACTCCTGATAGTACCTGAAGATACTGTTTCCGAAAATCTGTTTAAACAACCGCTTCAGTTTGGTAGGACTCATTCCTGCCTGTAAAGATAACGCAGAGATGACAGGCGGCACCGCCAGGTTCTTTAGAATTTCTTCTTTTATGGTATACACCGTTTCAATATCCTTGGCATTCAATGCATACAGGTTTTTCTCATTCCGCTTTTCCAGCTCCATCAGCAATCTGCAAATCAACTCTTCTGCTTTCACCCGCAAAAAAAACAGTTTAAACGTTTCAGCGGTATGTTCAGAAATGATCTCCTCTACAATCTCCAGTAAAGAAGGATATATGATCTGCTCAAAAAGGAAGGGCTGCGTATTCTGCAAAAGACTTTCCAACACCGGAGACTGATCTGAAAACCTGAAGAGTCCGCTGAGATAGCCAGCATCTATTTCTATATTTATTGTGGCGGTATTGCTGTGGATGGAAATGACCTCATCGGTATTGATCCTGCTGGTTCCTATTAAAACGGAAGGTAACCCGGATCTTTGTTTCTTCTCCTGTGAAGTTTCTATGTCAGGAAATACCTTCTGAAATTTAAAGAACAGCATCTTTCCGCCCTCATTAAAATCAAGGTTTGAGATACTGATATCTTCTTTCAGTTCATAATTACTGATCAGCATCCTGATGTATTCATTGAAAACATATCCTGTACAATATCCACTTCCAAACCGTGCAGGAATCTGAAGTTTTCTCTGCCTGATTTCTGTTCCCAACAAACCGGCCAGTTTCTTTAAAACATTGGGGACTGTTTGGTCAATTTCATCCATAAAAGTCTTTTACAGCTATTTTCATGTCTAATTTAACTATTTTATTTCTAAAATACATCTGAAATTTGTATCAAATTAAATAATTTAAAATCATGTTATTAGAAAATAAAAGTGTAGCCATTATCGGTGCTGGCCCGGTTGGTCTTACCATGGCCAGATTGCTTCAGCAGCAAAACATCAACGTTACAGTTTATGAAAGAGACCGGGACCCTTATGCCAGAATTTTTGGAGGGACCCTGGACCTTCACAAAGATTCCGGGCAGAAAGCTATGAAAAAAGCCGGATTGCTGCACACCTATTATAAAAATGCAATTCCCATGGGCATCATTATGACCGATCAAAAGCTTAATACTATTTTCACTAAGAATATAAGTCCTGAAAATCAACTTGATAATCCGGAGGTCAATAGAAACAATCTAAGAAAAATGCTTCTGGACAGCCTCGGTGAAGAGACGGTGGTCTGGGACCGCAGATGTACAGGTCTGGAGGTTCATGACGGCCGATGGGTCCTTCTTTTTGAAAACGGTGTAAAAGCTGCCGCTGATCTCGTTATAGCAGCCAATGGCGGAATGTCCGCAATACGGAAATATGTTACAGAAACACCTGTTGAAGATACCGGAACGCTGATCATTCAAGGAGATATTCCCCATCCGGAAGCAGCTTGTCCAGAGTTTTATAATTTGTGTAATGGCCACAGGCTTATGACTGCCTATCAGGGTAATCTGATCGTTATAAATCCTAATAATAATGGTGCCCTCACCTATGGGATCATCTTTGAGAACCCTTATGATAAAGAAATGGATATCACAGATACGGACAGTATCCGCGGATTTCTTCTGGAAAGGTTTTCTCAGTGGGATCGACGGTATCAGGACCTGTTTCAGTCTACAACTTCATTCTGGAGTCTGCCAACAAGAATATTACCTTTGAACACCCCCTGGAAAGATAACCGTCCTCTGCCGATAACACTTATTGGAGATGCCGCACACCTTATGCCGCCCTTTGCCGGGCAGGGCGTTAATACGGGACTTATGGATGCATTGATCTTATCTGAAAGTCTTACTGATGGAAAACATCAATCCCTACAGGCTGCTATAGCATATTATGAGCAACAGATGTTTGTGTATGCCAAAGAAGCACAGGTTTCATCGTCCCAAAATGAAATAGAAATGCGCCATTCTGATTTTACTTTCCAGCAGCTGATTCATTAGAGAGAACAGATACTTTACCAATTCTCTAAATAAAAATCTATTCGGTAGTGTGGTCTGTATCTTCAAGTTTCTTTCTGTAATTCTTCGGGGTTAATCCGGCTTTTATTCTAAAGAGGTATGAAAAATGGGAAAAGTTCCGGAACCCCAGTTCAAAAGCAATTTCTTTAATGGACTTATCCGAGCTGTGAAGGAGGTTTTTTGCCTCCAGAATAATTCTTTCTTTGATAAACTCCAGGGGAGAAATGGTGTACTGCTTTCTGCAGATGACCCCAAGGTAATTGGGAGTAATGCAGAGCTGTTCTGCATAAAAAGCGACATTCTTCTGGGTTTTATAATATTTGTCAACCAGCATATGAAATCGGAAGGCCAGATTATCAGGAGTACTCAGCGCTTTATGTCCATAGGCATGCTCCACCCAGAGATTGATGATCAGCGCCAGGAGACGTACCCTTGCATTAATCAGTTCGGGAAAAACAACATCTGCAGCAATCTCTTTTCTGATGGCATTAAACTCCAGACTGAATCTGTGATAGGTTTCATCATCCGGCAATATCATTTCATACTTGCTGTAAGAAGAAAAGGTAAATGTGAGTGTGGGTGAAAACGTCTTCAATATGGAATCATTGATAATAAGCCTTCTGCCAACTGTATCCGGTGAAAGATCCCATTTGTATTCTTTCTTGGGAAGATGTATGAATAACTGCTGTGCCCTCAGATCGTACTTGTTGAGCCCTGTACTACATTGACCCCCTTTGCATTGATCCAGTAAAATAATGGTAAAACAGTTGTCCGGGAAAAAATTCAATGAGGCAGCACTGATTTCATCCTGAAAAACAACATCTATTCCCCGGTTAAACACCTCTTTTACCGAATTTTTATTAATGAATTCTTTATCTATTATCATACCATGCTTTTTCAATGCAAGAGACTGCTAATTTATGAAAATACACATAAACCGCTGCTTCTTACAGGGTGCAAAGATACATTCTTCCCAGCCCTCCGGAATATCAAAAACCGTGACATCACTATCATCATTTCATCCAATCCGTCACCAAGAATGGTATGGGAGAATAAAGAAAAGGGCCACCAAAGATCCTGTACGGTCTATACTTAATAGATTTCTCATGAATTTTGCACTCCGATTTCCCTGCATTTTTATTTTTGGCTGGTCGGGAAAACAATAAGTATATTTGTATAATGCTCTTTTCTTCATACCTATGTTAACAGACAAATTCGGAAGACATATCAACTATCTCAGACTGGCTGTTTTAGACCGGTGCAACCTCCGATGTACGTATTGTATGCCGGAAAACGGCCTGCCATGGATCCGGCAGAATGACCTGATGACCGATGAAGAAATGGTCAGGATCTGTTCGGTATTCACAAGCCTTGGCGTCGATAAGATAAGAATCACAGGCGGTGAACCCTTTGTAAGAAAAAACTGCATGGGGCTTATGGAAAAAATCTCGCACCTGGATGGTCTTAAAGATCTAAGCCTTACGACGAACGGCATTCTGACCGCACCGTATATTCCTAAACTTAAAGAAATTGGAATACAATCTGTGAATCTCAGCCTTGATACCCTGGATGAAGAACGTTTTTTCAGAATAACCCGCCGCAGAAGTTTTGATAAGGTGATGAAAACACTGGATCGTTTACTGGCACATGGTATTAAAGTCAAAATAAATACCGTCGTCATGGAACATCAGAATACAGAGGATATTATTCCTCTGGTTGAGCTTACCAGGGAGCTTCCTGTAGATGTACGTTTTATTGAAGAAATGCCTTTTAACGGGACTCATGATGCGGAAACCGTACTGAAGTGGGACCACCCGAGAATTTATTCCTTTATCAGAAGTTATTTTCTGGATCTTGTGAAAACCGATGCGCCCAAAAGCTCTACTTCATATCATTATAAAATCCCGGGGTTTGCCGGTGGTATAGGAATCATCGCTGCCTTCACCCGTTCATTTTGCGGGGACTGCAACAGAATCCGCATTACTCCGTCCGGATTGTTGAGAACCTGTCTGTATAGCGGCGACGGGATTAATTTGAAAGATGAAATACGGGCCGGAAAAACAGATGAAGAGCTTAAAAACACTATTATCAACAGTATACATCATAAGCCAAAAGATGGATGGGAAGCTGAAAGACAAACCCTCACTCCCGCACAGGTTCATCAGTCTATGGCTACAATAGGAGGATAACTATGGACATGATTACCGTACAACAGGCAGAAGATATTATATTTTCCCAGGTTCAGAGCTTTGGAAAGGAGCTCATTTCATATGACGATGCCTTGGGACGGGCGCTCGCAGAAGATCTTATTGCAGACAGGGACCTTCCGCCGTTCGACAGACCCACCGTAGATGGAATCGCCATCAGCTATGCTTCCTATGAAAAGGGCAGCCGGTCTTTTGCAATAAAAGCAATACAATCTGCCGGAGAACCTCCCATTGCAATTGACTCAGAAGATGAATGTATTGAAATCATGACTGGCGCTGCGCTGGATCGCTCGGTGGATACGGTGATCCGGTATGAAGATATTTCAATCCATCATGGCACTGCAACGATTACTATAGATCTGAAAAAAGGACAAAATATTCATCTGAAGGGTAAAGACAAAAAAGAAGGTGAAGTATTGGTAAGGGCGCACCAGAATATTACTCCTGCTATCATAGGGATTGCTTCTTCTATTGGAAAAACTTCAATATCGGTAAAGAAACTTCCTAAAATTGCCATTATTTCTACGGGAGATGAAATGGTAAGTGCCGGTTCGGCTCCCAGTCCGTTTCAGTTAAGGCGTTCGAATGGAATAACAATACAGTCTGTTTTGAAAAAATACCGAATTGAGGCAGATACCCTGCACCTTAACGATGACTATGAAGAAATCAAAAAAGAACTATCCCATTGCCTTAGTGAATACGATATCCTGCTGATGACTGGCGGAGTTTCCATGGGAAAATTTGATTACCTTCCTAAGGTATGCGAAGAGCTGGGAATAGAAAAGCTCTTCCACAAAATAAAACAGAGACCTGGAAAACCTTTCTGGTTTGGCAAAAGTAAGGATCAGAAGCTTGTTTTTGCATTTCCAGGAAATCCGGTTTCCGTCATGATGTGTCTCCACCGGTATTTTATCCCATGGCTCGAAAAATCGCTTGTAGTTTCCGGGAATACACCTCTGGTTGCAGTCTTAGAGAATGATATTGATTTTCCTATTGCACTTCAGTATTTTGCACAGGTAAAGCTTACCATAAATCAGACGGGACAGCTTACCGCCGAAACGGTGAATACCAATGGTTCAGGAGATTTTTCTCATCTTGCGGATACCGATGCTTTTATTGAACTTCCCCTGGAAAAGGACGTTTTCAGAAAGGGAGAGGTTTTCAAAATATGGAAGTATGGTTTTTAAAACAGAAGCCTGAAATACAGGCAGTCCTGTACGCGTAAAAAAAGTAAATGCATTCAAGGCAAAAAAATTATATATGTCAGAATTCACCCACCTCAATAACAACAATGAGCCTGCTATTGTAGATATTGGCAGCAAAAAGATCACTAATAGAAAGGCAGTTGCCCAGGCAGTTATTTCCATACCTAAAAATGTATTGGACGCTTTGCAGAGAGACGATTTCAAGACAAAAAAAGGATCTGTCTTCCAGATTGCAATTATTGCCGGAATAATGGGGGCAAAGAAAACCAGCGAACTGATTCCTTTATGTCATCCGATCGGACTTGATAACTGTAATGTACACATAGAGCTGAACGACAGTAACGAAATTGTGATCGAATGCACAGCAAGCATTGAAGCTAAAACCGGTGTGGAAATGGAAGCACTTACCGGTGCTTCCGTGGCAGCGCTAACTATTTACGATATGTGCAAGGCATTGAGTCATGATATATTAATCAGAGAGATAAAATTAATAGAAAAAACCGGCGGAAAAAATGATTTCAAAAGACCCTGATATGACATCTTCAATAAATGGCCTCGTTCTGGCTGGTGGTAAAAGCAGAAGGATGGGACAAGCCAAGGATCTGCTGAACTGGCATGGAAAGGAACAGCGCTATTTTGCAGCAGATCTTCTTGCACCGTTTTGTAGTGACGTTTTTATTTCCTGCAGACAGGATCAGCTGGAAAACTTTGATCCGCAATATAACGTTATTACAGATACATTCCTGGATATGGGGCCTTTCGGGGGAATTCTTTCTGCGTTGCGTGCCCACAGGGATAAAGCATGGCTGGTCGTTGCCTGTGATCTTCCTCTTCTGGATCAGCGATCTTTGGAATATCTGGTACAATCCAGAGATCCGGAAAAAGCGGCCACTACCTATGAAAGTCCTTTTGACGGTCTTCCTGAACCGCTTATTACGATTTGGGAACCCCGGAGCTATCCTCTCCTGCTGCAGTATTGGGGTATAGGAAATACGTGCCCAAGAAAGGTCCTCATACACAGTGATACGTTGATCCTGAAGCCCCCTCATCCGGATGCCCTCATGAATGTAAATACCCCCGAAGAAGCATTGAAAGCACAGGAATTTTTAAAGAAATAAAAGAAACATCAGCAAATACTCACTACAAACAATGCATTATGAGTCCTTCTTTTGAACGTTATCAGTGTCAGATTGCCTTACCGGGATTCGGTATTGCCTCTCAGGAATTGCTTACCAATGCCAAAGTCCTGATTGTAGGTATGGGAGGTCTTGGCTGTCCCGTTGCCCAATACCTTACCTCTTCCGGTGTCGGAACTATTGGAATGGTGGATGATGATACTGTTTCGCTAAGCAATCTGCACCGTCAGATATTATATACTCCCGATGATATCGGCCTTTTTAAAGTGGATGTAGCTTCCCAAAAGCTACAGATACAGAACCCTTCAGTTAAGGTGATTCCGTATACATTGAGAGTTTCTTCTTCCAATGTTATGGAGCTGATCTCAAAATTCGATCTTATTATTGAGGGAACCGACAACCTTGAAACCAAATGTCTGCTGAATGATGCGTGTGTGCTGGCAAAAAAACCTTTGGTGTATGGCGCAATTTATCAGCATGAAGGACAGGTAAGCCTCTGGAATGTTCTTCAGAAAGACGGTTCATATTCCCCAAATTACCGTGATGTTTTCCCGAATGCGGAGCAATCCCAGATCCCGAACTGCAGGGATGGCGGAGTAATCCCTACCCTGGCAGGAATGGTAGGCTGTATGCAGGCCAACGAAGCCATAAAATACCTGACACGGTCTGAAGATATCTTGACAGGAAAACTCTGGATGATCAATCTGCTGAGTGGCAGAACACAGATTATTAAGCTTAAAAAAACGTCGTTTGAGATTACGGACCTTCCCCTGACTATTCAGCTGATCAGTTTGGATGAGTACAGGCAGAATCCGAAAGGCTTTGAAACCATAGATATACGCACCCGGGAGGAGCATCAGCAGTTCAATATCGGAGGACTTAATATTCCTCTGAATGAAATGGAGCATCATTTTCAGAAAATTTCTGGTATTTCAATCCCCATAGTCCTCTACTGTCAGTCAGGAAAACGCAGTACAGAGGCGGCAAGGATGATTAAAAAAGCCTTTCCGGAGAAGGAAATATTTTCTTTAAAAGACGGCATCGGGGCCCTAAAAAATTAAGATTTTCTCTGCTTTACGGTATCAATCTATAATATTCTGGTGAATTTGTGGTGAAAGTACCGTCTGCTCTCCGGCCAGCTCATGAATAGTCTCATCGATCATCACACACATGCTATTAAGCGCCAGATCGTTAGCTTCTGTTCCAAACGGTTCTTCAATTTCATCAGCAATGGCTTCAAAAGCCACAAAGGTATAGGCCACAAACACAACAATAAGCGGGGTGAACCACTCCAGGGAATCTACCAGGCCAAATGGCAACAAAAAACAGTAGATATAGACCGTCCTGTGCAGTAATACTCTATAGCTATAGGGAATCGGAGTAGAAATAATCCGCTCACATCCTCCTACAATATCGGATAGCTTATCGAAATTTTCATCAAACCGGGCCTGCTGAATAGAATCGATAGCGTTTTCATCTTTACCTCTTTGAACCCATTCCGCCATCAGCCTCATAATAACTGCCGGCTTGTATTTTGTGTTCATCACGGTTGTCAGGTGAGGTTCCTGAAGTCTGCTCTTCAGATCTTCATATGGATCCGTACTCCTTAGCTGGTGTTTCAATGCAAAAATAAAAGCGCTCAAAAATCCTATAAATTCAGGTACCAAAAGACGATCATCATCCTGCTTTTTCAGCGTCAGGGCCTGGCGTGTCAGGGATCTTGCCGTGTTGAGCAATGCGCCCCATAATTTACGCCCTTCCCAAAACCTTTCATAGCTGGCATTGTTCCTGAATCCTAAAAACAAAGCCAGTACAAATCCAAACAAAGTCAAGGGTGCTGGATTGAGAGGAATTTTAAGGGAAAAGATCATGCCGTGCAGATAAACGACCCCCAGAGACAGGATAAAAAGCAGAGAAAGTCGTGGTAACAGTCCTGGCAGGACAGAGCCATGCCACACAAAAAGCATTTTGAACCAATGTTCTTTTTTTCTTATAATCATATCCTTTCCGGGATTCCTTTATTTAAAATTAGTTTTTGAGGTGTCCGATCACCAGAGATTCCAGCTGATAAGCACTTCGGGCAGGTTTTTTCTCGCCTTCAGCAATAATCCGGAGCGGACCTTTTGATTCCGGCAATGGTTTTCCATCAACAGTATCGGCCACCATTACAATTTTGTCAGCAATGGAAGCATCCAGTTCTGCCAATGAGAACAGGACCTGGTATCCATCAGCGCACTTTGCGAGCACATATTGAAAGATGTTCGCCATGCAGCTCTTTTCCTGAAGGAACTCCGGCCATGGTAAGAATGTCCCTTACCAAAACTCCCCGATACTGATGTACATTTCCATCTTTATCCTTTAATGAGGCCTCTTTTCTGGGCATTTTTTCTAAATCGTTCAGCGAAAGCTCCAGCGGTGCGGAAACCTCACCATTCACTTTGAGCTTAAATCCGGACTGACACCACACCCAGCCTGAAACAAATAATAACGCCAAAGGCAGTATTCTCTTCATACGACAATGCTTTAGGATCAATCGTTACGGTCTTTGAACAGCACCACGGTAAAGCATTTCATCTACTTTTTTATAGACTTCGGGATCGTGCTTTCTTATTTTGATTTTAACGTATTTGGAGGCCGGCATATTGCTCTCTTTCACCACGTTGTTCACCGACACCAAGACATTGGTTTCCGGGAAATACGTGACTGTATTCTTTTCAGGAATCTTGTAGGAAACAATGATAAAAAGAGGGGCTACCCTTTCGATACCATCATCATAATTGTAAAGATCTACCCTATCTCCCGCTTTGAATCCTGCTTTATCGATATCCTTCTGATTCATAAAAATCACACGCCGTTCATTTTTAATTCCGCGATAGCGGTCATCCAATCCGTATATGGTGGTGTTAAACTGGTCATGCGTACGGGTGGTTGCCATCATATACTCATCGTCAGCCAGGATATTGTCCGGTATTTCCGTTAAAGTGAAGGGAGCCCGTCCCCCCAGATCTTTGGCAAATTTCTGCTCGTCTCTTGCTGCATTGGGCAAATAGAAGCCTCCTTTTTTTCTTGCACGAGTATTGTAATCTTCAAATCCAGGAATGCATTGCTCAATATCATCCCGTACTGCGTCATAACTGTCATGATACCGCTGCCAGTTGACTACAGAGCGGCTTCCGAGCGTAGCCATAGCCATACGGCAGACAATCTGCGTCTCATTGATCAGATTATCGGAGACAGCATCCAGCATGCCTCTTGAGCTTTGAACAACGCCCATTGAATTTTCTGTCGTAATAAACTGCAGTTCATTATTGACAATATCTTTATCACTTCTACCGTAAGTTGGCAGGACCAACGCTTCTTTTCCATGAACAAGATGACCCCTGTTCAGTTTTGTAGATACACTCACCAGCAGGTTCAGCTTCCTCATCGCATGGGCTGTATATGTGGTATCAGGAGTAGCGGAAATAAAGTTTCCTCCCATACAGAACATGACTTTTATTTTTTCTTCATGAATCGCCTTTATGGCCCGTACCACATCATACCCATGTTTTCGGGGCATAGTAAAGCCATAAAATTTTTCAAGGCGGTCAAGCTGTTCATCGGTAGGTTTTTCATCGATCATCATCGTTCTGTTTCCCTGTACATTACTGTGGCCGCGGACAGGGCAAACGCCGGCTCCCGGGATGCCGATACTTCCTTTCAGCAAGAGAATATTGAGAATCTCACGGATCATATCCACTCCGTTAGGCTGTTGGGTAAGCCCCATTCCCCAGCTGATAATGATTCTCTTTTTAAAGGCTATCATTTCTGCAGCTTTATAAAGATCTTCTTTAGAAACTCCTGAAAGCACAGCCAGCTCATCCAGCTTATAATGGTCGAACTGCTTCAGGAAATCTTCATAGCCTACCGTCTTTTCACGGATAAAGGTCTCATCAAAAATCTGACCCGGATTATTTTTTTCAAATTCTAGTAATAATAATTCAAGAGCCTTCAGCAACGCCATATCACCGTTGATCTTTACCGGCAGATAAAGGTCGGCCAGCTGAACCCCTCCTCTCAGAACATCTTTTACGCTTTGTGGATTGATGAAGCCCATCAATCCTGCTTCCGGCAGCGGATTGACAGCAATAATTTTAGCGCCGTTATTTTTTCCTTTTGCCAGGGCACTCATCATTCGTGGTGCATTGGTTCCCGGATTCTGTCCGATAATGATAATCAATTCCGCATCATAAAAATCTTCGAGCGTAACGGTCCCTTTCCCGATTCCAATCGTGGGGCGCAATGCAGAACCGGAGGTCTCATGGCACATATTGGAACAGTCGGGCATATTATTGGTTCCGAATTCTTTGGCAAAAAGCTGATACACAAAAGAGGCCTCATTACTGGTACGTCCGGAAGTATAAAAAGCCGCTTCATCAGGAGATTCCAGGGCATTGAGGTGTTCTGCAATTTTTTTGAAGGCATGATCCCAACTGATAGGTTCATAATGGGTCGCACCGGGTGCCAGATACATCGGATCTGTAAGTCTTCCCATTTTTCCGATCTGATAATCATCTAATTGGGCAAGATCATATACAGAATTCTGTTTAAAGAATTCCGGTGTTACTCTTTTCGTAGTCGCCTCTTCGGCAAGGGCTTTGGCTCCATTTTCACAGTATTCTCCAAGAGCAGAACGTTCATCATCAGGATCGGGCCATGCACAGCTTGGGCAGTCGAAACCATCCATCTGATTCATTTTAAAGAGGGCGCTTGTTCCCCGGACCAATGTCTTTTCTTCAATCAGATCACCAAAAGCCGCCATTACGGCAGGTATACCTGCAGCTTCTTTTTCTACATGGGTAAGCTTAAGGTCCAGTAACGTGTAAGGATTTTCAGCATTGGGCTCTCTGCTGATTTCTTCTTCTACTTTCTTTTTGTTATTGTCTTCCATAGCCTTGATTTTTTTATGGTAATCAACAGGTGAGATTGGGATTCGGATAGTTATCACTCTGATCTTCCATGGTATTGTCTATGCATACAAAGTCTTTTTCCACCAGAAGTTTTACCAATCCGGTCTGGCCTTCAAAACCTACGGTATCTGTTGATACCAAGGCATTGACCATTGCTTCAGGTATTCTCATCACCATTCTGTTTTCAATAAATGCAGCGGACAGGACGTCATCATTTACCCTTTCAATCATATAGATGAATGGTCTGTCTACAAATTGGGTAACGCTGGAAACAATTCCTTTTTCATTAAGTTCTGAAACTTCTGACTGCGTTAAACGGAACCTGATCGAATTGTCTTTTATTCTAATTTTCATCGCTTGTTATCGTATTGTTAATGGTCATCTGCATAAGAGATTGGCGAACAGCCCGATGGCCGATCCATAACCGTTATTTTATTTCTGTATTATTTCGTGACACTTACTTTTATGGTATATATTCACCCGGTTATCGCGAAGGAATCCCAACAGGGTCATATCAAATTCTTTTGCCAGGTCAATGGCAAGGCTGGAAGGAGCGCCAATGGCAGCGACAAACGAAATACCGGCCATTGCAGCTTTCTGTATCAGTTCAAAGCTGGCCCTCCCACTTAATACTAAAATTTTATCATCCAGGGGAAGCTGTTCTGTAGCCAAAGCATGGCCAATAAGTTTATCCAGTGCATTATGCCGTCCCACATCTTCCCGTAAAGCCAGTAAATTTCCTTCCTGATCAAAAAGACCTGAAGCATGAATACCTCCCGTTGTTCTGAAATTGTTTTGAAAAGACTGTAGTTGGTCTGATAACCGGTACAGGGTATCAAAGGTTACGGTATACTTTTCCTTTCTGCTATTCTGAAAAGCACTTACCGTTCGTATTGATTCTATGGACCCTTTACCACAAACCCCACAGCTTGATGTTGTATAAAAGTTACGGTCTGCCTTCATCAGCTGGGGAGAACAGTCTTCAGCGAGGTTCACAATCATTATGTTTTTACGGTTTCTGGAGCATTCTGCTTCGTGATGTTCCGCTTTTACAATCTGATGATAGCCCGAGATAATTCCTTCTGTAAATAAAAATCCGATGGCCAGTTCTGCGTCATGGCCGGGAGTCCTCATGGTGACGGATATGTTTTTACTTTCTCTACGGTTTTCAAAACTATAGGAAATCCGTATCTCCAGAGGTTCTTCTACAGAAACATCATCAGTACAGGGGAAAAAGTCATGACCTTTTACCTTGATAATTTCGATCTGCTGTACAGATTTATGGTCTGATAAACTGGTTTTCATATCTTGTAAGGAACTGGTATAGTAAATGTACGAAAATTAATGGCTCATATTATGGATGGGCCGAAACCCATTCTTCTCCATCGTCAAAAATCTCTTTTTTCCAAATGGGAACGGTCTCTTTGATCGTGTCAATCATATATTTGCAGGCATCAAAAACAGCCTCCCGGTGGCCTGCACTTACAACAATAATAATAGCGGCATCGCCTGGAAATAATATTCCGGTACGGTGATGAACGACAATGTTCTTGACCGAAAATAAATCAATTGCCTTATCGGCTATTTTCCTTATCTCCTTCATCGCCATAGGCTGATAGCATTCGTACTCCAGCCGGACTACGGATTTCTCTTTGGTCACATTACGTACAGTCCCTATAAATGTGGACACCCCACCGCTTCCAAAATCCTGAGCTGCACTAAGGCATGCTGTGATATCTAGCGTATTTTCTGTTATGTTTATGTCAATCATTTGGTGTGAATATTCGCTGCAAAAGCAGTGTATTATTACAAAAGCATTATTAACCCAAGAAATTTATCCGCCACTTACAGGTGGGATAATCGCTATTTCATTGATACTGCTTATCAGCTGGTCGTCCTCCGCATACTCTTCATCCACAGCGACAAAATAGGCTTTCAGTCTTTTAAGTTCCGGAAATTCTTCTTCCAGTATATTTTTTAAGTGTTGTACAGTCAGAGCGTCTTTTATTTCTATTTCTTTTTCTGACGCTCCAAAAATATCTTTCGCTATTCCGAATGCTAATATCTTGATCTTCATTTCTTTGATTTAACTTGATTTACCAATATTTTATTAAAACATTTACGCCCGCTACCAATACCAGTATGGCAGTCATTCTTTTTATGATCAAAGGGTTCCATTTCAACGACAATCTGGAGCCGGCCTGACCTCCGATAAACACCGCTAGGCCCAAGCCCACAATCCTGAAATAGTCCATATCAACGGATAATTTTGATAGCTGTCCGCTAATTCCTGATAAAGAATTAACCAGGATAAAGACGCTGGAGGTTGCCGCGATTTTTCGTGGGGTATCCCATTTCAGCAAATTGAGCATGGGAGAAAGAAAAATTCCTCCGCCTATTCCTACCAACCCCGATAAAAATCCAATTCCCCCTCCTAAAAAACTATTTCTAACGAGCGAGGTAGTCGTACCCTCGGCTCCGGCATTTTCATATTGAGTTCCTGTTTTTATCCATAACAATAAGGCCGCAATCATTAAAGTAATCCCTAAGATCAGAAAAAATGTTTCCTGGCTTATCTTCAAAACAGCCCCCCAATAAGCCATCGGGACACTTACCATGGTGATGGGAATCACTTTCTTCCAATCTACCTGCTTATTTTTAATATAAATATAAACTCCGCCTATGACAACAATAACGTTGCATACCAATGCTGTAAGGCGTATTTCCTGATAGGGAAGACTGTACATGGCCAATACAGCAAGATAGCTGGATCCTCCTCCAAATCCTACGGAGGAATAGACAAAAGCGATGACCAGAAAGAACAAAAAGATTTCCCAATGCCCCATATTATTTCTCAGATTAATATCATTACAATAATACTCATTTTAGAGCTTGTTTGTTACGGTCCGTCCAAAAGTCTATACTTTAATTTGTGATAAAAATATCCCAGATTGTGTATCCTGAAAATAAAATGATGTACCCTTCAACAGAAACCTCCAAATCCTCAGAATTGAAGGTTCTGTGAAGTAATTTAAAAAAACGGTCTATCATGGTCCGGGACCATGAATCAAATACCATCGTACAGTTTCGCGAGAGCGTCCTTTTTTATCATGAGGGTATCTCCGTCTTTAATTTTTTGTTTCTTATGCAGCAATTTGCCCTGATACTCAATGGCATCTGCCTCCATGAGTCTGTCGAACCGGCTTGCCGAAAGATGTAAACACATTCTGATCACTGAAGATATCCTGATCCCAAAATCAAAAGGATATTGGATGGTAAAGGAAATGATGTCTCCATCAGAATTCATAATCTCTTCTATTAAAGGATACCCAATCTCATAGGCTACACTGTCCGGATCTGCTTCAACATGATTTTTACGTTTTATTTCATGACAAAAGGCATACTTCCAGGCTGTTTCCCGATCGTTTTCCAACATTCTTCCGAATAAATCTTTAGGAATTGATTCCGCCCTGGTTCTGGAAAACAGGGTCATATTAAATGTATTTTTACATTTTACACACCTGTAAATTAACCAGATATCAATATTTTTTTTCTGTGCGTTCAGCCTGAATTTATCACTGCTGTAAAATCTGCTGCTGTCACAATGGTTGCATTTCTTTTTGATGAGAGGAGTATTTTTTGCTTTAACCTCCCAAATATATTCTTGACTCATTACTTATTTCTGTGCTTAGTATTCTTTGTGAGTTTTTCATATTGATCACCTATTGAAATCCTGAAACAGCGGAATCTTCAGAAACCGGAATAGCAGAATGCATTTGCTGTAACAAGCAATGCGATGATTAATATGATTAAATGAAAACCTGCTCAGGCAGAATTGCCCGAACTAAAGAATGATCAGCCTGTGGTTGTAAGACTGATACTAAGCTGTAATAAGTTTCAGAGTGTTCCTCAAAACAATATATTTACTTGGTTATGATAAAAGTAATCAATTTTGAGGAAATATAAGGCGATCATTTCAAAATATGTTCCTGCTTTCAGAAATACAGCCGGATGACTGACAATGTGTACTGCTGGTCGTGAACTATACAACAAACAAAAATTGAACTGTACAACAAACCGAACTGTTCTCTTTTCAGCGAAATTTGCTGTATTAAAATCATCAAAATGATACAGATTAACACAATTTACATCAATGGCGAATTTGTTTCGCCTCATGGCGGAGAAACTTTTGATCTTATCGATCCGGTTACCAATACTAAAACCGGAGAAGTAATGCTAGGAGATGAGACCGACACGCAAAGAGCAATAGATGCGGCAAAAAAGGCTTTTACAACATTTTCAAAAACAACCAAAGAACAACGTATTGGCTTCCTTTGGAAACTACACCGTGCTGTAAGCCAACGGGAAGATGAGCTGATTTCCGTTATGGTAAGTGAATACGGCGGCACTCTGCAATTCTGCAGAATGAGTGTGCAACATGCCCTGTCAGCTTTTACGAATACCATCACCACTCTTGAATCTTTTGACTTTGAAAAAACGGCGGGGAATTCAAAAGTGCGGCTGGAACCCTTGGGTGTTGCAGGAATTATCACTCCATGGAACGCCAGCAACAGCTTTATCTGTAATAAACTGGCAACAGCCATCGCAGCAGGCTGTACTGCTGTTATCAAACCAAGTGAAATGAGCGCCAGGCAAACCCAGCTTATCACAGAATGCTTTCATGAAGCTGGTTTGCCACAAGGAGTGTTTAATATAGTAAACGGTTTAGGAGATAGGGTAGGAACAGCGATTACCCATCATCCTGATATTGCTAAAATATCTTTCACCGGATCCACAGTAACGGGAAAGGCCATTGCCAAAGGGGCGGTAGACACAATGAAACGGGTAACCCTGGAACTTGGCGGGAAATCACCTAATATCATCCTGGATGATGCAGATTTGTCACAGGTTATTCCTATGGCTGTTTTGGGTGTTTGTATGAATAATGGTCAGGCATGCATCGCTCCTACCCGCCTTCTTGTCCCGTTCAGCAGGCTGGATGAGGTGAATGAACTGGCCAAAAGAGCCGCCGCCCAGATAAAGGTGGGAAATCCGGGTGAAGAGGATACGGATCTTGGCCCACTGGTCAGTGTCAGACAATATGAACGGGTTCAGGACTATATCAGGATCGGGCTTGAAGAAGGCGCTACCCTTCTTACCGGTGGTGAAGGAAAGCCGACTGGACTTGAAAGCGGTAATTTTGTACAGCCCACCATTTTTACAAACGTACGCAATGAAATGCGCATTGCACAGGAAGAAATTTTCGGTCCCGTACTGTCTATTATCCCTTATACAAATGAAGAAGAAGCAGTTACCATAGCTAACCATACGATGTATGGACTGGCGGCTTACATCAGTTCTTCCGATCGGAACCGGGCAGAAAAACTGGCTGCTCAGATTGATGCCGGAAGGGTTTGCATCAATGGATTTTCACATGACCCCTTTGCACCTTTCGGCGGATTTAAACAGAGCGGTATCGGCAGGGAATATGGAGTATATGGGCTGGAAGCCTATCTGGAGCCTAAAGCGATCCTGGGATAATTATATTGTATTCTCACAACGGCATCCGGAGATCATTTTTAAGCTTGGGTGGTGAGGATTTTTCATTTTTCAAACAGATGCTGCAGAAAAGTTTGTATGTTTGGAAAAAAGACTAAAAGCCTTTTTTAAACGATGAGCGAAAATACTACCCTTCTTCCGATTAACTTTTCCTGTCACTTTTCAGAGTTCAGAGAGGGAGAACAGTTTGCGCAGTTTCATAGCCTGGGGCTGATTATCTCAGGCGAAATGGAGCTGAACGACGGTACCACAAAAACTGTTTTTAAGGAAGGTGACCTTTATTCTTCACGGAAAAACCGGTTATTGAAGTTTGCAAAATATCCTCCCAAAAATGGAGAGATCAAAACGGTAAGTCTGTATTTTGACGATCAGCTATTACATGATTTCAGTCTTGAATATGGATATAAGGCAGAGAAAAAAGAGAATACACCTGCCTTTATAAAGCCTGATCACAAAGCCCTCCGGGCTTTTATGAATTCTCTTTTGGTGTACGAAGAACTTCCTGCTTCCCCGGAATTGCTGCAGCTAAAGAAAAAAGAAGCATTATTGCTGATGCTGAATGATGACCCCACCCTTAAAGATATTTTATTTGATTTTTCGGAACCTCATAAGATTGACATTGAAGCGTTCATGAATAGAAATTTCCATTTTAATGTCAACCTTGACCGTTTTGCCTATCTCACCGGAAGAAGTTTATCATCATTCAAAAGAGATTTTCAGAAAACCTTTGGTCTGCCACCAAGACAATGGCTGCAGCTCCGGAGATTAAGAGAAGCCCATTTTCTTCTCACTCAAAAGGGCAAATCAGTTTCTGATATTTATCTTGATCTGGGATTTGAAAATCTGTCGCATTTCTCTTTTGCTTTTAAAAAACAATTCGGGTATCCTCCCAGTACAATACAGGTAAAATAGACCGTAGTTTACTACCCGGAAAAATGGCATGGCTGTATGAATTGAAATATTTGTCTACCTCATTAATTGGCAGCGGGATCTACCAGCTCTGTACTGAGACCTAAAAACTTCAATATGTTTTTTTTGTCAAAAAGTAGAGTTGCATAATGGCTTCCTTTTTTGAATGTCATTTTTGAGCCCCCTGAAAATTCACTGTCATCACCAAGCTTTCCTATTTTTGCTCCATACTTAGCGAATTGGGTGTTGGCATCCTGTAATGTAGATTGGTTCATGGTAAGACCAAAAGGCAGTCCTCCCACGATCACTGATTGATCTTCAGGAATGTCAAAAAACATTTCGTTTACAGCATTGTTTTTCCCGAGGCTGCAATACAGTTCAAGACCTGACGGGGTGAGCCATTTAGCATATTTTTCATCATTGGCATCTTCATAGAAAACAGTCTTTACCTGAAGGGCTTTGGAAATTTTATCGGGGGTCTGCGGAAAAATAAATTCAGAATGGGTATTCAGTAAGGAATTGAGATTCGCTTTTTTCTGAGAAAATACAGTGACACTCACGAATTGAAAAAGAAGGGTGAACGCTAAGGTGAACGATTTTATCTTCATAAGGGTTATTATTTTTTAGTTTTTAAAGATATTAAAATTTGACCATTGAAGGGTAAATACCTCATTGAATTGTGATGCAATAGTGATCTCCTACTCTACGCAAAGTGATAAAGAAAAATGACATCGCCGGTATACGCCGGTTTTATCTGATCTTTAATGAGCAGCTTCGCCTCCACTACTACTTTCACCGTTCCTCTGAGGTCTTTTACAGATTTTACGGTGGCCTGCAGCTGTACTTCACTGTTGACGGGAACAGCCTGTTCAAACTTAAAATTCTCAATCCCGTAATTAATTTCCATTTTTACATTTCTTACTTCAGCAATCTGCTTCCATAGATAGGGAATCAGGGATAATGTAAGATAACCATGAGCGATAGTGGATTTGAAAGGGCTTTCTTTTTGTGCTCTTTCCTGATCGGTATGAATCCACTGATGATCCAGAGTCGCAAGGGCAAATCTGTCAATCTGTTCCTGATCTATTGTGTGCCAGGAAGAAACTCCCATCATCCTGCCTTCAAGCGCTTTGTATTCTTCAAAACTGTTGATAATTATCATATCTCATATTTTTTACCCTCTTTCATGAGGGTATTGTTGGTGTATAAATTGATTACAGCTGATTGCCATCAGATCTGCTTTGGTTTTACCATTCAAATATCAGACCGCATCTGCCCGGAGGTGAATAAAGTAGAACCGGATACAAAATCTAAGGAAAAATTTAAGTTTTACATGATATTTATTCTCCCAATCCTCAAAAAAAACCTCTCACAAAAAGCAAGAGGTTTCATTTCTTTAAACAATAGGTCCGGAAACTTAAAAAGTGTATGGACTCTAAAAAAGTAAAAATCTGAGAATGGGTTGGTATAGAATACCATTTCCACCTATCTTCAGATGAGATTTTTATTACGCTAACTTTACGTTAACAGCATTTAAACCTTTTTCTCCTTTCTGAACCTCAAAAACTACTTTATCATTTTCGCGGATCACTCTTGTGATTAATCCTGAAGAGTGTACAAATACGTCTTTACTTCCGTCTGCCGGAGAAATAAACCCGAAGCCTTTTGCTTCATTAAAAAATTTTACTGTGCCTTCTTGCATGGTAATTATATTAAAAATTAAATGTATTATGATCTGTAATCTTTTACAGATTTTATTTTTGAAATGAACTGACAGGCATTGTAAAACCTATCACATTCTGAATTTTTTTCATGTCAATCCGCTCATCAACATCACAAAAGGATACCACATTCTCCTCTGTCCCTGTTGCTGTAGTCTCTGCTGTCACTTCTATGGGAGCATTCAGGAGAGTTTCCGCAAGCTTCCGGATACCTAATGGCATCGTTCCGGAAAAAAGTAAGGTCTGTCTTTTATTGGGAACCAGCTTTACAACATTTTTTACGTCATTGATCAATCCCATGTCAAGCATCTTGTCCGCATCATCCAGCACCAACATTTCAATTTTTGACAGGTCCATCGGTCTTTGGCTGACCAGATCAAGGAGTCTTCCGGGAGTAGCTATCAGAATATCCACTCTTTTTCTCAGGGCAGCGAGCTGGCTGCCTCTAGAAACGTCTCCATACACAGAAAGCTGGGATAATGGCAGATATTTACTGTAGATTTTAAAGTTTTCCTCAATTTGTATCGCCAGTTCGCGGGTAGGGGTAAGGATTAAGGTTCGTACTTCTTTATGGTCCGGAGTATATTTTTTTAGCAACTGCAGAATGGGCATGGCAAAGGCTGCTGTTTTTCCGCTACCTGCCTGAGCACATCCACGGATGTCTTTTCCTGCTAAAATATGGGGAATGGCGTTATATTGTATTTCTGTAGGCCTGGAGTATCCCGCTTCTGTTGCCGCGCGGATAATTGGATTAATTAAATTTAGATTTTTAAAACTCATTATACATTCCGGCCTTCCGGTATTTTGTCATAACCCTGTTGATCAGAATTTGAATTGGTATTATATAAGGGTAGACAAAATAAGAATATTTCTCCTGCTTACCATCTTGCTTGCTTCGGCCATCAACATACCATCAAATAGTATTGGACAACCTGCAATAACGTATCGCTCCTATTGATGATACGACGTTTATAATCTTTTGATTTCCTAAGATTATAAATCGGTAGCTGAAAAAGCAAAACTGAAAGAAAAAATTGTGATTTTAAACTATGACAGAATAGCAAAGGCAGTGACCTGTTTTATCAATATGCTGCAAACTTACGATAAAAAAAACGAACAAAGCAATATTTAAATAACTGATTATCAAAAAATTATTTGTACATTTAGCAAGTTAAACCCAATTGTTTGCAGACGCGGATGATTCTAAGCTCCAAAACATGCAAACTACCCTTCCCCTACCACAACTTCAAATTTCAGAATTGAATGTTTCTCATATTAGAATTGCCTATTTTATTATGGTACATCATAAAGTTGAAGTATTTAAAGCTATGTTTGAGAAGATCTATACCAGAGATCAGGTCTATCTCATCCATATTGACAGAAAAGCAAAAGCAGAGACAACGGAAGAAATACAGCTGCATTCTGCTCAATTCCCCAACGTTTATATTTTGGACAGCATGAATGTTGTGTCGGGTGGTTTCAGTATGATCCAAGCCGAGCTCAACGCTATGGAATTTCTTCTGAACGTAAATAAGGAGTGGGATTATTTTATCAACCTGAGTGGTGAAGATTACCCTCTTAAATCACAAAATATCATCCGTAAGTTTCTTACAGCTAATAAAGGCCGAAATTATTTCTTTTATTATGACCAGAAATTTTACAGGCCCGATACCCTGCAAAGAATACAAAATCATTTTACAGAACTGGCCTATATGATCTCCTCACTGGTTTATAAGAGAGAATTTATGAAAGGCGTCATACCATTTATAGGTGGAAAATGGTTTATTTTCACAAGAGAAACCTGTGCATTCCTAACCAATAATAAAAGGGTAATGGATTTTGAGGATTATTATCTACATACTTTTTTACCTGCAGAATCCTTTTTTCAAACAGTCCTCATGAACACATCTTTTCATGATATTATTGTGAATGATGATAAAAGAGCTGTATTTGAGAAATCACTTTTCCAGAATAAGCAGGACACTCTGAATTATATTGAGGATCTAAAATCCGGAAATAAACTGTTCATACGTAAAATCAACAACAAAACGGATGAGAGTATTTTGAGGTATATTGAAGAAAGCTTTCTTTATCCTTTACCAGAAATTGACGAAGTAGAAAGAGAACTCAGAAGAGATGATCGTTACAATAACTGAATTCTTACATACTTTTTAAAATTTATCTCAGCATTATTTGGAAAAAACAATCAATCTGGAAAACAATCCCATGCTATCGTTTGGTTTCAGCAAAGATAAAATTAAAATTGTTAATTTAGCTTATTAGCAGAACTATTTCATGCTTAAAAATATTCTTTACAGCTTCAATTTCAAGCCGATTCAGTATCAAAGTGCTTTTTCACTTTCTATATGATATAGAAAATCACATCAGTAAAAACCTCCCAAAAAAGGAGGCTTACAATAATAATTATATATGAAAGAACTCCTGCTATAAAACCCCTAGCTCGTAGGGGTCGGAAAAATAAAATCAAATTAAAAATAAATAACTATGGATTATTGTGTTTTTTTTGACTATTTATTCTTTGAAATATTTATTTTCCATGTGTAGAAGGTACCCTTTTCTAAGAATAAAAACTAATATTCTGTAAGTTATTGTCAGTAATTCACTATTTATAAAATAAAATGAGGATAAACAGTGATTGGATAATGGTCAACCCGTTATTTTATAAATAATTTTATTTCAGGTTTCATTATTTTTTATTCGTCAAATTGAAGCAATTCGGAGAGTAAAATCAGTAAGGAAGAAGATCTCTGATTTAATCAGACTTAAATTACTGACAATCATACGGTTTACCCCTCACAGCCACCCATTATCTTTATCCTGACATCTACTTCCCAGTGATTTTAAGGACATCCTTCTTTTTAGTAGCCTTCTGCATGCTTACAAGTACATTTCTTGCCCAACGCACTTTTGCATGATTGGGAATCAGGATAATCAATTATAAAAAGAAAGATTTAAAGAGTAAATGACTAAAAATAAGGAGAGATTACTTCTCTTTTGGCGAACAAGTAAGAGTAAGCAAGTTTGTTAAAATGTTGCGAAATAAGAATACAAATATTTACACATGTTCGTCTAATAGTAAATCCGTCTTTCTTTAATATGTACCAAATTATCTCTTTCCATTTTTTTTATCGTACGGATTACGGTTTCCACCCGTAATCCTGTCATGTTTGCAATCTGCTGTCTGGTCAGTGGGATGATATTCTTTATCTTCTGCTTTCCCCAGTGGTATTCCTTATAATAGTCCATCAGCGCTTTGATCTTGGCTTGTGGATCTATGGCTGAATTATTAAAAAGCATAATATACTTGTAGAAAAGCCTATCAGACAAGTGTTCAAATAATCTAAACATAACCTCCTGATTTTGGGATAGCAGCTCAAGAAAGTTTGCTTTTGCTAATTTATACACTTTTGTATTGCTGTTTGCAACAGCATTCATAGGATACTTTTTGTTACCAAAAAGCAACGACTCTCCTATACTTTGACCTTCAGAAAGAATATTCAAAGTAAATTCCTTACCGTCTTCGTGATAATTATTGAGTTCTACTGTTCCGCTTATGATCTGGAAATAATAATAAGGTGTATCTCCATTTTTATAAATAATCTCCTTCGCGGAATACTCCTCACACACTGCTCCAAAATTGAGCAAAAGATTTTCATCAATTATCATAACTTCAATTTTATGCGTTTATGGTTACAATGTTGATCTTAATAAAAATTGGAGTCAAACGATATACAAAATCCAGACCACAACTGATGGGCATATTAAAAAAATAAAGACTGCAAAGGTATTAACAAGCCTTTAACCTATAACTCATTTTGATGATATCAATCACTATTAAATCAAAAAAATGGAAGTAATCTCTTTTTTATTATTATATAATATTTAAATGATATGGCTATTCTCCGAAAGTAATCAGTCTCCAATTTCTTATTCCCATTTTGTGTCAGGATGGATTTATATCATTTCCAAGGAATGGTTATTAATCTAAAGTGAAGTATCATTCTTAGGAATAATATACTTTATATTTCACCAGCATTATACCGGATGCATAATCCTGTATCTCAACCAGTTTAAGCTTATGTGCATGCTCTATATTTTGAAAGAGAGGTTTACCCTTACCTAATATAACGGGATGTATGGCCAGTCTTAATTCATCAATCAGATTAAGATTAAAAAATGTAGTGGCTATTTTGGCACCCCCGTAGAGCCAGATGTTTTTGCCGGGCTGCTGCTTAAGCTCCCGGACTTTTTCTTCAATATCTGAACTGATAAAAATAGCCTCTGTACCATCCTCTTTCATCGTTTTTGAAAACACATATTTTGTTTTGCTATGCATCAGATGATAGGCATCTTTTATTTTTTTTCCAGCATTTTTCTCAGGCTGTATATTGCCCCATTTTTCATAGGCTACACGCCCGTAAAAAATAAGATCTTTATCGCTCAGGATTTCGGTAAGAATGTCTCCATAGTCAACGGTTTCATCCTTTACAATCCAATCCAGCTCCCCATTGGGTCCCTCGATAAGTCCATCAAAGGATATGGCAAGGTTTAATATAACATTTCTCATTTTATGGTTCGTTTATATGAGCCCTTTCCCGCGTTTCACCTGTTCCTCATCCTGTTCACTGATGTACAAAACAATTTTGAAATGATCTTCAGAAACATTAACTACATAATGAATGACAAAACTCATTTCTTCTTCAACAGATAAAAATTTCGCGCTCCAGGTTACCCGGGCGTTTACAAAAGATTCATTCCATTGAACAGCAACGATATCTTTCACTCTGAGTGATTGCATGCCTGCTTTTTTATTTGCAGCAAATACTCCGTTCAGCCATTCTATGAATTTCTCATCATTCCTGAATACGGCTGTTTCTTTTTCGCCCACCATAAACTGATCGGCATAGCATTGAGCTAATCTATCCGCGTTGCCGATCATGGATAGTTCTGCATAATGTTCAAAAAAATCTTTCATTGTTGTAAGATTAGAATAATCCGGTACATTCCCTGTTGGGAAAAGTCAGAGTAATGTTAACTTGCATTTACCAATGCAGGCATTCCATTGGTATGAAAGCTAACCAGTGCATGCCTTAGAATGTCAATATTCCTTTATCAATTATTATTTGTAATAATTTAAAAAACAAAAATAGCGCCATTTGTCAGAATGGGCCACCACATAACTCACCACATAACCTATTGTATACCTGCGGCATATATTTTATTTTAGAAAAAATTTACTCCTTTATTAATTGTTTATTCACAAAGGGGCAAATATCTGTGAAAATCCATATCATCTGTGGTTCAATATGATAACAGCCGGGATAGGAGTCAATAAGAATAGTTTTTTGGTTCAGATAAAACTAATTTTGTATTTTTAAATCATTGATATCTTTTCTATACATTGAATAAGCCCTACAACATATCATCTTTTCTACAATATATTGGCATCAATACTGCCAATACGGGTGCCATACAGGTCATCAATTATGATCAACATCAAAATATACGATTACAGTCCGAACCTGTACAACTGGATTTTTATCTGATAGCCATTAAAAACAATATTGAAGTAGATCCACCTGTAGAAGGGATGTCGAGTTCGTATTTGTTTTTGGATAAACCCGGTAACATCATGGAATGGGATCTGGCTAATCCATTTTCAGGATATGGAATTTTCATTGACACCAGCCTAGTATACAAGTTTGTAAAATATTATTCATTCACGGGATATGATCATCATGAAGCATTATTTCTTACAGACCGGGAGAGCAAACTTCTTGATGATTTATTTTCCAAGGCTTATGAAGAATACCATCGCAACAATTTTTCGCAAGATGTACTCGTTTCCTATGCCATGCTGATATTGGCGTATACCCGAACTTTTTACGAGAGGCAGTTTGAATCCCGAAGTATAATATACAATAAAGTAGTTGCCGATTTTCACCGGCAATTAGACCAATATTTTGGTACAGGAAACAACTCCAGTCAATTTCCTACTGTTGCTCATTTTGCCGGTAAGGCTAATCTTTCTGTCAATTATTTCGGAGACCTCATCAAACATTTCACAGGACAGTCACCGATAGAGCATATTCATCAGCACATCATTCAGATTGCCAAAAAAGAACTGCTTGAAACGAAGCTTTCGATCAATGAAATTGCCTATGGTTTAGGCTTTGAATACCCCACCTATTTCACCCGATTTTTCCGCCAAAAAACAGGTTTTTCACCTACCTCTTTTAGAAAACAGTAAAATGTTTCGCTTTTACAGTATTTTGTTTTCACCTATCTGGTGCTGATCGTCATACATTTGTTTTGTTCACAGGATCAGAATGAACAGCATCATTGTTTTAAAAAATCTTTGAATTAACATAGTGTAAAATAGTAATAACACCTTAAATTAGAAAATGAAAGAGTCAGTAACCTTCAAAAATTTGTATTGGGACGTAGCAGCAGATGTATACTACCCGCCCCACTTCGATGAAAATCAAAAATACCCTGCGATCATCAGCGCTCACCCCATCGGAAGCTGTAAAGAACAGACTTCCGGAAATGTATATGGAGAAGCATTCGCCAATGCTGGATTTGTTGTATTGGCATTTGATGCCTCTTTTCAGGGGTCAAGCGGTGGAGAACCCAGATTTATTGAAGATCCTACTTTGAGAGTGGAAGATTTCCGATGTGCCTGTGATTATTTGGTCACTCTTCCTTACGTTGATGAAAAACGGATGGGTGTTCTAGGAATCTGTGGAGGTGGCGGATACGCGATCAATGCCGCTATGACAGAAAAGCGTATCAAAGCTGTGGGAACTGTTACAGCCGTTAATTATGGAAGATTATGGAGAGAAGCATTTGGTAATTGGGATCCTATCGGCGCGCTGGAAAAAATCGCTGAACAACGTACAGCTGAGGCACGCGGAGCAGAACTGCGTGTTGACGATGTTCTGCCACCCTCTGTAGAAGCTGGTAAAGCTGCAGGTATTAAAGATATTGATGTACTGGAAGCAACGGATTACTACAGAACATCAAGAGGCCAGAAACCCAACGGTCTCAACCGTTCTTTATACTCACACAATAGTGCAGCTATTGGATGGGATGCTTTTCATTTGGCAGAAGTATTACTCACGCAACCATTAATGATCGTTATTGGTGATCAACCAGGAGGGTTTGCTGCTTACAGAGACGGAATGGAGATTATCCGCAGAGCAAAATCAGAGAAGAAAGAATTGGTTATTGCTGAAGGGTGGTCACACTATGATTTATATGACCAACCGGAACCAGTAAAAATAGCTTTAGACCAATTGATTCCTTTTTACAAGGAAAATCTTTAAAAAAGCATGGGTAAATGCGCGAAAAATTAAACGGCGCAACAAGCTATTTTCAATTGTGAATTAGAGAAATAAAATGACGCTATTTTTGGTAGTATCTCACTAACTGTGTAAGTTAAAAAGTTATTCTGGAAAATTTTGAGCCCTTACAGCTCAAAAAATTTTACGGAAATAACTTTTTATTATTTT